>JBBDYC010000008.1:314635-333373 GCA_040901985.1 Gemmatimonadaceae bacterium
GTGGCGGGGGGGGGGCGCGGGCGTGGCCGGCGCCCGCCCCGCGCGCTTGAGTGCGTCGCGCAACAGGAACTCGATCTGCCCGTTCAGGCTGCGCAGGTCGTCATTGGCCCACCGCTGGACCGCGTCGAGCAGCTCGCGGTCCACGCGCAGCAGGAAGGGCTTCTTCTCGGCCACTGGCGGGCTCGGCCCCGATCAGGTGTAGAGCGAGCCGGTGTTCACCACCGGCTGCGTGGCGTGGTCCGAGCAGAGGACCACCAGCAGGTTGCTCACCATCGCCGCCTTGCGTTCGTTGTCGAGCACGACGATGGACTTGGCGCTCAACAGCTCGAGCGCCGTCTCGACCATCCCCACCGCGCCCTCGACGATCTTCTGCCGCGCCGCGATGATCGCGCTCGCCTGCTGCCGCTGCAGCATCGCCGCCGCGATCTCCGGCGAGTAGGCCAGGTGGCTGATCCGCGCCTCGACCACCTCGACCCCCGCCTTCAGCAGCCGCTCGACCAGCGCCTTCTCCAACGCGAGCGAGACCTCCTCGGTGTGCGTCGAGAGCGACATCTCGTTCGTCGAATGCGAATCGTAGGGATACTGCGTGGCCACCGAGCGGAGCGCCGACTCCGACTGCACCGACACGTACACCGCGTAGTCGTCCACCTCGAACAGCGCCTCGGCCGAGTCCACCACCTTCCAGACCACGATCGCGCCGATCTCGATCGGGTTGGAGTGGTTGTCGTTCACCTTGAGCTTGGAGGTCTCAAAATTCCGGATGCGGAGCGAGATTGCCTGCTTCGTCAGGAACGGGTTGGCCCACCAGAAGCCATCCTTGCGGACCGTGCCCTTGTAGGTGCCGAAGAGGACCAGCGCCTTGGCCTCGTTGGGGTGCACGATGAAGAGGCCGGCGAGGAGGAACGACGCCAGGACGACGACGAGCAGCGCCGCGACGCCGGTCACTTCGTGCCCCGCGTGGAACTCGCGGATCATCGCGGCCACGCCGGCGATGTTGACGACGAGCAGGCCGATCAACACGGGGAGGCCGCTGGCCGCAGGGTACGGCTTTTCTTGATACATCGGGTGGAACTCCTGATAGGGTGGTAGCATTACGATATCATATCAATATCCTGCTGTCAAGGGCCCCGTAAGTCGTGTGCGCCACGTCGCATAGCCGATGTGGCCTCCAACGTTGCGCCGAAGCCGCAATCGTCGGAATATTGGTCACCCGTACCTGCGACTTCCCGGTCCCATCTATAGAGAGAGTTCGCACGCTTGATCTGCGTCCACTGCAGCACGCCCGTCCCTGACGAAGCGAAGTTCTGCCACTCGTGCGGGTCGCTTGTCTCCGATGCCGGAGGCCAGGCGGCGGCGACGGCGTCAATGGACCAGAACGCGTTTGCGCATCTCGAGAACCTCCTGCGGGAGGAGATCAAGGGCGAATTCACGCTCGGCAAGATGCTCGGGCGCGGCGGAATGGCGGTGGTGTACCTGGCGACGGAGACGCACCTCTCCCGCAAGGTCGCGCTGAAGGTTCTCCCGCCGGAGCTGACCTTCGGCCACGGGGTGGACCGTTTCATGCGCGAGGCCAAGACGGCCGCCGCGCTCGACCATCCGCACATCATCCCGATCTACCGCATTGGCCAGGGCGGGAAGATTTTCTGGTATGCGATGAAGTTCCTCGAGGGGACGTCGCTCGACGACGTGCTCAAGGACCGCGGCCCGTACGAGCTCGACGAGGCGCTCGACATCCTCGAGCAGGTGGCCGACGCGCTCGACTACGCGCACGCGCACCAGGTGATTCACCGCGACATCAAGCCGGCGAACATCATGCTCGACCAGCGGAAGAACGTGGTGATCACGGACTTCGGCATCGCCAAGGCGCTGACGGAGGGCGCGCTGACGGCGTCGGGGTCGGTGATCGGGACGCCGTACTTCATGTCGCCGGAGCAGGGGATGGGAAAGCCGGTGGCCGGCGCCGCCGACCAGTACTCGGTGGCGGTGATGGCGTACCGGATGCTCGCCGGCCACGTCCCGTTCGACGGTGACTCGGCGATTGACATCCTGCACAAGCACTGTATGGCCGAGGCGCCGCGGCTGGACGAGGATATGGAGGGCATCCCGACGCACGTCGCCAGCGCGATCGAAAAGGCAATGGCGAAGAAGGCCGCCGACCGGTTCCCGACGGTGAGCGACTTCGTCGCGGCGATGCGGGACGAGCACCATCTGTACGCTCGGCCGAGCGTGAAGACGGTGATGCTGAGCCCGGACGAGGTGGCAAAGGCGACTTCCGGCCCGCGGAAGCAGGTCACCAAGGCATCGGCGAAGAAGGCGGCGAAGACGATGGCGGCGCGCGCGCGGCCGGTGCCGGCGGCGCCGGCGCCGAAGAGCCGTGCCGGCCTCTTCGTCGCGCTCACTGTGCTCCTCCTCGGCGGGGGCGGCTATGCCGGCTGGACCGTGCTGAACAGGCCGGCCGCAGACCCAGGGTCTGGTACGGTGGCCGAGGCGCCGCCAACGACGGATGCGTCAGGCCCCGCCGTCGCGCCCGACTCGACGCCGGCGGTGGTGACGCCGCCGCCGGTCCAGACGCAGCGACAGGACCCGCCGCCGACCACGCGGCAACCGGATCCAGCGCCGCGTGAGCCGCGGCCGCGCGAACAAGCGCGGGCCACTACACCGCCGGCAAACAACCCGACGCCACCGCCGCAGCAGCCGGCTCAGCCGCCGGCGGCGGCGGCGCCGGCGACGCTCCGGCTCGGCGTGTCGCCGCCGGCCGACGTGACGATTGACGGCGTGGCGCGGGGCCAGCAGCGGCAGCTAATTACCGAACTGACCGCCGGCCAGCACCAGATCCGGGTCGAGCGCGAGGGCTACGTCACCAAGGACACCACCGTCACCCTGACCGCGGGACAGACGGAAACCATCCGCCTGACGCTGGAGCAGCGGCCGTGAAGCGCCTTCTTCTCCTTGTCGCCCTGCTGGTCGTCGCGGCACCGACAGCCGGCGCCCAGGGACGCCGCGCCGAACTCCTGCAGCAGGCGACCGCGGCGTACGACGATTTCGACGCGGCGCGCGCGCTTCGCCTCGTCCGCACGGCGCTCGACCCCGCGCTCGGGCCGCTCGACACGACCTGGGTGCGCGGGGTGCATCTGCTGACGCAGATCCTGATTGACGAGGACCAAGGACCGCTCGCCACCACGTGGGCGCGCTGGGCGATGCGCCTCGAGCCGTCCATGACGCTCGATACGGTGAACTTCGTCGCCGAGGTCGTGACCACGATGCGCGAGGCGCGCGCGACAGCGGCCCGCACCGCCGGCGACGACGCCACGCGCTCGACGCACGACTGGCCGTCGTTGAACGACGAGGCGCAGCAGGGCAGGTTCCGCGTGGCGCCGAGTCCGGTCCCGGTGAACCTCCTCGTCGTCGGCCGCGGGCTGATTACCGCCGGCCCGGGGATGCAACTCCCGGCGGGGAGCTACGAGCTCGAGGCGAGTGCCTCCGGGTTCCTCCCCGCCCGCCTCACGCGCGAGGTGCTGCCTGGCGTGACGATCAACTTCAGCTTCACGCTGACGCCGGCCGCGGCGGCGGCGGCGACGCTTGCCGCCGACGTGCGCTCGCGCGTCGCGCGCGCGATTGTCCCGCTCAACATCACGCGCTTCGGGATGCCGGCCGCCTGTGCGGCGGGCGTCACGGCCGGCGGCGACAAGCTCGTCCTCACGTCGTATCACGCGATCCGCGGCGCCGATGCCATCGTGGCCGGCGGCGGCGCCGCCGGCGCGCCCGACGCGATTCGCGTCGCCGCCTGGGATGTCACGGCCAACCTGGCCATCCTCGTCGTGCCGACCGCGCCGAGCGACACGCTGCCCCTGACGACCACGCTGACCGACGGGCAGGCGCTCTTTGGCATCGGACTCGCCGAGTGCCGAACGGCCAACGAGTCGCGCGTGCTGCTCGACACGTGGGCGGGCCGTCCGACCGGAGTGCTCCAGCTGTCCACCGCGCCGACGCTGGCGCTGGCCGGTTCGCCGCTGGTGGACTATCAGGGAACCATCGCCGGCATCTGGGCTGAGGGCCCGAGCGGCGTGCCGGCGGCAGTGGTCACGCCGCTGATTGCGCGCGCCCGCGTCAACATCGCGGCGCGGCAGCTGCGCACGCCGCAAGAGGTCGCGCTCGCCGAGCGCCATCGCTACGGCGCGGTGGTGATTGCCGCCGACGTGCCGACGGCACGAATCAAGGTCACGCCGATCGAGGCGTGGCATTGGGAAGGGCTGATCGCCGAGGGCGCGGGGCCTCTGACCTTCTCGGGGCCGGCCGGCCGCTACCGGGTGGAGGTCTCGGCGCCCGACGCGACCACGCGGACGCAGGAGATCACGATCATCGCCGGTGAACGGACGCGCGCGGCGGTTTCGTTGCGTCAGGTGGCCGGCGGGCCCGGCGTACCGGCGGCGCGGGGCCGTGGGCTGCCCCGTTGGGCGTGGTTCGCGATCATCGGCGGCGGCGCCGGGGTCGCGGCGCTCGCGCTCGGGGGCGGTGGCGGGGGCGGCGAATCCGGCGGCTCCATCGGCCTCTCGGTGCCCAACCCGTGATGCGCGCCAGTCGTCGGCTCCTCGGTCTGGCCGCGGCCACCCTCGCGGGCGGCGTGATTGCGTCGTGCGACGACCCGACGCGTCCGCCGACCGTGGGCGAGATCGCGCCGCGGATTGCCCTCGTGATGCCCGACTCGGCGACGCTCGCCTCGCTCGTGCTCCCGCTGACCGCGGTGCGCGCGCAGGTGATCGGCCCGACCTCGAAGATCGTGGATCTCACGCTCGTCGGGTCGTCGTGGACCGGCAAGGCCAGCGGCCTGAGCGCTGGCGACTATCAGGTGATCATCGAGGGCCTCGCCGCGGGCGAGGTGCAGTTCTACGGCCGCGTGCCGAGCGTCAGCGTCGTGCGCGGGGCGACCGCGTCGCCGTTCGTGTCATTCGCTGCCGCCGTGCCGGTCGTTGATGCACCGCCGCTGCTCAATACGACCAACTTCTCGCAACGGATCCCTTTCTCGGCCATTCCGGCGGCGACCGCGTACTCCGTCCAGGTCAGCCAGTCGAGCACCTTCGCGTCAGGGAACATCGAGTTCGTCACGACGGAGACCAATCCCATCGTGACCGTCACCGGGGTCGGCACCTGGTACGTCCGCACGCGTGCGACGTTGCCGGGAACCTCGTCGCCGGTGCCGTGGTCGGACTCGCGCACCTTCCAGGTCTTCGAGGCGCTGGGTGGCCGCACCGAGGATGACGCGACGTCCGTCCCGGTGGACCCGCTCCTCCCCGACACGCTGAGCGACCGCAACCTGACACCGGACGCACGCGAGGACTGGTTTGACTTTGCGGTGCGCGCCGGCGATTCGCTCTTCATCGAGACCGTCGCCGCGCGGCTCTCGCCGCCCTCGGCGCTCAACACCGTCCTGACGCTGTTCCACCCCGACGCGGTCACCCAGATCGCGACGGACGACAACGGCACCGGGACGGCCGACTCGCGGATCGTCGCGGTCGCGCCGGTCACCGACACGCTCAAGATCCGTGTCACCGCGCCGGGCGGCACGTCGGGCCATTACGAGCTGGTGCGCGAGATCCGCCGCCTCCCGGCGGCGCCCACCGCGCTCGGCGCCACCGTCGTCTCGGGGACGCAGGTGGACCTCGCGTGGACCGACAACGCGGACAACGAGTCGCAGTTCGTCATCGAGCGCTGCATTGGCGACAGCTGCACGAACTTCGCCGAGGTGGCGACCGTGCTCTCGAACGTGGTGGCCTATTCGACCAACACGTTGACGCAGGGGCTCGACTACCGCTGGCGGGTGCGGGCGCGGAACAGCCGCGGGACCTCGGCGCCAACGAACATCGTCCTCACGAGCACGGCCGGACCTGCCGCGCCGACGACGCTGGGGGCGACGACGATCTCGGCCACGCGGATTGACCTGGCGTGGACGGACAACGCCACCAACGAACTTGGCTACCGCGTCCGCCGCTGCACCGGCGTCGACTGCACGCCGACGACGACCGAGATCGCTGAGCTGGGGCCCGGTGCGACATCGCATTCGGATTCCACGGTCGTGTTCGGGCAGTCGTATACGTACCACGTGATCGCGTACAACAACGTGATGGAGTCAACGCCGAGCGCCCCGGCGACGGCAAACACCTTCCCGCCGGCCACGCCGTCATCGCTGGTGGCGACGGTGGCTGGTGCGACGCGGATCACCCTCGCCTGGACCGACAACGCGAGTGACGAGCTGGGCTTCCGGGTCGAGCGCTGCACCGGCGACACCTGCACCGACTTTACCGAGATTGCCGTCGTCGGCGTGAATGTCACGGCGCACGTGGACTCGGTCGGGCTCGCGTTCAATACCGGCTACCGTTACCGGGTGCGGGCCTTCCACGCCGTGACCGGCGTGGCGTATTCGAACATCGCGAACGCCGACACGCGGCCGCCGACCGCGCCCACGTCGCTGACGGCGACCACGGCGCCGGGTCCGCAGGTGGGCCTGAATTGGACCGACACGTCGGACGATGAGATCGGATTCGTCATCGAGCGCTGTGTCACCGGCGGTTGCACGAACTTCGCGGCGATTGATACCGTGGCCGCGGGGGTGGTGGGCTTCGCCGACACCGATGTCGTGGTGGGCGAGTCGTACAGCTACCGGGTCTTTGCCCTTGGCGTGCCGGGGAACTCGGCGGTGTCGAACGTCGCGAGCACCAACACCAACCTGCCCGGCGCGCCGAGTGGGCTGAGCGCGACGACCGTGAGCGCGTTCCGGATTGACCTCGCGTGGACTGACGGTTCGACCAACGAGACGGGCTTTGAGGTCCAGCGGTGTGACGGCGTCGCGTGCGACACGTTCGTTTCGCTGGCGACCTTGGGTGCGGGCGTTCAGGCGCACGAGGACTCGACAGCGGCGCCGGGACTGAGCTTCACGTATCGTGTGCGCGCGGTTGGCGTGGTGGGCAACTCCGGGTTCTCGAACGAGGCCACCGCCAACACATTCGCGCCGGCGGACCCGAGCGGCCTGACCGCGACGACGATCTCCGGCTCGCGGATAGACCTCGCGTGGGTGAACAACGCCCCCGAGGCGACCGAGATGCGGATCGAGCGCTGCTCGGGCGTCGGGTGCTCCGGCTTTGTCGAGATTGACGTCGTGCCGGCCGCGCAGACGACGTACCAGAACCTAGGCGGCGCCTTCCCGGTCGCGCTCAACGAGACCTACAGCTATCGCGTCCGTGCGCAGAATGTGGCGGACGTGTCGGGCTATTCGAACACGGCGACGGCGCACACGATCCAGCCGTCGGCGCCGACGCTGATGGCGGTGACGGTCAGCGCTTCGCAGATTGACCTCTCGTGGACGGCCTCTACGCCCGACGTCACCGGTTACGAGGTCGAGCGCTGCACGAATGTCGGTTGCACGAACTTCCTCTTCCTTGGCGGGACATCCACTCTCCTCTATTCGGACGCCACCGTCTCGGCGGGGAACGACTACCGCTATCGCGTCCGCGCGGTGAACGTCGTCGGACCGGGCCCGTACAGCAACACCGCTGACGTCAACACGCGGACGCCGGCGGCGCCGACCGGGCTCGTGGCGACGACGATGGTCGGAATCGTCCGCCTCACCTGGACGGACAACGCCGACAACGAACTCGGCGTGATCGTCGAACGGTGCGCCGGCGCCGCGTGTGTGCCGGTCGAGCTCATCGTCCTCACGACGATCGGCATCGAGACGTGGGACGATTCGAGCGTCGTAGCCAACACCGAGTACACGTACCTCGTGAAGGCGTACAACAGCGCCGGCACGTCGGTGGCGTCGTCGGAGTCCTATGCCAATACGCTGATCGCCGACCAAGTGACCGTGCTCTCGGCGACGGCCGTGTCGCCGACCCAGATAGACCTGGCGTGGACGCCAAGCGCCAGCCAAGGGACCGGGTTGATTCTCAACTACAACGTGTACCGTTGCGACGGCGCCTGCGACCCCGCGACCGGGGCATTGCTCGTGTCCCTGCCGGCCGATTCGGCGGCGTATGAGGACACCTCGGTCGAAGCCGACAGTGGGTACACGTACGCGGTCGTGCCGCGGACGGCGTTCGGCGAGACGCCGATTCCAGGGAGCGCAACGGCCTTCGCGAGCACGAAGCTGCCGGCGGCACCGAGCAACCTCGTCGGCACGCTGATGAGCCCGAGCAGCATTCAACTCGCCTGGACGGACAACTCCGGTAACGAGACGCATTTCGAGGTGGCGCAGTGCGCAGGTGTCGGATGCACGAACTTTGTGACGGTCGCGTCCCCGGGGGCGGGCGTCACGACGTTCCTTGCCGACACGCTGACCTTCGACGTGCGTTACCGCTTCATCGTGCGCGCGGTGAACACCGCGGGCAGTTCGGCGTGGTCTGACACGCTCGAGATTGGGACGACGGTGCCGGCGGTGCCGACCGACCTTGAGGCGTACATCACGGACGGCAGCGGCAACATCCGGCTGCTGTGGACCGACGCGTCGGACAACGAGAGCGGTTTCGAGATTGATTACTGCGTCGGCGCAGACTGCGAGTCGTGGGTCCTCCTGACGGCGGCAGCCGCGAACACCACGCAGCTCGACCTTGGGTCCCTGGGAGCAAACACGTTCCGCTTCCGGATCCGCGCGACGAACGCGGCGGGGACCTCAGCGCCATCGGCGTTTACTGAGATCACGGGCGACGGGCCGTACGCGGCGCCCATTGGAACGATCGCGACGACGACGGGACCGACGAGCATTCTCATCACCTGGTCGGATCAGACCAACAACGAGACCATCTTCAGGATTCTCCGGTGCACCGGCGGTTCCTGCGACCCCCTCATGGGGACCGTGGTGGACTCCGTTGCCCGTGACGTCACGTCGTTCGACGATACCAGCGTCGGAACCGGGGCGCTCTATCGCTACGTGGTGGTTGCCGTGAACGGCTTTGGGGAGTTGGCGTCCGCGGCGTTCGACGGCCACACGATGCTGCCCGATGCGCCGGGCACCCTGTCGGCGACGACGATCTCCAGCGCGGAGATTGCCTTGGCGTGGACCGACGGCGGGCCGTTCGAGACCGGGTACGTGATCGAGCGCTGCCAGGGCGGAGGGTGCACCGGTTTTGCGGTGATTGACACCGTACCGGCGAACTTCGTGTCGTTCAACGACACCGGATTGTCGGCGAACGCGACGTACCGGTATCGCGTGCAGGCGATCAATGCCGTGGGCGCGTCGGCGTACTCAAACATCGCCGAAAAAGCGACCGATATACCGGCCACGCCGACCGATCTCAGTGCGTTGGCGATGACGACCACGCGGATTGACCTCGCCTGGACCGACAACGCGACGAACGAGGACTTCTACATCGTCGAGCGGTGCGCGGGCACCTGCGACGCCAGCGGGACGTTCGTCCAGATCGAGACGGGGCTCGCCCCGAATGCGCAGGCCTACACGGACAACGGCGTCAGCGCAGGCCAGACGTACAGCTATCGCGTACAAGCCCTGAATGCGGGCGGCGCGAGCCCGTACACGAACATCGCGACGGCCACCGCGGCAGCACCGATTGACCCGACCGACCTGACGGCGACGACCCTCAGCGGCACGATGATCGCGCTGACGTGGACCGACAATGCGACGAATGAGCTGAGCTACCAGATCGAGCGGTGCACGAGCGCGACGTGTCCGACCTTCACGTTGCGGAAGACACTCGCGCCGGACGCGACCGGGTACGTGGATACCGTCGCGGTGGACGACACGTACACGTACCGCGTCCGCGCCGTCAACAACGTCGGCGCTTCGGGCTATACGAGTGAGGAGTCGGCGAACACGCTCCGGCCGTTTGCGGCGAGCGGCTTCACCGCCGTCACGGTCTCGGGGACGCGCATTGACCTCTCGTGGACGGACAACGCCGCCGACGAGGACGGGTACGTGATCGAGCGGTGCAGCGGCGTCGGCTGTTCGGACTTTGCCATTCTCGACTCGTTGCCGGTGGATGCGAGCGGCTATCAGAACGACGGCATTGCGACGGAGACCTCGTTCACCTACCGGCTGTACGGCTACAACGTTGCCGGTCCGTCGGACATCACGGGCCCCGTGACCGCGACGACAATCACGCCAGCCGCACCCACGAGCTTGGCGGCGGTGCTTGCCGCGCCGGGCCAGATCGACCTCAGCTGGACCGACAACGCCGACAACGAGCTCCACTATCGCGTCGAGCGTTGTAGTGCGGGCACCAGCAAGTGCGCCACGGCGGACTCGATGAACGTCTACGCCGTGGAGATCGCGACGCTCGGGCCGGACGCAGTCAGCTATTCCGATGCCGGCCTCGCCCCGGCGACACTCTACTTCTATCGAGTCCGTGCGACGAACACCGCCGGCTCGTCGCCGTACTCGGCGATCGTGAGCCGGAGCACGAGCGTTCCGCCGGCCCCGACGGGCCTGGTGGCGGTGACGATCCTGGCCACGCGCATTGATCTGACTTGGACCGACGCCTCGGCCAACGAGGATGGGTTCCGTGTGGAGCGCTGCATCGGACCCGATCCGTGCACGAGCTTCACGCAGATCGTCGAGTTGCCGGCGAACACCACGAGCCACGTGGACTCGACGCTGACCGCGGGACTTGAGGTGTGGTACCGCGTCCTCGCCTTCAACGGTGGCGGCGCGAACGCCTCCGGTGTCGTGTCGGCCACCACCATTGTGCCGGCGACACCGAGCGACTTCTCGGCCGTGGCGAGCGGGCAGGCGACGGTGAACCTCGGCTGGGTGGACAACGCCAGCGACGAGGCTGGCTTCTACCTCGAGCGTTGCACCGGTCTCGATTGCAGCGACTTCGTCCCGCTGGACACGCTCGCGATTGATGCGGTGGCCTACGCCGACCTGGCCGTGACGGCCGACAATGTCTATCGCTATCGCCTGCGGGCATTCGGCAACGGCCACTCGGGCTACACGCCGATCGCATCGGTGGCGACGATCCTGCCGAACGCGGTGACGGATCTCGTGGCGACGGCGATGTCCGATACGCGGGTGGATTTGTCGTGGACGGACAATACTTCCACGGATTCCCTGTGGAACGAGACGGAGTTTGCCGTTTATCGCTGCGCCGGAGTGTCGTGTACGCCCACGGTGCTCCACGCCTCGGTCGGGCGCGATACGACCTTCTTCTCCGATTCGTTGCTTCCGCCCGCCGAGACGTTCAGCTACCACATCGTGGCGTTGAACCTCGCAGGGGCCGCCGCGCCGAGCAATGTGGCGACGGCTGCCACGACGGTTCCCGCCATTCCGACGTCGCTCGCCGATTCCACCCTCTCGGCGACGGAAGTGCTGTTGACGTGGGTGGACAATGCCGGCAACGAGACGGGCTATGAGATCGAGCGGTGCGAGGGCGGCACGTGCACGGATTTCGCTCCGGTTGACACCGCGGCGGCGAATGAACAATCGCGCGTGATGGGTGGGCTCGTCGGGACGTCCGCGTACCGGTTCCGTGTCCGCGCCTTCAATGCCAGCGGAAGCTCCGGGTACTCGAACATCGTGCTGGCGCGTTCCGACGTACCGCCGGCACCGACGGCGCTCGTGGGCGCGACGGTCTCGCCGACGCAGGTGGCCCTCGCGTGGGCGGATAACGCCGAGAACGAGACGGCTTACGTCGTCGAGCGCTGCGACGGCACCGGATGCGGCGGCTTTGTCGTGATTGATTCGCTCGCCGCCGACGTGACGTCGTATCAAGACCTGTCAATCGCGATTGACACCGTCTATCGGTACCGCGTGCGGGCCAGCAACATTGTCGGTCCGTCGCCGTACACGGCCGAGATTGCGGTGAGCACCTATCGCCCAGCGACGCCGACGGACCTCGCGGCGACGCCAATCTCAGCGACGCGCGTGGACCTGACCTGGACCGACGTTGCCGTGAACGACACGGTCATCATCGTCGAGCGGTGTTTCGGCCTCGGGTGCTCGTCCTTCGCCGACATTGACTCGTTGGCGCCCGACGCGACCGCGTACAGCGACACGACCGTGACGGTCAACAACACATACAACTATCGGTTGCGCGCTGAGAACGCGGCGGGCGCCTCGGCGCCGACCGACTCGGTCGAGGTGGGGACGTTCATCCCGTCGGATCCCTCGGGACTGACGGCCGTGACGAACAGTGCGACGGAGATTACGCTGACGTGGGTTGACAACTCGGGCACCGACGAGCTCGACTTCCTCATCGAGCGCTGCGTGGGCGCGGGCTGTACGGTGTTCGATTCGCTGGCGGTGGTTCTCCTCGACGTGGTCACCTACCAGGACGCCACCGCGTCGCTGGGGAACGAGTATTCGTACCGCGTGATTGCGCGCGGCGGCGGCGGGAACTCCGCCCCGTCGAACGTGGCGACGGCCCACACCTTCCCGGCGGGGGATGTGACCGCGCTGACGGCGTCGCCGCTGACTTCGACCACGTTGCAGCTCGCGTGGTCGGCGGCGGAGTTCGTCACGTCGTACCAGATCGCCACGGTGATCGGCAGCGATACGACACTCTTCGCCACGGTGTCCGCATCGGTCACCGACACCGTCGTCACCGTGACGACGGGGCAGGTGTACAACTTCGTCGTGCGGGCGGGCAACGCCGCGGGCTCCGGTGCCTACGCTGGCGCCGAAGTGGCGATGACGCCGCCGCCGGCCCCGGTGGACCTCACAGTCTTCCCGCTCACCACCAGCCAGGCCTCGCTGGCGTGGGGCGACACCTCCGCTCGGGAGACCGGGTTCGAGGTCGAGCGCGCCTTCTTCAGCAGCGGCTCCTTCGGTAGCTACAGCACCGTGGCGACACTCGGAGCCGACGTTACTGCGCATATCGACGAAGTGAGCGCAGCGACGGGCCGCTACAAGTACCGGGTGCGCGCGGTCAACCAGATCGGCGCCGGCGACTATTCCAACGAGGTTGACCTGACGTTGACGGCGCCGCTGGCCCCGAGCGGCCTGTCGGCGGCTGTGACCGCGCCAGGCCAGATCACGCTTCTGTGGACCGACAACTCGGACAACGAGCAGTCATTCTCGATCGAACGGAGCGTCGGCAACAACCTGAGCTTCGCACAGATTGCGACGGTCGGGCCCGGCCTGCAGTCGCACGTGGATTCGAGCGGTCTCACCATCAACACGACGTACTTCTACCGCGTCCGGGCCATCAACAGCATCGGCGCGTCGGGCTACACGAACGAGGCCTCCACGGCGACGACGGTTCCGAACGCTGTCACTTCGATGACCACGCTGATTCTGAGCTCGACGAGCATCCAGGTGAACTGGGATGGGTCCGGGACGACGGGTGAACTTGGATTCCGCATCTATCGCTGCGTGGGGAGCAGTTGCACCGACTTCACCCTGCTGGACGGGTCGTTGCCCGCGGACGCGAGCACCTATGCGGATGTGGCCGCCGCCTACGGCAATATCTATCGCTATCAGGCGCGGCCGTACAACATCGCGGGCGAACCGTCGAGCAATCCGACGGTCCAGCGCGCCTTGGTGTTGCCGACGCCGTTCATTCAGGTTGCCTTGCCAGTGAATCGCACGGATTTGCGAGTCCGGTGGAATGCCGCCCCATTCACCTGGGAAACGGACTTCGAAATCGAGCAGTGCGCCGGCCTCACGTGCTCAGACTTTGCGCCGTTGGCGACACTAGCGGCGGACGACTCAACGTACGTTTCGACGGGTTTGCCGGCTAACGGTGCCTGGCATCGGTATCGTGTGCGCGCGGTGGCCGATGGAAACCTCGGGCCGTGGTCGAATCTCTTCTCGACGCACACGCCGAAGGAAGTGACGCTCGGCGACACCCTGGTGACCGTGACGTCGCCGGAGTTGGTGAGCATCAATATGACGCACTACGTCGTGGCGATGCCGGCCGGTTCGCCGACCGTGGAGGTGTCGATTGGCGAGGATCCGGGCGGCACCACGTCAAACGGCGGCACGTTCCTGCTTGTGCAGCGCAGCAAGCCCATTGAGCGGCCGGCGAACGAGATCTTTAACACGGGTGCGTTGGTCGGCGATACGCTCTGCGCGCCGGGCGTCTTCACTCGCTCCTCCACCGCCCCGCATTCCGTCACCTGCTCGCTGCCGCAGCTGGGCGTGACCACCGACTACTACATCACCACGTATTCCAATCCGTACACGAACCTGTTCCTAAGCGCGTTGCCGGGACCGACGACGTACGGATTCAACAACTGCACACAGACGGGGCGTCTCGGGCCGGTGCAGGGCCAGTGCGATGCGGCCTACGCGGGCACGTCGCTGGCCGCGCAGGTAGTTGTGGCCGACTCGGGCTTCCAGGACTGGACAGTGCCGTTCAGCGGACGCTGGGCGGTCGTTGCGACGGGCGCGGCGGGTGCCGCGGCGGACCCCGCCCGACTTGGTGGGCGCGGCGCGCGGATTTACGGCGAGTTTGTTCTCACGGCGGGGCAGAACCTGCGTGTGGCGGTTGGGCAGATGGGCAGCGGTGCCGGTACGAGCACCAACGGTGGTGGCGGAGGCGGCAGCTTCGTGTACGATTTGACTGGGGCCACTCCGATGCTCATCGCGGGCGGCGGCGGCGGTACGCGCGCGGCCGTTGATCAGAATGGGTGTGATGCCTCCACGACCGTCTTTGGCACAATCGCCAGTGGCGACGCCACGACCACGCCATGTACAGTGAAGGTCACGGACGCTGGTCTGGGAGGCATTGTGAGTTCTGGCTCGTGGGGGTCAGCGGGCGCGGGATTCAACGGGAATGGCGCGGACGACTTCGACGAGCCGCTCGCAGGCGGTCGGTCGTGGGCGAACTTCATCCTCGGTGGCAGGGATGCCGGCTGCGGCAGCGGCGACGGCGGCTTCGGCGGCGCCGGATCCGGCTACGGCTGCTACGGCGGCGGCGGCGGCGGCGGTTACTCGGGCGGTGACGGCGGGCGCGTGGCCGGCGGCGGCGGCTCATTCAACGCCGGCACCAACACCGCGGCGGTCGTGGGCGTCGGTACAGCCCACGGCACCGTCATCCTGAAGTACCTCGGCCCCGTGGACTGAGTTGCAGCGAGGGCGACGCACGGTAGTTTCGGCCTATGCGCATCCGACTCGGCTGCCAGGGCTGGAACTACCCGGCGTGGGTGGGCGGCTTCTACCCTGACCGCACCCGCGCCGCCGACTTCCTGACGGTCTACGCGCGCGCCTTCGACACGGTCGAGGTGGACTCCACGTTCTACGCCGTCCCCGCCGTGAAGTCCGTCCGCGGCTGGCGCGAGCGCACACCCGACGGCTTCACATTCGCCCTCAAGCTCCCGCAGGAGATCACGCACGAGCGTCGCTTCGTGGACGCGCTCGACGTCGCCGAGCGCTTCTACGACGTGGCCCGCGAACTCGGCCCCAAGCTCGGCCCGGTGCTGATCCAGTGCGGCCCTGACTTCGCGCCCACCGAACGCGACGCCCTCGAGGAGTTCCTCCTCACGCTGCCCAAGGACATCGCCTTTGCCATCGAGTTCCGCCAGAAAGGGTGGATCAACGAGGCAACGCTCGAGATGCTCACGCCGCGGAACGTGGCGCTCGCGCTCGTGGACGCGCGGTGGATCCCGGCGAAGTGGATGCAGAAGCTCGTCGAGCGGCCGACCGCGTCCCACGCCTACGTGCGATGGATGGGACCCGACCGCTCCATCACCGACTTCTCGCGCGTGCTGGTGGACCGGACGGCGGATCTCGAGGTCTGGGCCGAGCTCCTGCCGGCGCTCGCCGTGAAGGTCCCCGTGTATGGTTACGTGAACAACCACTTCAGCGGCCACAGTCCGGAGAACGTGCGGACGCTCCAGAAGTTGCTCGGCCAGACGCCGAAGGACCCGGCCCAACTTCGAGAGCAGTTGGGATTGTTTGAGTGTTAACTCTATACCTGACAACACTTTAGCAGCTCACACCGTTTGCCCTACCAGATGCGCCCGCGCACCCTGCTCGCCCTCATCATCCCGCTCTTTTGTGCGGCGCTCTTCGTGCGCCTCGGCCTTTGGCAACTCAATCGCCACCGCGACCGCGCGGTCATCAACGCGGCGCTGGCTACGAGGCTCGCTGCCGAGCCGATTCCGCTCGGCGCGCTCGCCTCCGACACGCTGGACCGTCGCTGGACACGTATCACGGTGTCGGGACGCTTTCGCTACGACCTCGAGCAGATTCTCGCCGGACGAACGAGCGAGGGCTCGCCCGGCGTACACCTCCTGACGCCGCTGAGCGTCCCGGGGACGGATGCGCTGATCGTCGTCACGCGGGGCTGGGTCTATTCCCCCGACGCCGCGAGCGCCGACCTGGGCCGCTGGCGCGAGGCCGAGGAGGTGTCGCTGGCCGGTTATCTCCTGCCGTTGGCCTCCGCCCGTGCCGATGCGCCGGTGGACACCTCCGGTGCGCTCCGCGTGGCCACCCGCGCGGCGCTTGAGGCACGGCTGGGCCAGCCCGTTGCACCGGTGCAGATCGTGATGACTTCGGACTCGCTCGCCCGTGTTGACTCGGTGCCGCGGCGACTCCCCCCGCCGACGATTGACGTCGGTCCCCACCGGTCGTACGCAATCCAGTGGTTCGCCTTTGCCGTCATCGCCGCCGTCGGCGGGGTGATTCTCTTTCGCTCATCCGGCAAGTCCCAGCGCGGCATTGTCGCCGACCGCGCCGGGGGGTAGCTATAAGTACGCTGCGGGAAGCCCTGCGACCCGCCGAGTGGGACCTTTCTCCGGAGGTGGCCGGGATGGCCGACCAGAATACCGCCGACGTCGCCTCCGAACAGGAAGCGCGCGACGTCGCCGAGGACGCACGCGAGACCGAGTGGGAGTATCCAAGCTTCGTAAAGGAGCTTTTTCTCGGGCGGTTCGACTTCGGCCTGATCCACCCGCATCCAGAAGAGGATCCCGCCGCCGAGGCCGAGGGCGCGGCGTGGCTCGCCAAGCTCAAGGCGTTCCTCGAGCGCTACGACGCCGATATGGTGGACCGCACGGGCGACATTCCCGAGGCGTACGTGCAGGAGCTGCGCGAACTCGGCGCATTCGGGATTAAGATCCCCAAGGAGTACGGCGGGCTGGGGCTCTCGCAGATGACCTACGTGAAGGCGATGGAGCTCGTCACATCGCGCTGCGGCTCGCTCTGCGCAATGCTCTCGGCGTCGCAGTCCATCGGCGTGCCGCAGCCGCTCAAGCTCTTCGGCACCGAGGAGCAGAAGCGGAAGTTCTTCCCGCAGATCGCCAAGGGCGGGATCACCGCCTTCGCGCTCACCGAGGTGAACGCCGGGTCCGACCCGGCGAATATGACGACGACGGCGACGCCGAGCGCCGACGGCGCCGAGTGGACGATCAACGGCGAGAAGCTCTGGTGCACCAACGGCACGCGGGCGGACCTCTTCGTGGTGATGGCGCGGACGCCGAACCGCGTGGTGGACGGCAAGCTGCGCCGCAAGCAGATCACGGCGTTCATCGTGGAAGCGAAGACGCCGGGCATCAGGATCAAGCATCGCTGCCACTTTATGGGACTGAAGGCGATCGAGAACGGCTGGCTCTCGTTCACCGATGTGAAGGTCCCCGCCGAGAACATCCTCTGGGGCGAGGGGCGCGGGCTCAAGCTGGCGCTGATCACGCTCAACACGGGTCGCCTGACGATTCCGGCGTCCGTCGCCGGCGCGACGAAGGGGCTGCTGCGTGGGATCCGCCAGTGGGCGGGGGAGCGCGTGCAGTGGGGCCAGCCAATCGCCAAGCACGACGCGATCGCCCAGAAGCTGGCGCGGCTCACCGCCAACACCTTCGCGATGGAATCGGTGGCGCTGCTCTCGACCGCGCTGTACGAGCGGGGCGGGACGGACATCCGGCTGGAGGCGGCGGTCGCCAAGATGTTCAACACGGAGCTGGCGTGGCGGAGCGTGGACGACGCGCTGCAGATCCGCGGCGGGCGCGGCTACGAGACGGCTGACTCCCTTCGTGCCCGCGGCGAATCGCCGCTACCTGTGGAACGGGCGATGCGCGACAGCCGGATCAACCTGATCTTCGAGGGGTCGAGCGAGATCATGCGGCTGTTCATCGCCCGTGAGGCGGTGGACCAGCACTTCTCGATCGCCTTCCCGATCGTCGCGCCGGAGTCGTCGTTCGGCACGCGCGTGAAGGCGGCGCTCAAGGCGGCGCCGTTCTACCTCGCCTGGTATCCGGCGCGGTGGATCCCGTCGTTCCGCCGCTACGGGGAGTTCGGCCCGTTGGCGCGCCACCTGCGCTTTGCCGCCCGGGCCACCGAGCGGCTCGGCCGCGCGCTCTTCCACGCGATGGTACGGTTTGGCCCCAAGCTGGAGAAGCGGCAGATGGTCCTCTTCCGCGCCGTGGACATCGGGGCCGAGCTCTACGCGATGAGCGCGACGATCGCCCGCGCGCAGATGCTCCACGGGCAGGGGAACGCGCAGGCGCGCATCCTCGCCGACGCCTTCTGCCGCGAGTCGCGCGACCGGATTGCGGCGAGCTTCCGCGCGCTCTACGGCAAGCACGACGTGGCGCTCTACCGGCTGGCACAGTCGGTCGTGCGCGGGGAGCACGCGTGGCTCGAGACGGGGATCGTGGACGACTTCGACGTCCCGCGCACCGTCGTGCCGGCGGTCCCTTCGTCGTCGCACGCTCGGGAGACTGTCGGGGCTGGCTGAGTCTTCGCGCGTCGGCTTCTTACAACGGGATCTGTGTGTTCGGTCGGGGGGCGGTCGCCCGGCTCCGGGGCCAACGCCTTACACGCTGCGAGCCCGCGCGAACCGCCGCGCGGTCTCTTGC
>JBBDYC010000009.1:0-60353 GCA_040901985.1 Gemmatimonadaceae bacterium
GCACAACCTTGCCAAGGTTGGGGTCGCGGGTTCGAGTCCCGTTTCCCGCTCTGAACGGCAGGTCTTGACGGCAGGTGAGAGGTCAAAGGTGAGAGGGGCGCGCCCGGACTGTCTGGCGCGCCTTCGGCGTCCTGAGCTTGCGGTGCGCCGGGGTGGCGAAAGTGGCTAGACGCGACGGACTTAAAATCCGTTGGGGAGCAATCCCCATGTGGGTTCGATTCCCACCCCCGGCATCACGGGCATATCTTCCACCGCGCAATGCAGCCGACGCCCTTTCCTCCGCTCACCGTCCTCTGGGTCGCCCTCGGCGGCGCGATTGGCTCTGCGCTGCGCTTCGGCATCGCCGAGTGGTTCCGTCGCGTGCCGGCGTTGGCCGGCCTTCCGTGGAGCACGCTCGCGGTCAACGTGACCGGATCGCTCGTGCTCGGGGTGTTCGCCGGCTGGCTCCTCAGCGGCGCCGCGCTCGCGCCCGAACACCGCGCCTTCGTGATGATCGGCATCCTCGGCGGCTACACGACCTTCTCGACCTTCGCCCTCGAGGGGCTGGAGATGTTGCTGGCCGGCCAGGTCGGGCGGGTCGTGCTCTATGCGACGGCGAGCGTGCTGCTCTCGGTCGGAGCGGCGGCGGCGGGCTTTGCGCTTTCCCGTGGGTAAGGCGCGCGCGCCCGAGGCGTTCGGCCGCTTCTTCCTCCCCGGCCCCACCGAGGTGCGCCCGGAGATCCTCCAGGCGATGGTGCGGCCGATGATCAGCCATCGCAGCGCCGAGTATGAGGCGCTCCACAGCCGCGTGAATCGCGGACTGCAGATGGTCTTCCGCACGGAGCGCCCGGTGTACCTCGTCACCGCGTCGGCAACGGCGGTGATGGAGATGGCGGTCCGCGGCGCGCCGGATGGCCCGATCCTCTCGCTCGTCAACGGCGCCTTTGCCGAGCGGTTCGCGCGGGTGGCGCAGCGGTGCGGACGCCGGACACGCGTGGTGACGGTGCCGTGGGGCGAGACCCACGCGCTCGCCCTCGTCGAGGAGCACCTCGCCAGCACGCCGTACGCGGCAATGACCGTCGTCCATTCGGAGACGAGCACCGGCGCGCGCGCCGACCTCCACTCCCTCACCGAGCTCGCCCACCGCTACGGCGTGATGTGCCTCGCCGACAGCGTCAGCGGCGTGGCCGGGCTTCCGGTGGAGACGGACGTCTGGGGACTCGACTTCATCTTCGCCGGCTCGCAGAAGGCGCTCGCGCTCCCGCCCGGGCTCGCCTTCGCGGTCGCGAGCGAGGCGTACATCCTGCAGGCGTCTGCCGCCCCTGACCGCGGGCGCTACCTCGACCCGGTGGAGTTCGAGGAGTTCGCGCTGCGCGACCAGACGCCGACAACGCCGGCACTCCCGTTGCTCTACGCCGCCGACGC
Source organism: Gemmatimonadaceae bacterium (assembly GCA_040901985.1). Classification (GTDB taxonomy): domain Bacteria; phylum Gemmatimonadota; class Gemmatimonadetes; order Gemmatimonadales; family Gemmatimonadaceae; genus Pseudogemmatithrix. The sequence continues at coordinate 1,405 of JBBDYC010000009.1, forward strand.
GCAGCTGGCGGCGATCGCGGCGGAGGGAATCGAGGCGCGCTGGGCGCGCCACGCGGCGATGCGTGCGCTCACCGAGGCGTGGGTCGCCGAACGCCGCGCCGACGGGATGGCGCTCGGCGTGCTGGCGCGTGAGGGGGAGCGCTCGGCCACCGTGAGCGCGCTGACGCTGCCGGCCGACCGCCTGGCGGCGGACGTGGTGCGCGCGATGGCCGAACGCGGCTTCGTGATCGGCCGGGGATACGGGGCGATGCAGGATTCCACCATCCGCATCGGCCATATGGGGGATCACTCGCCGGCGACGCTCGGCCCCTGCCTCGACGCCCTCGCCTCCGTTCTCTCGGCGTAGCGCGCGGTCAGGGGCGCACGCCGTGGGCGTGCACCGTGTACCAGGCCGCGTAGGCCAACAGCCCGCTGAGCGCCGCATCGCCGCCGTGCGACAGCGCGAGGCCGTCGTCGTCCACGAGCTCGGCGGCGAATCCATTGTGCAGCGGCGCACGGCGCAGCCACTCGAGGACCGCCGCCGCGTCGGGGCCGAAGAGCCGCGCCAACTGCACGACGAGGCGCGACGACGCGCCGATCCGCTTGGCCGTGCGTCGGAAGCTCGAGTCGGTCCGCTCGACCGCCTCGAAAAGCGGCAACCAGAGCGCCGAGCCCACCGGGTCGTCGTCCAGCGAGACGTTGCCCTTGAGGTCGGTGGCCGCGGCGAAGGTCGCCTTGGACTCGGCGCCGGTGGCGAAGTGCCGACGGAGCGCCGCCCGCACGGCGGCCGGATCCTGCACCTCGTTTGCCGCCTCGTCGTCGAGCGTGCGCCGCAGCGCGTCGAGCGCAAAGGCGACCACGGCATTCCCGTGCACCGTGAACGGCAGCGCCGCCGGAATCCGCTCCAGCGTGACCTCGGTGTGGTAGAGCGGGTGCTTCGCGTCCCGTCGCTCGGCGAGTTCATCGCTCGACGCATACAGGGTGTCGGCGAGAACGACCTCCTCGATGATCTGGTCGTCGCCCGTCTCGCGGATGTAGCGCTCGGTGGCGACCGCGTACGCGGCGCACCCCTCGAGCGTGAAGCCGGGCTCGAAGAGCGTGCCGTCGAGGTAGTGCACGCCGCGCCCGGGGGCATAGCCGTGCACCTCGCAGGCCCGGAGGATCAGTTCGCGCGCCAGCGGCGGGTCGGCGAGTTGGACCGCGGGCACGGTCCAGGCGAGGGCCTCCCAGTCGCGCACCGTGACGCCCCACGCACACCACGGCGCGCGGCTCCGCACGAGGTAGAACTGCGCGTCGTCGAGCGCGCGGCCGACGCCGTAGAAGTAGGCAAAGAGCAGGTTCCGGTTGATCAGCGCGTCGAGCGATTCCATCCCGGTGGACTGTTCCAGCATCCGCAGCGCGTCGCGTGTGGCGGTGAGGAGGGGACGCCAGCCGCGCCGGCGCATCACGCCGACGGTGGCCTCTGCGCCGTCGCGCTCCGGTCCCGCCGCAATGTAGAACGCGGTCTCGGCGCGCTCCCCGGGCGGCAGCGTCAGCGTCCGGGTGATGGCATAGCCGGGCGAAGCCCCCTCGCGGACCGCGACGGCCGAGTCACCGTCGGCCGCCAGCGCGAGTGCGCAGAGTCCGGGCGCCGCCACGCCGTCGAGGAGCACCACCCCGCCGGTGGCCTGCTCCACCCGGTGCGCGTCGGCGGCGGGGCGCGGCGTCCGCACCCGCAACTGCCGATGGCCGAGCGTACCATCGAGTCCGACCACTACCTCGTGCGCCGAGCTCCCGCGGTTCTCGAACGAGAGCGCGTAGACAGCGCCGGCGATGTCGGCGTCCCGGCCGAACGGCGCAAAGACCGTGCCCCGCACCACCAGGTCGCCGACCTGGCTGGTGAACGTCGGCAGCCAGTGGAGCGCCCGCTCCCACGCGATGCCCCCGCGCGCCAGCTCGACCGCCACGCCATCCACGCGGATCGTCGGACGCGCCAGCGCCGCGCCGGCGCCGCCGAGGAAGTCCGCGTGGCCGGCGAACTCGACCGCCGCCCGCGCGCCGCGATGCAACAGACTCACCGCGTGGATCGCCCCATCCGTGGGATGAATGCACGGGAGCGCGAACCAATGGTTGCCGCTCACCAGCCAGGGCACGGCGGGGAGTGGCGCTGCAGCGGGATCGAGCGGAATGGCGGGCGTCGTCACATTACCTTGTTCGGGGTACGCTGCTAAACTAGCCGACCGCCATCGTATGCGCGCATCCACCGTCCCCCTTCTCCTTGCCTGTGCGCTCGCGTTCCCCACGGGAACCGCGGCCGCTCAGCGCGTGCTTGGCCCCGGCCCCGATGCGGTGACCCTCCCCCGCGGGATCCTGCGCACCACGCTTGGCGGCGACCATACCCTGCACCGCGAGCGGTGGAACGACGGACAGCGTGAACCCCTGGGCTCGGGCTTCAGCGTCCCGGCGCTCGGCGCGCCGCATATGGCGGCGCTCCGTGCACTCGACGAGCAGTTCGCCGCGCTCGGCGTCAGCGGACTCAACGCGTCGCTCGGCCAGACGCGGCTCGACCTCCGCCAGCGTGTGTTCGTCACCCGCTTCGGCGTCGAGTACGGCCTCACCGACCGGATCACGTTCGGCGTCGAGGTCCCGTTGGTCCGCACGCGGGCCGAGGCGCAGCTCCGCGCCCGCGGCGACAGCGGGCTCGCCTCGGCCGGCGTCAATCCGTATTTCCTCGGCGCGGGAGTCCCCGCGTCGAATCGGACGACGGTGGACGCCTACTCGCAGGCGTCGCTCTCGCTGACGCAGCGTCGCGACGATTGCATCGCCGATCCCGGCTCGGCGCCGGAGTGCCCGGAGATCCTCGCCGAGGCGGCGCAGGTGGACGCGCTGATCGCGGCGGGGGCGCAGTTCGCCACGCTCCTCGCGCAGACGTACGGCGCGCAGGGGCTCCCCGGCGGCCTCCCCTACGTGCCGCTGGTCGGCTCGCCCGGCGAGGTGGCGTTGCGGCAGCGCGCCGCCCAGTTCGGCGAAGACTTCACGCGCTACGGCGTCACCGACATCACGCCGACGACGGGACTGCCGCTGGCGGCCCAGACGCCGCTCAGCGCCGAGCAGTTGGAGGCGATGGTGGCCACGGTGTATGGCGCGCGGCCGATGACCCGCACCGCGCGGACGAGTCTCGGCGACGTGGACGTCGGCCTGCGGGTCAAGCTGTTCGACACGTTTGCGGCTGGCGACACGATGCGCTACGGCGCCGCACGGATCGGCTTTCGGCAGACGCTCGGCGCGACCTATCGCTTCGGCAACGGCGTACCGGACGTTCCGGACAACTTCATTGACGTCGGCACCGGCCCGGGCCACGACGCGCTCGTGCTGCGCTCATTCACCGATGTTGTCGTGAACGATCGGCTCTGGACGTCCATCACGCTCGGCTGGGTCCGCGGGACGCCGTTCACCCGCGCGGTGCGCGTGCCCAGCTCCGCGCACGTCGAATGGCTCGAACCGTGGCGCGAACAGCTGCTGGCCGTGTCGCCGGGCCGGATGATCGAGCTCGAGGTCGCCCCGCGCTGGCAGCTCAACGAGTATCTCGCCCTCGGAGCGACCTGGCGGGCGCGGGACCGAGACGCCGACGACACGTCAATGAGCGACGTGGCCGCGCTGGATGGATACGGCCACTCGGAATTCCTCGTCACGGGGCCGCTCGACAGCCGTAGTGCGTGGACCGAGCAGCGAATCGGTTTGACGTTCGCCTATTCGAGCGTCGCCGCTGTTGCGCGCGGTCGCGCGCGCCTGCCGATGGAGATTGCCTTTACGCACGAGGAATCGGTCGCCAGCAGCGGCGGGATCCTCCCGCGGCGCTTCGAGGACCGCGTGCAGGTCCGCGTCTACACGCGCCTCTTCGGGCGCTGAGCGCGCTTGGCCGGAGCGGCGGCGGGCGCCGCGCCCGCCGCGCCCACCGCCCCCGCCGCCCCCGCCGACAGCAGCTCGCGCGCGTGCTCACGGCTCGTCGCGCTCTCGGCGTCGCCGCCCAGCATCCGCGCGATCTCATCCACCCGCGCCTCGTCCGTCACGAGCCGCACGTCGGACGTCGTCACCCCGCCCTTGGCGCCCTTGGCGACCACGATGTGGTGGTGGGCGCGGGCGGCGATCTGCGGCAGATGCGTGATCGCGAAGACCTGGTGGTGGTCCGCCACGTCGCGCATCGCGTCGCCGACCATCAGCCCGGTGCGGCCGCCGATCCCGGCGTCCACCTCGTCGAAGATCAGCGTCGGCACGCCGTCGAGTCGCGCGAGGATCGTCTTGAGCGCGAGCATCACGCGCGCCAGCTCGCCCCCCGACGCGACGCGCGCGAGGGCGCGCGCCTCGTGCCCCACATTGAGCGCCACGCGAAACTCGACCTCCTCGGCGCCCGTCGGCCCGATGGCGTCGCGCGCCTTGAGGTCCACGATGAAGCGTCCGTCCGGCATCCCAAGGTCGGGCAGGCGCGCCCCGACCGTCTTGCCGAGCGCGGCGGCGGCGGCCGTGCGCTTGGCGGTCAGCGCCCCGGCGGCGCGGCCTAGCGACGCCTCCGCCTCGCGCACGCGGAGCTCAAGCGCGCGCAGGTCGAGTACGGAGGTGTCTATCAAGTCCAGCTCGGCGCGCGCCTCGGCGCCCGTGCGACGTACTGCCTCGAGACTCCCGCCGTACTTCTTCTGCAGGCGGAACAGGAGGTCGCGCCGCCGCTCCACCTCGTCGAGTCGCGCCGGGTCGTGCTCGACGCCGTCGGCGTACGCCCGCGCCTCGCGCGCGAGTTCCTCCAGCGCGTACCACGCGGCGTCGTAGAGCTCCTGCAACCGGGCCGTGGCGGGGTCAATCCGCTGCAGCGCCGCCAGGGGCTTCTGCAGGTGGCCGAGCGACGACATCCCCGACCCGTCACCCTGGTCGAGGACGCCGGCGATCTCGCCGATCAACGCCCCCAACTCCTCGGCGTGCGTGAGCCGGCGCGCCTCGTCGTCGAGCCGCTGCTCCTCGCCGTCGCGCACCGCGGCCTCGTCAATCTCCTTGGCCACGTGCCGGAGCCAGTCGGCGCGCTGTTGCGCGGCGTCGCGGCGCGCCACCAGGTCGTCGCGCGCCGCGCGCGCGGCGCTCACCGCGCGCCACGCCTCCCCCACCGCGGCGACGGCGGACTCCGCCTCGCCAAAGGCGTCGAGGATCGCCCGCTGCGCCTCCGGCTCGAGGAGCGTCTGCGCCTCGTGCTGGCCGTGGACATTCACCAGCGCGCGCCCGATCTCGGCGAGGATGCCGGCCGTGACCGGGGCGCCGTTCACCCAGGCCCGTGCGCGACCGCCAGCCGCGCCGGGCACCTCGCGCCGGAGCACCACCGTGCCGTCCGACTCGACCCCGCGCGCGTCGAGCATCGCGAGGAGCTCGGGCCGCGCCGTGAGGTCGAACGCGCCCTCGACCGTGGCCTTGTCGGCGCCGGTGCGCACGAGGTCGCTCGACGCGCGTTCGCCGATCAACAGGCCGAGCGCGCCGACGATGATGCTCTTCCCGGCGCCCGTCTCGCCGGACAGCACATTGAACCCCGGCGCGAGCGGGAGCGTCACCGCGTCAATGATCGCGAGGTTGCGGATCCGCAGTTCGGTCAGCACGCGGTCAGAACCCGTGCGCCGAGGGCCCGCCCCACCCGAGCTTGTGGCGCAGGCGCGAGAAGAAGGTGTGGCCGGGGAAGCGCACCAGGTGCACGGAGTGCGGGCTCCGACGCACGGTCAGCGTCTGGCCTGCGGCGAGGGTCGTCCCGACCTGGCCGTCCGACGTCACGAGCACCTCGTCGGGCGTATCCTCGGTCTCGATCCGCACCACGGCATCGGGGGGGAGGATCGTCGGCCGGATGGCGAGCGTATGGGCGGCCACCGGCGTCACGATCAGCGAGTCGAACGTCGGCACGACGATCGGGCCGCTCGCCGAGAGCGAATAGGCGGTGGACCCGGTCGGGGTCGAGACGACGACCCCGTCGGCCGCCACGTCGGCAATCAGTTCGTCGTTCACGTACACGCGCATCCGCAGGACGCGAGCGTAGCCGCCCTTGTGCACGACGACGTCATTCAGCGCGCGCGACTGGACGCCGAGCGCGCCGCCGGCGCCGTGGCTGGTCGCCTCGAGCACCATCCGCCGCTCGACGGTGAAGTCGCGGCGGACGAACGCGGCAAAGGCGTCGGCAAACTCGGTGTGGCCGCAGGATGTCAGGAAGCCAAGCTTGCCGAGGTTGACGCCGAGGATCGGCACCGGCGCGCCGCCGAGGTAGCGCGCGCCGCGGAGCAACGTGCCGTCGCCACCGAGCGTGATCAGCGCATCAATCTGGTCGGGGCGGCCCAGCCGCGCGCCGCCGGCCGCGTGTCGCGCCAGTTCCTCCTCGTAGGCGAGCGTGAATCCGTTGGCCGGCGCTTCGCGCGCGAGGATCGCGAGGGTGTCGGTGAGTCCCTCGTAGTCCACGTGGCCGACGACGCCGAGGCGCATCGTCACCCCGCGAGCGCCCCGCTCTCGTGCAACGCGCGCACCCGCTCAGCGATCCCCGCCGCGTCGAGGCCGCATTGCGCCAGCTGACGCGCGCGCGGCGCCGCGTAGATGATCCGATCGGGTGCGCCGTGCGCGTGGACCCGCACGCTGGGATCCATCGTCCCGACGACCGCCGCCAGATGCGCGCCGAAGCCGTTGACCACCGTGCCTTCCTCGACCACCAGCAGTTGCTGGTGCGTCGCGAGGAGCGCGGTCAGCGTCGTGGCGTCGTGCGGCTTGAGGTAGCGGCAGTTCACCACTGTCACCGGGAGTCCCTCGGCGGCCAGCGTGTCCGCGGCCTTGAGCGACTCGCCGACCATCGTCCCGACGGCGAGGATCGCCACCTCCTCGCCCTTCCGGAGCACTTCCCAACTGGCGTGCGGCACGGCCGGAATGCCCGCTGCCGGCGGCACGACATCGGGCGCCACGTCGCGCGGATAGCGCACGCAGAACGGCCCGCCGGTGTGTGCGATCCCCGAGCGCAGCAGGCCGACCAGTTCCGTCCCGTCCTTCGGCGCGGTGACCGTCATCCCGGGCACCGCCAGCATATAGGCGATGTCATAGAGGCCGGCGTGCGTCTCCCCGTCCTCGCCGACCAGCCCCGCGCGGTCGAGGCAGAAGACGACCGGGAGCCCCTGGACCGCCACGTCGTGGATGATCCCGTCGTAGGCGCGCTGGAGAAAGGTCGAGTAGATCGCGACCACCGGTTTCACGCCTTGCGTCGCCATCCCGGCGGCGAAGGTCACGCCGTGCCCCTCGGCGATCCCGACGTCGAAGAAGCGCTCGGGGTGCTGCTTCGCGACGACGGCCGTCCCCGTCCCGCTCGGCATCGCCGCGGTGATCGCGACGACGTTCGGGAACTCGACCATCAGCTCGGCGAGCGCGTTGCCGAAGACGGTGGTGTAGTTGGGATTGGCCGACGAGCTCGTGCGCTGCTTGCCCGTCGCCGGATCGTGGCCGGCCGGGAGCGCGTGCCACTTCTCGCCGTGGTCGCCGGCGGGAAACCCCTTGCCCTTCGTCGTGATCACGTGCACGAGGCGCGGCCCCTTGAACTCCCGCACCGCCTTGAACGTCACCAGCATCTGATTGATGTCGTGGCCGTCAATCGGCCCGAAGTAGCGGAAGCCGAGCTCCTCGAACAGCACGCCCGGCGTGAGGAACGCCTTCACCGACTCCTCCCAACGGCGCACCAGCGCGCCGGCATCCTTGAGCACGCCGGTCGTCTGGTCCATCCAGTCGCCGATCGCCGAGCGGAGGCGATTGTAGATCGGATTGCGCTGCACCGACGTCAGGTACTTGTGCATTGCGCCGACGTTGGGCGCGATGCTCATCTCGTTGTCGTTGAGGATGACGATGAAGTCGCGCTCGCTCGCGCCGGCGTTGTTGAGCGCCTCGTAGGCCAGTCCCGAGCCGAGCGAGCCGTCGCCGATGACCGCGGCGACCTTGTAGCTCTCGCCCCTGATGTCGCGGGCAGCGGCCATCCCGAGCGCCGCCGAGATCGAGGTCGCGGCGTGGCCGGCGCCAAAGGTGTCGTACTCACTCTCGCTGCGCTTGAGGAAGCCCGAGAGGCCCCCTTCCTGCCGGAGCGTGTGCATCCGGTCGCGGCGACCGGTGAGCACCTTGTGCGGGTAGCCCTGATGCCCGACATCCCACACGAGCCGGTCGTTGGGCGTGTCGAAGGCAGCGTGGAGCGCGATCGTCAGCTCGACGACGCCGAGCCCGGCGCCGATATGTCCCCCGGTCACCGAGCACGACGCGATCAGAAATGCGCGCAACTCCCCGGCGAGCTGGGTGAGCTCGGCCGGGGACATTCGCCGGAGGTCGGCGGGGCCCTGCACGCGATCGAGAAGACTCATTGGGGCGGAATGGGGACGAGGGGCGACAAAGGTAGGTTGTACGGCGGACGGAGCGGGCGCCAGTGTGTTCAGGAGCGCCGAGTGACGATGAAACGGGCGAGCGACTCCAGGTCGGCGGTGAGGGCGCCCTGTGCCCGGAGCGCCTCGCACGCGTCCTCGGCGAGCGCCCGGGCGCGCGCGGTGGCGCCGGCGACGCCGAGCAGCGCCGGATACGTGCTCTTCCGGACCTGGGCGTCCTTCCCGGCGGTCTTGCCGAGCTCGTCGGTGGTCGAGGTGACATCGAGCACGTCGTCGGCAATCTGGAAGGCCAGGCCGACGGCGGCGCCGTAGCGCGCGAAGGCGGCAAGGAGCGGCTCCGGCGCGCCGGCGGCGAGGCCGCCGATCCGCATTGACGCCTCGATCAGCGCACCGGTCTTGCGGCGATGGATCCGTTCGAGCTGGGCGAGGTCGAGCGTAAGCCCCTCGCCCTCGAGGTCGAGCAGTTGGCCGCCGATCATCCCCGTCGCGCCGGAGGCGCGCATCAGCGTGCGGACGATCTCCCCCTGCACGGCGGCCGGGAGGCCGAGCTCGGCGGCGGCCTCGACCGCCGTGCGCGCGGCCAGTGGGACCATCGCCATCCCCGCCGCAGTCGCCGCCGGCACGCCAAACACCCGGTGCACCGTCGGCCGGCCGCGCCGGATATCGTCGTCATCCATGCACGGGAGGTCGTCGTGGACGAGCGAATAGGCGTGCACGACCTCGACCGCGGCCGCCAACAGGCTGACATCCTGCGTGCCGCCGGCCGCCCGGTACGCGGCCATCACGAGGATGGCCCGCAAGCGCTTGCCCTCGCCCTGCAGGCTGTAGCGAATGGCGTCGGCCACTGGGCTGGGCCGATCGCCGAGGAAACGCGCGGCGAGGGTCTCGAGCGCCCGCGCCACCGCGGCGCGGTCGGTCGAGAGATCGGCCGACGTGAGGTCGGCCACGCTCACTCCTTGGCCTCGAAGACGCCGCCCGCCTGTTCGAGGAGCGTCTTCACCTTTCCCTCGGCGTCACTGAGCGCGGCCGTCGCCTCGCGGAGCCGCACGATCCCCTCCTCGAAGAGCGTGAGCGCCTGCTCGAGCGGAAGGTCGTCGCGGTCGAGGGCGGCGGCGATCTCCTCGAGGCGCGCCAGGGTCTGTTCGAATGTCATTTGAGCACGTCCCTCCGCAAATGCGGGGCGTCGGTGTGGACCGAGTCGGCGGTGGCCCGGACCCGGCCATCCTGCAACAGGAGATCGAAGATCGTGCCCGGCGCAAAGGCGCCGCGCCTGCCGAGGGCGGCGCCGTCGAGCCCGCGGGCCACGGCAAAGCCGCGGCCGAGCACCGCAAGGGGCGAGAGCGCGTCAATGCGGCCGGCCCACTGCCGCAGCAGCGCGCGGCGGCGCTCGATCAACTGCGGCGCGCGCTGCACGAGCCGCGCGACGACCTGGTCGGCACGCGCGCGCCGGCGTTCGACGACCCGGCGGGCGCGCTGCGAGAGGGCCTCGGCGCGGCGCTGGAGTTCGCGCGCGCCGACCGCAATCCGGTCCTGCAGGCCGTCCGCCATCACGCCGCCGAGCTTGGCCACGAGCAGCCGCACGTCGTCGAGCACCGGCACCGCCGTCTCGGCGGCGACCGACGGCGTCGCCGCGCGCACGTCGGCCACGAGATCGGCGATCGTCACGTCGGTCTCGTGGCCGACCGCCGAGATCGTCGGCACCGGGCACGCGGCGATCGCCCGCGCCACCAGCTCGTGATTGAACGCCCAGAGGTCCTCGCGCGACCCGCCGCCGCGGCCGATGATCAGCACGTCCGGCGCCTCGGGCGCGGGGCCGGCCCACTCGGCCTCGCCGCGCACCCACCGGTCGAGGCGTGCAAGCGCGGCGCCCAGCGACTCCGGCGCGCCCTCGCCCTGCACCACTGCCGGGATCACCACGATGTGCACCCCGGGGTTCCGCCGCCGGAGCACCGACTTGATGTCCTGGAGCGCCGCGCCCTCGGTGCTCGTGATCACCGCCACCGTCCGCGGAAACCGCGGCAGCCGCCGCTTGCGCGCCGGGTCGAGCAGGCCGGCGCGCTCGAGCGCGGCCCGCGTCTCGTCAAACTGCTTCTTCCAGAGCCCCTCGCCCTCGGCCTCGATTGCCGTGACCGTGAACTGCATCTGCCCCTTGGCCGCCCACACGCCCAGCTGGCCGAGGGCCACCACCTGCATCCCCTCCGTCGGCTTGGCCGGGATGCGAAACGTGCTGTTCTTCCAGACCGTACACTGGATCTGCGAGGTGGCGTCCTTGAGCGTGAAGTACCAGTGCCCGCTCGGATAGATCTTGAGGCCCGAGACCTCGCCCTTCACCCACAGCTTGGGAAAGGCGCCCTCGAGCACCGCCTTCGCCTCGTTGGTGAGCTGGGCGACGGTGATGGCATCGGTGGCAACGGCGCCGGGGACCGTCACGCCGACGCCGCGCCCTCGAGCGTCAGCCGCGCCGCACGCACCGTGTTGGCGAGGAGCATCGCGATCGTCATCCGCCCCACCCCACCCGGTACCGGCGAAATCTTCGACGCCACGCGGCTCACCTCGTCAAAGCGCACGTCACCGACGATGCGATACCCCTTCGGCACCGACGCGTCCTCCACGCGGTTGATCCCCACGTCAATCACGACCGCGCCCGGCTTCACCATGTCGGCGGTGACCATCTCCGGCTTGCCGATCGCCGCGATGAGGATGTCCGCGCGACGGGTGTGCGAGGCCAGGTCCTGCGTCCGCGAATGGCAGATCGTCACGGTGCAGTCGGCACCCTGCCCACTTTGGATCAGCAGCGCCGCCATTGGCTTGCCGACGATGTTGCTGCGCCCGAGAATGACCGCCTGCTTCCCGCGCGTCTCCACGCCCGCCTCGGCGAGCATCACCTGCACGCCGGCGGGGGTACAGGGCGCAAAGCCATCGGCATCGCCCGTGAAGAGCTTGCCGACATTCATTGGATGGAAGCCGTCCACATCCTTGGACGGCGCGAGCCGACGGATCACCTTTTGCGCGTCAATCTGTTTCGGCAACGGCATCTGCACGAGGATGCCGTGCACCGCCGGGTCGGCATTCAGTCGGTCAATGAGGTCGAGCAACACCGTCTCGGAGGTGTCCGCGGGAAGACGGATGGACTCGCCATTCATCCCGGCGGCCCGGCACGCCCGTTCCTTGCTCGCCACATAGACCGCGCTCGCCGGATCGTCGCCGACGAGCACGGCGGTCAATCCCGGGGTGACGCCCCGGGCCTTGAGCTCGGCGGCCTCGCGGGCCACCCGCTCGTGCACCCGGGCCGCGATGGCCACGCCATCAATGCGTTCAGCGGGCAATGTCGGAGGCCCTCTTTTCGCGGATCGCCACGACCTTGATCTGGCCCGGATACTGCAGCTCGGACTCGACCCGGCGCGCAATCTCCTCGGTGAGTGATTGCATGCGATTGTCGTCCACCGTGTCGGGGTTCACGATCACGCGCACCTCGCGGCCCGCCTGGATGGCGAAGACGCGGTCCACGCCCTTGTAGCTCGCGGCGATCGTCTCGAGCCCCTCGAGCCGCTTCACATAGGTCTCGAACGCCTCGCGCCGCGCGCCGGGGCGCGAGCCGGAGATCGCGTCGGCCGCCTGGACGAGCACCGACACCTCGCTCTCGTGCGGCACGTCGTCGTGGTGCGCGGCAATGCAGTTCACCACCAGCGGGTGCTCGCCGTACTTGGTCGCCACCTCGACGCCGAGCTGGACGTGCGTGCCCTCGTGGTCGTGCGTGAGCACCTTGCCGATGTCGTGGAGCAGCGCGCCGCGCTTGGCCATCGCCACGTCGAGCCCGAGTTCCGCCGCCATGATCCCGGCGAGGAACGCGACCTCCTTTGAATGGCCGAGGATGTTCTGGCCATAGCTCGTCCGCCACTTCATCCGGCCGATCAGCTTGATGACTTCGGCGTGGAGGCCGTGGACGCCGACCTCGTAGGCCGCCTGCTCGCCCGTCTCGATGATCCCCGCCTCGACTTCCTTCTTCGACTTCTCGACGACCTCCTCGATCCGCCCCGGGTGGATGCGGCCGTCGGCGACGAGCTTCTCGAGCGCCAGCCGCGCCACCTCGCGGCGCACCGGGTCGAAGCACGACACCACGACGGTGTCCGGGGTGTCGTCAATGATGACGTCCACCCCGGTGGCGAGCTCGAACGCGCGGATGTTGCGACCCTCGCGGCCGATGATGCGGCCCTTCATATCGTCCTTCGGCAGCGCGACCGCGCTGGCGGTGATCTCCGCCGTGTGCTCGGCGGCGATCCGCTGCACCGCGAGCGCGACAATCTTCTTCGACTCGCGGTCGGCGTTGCGCTTGGCCGTCTCGCGGATCTCGCGGATCAGGTTGGCGGCGTCGGCCTGCGCCTCCTCCTCGAGGCGGCGGATCAGCTCGGCCTTGGCCTCGCTGGCCGAGAGCCCGGCCAGCTGCTCCAGCCGGCGGCGCTCCTCCGCCACCAGGCCATCGAGCTCGACCTGACGGTCCTCCAGCTGCTTCTCGCGGCGTCCGAACTCGCTGGCCCGACGGCTGAGCTCCTTGTCCTTGCCGTCCACCATCTCGAACTTCCGATCCACCTGCTGCTCGCGCTCGACCACGCGTTTCTCGTCCCGCTCGACCTCCTCGCGCCGCTTGCGGACCTCGAGCTCCCAGGCCTCGCGCACCTTCATCAACTCTTCCTTCCCGGACAGCAGCGCCTGCTTGCGGGCCGAGTCGGCGTCGCGCTCGGCTTCGCCGACGATGCGCTTGGCCAGTTGGTCGGCGGCCTCTCCGGCGGCCCGGCGCTCGGCGTTCTCGGTGGCCCGGCCGCTGCGCCGGCCAAAAACAAAAACGATCGGAAAGGCGGCCAAAAAGGCAACGCCGATCGCGATCGCGACATACCACGGGACGGTCATAATGGCTCTCGTATGCTCAAGGCGGCCGACGGGCGCCGCGGACGGATTGTCAGGTACGCTCGGTCCGTCCGGTACCGGCTTCTCGCCAGCGGCTGACCATCCGATCGGGCGCCGACGAAGGGCGCGGGAGGGGACGGGCTAACTGCCGGGAGCGCTTGCACCTACGGGCCTTCGCACCAACTCACTTGGCAAGCTACGGGTGCGCCAGGCAAAAGGCAACGCGCGGAGGGCGCCCTACCCCCGCTTGGCCGGCGGCAGCCACCGCCGGAGCTCGCTGGAGAGCCCCTTCATCCGCTCGGCCACCGCACCCATCCGCGCCCGCTCGGCGAAAAGCTCGTCGGTGATGCTCATCGCGGCGAGGATTGCCGCCTTGCCCGGGTCCGTGATCGCCGGGTTCTCGAGCACCTTCCGGATTGCCGCGTCCACGTGCTCGGCGACCGCGCGCGTGTGCTCGGGCGGGGTCTCGGACCGGATCGTGTACTCCTCGCCGACGATCCGCACGCGCGTCGAATGCACGGTCACGTGTCTCCTCCGAGGACGTGTTGTTGCCGCAGGAACCGGACCCGGTCAATCATCGTGCGGGTGCGTTCCGAGGCCTGCGAGAGCCGCTCGCGCAGCCGCGCGTTCTCGTCCTGCAGCGCGGCCAGCCGCTCCTCGGCCGACGCATCGCCCGCCGGCGACGCGCCGAGTGCCTTCAACCGCGTCTCGGCGGCGTGGGCGCGCTTGCGGAACACCGAGAGTTCCTCGCCCAGGTTGCGGACGAGGAGCTCGAGCTCCCCAAAGGCGAGGCCGGCAGGCGTCTCAGGCGGTGCGGGGTCTGACACCGAGGTCATTCTCCAGGGTCTTCAGGAGCTGGGAGCGGCGCCCCTCGATCTCCTTCTCGCGTAGAGTGCGCTCCGGATGCCGGAAGGTCAATCGCCAGGCCAGCGAGCGCATCCCCGCGGCGACGCCGGCGCCGCGGAACTCGTCGAACAGCACGCAGCGCTCGAGCGTCTCGCCGCCCGCCGCGCGCAACACCCGCTCGACCTCGGCGGCGGGGAGCGATTCCGGGACGAGCAGCGCGAGGTCGAACTCGGCGGCCGGCGTGGTCGGGAGCGCCTGGAAACGCTCCGGATGCCGATCGGCCTCCACCTTCGGTGCCTCCGCACGGTCGGGCGCGTGCGTGCCGGGCGGCGCGACCGGCGCGTTGGGGATCACGCCGAGCGTGAGTTCCACGCCAAAGGCGGGGCTCGCCCAGACCGGCGCGTCGAGCACGATGCGCCTGACGCCACCGACGACCTTCCCGTTCGCCTCGATCTGCCAGAGCGCGCCTTCGGCGCCGCCATATGCCGAGCCGCCGGCGGCGCCCCCTGCCGGAACAAGCGAGATCATTGCGCCGGGCAGACCCGCCGCGGCCACCCGTGCGGCCAGCGCCTTGGCATCCCACGCGTCGAACGCCGGCGGCTGCGGCTCCGTGAAGTGCGGCGGCCGCCGACGCCCCATCACCAGGAGTCCGGCGCGCACTTCCTCGCGCGGCAGACCACCCGCCTGCACCGCGAACACGTTTCCCACCTCGAAGAGCCGCACATCGCCCTGCATCCGGCTCAGGTTGTACTCGGCGCGCCGCGCCAGCGTGTCGAGAATGGACGCGCGCAGGTACGGCTCGTCCTCGGCCAGCGGGTTGCGCACGCGCACCAGCGCCGCCGACCCGTCGCCGCCGGAGAACGGCAATGGCCGCACCTCGTGCAGCCCCGCCGCGACGAGTGCATCGCGCGCGCGGAGCGACGCGGTGAAGAGCGGGTGGTCCGGCACCGTCCCGGGTCGCGCGCCGTGCAACGCATCGCCGAGGCGGTCGAACCCGCGCAACCGCGCGACCTCCTCAATCAGGTCCACGTCGCGCGACACGTCGTGGCGCCACGACGGTGGCGTCACCCGGAGCGACTCGCCCTCCTCGACGACGGCAAAGCCGACCGAGCGGAGCAGCTTGACGACCTCGGCACCCGGCACCGTATCGCCCAGCAGCTGGGAGACGCGCGCCAGCCGGAGCGCCACCGCCTGGCGCGGCGGCGGCGGCGCGCCGACGGCAAGCACCGTCTCGACGTGGCCTCCGCTGACGTGCGCCAGGAGCGCCGCACAGACGGCAAGCGCCTCCAGCACCATCGCATCGTCTATCCCGCGTTCGAACCGATGGCTGGCGTCAGTCGGTAGGGCGAGCGCGCGCCGCGCCGCGCGCACGCGCTTCGGCGCGAACGTCGCCACCTCCAGCACGATCTCCGTCGTCGCCTCGGTCACCTCGCTCCCCCGGCCGCCCATCACGCCGGCAATGGCCGTGGCGCGCTCCCGGTCGGCAATCACCAGCACCTCCGGCGTCAGCGTGCGCGTCACGCCGTCGAGGGTGACGAGCGTCTCGCCGGCGCGGGCGCGCCGCACCACGATCCCCGCGCCGCCGAGCTTGGCGCGGTCAAACGCGTGCACCGGCTGACCGAATCCGTGGAGCACGTAGTTCGTCGCGTCCACCACGTTGTTGATGGACCGGCCGCCCACCGCCTCGATGCACGCCTTGAGCCACGGGGGACTCGGACAGACCGTCACGCCGGTGATCACCGCGGCGGCATAGCGCGGACACCCCTCGGCATCCTCGACGCGCACCGAGACTCCGCCTGCGCTCGCTTCGCTCGCGCCCTGGGCCGCGGGCGCCGGCACCTCGGGCAGGTCCGCCAGCTCCGAGGGCCCCTGCAGCGCCACGCCGGTCAGCGCCGAGAGCTCGCGCGCCACCCCGAGGTGCGAGAGCAGGTCGGGGCGGTTGGGCAACACGTCGAGGACGAGGCGCACATCCCCGAGCGGCAGCACCTGCAACAGCGGCGTGCCGGCCGCGGCGTCGGTCGTCAGCTCGAGGATCCCGTCGCGGTCCTCGCCCAGCCCGAGCTCAAGCGCCGAACAGAGCATCCCGTTGGACGTGAAGCCGCGGATCTTCCGCTTCTCGATCGTCATCCCGCCCGGCATCACCGTCCCCGTGCGCGCGAAGGGGTACGCCGCGCCGACCACGACATTCGGCGCGCCGCAGACCACCTCGAGCGGCGTACCGCTGCCGTCGTCCACCTTGTTGAACGAGAGCTTGGTGTCCGGGATCTTCTCGCTCTCCACCACTCGGCCGACGACGAACGGCGCGAGATCGGCGCGGAGCGGTTCGCTCGCCTCGACCGTCGCGACGTGCGCGGTGAGGAGGTCGCGGATCGCCTCCGGCGTGCGGCCGTGCGGGACGAGCCGCGCCAGCCAGTCGTGCGAGAGGTTCATCGGCCGAACTGCTCGAGGAAGCGCACGTCGGAGTCGTAGAGGATGCGGATGTCGGGGATCCCGTACCGCGAGATCGCCGTGCGCGCCGGCCCCATCCCGAACGCCCACCCGGTGTACCGCTCGGCGTCGAGTCCCGCCGCCTCGAGCACCGACGGGTGCACCATGCCGGCGCCGAGGATCTCGACCCACCCGGTCTGCTTGCAGACCGCGCAGCCGCTCCCGCCGCAGACGCCGCACGACACATCCATCTCCGCGCTCGGCTCGGTGAAGGGGAAGTACGACGGACGGAACCGCGTCCGCGTGGCGCTGCCGAAGTAGCGGCGCGCGAAATGGGAGAGCGTCGCCTTGAGGTCGGCGAAGGTGACCCCCTCGTCCACCACGAGCCCCTCGATCTGCGCGAACATCGGCGCGTGCGAGGGATCGAAGAAGTCGCGGCGATAGACGTTGCCCGGCGCGAGGATCCGCACCGGCGGCGGATACTGCTGCAGCGTGCGCACCTGCACCGGCGAGGTGTGCGTGCGGAGCACCTGGTCGTCGCCGAGGAAGAGCGTGTCGTGGAGGTCCATCGCCGGGTGGTCGGCCGGGAAGTTGAGCGCGCCGAAGTTGTACCAGGCGTGCTCGGCCTCCGGGCCGAGGGCCACCGCGAAGCCGAGTTCGCGGAAGATCGCGATGACTTCGTCGATGACGAGCGAGACCGGGTGGACCGTGCCCTGCCACTGGTCGCGCGCCGGCATCGTCAGGTCGAGCGCCGGGCCGCCCGTCGCGGCGGCCGAGGTGAGCGCCACACGCCGCGCCTCGAGCGCCGCCTCGAGGGCGACCTTCACCGCATTGGCGCGCTTCCCGGCGTCGCGCCGGTCCTCCTTGGCGAGCTTGCCGAGGCCGTCCATGATCTCGGTCAGCCGGCCCGACTGTCGCCCCACGAGCGCGTTGCGCGCGGCGGTCCACTCCTCGAGCGTCGTGGCGGCGGCGATGCGCTCGGGGCCGCTCGCGGTGAGCGCGTCCAGGTCGGCGAGGAAGGACTTGAGGGACAATGAACTGCAGGGATGAGGTGTGAGGTGGGCGGTGTAAGGTAACGGCAACGGCGTGTCCGGCGACAGACAAAGGCGGCGGGCCGCGGACAACTCCGCACCCCGCCGCCCTTTTACCTTCCACCTTACACCTTACGCCTTCTTGAGCGCTCCCTGCGCCTTCTCGGCGAGGACGGTGAACGCCTCGGGATCCTTCACCGCCAGGTCGGCCATGATCTTGCGGTCCACCTCGATCCCGGCCGCCTGCACGCCGCTGATGAACGTGCTGTAGCTCATCCCGTTCAGCCGCGCGGCGGCGTTGATGCGGATGATCCAGAGTTTGCGGAAGTCGCGCTTCTTGGCCTTGCGGTCCCGGTACGCGTAGACCCACCCACGCTCCACGGTCTCCTTGGCCGCCTTCCACAGCTTCGACCGCCCGCCGAAGGCGCCCTTGGCCGCCTTCATCACCTGCTTCTTGCGCTTGAGGCGCACTACGTTCGACTTGACGCGTGGCATGGTCGGGCTCCTTAGGCCTGCAGCAGGCGCTTGAGATTCCGCGCCTCGCCGTTGGTCGCGACGGTCGTCGGGCGGCGCAGGTTGCGCTTCCGCTTCGACGTCTTCTTGGTCAGGATGTGGCTCTTGTACGCCTTCAGGCGACGCACCTTGCCCGTCCCCGTGATGGAGAAGCGCTTCTTGGCGCCCTTGTGGGTCTTCATCTTCGGCATCTGTCCGCCCTTCTCACTTCGGCGTGAGGATCATGGTGAGGGCCTTCCCTTCGAGCTTCGCGGCGGTCTCGATCTTCGCGATGTCCGCCAGCCCTTGAGCGACCCGTTCGACCACGGCCACGCCGAGCTCAGGATGAGCGATCTGCCGGCCGCGGAACATCAGCGTCACCTTCACCTTGTTGCCGTCTTCGATGAACCCGCGCGCGCGGTTCGTCTTCGTGTCGAAGTCGTGCTTCTCGATGCCGGGACGGTATTTCACTTCCTTCAGCTGGATCACGTGCTGCTTCTTCTTCGCCTGCCGCGCCATCTTGGCCTGCTCGAACTTGTACTTCCCGAAGTCCATGATCCGGACCACCGGGGGCCGGGCCAACGGGGCCACCTCGACGAGGTCGAGTCCAGCTTCCACTGCGAGGTTCAGCGCGGCATCCACTTCCAGGACCCCCAACTGCGCTCCGTCGGCGCCGATCACCCGCACGGGACTGATGCGGATCTGCCGATTGATGCGGGGGCCTCGCGGCTTTGTGGTATCCTGGATACGACGGCTCCTGTCGAGGAAGGAAGAAAAAACGCGGACCCCGTTCGGAGCCCGCGTCAGACGCGACACCGCACGGGACACGCCCGCGCGGATCGGTTGCCTTGGACTCCTGCAGCACAACGCGCGGCACCAAACACCGCGCGAGGCCAGAGGGTGGGGTGAGCGCTCGCTCACCCGCTTGCTGGATTGTCCGCTAAAGCTAGGCGCCCCGACCACTTGGGTCAAGGCGCGAGAGGGTGTGGATGACGCACACGCGGCCCGGAGGGCGCTTGTGCGTCAACTACACCCTTCGGTGAACTGGCCTCAAGTCTCGGCGTGGTTGACAGTTGCGTATGAAAGCTCCGAACTGGTTGGCACCGGACGCGAGTCCGTCCGGAACTCCGTCGGCGCCTTACCGAACTTGACCCTCAGCGGAGGCGCCGAGTCAGTGAGCGAGCGTGATAGGCCTACGGCTCTAATGCGGTGAGCTACGCTCGCTCAGTGCTTGAACTGATCGAACGGCGGGCCCGCATTGGCAGACAGCGCCGCCGAGGCGAGCGGACTCGTGTCGCAGGGCCGTAGCCGCGTGATTGCCCCGACTGGCGATGCAGTCGAAGAGGTGGAGGAGGTGGCTCGAGGTCTCCGCCGGACTCAATCTCCTCCAAAGCCGGCGAAGGCGAAGAGACGAGCTTGAGCTGCAGGGACTGCGGCGCGCCGGAGTTGAGCGCACGGACCACGTCGGGAACACGGAGTCCCGGCACGCGCGTGACGATGGCTGGGCAGTTCCAGTCGCTCGAATCCCACATGAGGAGATTGCCCGCACGAAGACCCAGCTGCTCGTCATCGCGCGTTGCGACCAGCCGTACCCTGGATTCACTCACATGCAATCTCGGCTCGCTCCGCGTTCGACCTTCCCATGCTGAACAGCCAAAGCTTGCCAGCGGACCTCCCGCTACCCCAATCAACTAGTTGCGGATTGTACCGAAAAGCCGCATGCTGTGCCTGCTTATCCGCTTCGCGTTCCTCCTCACGGCGGTAGGCGGCGCGGATTCCTCGAACAGCGGCACAGCCCGCACTTCACGGAGCTGCTAAATGAGAGCACTGCTGGCTCTTGTTGCACTGGCGACAGCCGCCTGCCTGCCTCCTTTCACGCACGATCTCGTTCCGGTGGTGAGCCTGAGTTCCGTCGAGCGGCCCGCCGCCGCGCGCGAACGCTATGGCGAGCAGGTTATTTCCACTCGCAGTGACTCAGGCGTCACGAAGTACTCATTCGAAGATCAGATGATTGAGATCCTCTTCCTGGTGAGGTACAGCGACATCCTCTTTGATCTGCGGAATAAGACCGACCATTCGCTCCGACTTCTCTGGACAGAAACCGCGATGGTAATGCCTGAGGGGTCCGTCAGCCCAGTGATGATGAACGGATGGAAGTACACCGACTGTCGGGCCGAAAAGCCACCCGCCGTCATCCCAAAAGGTGTGACGATTACCGACTTCATCACACCTTGCAGTCGCCTCTCCTTCTACTCCAGCTGGAACGAGGCTCCGCTCTTTAACGACGGAAGGCGCGCGGCATACGACACAACGGTGACGCGCGTCGAGACGGAGATGCGAAACGTACTCGTCGGCAAGAAGCTCACGGTGCTGATGCCCTTACAGATCGAGGGGGTCACGAACGAGTACACGTTCACATTTTCCGTAGACTCGATCGACGTCCGCCGTCGCGTTCCATGAAGATCTCCAAGCGATTCGTGACGCGCGCGCGGCCGGCGCTGAAGAAGTTCGAGCGCGTGCTCGCGGAGGCGCGCGCGCGCGACGTGAACGAGTCCGACACCACCGTCATCCTCACCGACTTCCTGGCCGAGGTGCTGGGCTACGACAAGTACGCGGAGATGACCAGCGAGTTCATGATCCGCTCCACGTTCTGCGACCTGGCCATCAAGATCGACGGCAAGCTGCATTTCCTCATCGAGGTGAAGTCCATCGGGACCGCGCTGCGCGACACCCACCTCAAGCAGGCAGTGGACTACGCGGCCAACCAGGGCTGCGACTGGGTGATCCTCACCAACGGCGTCACGTGGCAGGCGCACCGGGTGAAGTTCGAGAAGCCCGTGGACAACGAGCTCGTGTTCGAGGTGGACCTGCTCGACCCCGAGGCCACGCCCAGCCAGGTGCTGCAGCACCTGTACCTGATCAGCCGCGAGGCGCAGTCGCTGACGGCCATCGAGGAGTACCACGCCCGGCGCGAGGCCACGAGCCCCTACGTGCTGGCCCAGCTCCTGCTCGAGCCGAAGGTGCTGGGCCATCTCCGGCGCCGGCTGCGGCTCCAGGCCAAGGGCCTGAAGGTCACCGAGGTCGAGCTCCACGCGCACCTCACTGGCGAGGTGCTGAAGCGCGAGCTCGTGGAGGGCGATCGCGCGACCGCGGCCGAGCGGCTCGTGCGCCGGCAGTCGCGGAAGGCCGCGCGCGCCAAGGCCGACGCGGCGCCGGCGGCGATTTCATCCACCACCATCCGCCAGGACCCGACATGAACGTCTCATTCGCCCAGCTATGTGATTACGCCACCATTTCCAGGGAGGGCAAGCTCAGCGTGATGGGCATGTTCGATCAGATCGCGAGCGCCCAGGTGCCGGTGGTGCACCCGTTGATGTACCTGGTGTTTCAGATTGAGCTGAACTCCGCCGAGCTGGGGAAGAAACTGAAGGTGCGCATCGAACTGCAGAGTGCGGACGGGGCAAAGCTCGGCGGGACGGACGCCACGTTTCGCGTCGATGGGCCCGTGCGACGGGGCACAACACCGAAAATCCCGCAGGTTGTGCCGCTGATCGGCCTCCAGTTTCCGACGCTCGGCGGGTACCAGTTCGCCATCTGGATCAATGATGATCTGAAGAAGGTCGTCGGATTCGACTTGCTTGAGCTCACGAGTGCCGGTCCGAAGAGGTGACCGCCGCCCTTGCGGAGCTGTTGGCCGAGCTGGACTATTCCCCCGCAGGCACGGATTGGCTGACCCTCGAGCAGGTACTGTTGCGGGCCGGGTACCGGCCCGTGGAACTTGAGCCCCCGTTTCGGCGATACAATCCTCCTGGCGGTGGCGTGCCGATCTTTCTGCGGACCGACCACCAGTACGTGAACGTGGAACTCGTGAGGTACGTAGTGCAGGCAGTCCGTCTTCGTCTCCCTCCCTCGGAGCAATCTCGATGACAGTCACGATGGGATCATCCATCATTCTGGTCGGCGTGCGCGAAGTGCCGGCCCCCACGCCGGACGGCAAGCGCCAGTTCGTGGCCGAGGATCCGCACGTCCCCGGCGCGATCGGCTACGGCGCCACCGCCGATGAGGCGCTGCAGATGCTGCACGTCGTGCGGAAGAGCCTCACGGCCGGCGCGCCGGACCCGGCGGAGTTCTCGCAGACCAGCCCGATGTTTGCACCCGACAGCATCAAGGCCCAGATCGGGCGGCCCTGGGACCTGCAGCTGATCTAGCCCCGCCTGCGCGCCCGCGTGGAGAACGGCCCCGGCCACCCGTCGGGGCCGTTTTCTTGCCCTCTTGACATTTGGTTGCTAGCGACTATATTACATCGTATCGCAGGGCAGGCTCACCGTACGACGAGAGAGGATGATGACGCACAAGCAGGTGACGTACACCGACCACGCCAGCGACCAGTTGAAAGAGCGTGGCCTCACCCGGCCGGATGTCCGCCGGTTGCTGGCCATCGGGATGCGGCGGCCGGACCCAGAGCCCGGCTACGAGTCGAAGTGGATTCGTGAGGCGTACATCCGAGGGCAGGAAGCAGGCATCTGCTACGCGGAGTATCCCGACAGAATCAAAATCATCACGGTGTACTGGGTGGAGCGCTGACCGCTCCCCCAGCGCCCCACCCGCAGCAGTGCAGCACCAAAACCCCAACGACGGATAGAGTATGCAGCCCCACATGAAGTACGACCCCCAGGCGGACGCGCTCGCGATCCGCTTCACCCGCGCGAAGGATGCGCGCCCCGTGACCCGCGTCCTCGCCGGCAACATCCGCGGCGACTACGTCGGCGAGCAGCTCGTGGCGATCGAGATCCTCGCGGCGTCGCAGTTGATCGACCCGCGATCGCTCGCCACGATCGCGCCCGCCGGCACCTGGCTCACGATCGAGGAAGCCGTGAAGGTCTCGAAGCGTCAGCCCACGACGCTGCGGAACGCGATCGCGCACAGCCGCCTGAAGGCCGAGAAGCGCGGCCGCGACTGGATGGTGCTCGAGAGCGAGCTCCTCAACTATCTCGAGTCACTGAGCCCGGCGGGACGCAAGCCGGCGAACAGAAGCGCGTCGCACCGGAACCGTTCGTCGACGGCGAAGGCGGCGAGATAGCGCCAAGACCGAATGGAGCTGGCCCACATCACGAGAGCCAGCTCCATTCTCATACTGGACCTACTTCTTCTTGATCGTCTCGACGACCGTCGAGCCGGGCCGCTGCTTCGCTTCCTTGACGGGAATGAATTCTCCCGTCTTCGCGTCGCGGCCGATCTTAAAGGTTTTCGCCATAGCGAATGATCCTTTAGTTGAGGTGATACTGCACCTTGAGCTTCCTGGGCGATCTCCGGGCAGCTGGAACCGGAGCCCTTGCGCCGTTGGCCATACGACGCGAATATCACCTCGCTTGGGTGGACCACCTGAGTGGAGTAGAGGTGAGGACGGACGCCAATCCGCTCACCGGGAACGGCCCTCGGAGTGCTCATCACTCCGGGGGCTTTCTCGTACCTGCGGATTCACAGGCACAGACGGTATCTATGGTTCCCAAGTAGTAGTTGCAAGCCTGTTGCCGACGATCACAGGCTGCGGCCAAGCCGGCGGCTCACTCAGCGACGGGCCAGCGCACCGCCGATCACGCCAACCACCGCGCGCACGGCCGCGCCTCCCGGCCCTCCCGCCACGGCACCGAGCGCCGCGCCGCCGGCCGCATAGGTGACGTCGAACCGCACGGCGATGCGCTGAAGCGGAGCGATCACCGCAGTCGCCGCCTGGCGCTCCATCTCGGTCACGCGCTCGAGCGAATCCCCTCGCGCCATCGCGCGCCGCCTCCTCCGCATCGGTGTGCGCTGGCAGCGCCCGGCCCACCACCAGCGCGAGGAACCCGATCGCCGCGGCGAGCAACGTCCGCAAGGCGCGAGCCGCCGCTACGGCGCTCGAACCTCGGGCCCCTTGGCCCCCGTCGCGATCCGCCCCCACGCCGTCGTCGCGTCGTGCTCGAACACCACCAGCCACTTCCCCGCCTCGGCCTCCCGCCAGAGCGCGCGCTTGGACTCCAGCGTCACCAGCGGCTCCACGTCGTAGCCCATGATCCAGGCCAGCGGCACGTGCGCCGCCGTCGGGCAGACGTCGCCGAGGAAGACCGCCGTCTCGCGCTCGCTCGTGACGACGATGCTCTGGTGGTGCGGCGTGTGGCCCGGCGTATGCCGCATCTTTATGCCCGGCACGAGCTCCCGGTTGGACTCGACGAGCGCCAACTGGCCGTTGTCGCGCAGGAGGTCCCAGTTGCGGGGAAAGTAGCTCGCCGCCGTGCGCTCGTTGGTGTGCGTCGCGTAGTGCATCTCGCCGCGATGCACGAGGTAGCGCGCATTGGGAAAGGTCGGCACGAGTTCGCCGTCCGCGGCGCGCATCGTATTGCCGCCGGCGTGGTCGAAGTGCAGGTGCGTGTTGATGACGACCTTCACGTCCCCGGCGGTGAATCCGGCGGCCGCCAGCGCCGCGTGGAGCATCGTCGGATGCCCGGGCGCGTCGGCCTCGATGCCGTAGATGTCGAGGAACTTCTGGTCCTCCTTGTTGCCGGCCCCGCTGTCCACCAGCACCAGCCCGTCGGGATGCTCGATGAGGAGACAGCGCATCCCGAGCGGGATCCGGTTGCGCTCGTCGGCGGGGATCCGTCGCTCCCAGAGCGGTTTCGGCACGACGCCGAACATCGCCCCGCCGTCGAGCCGCTGGCCGCCGGCCTGCAGGGCGTGGATGCGCCACGCCCCGAGCTGGCGCGATTCGTGGAGAGGGGTCGGCGCGGTCATCGGAGGGAAGTTAAGGGAACGCCACGGCGCAGCGCGCCCTCAGACTCCGTCCGCCCCGTCGGTCCCGCGCGGGAGCGCGGTGCGCCGCCGGGCCCGCGAGGTACGCGCCGCCAGCAGGCCCGCGAGGTCGTCCCAGGTATGCACGCCGCGATACGACGCGTCGCGCAGCAACCCCTGCAGCACCTCGGCGGTGGCGAGGGCATCCCCGCTCGCGCGGTGCCGGTCGGCGATCTGCACCCCGTAGTGATCGGCGACGG
Organism: Gemmatimonadaceae bacterium; assembly: GCA_040901985.1. GTDB lineage: Bacteria > Gemmatimonadota > Gemmatimonadetes > Gemmatimonadales > Gemmatimonadaceae > Pseudogemmatithrix. The sequence continues at coordinate 26,491 of JBBDYC010000009.1, forward strand.
CGTCGAGGTTCCGCCGTGGCAGGTGCGAGAGCAGTCGGCGCGCGAGCCGCACCGTGCAGAGTTGCTCGGCGATCAGGGACGCCAGCGGCGTCGGCGCAATGCGCGCGAACTCGGCGTCGAGGAAGCCGAAGTCGAACCGCGCATTGTGGGCGACGAAGACGCGCCCCACCAGGTGCGCAGCAAACTCGCCGGCGATGTCACGAAAGGTCGGCGCGGCGCGCACCATCCGATCGTCAATCCCGGTGAGCCGCGTGATCTGCCAGGGGATCGGCCGCCCCGGGTTCACGAGCGAATGGAAGGCAAGGGTCGCCGCATTGCCATCCACGTGCACCGCCGCGACTTCGGTGACGCGGTCGTCGCGCCAGGGGCTGCCCCCCGTGGTCTCGACGTCCACGACCACGAAGGGGAGGGTGTGGAGGAGCATCGGAGGAAAGTAACCGGCCCCTATTGAGCGGCGCGGGGAAGCGTGGTAGTTTGTGAAGGATTTCACAAGCCCACGATCACCTCGCCCGTGAAGCACATCGCCGAGTCCACCGTCCGACGGCTCTCGCTCTACCTCCGCTTCCTGGAGGAGTTCGACGCGCGCGCCCAGGCCACCGTTTCGTCGGGCGAACTCGCCCGGTTGGGTGGCACCACCTCGGCCCAGGTCCGGAAGGACCTCTCCTTCTTTGGCTCCTTCGGCAAGCGCGGCCTGGGCTACGCGGTGAAGGCCCTGATCGAGTCCATCCGCGAGATTCTCGGGCTCGACCACCCCTGGCCGACCGTCATCGTCGGCGCCGGGAAGATCGGTGCCGCACTCGCGCAGCACCGCGGATTCGCCGCGCGCGGATTCACCGTCGTCGGCATCTACGATGCCGATCCGGCAAAGGTCGGCACGCCGCTCGACCGGCTCACTGTGCGCGCCGATTCCGACCTCGAGCGCGACATCGCCCGCCTCAAGCCGCGGATCGCCGTGCTCTGCGTGCCCGTCGGGGTCGCCCAGCCGATGGCCGATCGCCTCGTCAAGGCCGGCATCAAGGCGATCCTCAACTTCGCCCCCGTCCCGCTGGCGGTCCCCGGGAGCGTCACGCTACGCACGGTGGATATGGCCACCGAACTTGAGATCCTGGCCTTCACCCTGACGAACACGCCCTGAGCAGGCGCAGGAAGTCGGCGGGCGAGAGCGTCTCGGGGCGCGCCGACGGCTCAATCCCTGCCGCGGCCAGCGCCTTGTCCGCCGCCACGGCGTCCCACGCGCGGACCGTCCGCAACACGCGCCGCATCTGCTTCCGGCGTAACCCAAACGCGGCCTGAACGAGCAGCCGGAACGGCTCCTCCTCCTCCGGTGCCATCATCGGCGCCGCGCGCGGCACGACCCGCAGCACCGCCGACTCGACCTTCGGCGGCGGCGTGAACGCCTTGGCCGACACCCCAAAGAGAATGGTCGCGTCGGCCAGCGCCTGCACGTTCACCGAGAGCGCGCCGTACGCCTCGCTGCCCGGCGGCGCGACGATCCGCTCCGCCACCTCGCGCTGCACGAGGTACACCGCGCGCTCGGGCCGCGGCCGGCGCATCGCGTGGAAGAGGATTGGGGTCGTGATGTTGTACGGGACGTTGCCCGCCAGCAGGTACGGCCCGCCCGCGAGTGCACCGAGGTCCTGCTCGAGCACGTCCCCCTCCACCACCTGGAGACGCGGCTCGTCCTTCCAGCGCTCGGCGAGCAGCGGCGCAAGGTCGCGGTCCACTTCAATGGCAATCACCCGGCCGGCGCGCTTGAGGAGTTGCTCCGTTAGCGCGCCGCGGCCCGGCCCGATCTCGATCACCGTGTCGGCCGGCGTGGCGGCCAGCGTGTCGGCGATGCGGCCGAGCAGCCCAGGGTCGGTCAGGAAGTGCTGGCCGAGCCGCTTCCGCGGCCGCGCGTGCGCGGCCGGCCGGGGCTCGCTCACGAGTTCCTCAGCACCACCACCGCTTGATCGTCGTGCGCCGGCGTGCGCCCCATATGTCCCTCGACCAAGGCGAAGACCCCGTCCACGATCCGCGACGGCACTTCCTTGCGGCGCGCCTTGAGCACCTCGAGCACGGCGGCCTCCCCGAGCGCCTTGCCGCGCGCGTTCCGGGCGTCGCTCACGCCGTCGGTGAAGAGGACGAGCAGGTCCCCCGCCGGATCCCAGGCGCGCGACTGCACGTGGAACTCGTCGGGCCCGAGGCCGAGCGGCGGATCCGTCGCGTCGAGCCGCGCCATCGCCCCGTCCTTGCCGAACACGAACGCGTGCGGATGGCCGGTATTCGTCCACCGCACCGTCCGCGCCTCGCGGTCCACCACCGCGTAGCAGAGGGACAGGTACATCTCCGTCTCGCGCAGTTCCTCCTCGAGGGTCGCGAGGAGCGCCGCCATCATCTCCGCCGGGTCGGCGGTCGTCTGCGAGTGGATCGCCGTCGCGCTCATCACGAGCGCCATGATCAGCGCGGCGCGATACCCGTGGCTCGACACATCGCCCACCAACACGCCGGTGCGGCCGCCGCCGAGTCGGAAAAGATTATAGAAGTCGCCCCCCACGCCCTCCGCCGGCTCCACGCGCACCGCGCAGAGCGCCTCCGGCGCCACCACCCCGCCCGACGGGAGGAGCTTCATCTGGAGGTCGTGGGCGAGCCGCATCTCCGAGGCCAGCCGCTCCTGGTCAATGCTCGCCCGCACCAGGCGGGCGTTCTGGATGGCCGTGCCGATCTGCGACCCCACCGCGGCGACGAGCTTCTCGTCCCCCGCGCTGAACCCCTCGCCGCTACGCCGCCCGGAGAGACTCACCACGCCGAGCGGGATCCCGCCCTCGGGCGTCGTCCAGACGATCGGTACCGAAAGCATCGCGCCGCTGCGGAACGACGCCTCGAACTCGCTCTCCAGCACGCCCGCGTTCACCAGCAGCGCGTGGCGCGTACGGAACACGCGCGCCGATACGCTCACCGGGTCGTCAATCGGGATCGGCACCGGCTCGCTCGCCCCGGCGCTGCGGAGCGTCGTCACCGGCCGCAGCAGGCCGGCGCCGGCGTCGTGCACGAGGAGCGCGCCGTAATCCGCACCGACGGTGTCGGACACCTCGCGCAGGATCGTCCGCGCCGCGTCCTCCAGCGTCACCGTCCGCCCGAGGATCTCGCTGATCGAGTAGAGGAGGTTGATCTCCTCGTAACGCTCCAGCAGCTCGTCGGCAGCGTGGCTCGTCTCCCACTGGCTCTGCAGCATCTGGGAGAGCATCGGGACGAGCACGCCCATCCAGCGGCGCGGCGACGCATCGTCGTCGGCCACCGGCCCGAGGCCGAGCCAGGCGCGCGTGCGGCCCGGCACGCGCATCACCAGCTGCCGGCCGAGCGCCGTCTCGCGAACGGTCGGCTCGCTCCCCTCGATGCGCCCGAACTGCTCGGGCGGCGTGATGTCGCCGCCCGACGTCGCCGCCACCTCGAGCGGCGCGCCGGCGGCCGCCTGCGTCCAGAGCACCGCGCCGCAGCCGTAGCCGTCGGTGAAGGCGCCGAGGACCCGCGCGAGGTCGCTCACGCGAGGGCGCTCACCGGCGGATCAGCGTGAGCCGCACCACGTTCCCCGAGCCGCGGAACCGCTCCACCCGGTCCATCAGCGCCTGCATCAGGTAGAGCCCGCGCCCGTCCTCGCGCTCGAGATTCTCGGCGGTCGTTGGATCACTCGTGCATTCCGCGAGGTCGAACCCCCCGCCCTCGTCCTCCACCTCGAGGACCACCTGGCCGTCCACGAACTCGGCGCGGATCCGCACTTCCTTGCCGCCGCCCTCGCCATTGCCGCGGAGGATCGCGTTGCTCAGCGCCTCGGTGAGCGCCACGGGGACGTTCAGCGTCAGCTGCCGGCCGGCAAACCGGTGCTCGGCGCAGCGACGGACCACCTGCGCGACGATCCCCTCGATGTGCTGGACGTCGCTCGGGATGCGGAGGTCGAGGACGCCGGGCGCGGCCATTTAGAACGTCTCGAGGGCGCGCTCGCGGGTGTCGGCAATCTGGAACAGGGTGTCGAGCTTCGTCAGCTCGAAGAGCGTCTGCAGGTCGTCGTTCAGGTTGGCGAGCCGGAGGTCGCCGCCCAGCTCGCGCAGCCGCTTGGCCAGCGAGACGAGCACGCCGAGGCCGGAGCTGTCTATGTAGCCGGTCTTCCCGAAGTCCACGAGGATCTTCCGCGCCCCCGCCTCGGCCTCGTCGAGCACCCGCTGCTTGAGCTCCTGCCGGTTGCTGACGATGAGTTGTCCTTCGATCTCGATGACGACGACTTCGCGCTGGTGCGAGACAGTGAGGCTCATTTCTGCTTGCTCGGGCCGGGGTGCGTTCGTCCTTCAGGGAAAGATGCAGGCGGGAACTTGGCGCGCAACGCCGCCGCCACGCTCGGATGGACCAGCGCGTCAATGTCGCCGCCGAACCGCGCCACCTCCCGCACCAGCGACGCGCTCAGGTAGCTCACCTCGAGCGAGGGCACCATGAACATCGTCTCCAGCGACGGCGCGAGGTGCCGATTCATCAACGCCATCTGGTACTCGTACTCGAAGTCGGCCACCGCGCGCAGCCCGCGGAGGACCACCTTCACCCCCACCTCCTGCGCGAACTTGACCATCAGTCCGCGAAAGGCGCGCACCTCCACCCGCGGGTCGTTGTCGAGCGCCGCCCGGATCAGCGCCACGCGCTCCTCCTCGCTGAAGAGCGGTCGCTTCGAGACGTTGATGGCGACGCCGACGACCAGCCGGTCCACGAACTGGAGCGAGCGGCGGATGAGGTCGGTGTGCCCGTTCGTGATGGGGTCGAAACTCCCCGCGTACAGCGCAGCCTTCGGCATCGTCAGGTGGGCAGGCGGTAAAAGGTCAACGTCGTGTCGCCGTAGGCGCGCCGCTCGGCGGTCGCGGTGCCGCCGGCGGCCGGTGCGGGTAGCGTGAGGGCGGTCTCGTGCTCCACGCCAAAGATCGTCGCGAACGGCGCGCGGAGCCAGCGCTCGGCCAGCGCCAGCGCCACCCCCTCCCGGTAGGGCGGGTCGGCAAAGGCCACGTCCCACGGGGCGTCGGCCCCCTCCGGCGCCCGCTCCCCGACGAAGCCGAGCGCATCGCGACGGTGCACGGCCGCCCGCGCCCCGGCGCCAAGCGTCGCCAGGTTTGCCTCCAGCGTCCGGAGCACCGTCGGCGACTGTTCCACGAAGTCACAATGCGCCGCGCCGCGGGAGAGCGCCTCGAGCCCGAGCGCGCCCGTCCCCGCACAGAGGTCCACCACCCGCGCCCCGTCGAGCGCCGGCCGGACGATGCTCAGCCACGCCTCGCGCACCCGGTCCGCGGTCGGACGCACCGCGCCGGCCGGCACGGCAATCCGGCGGCCCCGCCACTCGCCGGCGACAATCCGCACCTCAGGCATCGGTCGGCCGCACGTCGAGCAGCGTCGCCTGAAGGGTCCGCTTACCCTGGTACTCGTTCATCTCCAGCTTGTAGGCGATGTCGAACCGACGCTCGCCGGCCAGTTCGGCGGCCCGCGGCGCCAGCGACCACCCGACGGCCTCGAGCGTCCCGCCCGCCGTCACCAGCCGGACCTTCAATCCCTCCGGCCCGACCCGCCGCGCGCCGCCGGCGAGACTCACCCCGCGCGACACGAGCACCGGGCCCGGATTCCCCACGCCGAACGGCTCGAGATGCCGCAGCGCCCGTTCGAACGCCTCGTCGGCCTCGTCAATCGGCAGCTCGAGGTCGGTCCGCAACTCCGGCACGAGGTCGTCCGGCGTCAGCCGCTCGCTGGCGATCCGGTTGAAGCGCTCGCCGAACGCCGGGATCTGCGCCACGTCAATCGTCAGCCCCGCCGCCGCACGGTGCCCGCCGTGCTTGGTCAACAGGTCGGCGCAGCCCCCGAGCGCCGCGTGCAGGTCGAACTTCGGGATGGACCGTCCCGACCCCTTCCCGACCCCATCGTTCACCGCAATCAGCATCGTCGGGCGGTTGGTCAGCTCGACGACCCGCGACGCGACGATGCCAATCACGCCGGCGTGCCACGCCGGCGAGTGGAGCACGATCCCGTACGTCGCGTCGAGGTCCAGTGCCTCCACGGCGCGGCGGGCCTCGTCGAGGATTTTCCGGTCCATCACCTGGCGTCGCTCGTTCAGTTCCTCGCACTCACGGGCGATCGCGTTGGCCGTCGCCGCGTCGTCGGCGAGCAGCAACTCCACACCGCGGAGCGCCGAGCCGAGCCGACCGAGCGCGTTGAGGCGCGGCGCCAGGGTGTATCCGAGCCGGCCCGCGGTGAGCCGCTTCTCGTCCGTGCGCGACGCGCGGATCAGCGCCCGCAGGCCGGCGCTCGGCGCCTCGCCCATCCGCCGCAACCCCTCCGTCACGAGGATCCGGTTGTCGCCGGTGAGCGGCGCGACGTCGGCCACCGTGGCGAGCGCGACGAGCGGAAGTTCCGCCAGCACGATCTTCTCGTCGCCGCCGAGCGCGCGGGTCACGGCCAGCGCGAGCTTCCAGGCGACGCCGACCGCCGCGAGGTGGCGGTCGCGCCCCTCGCGAGATTCGCACTGCGGGTTCACCACGGCAAAGGCCACCGGGAGCGCCGCGCCCGGCCGGTGATGGTCGCTGATGATCAGGTCCACGCCCATCGCCGCGAGCGCCGCCGCCGGCGCGACCGCCGTCGTACCGCAATCGCAGGTGAGCACCACCCGTGCGCCCGACGCGCGCGCCGCCTCCACCCCCGCCGCGCCAAGGTCGTAGCCGTCGCGCAGCCGGTCGGGGATGAACGGCACCACGTCGCCACCCTGCGCGCGGAGGACGCGCGTCATCAGCGCCGTGGAGCAGATGCCGTCCACGTCGTAATCGCCGTGCACGAGGATCCGTTCGCCGTGCCGGACCGCCGCCGCGAGGCGCTCCGCGGCGCGCGGCAGGTCGGCCATCGCCTCCGGCGGCTCCAGGCGGTCGAGCGCCGTGCGGAAGAAGCGCTCGGCCTCCTCGACGTCGCGCACGCCGCGCGCCGCGAGCAGCCGGAAAAAGGCGCTGGGCGCGGCCGCTCGGCTCGCGAGGTCCGCCTTGGCGCGCGACGCCGCCTCGAGCGAGCGCGCGACCTCCGGCGGGACCGCCGGCGCCGGTAGCCAGCGCGCCGGGGCGCGCGATCGGAAACCGCTCACACCGCGTGGTACATCAGGACGCCACAGACCTCACAGAGCTCGATCGTCGTGCCGGAGAGCATCAAGTGCCTCCGTTGCATCGGGATCGCGGTGTCGCAGGCGCCGCAGGAGAGCGAGTTGAGCGCGACCACCACGTGCACACGCTTCTTGTTGCGGATCCGGTCGTAGCGCGTTCGCAGCGCGTCGGGCACCGCCGCCGCCGACGCCTTCCGCTTTGCCATCGCCGCCGCGAGGTCGGCCTCCAGCGCCGCGCGTTCGGCCGCCACCTCGGTCCGCGCCGTCGCCTGCTCCTCCTCGCACGCCGCGAGTTCCGCCTTGGCCCCGTTCAGCACGCCGCGCAGCTCCTCCAGTCGCCGGTTGAGCGCCAGCAGGTCGCTCTCCTCCCCGGCCACGATCTTCTTGGCCTGCTCCATCTGCGATGCCGCCGCCGTCGCCTGGCGCATCGTCTTCACGGCGTCGAGCTGCGCCTGGTTGCGCTCAATCAGCCCCCGATGCTCGGCAATCTTGTCGCGGAGAAAGGCCTGCTTCTTCTCCTCGGCCTCCACGAGCGCGCCCTGCCGGCCGATCGTTGCCTCGATCCGCTGCTTGCGCGCGTCGAGTTCGGCGATGCGCGGGGCGAGCTGCGCGAGCTTGGCTTCGATCTCGTGGATCGCGAGGTCGTCGTCCTGGAGGGCAAGAAGTGCGGTGATCTCAGACATTGGATACAAGTGGAAAGGAGAAAGGAGAAAGGGAAAAGGTGAACGGCACGGCGACCGCCGGCGCATCGTTGCCGCGCAGCTAGCGTCGTTTCCGCACACTCCCCCAGTGTTGGACACCGAGCGAGCGTTTTTCATCCGTCAGGTGCTTGATCCGGACGTTGATCCGGTCCTTCTCGTCCGGCTCGGCCAGCGGGAGAATGGACTGCAGCGTGCCGATCGTCGCGTCGAGCGAGCGGCCGCGCAGTTGCCGCACGGCGTCGGCGATGCTCTTGCGGGCGTCCACCACGGCGTCCTTCTCGCCGCGTAGCTCCTCGTACACGCGGACGGCAATCGGGTCGAGACCCTCCGCCATCACCTCGGGGGACGCGTCCGCGCCGTGGCGCTGGATCGCCTCGTAGATCGCCCGGAACACCTCGTCGCGCAGTACGCCGGTCGCATCATCCTCGAAGGCCTCGGCGGCGGCGCTCTCCCCGGGAAGTTCGTCGGCCTCGATCTTGCCGAGTTCCTCGAAGATCTGGTCCTGCCAGATGGGCTGCGTCAACAGCACCCGGATCAGCGTTTGCTCTGCATTCCCCTGCTCTACGCGCGATCGGTAGGGACCGCTCATCCCCGCGGCGGCGTCGCGCCCTGCGGGAGACCCCACCGCCACCTCCGCCGCCGCGGCCGCCGGCGTCGCCGCGCGTGTGCCCGAGCGCGGCGTGCGCCGCATCGCGTGGAGCTCCTGCAGCAACACCTCGCGCGCGATCCCCGCCGCGTCGGCGGCGCGCGCGAGATACAGGTCCCGCGTGATCGGGTCGCTCGCCGCGCGGATCGTCGGCAGCAGCCGGTCGAGCGCGCGTCGCTTGTGCTGCAGGTCGGCAAACCACCCCGCGCGCTCGAGCAGCTGCACCTTCCGGTCGAACACGTCCATCGCCTGCCCCACCAGCTGCTCCACCGCCGCGCGCCCCTGCGTCCGCGTGAACGTGTCGGGGTCCTCGCCCTCGGGGAGCGTGACGACGCGGACTTCCAGCCCCTTTGCCAACAGGACGTCGGCGGCGCGGAAGGTCGCCTTCTGGCCCGCCGCGTCGGAGTCGTAGAGCAACACCACCTGCTTGGTGAAGCGCGTCAGCAACTCTGCCTGAGCGTCGGTCAGCGCGGTTCCCATCGGCGCCACCACGTGCTCGATCCCCGCGTCCACGAGCCGCAGGGCGTCGAAGTACCCCTCGACGACCAGCGCCCGTTCCTCGCGCCGGATGGGGTGGCGCGCGCTCGAGAGGTTGTACAGCAGGCGCCCCTTGGAGAAGATCTCCGATTCGGCCGAGTTGAGATACTTCGGTTCGCCCGGCCCGAGCAGTCGCCCGCCGAACCCCACGGTGTGCCCGCCCTGGTCCACGATCGGGAAGATCAACCGGTCGCGGAACCGCGGCCGCAACTCGTCGGCGTCCTCGCGCTGCACGAGCAGGCCCGCCGCGAGCAACCGCGCGTCGTCCAGGCCGAGGCCGTTGAGGTGCGCGCGCATCGCGCCGGGGTCGCGCGGCGCGAAGCCGATCCCGAACCGCTCGGCCGTCGGCCGGCCGACTGCGCGCTCGGCGAGATAGTCGCGCGCCGGCGCGCCGGCCGGCGTGTCCCAGAGCGTCCGCTGGAAGAACTCGGCCACTGTCGCCTGCAACTCCCAGAGCGGCTCGCGCGGGTCGGGACCCTCGCGGCGGCGGTCCACCTCCTTCACCTCCACCCCTGCCTTCTCGCCGACGTACTTCACCGCCTCGGCGAAGCTCATCCCGAGCCGCTTCTGGACGAACGTGAAGACCGACCCCTTCTCGCCGCAGACGAAGCAGGTGTAGCCGCCGCGCGGCATCACCGAGAAGTTCGCGTTCGTCCCCTGATGGAACGGACAGGGCCCACGCCACACCGCGCCCACCTTCTTGAGCTTCACGTGCTCGCCGATGATGGCGACGATGTCGGCCTGCTGCGCGACCTGCTCGACAATCTCGTCGGGGATCACGCGAGTTCCACCATCGTCACGCCGGCGCCCCCTTCGTTCCAGGCGCCGAGCCGGAAGCCCTTCACGCGGCGGTCGCGCCGGAGCAGCTCGCTGACGCGGTCGCGGAGCGCCCCCGTGCCCTTGCCGTGGATGATCCGCAACCCGCCAAGGTCGGCGCGCACGGCATCGTCGAGCGCGGCGACGATGGCCTCGTCCACCTCGTGCACACGGAGGCCGCGCACGTCCACTTCCGTGCGGGCCGACACGTCCGGAAGGGCGCCGCTGACGAGCGCGAGTGGCGCCGGCGAGTCGCCGCGCCCCACCGGCGTGCCGCGCTCCGCACGCAGCTGCCGCGGCGAGACCCGGCGCAACGTCGCCACCGGCACGGTGAGCTTGAGCGAGCCGACCGCCACCACCGCGTCGTCGCCACGGCGCTCCACGAGCCGGCCGGTCTTGCCGCCGAGGGTCGCGACCTCCACCGCGTCGCCGATCGCGAGCGGCGCGCCCAGGGCGTCGGTTGGCGAGAGCACCCACCCCTCGCGCGACGCCGCCTCCACCGCGTCGAGCGCCTCCAGCGCGGCACGCTCATCGGCCGCCCGCTGCTCGAGGGCCCGCCGCGCCTCGGCGGCCGACCCCTCGATTGCATCCGCCCCAGCCGCCTTCAGCTCGCGGATCGTCCGCTCCACCTCCTGCCGCGCCTCGAGGAGATAGCGCCGCGCGTCGGCCCGCGCGCCCCGTTCCACCGTGCGCTCCCGCTCCTGCACAGCACGCTCCCGCTCCGCGAGCGCGTCGGCGCGCGACGCCGACGCCTCGCGCTCCGCCGCCACCTCCCGCTCGCGCTCCGCCAGCGCCGCCGCCCGCGCCTCGACGTCGGCCAGCAGCGCGCCCAGGTCGCGCTCCATCCGCGGCACCCGCTCCTCCGCCCGCGCGAGCACGGCGTCCGACATCCGCAGGCGCCGTGCGATCGCCAGTCCGTACGACCGCCCCGGAATGCCCTTCACCAGGCGGTAGGTCGGGGCGAGCGCCTCGGCGTCGAACTGCAGCGACGCGTTGACCACGCCGCGCGTCTCGCCGGCCAGTTCCTTGAGCGCGCCGAGGTGCGTGGTCGCGATCGTCGTCGTGCCGCGCGCGGTGAGCGCCTCGAGGATCGCCCCCCCGAGTGCCGCGCCTTCCATCGGGTCGGTGCCCGAGCCGAGTTCGTCAATCAGCACCAGCGCATCGCTCGACGCGCGCTCGATGATCTCGGTGAGGTGCCTGAGGTGCGCCGAGAAGGTCGAGAGCGAGGCCTCGAGACTCTGCTCGTCGCCGATGTCGGCAAAGACGTCGTCGAAGCAGGGCAGCGTGCTCTCCGGCCCCACCGGCGCCGGGATCCCGCTCTGCGCCATCAGCGCAATCAGCGCCAGCGCCTTGAGCAGCACCGTCTTGCCGCCGGTGTTGGGCCCCGAGACGAGGAGCGTCCGTTCGGCCGCCGACATCTCAAGGGCAAACGGCACCACCGCCACGCCCTGGGCAAGGAGCAACGGGTGCCGGCCCTCGCGCACGTGGAAGCCGTCGCGCGCGGCCACGAGCGTGGCGGCGGCGCAGCCGGCAGCGCGCGCGTAACGCGCGCGGCCGTAGAGCGAGTCCAGGTCGACGAGCGCGTCCCACGCGTCGGCCAGCGCCTCGCGGTCGGGGCGCAACACGTCCGTGACCTCGAGCAGGATCCGCTCGCACTCGACCATCTCCTCGGCTTCCAGCTCGCGAATGCGGTTCCCCGCCTCCACGGCCGCCGGCGGCTCGACGAACAGCGTCTGCCCCGACTGCGACGTGTCGTGGACGATCCCGCCGAGGGCGGCGCGGCCCTCGCGCCGCACGGGGATGACGTAGCGGCCGTTCCGGAGCGTCACCGACGCGTCGTCCACCCGGTGATTCGCGTCGAGCTTGGCCATCACGCGGTCGAGGAGCTTCACGAGCTCGCCCTCGGCGCCGCGGAGTTCCTTGCGGAGCCGTCGCAGCGCCGGCGAGGCGTCGTCGCGCAACTCGCCCTCGTCGTTCACCACGCGGTCGAGCCGCTGTTCGACCTCCGGGCGCGACACCAGGCGGTCGGCGAGCGCGGCGAGCGGCGCGCGCGCCATCGCGGGGCGGGCCTCGTCGCGCAGCGCTGCCTGCGTGCGGCGTGACGAGACGAGGAGGACGATCGCGCTGCGCAGTTCCTTGCCCGTCCACGCCGCGCCGAGCACCTTGAGGCGGGCAAAGGCGTCGCCCAGCTCGGGAATCGCCTCGGAGCGCCAACCCGCCTCGGCCTCCACCAGCGTGCGCATCGCCGTCACGCGCGCGTGCTCGGCGTGGAGCGCCGCGAGCGCGTCGCTCCGCTCCGCGGGCGACCCCCAGACGGCCAACGGGCGCAGCACGCGAATGCGCGCTGCGCCCGGTGTGCTTCCGGCGTGTCCGGCGACGTGGTCGAGCAGTCGCGCGAACTCGAGGACCTCGAGGGCGTGCAAAAAACGCTGCGACGTCACGTCGGGGTCCCGAGCTCCTCGCGCGCGATGCGATTGATCACGCTGCCGTCGAGCCGACCCTTGAAGAGCGGCATCACCTTCCCCATCACGGCGCCGATCTGGCTGGCGCCGCCGGCGACCGCCGCGCGCACGGCGGCGCGGACCTCATCGTCGGAGGGTGCCGCCGGGAGGTAGACCTGAAGGGCCTCTGCTTCCCGGCGCTCGACCGCCGCCAGTTCCTGGCGCCCGGCCTTCTCGTACAGTTCCACCGATTCCCGCCTCCGCTTGATCGCCTTGCGGATGACCTCGACCACGTCGTCGTCGGTCAGCGCGCGGCGGAGCTCGATCTCACGGTTCTTGACCTCCGACAGCACGGTGCCGAGCAACAGCACTTGGTCCCTGGCCTGGGCCTTGCGAGCGACGTTCAGCTCGCCCAACAGCTGCGCGGCCAGCCCCGACATCAGTGCGTGCGGGTCCGGCGATTCTTGCGCTGCGCCGCGTTGAGCTTCCGCTTCCGCTTCTCGCTGGGCTTCTCGTAGTGCCGATGCTTGCGGAGATCCGACAGGATCCCGGCCTTCTCGCACTTCTTCTTGAAGCGCTTCAGCGCGCGCTCGAAGTTCTCATCTTCGTGGATGGTGACTTCCGACAAACTGGTCTTCCCCCCTTCGTGGCGTTTGTGCGCCGGCTGGGGACTGGGTGATGGGAGCCTTGCAAGTTATGGCATATCAAGCCCTTGGGCAACCCTCGACCCCGTCGCCAATTCACAGGGTGGGGCCGAACGCAACGCGGTCCCGGGGAAGCATTCCCCCGGGACCGCGCTGGCCTGCCGATCTCCGTCAGTACGTGACCGTCACGTCCGACGAGCAGGTGGTCGTGCCGGCGTTGCAGACCTTGTACGTCCGCGTGCCGCCGCCACGCCCGAGGTTGTCCGCGTAGGTGGTGCCGCTCACCGTCGCGATCTTCGCCCCGTCGCGGTAGACATCCGCCGATGACGTGGCACCGCTCCACGAGAGGTTCGCGGTGTTCACGCCCCGAACCTTGCTCATCGAGACCGAGAGGGTGATTCCGCCGCCGCCTGACGTGCTGACGGTGACCGACTGTGAGCTGCTGCCCGTCGCCCCGTCGTCGTCCGTCACGGTCAGCGTCACCGTGTACGTGCCGCCCGCCGCGTACGTCTTGCTGATCGTCGCGCCGCTGCCGGTGGTGCCGTCGCCGAAGTTCCAGGCGTAGCCGGTGATCGAGCCGTCCGAATCGCTCGAGCCGCTCCCGTTGAACGAGCAGGAGAGGTCGGTGCACGAGAAGGTGAACGACGAGGTCGGGGGGTTGTTGGTCCCGCCACCGCCGCCGCCGAAGTTGGCCGTGTAGAGCAACAGGTTGGGGGACCCCGACCCGGCACTCGTCACCTTGTTCGCCGTTGCGTTCGTCGTGATTGCGTTCGTCACCGTCGCCGGGCTCGCCGTCGGCGCGCCCTCGAGGTAGAGCGCCGCGGCGCCGGCCACGTGCGGCGACGCCATCGAGGTGCCGCTGATCGTGTTGGTTGCCGTGTTGCTGGTGTACCAGGCCGAGGTGATCGAGCTGCCCGGCGCAAAGAGATCGAGGCAGGTGCCGAAGTTCGAGTACGAGGCGCGCGCATCCGAGCTCGTCGTCGCGCCGACGGTGATCGCCGCGGCGGCCCGCGCCGGCGAGTAGTTGCACGCGTCGGCGTTGCTGTTCCCCGCCGCCACCACAAAGGTCACACCAGAGTTCACCGCGTTCGTCACGGCATTGTCGAGCGTCGAGCTCGGACTGCCGCCGAGCGACATATTGGCCGCGGCCGGCTTCACCGCGTTCGCCGCCACCCAGTCCACGCCGGCGATCACGCCGCTCGTCGTGCCCGAGCCCTGGCAGTTGAGCACGCGCACCGGGACGAGCGAGGTGCTCTTCGCCACGCCCCACGTGGTGCCGCCTACGGTGCCGGCGACGTGCGTGCCGTGGCCGTTGCAGTCGTCGGTCCCTCGTCCATCGTTGATTGACGTGAAGCCCGCCAGCACCCGGCCGCCGAAGTCATCGTGGCTGGCCCGGATCCCGGTGTCCACGATGTACGAGCGGACGCCGGAGCCGGTGGCGTTATAGACGTAGGTCCCGTTCAACGGCAGGTCGCGCTGGTCCACCCGGTCGAGGCCCCAGGTCGCGTTCGACTGCGTCGCGTCAATGCTCATCACGCCGTCGGCCTCGATGCTCGCCACCTGCGGATGGCGCGCGAGCCCGCTGAGCGCGTCCGCCGGCAAGTGCGCCGAGAACCCGCGGATGGCGTGCTCATACGTGAAGCCCAGTTCGCCGCCGTTCGCGGCGGTCAGTTGGCGCGCCAGGCCGGGCACGTCAGTGACGCCATCGCGGAACGTGATGATGTAGCTGGCGCGGCCTTGGGCGTCCGCGGTTGCCGACGCGACCGAGGCCACTTCCGTGGGCGACGGTGCCTCAGCGCAGGCGCTGACGACTAACGCGGCAGCGACTGCGGCTGACAGGAACTTGCGCATTCGGGGGATCCTCCAGTGAGGCGAATGGGGGGCTGGGGAACTCGCGAGCGGCCACAGGGGCCAATCGTGGCGCAACGGTAGGGCGTTGCCGCTCGGACTGTCAATAGCAGGCGCGCAACGGTGACGTGGATCACCGGCGCTCAGACCGTGGCAATCCCCAACGCGCCCAGTTCCGCTCGCACCCCCGCCTGAAATGCCGCCACCGAGAACCGCTCGGCGCGCGCCCGGCACGCTGACGCCGCAATCCGCCCATCACCAATCGCTGCCTCGAGTGCGCGGACGCCTTCCGCGATTGCGCGCACCGTCTGCTCCTCGAAGAAGACTCCCGTCGGGGCGCCCGCACTTTCGTCACCCGGCGCGAGGCCAACGACCGTCTCCCGCACCCCGCCCCGCCCGTATGCCACCACGGGCGTTCCGCACGCCATCGCCTCGACTGGGACGATCCCAAAGTCCTCCTCGGCGGCAAAGACGAAGCCCTGCGCGCGCCGCAGCCACCCGCGCAGCGCCTCGCGCGGCTGGTGTCCGAGGACGGTGACGTTCGCGCCCGCCGCGGCGCGGACCTTTGGCATCTCCGGTCCGTCCCCGATCACGACCAGCCGCCGGTCCGGCAACTCGGCAAAGGCCGCGACGACCAACGGCAGCCGCTTGTACGGCACCATCCGGGACGCGGTGACGTACAGCCCCGCCTCGCGCGCACCCGCCGGCGTGAAGTACGCGGTGTCCACCGGCGGATACAACACGCCGCTCGACCGACCGTAGGCGCGCGCAATCCGATCGGCGATGAACCGCGAGATCGCCGCATAGCGCGTCGGGCGGCCGGCGGTCGCCAGGTCCCAGCGTCGCAGCCGCTCGAGCAGCCAGCGCGCCGCCGCCCCCCGCACCCCGCGCGAGAGCCCCGACTCGTCGAGGTACTGCTCGCGCAGGTCCCAGGCGTACCGCATCGGCGAACAGCAGATGCAGAGGTGCACCTGCCCCGGCGCCGTCCGCACGCCCTTGGCCACCGCGTGGCTCACCGAGATCACCAGGTCGTAGCCGGTGAGGTCGAACGACTCGATGGCCCGTGGCATCAGCGGGAGGAACAACCGGTGCGCGCGCGTCGCGCCGGGAAGGCGCTGGAGAAACGAGGTGGTGACCGGCCGCTCGCCGATCAGCGCGCGCAGCGAGGGTACCGGGTCCGCGACCAGCGTGAAGAGGTCGGCCTCCGGGAAGAGGGCTCCGAGCTGCGCGGTGATCTCCTCCGAGCCGCCGTGCGTGATCAGCCACTCGTGGACGAGGGCGACCCTCACCCCGGCGGCCACTTCATCTTGCGGCCGCCCAGCAGGTGCAGATGGATATGGTCCACGGTCTGGCCGCCGTGCTTGCCGGTATTGATCACCACCCGATACCCCTTTTCGGCGAGCTCAAGCTCCTTGGCGACCTGCTTCGCCAGCATCGTCATCGCGCCGACCACGCTGCCGTCGGGCAGCTCGTTCATTGACGTGAAGTGGCGCTTGGGGATGATCAGCACGTGCACCGGCGCCTGGGGCGCAACGTCTCGGAAGGCCAACGCGTGCTCGCTCTCGGCGACCTTGTCGGCCGGGACGGTTCCCTTCACGATCTGGCAGAACACGCATTCGTCCGTCGTCATTGGCGCGGCCTCGTGGTGGAGCGTCAGCGGTTGGCGTCGAGCGCGGCGCGGGCGGCGGCAATCCCCGCCACCGCCGCCGTCTCGAACCGGAGGACGCTCGCTCCAAGCGACGCCGGACGGAAGCCCCCCGCCTTGAGCGCCGCCAGTTCGCCCTCCTCGAATCCCCCTTCCGGCCCCACCGCCAGGGTGACCGTCCGGGCCCCGCCGGTCGCCCCGCCCGCACGCGCCCCGGCGAGCACGTCGAGGATCGGCGGCGCCCCGGCCGCCAGCACCAGCGCGCGGCCCTCGGCCACCGACGCGACCGCCGTCTCCAGCGTGGCGTCGGGGAACATCACGGGGAGCCAGGCGCCGCCGGACTGCGCCAGCGCGCCCACCATCCGCGCGCGCGCCTTTTGCTGGAACACCGTCCCCTCGCCGCGTGGCGTGACGTGCCGCGACCGCCGCCAGACCACCGGGCGCCAGCTCGACACCCCCAACTCGGTCGCCTTCTCCGCCAGCCAGAGCATCCGGTCGCGGTCGGCCACCGGCAACAGCAGGTGGATCGCCGTCGCCGGCTCGACGCGGTCGGCGCTCTCCACGCTCACCGTCGCGTGCCGCTTGGCGAGCTGCGTGACCACGCCCTCGCCGATCGTCCCCGCGCCGTCCAGCAACCGGACGCGCGCCCCGTGCTCGAGGCGCCGCACCCGCATATGGTGCGCCGCCTCCTCGCCCAGCGTGACCGTGGACGGCGCGCCGAACGGCTCGTCGGTCACGAAGGTCGGCAGACTCATCGCGCCACCGACGTCGCGCCAAGGCGCACGCGCACGCTCCACCACGCCTCCTCGGTGTCCTCCGCCTCGACCGTCCACCCGCCGTCGGCGAGCGCGGCGAGCATCCGCGGGCGTTCCTCGACGAGGATCCCGCTGAGGATTGCCACGCCGTCCTCGGTGAGCGTCATCGCCATCACCGGCAGGAGCTCGACGAGCACCGACGAGATGATGTTCGCGAGGATGACCCGCACCGGCGCGACGATCGGCAGGAACGCCGCCGCGTCGCCCTCCAGCACCGCCACCCGGTCGGCGACCGCGTTCCGCGCCACATTCTCCTCGGCGTTGCCAATGGCGTCGCGGTCGAGCTCGATCGCAAAGCAGCGAGCAGCGCCCAGCTTCGCCGCGGCGATGGCCAGCACCGCGCTCCCCGCGCCGAGGTCGGCGACCGCATCGCCGGCGCGGATGACGCCTTGCATCAACCGCACGACCCCACGCGTCGTCGGATGCTCCCCGGTGCCGAACGCCATCGCCGGCTCGATGACAATCGTCGTCGCCGCGTCGCGGCCCGCCGCGAGCCACGGCGGCGCGACCGTGAGCGCGCCGAGCGCGTGCGACGTGATCCCCTCGCGCCACTTGAGGGTCCAGTCCACATCGACCAGCGGACTCACGGTCGCGACGAGCGCATCGTCGCAGGTACGGAGCGCCGCGATGAATGCACCGGCGTCAACAGTGACGGGAAGATGCGTCACGAGGCGCTCCCCATCCTCGTGCACGCCCTCCACCCCCGCCGCGAACATCGCGGTGGACAGCGCGGTGCGACGGTCGGCCGATCCAGGGGTGATCTCGATGCGAAGCCACATACCGCTGCGTGAGGGGAGGTTGGCGCGATGACCTGCCTTGCTTCACCCAAGTGCTTCCTTCATCTTCGCCCAAAACCCCTTCTCCCGCTTTTCCGGCGGCTGGACCTGGACCTCGCGCAACTGTTCGAGCAGCGCCTCCTCGTCCTTGCCCAGCTTCTGCGGCGTCCAGACCTGGACGCGCACGTGGAGGTCCCCGATGCCGCTGGCGTTCACGCGCGGCAGGCCGCGGCCGCGGAGGATGAAGACCTGCCCGCTCTGCGTGCCGGCCGGGATCCGCAGCGAGAGCGGCCCCGCCACGCCGGGCGCCTCGATGTCGGCGCCGAGCGCCGCCTGCGGGTAGGTGACGAGCACCTCGCAGTAGAGGTCCTCGCCGTCGCGGTCGAACCGCTCGTCCTCCAGCACCTCCAAGACGACGATCACGTCGCCGCGCGGGCCGCCGCGCACGCCCGCGTTCCCGACGCCCCGCAGATGCATGTACTGCCCGCTCGAGACGCCCGCCGGCACCTTCAGGTCAATCGAATGTTCGCCGCGCTGACGGCCCTCGCCGCGGCAGTTCCGGCACGGCGACGGAATCATCACGCCCTCGCCGCGGCAGGTCGGGCACGGCACCACGCTCACGAACTGCCCGAAGAAGCTCTGCTGCGCTCGGCGCACCTCGCCCTGGCCGGCGCAGGTCGCGCACCGCTGCGGCTGCGTGCCCGGCTCGGCGCCGCTCCCGGCGCAACGCTCGCACGGGTCGAGGAGCTTCAGCTTGGCGGTCTTCGTCACGCCCGTCGCCACCTCGAGCATCGAGAGCGCGAGGTCAATCTTCACGTCGGCGCCGGAGCGCGGGCCGCTCGATTGCCTCGCCCCGCCACCGCCGCCGAACAGGTCGCCCAGCCCGAAGTCGCGCATGAAGATGTTCAGCGCCTCGGAGAGGTCCACGTGGTGGTACGCCCCCCCGCCGCCCCCGCGCAGCCCCGCCTCGCCATACCGGTCGTACGCCGCACGCTTCTGCGTGTCGCGCAGCGCGTCGTACGCCTCGGTGATCTGCTTGAACTTCTCCTCGGCCGCCTTCGACCCCCCGTTGCGGTCGGGGTGGTACTGCATCGCCAGCTTGCGGTACGCCTGCTTGATCGCCTCGTCGGACGAATCGCGCGGCACCCCGAGGGCGGAATAGTAGTCGGCAGCCATTGCGCTTAAGGATAATCGCGTCGGACGGCGCAGCGGAGGGCCGGCTGCGCAGCGTCAGGCCAACAGGTCGCTCACCAGCGACGACGTGTGCGTGACCAGCGAGATCACCTTCTCGTAGGGCATCCGCGTCGGGCCAATCACGCCGATCACGCCGGTCAGCGACCCAGCCCGGTACTCAGCGGTGACGATCGTCAACCCACCGAGGAGCGCCGAGCCGTGCTCGTCGCCGATCGTGATCGAGACGCCGGGCGTCGTCGCTCGGCCGCGCAGCAGGGTCGCCAACTGCGTCCGCGTCTCGGTCAGCGCGAGCAGCTTCTTCATATTCTCGCCGCTCGCGAACTCCGGCTTCTCGGCCAGCACCGACGCCTGCCCGAGGACCACGGTCTCCTCGTCGGCGTTCACGCCGACGTCAAAGAGCTGTTCCCCTTCCTGCACAAAGATGTTCAGCAGTTCGGTCGCCCCGCCCACCGCGCGCGCGTCGCGCAGCCGCGCGCCAAGCGTCGAGCGGATGTCGGCCAGCGAGAGGCCGCCGAGTCTCTCGTTCAGCACGAACTGCACTTCGGTGATCGCCTCGTCGGCGATCTCGCCGGCGATCTCTATGAAGATTGTCCGCACCGCCCCGCCGCCCAGCGTCAGCACGAGAATCAGCCGCTCGGCGCTGAGCCGCACGAGCTCCAGCCGCTGGAGGATCGTCTGGTCGAGCCGCGGACCGAGCGCCACGCCGAGTTCCTGCGAGAGCACGCCGAGCGACTGCGCCGCGCGACGGAGGATCGTCTCGATTGCCGACCCGCGCTCCCCAATCTGCTCGGCCAGCCGCTCGCGCTCGATGGACGGGAGCGGCTCGACCCGCATCAGCGCGTCCACGTAGACCCGGTACGCCTTGTCCGTCGGGATCCGCCCGGCCGACGTGTGCGGATGGTAGAGGAAACCCTTTTCCTCGAGGTCCGCCATCGTGTTGCGGATCGTGGCCGGCGAGACCCCCATCCTGAACCGCCGCGAGATGGTCCGGGACCCCGCGGCCTCGGCGGTCTCCACGTACGACCGGATGACCGCCTCAAGGACCTGCCGTTCGCGTTCGTTGAGCTCGTTCGGGGCCATAAGTCTCTGATTATGAACGACTTCGGAGCGAAGTCAAGGCGGCAGCGATGGAGTCCAGACGGAGCCAGCCACTGGGCGTCAGCACCAGTCGCGATGCGTCGGCCCTGCCTTCACTACCCGCCGGCCGCAGCTCTGCCCAGCCTGCGTCCACCCAAGGACGCACGGTCGCGAGCTCGCCACGCCCCACTTCGAGGCCATCGGTGGTCCGGAGCCCGAGGTAGACCGACTCGGCCACCCGCTCGCTCGGACCAATCACCTCCCGGCCTTCCATTGGATCTGCCCCGCCCTGCACGGCCTCCAGCCAACTCGCGTACGCCGGACGATTCCACCGGCGCTCGATCCCATCGAAGCCGTGCGCCGACGGGCCAAGCCCCAGGTACGGAATGCCCTTCCAATAGGAGGAGTTGTGCCGGGCCCGCTTCCCGGGCCTCGCATAGTTCGACACCTCGTAATGCTCGAACCCGGCCGCGGCGAGCCGGGCGTCAGCGCGCAGGAACTCCCCCTCATACCACTCCTCTGGTGCCTCGGTCACCTCGCCCCGCGCGGTCCATTTCCCGAGCGGCGTCTGCGGCTCGACGGTGAGGCCGTACAGGGAGAGGTGGTCGGGCTCCAGGGCGATTGCGCGCTCCAAGTCGGCGTCCCAATCCCGGGCGAGCGCCTCAGGCACGGCAAAGATCAGGTCGAGCGAGAGCTCCTGGATCCCCGCCGCCCGGAGGGTCCGGAACGCCAACTCGGCCTGGTCAGGTCCGTGCTCCCGGTGCATCCAGGTCAGCACCTTGGGGTCAAACGACTGCACCCCGACCGACGCCCGGTTCACCCCAGCGCCGGCCCAGGCCGCCGCCGCCTCGGCCGTCACGTCCTCCGGATTGACCTCGATCGTGACCTCAAGACGGTCGGGAGATGTGGATAACTCGTCGACACCCAGCCGATGTGCAATTCCCCGGATTAGGGCCGTCAGACCATCGGCGCCAAGCTTCGACGGGGTCCCGCCACCCAAGTAGAGCGTTCTGAGCGCGCCCCCAATCGGCTGAACCCGCCGGATCTCAATCTCGGCAAGAACGGCGTCCACAAACTCCCGGACCGGGACGTCCCTCCGGACGGCGATTGCGAAGTCGCAATAGGAACAGCGCCGGCCGCAGAACGGGACGTGGACGTAGACCCCCCCGAAGCTGGCCCCGTCAGCGACCCGCCGGCCGACCCCTCGGGCAGGGGAGCGCAGGCGCTCGGTCACCGACTTTGGCCTAGCGCGGAGCCCCGGCCGGAAAACAGGCCTCGTCCACGAGCTGATAATGACTTAAAGTAGTTTCTCAACATATTGTGAGACATAATGTTATAATTATTCTGCTAGAAACTACATAAGCTGTTTTGACGATGTCCACACAACCGCCGAAAACGCCAATTCTGGAGCTTTCTGCCTAGCGATTCAGGGCTCGCCACGAGCCGTCTAAGCCCCTACCCTCCGGCCCTCCGGTAGCCTTCCCGGGACCGGCCGACCAGGCCGAAGAGCTCGAGCCGCAGCAGCGACTCAGCTGTCTGACTAGTTGACAGTCCGGCCTCGGCTGCGATCGCCTCAACCGACCACAGGCCCCGACCTACCGCCACGAGTACCCGCCCGTCGGGGCTATCTGGGTCGCCCCCTATTTGCTGGACCTGTGAAGTGTTTTCGGTGCCTAGGCCTGTGGACAAGCCGAAAGTCGTCAACAAGTCCTCCACATCGGTAATCACGTGCGCCCCGTCCCGGATCAGGATGTTCGACCCGGCCGCCCGGGGGTCGTCAATCTGGCCAGGGACCGCCGCCACGCTTCTGCCTAGCTCCAGCGCCTGGCTTGCCGTATTGATTGCCCCCGACTTGAACCCCGCCTCGACGACCACCGTGACCCGGGCCAGCGCCGCAATGATCCGATTTCGGCGGGGAAAGCACCCTGGGAAGGCCAGCGTCCCTGGCGGGACCTCGGACACCACCGCGCCCTGCGCCTGGATTGCTGCGTGGAGAGCGCGGTGCCCTGCCGGATACGGAACATCCACCCCGGTCCCCTGCACCGCTATGGTCCGGCCACCCGCCGCCATCGCCGCGCGATGCGCGGCGGCATCTATCCCCCTGGCCATCCCGCTCACGACCACCAGGCCGACCCTGGCGCAGGCCGCGGCGAGCCGCGCGGCCGTCCGCTCGCCGTACGCCGACGCCTCCCGGGTGCCCACGATGGCCACGAACTGCCCCTCGCTGAGCACTGCGGGGTCGCCCAGGCACCACAATCCCGCTGGCGGGTGCGAAAGATCGCGCAACGCGGCGGGGAGCAGGGCCAGGTCGAGCCGGATGGGCGCCGGCGCCGTCCCCGCCGCGCCGGCGGTCATCCCAGCGGCAGGACCCCGGCCGCCTTCCGCATCCGCAACAGTTCGGTCCACCACGCCGCCTTGAGGTCGTCCAGCCCGAGCCGGCCGGCGGCCGAGATCGAGTACTTGCCAAAGGCGCCCGGCGCCTCGATCTCCGGCACGTAGTGCTCGCCCAGCAGGTCGAGCTTGGTGAAGACCACGCAGTGCGGCTTGGCCGCGAGCTCGCTCGAGTAACTCGACACCTCGGCGCGCAGTTGGTCGTACTCGGCCTGCCAGTCCATCGTGTCTATCGGGATGAGGAACGCGAGGAGCCGCGTGCGCTCGATGTGGCGGAGGAACTGCAGCCCCAGGCCCTTGCCGGTGTGCGCGCCTTCGATGATGCCCGGGATGTCGGCGACCACGAACGTCCGCGAGTCGCTCAACTGCACCACGCCCAGGTTCGGCGCGAGGGTCGTGAACGGGTAGTCGGCGATCTTCGGCCGGGCGGCGGAGATCACCGAGAGGAGGGTGGACTTCCCCGCATTCGGCTGGCCGACCAGCCCGATGTCGGCAATGAGCTTGAGCTCGAGCTCGAGCGTGCGGACCTCGCCTTCCTCGCCCGGCTGCCACTCTCGCGGCGACTGGTGCGTGGCGGTGGCGAAGAACGTGTTCCCGCGCCCGCCGCGGCCCCCCTTGGCCACGCGGATCTCCTCGCCGTGCTCGAGCACCTCGGCGATTCGCTCGCCGGTGTCGCGGTCGCGGAGAATCGTGCCCGGCGGGACGGGGAGGACGACGTCCTGCCCGGAACGGCCGGTCTTGTTGGAGCCCATCCCGTGTTCGCCGCGCTCGGCTTCCCAGTGGTCCCGGTAGGTGAAGTCGAGCAGCGTCGAGAGATTGGCGTCGCCGCGCACGAGCACGTCGCCGCCCTGCCCGCCGTCGCCGCCGTCGGGGCCACCCATCGGCGCAAACTTCTCGCGCCGGAACGACGTGCAGCCGGAGCCGCCCGTGCCGGCGGTCACGCGGACGGTGACGAGGTCAATGAACAACAGGTGAGAGGCGAAAGGTGAGCGGTGAAAGGCGGTGCGGCGCTGAAAGCTATACGGAACCACGACTGCGACCGGGGGGCGGCATCAATTCGTTTCCCGCTGGCGCCGGCTATTTGCCGAGTACCCGGGCCAGGAGGCGTTCGGCGCGTTCGAGGGCGTCCACGTCCACGATCCCTTCGAGGGCGTCGAGCGTGCCGGCGACGTCCGTCTCGGTGGCGCCGGCGTTGAGGGCGCCGTGCAGGTGGGAGTGCAGCTGCCGGTCCTGCGCCGTGGCCACGCAGGCGGCGACGATGCAGAGCTCGCGCAGCCGGAGCTCGAGGCCGGGACGCGAGAGGATCTTGCCGTACCCCTCGACGATCATCCAGTCGTCGAGCGCCGGGTGGAGCGTCACGATGTTGTGGCGGAGCCGCTCGTAGAACTTGCCGTAGACCATCGCGCAGGTCGCCTCGCCCTGGGCGCGCCAGCGCTCGAGGTCCGGCGCCGGAAGATCCTCGTGCGCCGGCGCGGCGGTGCCGCTCACACGCCGCCACTCGCGGGTGGCGTTGAGCGCGCGGGGAAAACCGGCAAAGAGGTACGCCTGGAGGATTGCCTCCTCCACCCACGGCGTCGGCACGAGCGCCTCGACGGCCTCGGCGCAGGCCTCGCGCACCTCCGCCTCCGTGCCGGCGGCGATTCGCGCCGAGAGCCGCACGAGCGCGGCCACCTCGGGCGCGAGGGGCGGCGTCACGCCGACGTCCCGCGCCACGGCACGTCGCGCGTCACGCCGTCAGCGCTCCCCGCACCTCGCCCACCTGCTCGCCGCGCGTGTTGCGCAGCGGCTTGGCGGCAAAGTCCGCCAGCCGCGGCGAGAGGTCTGCCGGCAGCACGCCCAACTGCTGGAGCGCGTGCACCACCGCGATATGCTGGGCCCGCAGCGCGCCGTCCTCGACCTTGAGCGCGAGCCCGATCCCGAGCGCCGGGACGAGCACCGAGTGTACGCCCTCGGCGCCGACCTTGGCGATCACCGCGCCGTCCGTCTCCTCGAGGATCACCGTGTCAAAGCGATCCGTGCCGCCGAAGAGCATCGGGTGCGCGCGGACGGCCTTGGCGATCCGCGCCGGCGTCTCCTCACCGGCGGCGATCGCGCGGCCAAACCGCGCATAGGCGAGCGCCATCCGGTCGAGCGGCAACGCCATCACCGCCACCCCGCAGCCGTCAATGCCGAGTGCCATATCGTCGAGCGGCACACCGGTCCAGGCCGAGACCTCGCCCAGGCAGGCGCGTTGCACCGGGTGGTCGGCCGCCTCGTAGCCACGGGTTGCGAAGCCCGCCGTCTTCGCGCGGGCGAGCATCGCCGCGTGCTTGCCGCTGCAGTTGTTGTGGAGCCGGCTCGGCGACTGGCCGGCGTCGCGCAGGAGCTTGGCGCCGCGCGGCGCGAGCGGTTCGTGGGCCCCGCAGGCGAGGTCCCCCTCCTCGAGTTCGAGCGAGGCGAGCATCCGCGCCACCACCGCCACGTGTTCGGGCTCTCCACCGTGCGAGGCGACGGCGAGGGCGAGTTCCTCGTCGCCCCACTTGAGCTGGTCGAAGCCGCCGCCGGCGACGAGCGGCATCACCTGGAAGAACTTGGCGCAGGAGCGCCACATCGAGACGAGCGCGCTGTCGCGTGCGGCGGCGATCAGGACATCGTCCGGGCCGATGACCGCGGCGTGGACGCGATGGCGCGATTCGACGACCTCGCCCCGGGTGACCTCGACGTCGAGGTTGAGTGCCAGCATGCGTCGAAAGCTATGGCGCGTACCCGGCCAACGCGGAGGGGGCGCGTTCAGAGGTCGTCATCTCACTCGCTTTCGTCGCGCGCAATCGGCGTCCCGTTCAATCGGCGTCCCGTTCAATCGGCGTCCCCCGCAACTCGCGGTTCACCCGGGCGCTTTCGGCGGCCACGCGCGGAATCACGCGCGACCAGCGGGCCGAGCGCGCGTCGCGCTCGATCCGGGCGTCGAGGAGGTCGGCGTCCTCCTCTCGCAGCATCTTCGGCGACCTAGGCATATCCGATGATATGCCGAGGTCCCCGATGACGCAAAGGTTCGGTAGTGGTACAGTTTGGCTCTAGGGCCGCGAGATTCGCGCTCGATCCCTGAAAACGTCGAACGATCCCCAACAGGACGTGGCCAAGTCGATTCCCTTTGGTGGAAATCCGGCTTGAATGATCTTTAGTCCTCTCGCGTTCAGAAACTCGACGGCGGGCACGAGATCGCTGTCCAGCGTAGCCAGTACGGCGAGGTCATACGCCCCTTCCCACGCAAGTCGAATCATGTCGGTTGCGATGAGAGTATCGACCCCCTTCTCGACCGTCGATGTGATTGGCTTAGCGCAGTCGCCGCGATGACAGTGAGTGAGCGGACGATGGCACGCTGGGCAGTTGAGCATCCCGCGCGGTTTCCGTTCGCGGAGCTGCACGTTCACCCCCGGCTGGCGATCCAGCCAGGTGTTGACCCAGTTGCGGAACTTCGCGCCTTCAGGCGTCGAAGGGTTGTACGACGTGTAGATGATGACGCCGTCGAACGTGTGATTGCGAATGGACGCCACTTCTCAGGCCTTCGCGGCTAGCCACGGCCCCACCTTCTTCCAGTCGATCTTCACCCGAAAATCGGGTACGCCCCGCGCGAACGACTCTCGCTCGTTTAGTGACAACTGGAAATTCCAGTAGTCGACGAAAACGCGAACCCTCACGGGAGGGTTCGGGGGAGTGGTGACTGGGGCAGTCATCTTGGTCTCTGCGGCGGAGGAAGGGGTGACGGGAGCAAAATACGGGGGACAGGCCCATTGAGCCTGTCCCCCGGGGTCACAATTATCAGCCGGACGGTTCTCCGCGTGCTGGGAGGGTCCAAACTGATGGGCCGCAATGCACGGAAACTACTGTCTCTTGGACTCTTGTCAAGACAAAAGGTTTCCCGAAGCTGCAAACTAGTGCGGCCCAATACGTTAAACCTGACCCAACAGCCCGACGACTTCCTCCATCGTCCAAGCGTGATCGGCCACACCAGCGGCCATTGCGGGGGTCTGCTTGATGCCACCCTTGGCTTTGGTCAGCGTCTGGTGCGGACGACAGAAGTTGTAATGCATGAAGTACAGTGCTAGCGCGTGAGCGTGGTTTTCCATCTTCTTCGAGAATACGTTCGTGAGGCGGGTGAAGCGGCGCATGTTCATGAGCATCGTCTGGTTCTGGCGTTCGGCGTAACTCGTTGAAATGCGCTTCGGGTCAGGATTCCCCATGACCCATTCGGCCTGTGCGCCGATGATCTGCGGGGGGCTGTAGCGCGTCTGACCTTCCGGCGCTGGGCCGTAGATCTTCATCAACATCGCGTAGTCAACGCCGTTCCAGCCGAACGCCCCTTCGACGCCGCGCAGGTACGCGCGGTGACCGTCCGTCGTGAGCTGGACGCGGTGACGGAGGCGTGACGCAAGGTCCTCCATGAACAGCGCGGCGGCGTTCGCATCGCGCGTCCCAAGGTGCCAGCACGGGATGAGCTTCGTGTCCGCACAAATCGCCGTCCACGTCCACACGTCGCCACGTCCGCGCCCCTTTTCGTCGCGCGGGACATTCTTTTCCTTCGCCCCGACCCATGACCAAATCTCGTCGCATTCTATTGTGCGGCACGGCAGGTCATTGAGCGTCGCGCGTTGGTACTCCGCGCAGACCTCGCCAATGTCGGCCAGCAGTTTGAGGGCCGTGACCTTGCTGACCCCGATCATACGGGAGGCGGCAGAAACGGAGGCTCCGTCCACGAGGGAGCGGAGAAGGGCGGCGCGCTTTTCAGTCGAAAGTCGGTTCATTGCTCAGTCCGGTTAGTGAAACTGAACACATATGCTTGTTTCTGCACTCGGGCGCAACCCCCTCTCAGACTCGCAACCGGGGGACCGAACGGATAGCAAAACCCCCCGGACTGGTCCGCAGCCACGAGGGGTAGACAACACCTTGGAAACCGACTACTCCTTAAAGCACGAGCCGAGCGCCCTTTTCTACGGGGTGCGCTCGGCTCGTGTGACACCCACACTGAACACGAAGTCCAGCGGGGCAAAAAACAAATGTCGTTGAGGAACTAGGAGGGGGGCGGCCCGACGGGGTTGCCCCCCTCCGCTATTTCAACCATGAAACACCAGACGCGCTACGTGTCAATACCTGTTAACCTAACTCTTGACACTTGGGAAGCAAGTGCCACTTTGCCGTCGTCCGGCTACTTCTTCCAACGAGCCGCTGCCGCCTTCCGGGCGATGACCCGCCGCGTGACCGCTGACAGCTTCGCGGCCCGTGCCTCACCCCGTTTTGACTCCTTCGGATTGACGGGCGTCACCTCGGGCTCCTCCACCTGCTTAGTCGCCAGATCACCGACCATCTTGGCGTGCTGGTTCACGTCGCGCGGACGCACTGGCTTGAGCGGTTTCTTTGGCATGACGCGAAGCTAAGAATCGCGGCACCCGTGCGCCACGCCCTCATCTTAGCAAACTGTACCATTGCCAAAGGTTCGCCACGCGCTACCGGAAGAGCTCGTCCAGCTTGATCTCCAGCGCGGGTACATCGGGGCGCGGTTGCCAGCGGAGGGTGTCGGTGACGCGCTCGTCGTCGCCACCGGGGCGGATCGCGGTGACCTGGCGCTTCTCCGTGTCCACAATCCAGTACTCCGGGATTCCCCACCGAAGGTAGGCCGTGCGCTTGCTGACGAGGTCGCGGCGCTGCGTCGCGGGGGAGAGGACCTCGACGACAAGGGTCGGGAGCGGGAGATCCTCCCACTTCGCTGCGTCGCGCATCCCGACGCCGAGGAAGACGGCGATATCGGGTTGCAACTCGTTGTCGCCGTTTGGAACGGCCCCTGGGGCCGACGCAAAGCCTACCCCGTGGCGCCGGCAGTACGCCGAGATCAGGCCACCAAGCATCAGCGCCACCGCTTGATGCGGTATGGACGGGAGCGGCGTCACCAGCAGGTCCCCGTGGAGGACCTCGTAGCGGTTGCCGTCGTCGGGGAGGCGCACCAGTTCGGCGCGGGTCCACGGTCGGGTCTTGGTGGCCATCTGCATAGGCTAACGGGCCTCGGCGGGAGAAGGCAACTCGGCATCGGCCGAGGATGGGGCGCGCCGTGGCGAGGGCGTCACCGAAACGCCGCAGGGAGAGTCGGCGCTACCGCGCCTTCGCCAGCGCGAGGAGCCGCTCCCGCGTGTTGCGCGCCGGATCCTCCAGCACCGCGTCGAGCAGCCGCTGGAGCGTCTCCCCCATCGCGCGGCCGTCGGGGATGCCCACCGTGCGCAGGTCGTCGCCATCCACCGCGAGGTCGGCCAACGTGAGCGGGTCGGTGAAGGCGCTGCGGAGCGCCGCGCGGTAGAGGGCGATGCCGCGGCGGCGCGCCGGGGCAGCCGCGCCTTTCGCGGGCGCGCCTTCGGCCGGCGCGCCTTCGGCGGCAGCCCGCGCCCAGAGGATCCGCGCCAGCCCCGGGACCATCAGTCGGCCCACGCGCGCGATCGCCCGCCGCAGCTCCGCGCCCGCCGACGCATCGTCCGCGCCGAGCCGCGCGCCGAGCGCGTCCAGCGTGACGAGTGAACAGGCGCCCGCGCCGTCGGCCAGGGTGACCGCCGCTCGCGACTCGATGTTGGAGAACTTGAGCGCCTTCAGCGCGCGCTCGAGCGTGCGCGGCGGTGCGACGCCCGGCTCCACGAACAGCGCCGCCAGCCGCAACAGCCGTCGGTCGGGCCGCCGCGCCAGCGCCGGCCGCGCCAGATGGTCAATCGCACCGAACCGCGCCCGCGGCGCCTCCGCCAGCAGCGGAATCAGCGCCGCAAGGATCCCCGCCTCGCGGTACCGCTCGAGCGTCGCCGACGGATGCGCCACCTGGTCCATCACCTTCTCAAGCTCCTGCTTCACCCGCTCCATCGAGAGCCGGCCGAGGTGCGGCGCGCTCTCGCGGATCGCCGCCCACGTGGCGTCGTCCAGCGTGAACTCGAACCGGCCCGCAAAGCGGAGCGCGCGGAGCGCGCGCAGCCGGTCCTCGCGCATCCGCTCGCGCGCGTCGCCCACGCAGCGCACCAATCGCCGCTTGAGGTCGCCCTGCCCGTCGTGGGGATCGCGCACCTCACGCGACTCGGCGTGCACGGCGATCGCGTTGATCGTGAAGTCGCGCCGCGCGAGGTCCTCGTCGAGCGAGGCGCCGAAGCGCACCACCGCGTGGCGGCCGTCCGTCTCCACGTCGTGGCGGAACGTCGTGACCTCGTGGAGGCGGCCGTCGCGGTCGAGCACGCCGACGGTGCCGAAGGCGATTCCCACCGGGATCGTGCGCTTGAAGAGCTTCTGCACCTGCTCCGGATGCGCGCTCGTCGCGATGTCCCAGTCGAGTGTGTTGATGCCGAGCAGCGCATCGCGCACGGCTCCGCCCACGCACCAGGCCTCGTTGCCGGCGCGCTCCAGCGTGCGGCAGATCTCTCGCACGGAGTCGGGGGGGTTCAGGTTCGGCACAGGCGTAAACTACGGTGGGAGACGGGCGATCGGAGATCTCTCAGCTCGCCCCTGCCTTTGTTCGCACCCCGAGGACGAGGCCCGCCAACACCACGGCGCCGCCGATGATCACGCCGGGGCTCGGGATCTCCCCGATGGCCGGGATCAGCGCGGCGAGCACGGCGGCGCCGACGGGCTCGGCGAGCAGGGCAAGACTCACGACGTACGCCGGGACGTACCGGACCGCCCAGTTCATTCCCGTGTGGCCGACGAGCATCGGGCCGAGGGCGATGCCGGCGAAGATCGCCCATTCGCGCGCGGGGAAGCCGCCGAGCGGCGTCCCCTGCACCGCAGCGAAGCCGAGGAGCGACATCAGGCACGCGCCATAGACGAGTCCTACGTACGGCCAGAGGGTGAGGCGCTGGCGGAGCGAGCGGCCGGCGAGATAATAAAGGCCGACCGTCAGCGCGCCGAGGACAGCCAGCGCGTTGCCGAACAGGGCCGACACGCTGGCGGCGCCTGGCAACGCGGCGTCAGGCGACGCGGCGTCAGGCCACCCGGCGTCGGCCACCCCGATGATCGCCGCGCCGACGAGCGCGATGGCGATCCCGACGAGCTGCGTGCGCGTGGGACGCTCGCCGAGCCAGAGCGCCGACCCAGCCACGACCACCACCGGATGCAGGTTCACCAGCACCACGCTTGCCGCGACGCTCGTGTACTCGAGTGAGGCGATCCAGCTCCAGAAGTGGATGGCGAGGAGGAACCCCGCGCCGAGCGCGACGCCGAGGTCGCGTCGCGAGAGCGCGCGCCACTCGCGCCAGGCGCCGGTCGTCGCGAGGATGGCGCCGACCACGACGAGCGCGAGCGCCACCCGCCAGACGGCGATCGCCAACGGCTCGGCGGCCGAGAGGCGCGCCAGCGGCCCCGAGATGGAGACACCGAGCACCGCCGCGCCCAGCACCACCGGCAACGCGGCGGGGCGCGTCACCAGGGCGTTTCGGTCGCGGGTCATTCCGCCATTTTAATGCTTGAGTGGCAGCGATGACGTGCTGGTCGTCCGTGCGGCTCGACGAGACCCGACGTCCGCAATGCCGGCTCCGCGCGCACCCGGGCGAGCGCGATGTCCACAGAATTGGGTGAACATCAGAGCCGGGACAGTGGCGGCCCGCGTGGCTCGCTCTCAGATTTCCCGGTATGCCCGCTCCGCTCTCCGCCGACACCGTGCCCGCCGCCGCCGAGGTGCAGTTGGCGGCTTGGCGCGCGATGACTGCGCGCGAGAAGCTCGCGCAAGTCCAGGCACTGACGGCCGCCGTGTTGCGGCTCGAGCGGGAGGGATGGCGTCGCCGTCACCCCACACTCGGCCCGGACGAGCTCCGGGCCGCGACCGTCGGGCAACGTCTCGGCGCGGAGCTCGCCGCGCGTGTGTATCCATCGGCGCCTCGTGAGCGCTGAGCCGCTGCCGGATGTGCTCGACATCGCGCTCGAGATTGCGGGTCGCCTCGAACACCTCTCCGTACCGTATCTCATCGGCGGCTCGCTCGCGAGTTCCGTACACGGTGAGCCGCGCGCGACGATGGACGTAGATGTCGTCGCCGACCTGCGCGCGCAAACGGTCCTTGCGCTGGTCGCGATGCTGCGCCCTGACTACTACGTGGAGGAGGCGGCCGCGCGAGCGGCGGTTGATACGGGCGGTGCGTTCAACGCGGTTCACTCACGCGCAGGGATCAAGATCGACTTCTTCGTCGCCGGCGACGATGCGTTCGAGCACGAGCGGCTCCGGACGCGGATCGCCGTGGCGGTGCGCGAGGATCCGCCGCGCACGCTCTGGATGGACACCGCCGAGCACACGGTGCTGCGCAAACTGGAGTGGTTCCGGCGCGGCGGCGAGGTCTCGGACCGTCAATGGCGGGACGTTCGGGCGATCATCGCACTGCAGGGGGCGGCGCTGGATCGCAGCGAGCTGGCCCGCTGGGCGCCCGTGCTCGGCGTGTCCGACCTCTTGGAGCGGAGCCTGGACGGTCGCTGACGTGACGCGTGTCGGCGGTGGGAGGTCGAGCCGACCCAGCGCGCTCGCCCACCCTCCCCCTCCCCCCGGACCGCTCCACCGGTTCATTTTCCGCTGATGCCCAAGGCCCTCATCTCGTCGGCGAAGTTGCAGCAGCTCTTCGCCGCCATCCGCGGCAAACCCCCGCGCGTCGCCGTCATCGGCGACGCGATGCTCGACCTCTACCTGCGCGGCGACGTGGACCGCATCTCGCCCGAGGCGCCGGTCCCGGTGGTCCGGGTCCGGGAGCGCCGCTACGCGCTTGGCGGCGCGGCCAACGTGGCGCAGAACGTCCTCGCGATCGGCGCCCGCTGCGAACTCGTGGCGGCGCTGGGCGACGACCAGCCCGGGGCGCAACTGCGGGAGCTGCTGGTCGCGCAAGGCGCCGAGCCGCGCGGCCTCATTGTCGCCGGCCGTCCGACGACGACCAAGACGCGCGTCGTCGCCCGCGGCCAGCAGGTGGTGCGCGTGGACGACGAGGTGGATGCCGACCTCTCGGGCGACGAGGTCAAGCGCCTGCACGCGGCCGTCGCCGCCGCCATCGGCGACGCGGACGCGTTGATCCTCGAGGACTACAACAAGGGGGTCTTGGTGCCGGCGGTGATCGAGCGCGCCATTGCCGCGGCGCTCAAGAAGAAGATCCCGGTCGTCGTGGACCCCAAGTACCGCAATTTCTTCGCGTTTCAGGGGGCGACGATCTTCAAGCCCAACCGGCGCGAACTCGAGGCGGCCCTCGGCGCGGCGGTGGACCTCGACCACCCGGCGGCCCTCCCCGCCGTCCTCGCCCGGCTCGGCGCGGCGCATCTCCTCCTGACCCTGAGCGAGCACGGGATGGCGCTGATTGACCGCAGTGGCGCGATCCATCGCATCCCGACCACGGCGCGCGAGGTGTTCGACGTGGTCGGCGCCGGCGACACGGTGACCGCGTACCTGGCCGTGATGCTCGCCGCCGGCGCGACGCCGCTCGAGGCCGCGGTGGTCGCCAACTACGCCGCCGGCGTCGAGGTCGGCAAGGCCGGCGCGGCGACCGTGACGCCTGACGAGATCGTGGAGGCCTTTGATGCGCACTGACCGGGTGCTGCTGATGGGCGTCTGCCTCGCGCTGCTGCCGACCGCCGCCGCTGCGCAGTGGGGCGTCGCCGGCGGCGTGCGCACCGGCAGCGGCGGTGACGGATCGGATGCCAACGGCGTGCGCCGCGGGGTGGAGGGGCGCGTCTTTCACGACCGCGCGCTGGGCGCCGACCGCCTCGCCGTCCGCGCCGAGCTGGCGTACAACCAGATGCAGTACGACCGCGACGACGCCGGCACGCGGTTCCAGATCGCCGAGAATGGCTTTGAGCTGCTGGCCGCGGTGCGCGCCGACCTGCGCGGCGCGCTCACCGGCCTCTACCTCACCGCCGGCCCGGTGGCGAGCTTCCGCGCCGCCTGTGGCACCTCGAGCATCTACGACTCCAACGGTCGCGTGGCCTGCGCGGAAGGTGACACCTACCTGACGGGCTATGCGCTCGGCGCCGGCTTCACGTGGCCGGCCGCACGGTCGGACGTGCTGTTCGAGATCCGCTATATGGGACACGTCACGGCGGCCAATGGACGTCAGCTCGTGGCGATCGGCGTCGGCGTCCGGCAAAAGCGGAAGCCGTAGGGCGCGGCGGAACGCAACACGCCGCGCGGGTCAGGCGGAACGCAGCGGGGGGGGGGGGGGGGGGGGGGGGGGGGGGGGGGGGG
>JBBDYC010000009.1:60363-248633 GCA_040901985.1 Gemmatimonadaceae bacterium
GGCTCTCGCCGGCGCCCCCGCTTTCCTACTTTCCTACTTAGATCCGGCCGCGCCTACCGCCGCGACGCCGCTGCCAGCGCGTTGCGGACCGCCAGCAGGGCTGGCGGCGGCGTGGCACCGGCGGGCAACGCGTCAATCGCGGCGTTGTAGGCCCTGACCGCCGCCGTGAGCGTATTGAAGTTGGCGTTGGCGCCGAAGGCCCGGAGCGCATTTGTCAGCGCGGTGGAACTGCCGGCCGGTACGCCAGTCAACGCCGAGGTGAACGCCGAGACCTGTGCCGGCGTCGGGTTGCCGCCAAGCACCGCGCCGAGCCCGCGTGCCGCCGCCTGCGGGACGGTGACCGTGCCGCCGGCCGGGTTGGTGACCGTCACGCCACCCGTGCCGGCGTTCATCAGCGAGGCGCGGGCGGTCGCCAGGCCGGCTGCCGCCGGGCCGGAGAGCGCGCGCGACGCGCCGCCGGGCATATTCTCGGCGTTCGGCACGCCGAGCGGCGCCACCGAGCCGCCGAGGCCGCCACCGGAGCCGATCGGGCTCCCGAAGTCCGTCTGGGCCACCGCGACCGTCGAGCCCAGCGCGACGAGCGCCAAGGCCGCGAGGAACTGCTTTGAATTCGTGATCATCGGATTGGACTCCAGAGGGTTAGTACTTCCAGGACATGCCGGCGGCGAGAGCAAAGCGCCCCGCCTTTCCGGACTCGCCTGTGATGTCGTTCAGGACCGGCGTGATGACGAACGGAATGGTCCGGCTCGGCGTGAATGAGAAGGCGGTGTTGAGCTGCGCGCCGGTGTAGTCGAGGATCAGGGCGCTCGCCCAGTTGAGGCGGAGTGCGCCCGAGATGAAGATGCCGACGCCCGACTCGCCCGCCGCAAAGTCCGAGGCGGCCTGGAAGCGCCCCGTGCCGACACCGAGGTTGGCCGTCAACTGGTTGAACGTGTTGGCCTGGCGCAACGTGCGCACGTGCGTCACCGCGGCGAAGATGGACGGGTCCGTGTCGAACTCGTCGCCATTGACCTTGATGCCTTCGACGCCGACACCGACGCCGGTCTGGCCGGCAAACGCCTTGTGCAGCTTCGCCCCGGCGACCATCCGGCTGCCGAAGCCCGAGCGGACCGTGGAGAGCGAGGTCAGGACGACCTCAAGGCCGACCGTCTCGCGCGGATTGAAGAAGCCGCCGCCGACCGAGATCGCGCCGTCGGAGTCGCCGTCGAGGCCGGTGGAGTGCTGATAGCCGATGCCGGCAAAGATGTCGCCCTTGCCGGGGCCGAAGCCGACCGGCGAGCTCGCCGCGACGCCGGGCTGGGCGCGTCCCATCTCCTGGCCGATCATCTGCGGCGCCTGCGGCATCGGAAGCCGATAGACGTCGCGTCCCTGCTGGGCCTGCGACGCGCACGGGAGCGCGAGCAGCGCAGCGATTGCGAATGTGGCGGCGGACAAGCGAAGCAGCATCGGGAAATCTCCGATCAGGGAAGCGGAAGCCAACGGGGTACGCCCGGCGGATGCCGGGCACGGTCCAGCGCCGCCCCGAAAGGGGGGACGGGCAATGATGCCAAATGTCCCACCCGGCGAGGGCGATGTCAAGGCTACTGATGCAAGGGGCAAGGGGAGAGGAAAAAGGTGCCTAGGCCTTGGCGCGCCAGGCAGCCCTCGGGGCGCGCCAGGCAGCACCCGGCGCTGCCCTCTCCCCTTGCTCCTTGAACCAGTAGTCAATGGGCCCAGCAGGATTCGAACCTGCGCACTTCGGATTATGAGTCCGCCGCTCTAACCGCTGAGCTATGGGCCCTGCCGGAAAATCCTGCCTTAGACGGCCTTCAGCAAGGACGCGCGGCCACTGCGGGCGTGACCTTGGCACGTCTTGAACCACACTGATGTCCCCACTACGTTCCCCCTTCCGGGCGCGTAGCTCAGCTGGTTAGAGCGCTGCTTTCACACAGCAGAGGTCGGGGGTTCGAGCCCCTCCGCGCCCATCGCTTGCCTGCCGGCTGCGTTCGGCGCTACGGCTGGCCGATTGCCCCGCGCCGGAACCACCTCCGCAAACGCCACGACTCCCAGCGCAGGCGCACCCGCGCCACACGCGGCGCGACCACCCGGGCGAGCGGCGCCAGCAGTGGCCCCCCAAGCAGCCACTTCACGCGTTGCATCACCGGCCCCGCGAATACGCTGCGCAACCGGAGGTCCGGCGCCTCAAGCGAGGTCCCGCCGTTCGAGGTCGGCTCGCTCTCCACACACCGCGCACGGTCGATTCGCAGGCAGACGATGGACTCGTAGAACGACACGGCGTACACGGCCGCCGACGCGGCCGACCGCTGGCGACGCAACGCCGGAAAGCGCGCATTCACCCAGTCCACGTGGCGCTTGGCGTAGTTGATGAACGAGTACCGCGACGGATTTCCGAACTCCCGGAGATACGCCGCGTGCACGTCCTCAACGATCAACACCCCACCGTCGCGGATGTGCGGGATGCACGCCGTGGCCGTCACGATTTGCTGCCGGTTCGTGTGCCCACCGTCGTCGAGCACCACGTCCACGTCGCTGAACCGCGTGAAGAAGCCCGCCCAGAAGGCCGGGTCGCCCTGATCCCCGATAGCGATGTCGAACCCCTCGCCCTCCCACCGGCGAGCGTCGGGGTTGAGGTCAACCCCGATGATCCGCGCCTGGGGCCCCAGGAACCGCCGCCACATAAACAGCGATCCGCCGTTCAACACCCCGATCTCGACGAACGTGATCGGCCGCTCGCGATACCCCGCCAGTAGTTCGTCGTACACCGCGAAGTACGTGGAATGCCTGATCGAGAGGTACGGCGAGGCGTCGTAGCACTCTCGGATCGTCGGAAGGCGTGCCTCAGGCATCCGGGAAACGTAATCATCGCGCCCCCACGCCGATGCTACATTTCCCGCCCGTGACCACTCCCTCTGCGAGCACCCGTGGCTCGCTCCGGCAGACGCTCGCCCCGCTGCTCGCCAGTCACGCACTGGGGCTGCTCATCCCGCTGCTCACGGTCCCGTATCTGGCCCGTGTCCTCCGTCCGGACGGCTGGGGCCCGGTGCTGGTGGCCCAGGCGCTCGTCGCCTGGGTCGGTCTCCTGCTCGAGTACGGCGCCGACCTCTCGGGGGTCCGCGCCGTGGCCGCGGCGCGCGCGCGCGCGCCGCTCACGGTCGCCGCGATGCGCGCCACCGTCTGGGGCGTGCAAGGCGCCAAGCTGCTGCTCCTCCCGGCCGGGCTGTTGCTGCTCGCCGGCGTCCTCCTCACCCTTGCGCCCTTCCGCGCCGCCCCGGCGCTCGCGGCGTGGACCGCCGTGGCGGCCCTCGCCAAAGGGTTCTCGCCGCTCTGGTACTTCCTCGGCGTCGAACGGCTGAAGCGCGCCATTGCGATTGACACCGGCGCGAGGATCCTCGCCGCACTCGCGGTCTTCCCGCTCGTCCGAAATCCGACCGACGGCTGGAAGGTCCTCGCCGCCCAGGCCACGCTGACCCTGGTCGCGACGCTCTGGCTGACCCGCACGCTCTGGCGCGAGGCACCGCCACCGGACGAGGGCATCTGGTCGCACGCCGTGGACGCCCTGCGCAGGGGGCGGTCCATCTTCGCGTATCGTGTCAGCGGGACGATCTTCCTGCACGGAAACACGCTGCTGCTCGGCGCGCTGGCCCCGGCGGCCAGCGTCGCCGCCTACGGAGGCGCCGAACGGGTGGTCCGTGCCGCCGCGAACCTGCTCGAGCCGCTCACGCGCGCCCTGCTGCCGCGCCTCTCGCACCTGCGAGAGCACGACGCCGCGGAGGCGGGCCGCTTCCTCTCGCGCCTGCTGCCGATGGTGATCGGCGGCGCGCTGCTCGGCGGCATCGGCATCGCGCTCACCGCCCCGCTCCTCGTCCGGGTCCTGCTCGGCGAGGGCTACGAGTTGGCGATTCCGCTGATCCGCGTGCTCTCACTCCTCCTGCCGATTGTCGCCACCGGTACCGCGATTGGCTTCTACTGGGCGCTGCCCGCCGGACGCGATCGCCTTGTGCTCGGCGCGACGGCCGCCGCCGGCGTGCTCACGCTGATTGTCGTCGGCCTGCTCGTCCCCCGGTACGGCGCGATGGGGATGGCGGTGGCGGCCGTCGCGGCCGAGGCGACGGTGGCACTCATCCTCACCACGGCATACCGGCGGCGGGCGCGATGAGTGACACCATCCACCTCCTGTGCGCGACGTTCAACGGCGCCCGGTGGCTGCCGGAGTTCCTGGAGAGCGTCACCGCGCAGTCCCACACCGATTGGCACTTGTGGGTCAAGGACGACGGCTCGAGCGACGACACGCGGCGCATCGTCGGCGACTTCGCCCACGCACACCCACGGCGCGTCACCCTGCATCAGCACGCCCCGCACGGGCTCGGCGCCGCCCGCTCCTTCGCGTGGCTCTGGAACGAGCTGGCCGCCGATGTGAGCTACGTCGCCTTCGCCGACCAGGACGACGTCTGGATGCCGCACAAGCTCGAGCGGTCGCTGGCGGCGCTGCGCGAGGCCGAGCACGGAGCCCCGGGGCCGATTCTCGTGCACACCGATCTCTGCGTCGTGGACGCCGAGCGGCGTGTGATCGCCCCGTCATTCGCCCGCGCGGCCGGCCTTCCCTTCACCCCGCGGCCCCTGCGCGAGGTGCTGGTCTGGAACGTCGTGACCGGCTGCACGGTCCTGGTGAATCGCGCCCTGCGCGAGCGGATGGGGCCCATCCCCGAGACCGTCCCGATGCACGACTGGTGGGTCGCCTGCGTCGCTGCCATCGTCGGTCGGACCGTGTCGCTGGATGAGCCAACGGTCTGGTATCGCCAGCACGGGGCGAACGTCGTGGGCGCGCGGGCGCGGGCCCGGCTTGGCTCCCTCCGCCAGGTTGCCAGTGCGTCGTGGCGCGCGTTGGCGCGGGCCCCGGAGGTCCGGGAAGGGATCGCCGACGTCGCCACCCTCGCGTCGCTGCTGCTGGCGCACGGTGGGGCCACCCTGACGGAATCCGACCGCGCCCTTCTCGCTGATTGCGCGCGGATCCCGTCGATGCCGTGGTTGGCGCGAAAGCTGGCGCTCGCCCGGCGATTCTCGGTGCCCGCGCGCGGCACCCTTCGGAACCTCGGGATCGTCCTGCGCGGATGACCGCTACGCCTG
The DNA here is from genome assembly GCA_040901985.1 of Gemmatimonadaceae bacterium. GTDB lineage: Bacteria > Gemmatimonadota > Gemmatimonadetes > Gemmatimonadales > Gemmatimonadaceae > Pseudogemmatithrix. The sequence continues at coordinate 65,488 of JBBDYC010000009.1, forward strand.
CTTGCCGTCCCCCCTCCGCACCCAGTAGACTCCCCCCGTGACCACTCTCCGACGCCCGTGGGTTCTCGGCATCGCGGCGCTCCTCGTCGCCCCCGCCCTGGCGGCACAGGATGCGGCCCGGGCCCCGGTGGTCCCCGGCGATCGGTTCGTGCTCAGGGTCCTCGTGCCGGACGAGGAACCGCAGTTCCTCTTGGTGGACGACCGTCACACCGTCGTGATCCCGCTGGCCGGTCCGCTCTCCGTGCGCGGACTCGGTGCGCACGACGCACTGGACAGCGTGTCGGCGCGCGTCGCGCAGTTCATCCGCCCGGGGGCGTTCACGGTGGACTTCGAGCGGCGCATCGCCGTGCTGGGTGACGTGCACCGCCCCGACCTGCATTATCTCGACCTCACCCTGCGGCTGCGCGACGCACTCGCGCTCGCCGGGGGTGTGTCCGAAACGGGGCGCGCGCGCGAAGTCGTGCTGATCCGCGGGGCGACGACGGAGCGGATCCTCGATTGGCAGACCACCGCGGCGGGCGACCGCGAGCTGCGGTCGGGCGACCAATTGGTCGTGCCGAAAGAGCGCTGGTACAAGCGCAACGCCCTGCCCCTCATCTCGGCGCTCGGCGTCCTCGCCTCGATCGGCATCACGCTCGGGGCGCGATGAGACGCCCCGAGGATGACGCGCTCGAGCTCGGTCCGGCGCTCGGCACGCTCTGGCGGGCAAGATGGCGACTGCTCGCGTGGGTCGGCGCGGGGGCCGCGGTCGCCATCGCCACGCTATGGTTCCTGCCGCGTCGGTGGGAGGCGCGGGCGACGGTCATCGCCAGTTCGTCCAACGCCAAGTCGAGTCTCCTGTCGCGCTCGGGCATTTCCGACCTGATCGCCGGATCGCTCCTCGGGGGCTCCGACGTCGGGTTCGACACCGAACTGGAACTGCTCCGCTCGCGTCGCCTGCTCCGTGAGGTCACGGCGGAGCTGCCGTTGGCGGTGAAGGTGAGGTCGCCCGAGACGACCCCCGCCACGACCGCCATCACCGCGTTCGTCCCGTCGGGGCAGTTCGCGCCGGCGCGGCTGGTCGTGCGCCCCGATGGGGCGAACTGGCGGTTGCAGCACGCCGCAGGGGATACGACCGTGCGTGCGGGTGCCGCGGTGACGCTACCCGAAGGAACGCTGCAGATGGCCGAGTCCCCGGGGTTGCTGGCCGCACCGCTCGTGGTCCACCTCCTCGACGACGAAGACACGATGCGGCGGCTCGCCCGGCGCGTGACCGTGGCGCGCGTCGGCGGCGCAATTGCCGGCGTGACCGTGCGCTGGGACGATTCGGTGACCGGGGCGCGCATCGCCAACGCCATCGTCCGGCAGTACGTCGCGTGGCGGCGGACCAGCGACCGGGGAGAGAACGCGATGCTGGGCGATTTCCTGCGCGCGCAGTCCGATTCCATTGACGCCGAGCTCGCGAGGGCGCTCGACGTCCTGCGCGCGTTCCAGGAACGCAGCGAGTACGCCGATCCGACGACGGGCGCGAAGGCCTTGCTCGAGGCGCTGACGCGACTCCGCACGCAGCTCGGCGAGACCACGATCGAGGAGGCCGCCCTCAACGAGTTGCTGGCGCGGCTCACCGAGGGCGGCGGGGATCGCGCGCGGGAACTCCCCGCGTTCCCGCCGTTCCTGAACAGCCCGGGCATCAACGACCTCCTGGGACAGCTCAACCGGCTCGAGGCGGAGCGGGTCGCGCTCCTGCAGACGCGCACGGCGCGTGACCCGGGCGTCGTGGGCCGCACCGAGGGGATCCGGCTGATTGAGAGCCAACTGGTGCCGCTCGCGCGCACGTACGGCGCGGCGCTCACGCAGAATCGGCTGGCGCTGCGCGCCAGTGCCGACTCGCTCCAGCGCCTCCTCGGCGCGATCCCCGGCACCGGCCGACGCTTCGCCGACCTGACGCGCGACGTGGAACGCCTCGGGGAGATCAGCCGGGCGCTGCAGATCCAGCTGGTGCAGGCACGACTCGTGAGCATCGGCGAGGGCGGAGGCGCCGAGCAGATTGATGAGGCGATTCCCTCGCGCGCCCCGGCATCGCCCAACGTGCCGCTGATCGTCCTGCTTGGGATCGGCGCGGGCGCCGCACTGGGTGTCGTGCGCGAGCTGCTGCGTGCATCACCCTCGTTGGACACGCCGGCGACGTGACCGCCCTCCGCGTCACCGCCGCGCTGCTGCTCGGGGCGGTGCTGACGGGAAACCTCATCCGCGTCCCCGTATTCAGTGGTGGCGGCAAGTCCGCCCCGCTCATCGCCCTGGACCTCGCGCTCGGCGTGTTCGTCGTCGTGGGAGTCACCGAGATCCTGCGGCGACGGCGGCTCGCCCTCGACCCGGCGGCGCGGTGGGGGATCGCGTTCGTCGCGATCGCGGCGCTGAGCGTCTTGAGCGCGGGCGCCCGGGTCGGCATCGCGCCCAACGAGATGCTCTTCGCCGCGACGTATCTCGTGCGCTGGGCCGGCTACTTCTCCCTGTTCGTCCTGATCGGCGCCCTCCTGCCGGCAAGCGAGGCGCCGCCGGTCGCGCAACTGCTGCGACGGTGCATCGTCGCCTTCGCCGCCTTCGGGATCCTCCAGTCCATCTTCCTGCCGGACTTTGCGCTGCTCGTGCACCCGACCGACCAGCCGTACCTCGACTGGGATCCCCAGCGCAATCGCCTGGTCTCGACGTTCCTCGATCCCAACTACGCCGGGATCCTGATCGTCGTCGGGCTCTGCCTGTGGGGCGGCCGACTCATCGCCGGCGTGGCGCCGCCGTGGTGGGAAGGGGCGATTCTCGGTGTCGCCCTTGTCCTGACGCTGTCGCGGGGCGCGATGCTCGCCGGGCTCTCCGCCGCGGCGGCGCTGTCCATCGCCTATGGGTTCAGTCGGCGACTCGGACGCGCGGCGGCGATCGCGGCCGTGGTGCTCCTCGCCGCCTCGCCCTTCGTGCTCGAGTTTGGCCAGGAGTTCGCCAAATTCCAGATTGATCGCTCCGCCCTCGGGCGCCTCATCGCCTGGCAACGCAACCTGGTCCTCCTTGCCGACTATCCGATGCTGGGGATCGGCTTCAATACGCTCGGCTTCGTCGCCCCACGCTACGGGTGGCACATCGCCGGCGTCGGCGGATTCGGCCTCGACGGCGGACTCCTCTTCATTGCGGCGCTCACGGGTCTGGCCGGCGTCACGTGCCTCACGGCACTCCTGGTCTCAATCGCGCGATCGGCGCGGCACCTGTGGCGCACGCCGGACGCCGATGCCGAGGATCGCGCGATCGCCTTTGCGGCGTTCGGAACGGTCGTCGCGGTGGTCGTGCATTCGCTCTTCGCCAACACCATTATGCTGCCGTTGGTCCTCGCCCCCTGCTGGATCCTGTGGGCGCTGCCGCGCGTTCGCCGGCAAAAAAGTGGCCGGCTCGCCGGACCCCACGCGTGAAGGGCACGCTCGTCGTTGATGCGCGGGTGCTGTACGGCAGCGGCATCGGTCGGTACGTGCGCGAGCTCGTGCCGCGCCTGGTCCACGCTGCGGCGTTCGACGACTGCATCCTGGTGGGTGATCCCGCCGAGCTCGTGCCGTGGGCGGCGATGCACGTCCCCGCCGCGCGGATCGTTCCCCTCGTGGCCGGCCGCCATTCGCTGCGCGCGCAGGTCGCGTGGATCACCGGCGCGGCGTTCCGGCCACCGCGGCCCAGCGTGCACTGGTTTCCCCACTTCGACGCCCCCGTCGTGCGGCTCCCCCGGCCCTCCGTGGTCACCGTGCACGATCTCATCCCCTGGCGAGTCCGTGACCCATCGCAGGTGATCAAGCGCTTGGCGTTCCCCTGGGCGCTGCGGCGGGTCACGCGAGCGGCCACGCGCGTCATCACGGTCTCCACCGCCTCGGCCGATGACCTCGTCTCCGTCGTGCCGGAGGTCGCCCCCAAGATCCGCGTGGTCCCCAACGGTGGCGCGGAGATCGCCGACCGGGTCGCGGGAACCGTTCCGGGGACGATTGCGACGCCGTTCCTCCTTTGCGTGGCAAACCGCAAGCCGCACAAGAACATCGAGGTCGCCCTCGACGCGCTCGCCCTGCTGCGGGTCGCGCACCCGCAGCTCACCTTGGTCGTCGCCGGTGAGCGGTTTGCGCACTGGACGAAGACGCTCGCGCACGCCAAGGCCCTCGGTGTGGACACGGCGGTGCACGATGTCGGCGTCACCGACGACGCGACGCTCCGGGCGCTCTACGGATCGTGCACCGCGCTCCTCGCCCCGTCGCGCCTCGAGGGCTTCGGCTTGCCGGTGGTCGAGGCGATGGCGTGCGGCGCTCCGGTGGTCGCCGCCGATCTCCCGTGGGCGCACGCCGTCGGTGGCGACGCGATCCACTACGCGGACCCCGACGACCCCGCGGCGTGGGCCCGCCGCATCGCCGACCTCCTGTCGGATCCGGCCACCGTCGCCGACGCACGAGCGCGGGGCCCTGTTCAGGCGGGGCAGTTCACGTGGGCGCGCGCGGCCGAACGCACCGCCAGGGTCCTCCGCGAGGCGCTCGACGAATGACGGTGTTTGCCGTCGTGCTCAACTGGGGTCGCGAGGCCGATTCGATTGCCTGCGTGGACTCGCTCGTCGCCAATGCGTTTCCGCTGTCGCAGGTGATCCTCGTGGACAACGCGTCCCCGGACGGGAGTGGCCATCGGCTCCACGAACGGTATCCCGACGCGCCCTACCTCCAGGCCGGGACGAATCTCGGGTATGCCGGCGGCAACAATCTCGGCGTGGCCCACGCGCTCTCGCTCGGTGCCACGTGGGTCCTCGTGCTCAACAACGACACAATTTGCGAGCCAGGGATGCTGGCGGCCCTCCTCGAGGCCGGCCACGCGGACCCGCGGTGCGCCGCGGTGGCCCCCAAGATCGTACGCGCCGACGATCCGACGATTCTCTGGAGTGATGGCGGGGACTTCAGCCCGATGCGCGCGCTCGGACGGCAGCGCGGCGGTGGCACCACGGACATCCTCCCCGAGCAGCGTTCGCCAGCCGCGTGCTCGTTCCTCACCGGATGCTGCTTGCTGCTTCGGGCCGAGGCCATCGCCCGATATGACGAGCTCTTTCGCGCCGAGTACTTCGCCTACGTGGAGGACGCCGAGCTGGCCATTCGCCTCCAACGGGATGGGTGGCGGTTGGTCTACCAGCCGCACGCCAGGCTGCGACACAAGGTCCCTCCCACTGGTACGCTGCCACCGCCTTGGGCGCTCCAGCGCCGCGATCGCAACCGTCGGCGACTGGCGGCCGAGCACTTCGGGCCGCTCGCCTACCTGCGTTTTGCGGCCTGGTTCTACCCGACTCGCCTCCTGACAATCGCCGTCTATCTCGCGCGCGGCGACGGGGCTCGCGCCCGCGCGGTCCTCGATGGAGCTTTCGGGCGATGAGACACGCGCCGCTCCTGTTGGCCACCATAGTCCTCGCCGCGTGTGACCCCTGCGCCGGCGTCGTCGCGTGCGGGTCGGACGGCACGACGCGGCTCACCGGTCGCGTCGTCAACTATCCCGCGCGCGACGGAGTGGTTGGCGTCCGCATCTCGGTGACACCCGTGGCGGGCGTGCCGGTCTCCACCACGACCGACGCCGACGGCCACTGGACGGTGGCCCTCCCCTCGCCCGCCGAGAACGACGGAAGGGTCAGCGTCTCGGTTGTTGCGCCGGGCGCCGCGTATACCGTGCCCAACATCAACGTGCGGACGGGCGGGCCACGCGGGGAAGCGACGAGCGTGGGCCGCTGGTTCGCGACGCCGTACGTCCGATTCGTCGGACAACTCGTGGCCCGCCCCGGCATCAACCTCTCCGGCGCGACCGTGACCGCCGTACGCACCGGCGGCGTCGAAGGTGCGCCGCTGCCGGTGCGCGCGCAGGTCAGCACCGGCCATCAGTTCTACATTGACGCGCCCGCCATCGGGCTCGGCAGTATGGAGTTCCGCATCACCATTGAAGGCCCAAACCTCCCTCGGCCCTTCGTGCGCGAAGGGCTCGGCTTCGCCCCGCAGTTCGCCGACTCGCCGCTGCCTGGCGTGCAGGGGGTCTTCAATATCGGGAGCGCGCTGGATTACGTCGCGCGACTCGAGCGGCGGGGCGTGGACGGCCCGCTGCCGGGCGTCCCCGCGACCTTCCGGCGCACCGGCGGGATCCGGACGTTGCGCGACTCCATCGTCTCGGTGTCCACCGTTGATGGCCTGATTTCCCTCGACCTGCGCCCCCTCGAGGAAGGCGAGGTCATCGGCGACCTCATTCTCCGTCCGGCGGCTCCCCTTCCACTGCAGGTCATCACCGGCGTGCGGCTGCAGACCCAGGACGACGACCTGCTGCGGCTGGCCCTCGTCGTGCGTCTCGGGGCGCAGGTGCGCTCGGCCATCCGGCTGTTCGAGCGCACGTCGTTCGCCCCGCTCGCCGGCGTGCAAGTCGAGTACCGTCCGACCAGTGGACCGCTCACGACGACCATCGCCGGCGTGACCGACGCCAACGGACAATTCGGCATCGTCGCTCCCGTGGACGGCGAGGGCTTGGTGCTCGGCGACCTCGTCGTCTTCCATCTGGCGCCGCGCGCGCCCGAGGTATTCCCCGGGATCGAGGTGACGGCGGCCGCCGACGATTCCGTCCGCCTTGCCGCCCTTCTCGGCGTCGGACCGTCGTTGCTGTACGTGGGCTCGATCGAGGATGCCGACACCTTCCTGCCGATCACCGACGGCACCGCGGAGTTCCGGCGAACAGGTGGCATCGCGGTCCGCGACACGCTCTACACGTGGCCTATCGGCGCCGACGGCAGCTTCCGAATTGCGCCGACTCCGCTCGAGGACGGCGAGGTGATCGGCACCCTCACGTTCCGGCTGGCCGCCCCGTATGCCGATACGACGTTCACCGACGTGCGACTCACTACGTTCACCGACGACGGGATCCGCTCCGCCGGCGTCTATCGCGTGCGCAAACCGTAACGCGAGGTCGCGCGCTCAGCGCGGCGCGAGACGCAGGCTGAAGCGCACGTTGTCCTCGTTGCGCTGCCCGATGGCCAAGGGCTGGAGCCGCCGGCTCTCGAATTGATAGTTGTAGCGGCGCTCGAAGAGCAGGCTCGCCGAGACGTCAATCCGCGGGGTGCGCCGCCCGCCTCGTACGCCCGAGAAGATGGACACGTCGTGGCCGAACGGATTCGCCAGGGGCTGGCGATAGAACGCATCGTTCTCCCACCGCGTTCGGGCGACCATCACGCCGAGTGACCACTGCTCGCGCACGCGATCCACCGCCACCCATCCGTGCGTGGCGCCAGGCCCGACCGCCGCGCCCAGCAACTGCCCGCGCTGGGTGAACCCCTGTGCCGTCGCCTGACCCGTGTAGAAGTCCCGCGGCGCGCGATCCGTCGCCACCCGGGACTGGGCAAGGTCGCTGAACTCGACCTGCGCGCGCCACGCCCCGTCGTCCCGGGGCACGGCCCACTGTGCTCCCACGGTCCAGGCCGCATCGGCGTTCGGTGCCACCAGCCACTCGCGCAGCGATGCCGGCAGCCGCTGCCACGCATACTCGCCCCAGAACTCGATCCCCTCGCCCGGGACCACCCAGCGTCCGAATACCGAGGTCAGCTGGTCGCGCTCCGCGTCAGCGCCGTTCCAGGTCGTGAGCGGATCGAACGCGCGCGCGACGAGTCCTCCGGCACCGTCCACCGGGACCACGATCAGTCGCGCGACCCCCACCGTCAGCCCGGGCAAGGCCGGCGGGGCCAGCGTGATCGCCAACCCGCTCGCCGCCCGCACGTCGTTGGCCGGTAGCGTGTCGAAGAACACCGACTCGGTCAGTCCGCCCACGAACCACTCCCCACGGACGTCGCCGATCGGCGTCCCAAGCGCCTCGGGCGTGCGCACGAAGAACCGCGGGATCCCCGGCGCGTTGTCGCCCAACACCAGCGCATTGCGGAGCCCCGGACCCCACCAGAGATTCCCCGCACCGATGCCGATCACCGTGCGCCCCAGCTCGACCGTGAGTTCCGACTGTCCCGGATGGATCGTCGTCACGGACGACACGCCGAATCGCAGCGGGCGGTCGAGCGGCGCCTCCGGGGTGCGCCACGGATCGGCCCACGTGCTGCGTGCCGGATCACTCACGGTCTTCACCTCCACCGCGCGGTTCTCGCTCGCCGTCAGCTCCGGCGCGACGGTGAGGCGCAGCCGCCCCCGCGCGATCGTGACCCCGCCGCGCACGAGGAGGTTCGACCCCCGCCCCGCCCAGAGTGCCCCGTCGCCGAGTGTCGTGATCAGTCCGGAGTTCTGGACCACGAGCGCCTCGGGGAGGAGCCAGCGCACGCCCGCTGCGGCGACCGTGGGCTCGCTGCCGCTCCGGAGCACGCCCACCGACGATCCACGGCCGAGGAGCTCGCTCAATCGCGCGCGATCTTCCTCCGCGCCTCCCAGCGAGCGCAACGTCGCGTGCGCCTGCGCCGCAAGGGGGCCCACGCCCCAGGGGAGCGTGAGCGCGGCGCACAGCAGTGCGACGGGGACCACCCGGTGAGTCCGATGCATCGGTGTCGGAATCTAATGCTGCTCATCCTCCTCGCCGCCTGGGGCGCGCCGCTCCCGGCGGCCGCCCAGGAGTCCGCACGTGGTGCCCGGCGCTGGAGCGAAGCCGCCGCCGGGAGCGAGTTGGAGCGATACCTGCGCCTCGCGCAGTTGGCCGGTCTCGCGCCCCTCTCGCCCTGGTCCACCCGTGCCTTCGCCCCGCACGAACTCGACGCCCGAATCCCGCGCCACGACGCCGGGCATCCCTGGCGCGCCGAGTTCCGCACGATTCCCGATCGCGACTGGTGGATCGTTCGCCCCAACGCGCAACTCATCGTCAACACGGGACTCCCGTGGGGAAGCAACGATGGGCCGATGTGGGCCGCGAAGGGGATGACCGTGCGCCAGAGCGGCGGCGTCGCCGTCCGTCGGGGGGCGTTCGCGGCGCAGGTCGCGCCGGACTTCTGGTGGACCCAGAACGCCGACTATGCGCTGCTCCCGGCGGTGGACGCCGCGCATCCGCACACGGACTTTGCGTCGTCGGGGATTGACCTTCCGCAACGTCACGGCAACGGGGCCGTCGGCCGACTGGACCCTGGCGAAAGCTGGGTGCGGATGGACCTGTTCGGCGTCGCGGCCGGCATTTCGACGGCGAGCGAGTGGTGGGGCCCGACCCAGGCCGCCGGACCGATCCTCAGCCCCAACGGGGGGGGCCTGCCGCGCGCCTTCGTGGGGTCCAGCGCGCCGACCGACATCTGGATCGGTCGCGCGCACGGCCGTGTCTTCGTGGGGCGCGCGATGCGCAGCGCCGTCTCCACCGACACGCTGAGCAACCGCGGCCGCCGTCTCGCGATGGGCGTCGTCGGGTCGTTCTCACCGCGCGGCGTCCCGCAACTCGAGCTGGGCTTCTCCCGCTTCTACCACCGCGCGTGGCGCAGCGGTGGGCCCAGCATCAACGACATCAGCGTCCTCTGGGAGCCGCTGTTCAAGAAGAATCTCCCCGGCAAGGACGACGCACTCGTCACCGCGCCCGACAATCAACTCGCGAGCCTCAGTGCGCGCCTCACCCTCCCCAACGCCGGCCTCGAGCTCTACACCGAGTATGCCCGCGAGGACCACGCGTTCGACAAGCTCGACCTGATCAACGAACCCGACCACGACTCGGCGATCATCTTTGGGTGGCAGAAGTTGCTGCGACGCGACGACGCCCGCTGGTGGGCCGTGCGCGCCGAGGTCGTCAACGCGCGCGTCACCCATCTCGTGCGCATTCGCCCGCAGGTGCTGTTCTACTCGCACCACCAACTGCGCGACGGCCACACCCAGCGCGGCCAGCTGCTCGGCGCGCCGATGGTGCGCGGCGGCAGCGGCGCCGAGCTGTCCGTCTCCCGGTACGACGCGCGCGGTCGCCTGTCATTCCAGTGGCAGCGGCAGGGGTTGGCCCGGTCGGCGGAGGGCGGGCTCGGCTACGGGGCGCTCCACGCGCTCGAGGTGAGCGGGCTGCGCTACGCTCCCCGCGGCGATCTCTCGTGGCGCGCCGGCGTCGTGCAACGGGTCGGCGACATCGCCGCGCGCGACCTCACCTCCCTGCACGCGGCCGTTGGGTGGCACTGGGCGCGTTGACCAAGCGAGGCGCCGGTCAGCGCTGCTTCTCCACCACGACGTACCAGTTCTGACAGAGCGCGGGGATGAGCGCGCCCAACGTCTTGTCTAAATTGGCCAGCGCGCCGCAGGCCAGCGGACTGTCGCGGACCGCGCGCGGAAGCCGACCGAGCGAGTTTCGCGGAAACGCCGCGTACCGCCCCCGGGCAATCACTCGCACCCCGTGCGGCGCAAACAGGGCACTGACGTCGCGACTGCCGAAGCGTCGGTGGTGGACGTGGACCGGCGTTGCCCGGATGCGATTGTGGAGGCGAGCGGCGCCTTCGATCCAACTGGTCCGGTTCGGCAGATGGAACACGAAGAACCGCCCCCCGGGCCGCAGGACACGCACCACCTCGGCAACGGAGGTCTGTTCATCGCCACCCAGTTCGTGGACGTGTTCCAACACGCCCACGCTGAACACCGCGTCAAACGTGGCATCCGCAAAGGGGAGCGACCGGGGGTCGTCCGTCACTCCCGGAACAAAGAGAAAGCGAGGGTCGGAGAGCACGAACTCGGGCGGCGGCTCGTACGAATAGCCGCACACCGATCGTCCTTGCGCGAGCAGGAAGCGCGAAAAATGGCCGTTGCCGCATCCCCAATCGAGGACGTCGCTTGCCGCGCCGAGAAACTGCGCGGTGATTTCGTAGGGGCGACGGTACTGCCCCATCGTCGCGAGCGACCGGAGCTGGAGTGGCCGGGCCTCGGGCGGCACACTCGCGAAGGTCCGGGCAAAGTCGAGGAGCGTCGTCAGGGCGCGGCCTTCGCGCCTGGATGATTGCCGCCGCCCACGCGCCAACCTCCGCGCACCGTTGCGTACGTGTCGCGGATCCCCGCGCGCACCCGCGCCGAGGCGAGTGGCACCAGCGCCACCAACGCCCAGCGTGGATCCCACGCACTCCCGGCGAGCGCCAGCACCAGGAACAGTCCCAGCGTGAGTTCCACGCCCTGGGAGAACGCCGGCCGTTCAGTGGCGCGCCGGAGCGCCAGGAATATCGAGATGTACGCCGGCAGCGCCATCAACTCGGCAATTCCGTAGCCCCCCACACCGATCAGCGGCACGAGCCGCCACGCGGCAAAGGCGAATAGCAACACATAGATGACATTGAACGTCAGGACCGCGGCGTTGCGGCCCATCGCAAAGAGCGCCGACGAATGGAGATTGAACATCGCGCTGGTGAGTGTTCCGGCGGCGATCAAGGGCAGGATGGTGCGCACCGCAAGCCACTCGTCCCCAAAGAGCGTTGGGATGACCCAGGGCGAGACCGTGACAAGCACCAGGAGCATCGGGCCCACGACCAGGAGTTGGAGCCGCATCCCTTCGGTGACCGCCGCGCCAAGTTTGGCCGGGGCATTCTGCAATCGCGCGAGCGTCGGCAGGGCGAGCCGCCACGCGGAGGTCTTCACAAAGCTCGCCGCCTCCACCAGCCGCACGGCAATTGCGACGATCGCCACGCCTTCGACGCCGAGCCAGCGGCCGACGATCAGGGGGTTCACCAACTCGCGCAGCTGCAACGTCCAGACGGACACCGCGTACGAGCCGCCATACGCCAGCGTCCGCCGTGCGATGCCGCGGTCAAAGCCGAACCGAAAGGGTTGGCCGCAGGCGCGCTGCAGCCAGACGAACATCACCACCTGCTGAACCCACCAGCCAATCACCATCGCCTTCGGGCCGAACCCGCGCCACGCGAGCAGCACGCTCAGCGAGTACATCAGAATGATCCCCGCCAGCTCGGCCGCCGCCACCACGCGGTAGTCGAGCGCGCGCTCCAACGCCGCGAGGGAGACGAGCATCAGGAGCTGGAGCGGCAGGCCGGCGAGCAGGAGCATCGCGAGGGGCCTCACCCCCACCCCGCCCAGCCAGCGTTCGAGCCAGGGCAACGCCACCGCGCCGATCCCGAACGCGATGATCGCCGTCGCCATCAGGAGGGTTCGGGCGGTGGCATAGGCGGCGGGATCGTCGTCCAGGCGCCGGAGGAGATAGGCGTTGATCCCGAGTTGGGCGACGAGGAAGATGTACGCGTAGATTGCCAGCGCCGCCGCGAACTGGCCGTACCCCGCCGGGCCGAGTAGGCGGGTCAGGACTACGGTGGCACCCAGCCCGAGGACCAGACTGGCGCCTTGGCGGGCCGCGAGGATGGAGCCGCCGCGGACGGCCTGGAGTCGGAGGGTCGGGTCGGGCATTAGGGGGAAAGGTGCGGCCCCGGCGGCGTGACATAAAGGCCTGTGAGACAGGTCACCGGGGGTATGGCACGGATGGCGGATTGTCGAAATCCACCCCGCGGGATAACTTCCCCGTCCGATGAAAGCCCACCAGCCGCCGCCCACCCTGCACAAAGCCACGGCTGTACGGCCGGCGACACTGCCCCTGGGGACCGCGACCGATCAGGGTCGCGCCGTCGTGGTCGGACTGGCGTCGGACGTGCCGCGGGCGCTGGAGCATCCGGCGGTGGGCGCGGAACGCGGGATCGAAGTGTGCGGCGTGGTCACGGTGAGCGGTGATGATTCCCGCGTGCGCACCGACGCCGATTCCCTTCACCACCTCCTGAGCGATCACCGGGCCACGATGGTGCTTGTGGCCGGCCCGCTCGGGCCCGAGACGATGCGGGCCGTGGCGGATGTGGCGCTCGTGCACAGGTGCCGGTTGCTCGCGGTGATGCCCTCTGAGCTCGTGGCGGGGCAGGATCCAACCATTGTATGGGAAGGCGCCAGCCCGTTGGTGCAGTTGGCAGGGGCGCCGCGCTCCAGCTGGCAGTTGGCCGCAAAGCGGTTTGCGGACGCCATTGGCTCGGCGATTGGACTCGCCGTCCTCTCGCCGATCCTGCTCATCATTGGCGCCATCATCAAGATCGAGTCGCGCGGTCCCGCCCTGTTCGCGCATTGGCGCGTGGGTCAGAACGGGCGTGGGTTTTTTTGCCTGAAGTTCCGCACGATGCGTGCGGACGCCGAGGAGATCCTGAGCGGCGATGCCGAGCTGCTGCGGCTGTATCGCGAGAACCACTTCAAGCTGCCGGATCACCTGGACCCGCGTGTGACGCCGTTCGGGCGATTGTTGCGCCGGACGTCGCTCGACGAGTTGCCTCAATTGTGGAATGTGCTGGTCGGGGAGATGAGCCTTGTGGGGCCCCGGCCGGTGGTGGAGCTGGAGCTTGAGGAGTACCGCGGGTCGGAGCGGTTGCTGTTGTCCGTTCGCCCGGGGATGACTGGCGCCTGGGCGGTGAACGGGCGGCACCACGTCGGGTATCCCGAGCGGGCCGAGCTTGAGCTCCGGTATGTTCGCGGCTGGTCGCTCCGGCGGGATGCGGCGATCCTCGCCGGAACGATTGGGGCGGTGATGGACCCAGGGAGTGACGTGGCCTAGTTCCCGGTTTTACCTTGGACATCCCTTTTTTTTTGGCCAGTCGAATGATTCAGCGGTATTCCGTAGCGTTGCTTGGGCTGTTGCTGGTTGCACTCGGACCAGCCGATGGCCGCGCCCAGGCCGCGCCTTCGCCAGCACAAGCCCAGGCGTTGCTTCAGGCACGGCCAGACCTTGTTGCGCAGCTCCGGCAGCGCATCATCACGAGCGGGATGACGCCAGAGCAGGTTCGGGCGCGGCTCCGGGCTGAGGGATATCCAGAGAACCTGTTGGACGCGTTTTTGCCGGGGTCAACGTCAACGCCTGGCGCCGTTGGCGAGGATGTGTTCAGTGCCATCCGTCGGCTGGGGATTGCCGGCGACGACGACGTGGCCGTGCTCCGCACAATGCTCGGTGGTCCCGTCCCTGCCCCGGAGCCGGTACGCGTTGAGCGACCCGGCCAGGATCAAGATGAGCGCGAAGAAATCTTCGGCCTCGCGCTGTTCCGCAACGCCACCAGCGAGTTCTTGCCGACGCTCGACGGGCCGGTGGATGCCAACTACCGCCTCGGCCCCGGCGATCAGTTGGTGTTGATCCTCACCGGGCAGGTCGAGCTCGCGCACACGCTCGACGTGACGCGCGAAGGCTTCATCGTGATTCCGCAAGTTGGCCAACTGAGCGTGGCGAATCTCACGATGGAGCAGTTGGAGAACCTGCTGTATCAGCGCCTGCCGCGGTCGTACTCCGGTGTCCGTCGAGGCGCGGATGCGCCAACGCGCTTCACGGTGACCGTGTCGCGCCTGCGGGCAATCCAGGTGTACGTCACGGGCGATGTCGTGCGGCCATCGAGCTATCGCATCTCGAGCGCCGGTACCGCGATGACGGCCCTGTACGCGGCGGGAGGGCCAACAGAGTCTGGCACGTTGCGCGAGGTTGTGGTGCGTCGTGCAGGGCACGTGGTGGCGACGCTGGATGTGTACGACTACCTGTTGCGCGGAGACAACTCCGGCGATACCCACCTCGAGAACGGCGATGTGGTGTTTGTGCGCACGCACGGCCCGCGGGTGCGCGTTGCGGGTGAGGTGTTGCGACCAGCGACGTACGAGTTGAAGGCGGGCGAGACGTTACGCGATGCGTTGCGTAGCGCCGGCGGCTTTCGAGCGACGGCGGCCGTGCAGCGGATCCAGGTTCAGCGCATTGTGCCCCCTGCCGAACGTCAGCCAGGCGGGCGCGATCGCTCGGTGATTGACGTGGCGGGCGCTGGCCCCACGGTCAATGACTTTCCGGCGCTCGAGATGACCGGGGGCGATGTGGTGCACGTGTTCGCGGTAACCGATCGAGTGCGGAATCGGATCAACGTGACTGGGAATGTGTGGGCGCCGGGGGCGCAGGCGGTCGCGCCAGGGCTACTGCTGAGCGGCGCCATTCGTGCGGCCGGTGGTCTCAAGCCAGACACCTACTTGGGTACCGTGCTTGTGTCGCGCTTGCGGCCGGACAGTACACGCGAGCAGCTGCGGGCGACGCTGCGGGATACGACCGGTGCTGTCGTGACTGATTTCGTGCTCCAGGAGGATGACGAAATTCGGGTGTTCTCCATTTCAGAGTTTCGTCCTGATCGGTACGTGGCCATTGGCGGCGCGGTGCAGAACGGCGGGCGGTTCGCGTGGCGCGATGGAATGACGCTGCGCGATTTGGTTCTTCTCGCTGGCGGGTTGCGAGAGGGGGCGTACCTGAATGAGGCGGAGGTTGCGCGTTTGCCTCTGAATCGGGCCAGTGGTGTGACGGCGACCACGGTTCGGGTGGCCTTGGACTCGAGCTACCTGGCGGAGTATGCGGCGGGGCGCGCGTATCCTGTGGTTCCCGGGCTGCCGTCGCCGGCTCCAGGCAGCGCACCCGAGGTGATGCTGCAACCGTATGACAACGTGCTGATTCTTGAGCAACCCGACTGGCAGTTGCAACGCACGGTCACGCTCACGGGCGAAGTCCGATTCCCTGGGCGCTATGCTCTCAAGTCAAAGGACGAGCGCATTTCAGACTTGATCAGGCGGGCGGGTGGGCTAACGGCCGAGGCGGATCCCGATGGTGCGATCTTTACTCGGTTGCGGGCCAGCGCTTCGTTCGCGGCGGAGGTTTCGGACGCGGAGGGGAGCACCCGCGTCGGAATTGACCTTGCCCGCGCCATCAGTCGGCCGTCGAGCGACGACAATTTGACTCTAACAGAAGGCGATGCATTGGCTGTGCCGTTTCGACGCACCACTGTGGAGATTCGGGGGCTGGTCAATGCACCCACTGCTATTGCGGTGGACCGTGGGAGGCCGTTGACGTACTACGTGCGGGCGGCGGGCGGTTCGACGGCGCTCGGAGACGCGAAGAAGGCGTACGTCATCCAGCCGAACGGGAAGATCGAGGCGCGGCGACGGTTTCTCTTGGTGTTTCCGCTCGAGCCGACACCGCGCGCGGGCGCGACTGTGGTGGTGCCGGAACGCGAGGAGCGGGTCCCGGCTACGGAGCGCGTGGCGACGGTGGCGCTGATTGCGCAGACGCTTGCTAGTTTGGTGGCGATTGCGGTGTTGCTGCGTTAACTGGCTCCGATTGGATGGCTACTGCGCCTCCTGATCGCTACCAACGTGACGGCGGTGGCACTCACTTCACTAGAATGACGCGGGCCGGGTTCCCGAAAGCGGTGACGCCGGCTGCCACATCTTTAGTGCGCGGTACTCCCAGCGCCTACAATCGCCCCCGCTCCAATCGTGCGCAGCGGAATCACCCCCCCCCCCCGCCCCGACCCATGCGAGGCGTTCCACGGTGACACCGCCACAGAGGATCGCTCCCGGTGAGAGGTGCACACCGTCCGCCACGTCGCAGTCGTGTTCTACAACGCAGGCAGTGTTGAGGATTGAAGCATTTCCAATCTTGGCGTGGGCGTTCACCACCACCATCGGGAGAACTACTGTACCAGCCCCGAGTGTCGCTGATTCGATCACAATCGCAGAAGGATGGACCAGTGTTGGCAAAAGGGACCCGGGGACCGATTCCGCAATCGCTAGGCGCGCTGCATTGTCGCCAACCCCGTGAGCAATCGCAACGGTGCAAGACGGAAGGCGCTCGCCCTCCGAGAGGTGCCGCGCACGTCGTTGTCCGTAATGAGCGGAACGCCCCGGGCAAGCTGAGCGCCCACGGCTGGCTCGCCTTGCGTCTCAACGGCCACTCCCGCCATCCCACCGCCTGCGCCACGTCAGCCACCACACTTCGGTGACTCCCTGCCCACCAGACAACCAGTACCGGCGCGGTCGCTGTGCGGGTCGCCGCGAAGTGGCTTAACTAGACGACCCCCGGCCATTCCGCTGGCCTCCGGGCACCCCTGGCGTTGGATGGAGCGCGGCCCACAGTTGATCGAACCTGCTCATTGAAGTGTGGTCGCGAAGGAAGGACTCAATCACCTGCTGAACTTCCTCGAATCGCGACCGCGCGGCGCCGATTGCGCCAGCGTACTCGGCGACCGTGGTCGCCGCTTGAAAAACCCCGGGAGGCGCTGCGAGCCACTCTGGATACGCCGCGTGGATAACCGGGAGCCCGCAGGCCAGGAGGTCGAATGTCCTGTTGCTCACCGTAACTTCAAGATGAGAACGGGACAAGTCGTAGGGTAGAATCGAGCAGCAACAGTCCGCGAGAACCTCAGGGATTGCATCCAACGCGTGAACACCGTGGTATCGCGCATCGCGATGAGCCAGTACCTCCCACCCACGCGAGCTCCGTTCGACTGGGCCGACAAAATGGATCCGCTGTCCGCGATCGAGTAGTGCGATCACAAGACCCCAGTCGACCCGGTCGTTGATGTACCCCCAGTACAGGACTGCCTTACGGTCGCCACCACCCGGTGCGACATATGGCCTCCGGGCCCAGGGAAGGAAGAGAGCGGCGTCCGGTGCGAATTCCTGGCATTGCCGGACGAGGGGGTGGGACACTGCAAAGACAGCATCCGAAACTTGGAGGGTGCGCCCCTGCGCCCAGCGCGCCTCGGTCGCTGCCCAAGGCCTGGCGCGATTCACGAAATCATCATTAATAATCGTGATAATCCGGGCGGACGGCCATAGGTCCCGCAAGGTCCAATAATCGTAGTTGAAGTTCACCACGGCGGCGTCGGCCCACTCCCGCGCAATCGACGCGAGGCTCCATCGGATTGCGGAAGAATTGAACAGGCTGCACATCCGATGGAATCGAAACTGATGGTGCACTAACTCCCCGCTCCGCGTGCGGTGCGGGGTGGTCGTTGTGTCCACGACTCCGCGCCTGGCAAACCTTGGCTTCTCTACGAAAAGGACTTCGAGTCCCACGGCCGATAGCAGCTGCGCAACCTGGTGACGAAGCCGCGGTGGCTCCTCGAGGGTGGAACGGGTCACAACCACTACCCGACCACTGACGCCCTGCCCCGCGCTCAAGGACCGGACCGGCGAACGCGACCCAAGCTACGTACCCACTGGGAGAAGCCATCTCGTCGCGCACGCCACAGGTCAGCTAGTACGGCGACATCGGCCGGAGAATTCCGTCGTCGCTGTTCCAACATATCGAGGAAGAAAACCATCGCGAGTCCCACAAACCAACCGAGGATCCCAGTCAAGAGGGAGCGGGTCACCAAGCCGCGGCGATCCGGACGGGCTGGAAGCACTGGCGGTTGAACTACTGTCAACACCGGCGTTGCGCGCACCTCCTCAATTCGGGCGTTCTCATAGGCCTGAGCAAGGGTGGAATACAGGGCCTGTTGCACGGAGATGTCCTGCTGGATGCGCGCGTGTTCGAACTGAAGCTGTGGCGACCCCGCGAAGTCCCGGTTACGCTGGAGGAACACCTGCATCCGATCCTGCGCTTCGCGCAGGTCAGATTGTGCCGAGTCCACCCTCCCTTGAAGAAAGATCCGCTCGTCCCTGGCCTGACTCTGTC
Organism: Gemmatimonadaceae bacterium; assembly: GCA_040901985.1. Taxonomy (GTDB): domain Bacteria; phylum Gemmatimonadota; class Gemmatimonadetes; order Gemmatimonadales; family Gemmatimonadaceae; genus Pseudogemmatithrix. Next base: position 83,899 of record JBBDYC010000009.1, read on the forward strand.
GGATCAGGCGATTGAAATAGCCTAGTTCATCGAGAATTCGCCCGACAATCTGCACAGACAGGCCAGGATCTTCCGTCCACACGCTCACTGACACAATCCCAGTCTTGGGAGCGACCTTCACCCGCAACCTCGAGCGCAGTTCGTCGGCCGCCACCTCGCGCATCACCGCAGGCGCAGTCGTATCTGTACCGAACGCCGCAACAAGGTCAATCGTATCCATACCAGTCGTTTGCGCTCGGGGAACAACGTATGCCCGTTGGACTACAGCCTGAAGTACGAAATCCGAACGGACCAGATCTGCGTAGAAATCGGGAGACTCCGACGCGGCCGATCCTCCGGCGCCCGCCAACCCGAACTGAGCGGCGAGTCCAGCCAGTTGGGAACCCGCGCCGGATTGCCCGGTGGGAGTGAAGGCGACTGTGACGGTGTATCGACGTGGGGTTGTGAGGATGATCGCGCCGACTAACACCACCAGGGTGGCCGGGATGCCGAGTGCCACCTTTAAGTGCCGCAGATAGGCGGATGCCGCTCCAAACAGGTCGAGGTCCGGCGCTTCATCGGAAGGAGTCACACAGCCTCATCGGAAATTGCACGCCGCCGGTTGGGGTAGTACGCTCCCCTGTTCCGGTTAAGCGTGGCGATGACGATATCGAATCCCCACAATAGTAGCGGAATCGACAACAGGCCACGCCCGAGCGCGACTCCGTAAAAATCAGAGGCCATCAATTGGGTTAGTGCGACCAGCGTCGCCGCCCGCACCCCGATACTCGTCGCGTCACGCGACGAACGGCGGTCGAAAAACACTTGGAGCGCGAAGATTACCAGGCCGACCACGATCGCCCCACCGACAACGCCGACACCGCCCCAGTCAGCAAAAAACGAGGCATAGAAGGCAGTGTTCACGGTCCCTCCGTGAAGGACGCCGGTGTCGAGGTAGCGGTCGTACACCCAAACTGGGGTCGCCTCCACGGGGACGTTGGCAAGCTTCGCCAGAAGTCGGTTCGAGCGAGGCCCTTGGAAGTCGTGCAGGGAGGGAAAGGCATCGAAATAGACCGCTCCGGTCTCGGCCGTGACGTAGGTGACACGCCGCCACAAATTCTTTCCCGCAACTTCGAGCGCTGCCTTTCCAGTGTCCCCGCTGATGAGAGGGTAGATGAGGGCCGGCAGGAAGAGCGTTAAACAAAATGCCAACCCTAGCTTGCGCAACCCGATTTGTGATGGCCGAACCAAGTACGCAGCGAGCCCAACCGCCGCCAACGTGAAGGCGAGAGGCGCCTTCGCGGCCGTCAACAAAGAAAATACCCCGGCGCCCAGGAGAATCGTCACCCAGTGCATCACGCTCATGCGCCCTGACACGACGTGCGCAGTGGCCACGGCAGTATAGAGGGGGAGAAAGAATGCGCGAGCGTAGCCGTAAATCATCCCCAGGACCGGACTGATGTTGCTCGTCATACCGGCCAGCCGCAGACTCATAGCGTCGACCGCGCTTCCCGGGTTCGCAAGGAGGAAGAAAAACGCGATATTCCGAGTTCCGATATCCCAGATGTAGACAATGATCAGGCTCCATAGACCAACCGTCAGCAGGGGTGCAATCCTGTGCACGACTCGATCACGCTCGCTGCGAGGCCGACCCAAGACAATTTCTTTCAGGGGGGGAGGGCGATGTCCGAGGCCTCGCGTGATGGAGCCCGCAACGACCAGGATAATAAGTGGTGTCGACCAGACGGAAAAAAGGAATGAAGTATGCGGAAATCGCTCCTCGAACACTACGAGGGCCTGGGCGTGAATGAGGAGAAGCCAAGTGACTAGGAAAACCCAGGCGAACGGCAGACGTCCGAACGGCCCGAACCACGCCCGGCACAGTGTGCCCAGGACGAGCGGCCAAATTGCGTAGTGGAAAAAGGCGAATTCGATAGACCAGGTCACGCGCTGGTATCCAGGTTGAACTGCCGCGACCACTCGATGTAGCTAACGCATCGCCAGAGTTGGCCGCTGAGCCGCGTCATACGCCCTGAGCGTGCGTTGGCCCAGATCGCCTTTGCTCGCGTCACGTCGATGCCCGGGGTCTCGACCTCCTCGGCATACGCAAGGAGTCCGTCGACCCAGGATCGTTCAGCCATCATCCACGAGGCCACTGGTGTTACAAAGCCGACTTTGTCCCGCCGATCCAGAATGGGGTCCGGTACAAGTCCCCGCATCGCGTCCCGGAAGACACGTTTCGACACTCCGTAATCGTCCAGCAGGAACTCCTCCGGCAGCGACCAACAGAAATCGACGAGGGGCGCGGTCAGGAAGGGGACGCGACTCTCGATGCTCGCCGCCATCGAGTTCCGGTCGTCGTACCGCAACAGGTGCGGCAAACTGGTCTCGGATAGGCCGCGGGCCATTTCGTCCCAGAACACGTCCTCCCCCGACGTGTGCTTGACGCTCCTCGGGGCGGCGCCGCGCTCAGCGAACCAAGAGGCATCCATCCACGATGGGAGGAGTTCCCGTCCAACGAGCCTGCGGAGTGGTCCCTGGGTCGGTGAGGGAAGAAGGAAGTCGGCCACATGCATCACCCGAGTTCCGAAACTCGGACCGGGCGATGTGCTAGTACGGCGCAACAGTCGCAGGGCCTGTCCGATCGCGCCCCGTCGGACCAGTCCGGCCAGCCGGGCCCCTAAGTAGGGCGGATACCCCGCCAGTAGCTCGTCCGCCCCCTGACCGTTAAGCATCACTTTGATGCCCTGTTGGGCCGCGAGCCGGAACACCCGGTACTGGGCGTAGATGCTCGGGCTCCCGAACGGCTCCCCCTGCGCCCGGATCACCCTCGCGAGGTCGGCGGACAATTCCGAGGGTTCCGGGCGTACCGCGTGGATATGAGCTCCTGCGTACTCGGCCGCGAGGCGGATCCAGCGCTCCTCGCTAAGGCTCGGGTCATCGGGGATGAAGCTGAAGGCGTGAATCTCGGTGCCCTTTGGGGCGACGTCGCGAATCACGCCGACGATTGCGCTCGAGTCGATTCCGCCCGAGAGCGCGGCCCCTACTGGCACATCGGACTGTAAGTGGAGTCGCACGCTCTCCCGGAACGCTTCCCGTAGCTCCGCCGCGGCCGCTGGAAGTGAGACATTTCGGGTAAGGCGTCGGCTCGCACGCCAATACTCTCGGCACTCGGAGACCAGCCACGGTGCCAGATTGATGCGTAGCCACTGTCCCGGCGGCACTTGCCGCACTCCCGCGAACATCGTCCCCTCATCGTGGTCCGTTATGCCGAAGCGGAGGAACGCACCGAGCGCTTCGGGTACAACCACGCGCGCCTGGCCGGTCAATTCCAAGAGCGCCGGGATCTCCGACGCAAAGGCTGCGCCCTCTGCGGTCTCAGTGTAGTAGAGCGGCTTAATGCCGAAGGAATCCCGGGCCAGCACCACGCTCTTCGCCTCGCAATCGTACCACGCGAATGCGAACATCCCCACCAACCGGCCGAGGCAGGCGAGTCCCCACTCGACAAGTGCGGCGAGTAGCACCTCGGTGTCCGAGCTGGAAACGAAGTGGCGGCCTAAAGCAGTCAGTTCCTGTCGCAGCGCAACATAGTTGTAGAGTTCACCGTTGAAGACGATTGCGTAGCGGCCGTCCGCGGAACACATCGGCTGCCAGCCCGTCGACGATAGGTCGAGAATGGAGAGCCGCAAGTGGAGGAGCAGCACCTGCTGGGCCCCTTCGGCCACCGACATCTCCCGGCCCACTCGACACCCCCCCGGTCCATCCGCCATCAACCCCCAATCATCAGGGCCCCGGTGGGCAAGCCGCTCACGAGCACGCGCGAGTCGCGCCGCGTTTCCCGGCCGCGCCTCGCGATGAATTAGGCCCGCGATTCCACACATCCGCCTAGTTCCTCCGCCGCACGAGGTGCCACAACACCAGTCCGTAGATCAGGTATGCCACGACTTGCCCAAGCACGAGCCACCATACCGTCTGATAGAGATCCCAGCTATCGCGCACGGCACATAGGTACACCGCGAGGACGAGGGCAACAGAACAGACGTCATAGACGAGTTTTTGACGTTGCCCGCCAAGGACGAACACTGCGCGGCTCAACGGTACAACCACGAGTTGCGCCGTCGCCCAGGGAATCAGGAGGACCACGAGACGTCCTGCCACGAGCCACTCTGCCCCAAATATCCAGGCAAAGCCACGCGGTCCGAGAAGAAGGATAACCACGGCCGGGATCGCAGCCACGGCGACCAGGAGGGTGGCAGTCCGCAGGAAGAAGCGCGGAACGTATGCGTTTCGCTCCCTCGCATGGACTGCGAGCCTGGCATGGAACGCATCGGCGACGCTGCGGCCGACGAGTCCTGCAGGGGCCTGGATGACTCGTTGCGCCAGAGCGAATTGGCCCGCGGCTTCAGCACCGAACTTCGAGGCGATGAGCGGCAATGGAAGCGCTAGCGCGAGCGCGTCGAGGAGGCCTGATGGAACTCCAGCGTACAGGAACGCCAAGTAGGCTCGGAAGGACGCGACGATATTACTCCACCGCTGCCGTCGGAAGAGTTCCCGTGTCTCCGACCACCGGTGCCGCACCAACGGCCCAAGCCCGACCAAACGCCCAGAGCCCTCTGCTGCGACCAGTCCGGTCCAGCCCGGAATGGCTAGAGAGGTCAGAATTGGCAGGAGCGCACGAGCGATGTTCTGCATAATCGTGGTCCGCGCAAGTAGTCCAAAGGCCTCCGAACGCATATGCCAATAGCGAAGGGACGCGACGAGTTGCGTCGCCACCAGGAGGCCAACGCACCAGACTCCGGCGGAATACTGCAGGGCGCCAAAGCCGAACCACCCACGGTCTATTAGAAGGATGATCACGGCACCACTAACAAGCGAGATCGGCACCGCCGACATCAGCGAACCGACCGTCAGCGAGGCGGCCTCGTCAATCGTGCGGGCACCGACGATCGCCTGGTCGAAGCCGAGCCCCGTCGCCACGAAGGCAACCGAGACGAAGGCCATAAGGAGCCCGTAAGCTCCCCACGCCTCAGGGGGATAGAGCCGCGAGACCACTGGTGCGACTGCAACTAGGACAAGCTGACTGGCGGCAGTGGCGCCCGCCATAGTCAACACATTCCGGAGGAATCCCCCGGCGGCGATGCGCGCTGCCCAAGGGGTTATCTCGCTAGTCATCCCGCCATCTTGACTTTCAGCGCTCGCACCATTCGCTCAACCCAAGCGGGATGCAAGGCCGCGGCGAAAACGACCCCCGTGCCGACAGGCAGGCCGCTGGTGACGTCGGACTCGATTTTCTCGCCGATACCATCAGAAAGAAATCGCGTATTTCGCAGCCGCTCGCTTCGACGAGCGACCACGCTTCTCACCACGCTGCGGATGCCCACTTCTCGCAGATAGGCCAGGATCATCGCAATCCGACGTTTTTTGACGAACAACTGGTCTTGAATCTCAGCGAGGTTGATCAGCGCCGTGACTCTGATCCGAACTGAGACCGGCCCTCGCGCATAATCCAGAAAGCCGCTCTGCACCCCCGATCCGTCACTGACTCTCATCGCTCAGCCGCTGCAGCTCGATGTTCTCTCATGTCACTCGCGAGTTAGATTTGAGGGATGAAAGTACTACTCCAACTTCTCGATTCTGGAGAGGCGTCTCTGCAAGAGACACCGGTCCCTCGCGCCAGCGGTCCAGCGTTGCTCGTCGAGACACGTAGCACCGTCGTCTCCGCCGGCACCGAACGGATGATGATCGAGTTCGGGCGGGCCTCCCTGCTCGAGAAGGTGCGGCAGCAACCTGAGAAGGTACGCCAAGTCCTCGACAAGGCCAAGACCGATGGCATCGGTCCGACTCTCGACGCAGTCCGGAGCAAGCTCGGCGCCCCTCTCGCGCTTGGCTACTGCCAGGCCGGGGTCGTTGTCGAGACCGGCTCCGCTGTCTCTCCTTTCTACGTCGGCGACCGCGTTGTGACCAACGGCAACCACGCCGAGTACGTCACGGTCCCTTACACCCTCGCCGCTAAGATTCCTGATGGAGTCGACTTCGAATCCGCAGCCTTCACCCCCCTCGCGGCAATCGCGCTCCAAGGCATCCGCCTAGCAGATCCCACGCTGGGCGAGACGGTGATCGTATATGGACTCGGGCTGATCGGCCTCCTGACTGTTCAGCTTCTTCGCGCGAATGGCTGTCGCGTCATCGGGATCGATACGAATGTGGCGCGTCTCACCCTCGCCGAGCGCTTCGGCGCCCTTCCCCTGAACGGCGCCGCGGGAAAGGTTGCCCCCCCGGCCCGGGCGCTCCCCGGCGGCGTCGGCGCCGACGCGGTGCTCCTGACCCTCTCGTCTCCCTCCGACGAACCCGTCCACAACGCCGCCGAGATGTCGCGCAAGCGTGGCCGCATCGTCCTCGTCGGCGTCACCGGACTCGGACTCCGGCGCGACGACTTCTTCAAAAAGGAACTCTCCTTCTCCGTTTCCTGCAGCTACGGACCCGGTCGCTACGACCCCTCCTACGAGGACCAGGCAATCGACTACCCCTTACCCTACGTACGCTGGACCGAACAGCGCAACTTCGAGGCGGTCCTCCAACTGATGGCGGACGGACGCCTCGATCCCCTGCCTCTCGTCTCCCACCGCTTCCCGTTCGACGACGCCCCGAAAGCCTATGACCTCATCGCCTCGTCCGAGCCATCCCTCGGCGTGGTGCTTCAGTACACCGACCGCAGAGGGGCCGCCATCACCCCCGCGGACCGCGTCCGCACCGTCAATCCGTCGCCCGCTGTCGCCTCTCCCTTCTCCGTCGGCGTGATCGGCGCCGGCAGCTTCGGCACACGTACCCTCATTCCCGCAATCATCGCCGCCAAGGCCCGCCTCCGCGTGATTACGAGTGGCAAAGGCACCAGTGCCGCCATCGCTGCCAAAAAGCTCGGCTTCGAACAGGCGGCGACCGACACCGACTTGATCTTCGCCGACCCTGCGGTCGACACCGTCGTCGTCCTGACCCGACACGACTCGCACGCCCGCTACGCCATCCGCGCCCTCGAGAGCGGCAAGCACGTTTTCGTCGAGAAGCCGCTTGCACTCACCGAACTCGAACTCGACGCGATCATCGCCGCCGCCAAGACCTCGGGGCGCATAGTGACGGCCGGATTCAACCGTCGCTTCGCGCCCTTTGCGCGGACGCTCGGCGCACAACTCGCCGACCGCGCCGGCCCGGCAACACTCGTCCTCACGGTCAACGCCGGCGCCATTCCACGAGACCACTGGGTGCAGGACCCGGCGATCGGCGGCGGACGCATCGTAGGCGAGGGCTGCCACTTTCTCGACCTCGCCCGCTTTCTCATCGGCGCGCCCATCACGGACGCCAAGGCGCTCCCGGCATCCGACCTCAACGGCCGCGCCATCGACGACATCGCCCACCTCTCCGTGGCATTCGCCGACGGCTCCACCGCAGTCGTGCACTATCTCGCTAACGGTAGTCCCCGCTTCCCCAAGGAGCGCGTCGAGGCCTTCGCCGACGGCCGCACGTGGCAGATCGACAACTGGCGTCGCCTCAACGCCTGGGGCGGCACGGCCAAGCGTGGCGGACTCTTTGCCGCCCAGGACAAGGGCCACCGCGACGAGCTCGCGGCGCTCGCCAAGGCGGTGCGTGAAGGTGGCCCACCCCCTATCCCCTACGACGAGCTTTTCGAGGTGTCGCGCTGGGCCATCCGGCTGGCAGAGGCGGCCCGGTCCCGCTCCAAAACGTGAGCGGCCGTCTCGCGCGGGCAGGACTGTTTGTCCGGACGGCTCGGCACCTCAGACCGCGTCAGATTGTGCATCAGGTGCTTCGCCTGATCGACGTCGGGTCCGCCACCGCGAAGACTGCCGACCAGTGGCGCGCCGCGCAGGGCGCGCGAGAACTCGATGCGCTGAGCGCGCTCGGACCCGTCGCCGGCGCGGAAGAGGCCGAGCGCACCGCTCGCGTCTGGCTCGAGGACCGGCTCGACATCCTCGGCCTACGCGTACCCTGGGCCGACGACTGGCGAATGGCCGGCCCCTCTCCGCTCTGGCGTTATCACCTCCACTATCACGAGCATCTCGCCGACCTCGCTTGGCTCGCCGGACGGACCAGCGACCCGGCGATGGTGCGGCGACTCGCGCTCGACCTTCGCGGCTGGAACAAGGTTTGGGCGTCGGGTGGCGCTCCCGCTTGGGACCCCTACCCGGTGAGTGTGCGACTCGTCAGTTGGCTCCGGATCCTTGCCTGGGCCGGCCCCCTGCTCGACGCTCCGGAACGCGACCTCCTCGAACGGGGCATCGCGAGGCACGTCGCCAGCCTCCGTTCGCGCCTCGAATGGCACATCGACGGCAATCACCTGCTCCGGAACACCTCGGCGCTCGTTCTCGGATCGTCGGTCCTCGAGGGTCCTGAGTCGGAATCGCTGCAGGACGAGGCCGTGACACTCTTCGAGCGCACCCTCGCCGAGCAGGTGCCGGGGGACGGCATCCACCTGGAGCGCACACCGATGTACCACGTGCGCGCCCTGCGCGATGCGATCGAGGTCGAGGCATGCCTGAAGACGCGGCGACGGAATCTCGGGGCGTCCTCCGTCGCGATCATCGACCGCATGGCGGCCGCACTCCCATGGATGTTACGGGCCGATGGCGAACTCTGGATGCTGAACGACACAGCCCACGACCACGGGGTGGACCTCGCCCCGCTTCTCGCGCGCGCCGCTGCCGTTGCCGAGCCCCCTTCAGGCCTCAGGTACTTTGGCGACGCGCACCTAGTGGTTATCGTCGCCGACCGCGACCGCTTGCGAATCGACCTCGGAGGCCCCGCTCCCGCGCATCAGCCGGGCCACGCGCACGCAGGCGCGCTCGGTTTCGAGCTGGATGTCGAGGGGTTCCCATTCATCGTCGATGGCGGGTGCTCCGGCTATGATGGCGATCCGTGGCGCGCGTACCTCCGCGGCACCGCCGCGCACAATACCGTGGCCATTGACGGCAAGGACCAGAGCGAGCTCTGGGCGACCTTCCGCGTCGGCGCCCGGGCAGCGGTCAGCGGCGTCGCCTGCTCGGGCACGCCCCACCTGCTCACGATCGCCGCCGTGTGCCGGCCCTACCACGCGCGCGGCGTAGTCCATCGGCGCGAGTTCCGTCGCGAGGGCCGCGTGCTGGTCATCAACGATGTGGTGCAGGGTGCGGCCAGACGGCTCGTCGAGAGCTTCCTGCACTTCGACCCCGCGTGGGATGCCGCGTCCTCGAGCGCACACCAATTCGTACTGACGCGCCCCGGTGCGCGGGTTTCCGTGACAGTCAACGGAGCCACGGATGTATCGCTACACCGCGGCCAAGGCGATCCGCGCATTGGCTGGTACGCGCGGGGGTTCAACCACGTCGTCCCGTCCTGGACGTTGCGCCTGCGCGAGGAGCGCTACGTCGAACGCCCTTGGCGCATCACGATCACCCCGGACGCCTGACGATGCACATCGCGATCTTCGTCCAGGATTTCGCGCCAGAGACCGGGGCTGGGCCTGCGCGCATCACGGAGCTTGCCGCAGAGTGGATCCGACTCGGGCACGAGGTCTCGGTCGTGACCGCGTTCCCCAACCGACGACTCCCCGGCCAGCGTGACGGAACGATCCCGCCTCCTTATAAAGGCCGCCTCCTGATGCGGGAGGAGTGGAATGGCATCAAGGTCTATCGCTCTTGGCTGTTCACGAGCCCCAAGCGGGGTTTCGTCCGCACAATGGTGAACAATCTCACCTTCGCCGCCACTTCGCTCGTCCACGCGCTCGCATCGCTGCCCCGCCCCGACGTCCTTGTCGCGAGCGGTCCACCCTACTTCGCGCAATTCTCCGGGGCGCTCGTCGGGCTCATCAAGAACGTGCCGCTCGTGCTCGAGATCCGTGACCTATGGCCGGACTACGTCGCCGAGATGGGCGTAATCCGCCAGAAGCCGCTACTCGACCTGATGTTCGCCACCGAGCGCTGGCTGCTGCGCCGCGCGCGTTCGGTGACAGTCGTCACCGATTCGTTCAAGCACCGCATCGTTCAGAAGGGGGTCGCTGCCGACGCCATCGACGTAGTCCCCAACGGCGTCGACACCTCGCGATACTATCCGTCCGACGAGCGACTGGCGCTCCACGAGCTCTCGCTTGCCCCCGGCACGCCGCTCGTAGGATATCTCGGCACATTCGGCGCGGGTCAGGGCCTAAACGCCGTGATCGAAGCGGCGCGCGTGCTCCGCGCCAGAGGCGTGCGCGCCCACTTCGCGCTTGTCGGCGACGGACCGGATCGCGCGGCGCTCGAGGCGGATCTTGCGGCGCGCCCCGTCGAAGGCGTCACGCTCCACTCTCCGATTCCGCGAGACGCCACGCGTGCGCTCTACAACAGCTGCGACGTGGTGTTGGTCCCGCACGCTTCACTCCCCGTGCTGGGCGACACCGTGCCGTCCAAGATCTTCGAGGTGATGGCCTGCTCTCGCCCGCTCGTCGCCGCCCTACGCGGCGAGGGGGCCCGCATCGTCGAGAGATCGAAGGGCGGCGTCCTTGCGACGCCCGGGGACGCCGAATCCATCGCGGCCAGTGTCGAGCGCGTGCTCAGGATGGGGGACGTCGAGCGCGCCGAGATGGGCCGCGCCGGCCGCAAGTTCGCACTCGCGGAGTATGATCGCGGGGCGCTTGCCCGCCGCTATCTCGAGTTGCTCAAGCGCGCAGCAGCGCGCTGACGATCCGTTCCGCCGCGCGACCGTCCCAGCCCGTCGGCGCCTTGGCGCCGACGGCGACTCGCTCCTGCGCGATCGCCGTGCGCAGGTCCCCAACGATCCCCTCGACCGTCGGTGGCCACGCCACCATTCGATTCGTCCCCTGTGTCACTGTGATAGGGCGCTCGGTCTGTGCGCGCACGGTGACACACGGAACTCCCAGCACGGTCGTCTCCTCCTGCAGCCCGCCGCTATCGGTCACCGCCGCTAGTGCGCCATCGAGCATTCCCACCATCTCCGCATAGCCGAGTGGTTCGGTGACCACCAGCGCCTCGAGGAGCCGCTCGAGGCCTGCACCCTCCGCGCGAGCGCGGGTACGCGGGTGCATCGGAAAGACTACCGGGTGCGCGGCGCCGATCGTGGCCAGTGCTGACAGCAGGAGTTCGAGGCGCACGGGATCGTCGACGTTCGAGGGCCGGTGCAGCGTGGCGAGCACGTATCCTCCCCTCCTTACGCCGAGCCGCGCCTGCACATCGAGCTCCCTGGCCTTCGGGAGCACCCCGAGCAACGAGTCAATCATAACGTTGCCGACGAACTCGGCGCGAATGTCGGTGAGGCCTTCACGCGCCAAGTTCGCCTCGACGTCGTCGGAAGGCGTCAGGAGGAGATCGCTCAACCGATCCGTGAGCACGCGGTTCACCTCTTCGGGCATCCCCCAGTCGTTCGAGCGGAGCCCAGCCTCGACGTGCGCGATGCGGCATCCGACCTCCTCGCGCAACTTGGAGGCCACGAGCGCGCAAGCCAACGTGCTGTTCACGTCGCCGACCACCACGACCCACGCGGGCCTGTGCTCGAGAAGTACGGGCTCGAACCGCTCCATCACGCGCGCCGTCTGCACCGCGTGGCTCGCCGACCCCACCTCGAGCAGCACGTCAGGCGCCGGTGCCCCGAGGTCCGAGAGGAGCGCCTCAGACATCTTCACGTCGTAATGCTGCCCCGTGTGCACGAAGAGCCGCGAGATCTTGCGTCGATCCAACTCGTGCAGGATCGGCACGACCTTCATGAAATTTGGGCGGGCGCCCGCGACGACGAGAATGGGACGGCTCATTTGTTGGTCTTCCTCATCCCGGTAATACGCTCCCGCCATTGACGTTTACGATTTCCCCCACAATGTGCCTCGCACCGGGCGCACAGAGCGCCACCACTGCAACCGCAATATCCCGCGCGCTCGCGACTCGCCCGACCGGGATTCCCGCGGCAATCGTGCCTTCACGGTCCGCCGCCAGCGCCCCAGCCGCCATCTCCGTCTCCACCCACCCCGGCGCCACGCAGTTCACCGTAATTCCCCGCCGCGCGAGCTCAACCGCCTGCGATTTCACGAAGCTGATCATCGCCCCTTTGCTGGCCGCGTAGTCCGCGTGCCCCGCCTCACCGCGCTGCCCCGCCGTGCTCGAGATGTGTACGATTCGCCCGCCATCCCCCAGAACGCGCGCGGCCGCCCGCGAAACAAAAAACATCGCATTCAAGTTCTCCCGCATCGTCCGCCGCCACCGCGCGTCAGTCATCTCGTGAACGGGCACGTCCTCTGCGGGCCAAATGCCGGCGCTGTGTACGAGGATATCGAGCCCGCCCCACTCGTTCACGACGCGCTCGACAAGGCCGTCCGCCACACCAGGCTCTCCCAAATCGCCAGCCACGGCCATCGCCCGTCGGCCGAACGCCTTCACGTCAGACACCACGCCGTCAGCCTCGACCTTTCGCGTCCGATAGCCAATCGCGACGTCGGCCCCGCACTCGGCGAGCAGCCTCGCCGTCGCCGCACCAATTCCGCGCGCACCGCCGGTCACAAGTGCCCGCTTCCCCTCCACCGAAAACAGATTGGGCACGCTCACTTGCCAGCGAGTTCCGCATCAATCGCATCACAAATCGCGTGCTGGATGGCCAAATGCATCTCCTGCGCACGATCCGTCCGCTGCGTCGGCACGACCAGGCACACATCCGCCATCGCCTTCACCTCCCCGCCATTCTTCGCCGTCAACACCACGCTCCGAATCCCTAGCCGTTTGGCCGCTTCAATCGCGCGCAGACAGTTTGGCGAGTTGCCGCTCGTGGTATGCACCATCAACAAGTCACCACTCCGGCCGAGCGCCTCGAGCTGGCGACTGAAAATCGAGTCGAATCCGTAGTCATTGCCCGCCGCCGTGAGCGCCGACGTGTCGGTGGTCAGCGCAATGGCCCGCAGCGCACGCCGCTCGCGCAAATAGCGGATGGTGTACTCCGTTGCGATGTGCTGCGCGTCCGCCGCGCTCCCGCCATTGCCGCAGAAAAACAGCGTGCCGCCGCTCGCCAGCGTCTCGCGCACCATCGCCGTCACCGTGCGAATGCCGTCGGCAAGCGAATCCGCCGACCGCGTTGCCACGTCGGCGAGTTCTCTCAGATGCGCCGCGGGGTCCACGCCCTTGCCGCTCATTGGCTCAGCTCCGTGATCCGCTGGATGGCCGACTCCACCTTGGCACCAATCGTCGCCGGCTCGCCGGCCGCGGCCTCAAACGCCCACGTCACGCACGCGTCCGCCGCCAACAGGTCGAGCGCCGCGTCACGCGTGACGGCCTCACCGTGCCCGTGGACGGCGATGAGCAGTTGCTCGCCCGCCTGGATTAGCGCGCGGTCCAATGGCAGTTGCGCAAGCCCAGGCGTGTGGGCCAACACGTCCTGCACGCGGGCCACCAGTCGCGGCGGGGCCTCGGCCCCGTGTTCGGCTACCCAAGTGGCGTGATTTGGTGTCGTTGGCATTGGGCAAATCTAACGCCAAGTTGCCTTCCCACGCCGAGCCCGATTACCCTATGGATATGGCCACCGCCACCCGCCCGTGGACACGAGCAGACCTCGACCGATTCCCCGACGACGGGAACCGCTACGAGGTGCTCGACGGCGAGCTCCTTGTGACGCCCTCGCCCTCCCGCACACATCAAATCGTGGCGCTCCGCCTCGCCCGCATCCTGGGTGACTACTGCGATCACTACCGCATCGGCTACGTGATGGCTCCCGGCGCGGCACCGCGCGGCAAGAGCGAGCTACAGCCGGACATTTTGGCCACCGTGGACCCCACGCGACCCATTGACGCACGCTGGGACGAGACCGAGCCGGTGGGCCTGGTGGTCGAGGTCCTGTCGCCCGGCTCGCGTGCGCACGACCAGGTCACGAAGCGCGCTGCCTACCGGCGCTGGGGGTTCCCGGAATACTGGGTGGTTGATACCGATGCCCGCGCGGTGACCGTGGCGCGCCAAGGGCATCGTGACCGACGCGTGACCGATACGCTCCGCTGGCAGCCGAAGCCGGACGTGCCGCCCCTCGTGATTGGCGTCGAGAGGTTGTTCACGTAGGGCGACCTCACCTCGTCACTGCCTACCCGGAGGATGGACGATGACCGTCTCCGCTGCGGGGCGCACGAGGGCCTTGGTTGCGCTCCGAACGGAGGAATTGCGCTTGGCAAAGGCCAGCGACCTGCTCGCCGCCCGAGCGACCTGAGCCGCCGCGAGCTCCGAAACACTCCTGGGCGCGTCTTTGAGCGCCTGGTAGACGGCGAACCGCTTCCACGCGCGGCGAACGTCCCCTCTAGTTCCCCTTCGTTCCCCATCACGATGGGGGTTTTGTGGAGCGGTTGGCATAAAACGATGGTCGTCCCGCGCCAGCTCAGCGGTATCCTCGGCGAATCCTCGCTTGGGAGCCACCGCCGTGACAGACCGCCCCCTCCTCCCGAAGCGACTGGTGTTCGATCCCCACGCAATCGCCCGCATGCGAAAGCGTGACTTCAGCGTCCTCGACGTGCGTACCATCCTCTACAAGGTGGTATCCCTCGACCGGCCGAACCACTACTACATCATCACAGTGGAATGGCTCTACGGCTGACAGCTCTGTCGTGCCGGATACCGGCAACGTGACCCTTTGCATTTTTCCCCGTGCGGCCATATTATCCGTACGACCCCACACACCGGAGCCCGCGATGGTCGACCGTACCTCGATGACGTATTCCCCGGAGGCGGATGCATTCGCGCTCGACTTTCACCCCGTGCCGGCCGGCCGCCGTGTCACGCGCGAACTGGCACCGAACGTCCGTGCCGATTACATCGGCGACCGACTGGTCGGCTTCGAGATCCTCGACGCCTCAACTTTGATACCGTCCGAAGCCCTCGCCACCATTGGCGCGCCAAGCTTTCCGGTGCTCACCATCGCAGAGGCCGCCAAGAAGTTCAAGCGTCACCCGCGGACGCTTCGCTACGCCGCCGAGCGCGGCAAGATTGCCGGGGCCGAGAAGACTGGACGGGACTGGCTCGTGCCGTACGTCGGCGTGCTGAACTACGTGGTCAACCTGCCGCCCGCCGGCCGGCCCGCCAAACACAGACGCGCGCCCAACCGACGGCGCAGGGCAAAGGTCAGCGAAGCGTAGCCGGCGCTAGACCACTACCCGCAGAGCGCACTCCCCCAGCAACCCCTCACCAGTGTATCGTTCTCTATGGCTTCGTCTGCCCATCGGGATGTCCCCGCCCGTCACTTGCACGCCCACGACGAGGAAGCCGATGCGCACTACCTCGACCTCAGCCCCGCCGAGCGCCTCGCGCTCGTTTGGCCCCTCACCGTGTCCGCGTGGTCGGTGATGCTTGCCGCCCGCGGCGAACGTTTCGATGCTGAAGCGCGACTGCAAAAAGGTCATTGCCGCGTCCAGCGCCGAGGGCCCTGATTCGCTTCGAGGCCCCGCTCGGGTCTTCGGGTAGTTCGGTGTTCCCCCCAGCCGCATTGACATCCTGACGCGCGGGGGTTGGCATTTGTACATACAAACTGTACATTTACTTCGGTTCGAGTGGAACCCAGACAAATCGGAATTGACTCGGCGCGCTGTTCGCGGTGCGCCGGATCGTTTCAGCACGCCACGCCAACCGAAGGGAGCGCCAGGAATATGCCCAAGCCCTCGACCAAGCGGCGTCCTAAGTACGTCACCTACGACGCGCGCGAACTCGGGCCCGGCCGCGTCAACCAGGCGCTGATTGACAGCTTCACTGAGGAAGACATCGAGCGGATGGCCGCCGAAGATGATGCGGGCGAGATCTGGGGCGAAATGCGCCTCGTGCCGCCCATCGTCAAGCAGCCCATCACCATCCGCATTGACGACGACATCCTCGCCTGGTTCAAGGCCCAAGGTGCCCGATACCAAACCAAGATGAACCGCGTGCTACGCACGTACGTCACGGCGATGAAAGCCAAGGTACCCAAGGCCCAGGCGCTTGACGGCAAACGAAAACCGCGGTAGCGTAACTGTAGCCAACTACGCTACAGGGAGCCTACCGTGGTCAAGCTGCCAGTCACCTATCGCGAGCTGCGAAACACTCCTGGGCGCGTCTTTGAGCGCCTGGCGGACGGCGAACCGCTTCCTTTGGTCGCCGACGGAACCACAAAGGCGCTCATCGTCCCCGTAGCGGACGGAGATGTCGCGACGGCGCTTGAGGCGTGGCGTCGCGGCTCCGCACTGGTCGCGCTGGCGCAGCTTCAGGCCGACGCGCGTCGCGCGGGCCTGTCTGAAATGCCAATTGCCGAAGTCACCAAGGTGATCAAGTCCGTGAGGAAGGAGCGCCGCCGGCGCGAGACTCCCGACGAGCCGTAGGCCGTGCGCATTGTCCTCAACACAAACGTCGTGATCGCTTCGCTGCTCTCCGGCAGCGGGAGTCCTGCGCACACCCTCAGTCTGGTGCTCAACCGGTCCGTGACACCTCTGCTCGACCATCGGATTCTCGCCGAGTACCACGAGGTCGCCACGCGTTCTGCGTTCTCGTTCTCTCGGCCGCTCGTTGACGCGGTCCTCGCCCGCATCAGCGAGGTCGCCGAGCACATCACGGCGCTCCCCCTCAAGCTGGCGCTCCCAGATCCGGATGACCGGTGCTTCGTTGAGGTCGCGGTTGCCGGCCGCGCCGATGCCGTCGTGACGGGGAATCTCAAACACTTCGTCCCGAAGAATCGGAAACTCACCGTGCCTATTCTCACACCGCGACAATTCCTGGACCGACTCCGCCGATGAACTCGATCCCCTCTGCACCGTGGACCCGCGCCGAGCTCAAGCGCCTTCCCGACGACGGGAACCGCTACGAAGTGCTCGACGGGCGGTTGCTCGTGACGCCGTTGCCTGGGGCGCCGCACCAGCGGACGGCCCTCGCCCTCAGCACAGCCCTCTTTGCATACTGCCGCAACCACTCCGTCGGGGTCGTCGTCGCGCCAGGGCCTGTCCCGCACGACGACAGCGAGCTGCAGCCGGACATCGCAGTCTACCTCGATTCCACCATACCGTTCGACGCCAACTGGGAGCGTTTTCCGCGCGCGGACCTCGTCGTCGAGATTCTTTCACCGTCAACCAGGCGGCGCGACCTCGGGATCAAGCGCGCAGCGTATCGCCGCTGGGGAATCCCCGAGTACTGGATCGTGGACACAGGGCGCCGCACCATCACCGTGGTTCGGCCCGGCCGCGAAGACGAGCTGGTCACCGACACCCTACGCTGGCGACCGAGGCCAGACGTCCCGGTTCTCGAGATCGCCCTCGCGACAATCTTCAGTTGAGCGCCGCCCGTACTCATTTGGTACTTGGCGCGGGTGCCTGATGACGCACTTGCGGCAGACTCCGCCCAGTCTGGGCAATGCCGAGTTGCGTCCTGTCGCCGAGGAGGGGTAGAGTATGGGTATGGCCGCCGCATCGCACGTCTGGACTCGCGCCGAGCTTCTGGAACTCCCCGACGACGGGAACCGCTACGAGGTCCTCGACGGGCAGCTCCTTGTGACGCCGCTCCCCAGCGCGCGCCACCAGGTGGCTCACGGTCGCTTGTTTGTCGAGATTGGGGCCTACTGCCACCGCCACTCGCTGGGCGTGGCCGTCACGCCCGGTCCCGTCCCGCACGGGAAGAGTGAACTGCAGCCGGACATCGCGGTGTACCTCGGGGTTCCGCGTACGGCCGAACTCGTTTGGGATAGCTTCCCTCGAGCGGCACTTGTTGTAGAGGTCCTATCGCCTTCCACGCGCCGTCGTGATCTCGGAGTGAAACGCGCCGCGTACCTCAAATGGGGGATCCCCGAGTACTGGATTGTGGACACGGATCGCCGGACCATCACCGTGGTGCGGTCGAATCGCGCGGATGAAGTGGTCACCAATAGTCTGCACTGGCAGCCGCTGCCGGAGCTACCTGCACTGGCGATCGCACTGAGTGAGGTGTTTCTCTAGTTCCGCTGGTTCCGCAACACAATCCCCATTAGCCTATGCATATGGCCACTGCCAGCCGCCCGTGGACCAGGAAGGACCTCGAACGACTCCCTGACGACGGGAATCGGTATGAGGTGCTGGATGGGGCGTTACTCGTGACGCCGCTGGCGGACGCACGCCACCAAGGCACCGCTACGGACCTTACGATTCGGCTGGGATCGTACGCCGCCAACTACGGGATTGGCCGTGTATACTCGCCAGGCGCCATCCCGCACGGAACCAGCGAACTACAGCCCGACCTCCTCATTGTGCTGACTGCGGCCATCCCCGCATCCGGCAAGTGGGAGAATCTCCCGACGCCCGCCCTCGTCGTTGAGATCCTATCTCCATCAATGCGCCGCCGCGATCTCTTCCTCAAGCGCGAGGCGTATCTCCGCTGGGGCATCCCGGAGTACTGGATCGTGGACGTGGACGAGCGCCACGTCACCATCGTGCGCGCCGGACACAGTGACGAGACAGTCACCGACACGTTGCACTGGCAGCCGCAACCTGAGGTGCCCGCGCTCGTGATCAAGTTGGACGAACTGTTTCCTAAGAGCCGCTAGCCCAACGCCTCGCGAACCGCCGCCGCGGCCACCGCCACCATCCCCGCCGCCTGCGCGGGCTCAACGCCCGCCTGCGCCATATGGTCCTTCCCGCCGCCGCGAATGCCGGTCTTGGCCGCGAGCGCCTTCACCAGTCCGCCGGCCGTGATCCCCCGCCCGCGCAAATCGTCGCTGACCACAATCACCAGTCCAGCCTTGCCGTCCTCGAACTCGCTCACCAACACGCCCACACCGCCGCCGAGCCCGTCGCGGACCACGTCGCCAAGCGCCTGAAGATCCTTCATCGAGCCGGCCTTCACCATCTTGGCCAGCAACTTGGTCCCAGACACTTCCTCGGCGCCCGCCAGCAGCTCCCCGCCCTGCGAACCAAAAACAACGCCGCGCAGCGCCTCGTCGAGCTTGCGCTCCAGCGCCTTCTTCTCGGTGAGCAACGCGTCGAGTCGCTTGCCCACCACGTCCGACGTGAGCGCGTTCACCTTCAGCTTGTCCGCCACTTCGGTGAGCGCCGTCTCGCGCTCGCGCAGCAGCTCGTAGGCGCGCCGCCCCGTCACCGCCTCAATGCGCCGCACGCCGGCCGCCACGCCGCTTTCGGACACCACGCGCATCAGGCCAATCTGTCCGGTATTCCGCACGTGAGTCCCGCCGCAGAGTTCCGTGGAGAGCCCTGCAACCTCCACCACGCGCACCACGTCGCCGTACTTCTCGCCAAACAGTGCCATCGCGCCGCCGGCGATTGCGTCCTTGTACGGCTTTTCCGTAGTGACCACATCCACATTGGCCCAAATGCCGTCGTTCACCATTCGTTCAATGCGCTCGAGCTTGTCGGCGGCAACGGGGCCGTGATGCGTGAAGTCAAAGCGCAGGCGATCCGGCGCGACGAGTGAACCGGCCTGATGCACGTGCTCGCCGAGCACGCTCCGCAACGCGGTGTGCAGCAAATGTGTGGCCGTGTGATTGCGCTCCGTGTCGTGCCGGCAATCCGTCGGCACGCGAGCCACCGCGCTCCCAAACTTCACCTCACCCTTCGGCTTGCCGATGGCTGCCACGCGACCGTCGAGCTTGCGCACATCGGTCACGTCCACCCGCCAGCCCTTCCCGACAATCTCACCCTGATCGCTGACCTGGCCTCCGCTCTCGGCGTAGAACGGACTCTCGCGGAGCATCACTGCCACCTGCCCGTCCTCCAACGGCTTCACTGCCGTCACCACGGTCTCGATCTCCGTGGTGTCGTAGCCCACAAACGCGCCGTCCTTCGCCTTTGACGGGACAGCGTGCTCACGAGTCCACGTGGAGAGGTCCGCAAGCTCGTCGTTCGCGACTGAGATTCGCTTGGACTTCCGCTCGTCCTGGCTCTGCTTCCGCTGGCCTTCCAACGAGCGTTCGAAGCCGGCGATGTCCACCAGGTATCCGCGCTCGCGCGCCATCAGCTCCGTCAGGTCAATCGGAAACCCGTACGTATCATAGAGCTTGAAGGCATCCTCGCCGGTGATTGTCCCGCGTACGGCCGTCGAGCCCTGCGTGGAGCCCAGGGGCGCGAGCTGCTCAAACCGCCCCATCCCGCCATCAATCGTCGCGAGGAATCGCTCCTCCTCGGCGCGGGTCGTATCCAAGACGTGTTTCTTGCGCGCCAAGAGCTCCGGAAACTGCTCGGACATCATCGCAATGACCTCTTCGACGACGTGGACGAGCGTCGGCTCGCGGCGCCCGAGCAGCCAGGCGTGCCGGACCGCGCGCCGAAGGATTCGTCGCAGCACGTAGCCGCGGCCTTCGTTGCTTGGGAAAATCCCGTCGGCAAGGAGGAACGCCACCGCCCGCGCGTGGTCGGCAATCACCCGATACGACGCCGAGTCCGGGCGCCCGTACTTGTAGGGCTTGCCGGTGATCTCCGCGACGCGCCCGACCAACGGCGTGAACAGGTCGGTGTCGTAGTTGTTCGCGACGCCCTGCAGGACGGCGGCGATGCGTTCGAGCCCGGCGCCGGTGTCCACGGACGGCTTTGGCAGCGGCACCAGTGTGCCGTCGGCCTGCCGATCGTACTGCATAAACACGAGGTTCCAGATCTCGAGGAACCGCCCTGCCTCTGCGCCTTCGACGAACGCCTCGGTCGAGAACTTCTTGCGCTTCCGGCTGGTCCAATCGCCCGTCGCGCCCTTGGGGAACTCGAAGTCCTCGGTCAGGTGCGCAAGGTCAACATAGATCTCGCTGCACGGCCCGCAGGGGCCGGTGTCGGCCATCTGCCAGAAGTTGTCGCGCTCGCCGAGTCCGTAGATGCGAGAGCCGTCGAGGCCGGCGATCTCGCGCCACAGCCCGCGCGCCTCGTCGTCGTCCTTGTACACGCTGACTCGCAGGTGCTCGGCGGGGATCTTCAGGTCCTTGGTGACGAACTCCCACGCGAACTTTATGGCGTCGCGCTTGAAGTAATCGCCAAACGAAAAGTTGCCGAGCATCTCGAAGAACGTGTGATGCCGGGCCGTGTGGCCAACCTGTTCCAGGTCGTTGTGCTTGCCGCCGGCGCGCACGCACTTCTGCGAGGTCGTGGCGCGGCGATTGCCTTCCGGCGGTTGCTCCTGGCCTAGGAAGACCTTCTTGAACTGCACCATTCCGGCGTTCGTGAACAGCAACGTCGGATCGTCGCCGGGCACGAGCGAGGCGCTCGGCCGGATCGCGTGACCCTGGCGGGCGAAGTAGTCAAGGAATCTCCTACGTATCTCGGCGGCGCGCATATCGATGTAAGATAAGCATTTGCGGGAGAAAGCGACAACGCGGCCGATATCCCGTTAGCGGTGTATCTGGGCGGTGGCCCTGGTCGTCCTGCCCTTGCCGGTGAGAGTCCCAAGCTTCGGGGTGACCCCCCTCACTGCGCTACGAAGCCGCGCCTTTTAAGTATCCCTCCCGAGCGTCGCGGCACAGTCTGCCAGTAGCGCGTCAGCAGCAAAGTACCGAGATTTAGCTCCCTTTCCCTCTCAATCAGCCCTGACGGTGCTACCGCAGATTCTCTCGCCAACCGAAGTACTCGTCCAACATCTGGCAGCGTTGCTGCTCGGGTTCGGGCTGACGGCGGGGGCAATCCCCTGGATCATCCGCTTCTCGCTCAAGTACCACCTGCTCGACGAGCCGGATGGAGATCGTCGCATACACACCGTAGCGGTCCCGCGTCTGGGAGGCGTGGCGCTCTTCGCCGGCACCGCGGTCACGGCCGCGCTGTTGATGCTCTACGCCTACAGCCGCGGCGTCCTCGCGGTACCCTATCCGCGACTGCTGCCGGGTATCGTTCTCGGCGCGGCCATCGTTTTCATCACCGGGATCTTCGACGACTTGAGGGGCGTGCCTCCCCGGGCCAAGCTCGCCGCGCAGACGCTGGCCGCGCTCGCGGTCGTCGCCTACGGCTTCCAGATTGACACGCTCGCCCTCTCGCCGACGTCCGCGGTGGTGTCGCTTGGGATCCTGTCCATCCCCATCACGCTCCTCTGGATCGTGGGGATGACCAATGCGTTCAACCTGATTGATGGGATTGACGGGTTGGCCGGGACGGTGGCGATGATTGCCATCGTGACCTCGATGGGCGTGGACCTCTACCTGCACGACTACCGGTCGCTCTTCATCTCGACGGCGATGCTGGGCGCCCTGTTCGGGTTCCTCCGGTACAACAACAGCCCGGCACGGATCTTCCTCGGCGACTCGGGTTCGATGACGATCGGATTCTTCCTCTCGATCCGGGTCGTGATCAGCGCGACGACGGCGGACGGCAGGCTCTACGTCCTCGTCCCAATCTTCGCCCTCGCCTTCCCGCTCCTCGACACGGCCATCGCCATCGCGCGCCGCTGGCTTCGCGGCCACCCCTTCTCGCGCGCCGATGGACGGCATATCCACCATCAGGTGCTCGCGCTCGGACTCGGCACGCGACAGACGGTGAACATCCTCGGATTCTTCTTCGCCGGCGTCGCGGCGCTCGGACTCTCGGTCTCGTTTGCGCCGCCTGAGTTCACGCTGGCGTTTATGGTCGCCGCCGCTGCCCTGCTTTTTGCCTCGTTCTTCTACGGCAGCCGGTGGCTACAGTACGAGGAGTTCGCCGAGCTGGGGAACAGCATTGCGTCGGTGGTGCGGAACGCGCGGGTGGTCGTGCGAGAAAAAATCCTCGCGAACGAGATTGCCGCGCAAATCCGCAATGCCAAGACGCTCGACGAGGTGCGGATCCTGCTCGGCACGCTCGTGGACGACGTGCGCGTCCTCGACGTGGAACTCATCGCCGGCGACGTGCACGTGCACGGCCCCGAGCGCCAACAGATTTCACCGGTGGATCAGCTCCCGGTGCGCTTGGACTACCCCTTTGCCTGGCACACCGAGGGCGGCGTCCGCGAAGTGATCCTGCGCCTTTGGAGCGCCCGGCCACGGCCGGGCGGTCACCCCGCCACGGAACGAGTCGCGACCCGCATCGGCCCCGCGCTCGAGGATTGGTTCCAGCGCAACAGTGGCGAGGCCACGCCCGTGTTTGGGATCGAGGCGGTGCCGCAGGCGCGCCGGACGCCCAAGCCGTTCTTCAAGCGGTCGGACGGCTAGGGAGCGGCTACGGCATCCGCCCCAACGAAACCCGGTACGCAAACCTCTCACCCGAATCATTCAGCGACCCCACCTTGATCAGCACCCGCTCCCCGGCCTTCACGTCCACGGTGAGCGACTCATTCCCCGCATTCCCGCGCAGGTCCTGATCCGACCGCGCCGCCGGCTCGTCCAGCGCGTCATTGACGAACGCCTCGAGCACGATGTCCCCCTCCGTCTCGTCCTCCACCCGCGTGATCACGATCAGCGTCATCGCCTCGGTCGCCGTGATCGCGTACCAGTCCGCGAGGTCCCCGGCGTCGGGATCCAGCTGGTCGTCCTGCGCCGCGCCGACGGCAATCGCCCGCGCCGTGCCCGGACGCCCGTCGGGATCCGCGGCGACCGCGAACTCAGGCATCGGCGCAAAGGTCGCCACCACCCGGAAGGCCACCCCCCCGGACTGCCCATTGGTCCGGACCTCGACGCCGTAGCGACCCGCCCGCGGCACCACGACCGCGAGGTACTCCGACCCCACCTCGCCGCGAAGGTCGCGGTCGGCGGTCCCGTCCCGGAGCTCCTGCCCATCCTCGTCCGTCACCGCCAGCGTGAGGTCCGCCCCGCCGCTCGCCGCGACGGTCAGCACCCCCGCCGCATCGGTCGAGACGCGGTACTTCACGGCCTGCCCACGCGGCCCGGTCACGCCCGAGGTCGGGGCATTGAAGGCCAGCGTGGGCGCCTGGGCGCCAAGCAGGCCGGGCAACACGAGGGCGGCGAGTAGCACCACGAACAGCGTGACGATCACGGCGCGAGAGGACGGACGACGCATACGGTCTCCAGGTGGGTTGGGGGACGGGGAAAACTGCCCCGGCCAGGGCCGCGGCGGTAGGCGGGTCGGCGCTTGCCAAGGAAAGGCGTAGGAACGGCGCTCGGCGCAATTGCTCGGTGCGGCTCCAAGCCCCGTGGAGGGCAAGGTTGACCTGAGTTCGCAGATCCCTTGCCTTATGGTACCGCATTTGGTACCATTGGAGACCGACTATCATCACCACGCCTTGCGACGCATTGCTGGCACGCGCGCGACGGAATCCGAGTGGACTCCGCTTCAGCGAGGTGTGCACGTTGGCGGAGTGTTTTGGTTGGACTTTTGATCGGTCAAGCGGCAGTCACCACATCTACAAGCGACTCGGCGACAGGCGCTTGATGAACTTCCAGGAGGTCCGCGGAATGGCCAAGCCCTATCAAGTGCGCCAGCTGCTTCGGGCGATTGATCTTCTGGACGACCCGGCCAACTGACGATGGCACCCCCGAACTACAGCTTCCGTGTGCTCTGGAGCGCCGAGGACGACGCCTACGTCGCGACGTCGCCCGAGTTCGCGGGCGTGTCGGGGATTGGAGACGATCCCGAGGCCGCGTTGACCGAGGCACGAGCCGCGCTCCGACTCGCAATCAAGAGCTACCAGTCGTCGCGTTGGGCGCTGCCTGACCCAGAATCAGTCGGCGAGTACAGTGGGCAGTTCCGCCTGCGACTGCCGCGGGGCTTGCACGCACGCCTCGCCCAACGCGCATCAGACGAAGGCGTCTCGTTGAACGCGTATGTCTCGAGCCTACTCGCCGAGGCGGTCGGCGGAGCCGTGCCTCAGGGCATCCTGCCCAAGGAAAGGCGGTAAGCCGCCCGCCCACGCGTATCGCTCGATCACGCCGCCCGGCCGGGACCAGCTACCCTCCCGTGGACTTGTGCACCCCGACCCCTTACAGATTCAGCGAGGTCGTAAGGCGCGCGTTGGCGCACGAACCCCAGATCGTCGTCCGTGGCGGACGCGAGGAGGAGGCAGTGGTCGTCGTATCGAAGGCCAACTACGAGCGGCTCCCCGCCCCGCCGCTGCTGGTCGAGTTCCTGCGCCAATCCCCGCTCGCCCAAGCTGTCGCCGACGGCGCCTTTGGCGACCCGGCTACCGCCGAGCTCTTCCCACGCCCAGCCGACCCGGCGCGCGCCGTCGCATTCGACTGACCGCGGGCAGCGTAGGGCCGAGCACGCCAGCCCCCAGCCGTCGCCCGTACGCCCGTAGGGGTTTTCCTGGCGCAATTGATGGCTTAGCGGTATCCTAACGGATGGTCCTCCAGGAGCTCGTGCACAACGCCGCCTTGCTGTTGGCGATCGTGCTGATCTTCGACGTGCGCGATCGTTGGGCCATCGGCGCGCTCAGCCGCCGGGGGACCTTGGTCCTCGACCTCGCCACGGGCGCCGCCGTGGGCGTCGCCGCGCTCCTCATTCTCTGGAGCGGCGTGCGCGTCGCGGCCGGCGGACTGGTGGACACCCGCTCCGTCCTCTTCTTCATCTCCGGGCTCTACCTCGGCGCCGTCCCAACGCTCGTCGCCGCGGTGATGGGCATCCTCGGCCGCGTCTTCCTCGTCGGCGGCCCCGCCGCGGCGACCGGCGTCGCGGTCATCGTCACCTCGGCCGGGATTGGCCTCCTCTGGCGCAACTTCCGGCGCGAGCGGCTCACCGAGATCGCCTGGTACGAGTTCCTCACCGCCGGCGTGATCGTCAACGCCGTCCTCCTGCTCGACGTCTGGCTCTTCATCGGCCCTGCACGTGACACCGTCATCCCGCAGCTCGCGCCCGCCGCGCTCGTCGTCTTCCCGCTTCTCACGGTGGCCCTCGGACTGATCGCGGCGGCGCGCGCGCGGCGCGCGGTCGAGCACGCCACGACGCGGCTCGAGGCCGCCGCCCTCGACGCCGCCGCCGACGCAACAGCCATCACGGACGTCAACGGCAACTTTATCTGGGTGAACCCGGCATTCACCCAACTCACCGGGTACAGGCCCGACGAGGCGATCGGCCGCAATCCGCGCGACCTCCAACGCTCGGGGGAGCAGGACCACGCCTTCTACGCGCAGATGTGGGCCACCCTCCTCGCGGGGAAGGTCTGGGCGGGCGAACTCACGAATCGGCGGAAGGACGGCACGGTCTACCTCGAGGAGCAGTCCATCACCCCCGTGATGGACGATAAGGGGACGGTCGCCCACTTCATCGCCTTCAAGCGCGACATCACGGCGCGGCGGCAGTTGGAGGCCCAGTACCGCCAGGCGCAGAAGATGGAGGGGATCGGCCGCCTCGCCGGCGGAATCGCCCACGACCTCAACAACCTGCTGACGGTGATCAACGGCACCGTGGAACTCGCGCTCCCCTCGGCAAGGAACGACCCGGCGCTGCGCAACGACCTGATCGAGATTCACCGCGCCGGCGACCGCGCCGCCGCCCTCACCCGGCAGCTCCTCGCCTTCAGCCGGCGGCAGGTGATGCGCCCCGAGGTGCTCGACCTGAACGCGGTCACCACCGAACTCCTCAAGATGTTGACCCGCGTGATCGGCGAGGACATCGTCGTCGAGACGGCGCTCGCCCCCGATCTCGGCAACATCCGCGCCGACGCCGGGCAGGTCGAACAGATCCTGATGAACCTCGCCGTGAACGCCCGCGACGCGATGCCGGAGGGCGGCACGCTGACCATCGCCACCGCCAACGTCGAGATTGACGAGGAGTTCGCTGCGCGCCACGTGACGATGACACCCGGCCGCCACGTCCGCCTCACCGTCTCCGATACCGGGATCGGGATGGACGACGCGACGCAGGCGCGGATCTTCGAGCCATTCTTCACCACCAAGCGGGTGGGCAAGGGCACCGGCCTCGGCCTGTCCACGGTGTACGGCATCGTGAAGCAGAGCGGCGGAACCATCTGGCTGTACAGCGAGGCCGGTCACGGGACGACGTTCAAGATCTACTTCCCGCAGGTGGACGACGCCGCGCGGGAGCGCCGCCCCGACACCGACCGCAGCATTGTCGGCGGCAAGGAGACAATCCTCGTCGTGGAGGACGAGGACGCCATCCGCTTCGTCGCCGCCCGCGTCCTCGCGATGCAGGGGTACCGCGTGCTCAACGCCGCCACCGGGACCGACGCCCTCGCCGTCGTCGCCGCCCAGGCCGAACGCGTGGACCTCCTCCTCACCGATATGGTGATGCCGGGAATGACCGGTCCCGAACTCGCCACCGCGATGGTGGCCAAGTACCCCGGCCTCAAGGTGATCTTCACCTCCGGCTACTCGGCCGACGCCGTGGCCCGGCAGTTCGGGATCTCCGAGGCCTCGCACTTCATCTCGAAACCCTACGGGCTGGCGGACCTCGCGCGCGAAGTGCGGCGCGCCCTCGACGGAGCGTGACCGGAAGGTGCGTCAACAGTTGACGCCCCCACTCCGTTATCCTTCGACGTTCGTTCGCGCCCGGCCCCATTCACGCCCTGGAGAGACGCCGCTTGCCGTCCTGCCCGACGTTCGTCCGCAGTCCGCTGGTCGCCGCTTTCGCCGCCGCACTCCTCGCCACCGCCGCCACCGCTCCCGCCCCCCTCGCCGCCCAAGAGCGCCCCGACCTGCCGAGTCTCGGCAACGGCGCCCGCGCCCTCGGACTCGGCTACGCGGTCACCGCGGTCGCCGACGACCTGAATGCGATTGGCTGGAACCCGGCCGGCCTGACCGCCATCACGAGCGGGGAGTTTGCCCTCACCGCGCGACTGCTCGTGATGGGGGCCTCGGCGACGGTCAAGGACTTCAACCCGGACGTCTACCCCCAGTACGGCGGCGAGGGTGAGATCACCGGAGGGCTTGACCCGATTGAGTTCGTCGGGTTGGCCTTCCCCTTCACCATCGCCGGCCGCCGCGTCGTGCCGGCCGTCGCCTACCGCCGCCTCGCCGAGGGGATCCGGCCCGGCGAGTTCGAGACGTCACAGCGCCTCGCCAATGGGCGCTATTTCGGGTCCACCACCTACAAGACGACGGGCGGCGTCCGCGCAATCTCACCGAGCATCGGCATTGCGCTGCACGACCGCGTCCGCGTCGGGGCCACCGCCAACCTCCTGGGCGGGTCGAGCACGTACAGCATCCGCGGGCCCTACCCGTACCAGTACGCGATGCACGAGCGCGACTACGAGGGGCTCGCACTCGACGTCGGCACCCTGGTCACCGTCCGCGACGGCCTGACGCTCGGCCTGTACGCGACCCTGCCGCACGACCGCTCGTTCACGTTCGACAACGACACCACCGTGCGCGCCGTGACGCGCGCGGCGCCGCTGGCCCTCGCCCTGGGGATGGCGCTCGACCTCTCCAGGCGCGACCGCCTCAGCGCCGACATCCGGCACGCCCCCTGGTCCGCGGCCGCGTTCACCGACGACGCCAGCGGCGACAGCGTGGCCTCGCCGCTCGGCGTCAACGACGCCAGCTCGCTGCACATCGGCCTCGAGCGCGACGTGACGAACGACATCCGGACCTCGAAGGTGCGGCTCGGGCTCTTTGCCCGGCGGACCACCGCGGTGGACCTCAAGCGGAAGGCGATCAGCGGGCTCGGGGTCACCGGCGGGCAGAGTTGGTACTTTCCGTCGGTGAGGGTGGACGTGGGGCTCGCCTACCGGGCCAGCTCGCGCTGGGTGCGGTCGGAGGACTCGGCGTTCCGGCTGTCGCTGCGGAACCACGACTTTGCGCTTGCGGTGGGGCTGACGCGGCTGTTCTAGCCGGGAACGCGGCGTAGGGCCTCCAGCTCGCGGAGCGACCGGCGTCAGGCGCCCTCGACCGCCTGGCGAATTGGAGTTCACCCACCCTCGCGGACACCTCGATTAGCCCGCTCTACGCAACTCCTCCTCGTACTCCACCGGCGAGCGGAAGCCGAGCGACGAGTGCCGCCGCGCCACTTGGAGAAGGTCTCCCGCGAGATGCCGTGCCGTCGGATGAGTTCGCCGGTTTTCGCGCCTGCCCGGCCATCCTGCAGCATGCCGACAACTGTTCGTCGTTGCATCGGGACTTCCGCATCGGTCCTCCGTGAGGACCGGCAAGATTTGCGGGATCAGGATGCGGGGGTCACGTCGCCAGCGGTGGCGAGCGTGCCGGCGGTTACCGTCAATGAGCCTGAAAGCGTCGATAGGCGATGCGTATGACAACGCGCTCGCCGAGACGATCAACGGGCTGTACAAGGCCGAGGGGCCGACGGCGGGACCGAGACGGTGGACCCGTTGGAGTTCCTCGCCCGGGTGCTGGTGCACATCCCGGACAAGGGACAGGTCACCACGCGTTACTACGCCTGCTACGCCAACCGCCCCGCGGGATGCGCCGTCAGGCCGAGCCGGCCACCGCCGAGACGCCGCCCGCGATCGTCCCCGCGCCGGGAGGAGGCCACGCCGCCGCCCGTCCGACGGCGCTCGCGAAGCCGGCGATCCCGCCACATACTCAGGTGATTCCGATTGAAACTCCTATCCCGATACGTGGAACGCCCCCCCGGCCGCACCACCCGGTTGGCCGCGGCCGGGGTACAGGGTACTTTCACTGAGTCATGCCTCAACCAGTGCGGCCGACATCCCAGGGAGTCGGAATCGGCGAATGGGAACTCGACGGTTTCGCGGTCGTCGAGTCGCTCCATGCGCCTGGCATGGCGCTGACGCGCCATGAACACCGTTGGCCAACCATTTCTCTGGTCGTGGCCGGCGACTTCGCCGAGATCTTCGCTGACGGGCCGCGATGGTGCGAACGCGGAACGGTTCTGATCAAGCCGGCCGGAGTTCCCCACTCCAATTGGTATGGACGCCAGGGCGCCCGGTGTCTGATCGCGGAAGTTCGGACCGCAGAGGATGTCGGGAGCCAAACCTGGCATGGCGCTGGCCGGGTGGTTCATTGCGTCCACGGGCCGCTCGCGCGCCTGGGCAGCCGCGTGGCGCGCGCGTTCTGCGAATGGGACGACCCGTCGCGAATGACGGTGGAGTGTATCCTGCGCGAGATCGCAGCGGGACCGGGGACGTACGGTTCCCGCGACTCGCTTTCAAGCATACAGCGCGCCATGGAGTACATGCACGCAGAGTTCAGAGGATCGCTGCTCCTGCGCGACGTGGCGGCCGCGGCCGGCGTGCACCCCACTTACCTGGCGCGCGCATTTCGACGGCACTTTGGCCGCACGCCAGGCGATTTGCTCCGTGAACTACGCGTGCACTGGGCGGCGCATCTCCTGGCCGAAAGCCCTATGAGCGTCTCGCAGATCGCGCTGGAAGCGGGGTTCACGGACCAGAGTCATCTGACCCGAGTATTCACGCGACGCCTCGGCCGCACGCCGGCAAGGTACCGCCGGGATCGTCGAGGCTGATCGCCTCCTGGTTGCTTCCGTACAAGAACCAGCGCTGCAAGTCTGCCAGATTGCAGCCATGCGACTACCCGGCTACTTACTGCTTATCGCTCTCCCGTTACTCGGGATTGGCGCCCAATCGTCGGCGACGGGGCCGCGAATCGCCTTGCCCGAGCCCTGGGGTCTGCATCCAGTCGGCTACGAGCGTCTCGACCTCGCCGACTCCAGCCGCCAGGAGGTTCGTGGCGCCCGCGCTGGAAGTCCCCGCCGCCTCGTTTTGCAACTCTGGTATCCGGCACGTGGCAGCGTCACCGAGCCGACCGTGTATATGGATTCTCTCACGGCCGGCGCGTGGGCAGCGAACCAGCGTCTGCCGGCCGGTTTTCAGAACAGGGTGCTGACGGCTGCACAGCGGGGACTGCCTGTAGTCGACTCTCTCGGCCCGCTGCCCGTTCTCCTGTTCTCGCACGGCCGCACCTGGCCGGTTCAGACGTATCAGATGATGCTGCAGGACCTCGCCAGCCGCGGCTGGCTTGTCGTCGCGATGAGCCATCCGTATGAAGAGGTGCTCACCACGTTTGCCGACGGGTCCGCGGCCCGCTTCGACCAGCCGAGCTGGGACACTCCCGCAGAGCGAGGCCGCCTCCTGACCGAGGCGGTCGACGTGCTCGTGCAGGATGCGGAATTCACCGTCCGGTCGCTGATTCGTTGGAATGAGCAAGCCGGTCACCCCCTTCGCGGTCGCGTGGACACGGCGCGCATCGGCTATTTCGGGCATTCCCTCGGGGGCGCCGCGGCAGCCCGGGCCCTGTCGCGCCTGCCGGGCGTCCTGGCAGCGGCCACTATCGAAGGCAGCGTATACGACAGCGCGTCTCGGCCTATGGTGGTGGAAAAGCCGCTGATGAACATCATCGGCGGCTACAACCGGGCGGAACTCGGACTGCGCGATTATCTCGCGGCGCCAGGAGCCGTCGTTTTCGAGGTGATCGTTCACGGGGCCTGGCATGCTTCGTTCGCGGACCTCCTGCTCATATACGGTGCCACGGCTCCCCGGGCCTGGCGCGAACGTCATCGCCGCGAACTGTCTCCCGTTCGCGTCAACCAGATCACCACGGACTATCTGCACGCGTTCTTCCGCCGGTATCTGCTGGGAGAGCAGTCGCTCCTCCTCCGGCCCCATTCGGATCCTGAGTTGGGCAACTTTGAAACGTCGGGCTATCCCGAAGTCGAGCTGCGCGTCGTTGCCGGATGATGCGCGGTTCTATGCGCCCGCCAGTGAGTTGCGATGTCTGAGCCGCGCCATGATGCGCAGGTTTCGCCGCCCCTGGTGTCCGTCAATCCGTCGTACGTGCTCAGGGTGCTCAACAACCTGATCGCTATCGACTCGGTCAATCCATCCCTGGTGCCGGGCGCGCGGGGCGAAGGGGAAATCGCCCGCTACATCGCCTCGGAGATGGAAGGCCTGGGGCTGACCGTCCGGATGGTCGAGCCGGCGCCAGGACGCCCGTCCGTGGTCGGGCGGCTCGCCGGCAAAGGCGGCGGGCCGTCCCTGATGTTGAACGGACACGCCGACACGGTCGCTGCCGGCGAAATGCATGCACCGTTCGTCCCCCGGCTCGAGGGACAGCGCCTGTACGGACGCGGAGCATACGACATGAAGGGAGCGGTCGCCGCGTGCCTAGGCGCGGTCAAAGCGATTCGCGACTCCGGTGTTGCCATCGCTGGCGACGTGTTGGTAGTCACCGTCGCCGACGAAGAGTACGCCAGCACGGGAATGCAGGCGATCCTCGAGGCGGTTCAAGTTGACGCCGCCATCGTTACCGAGCCCACGTCCCTCGACGTGTGCGTTGCGCACAAGGGCTTTGCCTGGATCGAGGTCGAAACAAGGGGCCGGGCAGCGCACGGCAGTCAACATGCGCTTGGCGTTGACGCCAACGCCCGCATGGGGCGAATCCTCGTCGAGTTGGAACGCCTGGACGCCGACCTGGCCGCGCGGGCTCCCCACCCGCTTCTCGGGCGAGCGTCTTTGCACGTCGCGACGCTCGCAGGCGGGTCGGGAATGAGCACGTACTCGGATCGGTGTCAGGCTGGCGTCGAACGGCGCACACTCCCGGGCGAGACGGGCCAGAGCGCACTCGCGGAGATTCAGAGGATGCTCGACCGGGTGGCGGCCCCCGATCCCGATCTTCCGGCCTCGGCGCGGCTGCTCCTGGCCCGCGAGCCATTCGAAGTGGATGGATCGGCACGAATTGTCAGGGTGGTGACGGATGCGGCATCCAGAGCGCTCGGCCGTCCAGCCATCCTCCGTGGCGAGAATCCATGGATGGACGCGGCCCTGCTGGCACAGGCCGGCGTGGAAACCGTGGTGATAGGACCGCACGGCTTCGGCGCGCACGGACCCGTCGAGTGGGTTGACGTCGACAGCGTCAATACTCTCTCGGCGATCCTGGCGGAAGCCTCCTTGGAATACTGCGGCCAGGCTGCGGCCCTGGACGGCATACGTGCTCATTCGCAATAGCGCGGCGCGTACCAGCCCGGGATCGCGGACGGCTCCGGCGTTCTCCAGCAGCGAAATCCGCCGGGCCGTCCAGGCCATACGGGGGTGGCGGGCATACGAGCCGACGCCACTGCTCACACGGGCAGATTTGGCACGCGAACTCGGAGTGGCGGACGTCTGGTACAAGGACGAGAGCAAGCGGTTGGGCCTCGGGAGTTTCAAGGCGCTCGGCGGGGCGTATGCAGTCGAAAGGTCTCTCGCCCGCCAGGCCCGCCGCCGCCGGCCCACGTTCGTCTGCGCAACTGACGGCAATCATGGCAGAGCTGTCGCGTGGGCGGCTGATCGGCACGGCTGCGCCGCAACTGTCTTCGTTCCGCGAGCCATCACAGCCCCGCGCATCGCCGCCATTCGGGAGTACGGTGCGCGCGTTCACGTCGTTGACGGCACCTATGACGACGCTGCACGTCTTGCCCGAACAGTGGCGGAAGCCGAAGAATGGCAGCTCATCTCCGACGCAGGAGAGACGGTCACCGAACGGTCCACCTGGGACGTCATGTACGGATACCAAATCATCGGCCATGAAATCTTGGAGCAACTCCCACGTCACGTTGCCATCACGCATATGTTCGTGCAAGCAGGCGTTGGCGGGCTTGCGGCGTCCTTGGTTCGATTTCGCCAGGGCCGCCGCCCGGCGCCGGTCATGATCACCGTTGAGCCTGAAGCGGCGGATTGCGTCTTCCAGAGTATCGCCGCACGGCGGCGCGTGCGCGTACCAGGTGCCCTTCGAACCATCATGTCCGGCCTCGCGTGTGCCCGACCGTCGGCGCCGGCTTGGTCCGTCCTGCGACACCGAGTGGACTTCGCCATGCGTATTCCGGACCGCTTCGCGCGCGACGCTATGCGCCTCGCTGCCTCCTTCCCCGGGAGCCAGCGGCTGGTCGTCGGCGAGTCCGGCGCGGCTGGCTTGGCGGGGTGTCTTGCGCTCGTTCGTTCCGGCCGCACGTCAGACGTGCGTTTGTCCAGCGAGTCTCAGGTTCTGTTTGTTGGAACCGAAGGAGCGACTGATCCGGCACGGTACCGGCTGATCACGGGCCACGAACCGAACATGGAAGCTCGTGCGTGACTTGTGGAGGACGCACCGATGGACTCCTTGATACAATCTAAACTAGGCTGCTGGCCTCACGGATCGTGCTCATTTCACGCGTGAGTTCCGCCGTGAATTCGGATTGCCGCCGAGAGCGTAACTCACGCACGTTCGCACCCGTGCCGCGACCGCGGCCCACGACGGCGCGCGGAGTCCCCCCTCGATCCGATCCCTCAGGCCAGCTCGCGCTGGGTGCGGTCGGAGGACGCGGCATTCCGACTGTCGCTGCGGAACCACGACTTTGCGCTCGCGGTGGGGCTGACACGGCTGTTCTAGCCGGGAACGCGGCGTAGGGCCTCCAGCTCGTGGCGCGCCCGGCGTCACGCGCCCTTGACCGCCTGGCGAATCAACCCCGGACTGAAGCCCCGCCGCGCGAGATACCCGTAGAGCCGGCGCCGAGCGACCACCGGATCGAGCCCCGCCAGACTGTGCGAGCGCTTGGCCACCAGTGCACGGATGGCCGTGAGTTCGTCCGCGCCTTCGTCCGCCGCGTGTTCCGCCAGTACGCGGTCCACCAGCGCCCGCGCCACGCCTCGCCGCGCGAGCTCGGCCGCCACGCGCCGCGGCCCGAACCCCCGCCCCACCGCCAACCGCGTGCGCGCAAAACCGCGGGCAAACTCCTCGTCGTTGAGCAGGCCAAGCGACTCCAGCCGCTCCAGCGCGGGATCGATCTCCTCGGCCGAGAATTCGCGCTGCTTGAGCCAGCGGCCGAGGTCCGCGCGCGAGCGCGCCCGGCGCGCCAAGGCGTCCAGCGCCTTGTCGTAGCACGCCACCCGGCGCACAGCGGCCTCCAGCCGGGCCCGCAGCGCGGCGTCCACGGTCTGCCCAACGGCGAGCCCCGCGGCCTGCCCCGCGGCGAGCCCCGCGGCGAGCCCCGCGGCGGGCGCCGAGGCGAGCCCCAGTTCGGCGATGCTGTCTGCCGACACCGCGCCGAGTGGTTCGCCGTCGAGCTCGATCACGTACCGCCCCGCGCGGCGGGGGTGCTCGCGGAGGGCAGTGATGCGCGACGGAATCACGGCGTCGGCGGCGAGAGCATCTCTTCCAAGGCGAACTTGATTCTCGGGGAGATTCGGTTCACGGGATAGTACCGCTCGATCACATCCAGGGCGTCCGTCGCCGTGCGGATGTCCAGATAGCGGAGCAGAAAGCGGATGTCGGCCAGGTCCGGTGCCTGGTCCGCCGGCCGCATCGCCAGGCACTTCATCGCCAGCAAGTACTCCGGACTGGCCACGAAGACGCGGAGAAAGGGAAGGTCCAAATACGGGCTGAACTCGCCGGTGTGTGAGAGGAACGCCTTCGCCGCATCGTTGAGCCAGCCGCGGGCGAGCCCCTCCCGCTCGGCGATGCGAGCCACCGCCTCTCGCACCGGCGCGGCCGGCTCGAAGATCGCATCCACGTCACGGGTGGCCTCGCGCGCGCCCATCACCAAGCACATCACCGCACCGCCCACGACGTGCAGATCCGCACCGACACCCGCGGCCGCGAGTTCCTTCTCCAGTTCACGGAACAGTTCGCGAATGCGATCGGCCGCCAGCATCTCCTGGCCATAGCGATATCGGGGCTCTTCCGAGACCCGAAGGCTCGGCGCCAGCGGCACCAGCGGGGCGGCGTAGCCGACACCGTCAAACCCGTCACCGTCCACCAGCGTGGCGAGGCGGGTGCCGAGCCCCTTCTCGATGAACAAGTTGCGACGACGCCAAACCACCGGCGCCACCCGAAGGAGGTAGGGCCGCCACGACATTATGCCGAGGGCAAAGTGCGGTGCCGGAAGGGGCGGCACGTCCAGCGTCCAGTCGGGCGGCAGAGTGCCCCACAGCGCGCTCCGCTGCTCCGCGTACGCGGCGATGTAGTTCTGGTGGAACGCCGACAGCGCGTGAAAGGCCGCGGGCACCGTGGCGACCTCGATTGCACGCGCACGCGGCAGCGTGAGGAAACAGTCCTCCAGTTCCGCGAGATAGATCCGCGCACGATGCGCGCTGTCGTACGCCAGCGCGTCAACGAGCTTCTCAAACTCCGTGCGACGCGCCTGAGGAAGCACCCGCGCCAGCACGTACGACGACAGGTCGAGGCCACTGGCCTCCGCGGCCGCACGGATCTTGGCCTTCTCGTCGGGCGTCACCCGGACTTGGAGCTGCTCGGTCTTGGGGGTCATCGCGTGAAGATATGGCCCGCGTGCCAGGCTGTCAATACGTGGTATTGACAACGACGGAGGCGGCCTTCGCCCCGGAAATACGCCGGGGGTGGACCCGAGTGGATTCATCTACAGTCGCACTGATTCGGTCACGTTCGCCGGGAGGCGGCGGGCGGTATTCGCGCGATGAAGACTCGGGACGTCCTCAAACTGCTCCACGCCAACGGCTGGCGGATTGCCCGGATTCGCGGAAGTCACCATCATTTCAAGCACCCTGAGAAACGCGGAATCGTGACGGTCCCGGTAAAGAAGGGCGCGGACGTGCCGCCCGGCACGTTGCGTAGCATCCTCCGCCAGGCGGGCTTGACGCCGTGATTCGATATCCCGTACTCCTCGAGGCGACCGGCGACGGTTACTGGGTCCACGCCCCGGACGTGCCCGGCTGCGTGTCGTTCGGCGCATCGCGCGAAGAGGCGCTGGCGAATATGCGCGAGGCGCTCGAGGGCCACCTCGGTCTGATGCTGGAACAGGGCGACGCGCTGCCGCCGGCGTCCGCCGCCGCCGAAATGCTCGAGGTCTCCCTCCCTCCGGGCCGGTAAGCTCCCGGAAATACGCCGGGGGTGGACCCGAGTGGAACGGCGGGGATTCCGGGCCCCGACGACTCACCACAGATCGCACCCCCGACGAACTACCGTGGGACGCATCTCGATTGTCACGGCGTCGCGCCGCCGCGTTGACGCTAGTCCTCGACTTCGGCTTCGACCGGCTCGGTCTTCGTGATCCCGAGCACCACCTTCACCTTCTCCTCGATCTCCGCCATCACCGCCGGATTGTCCTTCAGGAAGAGCTTGGCGTTCTCACGCCCCTGCCCGATCCGCTGGGTGCCGTAGCTGTACCACGCCCCCGACTTCTCGATGATCCCACTCTCGGCGCCGATGTCCACCAGCAGCGACGTGTGCGAGATCCCCTCCGCGTACATAATGTCGAACTCGGCTTGCCGGAACGGCGGCGCCACCTTGTTCTTCACCACCTTCACCCGGACGTGCGACCCGATCACGTCCTCCTTCTCCTTCACCGGGCCGATGCGGCGGATGTCGAGCCGCAACGACGCGTAGAACTTCAAGGCCTTGCCGCCGGTCGTCGTCTCAGGGCTCCCGAACATCACCCCGATCTTCTCCCGCAGCTGATTGATGAAGATCACCGAGCAGTTCGATCGGGCGATCGCTCCGGTGAGCTTGCGCAACGCCTGGCTCATCAGCCGGGCCTGCAACCCCATGTGCGACTCGCCCATCTCCCCCTCGATCTCGGCCTTCGGCACCAACGCCGCCACCGAGTCAATCACGATCACATCCACCGCCCCACTGCGCACCAGGATCTCACAGATCTCCAGCGCCTGCTCCCCCGTGTCCGGCTGCGAGATGAGCAGCTTGTCCACGTCCACGCCCAGCTTGGTGGAATAGTCCGTGTCCAACGCGTGCTCGGCGTCAATGAAGGCCGCCGTCCCACCCAGCTTCTGCGCATTGGCCACGACGTGCAGACAGAGCGTCGTCTTGCCGCTGCTCTCCGGCCCGTAGATCTCGGTCACCCGCCCCCGCGGAATCCCCCCGACGCCTATCGCCGCGTCAAGATTGATCGCCCCAGTGGGGATGGCGTCCACCTTCACCCTCACGCCATCCGCGCCCATCCGCATGATGGCTCCCTTCCCGAACGACTTCTCGATCTGCGACACCGCCAGCCCCAACGCCTTCTTGCGATCTTCCTGCTGAGCCGCCGTCGTTGCCATCGGTGCCTCGGAGAGGTGAAAGGGAATCTACCCGCCAGGGGACGCTCGGCTACCCCCGAATTGACCACGAAAGGAACCGCCGTACCGAACACCGAACAGATGGCGAACCGCACCGCTCCGCGCAAGGGGGGCACTTTGCTTCCTTCCCCATTTTGGCACAAGCTCGAATACTTTCGAAACAGTAATCTGTAGAGTTCTAATAAGACATTACACTACAACGCGTTAAGTCGTCTCAGCGCACCGAAAATGGTGTGGATTTCGTGTTGACCGAGACCACTTTTCCACACTTTCCCACACTCAACGGGTCACTTCGAAGGCGTTCGGGACGTGTTTGACAAGCACACGTTCGCCGGCCATCAGGACCCCGACGACGTCGAATTGATACGATTCCCCGTCGCGCCCGTGGCGATCAATCCAGACGTGGGCGCTACGGGTCAGTTCCCGCTGCTTGCGATGATGCACGGCCTCCACCGGGTCGCCAAAGTCGTCGCCCTTGCGGGCCTTCACCTCGACGAAGGCGATGGTGGACTCGCGCTGGGCGACGAGGTCAATGTCCCGACGCCCGTTCCTGAACCGCCGCGCGAGGATCCGCCAGCCCTGGCGCGTGAGCCAGCGCTCGGCGATGCGTTCGCCTAGGTGGCCCAGCCGTTGATTGTGGTTCGTCATGGCGGCGAACCTAGCGCTGCCGGCCTTGCTCGGCGTCACCGTCGTGTTGCGGCCGATGGCGGATCGTTGCCTGGCTTTTACTGCTCTGCAGCTGTGCGCGCCGGTCGGTCGGGGCCGCGCCCGCCGCTTCGGGCCCTCGGCCTTACACGCTGCGAGCCCCCGCGAACTGCTGCGGGGTCTCTTGCTACGGCCGGGGGCCCTGCGCGTCGCGCACGGCCCCTTCCTCCCTGGGGCGGGCTGCGAGTGTCGTGAGCCTGCTGGCTCCGCTTCGCGTGGGGCCGGCGCGCGGGGGCGCGAGGGAGCCGGCAGCGCCGGGCTCGCGCTGACTGGGACTCGGCCTGGGCAGGAGGGAGGGAGGGAGGGCGCGGGCGCGCGGCGCAGGGGCCTACGCCGTAGCAAGAGCCCCCGCAGCAGTTCGCGGGGGCTCGCAGCGTGTAAGGCGTTGGCCCCGAAGCCGTGCGACCGTGCCCGACCGACCGGCGCGCGCAAAAGCCCGACCGACCGGCGCGCACGAGACCGACCGGCGTGCGCAAAAGCCCGACCGCCCGCGCGCACGAACCCTGACTTCGCACCGCCCGCCGCCTCCTCATATTGCGACCGACGCACCACGAGACCGCCGAGGCGAAAATGATCCGCAGGGACGTGCTGACGCTGGTGCTGGCCGCCGCAGCGCTGGGGGCCGCGCCGAGGACCGCCGAGGGGATTCCGCCGTTCGCGAGGAAGTACGGCGTGAGTTGCAACCTCTGTCATCAACCGGTGCCGCGACTGACGCCCTTTGGCGAGGCATTCGCGGCGAACGGGTTCGAGTTCGCCGTTGGCGAGCCGCCGCGGGACACCATCTTCACCGGCGACCCCCTGCTCCGCCTCCAGCGCACCTTCCCGCTCGGCGCGCGCGTGGATGCCTATCAGCGACTGCTCTCGAAGCGCGCCGCCGGTGAGGCCGCGCTCGACCAGCAGATCCCGTGGACGGTGAAGGTCCTCAGCGGCGGGCAGGTGGCCGACAAGATCAGCTACTACCTGTACTTTCTGGTTTCCGAGCGCGGGACCGTCGCCGGGCTCGAGGATGCGTACATCCAGTTCACCGACATCGGCGGCAGCGGCGTGAGCGTGCTGGCGGGCCAATTCCAGGTCTCGGACCCGCTCTTCAAGCGCGAGGTGCGACTGCCGTACGAGGACTTTCACGCGTACCGCGTGCGGGTGGGCCTCACGCGCGCCGACCTGACGTACGACCGCGGGCTGATGGCCGTCTGGTCGCCGCGCACCGGCACCAATCTCGCACTACAGGTGGTGAACGGCCGCGGACTCGACCCCGCCAACGAAGCGCGCCAGTACGACACCGATTCGCACCAGAACTTCGCCCTCCGCGCCTCGCAGGAGGTGGGGCCCCTGCGCCTCGGCGTCTTCGGCTACGCGGGAAACGAGACCGCGGCGGGTTTCAGCAGCCGCATCCGCATCTTCGGTCCCGATCTCACACTGCCGCTGGGGTCGTTCGGCGAACTGAACGTTCAGGCGCTGCGGCGATGGGACAGCGACCCCTTCCTCGGCAGTTGCACGCCCGGCACACCCTGCCCGGGCGGCGCGACGGCGCCGTTTTCGACCGCGGTGGACGCCGGATTCGCCGAGGTGGTGCTCTGGCCGGCGGGCCCTGCCGGCCGATGGTTCGTGACCGGGCTGATGAACGTGGTCTCGTCCGACGTGCCGGTGGTCTCCCTCCGACTGGGTGAGGAGAACAGCGCGGTCGGATATCTTAGGGAGTACCGGATGGGCAGTCTTGGCCTTCACTACGTGCTCCGCCGGAACGTGCGACTGATGGGCGAGGCCGGCTGGGACTTCGAGCTCGACCGGGCCCGGCTGGTGACGGGGTTCACGCTCGGCTTCTGACCAACGACGAGGAGACTCTGCTGATGCTGTTCTCCACCCCAAGCGTGCTCACGATGATTCACGGCATCGTCCTCAGCGGCGGCGCACTGCTGGCGCTCGCCGCCGCACTCTTTGCCGTGCGGGCGATGGCGCTCCCCGACGGCGCGCCCGTGAGCCAAGCCCAGGGCACGAGCTTCGCCCGGGTGACGAGCCTGGCCGCCATCCTGCTCTGGTTCGCGGTACTCGGCGGGACGTACCTCGTCTTCCCGCTCTACCGGGCCGCACCTCCGGAGGGTCTCACGGCGCTGGCGGCGTTCCCGCGCGCCCTGCTGATGTCGGACCCGGAGACGCGCTGGCTCCACGCCTTTGCGATGGAGATCAAGGAGCATATGCCGTGGATCGCCGCGATGCTCGCGACGGCCGTCGCCGTCGTCGCCCACCGCCGCCGCGCCACGCTCCTCGCCGACGGCCCAATGCGGCGTGTCGCCTCGGCGCTCCTCGCAACAACGTTCGTGATCGTCTCGTTCGTCGCCATCCTCGGCGTCTTCGTCAACAAGGTCGCGCCCCTCGAATAGGGGCAGGAGTCGCAATGCACGAACCAACACCAGCCACTCCGCGCGCGAACGGTGTCGAACTGGCGGCCGTCCTCGCCGCCGGCATCGGCGCCGCCGCGCTGGGCATCTTCGTCCTCCTCCACGAGGCCGGCAGCTACTCGGCCCCCGCCCTCTACGCCCCCTCCGGCGGCCTTTCCGGCCGCACCACCGGGGCGGTCGCTGTGTGGCTCGTCGCGTGGGTCGTGCTGGCCACGCGCTGGC
This sequence comes from Gemmatimonadaceae bacterium, assembly GCA_040901985.1. Classification (GTDB taxonomy): domain Bacteria; phylum Gemmatimonadota; class Gemmatimonadetes; order Gemmatimonadales; family Gemmatimonadaceae; genus Pseudogemmatithrix. Next base: position 124,973 of record JBBDYC010000009.1, read on the forward strand.
GCGGCCGCGAGCTCGGACCGACGCGGATCCTCGCCTGGACGCTCGGCCTGACGGCCTTCGCCCTCCTCGCGACCTTCCCGCCGCTCTGGGCGCTGCTCTAGCGACGGCGCGCGCAGTCTCGCGCGCACGGTCTCGCGCGCGGTCGGTCGGAGCCGCGCCCGCCGCTTCGGGCCCTCGGCCTTACACGCTGCGAACCCCCGCGAACTGCCGCGGGGTCTCTTGCTACGGCCGGGGGCCCTGCGCGTCGCGCACGGCCCCTTCCTCCCTCGGGCGAGATCGTGGCGAGGCCGGCTTGCCAGCTCAGCTTCGTGCGTCTGCCGCGGCGGCGGCGCGAGGGCGGCGGCAGAGGGCCGCGGCGGCGCGCGGGCGGCGGTAGCGCCGAGCCCGCGCCGACTGGGACTGGGACTGGGCAGGGGCGAGGGAGGGAGGGCGCGGGCGCGCGGCGCAGGGGCCTACGCCGTAGCAAGAGACCCCGCGGCAGTTCGCGGGGGCTCGCAGCGTGTAAGGCGTTGGCCCCGAAGCCGCGCGACCGTGCCCGACCGACCGCCCGCGCACGATCGCGCGCACACGCGCGCGCGCACACAGAACTAAGCCGCCGTGCGGTCCCCGGCGATCCGGTCGAGATCCTCGAGCCCCACGAGCACGTCGCGCGGCTTGGATCCATCGGGCGGCCCCAGCACCCCAGCCAGGTGCAGTTGGTCAATGATCCGCGCCGCGCGCCCATACCCCACCTTCAGCCGCCGCTGCAGCAGCGACGTGGACCCACCCTGGTGCTGCACGCACACCTCCGCCGCCTCCCGGAAGAGCTTGTCGCGGTCGCCCTGGTCCTCGGCCGACTCCTCGCCGGCGCCCGCCTCGAGCGCCTCGCGCGCGCGGACCGTCTCGAGGATGTCCGCCTCGCTGGAGGCCTCCTCGACCGCCATCAGCCCGTCGGCCTCCAGCGCTGCCTTGCGCGCCGCCTTCCGGTCCGTGTACCAGCCCATCAGCCGCTCGGTGTCCTCGATGGCGAGGAACGCGCCCTGGAGCCGCGCCGGCTCGCTCTTCCCCGGTGGGATGAACAGCATATCGCCGTTCCCGAGCAGCGACTCGGCGCCCATTCCGTCAATGATCGTGCGCGAATCAATCTGCGACGCCACGCGGAAGGCGATCCGGCTCGGGAAGTTCGCCTTGATGAGGCCGGTGATGACGTTCACGCTCGGCCGCTGCGTGGCGAGGATCAGGTGGATCCCGATTGCCCGCGCCTTCTGCGCCAGCATCGCCAGCGGCGTCTCCACCTCGGCGGCCACGGTCATCATCAGGTCGGCGAGCTCGTCAATCACGACCACGATGTACGGCAGCACGCCCGCCTTGTACTCGCGGTCCTCGAACCCGACGTTCGGGTCCTTCGGCTTCCGCAGGGCGAGCCCCTCGCGGACCTTCGCGTTGAAGTCCTGGATGTTGCGCGCGCCATTCTCGGCGAGGAGCTCGTAGCGCCCCTGCATCTCCATCACCGCCCACTTGAGCACCGACGCCGCGTCGCGGTTGTCGGTGACGACCTTGTGGCGCAGGTGCGGCAGCACGTTGTACACGCTGAGCTCGACCATCTTCGGGTCCACCATCAGGAAGCGCAGCGTCTTGGGTGTGTGCCGGTAGATCAGCGAGGTGATGAGCGTGTTGACGCAGACCGACTTGCCGGAGCCGGTGGCGCCGGCGATCAGCAGGTGCGGCATCTTGGCGAGGTCGGCGATCACCGGCCGCCCCTCGAGGTCCTTGCCGAGTCCGATCGGGAGGGCCATCGGCCTGGACTGGTAGTCGCGGCTCTCGAGCATATCGCGGAAGGCGACGACGTCGGGGGTCGGGTTGGGCACCTCGATGCCGACGGCCCCCTTGCCGGGGATCGGCGCGACGACGCGGATGCTGGGCGCGCGCATCGCGAGCGCGAGGTCGTTGGCGAGGTTGGCGAACTGGCGCACCTTCACGCCGGGTCCGGGCTCGATCTCGAACTGCGTGACCGTCGGCCCGGTGGTGCGGCCGGTGAGGGTGCCGTCCACCTTGAAGGTCTTGAGCGACTCAATGAGCTTGGCGCCCATCGCGTCGAGCTGGTTGCGGTCGGCGGCGGTGTCACGCACGGTGGCCGGGCTCAGGAGCTCGGGGGTGGGGAGCTCGTCCTCCGGGACGTGGGATGGGCGACGGGAGATGGGAGTCCCACTCACCGCTTCCTTCCCTCCCCTCGCCTTCGACGTCCGGGTGCGCAGGTGCGTCGGGGCGAACGGCGACTCGACGGCCTCCAACTCGAGCTGCTCGGTCCTCAACAGCGAGAGGGAGGTCAGCGGCTGGTGCTGCGACGCGTGGGCGCTCGCGTCCGCCGCTCCGCCCGCGCCGAGGCCCATCAGCGAGAGGTCCACTGGCGGCATCTCGGCGGCGTCGGGTTCGAGGGCTTCGGCGGCGGTGAGGTGGCCGGCCGTCGTGGCGCCGGCGCCGTTGGCGTCAGCGCCCGTGGCGTCAGCGCCCGTGGCGTCAGCGCCCGTGGCGTCAGCGCCGGTGGCGCGGGCGCGGCCGACGGAGAGCAGCACGCGGACTGGATTCCAGCCCAGCGTCACCGCGGCCAGCGCGGAGAAGGCGATGGCGATGACGATCCAGGCGCCGGCGGCGCCGAGCAACTCGCGCACGTAGAACGCGGCAAAGGCCCCCCACAGGCCGGCGAGGATGTCGGGGGTGCCGGGCGCCAGGGTGTCGAGGCGCGCCAGTCCGGCGGCGACGGGGATGATGAGCGCGAGGCCGATCGTGAAGAAGAGGAACCGCTGGTCCTCGCTCTGCTCGAGCCGGCCGAGGAGGCGCAGTGCGTGGACGGCGGGGATGAGCGGCACGATGACGGCGGCGAGGGCGCCGACGAGGCCGAGGATGGACCAACGGACGCAGCCGCCGACCGGGCCAAAGGCGCCGCCGGCGGCGCTGCAGGCCTCGTTCAGTGCGGGCGCGCGGCCGAAGATCAGCGCGCCGGCGACGAACAGGGCGCCGAGGAGGAGCGCGATCCCCGAGACTTCGCGCACGACGTAGAGCCGGCGCGATTCGCTGGCGATATCGTCGGACTTCGCCGCAGCCGTCGTGGCCGGCGCGGCTGGCGCGGCTGGCGCGGCTGGCGCGGCTGTCGCGGCGTCTCGGCGCACGCGCGAGCGCCGCGGCTGCGGCGCGAGGGGGGAATCGGCGGGTGGAAGGTCGGCCGTGCTCGGCTTGCGGGCCATACGTCTCGGGGATTCAGGGGACGTATGGGAGACGATTCGGGTGGCTATCGGGATACGGGTTGACTACGGGTTCAAGATCCAAGGTGAAAGGGGCGCGCCGGGGACTGCCTGGCGCGCCCGTGTGAGGGAAAAGGAAAGGGGCGCCCCCACCGGGGCCCCCCCCCCCCCCCACCCCTTTTCAACTTTCACCTGTAGTCCTAGCGTCTCCCCAGCAACAGCCCGCCGCCAATGGTGAACGCCGAGACCTCTTGCTCCACCGCGAACACCTTGAAGCGTTCGATGCGGTAGCCGAGGTTCAGCGTGAGGGGAAAGCGGTTCCAGGTCCAGCTGAGCCCTGTCTCGCCGGACCAGCCCTCGAGTTCGTCTTTCGGCAGGGCGTCGTCGCCGAGCGGGATGCCGATGTAGTAGAGGGCGCGGAGCTGCACGGAGAAGTCGGTGTTGCCGACGTTCGCGCGCGTGCGAAAGCCGGCGCGGGCAAAGGTGTACGTCGAGTCGAAGTCGCCGCCGCCGCCGAACGTGAGGGAGTCGAAGCCGGTGCGCTGGGCAGCGCCAAGGTCGAGGGCGAAGCGGCGCGATCCCATCAGGAAGGCCACTTCCTGGTACGTGGGGGCATCATCGCCCCCCGCGATGCGGCGGGCGGCGAGGCCGAGGCCGCCACCGCGCGCGCGCTGCAGCGCGAGCTCAAGACTGCCGAGCCCGGTCTTGTTCTCCGGCTGGAGGGTTCCGCCGTCGGAGGTGCGGACGCTCGCGTTGTGGAGGTCGAACATCATCATCAGGTAGACGGGCGAGCGTCGGCGCGTGGTTCCTGCCTCGGCGATGCGCACCGAGTCGCGCCGCACGGCGGCGGTGGCGGCGGCAATCGCGGCGGCGGTGGCCTGCGCAGGAGTGGTCGCGGCCGGCGGCGTGGCTGCCGGAGCGGCGGGACGTGCCGCAGCGGGCTGTCCGGCCGGCGGCGTGGCGGGCTGTCCGGCCGGTGGGGTGGCGGGCTGCCCCGCGGGCGGAGTGGCTGCGGGCGGGGTAGCCGGCTGTGCGGCGGGCTGACCCGCGGGCGGTGTGGTCGGCCGCGCGGCGGGCTGACCCGCGGGTGGCGTGGTCGGCCGCGCGGCGCCCGGCGCCGGCGTGGTCGTCGGCGCCGGCTTGGGGTCGGCCGGCTTGATCGCAAAGACGCTGCACCCGGCGAGCGGGAGGAGTGCAGCGAGGAGGAACGCGCGCGTCATTGAGGCCTCGTGAGTGGTCGTCATCTCAGCGCGCCTGCGGCTGGATGCGCACGGTGACCTTGTACGCCGCTATCCGCTGCTTACTCTCGGCGTCGGCGTCGGTGAGCGCCTTCAGGTGCGCCGCCCGCAACGCCATATTGGCCCGCAGGTTCTCGACAGAGACGGTACCCTTGTCGAGCCAGAATCCGCCGACGGCGGCGCCGATCATCGCCACGCTGACGAGAATCGCGCGGCCGTCCGACTTGTACTCCGAGCGGATCGGCTCCTCGGCGCGGGCGACCGCGGCAATCGCGCCCGTCGCGGCGGCAAAGAATACGCTGGTCATCACCATCCGCACCCGCGGCGCCTTGGCCGACTCGGGCAGGAGCTTCGTGGTGTCGAGCACCGGCGTCGAGACCGGCGCAAGCGGCGTCGCCGCGGTGGCCGTCGCGTGATGCCGTACGGTCACCGAGTCGCCGGTGACGGCGTCCACCGCCGTCACCACAAACTCGTATTCCCCCGAGACGAACAGCGGCGTGCGGCCATCGTGGCCGCGGAAGCCGAGCTGGCCGCGCGAGTCAGGGGTCACGGTGGAGTCGTGGAGGACGCTCGCGCCAGTCGGAAGCGGGGCGACGCGCAACCGGAAGCGCACCGGCCGCGACGCGATCACGCTGATGAACGCCCGGCCGTCGGTCCCGACGAGCGAATCCTGCGCCGCCGGGCGGACGGCCACGGCGAGCGTGCGGCTGCGCGCCACCTCGTAGAGGGAATCGAGGCCCGACCACCGCAGCTCCACGGGGAGCGTGGCATCGGGCGCGAGCCGGATGATCGCACTCAGGTGCGCGAGCGCGGAGTCGGACCGCTGCTCGGCCAGTTCCTCGGGGTAGAAGGCGGCCGCCATCGTGGCCCGGAGCGCGATCACCTGCGCCGGTCGCATGTTGGGCGCGAACGCAAAGACCTCGTGGCCGCGCCGGATCGCGTCGGCGTAGCGGAGGTCGTTCACGTCCGCGCGCACGCGGGCGATGAGGTCGTCGGTCGGCGATGTGCCCTGCGCGGCCGCACCGTCGGAGGCGGCGGCGAGCGCGAGGACAACGCCGAGGAGGGCGGCGCCGAGGCGTCGCGATTTCCGGAGGGACATGGAAACTCTCAGGCCGGGGGAATCAGCAAGCGGAGAAATGAACGCCTGGGACGCCGTTCAGCAACTGACAGGGCGGAACCCGATCGTGTGCGTCTGACCGGCCGCCACCACGAAGGTCGTATCCCATCGTGCGCAGTTCTCGGCGCGCACGGAGATCGTGACGGAGCCCGCCGGGAAGGTCAGGGTCTGGACGCCGCGCTCACCGATCGGACGGACCTCCTGGCCGATGTAGAGCACCGCGCCGGGGATCCGGCTGCCGATGCGGATGGTGCCGGGCCCTGCGGGCGCCGGGGGCTCCGCCGGGGGCGGGGTCGGCGGCGGCGCGGCGGTCCGCGTGGTCTCGGCCGGCGCGGGCTGCGGCCGTGCGGCCTCCCGTGCGGGCTCCCGTGCGGGCTGCTCCTGGACGGGCTCGGGCGCCGGCTGCGGCCGCGCGGCCGCATCGCCCGGCGGAGTCGCGGCCGCCCGCGCGCGCGCGGCGGCCTCGGCGGCCGCCGCCACCCGGGCAATCGAGTCCTCCCGGGCCAGCGAGTCGGTGCGGACCGAATCGGCAAACGCGAGGGCGGCGCGCTGGAAGTTGGCAATCGAGTCGCGGATCGCCGCGCTGTCCACCGGCGGCGGCGTGGCGACCAGATTCTCGACCGGGGCCGCCTCGCGCCCGAGGACGCCGTCCAACAGGCCACCGAAGAGCTCCGGCCGTAGGTACGCAGTGGCGGCCGTCACGCCGATGGCCAGCGTGAGCAAGCCGACGATGAGGCGCCCGCGCGACGGACGCGTCGTCTCTTCCTCCTCCTCGTCTTCCTTCGCCACCTTGGGCCGGGGGCGCTTCGGCGGGGTCCGCTTGGCGGGGCGCTGCGCCGGAATCGGACTCACCGGGACGCTCATCCGCGGCTGCTGCTGTGCGCCCAGCTTGGCGAGCGTGATGATCTGCGTCCGGACCTCCGCCTCGACCGTGGGCGGCGCCGCGCCGAACGCGGCCACCGCCTCCTCGAGCGTGGGGAAGCGATCGGCCGGATCCTTCGCCATCATCCGTCGGAGGCACGCCTCGAGTGCCGGCGGCACGTCAGGCCGGTCCAGGCTGACCGACGGCACCTCGTCGAAGAGGTGGCCCCGCATCACCTCGACGATCGTGTCGCCGGTGTAGGGCTGCTTGCCGGTGAGCATCTCGTAGGCGACGATGCCGAGGGCGTACTGGTCGGCGGCGCCGGTGACCTGCTTCCCGTTGAACTGCTCGGGGCTCATATAGTACGGCGTGCCGATGATGGACCCCGTCATTGTGAGGCCCTTCATATCCTCGAGCTTGGCGATGCCGAAGTCGGTGACGATGAGCCAGCCGTCCTGGTCGAGCATAAAGTTCGCCGGCTTCACGTCGCGGTGGACGACGCCGCGCGAGTGGGCGTAGTGCAGCGCCTTGCCGGCCGCGCTGATGAGCGTCTGGACGAACGGCACCGACTGCTGGCCGCCCTCGCGGATCACCGAGTCGAGGGCGCGCCCCTCGATGTACTTCATCACGAAGTAGGCGAGGTCGGGGTCGTCGCCGACCGCGTAGATGCCGATGATGTTGGGATGATTGAGCGAGGCGGAGACCCTGGCCTCGCGCTTGAAGCGCGCGATGTTGTCGGCCGAGTTCATCATCGCCGGCGACATCACCTTGATGGCGACCTTGCGGTCGAGCGCGAGGTCGAGGGCCAGGAAGACCGAGGCCATGCCGCCCGTGCCGAGCTCGGCATACACGTCGTACCGGCCAATCGTCGCGCGACGGAGTCGCTCGATTAGCGGTTCGGTACCGGCGGCGGTGTAAGTCTCGTTGGCCAGAGGACTTCCGTGTGGGGGCGGGTCTCGTAAGAATGTCCGGCTTTTTGGCCGGGCGGTCAAGTGCGTTGTGTCACCTTCTGACTGCTTATTCCCGGCTTTTTTCCGCAGGTCGGGAGGCGCCGGACGCCCTCCCGGGCTCTCGCGCGGATGCTGACAGTCGCGCTGCCGCTCGCTCCGTGACCGCTCCCGGGCCGCCGCCGAACCCTCTTTCGGGGCTGGGTAAGCTAAAACCGCACATTGCCGGCGAGGCGCACAACGGAGAGCGAGGGGACAGGCTGGCCGGGCCGAGACGGAGCGGACGCCGCGGCCCGCGAACCCGTGCAGCCCGCGCCGGACCGTGCGCGCGGACAGGGCCCTTGGGAGGGCAGCGACGTGCGCCCGGCGAAGGGGCCTACGCCGTAGCAAGAGACCGCGCGGCGGTTCGCGCGGGCTCGCAGCGTGTAAGGCGTTGGCCCCCGGAGCCAGGCGCTCGCCGCTGCCCGACCGACGCAAAGATCCCAAGGCACCCGGCGATCGAGCAGCGAACAGCGGGCAGCGAGCGTTCACGCCTCGAACAGGTCCAGCCCCTCCTTCTCGAGAAACTTGGTGTGCACGTCCCCAGCGATGAACAGCGGGTGGTCCATCAACTTGCCAAGGAACGGGATCGTCGTCGTCACGCCCTCCACCACGAACGTCTCCAGCGCGAGCCGCATCTTGGCGAGCGCCTCCGGGCGGTCGCGCCCGTGGACAATCAGCTTGGCGATCATCGAGTCGTAGAACGGCGGCACGGTATATCCCGCATAGACGTGCGTGTCCACGCGCACGCCGTTCCCGCCCGGCAGTTGGAACGTCTCCACCCGCCCCGGGCTCGGCTGGAAGTTGCGCGCCGGGTCCTCGGCGTTCACGCGGCACTCGATCACGTGGCCGCGCAGTTCGGGCGTCGCGCTCACCGAGAGCTTCTCCCCCGCGGCGACGCGAATCTGCTCCTTCACGAGGTCCACGCCGGTGAGCATCTCGGTGACCGGGTGCTCGACCTGGATGCGGGTGTTCATCTCCATGAAGTAGAACGACCCGTCCGCGTCGAGGAGCATCTCGATGGTGCCGGCGCCGACGTAGTCAATGGCCTTGGCGCCCTTCACGGCGGCGTCGCCCATCTTCCGGCGCAGCTCGGGTGTCATCACCGGGCAGGGGGCCTCCTCGACGAGCTTCTGGTGGCGGCGCTGGATGGAGCAGTCGCGTTCGCCGAGGTGGATCACGGTGCCGTGGGTGTCGCCGAGGATCTGGAACTCGACGTGGCGCGGGCGTTCGAGGTATTTCTCGACGTACACCGAGCCGTTGCCGAACGCCGAGAGCGCCTCGGAGCGGGCGAGCTGGAACGAGCGGGCGAAGTCGTCGGCGTCGCGGGCGACGCGCATTCCCTTGCCGCCCCCGCCGGCGGCGGCCTTGATGATCACCGGGAATCCCATCTTCTCGGCGAGGCCGAGCGCCTCGTCCACGTCCTCGATCGGGCCGGGCGTGCCGGGCACGACGGGGACGCCGTTGGCGACCATCGCGGCGCGGGCGGCGGCCTTGTCGCCCATCGTGCGGATCTGGTGCGGCGTCGGGCCGATGAAGGTGATGCCGCTCGCCGCGCAGGTCTCGGCGAACTCGGCGTTCTCGGCGAGGAAGCCGTAGCCGGGGTGGATGGCGTCGGCGCCGGTGATCTCGGCGGCGGCGATCAGCCGCGGGATGCGGAGGTAGGAGTCGCGCGCCGGCGGCGGCCCGATGCAGACGTCGTCATCGGCAAAGCGCACGTGGAGCGACTCGCGGTCGGCCTCGGAAAAGACGGCGACCGTCTCGACCCCCAGTTCGCGGCACGCCCGGACAATGCGGAGCGCGATCTCGCCGCGATTGGCGATCAGGACTCGCCGGAACACCTACTTGGCATCCTGCTGCAGCGCATTCCAGGAGCCGTCCGAGGTCCCCGCGACGCCCTGCACCTTGAGCGCGAACTCGCTCGGGCTGGTGGACGCGAAGAGCGCGGCCTCGTACGAGATGACGCCCTTCTGGTACCAGTTCATCAGCGACTGGTCGAAGGACTGCATCCCGTACTGGACGGTGCCCTCGCGGATCAGGTCCGGGATGTTGAGCGCCTTGCTGGCGTCGCGGATGTTGTCGGCGACGGCGGCGGTGTTGACGAGGATCTCGCAGGCCGGAATGCGGCCCGGCCGGTCCGTGCGCGGCACGAGGCGCAGCGAGACGACGGCCTGCAGCGCGGTCGAGAGCTGGAACCGGATGTCGGCCTGCTCGTTGGGCGGATAGAACGAGAGGACGCGGTTGACCGTCTGCGCGGCGTCCATCGTGTGGAGCGTCGAGAAGACCATATGGCCGGTGTCGGCGGCCTTGAGCGCGATCTCGAGCGTCTCCTGGTCGCGGATCTCGCCGATCATGATGATGTCGGGGTCCTGCCGGAGGACGCGGCGCAACGCCTGGGCGAACGACGTGGTGTCGGTCCCGACCTCGCGCTGGTTGATGTGGCAGTTGATGTCGCGGTGCAGGAACTCGATCGGGTCCTCGATCGAGATGATGTTGGCGTGGCGGTTCTCGTTGACGTACTGGAGCATCGCGGCGAGCGCGGTGGACTTGCCCGAGCCGGTGATGCCGGTGACGAGGACGAGGCCGCGGGGTTTGAGCGAGATCTCCCTGAGGATCGTCGGGAGGTTGAGCTCCTCCATCGTCAGCGCCTGGAAGGCGATTGCGCGAAAGGCGTAGGCGAGCGAGCCGCGCTGCTGGTACACGTTGACGCGAAAGCGGCCGATGCCAGGCACGCCGATGGCGAAGTCGGCGTCCTTCGAATCGTCGAACTCCCGGCGTTGCTTGGGCGGGATGATCTGCTCGCCGATCGAGCGGAGGTCCTCGGGCTTGAGCGCGGGGAGTTCCATCGCGACGAGCTCGCCGTTGAGGCGCATCGTCGGCGGGCGGCCGATCTTGAGATGGAGGTCGGAGCCGCTCTGCTGGACCATCGTCTGCAGGACGGTCTTGAAGTTGTAGGCGGGCGCGGCGGCGGCGGCGGCGGGCGCGGCGCCGGGCGCAGCAGCGGCCGGCTTGGCGGCGGGCTTCTGCTCAGCCATTGGTATCCACCCGGAAGAGCACCTGGCCGTACTCGACCGGGTGCGCGTCGGTCGCGGCGACCTCCACGAGCCGCCCTGTCACCTCGGACTCGATCTCGTTCATGATCTTCATCGCCTCGATGATGCAGAGGACCTGCCCCTTTTGGATGGTCTGTCCGACGCTCACGTAGGGGTTGGCGCCCGGCTCGGGCGCGCCGTAGTAGGTGCCGACCATCGGCGACTTGACGTCGGCGAGCGCGGCCGACGACGCGGCGCTGGGGGCGGCCGCGGCGGCCGCCATCGGCGCCGGCGCGGCGGCCGGTGCGGCGGCCGGTGCGGCGGCCGGTGCGGCGGCCGGTGCGGCAACCGGAGCCGCCGCGTACTGCACGGTGCCCCGCGAGACCGGCGTCTTCGCCAGCCGGATGCGCAGTCCCTTGTCGGACGAGATCTCCATCGAATCCACAGAGGATTCGTCGAGCATCTCGAGGAGCTTCTTCACGTAGCGGAGGTCAATCATCAAACAGCAGGTGGGAGGTGGTGAGGCGGGAGGCGGGCGATTCATCCGATCTGCATCAACTCGCGCGGGAAGCTCGTGAGTGTCCGCGGGCCGTCGGGGGTCAGGAGCACATCGTCCTCGATCCGAACCCCGCCCCAACCTTCCAGGTAGATCCCCGGTTCGATCGTCACGATCGCGCCGGCCGGCAGCGGGGACTCCGACGTCTGCGCCAGGCGCGGCGCCTCGTGGATCTCCAACCCGATCCCGTGGCCCAGCGAGTGGCCGAACGCATCCCCGTGACCGAGGCGCTGAATGTAGTGCCGCGCCAGCGCGTCGGCATCCCGTCCCCGCATTCCGACCCGAACGCCCGCCGAAGCGCTCCCGTTAGCTTCCCGAACCACCCCGTGAACCTCCACCTGGCGCTCCGTCGGAGCGGCGCCGACCACGAAGGTCCGGGTGATGTCGGAGCAGTAGCCGGCGTGGACCGCGCCGAAGTCGAAGAGCAGCAGGTCACCCTTGGCGATGACCTGGGCCGATGCCCGGGCGTGCGGCAGGGCCGAGCGCGGGCCGGCGGCGATGATCGTCTCGAACGGGAAGCCGGCGCTCCCGGCCATCCGCAACTCGTGCTCGAGGATCCCGGCGACCGCCATCTCGGTCATCCCGACGCGCACCTGCGGCAGTGTGCGCCCGAGCGCGTGCTCGGCGATCCGCACGGCCTCGACGGTGGCGGCAATCTCGGTCGCGTCCTTCGACTCGCGCAGGATCTCGACGAGGTTGAGCGTCGGACGCCAGCTCCAGGCGGCGCCCTCGGCGCCCTCCTCCACGAACCGCGCCGCGTCCTGGTGCGAGACGTGCGCGGTCTCGAAGGCGACGACGACGACCCCCTTGAGCTTCTTGTGTTGCTTGAGCTCGCGCCAGAGCCGCGCCCAGAGCGAGTTCCGCTCGATCACGACCTCCACCGCCGGCTCGACCTCGAGCTTCACCTGCGCCTCGTAGCGGAAGTCGGTGAGGAGGAGGCACTGCTCCATCGTCACCACGACGAGCGCGCTGGAGCCGCTGAAGCCGGTGAGGTACCGGATGTTGGGCAACGAGCTGACGAGGAGCGCGTCGAGGTCACTCGCCGCGAGCGAGGCCCGCAGCGCGGTGAGCCGCGAGACGAACGGCGCCGGCGGGTCAGCCACGCGCGGCGCCGTCCCGTTCGAGCCGGGCGAGCGCGGCCGGGTCGAAGCGCCCGCGGATGCGCATCACGCCCTCGGCCTCGTCGGCGTCGCTCGCCAGGACCTCCCCCAGCCGATGGACCTCGGCGAGGAGCTTGCCGTCGGTGAGCGGGACGAGGAGCGCGACCTCCGGGCGTCGCGCGCGCTGGGCCCCGCGAAGCGCCTCCCGCAGCGGGTCGAGGCCGGGGACGCCGTTCCCGGCCGCGCCCCCCGTCTCCTCCGCGCGCGCCGAGACGAAGATCGAGTCCGGGGCGAGATTCTCCATCCGCGCGCGGATCGCCTCGCGCTCGGCCGGCGCGAGCGCGTCCATCTTGTTGAAGACGTAGCGCATCGGGATCTCCCGCGCGCCGAGGTCGGCGAGCACGTCGTCCACCACGAGGCGCTGCTCCTCCCACGACGGATGGCTGGCGTCAATCACGTGGAGGAGGAGGTCGGCCTCGCGCACCTCCTCGAGCGTCGCGCGGAACGAGGCCACGAGGTGGTGCGGCAGCTTGCGGATGAACCCGACGGTGTCGGTGAGCAGCACCGACTGGCGGTCGCCGAGGTCCACCTCGCGGGTGAGGGGGTCGAGCGTGGCGAAGAGCCGGTCCTCGACGAAGATCTCGCTCGCCCCACTGATGCCGCGGAGGATCGAGCTCTTGCCGGCGTTGGTGTAGCCGACGAGCGCGGCGCGGAACGTCCCCGTGCGGCCGGCGCGCTGGACCTCGCGCGCCTTGGTGACGTCCACGAGGCGGTCCTTGAGGAGGCGGATGCGCTGGCCGACGAGTCGGCGGTCGGTCTCGAGCTGTGTTTCGCCCGGGCCGCGCACGCCGATGCCGCCGCGGAACTTCTCGAGGTGCGTCCACATCCGGACGAGGCGCGGGAGCGAGTACTCCAGCTGCGCGAGCTCGACCTGCATCCGCGCCTCGGCCGACCGCGCCCGCACCGCGAAGATGTCGAGGATCAGCTCGGCGCGGTCAATGACGCGCTTCCCCACTTCCTCCTCGAGGTTCTTCCCCTGCGCCGGCGAGAGCTCGTCGTCGAAGATCACGACCGTCGCGTCGAGCGCGGCGATCATCGCGCGGAGCTCCTCCACCTTGCCCCGGCCGATGTAGGTCGAGGGGTCGGGGCGGTCGAGCTGCTGGGTGAGCGTGCCCACGACAAGCGCGCCCGCCGTGTCGGCGAGCCGCTCGAGTTCGTCGAGGTGCTCGGTGACGTGGTGGCGGGCGTTGCTCCGCTTGATCGGCGCGCCGACCAGGATGGCGCGCTCCTGCGGAGGGGCGAGGTCAATTAGCGAACGAATGAGTACAAGGGAAAAGGTGAGAGGGGAAAGGTGAGAGGGGAAAGGTAACCTCCCACCTGCCACCTCCCACCTCCCACCTGCAGTCCTATGGCATCCCCTCGATCCGCCCCGTCCCCGAATACGGGCGCGTGATGGTCCCGAACGGGGTCGCCATCGTGAACTGCCCGGTGACGCGGTAGTCGAGGCGGCCGAATCGCGAGTACTCGCGCAGCGCCTCGCTGAGCGCGGCGTAGCCGAACGTCACCGGTACGACAATCTGCCCGCGGCCCTTCTGCTCGAGCGTCAGCAGCTTCTCGATCGCCCCGCTGGCGACCTGCGAGGTGTCCACCCAGAACACGTACGAGACGCGCGTTGCGTCGAGGCGGAATTCATTGGGATTGTAGACGTCGAGCACGACGTCCACCGAGCCGCCCTGCAGGCCGATCGAGGTCACGCGCACGTCCTTGACCTCGACGACCGGGTTGGCGAACGCCGCGCGGGCGAGGGTCCGGCAGCCGCTTGCGGCGCCGACGGCGAGGAGCGCGAGTACGAGGATGGGCGTGGGGCGGAAGCGCATGATTGTCTGGGGTTCGGCTAGGGTTTCTTGGTGCGCAACGACTCCCACCACGCGAGCCGTTTGGCCACTTCCTTCTCGAACCCGAAGTTGCCGGGCTCGTAGAAGGTCCGTTCGCGCACCTCGTCGGGCAGGTAGTCCTGCGGGATGTACCCGTCCGGCGCGTCGTGCGCGTACTGGTACCCTGCCCCATAGTCCAGTTCCTTCATCAGGTCGGTGGGTGCGTTGCGGATGTGGAGCGGGACCGGCGCCGCCGGCGACTCGCGGGCCGCCTCGAGTGCGGCCTTCCACGCGAGATGGACGCGGTTGCTCTTGGGCGCAGTGGCGCAGTACAGCGCCGCCTCGGCCAGCGCGAGCTCGCCCTCGGGCGACCCGAGGAAGTGGTAGGCGTCGCGCGCGGCGATGCAGAGCTCGAGCGCGCGCGGGTCGGCGAGCCCGATGTCCTCGGCGGCAAAGCGCACCGTGCGGCGCGCGATGTAGAGCGGGTCCTCGCCCCCCTCGATCATCCGGGCGAGCCAGTAGAGCGCCCCCTGCGGATCCGACCCGCGGAGCGCCTTGTGGTACGCCGAGATCAGGTTGAAGTGCTGCTCGCCCGACTTGTCGTAGTGCGCCAGTCGCTGCTGCAGCGCGGCGATCACCGTCTCGCGGGTGATCTCCGTCGCCTCGCCGACCAACACCGCGGCGGCGTCGAGTACGGTGAGGGCGCGGCGGGCGTCGCCGTCGCTCTCGGTGGCCAGCACGGCACGCGCCTCGTCGGTGAGGGTGAGGCCGCGGCCGCCGAGGCCCCGCTCGGGGTCGGCGAGGGCACGATCCACAAGCAGCGTCAGCGCTGCAGTGCCCAGGGGCTCGAGCACGAAGACGCGCATCCGCGAGAGGAGCGCGCCGGTCAGTTCGAAGCTCGGGTTCTCCGTCGTCGCGCCAATCAGCGTCAGCAGGCCGCTCTCGACGTGCGGGAGCAGGGCGTCCTGCTGGGCGCGGTTGAATCGGTGGATCTCGTCCACGAAGAGCACCGTGCGGCCGCCGAGTGCGCGCCGCCGCTCCCCGTCGGCGACGATCTCGCGGAGCCGCGGGATGCCGTCGGTGACCGCGCTGAAGGGGACGAACTCCGCCGCGACGTGCCCCGCGATGAGGCGCGCGATGGTCGTCTTGCCCGTCCCCGGCGGGCCCCAGAGGAGGATGGACCCGGTCTCGCCGCGTTCGAGGGCCACGCGCAGCGGCTTCCCCGGACCGAGCAGGTGGTCCTGGCCGACGACCTCGTCGAGGACGCGCGGCCGGAGCCGCGCCGCCAGCGGCGCGTCGCCCGGCCGCTCGAACAGGCCCGGCGCCGGCGTCGTCCCGGCCTTGCCGCGCGCCACGGCTAGGACGGGTGGCCGAGCGCGGTGCGCAGTGCAAGCGCCACGGCGCAGCCAGCGAAGAACACGACGTTGTGCGTCCACCCGCTCTTCCCCTGGAACTCGGGGATCAGGTTGGACCCGCCGACGTAGAGCGTCACGCCGGCGGCGAGCGCGAGTCCCCAGTCGGCGAGCGGGTCCACCAGCTCGGTGAACGCAAAGCCGACCACCGTGGCGACACCGAGCGAGGCGGCGGCGAGGAGCGCCGCGCTCCGCGAACGGCCCGACGCGATCCAGAGCGACGCGATGGCGAGCCCCTCGGGGACCTTGTGCAGGAAGATCGCGCCGAAGACGAGGATGCCGAGCTCGCGGCTGACGTGGAACGCGCTGGCGATGGCCACGCCGTCCACGAACGTGTGCAGCAGGAGGCCGACCAGCGCCGAGACGCTCACCGCGGGCGAGACGTGGTGCGTTTCCTCGCCGAAGTGAAAGTGCCCCACCAGCGCGTGCTGGGTGAGGTGCACGAGCAGGAAGCCGATGAGGATGATCAGCGCGGCGCGAGAGCCCCCGTGGGCGAGCGCCTCGGGGACGAGGCCGACGATCGAGACGACGACGAGGAACCCCGCCGAGAAGGCGAGGAGGAGCTCGAGGGTGCGCGGCGACCAGCGCGGGCGGGCCGTGACCGCGGCGGCGCCGACGACATTGCCCGCCGCAGCGAGGACGGCATAGATGAGGGCGTTCACGTCAGGAAGATAGACGAACCGGGAACCCCCGGTTCCCGGGCGCGTCGCTCAGGCCGCGGCGCTTGGGGCGCCGCCGAGGGCGCGGACGAGGCCGCGCAGGGCGAGTTCGTACCCATCGGCGCCGAAGCCGGCGACGATCGCGATCGCGCCGGGGGCGAGCCACGAGTGCCGGCGCTCCGGCTCCCGGGCGTAGATGTTCGAGAGGTGCACCTCGACGTAGGGCAGCGACACGGCGGCAAAGGCGTCGCGCAGCGCGAGACTCGTGTGCGTCCAGGCGCCGGCGTTCACCAGCGCGCCGGTGACCACGCCGCGGCAGTTGTGGATCGCGTCGAGCATCTTCCCTTCGTCGTTGAACTGCGAGAACAGCAGCGTCACCCCGAGCTCGGCGCCCACTTCCTCCAGCCGCGCCTCGATCTCCTCGAGCGTCACCGTGCCGTAGATCTCGGGTTCGCGGACGCCAAGGAGGTTGAGGTTCGGTCCGTTCAGGACGGCGATCCTCACGGCTTGAGGCCCTTCAACCAGCCCTGGAACTGGCCGAGTTCGTCGTCGCCGCCGGCGGCGGGCGATCCGTCCGGGGCCGGCGGAGCTGCGGCAGCGTCCGGCGAGTCCGGCGCGCCCGCGGCGCCCGGTGCGTTCGCGGCACCCCCTGCGCTCGCAGCACCCGGTGCGGCGAAGAACTGGTCGAACTTGAGCGTCTCGGAGGCCCGAGGCACGGGTCGGGGCGCCGAGGGCGTCTCGGCCGCGGCGGCGAACAGCTCGTCGAGGCCAGTGCCACCGCTCGGCCCCTCAAAGGTGCCGATGCCCGCGAGCACCTCGGCCGCGTGCAGGTCGAGCACTTCGTGGGCGGCACCAAAGAGCTGATCGAGCGGCCAACCACTGGCCGCGGCGGCGGCGGACGGCTCGGGCGCCGCCACGGGCGCCGCCACCGGCGCCGCCACGGGCGCTGGGGCCACTGCCACGGCCGCCGCCGATGCGCCCGCGCTCGGCGTGGCGGCACGGCGCGCGACCGCGCTGAAGAAGTCGCGCGCACTTGGCCCGGCCGGCGGCGTCGGGGTCGGGGTCTTGGTCGCCGTCTTGGTCGGCGTCGCCGGCGTCGGCGTCTTCAAGCCGACGCCGGTGAATGACACCTCGGAGAGTGCCGCATTCGCCGGCGCCGGCGTGGGCTCCGGTGCGTCGGCGGCAGGCGCCTCGAACTCGGGCAGTCCCTCCTCACTCCGCTCCAGCGCCGCGAGCCGTTCCTTGAGGCCGGCGTCCGCCGGGTCCTGCGCCACCAACTGGCGATAGACCGCGATCGCCTCGTTGCGGAAGCCCTGCTTGATGTAGAGCGCGGCCATCGTCTCGGTGACGAAGGTCGGCGTCGGCTGCGGACGGCGCGGCTCCGGCGGGGCAGCGGGCGGCTCCACGGTCGCCGCGGGCGGCGCCGCGTCAGGCGGTGCCGACGCCGGTTCGTCTTCCTCGAGGCCGAAGTCGGCAAGGAGCGGCAACGACGAGAGGTCGGACTTGGTCATCCGCGGCTTGGGCCGCGACTCCGGTTCCGGCTCGAGCGTGGGCAGGGGCCGGGTATCCGTGGACTCACTGACGTCGAGATCCTCGAAGGTGATCGGCACCGGCTCCGGCGGCGCCCCGTTGGCCGGCGGCACCGCGTGGGCGGCCGACGGCTCGATGGACGCAAGGTCGGCGGTCGTCGCCAACCCTTCGACGGTTGACGGCGCAATGTCGGCGGGCGAGAGATCCACGCGGTCGAGGCCGGCGAGCGGTGCGACCGTCACCTCCCCGACCGAGGGCGTCTCGAGCCCCTCGAGCCGCTCGCCAACGTCGCCGCCGATGAACTCGTCGCTCTCGAGTCCCGCCATCGGCGAGACCTCGGCGGTGAAATCGGCGGCCTCGAGCCCGGGCAGCGTGCCGGCGGCGGCCTGTGCCGTGGGTGCCTCAATGATCAGCGTGCGCTCGCCATCGGGCGGCGCACGCTCCGGCGCCGCCGACTCCACCATCGCCACGTCGCTGAAATCGAAATTGATGTCGAGCAACGACGCGCGGTGCAACGGAGCGGCGCGCGGCGCAGGCGCGGGCGGCGCAGGCGCCGCGACTGCCTCCGGTGGCGCGAGTGTCTTGGCCGACGCTTCGCGCAGGTCCATATCCGCGAGCGCCTGGGCATTGATGACGAGTGTCTGCATCGGCACTTCGGGCTTCCGCGGTCCGCTCCGCGCTTTCGGCGCCGGCGCAGCAGGCGCCGCCGGCTCCGAGGGGCCGTCGAGCTCGACCATCCCAAAATCCCCGTCGCCGCCGCTGACGCTCACGTTCGGCGCCACGGAGACCAGCGAGGCGGCGCTCGGCGCGCCCTGACCGCCCTCGCCGGAGGCGCCGCCCAACTGCTCGAGGATGTCCAGCACTTCGTCGTTCCGCCGATCCACCTCGAGGACCTTGAGGTACCACGCCTTTGCGCCCTCGGTGTCGCCGCCGGCGCGCGCGATGTCACCGAGGTGCCGCAGGGCGATCAGGTTTTCCGGGTCGAGCTTCAGCGCCGCCTCGAACGGCTGGCGCGCCTCCTCCGGCTTGCCCGTCTCAAAGAGCACCTGCCCGTAGACCACGAGCCCGTTCATGTTCTCCGGCTGCTCGTGCAGGTGCTTCTCGCACAGCAGGATGGCGCGGTCGAGGAATCCGCCCTTGCGATACTCGTTGGCGAGCGGCGCGAAGAAGCGACGGGGGTTCTCGTGGTACCGTTTCCGCAGGTCTTCGATGCGGTTCGATTCAGCCATCCGGCTCGGCTCTGGGAAGTGAGAAGGGACCAGCGCCCCGACTTGGGAGAAAATACCACGCCGGGAGAGTGCAGGTCAATCAGAAGTGTGCGTGTCGCTTGATTTTAGGTCGTGTCGCCGGGTAGGTTTCGAGGTTCTTTCCCACGTCATTCTCCTACCGTTCGCGCCAGGGTTGTCCGCCGTGCTCCAAGAGATGCGAGTCGTTGCCAAGTACGTCTGGATCTTCCTCTTCATCGCGTTCGTCGGAAGCTTCCTCTTCGCCGATATGTCCGGCCTGATCGGCCAGGCGCCGGTCACGACCTCCACTGTCGTGGCCAAGGTGAACGGCGATGAGATTCCCTACCTAGCGTGGGAAAACCTCACCCGCTCGCTTGCCCAGCAGCAGGAACAGCAGACCGGGCGCTCGCTGAACCTCGACGAGCGCCTCCAGCTCGAGCAGCAGGCGTTCGACCAGCTGGTGACCGACCTGCTCCTCCAACAGGAATACGAGAGGCGGGGGATCATCGTCACCAACGACGAGATCGTGGCCGCCGCGCGGTACTCCCCCCCCCCCCAGTTCCAACAGGCGGCCGAGTTCCAGACGGAAGGCCGGTTCGACCAGGCCAAGTACGAGCGGTATCTGGCGTCGCCCCTCGCGCGCCAACAGGGCCTGCTGGCGCAGTTGGAGAGCTACTACCGGGCCGAGCTGCCGCGGAGCAAGCTCTTCTCGCAGTTGATTGCCGACACCTGGCTGAGCGACGAGCAGCTGTTCCAGGTCTTCCGGGACGAGCGGGACTCGGCGCGCGTGTCGTACGTGGCGCTGCGCCCGACGCCGGCGCAGGTCGCGGCGGTCACGGTGAGCGAGGCGGAGGTGAAGCGCTACTACGATCGCTACAAGGGACGCTGGGAGCGGAGCGGGCGGGCGGTGGTCTCGTTCGTCAGCATCAGCCGGATCCCGGTCGCGGCCGACACGGCGGCGGTGGTCGCGCGGCTTCGCGAGCTGCGCGCCGAGATCGTCGGCGGCGCGAGCTTCGCCGACGTGGCGCGCCGCGAGTCCGAGGATTCCGTCTCGGCGCGCGAGGGCGGCGATCTCGGCCGCGGGACGCGCGGCCGGTTCGTGCCCGCGTTCGAGAATGCCGCGTTTGCCCTTCGCGTGGGACAGGTCTCCGAGCCGGTAGAGACCCAGTTTGGGTGGCACCTGATCCAGGCGACCGATCGCAAGGGCGACACGCTCGCGGTGCGGCACATCCTGCTGCGCGTCCGCCAGGGCGATTCCACCGCGACGCTCTCGGACCGCGCGGCGGACCGGCTGGCCGGGATCGCGGCCGGCGCGAGCGACCCCCGCAAGTTCGACGAAGCCGCCGAGGCACTCGGGCTGCTCGTCACGCAGATCCCGGTGACCGAGGGGCAGACGGCCACGTATCAGGGCCTCCCCGTCGGCGGCGTCAGCGGATGGGCGTTCTCCGGCGTGCAGCCGGGCGAGACGAGCGACCTCTTTGACGACGAGCAGGCCTACTATCTCGTCCGGCTCGACTCGCTGACGCGGGGCGGCGAGCAGCCCCTCGCGCTGGTGCGCGACGACATCGCGCAGGCGCTGCGCGAACGGAAGGCCGTGGACGTCCTGGTGCCACAGGGCGAAGCGCTCCTCGCCGACGCGCGGAACTCGACGCTCGAGGCGATGGCGGCCAAGGCCGGGCTCACGGTGGACACGACGCGCACGTTCACCCGGCTGAGCTTCGTGGAGGGACTCGGCTATTCGAACGAGGCGGTCGGCGCGGCGTTCGGCCTCGACGTCGGCACCACCGCGATGGTGCGCACGATTGATGCCGTCTTCCTGATGCGGGTGAACCACCGGGTCGGGGCATCGCGCGAGGCCTTCGAGGCGCAGAAGGCCACCCAGCGCCAGCAACTCGGCAACGCGGCGCGCGAACAGCGCATCCGCACGTTCCTCGACAACCTCCGCCGCGAGGCGACGATCGTGGACCGCCGCCGCGACATCAACGCAGCGCTGCGGAGACAGGTAGTCGAATAACTAAAGGTGAGAGGTGGAAGGTCACCGCACCTGCGCGCCAGGCAGTCCCCGGCGCGCCCCTTTCCCCTTTCTCCTTTCGCCTTTTAAATCAGCCTCTTCGGCTCCGTCCCCTCGGCATCCTTCTGCGGTGCCCCCTGGCGCTCCTGGGCGGGCGGCAGACTCCCCTGCTCCGCCGGCGTCGAGATCTCGCGCTGCACCTCGTTCATATTCTTCTTGAACTCCTTGATTCCCTTGCCGAACGAGCCGGCGATCTCGGGAATGCGCTTCGCGCCGAAGAGCAGGAGAACGACTACAAGACCGATGAAGAGTTCGGTCGGGCCGAGTCCGAACATACGAACCTCCGTTAGAACAGCGAACGCGCGATGAGATAGGCGGCGAGGACCCCGACAAGGCTCAGCAGCGAGACGTCGAGCGCGATGGGTCCCAATCCAAACTTGATGATGACCAGATCCACCGACAAGGGGCCGACCGACGGCGTCACCCCGGTGGTGAGGAATTCCTTGACCGCGCCCGACGGCAGGAAGAGCCGGGCAAACTGCGTGAGGAAGCCGCCGACCACGAACCCGATGGCCAGCACGATGGCGTGATACCCCGGGCGATGCTTCGCCGAGCCCTGGAGCGCCATCAGGCCCGTCGGTCCATCACGTAGGCCAGCGCGTCCACCAGCGACTGCCGCACCTCCGACTCCGGCACGCCGTCCAAGGCCTCCTCCGCGAGCTGGGCGAATTTCTCCCCGGTCCGGCGTGCGTAGTCGAGCCCGCCGCACTCCGCCACGATGCCGACGACCTCGGCGATCGTCGCGTCACCCGGCGTCGGATCGGCGAAGAGGGCATCCACCCGCGCCCGCTGGGCGCGCGACATCTGCCCGAGCGCCGCGATCAGCGGGAGCGTGACCTTGTGCTCGCGCAGGTCGGTGCCGCCCGGCTTCCCGGTCACCGCCTCCTGCTCGATGTAGTCGAGCAGGTCGTCGGCGACCTGGAACGCCATCCCGAGCTGCTCCCCGAAGCGTCGGAGCTGGGCGCGGTAGCGCGGCGCGCCGGCCAACGCGCCCATCTCGCACGCCGCGCCGACCAGCGAGGCCGTCTTGGCCCGGATCAGCGTGTAGTAGTCCGCCTCGGTGAAGGTCAGCGCATCGTACGACGCCAGTTGGCGGAGCTCGCCGAGCGTCATCTCGTTCGACGCCTGCGTGAAGACCCGCAGCGGCTCGAGGTCACCGAGCCGCACCAGCTCGGCGATGGCCTTGGAGAACAGGAAGTCGCCCATCAGCACGGCCACCTGATGACTGAAGATTGCGTTGAGCGTCGGCTGGCCGCGGCGGAGGACCGAGTGGTCCACCGAGTCGTCGTGGACAACGCTCGTCAGGTGCACGAGCTCGGCGACCGCCGCCAGCGGGATGGCACGCTCCTCCGGCGTCCCCTCGACCTCCGACGCGAGGAGGAGGAGTGTCGGCCGGAAGAGCTTGCCGCGCATCCCGCGCAGGTGCGCGTTGGCCGCCTCGACAATCGCGACGTCGGCCTCGACGATCCGCCAGAGCTCCTCCGGCACGCGGTCGAGCCGGGCCCGCACCGGGAGCTGGATCTCGAGCAGCGCCGGGGCGACCGGCAGGCGCGTCTGCGCGTCGGGCGTCACGTGAGATTCCGCTCGACCGCGCTGAGCCGGTCGCCGACGTCGCGGAACTGGATGTCCACCGAGAAGACGCGCTCGTAGAACTTCTTGGCCTCCGGATACGCCTTGGTCTCCTCGGAGATGGCGCCGAGCAGGTAGAGCACGCCGACGAGCTCCTCGTCGCGGACGTTCGGCTCGGAGAGCGCGCGCTGGAGAATCGTCGCCGCCACCGGAAGCTGCTGCTTCTCGATGAAGCAGTGGCCCAGCGCCTCGAACGAGCGCACGCGCGCATTGGGCGCGCGGAGCGCCTTCTGGAACTCGGCGATCGCCTCGTCGAGCAATCCCATCTCCTTGTAGGCGACGCCGAGGTCGTAGTGGGCCTCGTGATCCTCGTCGTCCACGTTGTCGGAAACGCCCTGCTTGAACATCCGGAGCATATCGGCGAAGTCCGCCTGCTCGTCGCCGGTGGGCTCCTTCTCCTCGACGACCATCCGCGTGCTCTTCGGCTCGTCGTCCTCGCGCAGCCAGTCGCCGAGCGACACAAATTCGTCGTCGCTGTCACCCTTGGGCTTGGCGGCCTTCTTCGGCATCGGGGCGGGCTTGGCGGGCGCCGCGGTGGTGCTGCGCCGCGGCGGCGGCGGGGCCTCGACGGCAACCTCCTCCGGGATGGACTCGATGGCCGCCTGGGCGCGCAGGTCGTCCGGCGTGATGTCGAGGACCCGCTGGTAGACCACGCGCGCCTTCTGCGCCTGGCCGTCGGCGAGCAGCGCGTCAGCGAGTTCGAGGTACGCCTCGGCGAGGAGCCCGCGGTCGTTGGCGCGGAAGGCGAACTCGACCCGCTTCTGGTGGAAGCGGATGGACTTGGGCTCAAGCCGGACGATCTCCTCGGCGATGGATCCGGCGGTGTCGAGGTCGCCGCCGGTCTCATAGCCGGTCATCGCCTGCTCGAGTTGCGCCACGCCTTCAGCCCGGTCGCCGCCCTCCAGCAGCGCCTCGGCGAACTGCCGCCGCAGGCCCCAGTCCTCCGGCGAGGCGTCCACGCGCTCCCGCAGGGCGTCCACCGAGGTCGCCAGTTCCGTGGAGGCCTCGGGCATCTCGAGCACCGGCGCCTCGACCACCGGCTCCTCGAACGGGCTGTCGCCCAGCGGCGAGTCGGTGTCGAAAACGATCAGATCGTCGGACAGCGATGGCTCCGGCTCGACTTGGAGGGCGTCGCCGCCGAGCGTCGGCTCCGGCTCGATCAGCGATTCCACGGTCCCGATCTCCGCCGGCGCGTCGAGGTCCATCACCTCGAGGTCGGGCGCCGATCGCGGCACGGTCGGCGGCTCCTCGCTCTCCACCGGCTCCACCGGAGCGTCGGCGTCGGCGTCGGCGGGCGGTGCGACCTCGTCGGAGAAGCTGGTGGCCTGGAGTCCTGCCAACGATCCGCGCGGCGGTGGCGGTGCCTCGTCGGCGACCTGCGTGGGTTCGATGAGGATTGGCTCGGCGGGCGGCGCAGGGGGTGTGGCGGGAGCGGCGGGCTCGGCGGGGGCGGCGGCCGCCGGCTTGGCCGGAGCAGGCGGAGCGAGCGGCTCAAGCAGCGAGAGTCCCTCGACCGCCTTGGTGAGACGCTTGGTCTCCAGCGGCGACGGCATCCGCACGGACTTGCGGCCGGCCGGCGTGTCCACGTCGAGGAAGACCAGCCCCGCGCCCCCGGACGAGGACGCCGCACCGTCGGCCTTCGGCTCGATGGACGGGTCAATCTCCTTGAGCTTTGCGGCGAAGCTGTCGGCATCGCTTGCATCGCCGTCGGCCGACGCCTGCGCGTAGCCCACCTGGAGCTGGGCGATTGACTCGTCCTTCTTCCCCGCCTTGAGGAGTTGATCGGCCAGCATCAACCGGACGTCGTACTGGTCCGGCACGAGGTCGGCGAACTCCTTCAGGGTCCGGAAGGCCTCGTCCATATTGCCGGCCTGCTGCTGGCGACTCGCGTACTCGAGGAAGTTCTGGCGCGCGTCGGCCTTGAAGCCCTTCTCGGCGCTGATCTTCCCGAGCTTGTAGTAGATCACGGTGCGGCCGGGCGAGGCGCGCAGGATCTTGTTGCAGAGCGCGATGGCCGGGTTGTAGAACCCGCCCTCGGTGTAGTGATCCACCGCCTTCTCCCAGACCGACACGGCGTCCGGGAGTTTCCCCGCCTTCTGCAGCATATCGCCGACGCGATTGTAGAACGGGATGTCTACCGGATCCTCTTCGCCCCCCTCGTACGCGTCAATGATCTGGCGATAGACGTCGAGGGCCTTGTCCACCTGCTTCTTGGCCTCGAGGTCGGCCGCTTTCTTCTTCAGCTTGACGATGTCGGCCATTCGGGGAGGCGGTCGGCGAGAAACAGGGCGGGCATCAGTAGAGCGCCGGAGGCGCAACGACCCGAAAGGTACGCCCCGAACCACTGGCGTGACAAGCGTTTGGGTCGCTACTCCGTGTGTGCCGGCCGGCCGCCGACCCAACTGCCCACGCAGCGTCGGTCGCCGTACCAGTACGGGATCTCCCGATGGTCACCCACCGCGAAGAGCGCCAGGTCGCCCTGAAATCCTGGCGAGAGCTGGCCAAGCTCGGCGGCCATCCCGAGCGCCGCCGCACCATTCACCGTCGCCGCCACGAACGCCTCGGCGACGCTCAGCCGGAGCTGGCTCACGCCGAGCGTGAGGACCAGCGGGAAGTTCACGGTCGGGCTTGTCCCCGGATTGAAGTCGGAGGCGAGGGCCACGGCGCAGCCGGCCTCGACCAGCGCCCGCGCCGGGGCCTGGGTGGACCGCCCGAGGAACAGCATCGTCCCGGGGAGGAGCGTGGCCACGGTCCCCGCCTTCGCGAGGGCGGCGATCCCGGCGGCGGAGACCGCCGCGAGATGGTCGGCGGAGGTCGCGCCAAGTTCGGCGGCGAGCTCGGCCGCCGCGCCGTTCGCGAGTTCGTCGGCGTGCAGCTTGAGGGAGAGCCCGTGCGAGCGCGCCGCGGTCAGCACCTGCCGCGACTCCTCGACGCTGTAGACGCCGGGCTCGCAGAAGACGTCGCAGAAGCGCGCCAGTCCCTCGCGCGCCACGGCCGGCAGCATCTCGTGGACGACGAGCGCCAGGTAGTCGGCCCGCGTGCGCGGCGCCTCGCGGTACTCGAGCGGGACCTCGTGCGCGCCGAGGAACGTCGGGACGAGCCGCACCGGCAGCTCGGCGGCGAGGCGGCGCACCACGCGCAGGGTGCGGAGCTCGGCGTCGAGCGAGAGGCCGTAGCCCGACTTCACCTCGATCGTCGTGGTGCCGTGCGCGGCAAGCCGGCGGAGCCGCGCGCCGGCGAGCGCCGCGAGGTCGTCCTCCGGGCGCGTCCGCAGGTCGCGCACCGAGGCGTGGATCCCGCCGCCACGCCGGGCGATCTCCAGATACCCGACGCCGGCGGCGCGGAGCTCCTGCTCCTCGTGGCGCGGCCGCCCGAAGATCGCGTGCGTGTGCGAGTCCACGAAGCCCGGTGTCAGCACGCCGCGCGCGCAATCCACGAGCGTCGCCGCGGGATGCGCCGCGCGGAGCTCGGCATCCGGCGCGACGGCGAGCACGCGGCCATCGGCCCCGACCGCCACGCCGACCCCGTCGCGCACGCCGGCGTCGGCCATCTCGGCGCCGCGACGCGCGCGCCCCGGGCCCGCGCACGTCACCACCTGCGCGGCGTTCACGAAGAGCGTCGTCACGCGCCGTCCGGGCGCGGGCCGCCCATCGGGATGCGGATGCCGGTCCGCCGCGCGGTCTCCTGCGCCGACGGGTATCCCGCATCGGCGTGCCGCGCCACGCCGATCCCCGGATCGTTCGTCAGCACGCGCTCGAGCCGCTCGCGCATCTCCGGCGTCCCGTCGGCGACGATCACCTGTCCCGCGTGGAGCGAGTTGCCGATCCCCACCCCGCCGCCGTGGTGAAAGCTCACCCAGCTCGCGCCGCTCGCCACGTTGAGCAGCGCGTTGAGGATCGCCCAGTCAGCCACCGCGTCGGTGCCGTCCTTCATCCCCTCCGTCTCGCGGAAGGGTGAGGCCACGCTGCCGGTGTCGAGGTGGTCGCGCCCGATGACGATCGGTGCCGAGATCTCCCCCGAGGCGACGAGGTCGTTGAGCGCCACGCCGAAGCGGGCGCGTTCGCCCTGGCCGAGCCAGCAGATGCGCGCCGGCAAGCCCTGGAACCGGATTCGCTCGCGTGCCATCGTGATCCACCGCTTGAGGTGCGCGTCGTCCGGAAACATCTCCAGCACCAGGTCGTCGGTGCGTGCGATGTCGGCCGGGTCGCCCGAGAGCGCGGCCCAGCGGAACGGGCCCTTGCCCTCGCAGAACAGTGGCCGCACGTACTCGGGGACGAACCCGGGAATCCGGAAGGCGTCGGTGACGCCGGCGTCGAGGGCGACGGTGCGGATGTTGTTGCCGTAGTCGAAGGCGACCGCGCCGGCGTCCTGCATCGCGCGCATCGCGCGGACGTGAGCGACGACGCTCGCCGTCGAGCGGCGCAGGTACTCCGCGGAATCGCTGCCGCGCAGCGCCGTCGCGGCGGCGAGCGACATCGCGTGCGGGACGTAGCCGTGCAGCATATCGTGCGCCGAGGTCTGGTCGGTCACGACGTCGGGGATCAGGCCGCGCTCGACCATCGTCGGGAGGACCTCCGCCGCATTGCCGACGAGCCCGACCGAGAGTCCGCGCCTCGCTGCCTGCGCCTCGCGGATCCAGCGCATCGCCTCGTCGAGGTCGGCCGTCATCCGGTCGCAGTAGCCGCCCTGCAGGCGCTTCTCGATGCGCGACGGATCCACCTCGACGCAAAGGATCGCGGCGTCGTTCATCGTCGCCGCCAACGGCTGCGCGCCGCCCATCCCGCCGAGTCCGGCGGTGAGGACGAAGCGGCCGGCGAGGGTGCCGCCGAAGTGCCGGCGCGCGACCGCGCCGAACGTCTCGAACGTCCCCTGCACGATTCCCTGCGACCCGATGTAGATCCACGACCCGGCGGTCATCTGCCCGTACATCATCAGGCCCCGCCGCTCGAGCTCGCGGAAATGCTCCCAGGTGGCGAAGCGGCCCACAAGGTTGGAGTTGGCGATCAGGACGCGGGGCGAATGGCGGTGGGTGCGGAAGACGGCGACCGGCTTGCCGCTCTGGACGAGGAGCGTCTCGTCGTCGGCGAGGTCGCGCAGCGTCGCGACGATCGCGTCGAACGACTCCCAGTTGCGCGCCGCCTTGCCGGTCCCGCCATAGACGACGAGGTCCTCGGGCCGCTCCGCGACCTCGGGGTCGAGATTGTTCATCAGCATCCGCAGGGCGGCCTCCTGCGGCCAGCCCTTGCAGCTGATCGCCGTGCCGCGCGGGGCGCGCACGACTCGCGTCTGGTTCGTCATCGCTGGCCGCGGCTCCTCTCAGGCATCGCGCTAATCTAGCGCGTCGGCGGGCCCTGTTCTGCTCGCCTGCTGTCTGGCTGGGATTCGTGCGCGGTCGGGGGGCGGGGGCATTCCCTTCGCGAGCCTCACGCGCTTAGACGCTGCGAGCCGCCGCAACGGCGCGGCGTCTCTTGCTACGCGCGACGGCTCGCTGTGGGAACGCCCCCGCCCCCCTCCCCAGCCGGCCTCGCACGTGAGGGGCGGCGGCGAGGCGCGGCCCGGCCGCGCGCGAGCGCACGCGACGCCCACGCCGAGGGCGAGCCAGAGTGAGCGATCCGGATCGCGCCCGCGCGAGCCGACCTGCACTGAAGACCTTGGGAGGGCGGGAGCGGCCGCGCGGCGCAGGGGCCTACGCCGTAGCAAGAGACCCCGCGGCAGTTCGCGGGGGCTCGCAGCGTGTAAGGCGTTGGCCCCGAAGCCGTGTGGCCGCTCCCGACCGACCGACGCACCGACGCACCGCAGTCGCCGTTCAGCAGCGAACGTGCGGGAGACCGCGCTACGCAAACTCGCCGTCCGCGACGCCGACCGCGAGCGACTCGATGTCGCCCCCGAGCACGCGGTCGGCCACGAGCGGCGCCACGCGCGCGCGGACCGCGGCGTAGGCGCGCTCGACCCCGACGCCGGCGCGCAGCGGCCGCCGCGACTCCAGCCCCTGCGCCGCGCAAAGGAGCTCGACCGCCAGCACGTGCCGCACATTGTGGAGCACGCGCCGCAGCTTGATCGCCGCGCCCATCGCCATCGGCACCACGTCCTCCTTGCTGCCGTCCGTGGGAATCGTGTCCACGCTCGCCGGATGCGCGAGCACCTTGCATTCGCTCGTCAGCGCGGCCGCCGTCACCTGCGCCATCATCAGGCCCGAGCTGACGCCCGCCGTCGCGGTCAGGAAGGGCGGCAGGCCCTGGTTGAGGTCCGGATGGACGAGACGGTCGGCCCGCCGCTCACTCATCGCCGCGAGGTTCGTCATCACGATCGCCAGCACGTCGAGCGCCAGCGCCACCGCCTGGCCGTGGAAGTTGCCGCCGGAGAGCATCGTCCCGTCGTCGAACACCAGCGGGTTGTCGGTGGCCGCATTCAGCTCCGGCGCGATCAGCGACTCGGCGAAG
The DNA here is from genome assembly GCA_040901985.1 of Gemmatimonadaceae bacterium. Taxonomy (GTDB): domain Bacteria; phylum Gemmatimonadota; class Gemmatimonadetes; order Gemmatimonadales; family Gemmatimonadaceae; genus Pseudogemmatithrix. Next base: position 153,923 of record JBBDYC010000009.1, read on the forward strand.
TCCAGCGCCTCGAGCACCGGCCCGTGCACCTGCGGCATGCAGCGGAGGGCGTAGGCGTCCTGCACGCGCGGGTCATTGTCGCGATGCGATTCGCGGATCTCGCTCCCTTCCAACAACGCGAGCAGGCGCGCGGCGGAGGCGGACTGGCCGCGCTGGCCGCGTGCGGCGTGGATCCGCGCGTCGAAGGCCGCCGGCGTGCCGAGCAGGGCCTCGAGCGACATCGCGCCGGCGGCGTGCGCGGCGTCCCAGCACCGCCGCGCTTCGACAAGTGCGAGGGCGGCGACCGCGGTGTGCGCCTGCGTCCCGTTGATCAGCGCCAACCCTTCCTTCGGGCCGAGCGTGACCGGCGCCAGCCGGTGCTGCCGCAACACCTCGGCAGCCGGCCCCTCGCCCTTGGGATGCCGCAGCGTGCCCTCCCCGATCAGCGCCAGCGCGAGGTGCGCCAGCGGCGCGAGGTCCCCGCTCGCGCCCACCGACCCCTGTTCCGGCACCGGCGGGTGGAGCCGCGCGTCGAGCATCGCGCAGAGGAGCTCGACGAGTTCCGGCCGCGCGCCGCTGTAGCCCTTGGCGAGGACGTTGGCGCGGAGCAGCATCATCGCGCGGACCTCGCGCTCGGGGAGCCGCGGCCCCACCCCCGCCGCGTGGCTGCGGACGAGATTCACCTGCAGCTGCGCCAGCTGGTCGGGCGCGATGGCGATGTCGGCGAGCTTGCCGAATCCGGTGGTGACGCCGTACACCACCTCGCCGCGCGCGGCGATTCCCTCCACAATCGTCCGCGTGGCGCGCATCCGGTCGCGCGCCGTCGCCGCGAGCCGGACCGCGCGCCCGCCGTCGGCGACGGCGGCGACCTCGGCGACCGTCAGGGTGGAGCCGGTCAGTTCGAGGGCAGCGGTCACGGCAGGACGGCGGTCGGTTGACGGTAGGTCCGGCGATCGTAGTCCATCTTGATCTCGGGCTGGGCCTTCAGCGAGATGAGGAAGGTAAAGGAGAAGTTCCCGTTCGGCGCCTGCGTGACGCCGAAGATCGCCTTCCAGTCGTGGAGGTCGCGCTGCAGGGTGACCACCTGGCTCGCGAACTGGCTCCGCTCCACGTCGTAGGTCGTGTTCCACCCCGCGCCCCACTTCGGCGTCAGGTTGAAGCTCGTGCGGATCCCCACCGACGTCGTCGGCGGCACGCGGATGAACGTCCCGCCCGCCGTCCCGTCGCCCTGGCCGCCGTCGGTCGGCCGGTTGCGTTCCGCGTTGAAGATGCAGAAGTCGTACTGCGGAAGTCCCGCGAGCGCGGCGCACTCCACCGCCGGGTCGTAGTCAATCACGCGTCCCCCGACCGGCGGCCGCTGGCGCTGCTGGGAGACGCTGAAGTTCGCCGTGAACCCCCGCGCGGTGTTGAGTTCCTGCACGCCCGAGCGCCCGCGCGTGCCGGTCACCGCGCCGATCCCCTGTTGGCCGGGGATCATTGACGACACGAGGCCGCCGCCCATCGCGTCGGTCTCGTTCGCCCCCGGGCCCTCGGCCGCGACCGTCGCCACCGGCTGCAGCCCGAGGAGCCGGACAATTCCCCGCACGATCGCCGAGTTGCGATTGAGGTCGAACCCAAACCGCACCGCCTCCCGGTACGGCTTGAAGACCGCGGTGTCGGTCAGCACGCTCCCCTGGAAGAGCGAATAGTCCACGCCGAGGTCGAACCCGGGGAGGAGCTCGGACCGGAAGGTGTAGCCGGCGCGGTCGGTGGCGAACCCGCTGCCGCCGATCTGGCGCTTCTTCTCGAAGTCATAGACCAGCGGCGTGAACTGGAGCGAGACGAGGCGCACCTTCCGTCCGCCGCCGCGCGCCGTGTCGTCGGGGATCCGCAGCTTCGCCTCGAGGCTCGTGTTGAGCCCGAACGTGACGCGGTTCTGCGCCAGCCCGCCGATGTACGACGCCGGCGACTTACCGAGCGCGAGGAGGTACTCGTCGCTGACGTCCTTGGCCGGCGAGTAGCCCCACGACAGCGTCGGCGACACCGAGTGGCGCATCCGCTCCGCCGGACCGATGCCCGGCAGGAGCCGGAAGAGCGTCGGGCTGATCCCCAGTCCGTAGGTCACGCGCTTGGACTGCGAGACCCAGGCGCCGTTGGTCCGCTCCGACCGCACGAAGCTGCCGCTGGGGTCCACGTTCGACAGGCTGACGTAGGGCGCGACGTTCCACCTTCCCTGGGCGAACTGCGGGAGGCCGACGCTGACGTCGAAGTCGGCCGTCGAGAGGTAGGTCCGCGCATAGACCCGGTCAATGGTCCGCGATGGGTCGGCCGGGTCGGGGACGGTCTTGATCGCCGGGAAGTCCTGGACGACGTCCGTATAGCGGTAGCTGTTCTGCACCTGGAAGTTGAAGAACTTGAACGGCGTCGAGAGCGTGATGGCGCTGTTCCGCGTGTCGCGCTTGAGGCGCGTCGAGTCGAGACCGCCCGGCCCGGTGCCGTAGCGCCAGACGAAGTCACCGGCGGCGTCGAGGTTGAACGCCTCGGTGTTGCGCAGCGCGAAGGTGGGCGTGAGCACGAACCAGTCACCGACGGTGAGCGGCTTCGACGCCACGTTGAGCGACGGGAAGTCCTGGTCCACCTGGTCGCGACCTGGGTACTGGCGGCGCGACCCGCCGAGGTTGACGGTGAACGGCCCCTGCTGGCGCACCAGGTTCGCCTGCGACGCAATCGTTGCCAGCGCCGCCATCGGATTGATGATCGCCTGGCGCTGCACGTGCGTGTTGGTCACGTAGTTCAGGTTCGTCGAGAGGCGCGTGCGCGACGAGAACTCCTGGGTGTGCGACCACGCGACGCCGAGATTCCGGGTCCCGTTGCTGAGCGCGTTGCGCGAGACCGCCACCTGGCCGCCGACGAAGCGGTCGAGCCAGCGGTAGCGGAACTCGCCGTTGAGGCGCGTCCATCCGGGGTCGGGCGCCGTCTCGCGCGCGCTCGACCGCCAGTCCAGCGAGACCTGGGCGTCCACGTAGTCGCTGAGCGCGAAGTAGTAGCCGAGGTTCTCGGCCGTCCGTCGGTAGGTCGGGCTGTTGCGGACAAGTTCGGAAAAGCCGAGCCGCGGGGTGAGCAGCCCCGAGCGGCGCCCCGTGCGGATGTCCTGGAACATGAACGGGAGCCAGAGCACCGGCACCTGGCCGACGTAGAGGATCGCCGGCCGGGCGATGATCACGCTCCGGCTCACCCGCTTGAGTTCCTTGGCGAGGAAGTGGTAGTGCGGGACGGAGTCGAGGCACGACGTGATGATGCCGTCGCGCCCGTAGACCGTCGAGCGGTCGCTCGTGGAATCGGAGGTGAACGTGGCGCGGTGGGCGAGGATCTGCCAATCCTCGCCGGAGTTGGCGATGGTGCTGAACTGGCGCGTCCGGCCCTCGCGGCGCGCGAGGTCATAGGTCATCTCCTCGCGCCCGATGACGTCCGCCACCTGGTCGGGATCGCGCATCACGATTGTGTCGCCGCGCGCGGCGATCATCTGCGTGCTGTCGTTGTAGACGATCCGGCGCGCGACGAGGAGCGTGGAGTCGCGCTGGACGCCCGAGCGGCCGCTGTCGGTGGCGGCAAGCGACATCGTGCGCGACCCGGCGTCGAAGCCAATCGAGTCGGACTGATAGCGGACCACCCGGTAGCCGGCGCGCTGCAGGAGCGCGAGCATCACCGAGTCGTCGGGGACCCAGTGAATGAGCCTCGGCCGGCCCGCCGAGTCGGCGACGGCGCGCCTGATGCTGTCGCGCGCGGCGGCGCGCCTGATGCTGTCGCGCGCGGCGGCGCGGCCGGCCGAGTCGAGCGGCGGCTGGCGGACGGCCGTGTCGCGGGCGGCCGTGTCGCGCGGCGCCTCGACGGGCGGTCGCCGCACCGGCTGCTCCTGCGCGCCGAGGGTCCACGGGCCGCCGACCCCGAGCAGCACGGCGGCCGCGGCGCGGCGCCACGGCCGACGCGACGGCCGGCGTGACGGCCGGCGCCTCACGTCGCCGCCCGTCCGACCGCGTCCGCCTCGGCGCGGAGCCGCTTCTCGCGCGCGCGGTGGACGAACCAGCTCAGGACGATGCTGACCTCATAGAGCCCGTAGAGCGGCACCCCGAGCATCAGCGTCATGATCAGGAGGTCCCCCGGCGTGATCATCGCCGCCCCGAGCAGACTCCCCACCACCGCGTGGCGGCGATACCGGGCGAGCGTCGTCGGAGTCACGAGGCCCAGCGCGGTGAGCGCGAGGATGACGATCGGCAGCTGGAACGCGCCGCCGAAGGCGAGGCAGAGGATCACCGTGAACGAGAAGTACTCGCTCGCGGTGATCATCTGCTCCAGCGACGCGGACTGGAACGAGAGGAGGACGTCGAACATCGCCGGCAGGACGAATCGCACGCAGAGGAATACCCCGCTGGCGAAGAGTCCGGCGGCGCCGATGAGGACCGGGATGAGGACACGCCTCTCGTGCTGGTGGAGCGCCGGCGCGAGAAACGCCCAGGCCTGGTAGACGATCACCGGCGACGCGGCGACGAGGCCGAGCCCGAACGAGACCTTGAGGACGATCCCGATCGGGTCGGCGGGGTGCGTGAAGACCAGCTTCCCGTCGGGCAGGTAGGGCGCGATGGGGACGGCGAGGATGCCGATCACGTCGTAGCGCCAGACGATCGCGAAGGCGACCATCATCGCGAGCACGAGGGCGCCGAGGGCCCAGAAGAGCCGGTGGCGCAGCTCTTCGAGGTGATCGAGGAAGGGCATCTCGCCCGACGCGCCGTGACTCATCGTGTGGGGTGGGGTCGGCGTCGCCGCCCCCCCGCGCGCTAGGGACTGGCGCGCAGGAATTCCTGCGCCAGGAGCGCTGCGTCGGAGCGCGGATAGCGGTCCACGATCTGCTGGTAGATCGCCCGCGCCTGCTGCGCCTGCCCGATGCTGCGGAACGCCGTCGCGCGCTTGTAGAGGGCGTTGGGTGCCATCGCCGAGCGAGGATACCGCTGTGCGACCAGCGCATAGACGGAATCGGCGGCCACCCCGTTGCCCTCGTCCGCCCACGTCTCGGCGACGCTGTAAAGCGCGTCGGGGGCGAGGTCGGAGGTTGGGTGCTTGTCGAGCAGCTCGAGAAAGGCGCCGCGTGCCGCGGTCGTGCTGCCCCGCCGGAGCTGGTCCTGACCCATCTGCATCAGTTGGGCCGGACCGAGCACCGCCGGCGCCGGACGCGCCGGCGCCATTGCCGTGCCGCCGGTCGCCGGATCCCCGGCCGGCGGGACGACCGGCGTCGCGAGCTCGGCGGCCCGCGCCTCCATTTCGGAGCGCAGTTCCTGGATCCGCCGCTGGCTCTGGCCCGTGAGTTCCTGAATCATGATCAGCTGCTGCCGGATGGACTGCAGGTCCTCGCGGACATCCCCGCGCAGGCGCATCACCGTCGCGTTGGCCGCACGCGCGGTATCGGCGACGTCGGCCAGCGCCCGCGACACGCGCAACAACCCGGACTCGATGGCCAACAGCAGGGCCGAGTCCGCCGCCACCCGTTCGGCCCGCACGACCTGCAGGTCCAGCTGCAGGACGCGCACGTCCTCACGGGTGGCGAAGCACGCGCCGGCCGTCAACACGACGGCCGGCGCGAGCCACTGGAGCGCCCGCCGTCCCGTCACGGGAGGCGGAGCATCTCCGCACCGGCGATCATCTCGAATTCCGAGCGCCGGTTCTGCGACCACGCCGACTCCATCGAACCCATCGCGGCCGGCCGATCCTCACCGTAGCTCACGGTCTCGATCCGATTCTCGGCAATGCCCTGATCCACCAGGTACCGCTTGGCTGCGGCGGCACGCCGCTGGCCGAGCGCGATGTTGTAGGCGTCCGAGCCGCGCTCGTCGGTGTGGCCGGCGATGCGGATGCGGAGGTTGGGGTTGGCCCGGAGGAGTGGCACCTTGGCGTCAAGCGTGGTGCGCGCCTCGGGCTTCAGGTCGGCCTTGTCGAAGTCGTAGTAGATCTGCATCGCGAAGGCGGCGCGGGCCGCGTTCACGCGGGCTTCCATCTCGGCGCGGGCACGGGCCTCGGCGGCGAGCCGCTCGCGCTCGGCGGCCGCGGCACGGGCGCGGGCTTCCGCCTCGGCGCGGGCGCGGGCCTCGGCCTCGGCACGCTCGCGCTCGCGCTCGACGGCGTCAATGGAGTCCTGGTTGATCATCGGCTCCGGCGGCGGCGGCGGCTCGGGCGGCCGGCAGGCGGCGGCGCCGACGGCAACCGAGGCCAGGAGCATCAGGGCGAGCTTGCGAAGTGACATGGATACCTCGTGGAGGGGGAGCAAGGGGACAAGGAAGGAACGACGGACCACTACCTGGGCACTGCGAACCGCGGCGACCACGCGCCCATCCGGGCCGCCGCACCGTGGGTCAGCTGTCGCAACCGACCCGACTCCGTATCCAGGACCCAGAGCTGACGGGTCCCGCTGCGCGAAGAGGTGAACACGAGATGCCGGGCATCAGGCGCCCACGACGGCTGTTCATTTACCCCTTCGATCGTGTGTTGCTTCACGCTGCGATCCCGCAGACTGATGGTGGCGACCTGGAAGCGTCCCTCGATCTGCGTCTGGAACGCCACCCGCTGCCCATCCGGCGACCAGACCGGGTCCGAGCGATACGACTGGTCGCCGAATCCGGTCGTCGTCAGCCACTGCGGATTCGCACCATCTGCATCCGTAATATATATCTCCGGCCGCCCCAACCGACCAGACGCAAAGGCGATTCGACGCCCGTCGGGAGAGAACGACGGCGAGAGATTCTCCGTCCCCCGTCCGACGGTCACGCGCACCGGCCCTTCACCGCCGGCGAGCGGCACCGCCCAGAGGTCGGTGCCGTCCAGCCCGGACGAGAAGACGAGCGTCCGGCCGTCGGGAGAAAAGGCCGGCGTGATGTTCGTGCCGCCACTGAAGGAGACCCGGCGCGTCGTGCCGCTCACGAGGTCGCGCACGAGGATATGGGTGCCGTCGTCGGCGAACTCGGTGTAGGCGATCGAGCGGCCGCTCGGGTGCCAGGCCGGATGGAGCCCGCTGCCGACGCCAGCCACCGGGCGCGCGTTGGCCCCGTCGGAGTCCACCGTCCAGAGCGTCCCACCGCGGTTGAAGAGGATGCGTGTGGCAGCAACGCCGGGAACGCCGGTGATCCAGCGCTCGATCTCGTCGCTGACGCCGTGGAGCGCCATCCGCCAGTCGCCCGAGAGCGGCTCGGCGTCAATCGGGAACTCCCGCGTATTCATCACGCGGGCCGCGCCGACCTCGTGCACCACGACCTTCACCCCGCCGCCGACCTGCTCGGTGACGTGGAGGACCGCGGCGGCGCCGAGCGCCGCATAGAGCGGATAGTTGAGCGTGCCGGTGGGCGCGCTGCCGGAGTCCGGCGCGATGACGCCGATCCGGTCGCCGAAATCAATATTGCGCGTGAGGATGGCGCGGATCGAGTCGGCGTAGAGGCCGGCCATCGGCAGGACGTAGAGTCCCGGGCGCGTGCCGGCGGTGTAGGTGAGCCCGATCCGCACGCCCTGCGGTTCCTGCGGGTGTGCCGCCCGCGGCGTCACGAGGGCGGCCGTCACGAGGGCGGCCGTCACGAGGGCGGCCGTCACGGCGACGGCAACGAGGACGCGATTCATCGCAGGCGGGCCGGGTCGAAGCTGAAGGTCACGGGGAGAATGTCGTCGGAGAAGTCGGTGGGGAGCACGCCAAAGTTCCGCGCCGCCGACTCGACGGCGCCCTGGGCCTCGAGGTCGAACGCGAAGTTCCCGCTGCTGGTCACGAACCGGAAGCCGGTGACGGAGCCGTCCCGGCGGATGAAGAAGAAGACCTCGGCCTTGAGCGCGCCCGGATTCCGCGGATGGAAGTTGAGCGCGATCTGTCGCACGATGTTCGAGAGGTACCCCGGATAGGGGAACGCGATCCCCTCGGTGCGGACGGTGGCGACATCGGTGCCGGCGCCGCCGATCTCGCCGCCGCCGGCGGTCGGCGCGGTGGTCGGGTCCACGCGCTGCTGCGTCTTGGTGATGTTGGGGGTGGCGCGCGTGGGCGTGCGGGCGGCGCGCGACGGCGGATTGATCGGGGCGGCCTTCACCGGGTCGGGCGCCTCGGCCTTCGGCGGCGCCTTGGACGTCGGGGTCTCCGGGGCCGGCGTCTCGCGGACGACACCGACCGCGCGCTCGCCGGGCGGCGCCGCGACGAGGTCCACCTGGTACATCGGCGGCAGGGGCGGCGGCGGCGCGGCCGTCCAGACCACGAAAGGGGCGACGACCGCCGCGTGCAGGAGCAGCGAGAGCGCCAAGGCGCCGCCGATTCCCGACTGGTGGGCGTGGAGCGCGGCGGCGCTCACCGCGGCAGATCCTCCGGTTCGGCGACCAGCCCGATATTTCCCACCCCGGCGGCGCGCATGATCGCCAGCACCTCGACCACGCGGCCGTAGTTCACGCTTTGGTCGGCGCGGAGATAGACGCCGGCGCGGCCGGCCTGGCCGGCGAGGGTGGCGAACGATCCGCGAAACTCGGCGAGCGAGAGCTGGACGTCGTCGGCGAAGATCCGGCCATCACGGGTGACCGAGATGACCAGCGCGCTCTGGGCATTGAGCGGGCGCGCCGCCGCCCGCGGCAGCGTCACGTCCACCCCACCCTGCATCATTGGCGCCGTGATCATGAAGATGATCATCAGCAGCATCATCACGTCAATCAACGAGACGACGTTGATCTCGGCGAGGAGCGGCGCGCGCCCGCCGCGCCGCCGCATCTAGAGGCGCCCCTCGCGCGCCATCAGCGCGATCACCTCGGAGCCGAATCCCTCGACCTCGCTGTCGAACCGGTTGAGCCGCGCGGCGAAGATGTTGTAGCCGAAGTACGCCGGGATGGCGACCGCCAGTGCGGTCGCGGTCGCGATCAGCGCCTCGGCCACGCCCGGCGCGATCGCCGCGAGATTCCCCGACCCGCCCCGTGCCACGCCGAGGAACGCCTCGATGATGCCGAGCACCGTGCCGAGGAGGCCGAGCAGCGGGCTCACCGAGCCGATCATCGCGAGCGTCGGGATCCAGGTGCCCAGCCGATCGCGTTCGGTGTTGGTCTCGGCGTCGAGGACGAGGCGCAGCGCCTGCACCTGCGACGCCGAGAGCGTGGCCGGTCCGCCTTCGGCGCTGTGGACCATCCGCGTGTCGGTCAGGAACTGGAGCGCCCGCTGCATCACGCGGGTGTGCGCGCTCGGCCGCGATCGCTTGGCGAGTGAGGCGACCGCCTCGAGCCGCGCACTCCGGTGGAAGTCGGCCAAAAAGTGCGCGCCGGCCGACTCGGCGCGCCGGAAGGCGAGCCACTTGGCGAGCATCACCGCCCAGGAGATCAACGAGAGGACCAGCAACACGGCGAGCACCACCTGCGTCTCGCGCGAGGCGTTGGTCACGAGCTCGAGCCGCGTGGACGGGATGGCGGAGCGGACCTGCAGCAGGGCGAAGAGGATCACTGGGACTCGAACCAGGCAAAGGTGCGGTGCAGGCCGTCCTCGAGCGTCGTCTGCGGCGTCCACCCCAGGACCGTCGACGCCTTGGCGATACTCACGACGGAGCGCCGTTGTTCCCCGGGGCGTTCGGCGGCGTGCGTCAGCGGGACGGTCCGGCCGGCGGCGCGCATCAGCGTCGCCGCGAGTTCGAGCACCGAGGTCTCGCGCCCGGTGCCGAGGTTGATCGCCCGGTCATCCACGCGGCCCGGCGGGACGACCGGGAGCGCCGCGGCGAGCGCGTGGGCGCGCGCCACGTCGCCGACGTACACGTAGTCGCGCGTCTGGCCGCCGTCGCCGTACACGGTGAGTGGCGTCCCGCTCAGGAGGCGCTGGCAGAAGATGGCCACTACGCCCGCCTCGCCGTGCGGATCCTGGCGCGGGCCAAAGACGTTTGCGAAGCGCAGCGCGAGGTAGTCCAGTTTATGCACACGGGAGTAGTAGGCGAGGTAGAGCTCCGCGGCGTACTTGGCGACGCCGTAGGGGCTCTCCGGGTCCTTTCCATACGTTTCGACGGCTGGCGGGTCCACGAAGTCACCGTAGACCGCCCCGCCGGTGGAGGCGAAGATCACGCGCGTCTGGCGCCCGGAGGTGCGCACGGCCTCGAGGAGGTTGAGCGTCCCGCCGATGTTCACGTCGGCGTCGAAGACCGGATCGGCGACGCTCCGGCGCACGTCCATCTGCGCCGCGAGGTGGCAGAGGACGTCAAACCGGCCCTCGGCGACGCAGGCCGCGGCCTCGGGCGACCGGATGTCGGTGTGGACGAAGCGGGCGGCGGACGGCACCTGGGCGCGCCGGCCACTCGAGAGGTCATCGAGCACCGTGACGGCGTAGCCCTCCCCGAGGAGGACCTCCGCCACGTGCGAACCGATGAACCCCGCGCCGCCGACGACGAGCGCGTGTCTGGACGTCATCCCCCGAAGATACCCAGTGGCGCGCCAGGCTCCTACGCGTCAGGGCATCTTCGCGGTGACACGCGCGGAAATGCCGCGCGCCACGCCGCCATCCGACTGGCCGATCAGGATGGCGCTCGCGCCCCACGGCGTCACCCGGGTCACCTGGGCCACCGCGATATCCTCGGGCGGCAACGGCGCGCCCGTGTCGTCCCGGCCCTTTTCGCGCTGCAGCGTCAACTGGTCGCCGGGCACCAGGCCGTCGCCCGCACCCGCCGCGAAGATCAGCTGGTGGCCAATCGGCGCGAGCACCGGGTCGCGGTAGAGGTAGACCACCGATGTCTGCAGCCCGAACTCGACGTGCGTCGGGAAGATGCCGGGCTCGAGGCTGAGCGTGTCGAGCGGCATCGTCAGGTCGCCGGCGTAGACGTCCTCGAACTTCGTCAGCACGACCCCAAGGGCCCGGCCGTTGATCGAGGCGGTCACGAGCTTCACCACGCCCGTCGGGATCACGACCCGTCCGCTTCCGGGGACGACCGGCCCGTAACGGAACAGCAAATAGCGCTCCTCCGGACCGCCCTCGGCGCCCTCGGGAGTCACGATGTAGACGCGCTCATAAATCTGGATCGGGCGCTTGGTCAACGTGATGCCGACGCCATCCTGCTCGGTGGTGCCGTCCAGGCGACCCGCCCCGGCGACGCCATTGATGTCCCACAGGAACGGCGCCCGGAGGTAGTCGCCGGCACGGACGGCGGCGGCGCGCGGACGCACGAGAAGCGACTCGCGCTGGCCGCGCACCACGCGGAAGCGGTTCGGATTGAAGATGGTCATCGCCGGGGGTGGCAGCTCCGGTTCCAGCGCCATCGGGTCGAGCGGTTCCGGCGCCATCGTGTCGAGCGGTTCCGGCATCGGCCGCGGTTCGTCCGGCGGCGTCCCCGGCGTCGGCTGCACCTCGCCCGAGATGATCAGGACCTGGTCGGGATAGATCCAATGCGGGTCCGCCACCGTTTCGGTGTTGCGCCGGTAGATCTCCGGCCAGCGGAAGGCGTCGCCGAGGTACTGCGCGGCAAGGTCCCAGAGGGTGTCGCCCGGCCGCACGGTGTGCGTCCGCACCTCGCCCTGCGCAACGCCGAGGGACGGCGTGAACGCGAGGCCGATCAGCACGGTGGCGAGGGTCAGTCGAAGGCGGGGCATCGGACGCATGGCGGAAGTGGGACGGAGGACGCAACGCGGGCCCCGGAGCGGACGGCCCCGGGGTGATTCCAAAGGGTGACGAACGGGCGGGGGCGGGGGCAACGGGCCTAGGCGGTGGGAGGTGAAAGGTGGCGTCCGCGCGCGCGAGCCGGAAGGCCGGTGGGGGGGGTGGTAGCCGAGGGACTCGGAGGGTCCGAGAGGGAAAACGCAGAGGCGGGAAAGGGAGTGGGGGCGACCGATCCCGGCCGCCCCCTCTCGCCTTTCCCCCTTCCCCTCCTAGAATGGCAGCTCGTCGTCGGAGTCCAGGGCTTCGGGGAACTCGGCGAACCCCGAGTCTCCCCCCGCCTTGGCGCCGGCGGCGGCCTTGGCCGGACGCGCGCTCTCGAATCCGGCGTCCCCGCCCCGCCCGCCGCCGAGGAGGATGACCTCACGCACGTTGATCTCCGTGACGTACCGCGTCTGCTTGTCCTTGTCCTCGTACTGGCGGTACTGGATCTCGCCCTCGACGAAGAGCTTGTCGCCCTTCTTCACGTACTTCTCGACGAGGTCGGCGAGCCGCATCCCGCGCTCGCCCTTCGGGTTCCAGGCAACGCACTTGTGCCACTCGGTCTTTTCCTGCTTCTCGCCGGAGACCGAGTTCCACTGGCGGCTGGTGGCGAGCGAGAACTGCGCCACCTTGCTCCCGTTCGAGGTCGTCCGGATCTCCGGATCGGCGCCGAGGTTGCCAATCAACGTCACTTTGTTCAGGCTGCGGCTCACAAGGCCTCCTGGTATGGGTCAGTCCGCGCCTGCACCATACGCTGGGCTGCGTGTGCGATGGCACCGGATTCTCACCGGTGAAAGCTAAATCCCGCGCGGCGGGGGTGTGAGGGGAGCGACCCTGCCCTCGCGCTGGGTTCCCCCTCACCTCTCACACCCCACCTCCCACCTCCCACCTCCCACCTCTCACCGCAAGATTCGCCCGTGCCGTTTCATTATCACCGCGTCCTCGACTGGCGCCGCGTAGTACGCCTTGCGCCGTCCGCACGCCGTGAAACCGCGGCTGGCGTACAGCGCCTGAGCCGCCGCATTGCCGGCCCGGACCTCAAGATGGACGGTGGAACTCGCCTCCCGGTCCACGAGGGCAAGGAGGTCGTCGAGCAACGCCGCGCCGATCCCCTGCCGACGTTCGGCCGCGGCGACCGCGAGGTTCGCGATCTCGGCCTCGTCCCCGACGATCCACGCCACGCTGTAGCCCAGCACCGAGCGCCCACGTTCGGCGACGCGCAGTTGCACCGTCCCGTGGCCGAGCATCGCCCGGAAGGACTTCTCGGTCCACGGATCGCTGAAGCTCGCACGCTCGATGGCGACGATTGCGCCCAGGTCGGCCTCCACCGCGTCGCGAATCCTCACCGGTCGAGCGGGCGCCCCTGGGCCGCCTCCCACTTCACCTGTGCCTCGGCGAGGCGGCCGTACACCGGCTCCCACGACCCCAGCGCGACCGGCCCCGCCGCGTGGATGAGCGCCGCGCAACGCGCGGTGCCGCGCGCGTGCGGCGCTGCGTCCAGGTCCTCACCGGGACCGATTGGGGTGGCCTGGAGTGCCGCGGCGCGGGCCGCGACCTCGGTGGCGGGCGCGAGCCCGAGCGACTCCACCGTCGCCAACGCCCCCGCCGGGCCGATCGTCACGAGCGCCAGGTAGCGGTCGCCCCGCATCGCGTCGAGGGTCGCCAGCCAGCGGCTGCCCGCGGCGCGCGTGGCGTCCGACCCGGCCACGATCAGCGCGAGGGAGGGCACCGCGCAGAGCGGCGCGCCGCCGCCGAAGGCGAGTCCCTTGGCACAGGCGCCCACCACGCGGAGCGCCGTGAAGCTGCCCGGGCCGGCGCCGCAGACGATTCGCGCCACGGCGCGCACCGAGGCGTCGGCAGCCCCGAGGGTCTCGAGCACCGCCGGCAGGAATCGCTCGTCGTCGCCGCTCCGCATCGCCACCGTGCGTTCGGCGACGACCACGCCGTCGCGCAGCACCGCAATCGTCCCCGCGCCAGCGGCCGCGTCCATCGCCAGCGTCAGTCCGGCCACGTGAGTCTCCGCACATCCGGTCGTCCGGGGACGTGGGCCAAGGTCAGCGCCGTGCGAGCGTCGGGCAGGGTGTCCCCCGCCCGTTCCGGCCACTCGATCAGCACCACTGCCGGCGCCGTCACGATCTCGTCCCACCCGAGCTGCGCCAGCTGGCCGGCGTGGTCGAGGCGGTACAGGTCGAGGTGATAGACCGTCCCGCGCGGCGCGCGGTACTCGTGCACCAGCGCGTAGGTCGGGCTCGTCACCGGCTCGCGGACGCCGAGCGCCGCGGCGAGCGCGCGAATGAGCGTCGTCTTGCCGGCGCCGAGGTCGCCCGAGATCGTGACGCAACCAGGCCACGGGAGCTGCGCGCCGAAGGCGGCGCCCCACCCGACCAGCTCGGCCTCGGTCAGCTCAGCGGCGGGCACGTCCGCCCCGAGCGCTGCCGTCGCCCATCGCGACCTTGAGGTCGAAAAGCTCGTCGCGAAGTCGCGCGGCGGTCTCGAAGTCGAGGGCCTTGGCGGCGGCCTTCATTTCCTCCTCCAGCCGCGCCACCAGGCCCGGCAGGTCGTCCGTCCCGTAGGCGCGTTGTGCCTCCGCCACCTTCTTCTGCCGCTTGCCGCGCGAGCGGTCCGCCTCGCGCTCCTCGGTGCCGTCGCGCGCGTCGGCGACGCGGGTGCTGAACCGCACCTGGTCGGTGCTCTTGGTCACCCCCGCCGGGATGATGCCGTGCGCCAGGTTGTGCGCCTCCTGCGTGGTCCGGCGCCGATTCGTCTCGTCGAGACAGCGCTGCATCGAGCCGGTGATGCGGTCGGCGTAGAAGATCGCCCGCCCGGTCACGTGGCGCGCGGCGCGGCCGACGGTCTGGATCAGCGACCGGTCGGAGCGGAGGAAGCCCTCTTGGTCGGCATCGAGGATCGCGACGAGCGAGACCTCCGGCAGGTCGAGCCCCTCGCGCAGGAGGTTGATGCCGATCAACACGTCGAACTCGCCGAGCCGCAGGCCGCGCACGATCTCCATCCGCTCGATCGCGTCAATGTCGGCGTGCATATAGCGCACGCGCACGCCGACCTGCGCCAGATAGTCGGTGAGGTCCTCGGCCATCCGCTTGGTGAGGGTGGTGACGAGGACGCGCTCGCCGCGCCGCTCGCGCTGGCGGATCTCGTGCAGGAGGTCGTCCACCTGCCCCTTCACCGGCCGGATCTCGATCACCGGGTCGAGCAGTCCGGTGGGACGGATCACCTGTTCCACCACGACGCCTTCGGAGAGCTTGAGCTCGAGCTCGCCCGGCGTCGCCGAGACGTTGACCGCGCGCGGCGTCAGCTGGAGGAACTCGTCGAACATCAGCGGCCGGTTGTCGAGCGCGCTGGGAAGCCGAAAGCCGTACTCGACGAGTGTCGTCTTGCGCGCGCGGTCGCCGTTGAACATCCCGCCGATCTGGGGCAGCGTGACGTGTGACTCGTCCACGACGACGAGGAAGTCGTCGGGGAAGTAGTCGAAGAGACAGGCCGGGCGGGCGCCGGGGACCCGGCCGGCGAGGATCCGCGAGTAGTTCTCGATCCCCGGGCAGGTCCCGATCTCCAGCATCATCTCGATGTCGAAGTTGGTGCGCGACTCCAGCCGCTGGGCCTCGAGAAGCTTCCCCGCCTCGCGCAGGGCCCGCAACCGCTCGACGAGCTCGACGCGGATCTCCTGAACCGCGCGCTCGAGCGTCGGCCGGGTGGTGACGAAGTGCTTGGCCGGATAGACCGCCGTGCGCGGGAGCGCGGTGATCGTGCTGCCGCTGAGCGGGTCAATCTTCGAGATCCGCTCGATTTCGTCGCCGAACATCTCCACGCGCACCGCCTGCTCCTCGTAGGCCGGGAAGATCTCGACCGTGTCGCCGCGCACGCGGAACGTGCCGCGCTCGAAGGCGACGTCGTTGCGCCCGTACTGGATCGCGACCAGCGCCTTGAGGATCGCGTCGCGGGCGATCCGCTGGCCGACATCGAGCGTGACCATTGACGCGCGGTAGGTCTCGGGGTCGCCGAGGCCGTAGATGGCCGAGACCGTCGCGACGATGATGACGTCGCGGCGCTCCATCAGCGACGAGGTCGCGCGCAGCCGCAGCCGGTCAATGTCCTCGTTGATCGAGGCGTCCTTCTCGATGTAGGTGTCCGACGACGGGACATACGCTTCCGGCTGGTAGTAGTCGTAGTACGAGATGAAATACTCGACCGCGTTCTGCGGGAAGAACCCCTTGAGTTCGCCATAGAGCTGCGCGGCGAGCGTCTTGTTGTGCGAGAGGACCAGGGCGGGGCGGTCCCACTGCGCGATGACGTGCGCCATCGTCATCGTCTTGCCCGACCCGGTCACGCCGAGGAGGGTCTGGAACCGGTCGCCCCGGCGCAGCCCGGCGACCAACTCGCGGATCGCGCGGGGCTGGTCGCCGGCGGGTTCGAAGGGGGATTGGAGGTGGAACACGCGGGGGGAAGGGTGGACGGGATGGCGGATCGCACGCCACCCCGCACCGGCCGTCAGAGGAACGCCCGCTGCCACGGGATGCCGGCGAGGATCAGCGCCAGCGTGATCGCCACGAAGATGAGCGCCTTGCGATGGCGCGCCGCGTCGGTGGCGGCGTTCTTCGCGACGATCCCGCCGATCGTCATCAGGAGCGTCGCGACGACCATCAGCGTCGGGTGCTCGGCGATGAAGAAGCGGACGGCGGAATCGGCCATCGTCGCCTGCATATTGCCCATCGCGGCCCTGACGAAGGGACTGACGAAGAACAGGGAGAGGCCGAGCAGGAGCTGCAGGTGGAGCGCGCCGGTGAAGTAGAGGCCGACGCGGCGGGCGGCGGCGTACGGGCGGTCGCCGCCGAGTCCCTGCGCCGCCTTCACCAGCGCGACGACGCCGAGGATGAGGATGGCCCAGCGGAGGACGTTATGGGTCTGGAGGATGGCGAGGTGCATCTGCAAAGGCGAAAGGGGAAAGGTGAGAGGGGAAAGGGGAAAGTACTACCGCGCGAGCGTTCGCACCCGGGGGGTTCCCTCCGCCCTTTCACCTCGCCCCTGCACCTCTCCCCTCTCTCCTCGCCCACGTCACCCCGTGTCGCCGTCGGCGGTCAGGCGCTCGCGGCGTGCGACCTCGCTGACGCCCTTCACGCGCCGCGCCGACTTGATGATCTTGTCGAGGTGCGCGAGGTTCTCGACCTCGACGAGCGCGGCGCCCGAGACGCGGCCGTCGAGCGTCTTCAGCTCGAGCGACCGGATATCGGTGCCGATCGCGCTCATCGCCGCGGCGAGGTCGGCGTAGAGGCCGCGCCGGTCGGTCCCCTCGATCGCCAGCCGGATCACGAACCGCTCGCCGGCTGTCTCCTTCCAGTCAATCTCCAGCCGGCGCTCGGGCTCGTGCACGAGGTGGAGCAGGTTTGGGCAATCGCTCCGGTGGATGCTGACGCCGCGTCCGCGCGTGACGTAGCCGACGACGGTGTCGCCCGGCACCGGCTGACAGCACTGTGCATAGCGCACGAGGAGGCCGTCGGCGCCCTGGATGCGGAGCCCGCGCGACGTGCCCGGCCGCCGCATCCGGTCAATGAACCGCTCGAGCGCGCTCGGCTTGAGCGCCGTCTCCTGCGTCTCGTCGAGGTCCGGGTAGATCGCCTTCAGCAGCTGCGTGACCGTGATGTCGCCCTTGCCGAGGCTGGCGAAGACGTGGCTGTGGTCCATCAGCTTGAGCCCCTCGGCGCCGCGCGTCAGCTCGGCGTCGGTGAGCTTGGCGTGCTTGCGGCGCCGCAGCTCGCGGTCGAGGATCTCGCCGCCGACCGTGACGAACGTCCGCTGCTCCTCGTGGCGGAGAAACTGGCGGATCCGGTGGCGGGCGCGGCCGGTGTGCACGTGGGCGAGCCAGTCGCGGGTCGGGCGCGCATTCGGCGAGCGGATGATCTCGACGGTCTCCGAGTTCCGCAGTTCGCGTGAGAGCGGGACAATCTTCCCGTTCACCTTCGCGCCGTGCGTGTGCAGTCCCACCTCGGTGTGCACGGCAAAGGCGAAGTCAATCGGCGTCGCCCCCTTCGGCAGCTGGATCACGTCGCCGTTCGGCGTGAAGACGAAGATCTCGTCCTGGTAGAGGTCGAGCTTGAGGAACTCGAGGAACTGGTCGGGCGTCTCGGCGTCGAGCTGCAGTTCGAGCACCTGGCGGAACCAGGAGAGGTGGCGGTCGAGGTCGCGCTTTCCCCCCTTCTCGCCCTCCTTGTAGAGCCAGTGCGCGGCGATGCCGTACTCCGCCGTGCGGTGCATCTCGCGGGTGCGGATCTGGATCTCGAAGAGCGTCCCGCGCGGCCCGAAGATCGTCGTGTGCAGCGACTGGTAGCCGTTCGACTTCGGCGACGCGATGTAGTCCTTGATCCGCTCCTGGAGCGGCGTCCAGGCGCCGTGGATCACCCCGAGCGCGTGGTAGCACTCGGGGACGTTCTCGACCAGCACCCGGATGGCGTAGAGGTCGTAGATGTCGTCGTACGGCTTGGCGCGCTGCTCCATCTTCTTCCAGATGGACCAGAGGTGCTTCGGCCGGCCGCTGACCTCGTGGAGGAGCACGCCCGCCTCGCGCAGCTTGGCCTCGAGCGGCCCCGCCATCTCGCCGGTGAGGGCGTCGCGGTCGGCGCGCGTCGCGGCGATCAGCTTCGCCAGGTTCCGGTACTCCTCCGGTTCCAGCCACTTGAACGCGAGGTCCTCGAGTTCGGCCTTCATTGACGCGAGGCCGAACCGGTGCGCCATCGGCGCATAGAGGTCGCGCGTCTCGAGCGAGATCCGGGCGCGCTTCTCGTCAGGCATCCACTCGAGCGTCCGCATATTGTGCAGGCGGTCGGCCAGCTTGACGAGGATCACCCGCGCATCCTTGGCCACCGAGAGGAGGAGCTTGCGATAGCTCTCGACCTGCCGCTCCTCGCGCGACGCCATCGGCAGGTGGCCGATCTTCGTGAGCCCGTCCACGATCTGCGCGACCTCACGCCCGAACTCGCGCTCCACGTCCTCCACGGTGACCGCGGTGTCCTCGACCACATCGTGGATCAGGCCGGAGGCCACGGTCACCGAATCGAGCTGCAGGTCGGCGAGGACCTTGGCGACCTCGACGCAGTGCGTCACGTAGGGATCGCCGTTGAGCCGCGTCTGGCCGGCGTGCGCCTTCTCGGAGAAGCGGAACGCCCGCACCAGGAGGTCCGTGTCGAGACGCTCGGGGAGCGCCTCGGACGAAAGATCCCAGCCCGGAATGAGGTCGGTGAGGACGGGCGCGGTCACGGGGTGCTCGGGGGAACGGGCGCGGTGGCCTCCGCCCCCGTTCCCGGTATATCGCCGGGTGGGGACGGAGGGTCAAGGAGGACGTACCCGGCGTCCGGCCGGCCGGCTGCCCGCCGGTCCCCGCCCCGCTACAGCAATCCCGCCTCGGCGAACGACACGTAGCGGCCCCGGCCGATGACGATGTGGTCCTGGATCGGGATGTCCAGCAGTCGCCCCGCCGACACCAGCTGCGTGGTGATCGCGCGGTCGTCGGGGCTGGGCGTCGGGTCCCCCGAGGGGTGGTTGTGCACGAGCACGAGGCTCGCCGCCCGTTCGGCGATCGCCTCCCGGAAGACCTCGCGCGGATGGACGAGACTGCTGTTGAGGATTCCGCGGCTGACCAGGACGTCGCGCTCGAGCCGGTGCTGCGCGTCGAGGACGGCGACGTGAAATTCCTCGACCGTCAGCCCCTCCATCCGCGGCGCATAGAAGCGCCAGACGTCGCGGGGGCCGCGCATCGGCTCGCCCTCGTCGGTCGCCTCGACGGCGAGCCGCCGCCCGATCTCGAGCGCGGCGTGGACGGCGAGCGCCTTGGCCTCGCCGAGGCCGTGGAGGCCGGTGAGGGTGGCAATCGGCAGTTGGCCGAGCCGGCGCAGCGAGCCGCCGGCGCGGTGCAGGAGCTGTTGGGCCGTCTCCGTGGACGAGCGCCCGCCGGTCGCCGGCCCGAGGAGGAGCGCCATCAGCTCGGCGGTGGTGAGCGCCGGGGCGCCGAGGGCGCGGAGTCGTTCCCGGGGCCGGTCGGCGGAGGGGAGGTCGAGGACGGATGCCATCGGCCGAGGATAGCACGCCCCGTCCCGCCCATCACCACCATTTCATCTCACGCGTGGAGCCCGTGGCACTTCTTGAACTTCTTCCCGCTCCCGCACGGGCAGGGTGCGTTGCGCCCGACGCCGGCGTACTCGGAGCGGGGGGCGGCGGCCTGGCCCGGGCCGCTGGCCTTCCCCTTTGGCGGGCCGCCGGCCGGCGTCAGCGACCGCACGCCGCGTCCTGCGCCGACCACCGTCGGCTCGGCGACGCCGAACGGGTCCAATGGGCCGGTGGCCGCCTGCGTCGGCGGTGGCGGCGGCCGGCGCGGTTCGTCGTACACCAGCTGCACCTTCAGGAACCGCTCGGTGAAGGTGTGCTGCAGGTCGCGCATCAGGTCCTCGAACATCGAGAACGCCTCGTGCTTGTACTCGATCAGCGGGTCCTTCTGTCCCCACGAGCGGTACCCGATCGCCGCGCGCAGCTGGTCGAGGTCGTACAGGTGGTCCTTCCACTTCTCGTCGAGGACGTTGAGCATCACCAGCGAGAGGAGGCGGCCGCCGAACTCGCCGAGCGTCCGCAGCTTGGCCTGGAACGCGACGAGCGCCGCCTCCGACGTCGCGCGCATCGCCTCCGGCACCGTCGCCGGACGCGTCCCGTCGGGCTCGAAGCCCGGCACGCGCAGCAGGTACTGCATCAGCAGGTCCTGGCGGAGCAGCTCGACGTCCCACTCGAGCGCCGTCTCGAACCCCTCGAGGGCGGTCTCGACGCGGCGGGCCACTGCGCCGGCGACGAACTTCTCGGCCTCGCCCTTGAGCTCCTCGCCCCCTTCCAGCGCGAACGAGCGGAGCGAGTAGATCACCTCGCGCTGCTGGTTCATCACGTCGTCGTAGTCGAGCAACCGCTTGCGCTGCTGGAAGTTCTGCAGCTCGACGCGCTTCTGCGCCTGCTCGATGGAGCGCGTGATCAGCGGGTGGGTGAGCACCTCGCCCTCCTGCGCGCCAAGGCCGTCCATTAGCCGGGCGATGCGGTCCGATCCGAAGATCCGCATCAGGTCGTCCTCGAGCGAGAGGAAGAACTGCGACGTCCCGGGGTCGCCCTGGCGGCCGGCGCGCCCGCGCAACTGGCGGTCAATCCGCCGCGACTCGTGGCGCTCCGACCCGATGATGTGCAGGCCCCCCGGCTCGACGATCGGCTGTGGCTTGCCGTCGGCATCCTCGAGCTCCGAGGGCTTCGACGCCTTCACGCCCTCGCCGAGTTTGATGTCGGTGCCGCGCCCCGCCATGTTCGTCGCGATGGTGATCGCGCCGCGCTGGCCGGCGAGGGCGATGATCTCGGCCTCCCGCTGGTGGTACTTGGCGTTCAGCACGTTGTGCGGCAGCCCGGCGCGGAGGAACATCCGGGCCAGCGTCTCCGACGACTCGACGCTCGCCGTGCCGACGAGCACCGGGAAGCCGAGCTCGTGCAGGCGCCGTGTCTCCTCGACGATCCCGTTGTACTTCTCGCGGCGCGTCTTGAAGACGAGGTCCTGCCGGTCCTCGCGGACCATCGGCCGGTTGGTCGGGATGACCGACACCTCGAGAGTGTAGATCTGGAAGAATTCCGTCTCCTCGGTCTCGGCGGTGCCGGTCATCCCGGCGAGCTTCTCGAAGAGCCGGAAGTAGTTCTGGATCGTGATCGTCGCGAGGGTCTGGGTCTCCCCGCGCACCGTCACGCCTTCCTTGGCCTCGACCGCCTGGTGCAGGCCCTCCGACCAGCGCCGGCCGGGCATCGTGCGCCCGGTGAACTCGTCCACGATCAGGACCTGGCCGTCCTGCACGACGTAGTTCACGTCCTTCTCGTAGAGGGCGTGCGCGCGCAGCAGCTGGTGGACGATGTTCAGCTTCTCCGACTTGACGGCGTACTCGACCTCGATGACGCGCCGCGCGGCGAGCTTGGCCTCGGCGTCCATCGCCTCGTCCTTGTCAATCCGGCCGATCGCCATCGCGATGTCGGGCAGGATGAAGTCCTCCGGCGACCCCGGCGAGAGGAAGTCCACGCCCTTGTCGGTGAGGTGCACCGCGTGGCCCTTCTCGTCGAGGACGTAGAGCATGTCGTCCTCGATCTCGGCGAACTCCTGCTTCCCCGCCGACATCTTGCGGTCGGCGATGTGGCGGAGCTCCATCCCCTGGATGAGCTGCTTGACGCCGGTCTCCTGCATCGCCTTGAGGAGCCGCTTGTTCTTGGGGCCGCCCAGGCGCGCCTTGTAGAGTGCGAGGGCGGCCTCCTCGGTGGCGCCACCGGCGAGCGCGCGCTCGCCGCGCGCCACCAGGTCGTTGACCATCTCGGTCTGGCGGCGCACCAACCGGCCGACCGCCTGGTTGTGCTCGCCATACTGCAGGTCCCCGTCGTTGCCGACCGGGCCGGAGATGATGAGCGGCGTGCGCGCCTCGTCCACGAGGACGGAGTCCACCTCGTCCACGATGGCATAGACGTGCGGCCGCTGGACGCGCTGGTCGAGCGCGACGACCATGTTGTCGCGCAGGTAGTCGAAGCCGAACTCGTTGTTGGTGCCGTAGGTGATGTCGGCGAGGTAGGCGGCCTTGCGCTGCGGCGTGCCGGGCTCGGTGTCGTCGAGGCAGCCGACCGTGAGGCCGAGCCAGGTGAAGAGATGGCCCATCCACTGCGAGTCGCGGCGGGCGAGGTAGGAGTTGACCGTGACGAGGTGCGCGCCGCGCGACGGGAGCGCGTTCAGGTAGAGCGGCAGCGTGGCCACGAGCGTCTTGCCCTCGCCGGTCGCCATCTCGGCGATCCGCCCGAGGTGGAGCTCGATGCCGCCGACCAGCTGGACATCGTAGTGGACCATATCCCACGTCAGGTCGTGGCCGGTCACCTGCACCGTGGTGCCGAGCAGCCGGCGCGCCGCCTCCCGCACCGTGGCGAAGGCCTCGGGAAGGAGCTCGTCGAGGACCTCGGCGAGCAGGTCGCGGTAGTCCCGTTCGAGGCCGCGCTGCCCGTCGGCGCCGGTCAGCTGGTGGTCAATCGCGTCGCGCGCCTCGACGTCGGCCGCGTCGTGCTTCTGCGCCTTCAGCGTGTCAATCCGCGCCCGGAGCTCGGCCGTCCGCTCCTCGATGATCACGCGAAACTTCGCCGTCTGGGCGCGGAGTTCGGCATCGCCCACCTGCGCGAGCCGCGTGCCGATCGCATTGATCTCGTCCACGATCGGCTGGACACGCTTCTGTTCGCGGTCGTGCCGCGTGCCGAAGACGGCGCTGAAGATCTGCTTGAGCATTACCTGGTCACTCAGTCGGTGGGGCGGTAGAGCCGATGCGTCGTGATGTAGTCGGCGACCGCATCGGGCACGAGGCCGCGGATGGATCGCCCACTCCGCGCCCGCTCGCGGATCTCGGTCGCCGAGAGGTCCACGCGCCGCGGGGTCAGGCGCTCGGCCCGGAACCCCGACGGCAACGCGCGACTCTCCGCGCCCCGCCCGGCCACGGCGATCCGCACCAGACCGGCGAGCGCCCCGGCCTCCCGCCACTGCGGCAGCGTCGCCGCCGTGTCCTCCCCCATCAGCAGGTAGAGGTCGGCGTCCGGGTGCGCGGCGCGGTAGCCCCGGACGGTGTCAATGGTGAAAGATAACCCCTCGCGCTCCACCTCGACCGGATCCACCTCGAGCCGACGGTCGGCGGCCGCCAGCAGCCGGGTCATCGCCAGCCGGTGACCGGCGGGCGTCATCGTGGCGTCCGCCTTGAGCGGCTGCCGTGCGGCGGGGATCAGCACCACCCGGGCGAGCGCGAGCTGGTCGAGCGCGTCGAACGCGAGCAGCAGGTGCCCGATGTGCGGCGGATCGAAGGTCCCGCCGAGGATCCCGAGGCGTCCGCTCACCGGCGCGCGGTCAGCGTGGGGCGGCGACCGGCGTCGAGTCCGCCGCCGGCAGCTTGCAGACGGCGAGGACCTCGGGATCGGTCGGGAATCCGCCCCGGAGGGCCGTGCAGACCTCCTCGGCGTCCTCCAGATAATTCATCGCCGGCAAGCGGTACACCTTCACCAGCTGGAGCATCGCCTGCCGCGCCTTGTCGGTGTTGGGCCAGTGGGCGACGACGTCGGTGAAGTAGATGATCGCCGAGTCGTAGGCCCGGCGGCTGACGTAGTGCATCCCGGTCTCGAAGTCCTTGGTGGCGAACCATTCGTCGAGCCGCGCCAGCTCCGCCGTCGCCGAGTCCGCAAAGGGCGATTCGGGGAAGATCCCGGCGAGGAGCCGGTACTGGCCCTGCGCGAGGATCCCGTACTGCGGATCGAGCTCCGGCCGCCGCCAGAGCGCGGCGTAGGCGCGCCCGGAGTGGTAGAGCGCGTCGTCGGCGAAGGAGTCGTCGGGGAACTGCTCGGCGAGCCGCATGAAGCTCTGGGCGGCGAGCACACGCTCGTTGTTCTTCAGGCGCGCCTGCCCCAGGTACCAGTGCGCGAGCGGGAGCAACGTGTCGCGCGACGGGAGGTCGAACGTGAGCTTCTCGAAGGCGCGGATCGCGTCGTCCCAGCGCTCGCGCTGAAACCGGTCAACGCCGGCCCGGAAGAGGTCCCCGGAGGTCGAGAATCGCTGCACGTTCAGCGCCGGCACGCAGGCGACGGCAAGGACGAGCAGGAGGAGGGTGCGGGGCGTCAGCGAGCGCATCAGGTCGGGGGCTGCATCCGCGCGGACCCGGAGAGTCCGCGAAAATAGTCAATGGTGCGGGCGAGTCCCTTGCGGAGCTCGATCGTGGGGGCCCAGCCGAGGAGCGTGCGGGCCCGCGTGATGTCGGGCTGGCGCACCTTCGGATCGTCCGTCGGCAGCGGATGGCTGATGATGGGCGACTTCGACCCGGTGAGTTCCACGACCAGCTCGGCGAGCTGGCGCACCGTGAACTCGTTCGGGTTGCCGATGTTCACCGGCATCCGTTCGTCACTCTGGAAGAGCCGGTAGATACCCTCCACCTCATCGTCCACGTAGCAGAACGAGCGGGTCTGGGTGCCGTCGCCGTACACGGTGAGCGGCTCCTCGTGCAGCGCCTGGACGATGAAGTTGGAGACCACGCGGCCGTCGTGCGGCCGCATCCGCGGGCCATACGTGTTGAAAATCCGGACGATCCGCGTGTCCACGTCCTGCGCCCGGTGATACGCCATCGTCATCGCCTCGGCGAAGCGCTTGGCCTCGTCGTAGCAGCCCCGCGGCCCGATCGGGTTGACGTTCCCCCAGTACGACTCGGGCTGGGGATGCACCTGCGGGTCGCCATAGACCTCGCTGGTGGACGCCAGGAGGAAGCGCGCGCCCTTGGCGAGCGCGAGCCCGAGCGCGTTGTGTGTGCCGAGCGAGCCGACCTTGAGGGTCTGGATCGGCATCTGCAGGTAGTCCACCGGACTCGCCGGCGAGGCAAAGTGCAGGACGCCATCGAGCGCGCCGGCGACGTACGAGTACTCCGAGATGTTGTGGCGGATGAAGCTGAACCGGTCGTGCCCCATCAGGTGCGCGATGTTGTCCGGATGCCCGGTGAGGAAGTTGTCGAGCCCGACGACCGTGTGGCCGTCGCGCAGGAATCGGTCGGAGAGATGCGAGCCGAGGAACCCCGCCGCACCGGTGATGAGGACCCTCATTCGCTTTCCCGACCGATCGAGCGATAGGTGAATCCGAGCGCGCGCATCTTGGCGGGATCGTACAGGTTGCGCCCGTCCACCAGCACCGGCTGCCGGAGTTCCTGTTTGAGCCGCGCGAAGTCGGGGAAGCGGTACTCGTTCCACTCGGTGACGATCACGAGCGCATCGGCGCCGGCGGCCGCCTCGTGACTGGTCTTGGCGTAGGCGATCCGGTCCCCGATGCGGCGCTGGGTCTCGGGCATCGCCGCCGGGTCGTGGGCGACGACGGTCGCGCCGGCGGCGACCAGCTCCTCGATCAGCACGAGCGCCGGCGACTCGCGCATATCGTCCGTGTTGGCCTTGAAGGCGAGCCCCCAGAGCGCGATCCGCTTGCCCGTGAGCGCGCCGCCGCAGGCGTCGCGGACCTTCTCGAAGAGCCGATGCTTCTGGCGCTCGTTCGCCGCCTCGACCGCGCGGAGCACGCCCATCGGCGCGCCCCGCTCCTCCGACGTCCGCATCAGCGCCTGGACGTCCTTCGGGAAGCAAGAGCCGCCATAGCCGGGACCGGGGAAGAGAAACGCCGGGCCGATCCGGCTGTCGCTGCCGATTCCCTTCCGGACGAGGTCCACGTTGGCGCCGACCTTCTCACAGAGGTTTGCGATCTCGTTCATGAACGAGATGCGCGTGGCGAGCATCGCGTTGGCGGCGTACTTCGTCATCTCCGCCGACGGGATGTCCATCAGGATGATCGGCTTCCCGGTCCGCACGAACGGCGCGTAGAGCTCGGACATCCGGTCGCGCGCGAAGTCGCTCGCCACGCCGATGACCACGCGGTCGGGCTTCATGAAGTCGTCCACCGCGGCGCCTTCCTTCAGGAACTCGGGATTCGAGCACAGGTGGAACGGCACCTTGGCCTGCGGCGCGATTGCCGCGGCGACCTTCTCCGCGGTGCCGACCGGCACGGTGGACTTCGTGACGACGACGATCTCGCGGGTCGCGTGGCGGCCGATCGCCTCGGCCACGGCAAGGACGTGCTGGAGGTCGGCCGAGCCGTCCTCGTCGGGCGGCGTCCCGACCGCGATGAAGATCACCTCGGCGCCGGCAATCGCCGCCGCGGTGTCGGTGGTGAACGTGAGGCGCCCCGCCCCCTGGTTCCGCTCGACGTAGTCCTCGAGCCCGGGCTCGTAGATCGGGAGGATGTTCTTCCTGAGGCCGGCGATCTTCGCCTGGTCGAGGTCGGCGCAGATGACGTCGTTGCCGGTCTCGGCGAGACAGGCGCCCACCACGAGTCCCACGTAGCCGGTGCCGATGACGGTGATCTTCAAGCGTGGACCGCCGCCGGAGCGCCGCTGCCGAGAGCGGACGAGGTGAGATTGATGATCCGGGCGCGCGACGGGGTCGTCCGCGCCATCGCGTGCCGCGTGTCCACCACGAGATCGGCGTGGTCGGCGACGAACTGGTAGTCCACCGCGCCGTGCTCGGTCACGAGCACCACCGCGGCAGCGGCGGCGAGCGCCTGCGCGGTGAGTGCCACGCTCTGGTGCTCGCGGCCGTCCTCACGGAACGACGGCACGTGCGGATCGTGGTAGGACACGATCGCGCCGCGCTTCTCGAGCAGCCGCATCACGTCGAGCGCCGGGCTCTCGCGCATGTCGTCAATGTCGCGCTTGTAGGCGACGCCGAGGATCAGCACGCGGCTCCCCTTCACCGCCTTCTCCACCTCGTTCAGCCCCCAGACGACCTTCTCGACGACGTAGTCGGGCATTGCCGAGTTGACCTCGCTGGCGAGGTCAATGAATCGCGTCTTGTAGTTGAGCGAGCGCATCTTCCAGGCCAGGTAGTGCGGGTCGAGGGGGATGCAGTGCCCTCCGATTCCCGGGCCGGGCGTGAACTTCATGAAGCCGAACGGCTTGGTGGCGGCCGCCTCGATCACTTCCCAGACGTCCACGCCCAGCCGGTCGCACACGATCGCCATCTCGTTGACCAGCCCGATGTTCACCGACCGGAAGGTGTTCTCGAGGAGTTTCACCAGCTCCGCCGCCTCGGGCGACGAGACGGGGACCACGTGGTCAATCGTCGTCTCGTAGAACGCGATTGCCACCTCGTTGCAGGCCGGGGTGATCCCGCCGACGACCTTCGGCGTGTTCTTCGTGTGATAGACGGGGTTGCCCGGGTCCACCCGTTCGGGGCTGAAGGCGAGGAAGACGTCCTTGCCGACCGTGAGCCCGCGGTCCTCGAGCCGCGGTTGCAACACCTCGCGCGTCGTGCCCGGATACGTGGTGCTCTCCAGCACGATCAACATCCCCGGGTGGGCGTGCGCGGCGACCGTCGCCGCCGCCGCCAGCACGTACGACATATCCGGGTCGCGCGTCTTGGCCAGCGGGGTCGGCACGGCAATCGAGACCGTGTCGGCCGTGGCCAGGACACCCGGGTCAATGGTCGCCTTGAACGCGCCGGACGCCACGTGCCGCGCCACCGTGGCGGCCGGTACGTCCTGGATGTGCGATTCGCCGCGCATCAGCAGCGCGACGACGCGCTCGCTCACGTCGTGGCCGACCACCGTGAACCCCGCCTCGCACAACTCCATCGCGAGGGGAAGTCCCACGTAGCCGAGGCCGACCACGGCGCTCGTCGCCGTGCGGGTCTCGATCTTCTTCAGCAGCTCGCGCTTCTTGCTCATGTGCCGAAAAACCCTCGCACGGCGGTGACCACCTCGTCCAGTTGGGCGCGGGTGAGCTCCGGATAGACCGGGAGCGACACGACCTCGTGCGACGCGCGCTCGGCCTCCGGACAACTCCCCGCCTTATACCCGAGGTGGGCAAAGCAGGGCTGGAGGTGGAGCGGCAGCGGATAGTAGACCGAGTGGCCGATCCCCTTCGCCTTGAGGTGGTCCTTCAGCGCATCGCGCCTCGCGACGCGGATGGTGTATTGGTTGAAGATTGACTCGTTGGCCGGGTCAATGTACGGCGTGGTGATCCCGTCCACGCCGGCGAAGGCCGCCGAGTAGTAGGCGGCGTTCTCGCGCCGCTTCGCGCTCCACGCGGCGAGGTGGGGGAGCTTGGCCGAGAGCACCACGGCCTGCAGCGCGTCGAGCCGCGAGTTGTACCCGACCTCCTCGTGCAGGTAGGTCTGCACCGACCCGTGCGTGCGCAGCCGCATCAGCCGCTTGAAGAGCGTCTCGTCCTGCGTGACGATCATCCCGCCATCGCCGTAGCCGCCGAGGTTCTTGGATGGGAAGAACGAGAAGGTGCCGATTGTCGCGGCCTCGCCGGCCATCGTCCACCGGCCGCCGACCTTGCGGCGCGCGCCGATGCTCTGCGCGGCGTCCTCGATGATCGGCATCGCGGGGAGGAGGCGACGGATCTCCTCGAGCGGCGCGATCTGCCCGAAGAGGTCCACCGGGATCACGGCCTTGGTCTTCGTGGTCACCGCCGCCGCCGCGAGGTCGGGGCGGATGTTGAAGGTCTTCGGGTCAATGTCCACGAAGACCGGCGTCGCGCCGACGTTGTGGATCGTGCCCGCGGTCGCGAAGAAGGTGAAGGGCGTGGTGACGACCTCGTCGCCGCGGCCGATGTCCAGGGCGCGCATCGCGATGAGGATCGCGTCGGTGCCGTTGGCGCAGCCGACGGCGTACTTGGTGTGCGAAAGCTCGGCAACCGCACGCTCGAGCTCCACCACCGGCGCGCCGAGGATGAAGGCCTGGTCGTCAACGACCTGCAGCATTGACCGCACGACCGCGTCACGGATCGTGGAGTGCTGGGCCTTGAGATCGAGCAGCGGGACGGCCATCTGGGTCGGGGCGGGTCGAAAGAGGCCGGATGGCCGGAAAGGGTTCCTGTCGAGCTATGTAAGTTCGCCGGGGGCAGCGACATAGTCAACGAATGCACGTCGTTCCGCCCCCTTCGGGGCAGTGGCCGCCCTAGCGCCCGCTCGCCAGGGGGAGCGGGACTTCCCGCCCGGTCTTCGCCGACTCGTAGATGCCGAGGATCAGCTCGAGCGATTTCCGCCCGCCTCGCCCGTCGGTGTCGGGGCTGGCTTCGCCGCGAAGCACCTTCAGGACGTTCCGGTAGTAGGGCTCGTGGCCGAAGCCGTAGACGGAACCCGGGGTCGTGCTCGACGCCTCGATCAGCTTGTCGTCGTCATCGTAGTCGGCAAACTGCCAGTGCTCGATTCGGTTCACCGCCGTGCCGCCGAGGCGGGCGGTCCCACGCTCCCCGATGATCGTAATTGATCCTTCATAGTTCCTCGGATAGGTCAGCATCGTGACCTCCATCACCCCGATCGCCCCGTTCCGAAATCGGAGGATCGCCGCGCCGCTATCCTCGGCCTCAATCCGTCGGGCCATCGTGGCGGTCTTCGCCATCACACTCTCGACGGGGCCGACGAGCCATTGCACGAGATCCACGTAGTGCGAGGCCTGATTCATGAACGCCCCGCCGTCGAACTCCCACGTCCCGCGCCAAGGCGCCTGGTCGTAATACTCCTGGGGACGCGCCCATCGCACCGTCGCGTTCACCATGAAGATCCGGCCGAACCGCCCTTTCTCGATGGCGCGGCGCAGGAGCTGCACCGACGGGTTCAGTCGGTTCTGTTTGACGACGAAGAGGTGCACTCCGGCCGCGTCGCACGCCGCCACCAGCGCATCGGCAGACGCCAGCGAGATTGCCATCGGCTTCTCGGACACCACGTGCTTCCCGGCCTTCGCGGCCAGCACGCCGTGCGCGGGGTGCAGGCCCGAGGGCGTGGCGATCGACACCACGTCGCAGGGGACGTCCGCGAGCATCTTCTCCTGGCTCTTGAACCACGGAACGCCCCACTTCTCGCCGGCCGCTTGCGCCCGCTCCTCGACGACGTCGCAGACGGCGACGAGGGAGAGACCCTCGATCCGCGACAGCGCCTCGAAGTGATTCCCGCTGATGCGGCCGCACCCGACGAATGCGACCCGAAAGTTCTGCTTCGCCGTCACGGCCTGGCTCCCGCAAGAGGTTCGATTCCCCACTTCGTCTCCGCATACGTCGCGCCGCACGAGCCACAGGTGTAGCGTCCGGCCGCGGGCGCCGGAAGTTTCTCGCCACACCTGCACATCCATCCAATCCGCCGCGCCGGCACCCCAGCCATCATCGCATACGGGACCACGTCCCGCGTGATGACCGCCCCCGCCCCCACGAACGCATACTCCCCGAGGGTCACGCCGCAGACGATTGTCGCATTCGCGCCGATGCTGGCCCCGCGCCGGACGAGCGTGCGCTGGTACTCGTGCTTCCGGACGACGTGACTTCGCGGATTCATCACGTTCGTGAACACCATCGAGGGCCCGCAGAATACATCGTCCTCGAGCTCGACGCCCTCGTAGATGGACACGTTGTTCTGCACCTTGACGTTCCGTCCGAGCTTGACGCCGTTCATCACCACGACGTTCTGCCCGAGTGAGCAGGCCTCGCCGATCACGGCCCCCGGCATCACGTGGCAAAAGTGCCAAATCTTCGTGCCCTTGCCGACCTGCGCGCCGGCATCGACGAAACTGGATTCGTGCACGAAGTAGTCGGTCATCCAATCGTCTCCTGCCACTCCTGCAGCGACCGCACCGTCGCCGGCCGGGTCCGCATGGACTCGATCGCGTCGCAGGCCGCACTCGCCGCGGAGAGCGTGGTGGTGTACGGCACGCGGTGCGCAATCGCCGCCTGCCGGAGCGAATAATCGTCCTTCTGCGCCCGCTTGCCCAGCGGCGTGTTGATCAGCAGCTGCAGGCTCCCGTTCACCATCAGGTCAATGCCGTTGGGCCGCCCCGCGCTCACCTTGAAGACCCGCTCGGCCGCCACCCCCTGCCCCTCGAGATAGCGCGCCGTGCCCTCGGTGGCCACCAGCCCGAATCCCATCGCCGCGAACCGCGTCGCGATCCCCGCCGCCTCGGCCTTGTCGTGGTCGTTCACCGTCAGCATCAGACGCCCCTCCCGCGGCAGTCCGTTCCCCGCCGCCAGTTGCGCCTTGGCGAACGCCGTGCCGAAGGTGTCGCTGATCCCCATCACCTCGCCGGTCGAGCGCATCTCCGGCCCGAGGATCGGGTCGAACTCGCGGAACTTCGCGAACGGGAACACCGCCTCCTTGACGCTCACGTACGGCGCCACGATCTCCTCGGTGAAGCCGAGGGCGCCGAGCGACTCGCCGAGCATCACGCGCGCCGCCAGCGAGGCGAGGGGCCGGCCGATGGCCTTTGACACGAACGGGATCGTCCGCGACGCGCGCGGATTCACCTCGAGCACGTAGACCACGCCATCCTTCAGCGCGTATTGCACGTTGATCAACCCGACGACGCCGAGCGCCTTGGCGAACGCCACCGTGTGCCGGCGCATCTCGTCCTGATGCTCCATCGAGATCAGGTAGGGCGGCAGCACGCAGGCCGAGTCCCCGGAGTGGATTCCCGCGTCCTCGATGTGCTCCATCACCCCGCCGATCACGGTCATCGTGCCATCCGAGATCGCGTCCACGTCGGCCTCGAAGGCATCCTCCAGGAAGGCGTCCACCAGCACCGGCCGGTCCTCGGAGACGCGGACGGCGCGCCCAAAGTAGTCGCGGAGCGACGGCTCGTCATAGACGATCTCCATCGCCCGGCCACCGAGCACGTAGCTCGGCCGCAGGAGCACCGGGTAGCCAATCCGGTCGGCGATCACGACGGCCTGCTCGACGCTCGTCGCCGTCCCGTTGGGCGGCTGCTGCACGCCGAGCCCGCGCGCCAGCTCCTCGAACCGCCGACGGTCCTCGGCGATGTCAATCGCCTCCGGCGACGTCCCAAGGATGCGCACCCCCGCGGCCTCGAGCGGCTTCACCAGCTTGAGCGGCGTCTGGCCCCCGAGCTGGACGATCACCCCCACCGGCTGCTCGCGCTCGACGATCTCGAGGACGTCCTCGAAGGTCAGCGGCTCGAAGTAGAGCTTGTCCGAGGTGTCGTAGTCGGTCGAGACGGTCTCCGGATTCGAGTTGACCATGATGGTCTCGTAGCCGGCCTCGCGGAGCGCCATCGCCGCGCGCACGCAGCAGTAGTCGAACTCGACCCCCTGCCCGATCCGGTTCGGCCCGCTGCCGAGGATCACCACCGACTTGCGGCCCGAACGCGGCGACTCCGATTCCTCGTCGTACGACGAGTAGAGGTACGGCGTATTCGACGGGAACTCGCCGGCACAGGTATCCACCATCTTGTACGCGGGGCGGATGTCGAACCCCCAGCGCCGCTCGCGTGCGGCCTGCTCGCTCTCGCCGCGGAGCGCGCCGAGTTGCCGGTCGGAGAAGCCCATCCGCTTCATCCGGCGCACGGCGCGCGCGTCGGGCGTCGTGAGCGAGGCAAACGCGCGCTCGGCGTCCAGCAGCTCGGCGAACTGGTGGAGGAACCAGGGGTCCACGCCGGTCCGCCGGTGGATCTCCTCGACCGTCATCCCGAGGACCAGCGCGCGCTTGATCTGGAAGACGCGCTCCGGCACCGGCACGGCGAGCGCGGTGCGGACGGCATCGAGGGAGTCGTCGGCGACTCGGTCGTCCGCCGGACGCGCGCCGACGCTCCATCCCGGCCGCCCCGTCTCGAGCGCCCGCAGCCCCTTCTGGAACGCCTCCTTGAACGTGCGCCCGATCGCCATGGACTCGCCGACCGACTTCATCTGCGTCGTCAGGTTCGGGTTGGCCCCGGGGAACTTCTCGAACGCGAAGCGCGGCACCTTCACCACGACGTAGTCGAGCACCGGCTCGAAGCTCGCCGGCGTCGTCTTGGTGATGTCGTTGGGGATCTCGTCGAGGTGATACCCGACGGCGAGCTTGGTCCCGATGCGCGCAATCGCGAAGCCGGTGGCCTTGGACGCCAGCGCCGACGAGCGCGAGACGCGGGGGTTCATCTCGATGACGACCATCTCGCCATCCGCGGGATTTACGGCGAACTGGATGTTGCACCCGCCCGCCGCCACGCCGATCTCGCGGATCACCTGGATGGCCGCGTCGCGCATGGTCTGGTATTCGCGGTCCGACAACGTCATCGCCGGCGCGACGGTGACGGAATCGCCGGTATGCACGCCCATCGGATCAATGTTCTCGATCGAGCAGATGATGACGACGTTGTCGGCCGAGTCGCGCATCACCTCGAGCTCGTACTCCTTCCACCCGATCAGCGAGCGCTCGATCAGCACCTGCGAGATCGGCGACTCGTCGAGGCCGCGGCGGACGATTTGCTCGTACTCCTCCCGGTTATAGGCGATGCCGCCGCCGGAGCCGCCGAGCGTGAAGGCCGGACGGATGATCGCCGGGAACCCCGTCCACTCGGCGACGTCGAGCGCCTCCGGCCAGGTCGTCGCGATCCGCCCCTCGGGGCACTTGAGCCCGATCCGCGCCATCGCCTCGCCAAAGAGCTTGCGGTCCTCGGCGACGGCGATTGCCCGCGCGTTGGCGCCGATCAGCTCGACGCCGTGCTTGGCGAGGACGCCGCGCTCGTGCAGCGTCATCGCGACGTTGAGGGCGGTCTGGCCGCCCATCGTCGGGAGGAGGGCGTCGGGCCGCTCGCGCTCGATGATCAGCTCGACGAACTCGGGCGTCACCGGCTCGATGTAGGTGCGGTCGGCGATCTCGGGGTCCGTCATGATCGTCGCCGGATTCGAGTTGACGAGGATTACCTCGTACCCGTCGTCGCGGAGGGCCTTGGCGGCCTGGGTGCCGGAGTAATCGAACTCGGCACCCTGCCCGATGACGATCGGGCCGGAACCGATGAGCAGGATGCGATGGATGTCGTTACGACGCGGCATCGAGGAGGTCGTCAATGATGTCGGCGCGCGTGCGGCGGGGAGTCCACCCCGTCGCCGCGCGGAGCTTGGCGGCGTCGCCCACGAGCGCCGGGACATCCACCGCGCGCTGCAGCGCCGGGTCGGGCGCAAGGGACGCCGTGACGCCGGCGCGCGCGAGCACCTCGGCGGCCAGTTCCCCGACCGTCACCCCACTCCCGCTGCAGACGTTGTAGACCTCGCCCGGCGTGCCGTGCGCGACCAGCTGAATATACGCGGCGGTCACGTCCTCCACGTGGAGGAAATCGCGGACGACCTCGGTGTTGCCGATCGCCACGGACCGCCCGGGCGCCTGGCGCGCGGCGACCGCGCGCGCGACGAGCGCCGGCAGGAGGAACTGCGGCGCCTGCCCTCGGCCCGAGTGATTGAACGACCGCGTGGCGACGACGCGCAGCCCGTCGGCGCGGTGTGCGGCGAGGGCGAACGCCTCCTGGGCGACCTTGGTGGCGGCGTAGAACGTTCGCGGCCGACACGCGTGCCGTTCGGTCAGCGGAAGCTCGGCCGCCTCGTGACGCCCATACTGCTCGGCGCTCCCGACCACCAGCACCACCGGGTCGAGCGTGCCGGCGGCACGGGCGGCGGCGAGCGGCGTGAGGAGACTGACCATCGCGCCGACATTCGTCTCGAACGCCGCGTCGGGGTCGTGCCCCGCCTCCGGCACGAACGACACCCCGGCGAGGTGGAAGATGGCGTCCGGACGCTGCCGCTCGACGAAGGCGGCGTGCGTCCGGCGCTCGGCGTCGGCGCGGAGGTCGAAGGCGCGCCAGCTGACGGCGCGCAGCTGCTCCGCGGTGAGCGTCCCCGGCTCGGGCGGTGGCCCCAAGGTGGTCCCGCTGACCTCCCACCCCTCGGCGAGGAGTGCGCGGCAGAGCCACTGCCCGACGAACCCGCCGGCACCGGTGACGAGGGCGCGCACGTCAGCGCGCGGCGGTCGCGCGGTGCGCCGCGAGGTCGGAATCCACCATCATCCGCACCAGCTCCCGGAACCGGACCTTCGGCTCCCAGCCGAGCTCTCGCCGGGCGCGCGACGGGTCGGCCACCAGCGACTCCACCTCGGCGGGCCGGTTGAAGCGGGGGTCCTGCTTCACGTAGCGCTTCCAGTCGAGGTCGGCGTAGGAGAAGGCCTCCTCGCAGAGTTGGCGGACCGACCAGGTCTCGCCGGTGCCGATCACGTAGTCCTGCGGCGTGTCGGGCTGGAGCATCCGCCACATCGCGTCCACGAAGTCGCCGGCGTAGCCCCAGTCGCGGCGCGCGTCGAGCGTGCCGAGGCGCACCTCGTCGGCGAGGCCGAGCTTGATGCGGGCGACCGCGTCGGTGACCTTGCGCGTGACGAACTCGAGCCCGCGGCGCGGTGACTCGTGGTTGAAGAGGATCCCGCTCACCGCGTAGAGCCCGAACGACTCGCGATAGTTCACCGTGATCCAATGGCCGTAGACCTTCGCCACGCCATAGGGCGAGCGCGGATAGAACGGCGTGGACTCCTTCTGCGGCGTCTCCTGCACCTTGCCGAACATCTCGGACGACGACGCCTGGTAGAAGCGCGCCTTGGGAACCGTCCGCCGCACCGCCTCGAGGAGCCGCGTGACGCCGAGCGCGGTGAACTCGCCGGTGAGCACCGGCTGCGTCCACGACGTGGCGACGAACGACTGGGCGGCGAGGTTGTAGAGCTCGTCCGGCTTCACGTCGGCAATCGCGTCCATCAGCGACGTCTGGTCGAGCAGGTCGGCCGAGAGGAGCTCGATGCGGTCCACCAAGTGTGCGATCCGCTCGTAGGGCGTTGTCGAAGAGCGCCGTACGATCCCAACGACGCGATACCCTTTCTCGAGCAGGAGCTCGGCGAGGTAGGATCCGTCTTGGCCGGTGATGCCGGTGATGAGGGCGGTTTTCATCGTGGGACTGGCTTCGAGGTTGAGAAACAGGTGTCAGGTGTCAGGTGTCAGGTGTCAGGTGTCAGGTGTCAGGTGTCAGGTGTCAGGTATCAGGTATCAGGAACAACCCGCAGAGCTTCGCGTAGTGCCTGACACCAGACACCTGACACCTGACACCTGACACCTGACACCTGACACCTGACACCAGAAACCTGAAGTTAGAACGGGGAGAGCGTTGGCACGCTCCCCCCGTCAGGACCGATCAGACCGCCACGATCGTCAGATCGCAGCGACAGCCCCGCGCGGCGCGCGCTTGATCTTGCCCGCGTTGAGGCAGCGCGTGCAGACCTTGATCTTCACGATCTTGTCGCCTTCGACGACGCGGGCCACCTGGAGGTTGGGCTTCCAGGTGCGGCGCGTGGCGTTGTTGGCGTGCGAGCGGTTGTTCCCAAAGGCGACGCCCTTCTCGCAGACGTAGCAGCGATTGCGCTGGATGGCCATCGGTCAGCCCTCCAGGAGTTCGATGCGCGCCATGTCGGCGCCGTCACCCTTGCGGTGACCGGTCTTGAGGATCCGGGTGTACCCGCCCTGGCGCTTGGCGAACTTCGGGCCGAGTTCCTGGAAGAGCTTGTCGGCGGCATCGCGCTTCTGCACGTGCCGGCCGGCGAGGCGGCGGGAATGCAGGGTCCCCGTGCGCGCCTTGGTGATCAGGCGCTCGACGAAGGGCCGCAGCTCCTTGGCCTTGGCTTCGGTGGTCTCGATTGCCCCCTGCTCGATGAGCGAGGTGGCGAGATTCCGCAGCAGCGCGAGCCGCTGTTCTGAGGTGCGGCGGAGACTCCGCCCAGCCTTGCGATGACGCATCGGTCCTACTCCTCTTCTTCGTCGTCGGGCGCGTTCGCGGCGGCGCGGCTCGGCGGCGTGCCCCAATCGGCCACGCGCACGCCATCCGGCGACTCCTCGAACCGCATCCCGAAATTGAGTCCTTCCTTCTCGAGGAGGTCGGCGATCTCCTGGAGGGACTTCTTGCCGAAATTCTTGACCTGCAGGATCTGCGTCTCGGTCTGCCGGACGAGGTCGCCGAGCGAGCGGATGCTCGAGTTCTTGAGCGAGTTGACCGAGCGGACGGACAGGTGGAGATCGTCAATCGGCGTGCGGAGCAGCTCGGCGAGGCGGGCCGCATCCGAGCTCCCCTCGGCGCCGGGCACCGCGACCGCCGCGGCGGTGTGCGACCCGAAGCCGGCGAAGTACTGGAAGTGCGTCTGCGCGAGCGCCGCCGCGTAGCTGACCGCCTGCTCGGGCGAGATGGTGCCGTTGGTCTCGACCGTCAGCGTGAGGCGGTCGTAGTCGGTGCGCTGGCCGACGCGCGTCTCGGCGACCGCGAAGTTGGCGCGCTTGACCGGCGAGTAGATCGCGTCAATGCGGACGAGGTCCACCGGGAGCGAGCGGTCGAATGGATGCTGGTCCGCCTCGACGTAGCCGCGCCCCTTGTTGACGTAGAGCTCGACCGAGAGGTCGCGCTCGTCCTGGAGCGTGAAGAGGTGGTGCGCCGGATTGACGACGGTCACGCCGCCGGCGCCTTCCAGCTGGCCGGCCGTGACGGCGCCCGCCTTGGTGACCTTCAGCCGGAGGATCGCATCCTCGACATCCTCGTCGAGCGCCAGCGTCAGCGTCTTCAGGTTGGCGATGATCTG
The DNA here is from genome assembly GCA_040901985.1 of Gemmatimonadaceae bacterium. Classification (GTDB taxonomy): domain Bacteria; phylum Gemmatimonadota; class Gemmatimonadetes; order Gemmatimonadales; family Gemmatimonadaceae; genus Pseudogemmatithrix. The sequence continues at coordinate 191,535 of JBBDYC010000009.1, forward strand.
GTGGACGTCCTCGACGACGCCCTGGATGGTCTGGTGTTCGTGCAGCACGCCGTCAATGCGGAAGCCCCACACCGCCGCGCCGCGGAGCGACGAGAGCAGCATGCGGCGCATCGAGTTGCCGAGCGTGTGGCCGTAGCCCCGCTCGAGCGGCTGGAGGCGGAATTCCGCGAGGTTGGTGAGGTCCTCGCGCTTCGTCATCTCGACAAGCTGCGGGCGGACCAGGCCGCGGAGATCAATCGTGTGCGACATCGGATGGGATCCTTGGAAAGTGAAAGTCACGATGGCGAAACGCGCCACCGACGCCGTGCCCCGCCCCTGACGCGCGGCACGTTCGTTCGGTTGTCAGGGAACCGGGTCAACTGCAGGATTCAGGATTCAGGTTTCAGGGCCGCGCCCGTTCAGGCGCGGCCCTGATCCCTGACACCTGACACCTGATACCTGCCTTACTTGCTGTACAACTCCACGACCAACTGTTCCTGCGCCGCGATCGGGATCATCGCCCGCTGCGGCTTCTCGAGCATCCGGCCGGAGAACGTGTCCTTGTCCACCGCGAGCCAGGTCGGCGTCGCGCCGCGGGCGGCGATCTCCAGCGCGTCCTTCACGATCACCAGCTCGCGCGACTGCTGCCGCATCCGGATCTCCTGCCCCGGCTGCACCAGGTAGCTCGGGATGTCCACCGACTTCCCGTTCACCTCGACGTGCCGGTGGCGGATCAGCTGGCGCGCCGCCTTGCGGCTGGCGGCGAAGCCCATCCGGTAGACCATGTTGTCCAGCCGGCTCTCGAGCGCGGCGAGGAGGTTGTGGCCGGTGATGCCCGGGAGCGTGGACACCTTCTCGAACGTGTTGCGAAACTGCCGCTCGGTCACGCCGTAGATGCGCTTGATCTTCTGCTTCTCGCGGAGCTGCTTGGCGTACTCGCTCACCTTGCGGCGGCGGGTCGTGCCCTGCGGGCCGTGTGCGCCAGGCGCGTAGGGGCGTCGCTCCACCGGGCACTTCTCGGTGAAACACTTGGTGCCCTTGAGGAAAAGCTTGGTGCCTTCACGCCGGCATTGCCGGCAGCTGGGACCGGTGTATCGCATGGCTCAGACCCTCCGGCGCTTGGGCGGCCGGCAACCGTTGTGCGGAATGGGCGTCACGTCCTTGATGGACTTGACCTGGAGCCCGGCGGCGGCGAGGGCCTGGATGGCCGACTCGCGACCCGACCCGGGCCCCTGCACCCGCACGTGGACGCGGCGTACGCCGGCGGTCATCGCCTCGCGCGCACACTGCTCGGCGGCGACCGTCGCCGCGAAGGGCGTGGACTTCTTCGACCCCTTGAACCCGGCCTTGCCGGCCGAGCCCCACGACACGGCGTTGCCGTGCGCGTCGGTGATCGTGATGAGCGTGTTGTTGAAGGTCGCGTTCACGTGGGCCACGCCCTCGGCGTCCACGACGCGCTTCGTCTTCTTCCCGATGGCCATTACTTGGTGACCTTCTTCTTGCCCGCGATCGCGCGGCGCGGCCCCTTCTTCGTGCGGGCGTTGGTGTGGGTACGCTGCCCGCGGACCGGCAACCCGCGCCGGTGACGAACGCCCCGGTACGAGCCGATGTCCATCAAGCGCTTGATGTTCATCGCGATCTCGGTGCGCAGCGCGCCCTCGACCCGGTAGAGCTTCTCGATCTCCTGCCGCAGCTTGTTGACGTCGGCGTCGGAGAGGTCACGGATGCGGAGGTCGGCGGAGACGCCGGTCGCCGCGAGGATGCGGCGCGCGAGCACGCGGCCAATCCCATAGATGTACGTCAGGCCGATCTCGACCTTCTTGTCGCGCGGCAGGTCCACGCCGGAAATACGGGCCATGGTCGATTACCCCTGACGCTGCTTGTGCTTGGGATTGCGCTTGCAGATGACGCGCGTGACGCCGGCGCGCTTCACCACCTTGCAATGCTCGCAGATCGGCTTGACACTGCTACGGACTTTCACGGGGACTCCACAGGGGGTTCTTGGCCGGGCGCGGGAACGGAACTGCTGAACTGACGCCAGTTTAGGGCAGACCCGCAGGATAGTCGGACGAAGCCCTTGACACAAGGGGCGTGACTGACGTGTACCGAGGGGCGCCCGGCGCCCCGCGACTCCTGCTATCGCAGGGCGGCGATGACCCGCGCGAGTTCCGCCGCCGGATCGGCGGCGGCGGTCACCGCCCGCCCGATCACCAGGTACGCCGCCCCGTCCTCGGCGGCCCGCTCGGGAGTCGTCACCCGCGCCTGGTCGTGCGCGGCGCCGCCGGCCAGCCGGATCCCCGGCACCAGCGGGGCCAGCGTGGGGTGGGTCGTCCGCACCACCCGCACCTCCTGGCCGGAGCAGACAATCCCGTGCGCCCCCGCCGCGCGCGCCACGCCGGCGAGGCGAAGCACCTCACTCCCCAGCTCCGGCGCGTCGCGGCCGAGGGCGACGCCGAGCGCCGCCGCATCGAAGCTGGTGAGGACCGTGACGACCATCACCCCGGTGGCGCTCCCTGCCCCCTCGACCGCCGCGTCCACCATCGGCGCGCCGCCGTAGCCGTGGACCGTGAGCAGCGAGACGCCCATCGCCGCCGCGCTGCGGGCGGCGGCGCGCACCGTGTTGGGGATATCGTGCAGCTTGAGGTCGAGGAAGACCCGACGGCCGTCGCCAAGCAGCCACTCGACGACCGTCGGCCCCTCGGCGGTAAAGAGCTCAAGGCCGACTTTCACGTAGTCGGCGTCGGGGCCGAGTCGCGCGATCAACTCGCGCGCCGCAGCGAGCGTCGGCACGTCCAGCGCGATGATCGGTTGCGCGCGCGGTTGACCGCGCGGTCGCTTGCGGAGCGCCGCCTCGCCGCCGCTCGGGGGTTTCACGCCGGCCACTCCAGGGTGCCAATGAGGTCCGCGAGCCGCGCAATCCCGCGCGCGTCGCACCACCGGTGCAGGTCGCGCACGACCCGCGCCGGGAGGCGCGGGTCGGCGAGCGCAGCCGTGCCGATCGCCACCGCGCTCGCCCCGGCCATCAGGAACTGCAGGACGTCGGTCGCCTGTTGGGCGCCTCCGGCGCCGATGATCGGGACGTCCACGGCCTTCCGTACGCGGGCGACTGCGAGCACGCCGACCGCGAGCAGGCCCGCGCCGCTCACCCCGCCCGAACCGAACCCGAGCACCGGCCGACGCCGCTCGACATCAATCACCAAGCCGGGAATCGTGTTGATCACGGTGATGCCGTCGGCGCCGGCGTCCACGGCGCGCCGCGCCGTGTCGCCGAGGTCGGCGAGCGTCGGCGACAGCTTGACGAAGAGCGGGCGCTTGGTGGCCGCCCGCGCCCCCCGCACAACGGCCGACAGCGCGGACGGGTCGGCGCCAAACTCCATCCCCCCCTGCTTCACGTTCGGGCAACTCACGTTGAGTTCGTAGCCCTCGAAGCCGGCCGACTGATCGAGCCGCCCGATCACCGCGCCGAAGTCCGCCGCCTCGCGGCCGACCACGTTGACCAGCACGCGAGGGCGTCGCACGTGGGCCGCGAGCCACGGCAGATCCTCAGCGAGCACCGACTCCACGCCGGGATTCGCCAACCCCACCGCATTGATCATCCCGCCGTCGAAGTCGGCGACCCGCGGCGCCGGCGCGCCCGGGCGCGGCTCGAGACTGACGGCCTTGGTGACGAAGCCCCCGAGCAGTTCGAGCGGCATCACGTCGGCAATCTCGCGGCCGTAGGCCGCGGTCCCCGCCGCGAGGAGTACTGGATTCTGGAAGGTGATCCCGGCGGCCGTGACGTCGAGGGCGGCGCGACCCATCAGGGCGCCGCGCGCGTGCGACGTTCGTAGTGCTGGAGGTACTCCACCACCGCGTCGGCAATCGCCAGCGCCAGCGCCTGCTGCCCGGCGTTGCTCGCCATCCAGCGCGCCTCGGCCGGGTTGGTGCCAAACCCGACCTCCACGAGCACCGCCGGCATATAGGCGCGCGCGAGCACCGCGAAGCCCGCCTGCTTGACGCCACGGTTCGGGCCCGGATGCGGGGCTTCGAGTCGGTTCTGGATCACCTGCGCAAGGTCGCTCGATTCGCGCAGGTGCTCGTTCTGCGCGAGGTCGTTGAGGATGAACGAGAGCGGGTCCCCCTTCTCGACCTCGGTGGCGGTCTCAAAGCGCACCACGTCGTTCTCCATCTCGGCGACGCGCCGTTCGTCCTCGGTCCGCGCGGTGGAGAGGTAATACGTCTCGAACCCACGCACGGCGGAGCCGTTCCGCCACGCCGGGTTGGCGGCGTTGGTGTGGATGGAGACGAAGAGGTCCGCCTTGCGCGCATTGGCGATCCGTCCGCGGTCGTCGCGTGCCACGAGCGTGTCGGTGCGCCGGGTCATCACGACGTTGACGCCCCGCGTCCGCAGCGCGTGTTCGAGCTTGAGCGCGATCGCGAGCGTGAGGCGCGACTCGTTGACCCGCCGGCCGTCGAGGACCACGCCGGGATTCCCGGGGTCGTTGCCGCCGTGGCCGGCGTCCACCGCGACCGTGTAGGAGCGGTAGAGGCCGTTGGCGCCCGGTCGGCGCGGCGCACTGGACAGCGGGACGACCGCGCCGGCCGTCCCGGTCGCGCTGACCGCGCTGACCGCGCTGACGGGCGTGGCCGCCGCCAGTCGTTCGGCGACGACCGGACCGGTGCGGCGCGCAATTCCCTGGAAGAGGCGCACTTCCCACCGCGTCCGGTCCCACAGGATCCCGATCCCGAATCGCGGGATGATCTCGCTGAAGAGCTGGAGCGTGACGTACGGCGCGCCGTCCACGACGCGCGTCGCCTCGAGGAGCGGCAGCACGAAGCCGTTGTAGCCGGCGAACGGCGTCCCGGCGTGCAGGTCAATCGCCGCGCCGTAGAGCGCGAGCCGCCACTGGCCGGTGCCGCTCGGCTCCACGGTGCCGCCGAGGAGTCGCGCCATCAGCTCGAGCGACACCATCCCGCCGGCGGGCGTCGGGACGAGGGTGACGACCGTGTCGCCGGCGACGCCCTTCACGCGGATGACGTCCCCCGGCGGCGCGTTCGCCGACGCGGCGGCCGACGCGGCGGGGGAGGCGGCGGGCGACAGGAGGACGAGCGCACTCGCCGCCAACAGGACCCGTGCCCGCGCGCTCATCGCGTCACCCGCAGCGCGCGCTGCATCTCGCGGGCGGCATCGCGCTCCTTCAGGTCGGCGCGCTTGTCGTGCAGCTTCTTGCCGCGGCCCAGGCCGATCCGCACCTTCGCGCGTCCGTGCTTGAAATAGAGGTCGAGTGCCACGAGCGTCAGTCCTTTCCGCTCCACCGCGCCGATCATCTGCCGGATCTCCTTCTGATGCAGCAGCAGCTTGCGCGTCCTGAGCGGATCGTGGTTCCAGATGTTGCCCATCGCATACGGCGCGATGTGCGCGTTGAGCAGCCAGACCTCGCCAGCCTTGACGACGCCGTACGCGTCGGTGATCTGCGCGCGCCCGTCCCGCAGCGACTTCACTTCGGTCCCGGTCAGCACGAGGCCCGCCTCCCACGTCTCGAGTATTTCGTAGTCGTGGCGGGCGCGCTTGTTCCGGGCGATCGGCACGATCGCGTCGTCGGGCGTTGGCGTCTTCATCGGCTGCAATAAGGATGACGACCGAGCGTTGACTTGGGTATCCGTGCCCAATACGTTCCGGCTCTCGGCCGAAGTGGTGGAATTGGTAGACGCGCTGCGTTCAGGGCGCAGTGGGCGTAAGCCCGTGGGGGTTCGAGTCCCCCCTTCGGCACTCTGAACCGCGGGGGACGGGCCGGCGCGTCAGCCCTGTCGGAGGACCGACGGCGGCACGTCCTCGGGAAGCCGCGCCTCGCCGTAGGCCTCGCGCAGGACGGCGGCGGCCTCGTCGGCATAGCGCTCCAGGAGTTCGATGGCGTAGGCGAGCGGCGCGCCGGCCGTCCGCGCGCCGTCGCTCGCGAAGGCGAGCAGGCACCGCCCCACCGCGTCGGGCGCCGAGACCGGACCGCCGCGCACCTGGAGCGCCTCGCGGTACGCCATCAGGCGCTCGTTGAACTGCCGTTCGGCGAGGTCTCGCCGGTCGCTCGCGATGTGCGGGTCGGCGGCCAGCGCGTCGGTGTACGTCCGCGCAATCTCCGCCACCGTCCGGTCATCCAAGGCGTCGCGCTGCGCGACCAGGAGGCCGAGGGCGGCACGCGCGTAGCGAAGCTCCCAGCGCGCGTGGTCGCCATCGCCGTTCGCCGCCGCGTCCCCCAGCCACGCCACGTCGGCCTCGTCCGGCTCCTGGCGGAGGCGTTCCACCACGCGCTCCGCCTGACGGCGCCGGATGCGCGCCGCGCGCCAGCTGGCTGTGAACGGCAGCGCCATCGTCCGGCCGCTCAGGCCTGCAGCACGGGAAGCCCGACGCGCTGCCGCACCGCCGACTCCTTGCCCAGCAGGTCGGAAAGCCGGACCTCCTCGAGCACCTCGTCAATCCGCTTCTGCAACATCACCCAGACCGGCCGGATGCTGCAGTCGCACGACTGCGCGCAGCGCTCCTCGGTCAAGGGATGCGTCTCGCAGTGGAGGTCGAAGGTCACGAGCTCGGCGGCGGTGATGATCTCCCGTACGCTGATCTCCTCAGCGGTCCGGGCGAGCGCGTACCCGCCCTTGGCCCCGCGCGTGCTCTGGACGATCCCGGCGCGTCGCAACCGGAGCAGGATCTGCTCGACGTAGTCACCGGGGAGGCGCTCCCGCGCCGCGATGTCGCGCCCCGTCACCGGCCCCTCCTCCGTCCGCTTGGCGAGGTGGAGGGCGCAAATGACGCCGTATTCGGCCCACGTGGTGATCCGCATACTGGAAGATGTCCCGCGCCGACCTATCGGGACAAGGGCACTCGGTTAGCGATCCGCCCCGGGGACACCCGGTTCCGTCAGGCGCCGGAGGTCCAGCAGCTCGTCGGCTTCGGACGCCGAGAGGAGGCCCTCGCGGACCACGAGGTCGCGGATCGGGACGCCTGTGTCCACGGAGCGCTTGGTGAGCGCCGCCACCGCCGCGTACCCAATCCGCGGGGCGAGGGCCGTCGCGAGCGCCGCCGACCGCTCCACCCAGTGGGCGAGCATCGGCGGGTTGGCCTGCAGGTCGCGGACGCACCGCTCGTCGAGCACGCGGGCGGCATTGCCGAGGATCCGGATCTCGCTCAGCAGGTTGTGCGCCAACACGGGCATCATCACGTTCAGCTCGAGCTGCCCCTGTTCGGCGGCGGCGGCGACCGTCGCGTCGTGCCCGATCACCTGGAACACAACCTGATTGACCATCTCGGGGATGCTGGGGTTGACCTTTCCCGGCATTATGCTCGACCCCGGTTGGACGGCGGGGAGCCGCAGCTCGTCGAGCCCGGTGCGCGGTCCGCTGGCGAGCAGCCGCAGGTCGCTGGAGATCTTGCCGAGGTCGAGCGCCAACGTGCGCCACGCCGCGCTGACCCCGGCGGCGTCCCCCATACTTTGCATCAGCTGCACCCGGTCCGCACCGAGACGGACCGGGAGCCCGGTGAGTGGGCGCAGTGCCTCGACCATCCGCTCGGCGTAGTCCGGCTGCGCGTTGACGCCGGTCCCGACCGCCGTGCCGCCGATCCCGAGATCGAGCAGGTAATCGGCGGCGTCGCGCACACGGCGCGCCCCGCGCTCGAGCGACCCCGCCCAGGCACCGATTTCCTGCCCGAGCCGGATCGGCATCGCATCCTGCAGGTGCGTGCGGCCGGCCTTCACGACGTCGTCGAACTCGGCCGCGCGGCGCCGCAGTGTCGCCGCCAATCCGTCCACGCCGGCGAGGGCGGGCACGAGCGCGCCCAACGCGGCGAGTCGGATGGCCGTGGGAATCACGTCGTTGGTGGACTGCGCCATGTTGACGTGGTCGTTCGGATGCACGGGCGTGTAGCTGCCGAGCGGCGCGCCGAGCGCGCGATTGGCAAGGTTCGCCAGCACCTCGTTGACGTTCATGTTGAGCGAGGTGCCGGCCCCCGCCTGGAAGACGTCCACGACGAAGTGGTCGCGGTGCGCGCCGCCCACCACCGCGTCGGCGGCGGCGATGATCGCATCGGCGAGCGCCCGATCGAGCCGGCCGGTGGCCGCGTGGACCGACGCCGCCGCGCGCTTGATCCGCACGACGGCGTCAATGAACCCGGGGTCGGGTCGCAGCCCGCTGATCGGGAAGTTCGCGACGGCGCGCGCGGTCTGCGCGCCGTAGAGCGCATCGGTCGGGACCCGGACCTCGCCGAGGGGGTCCCGCTCGACGCGCGTCGCGTCACTCACGGCGTGGCGAGTCGGATTGGCTGGTCGAAAAACGAGCTCACGGTCAGCTTGGTGCGCTCGTCAATGACCACCGTGCCCTGCCGCACCCGCTCCACCGCCACGCTCTTGCTGGCCGGGTCCGCGTCCGCCCAGACGTCGGCGTAGATCGCGCCGACCTCGCCGCTCCCGTCGTCGGCAAAGATGCAGATGATCTCGGTGTTCGGGTCCGGTGATGCCGTGTTCGAGAGGCGCAGACGGAAGACGATCGTCGAGCCGGGCTCGGTCGCTGCCGTCCAGGTGACGGTCAGGGGCTCGGCGTCCGCCGGGTTACCGACGGGGTCGAAGGTGAAAGGTTCGGCCGTACGGACCTTGACGGTGGCCGGCGGGAATCCATTCACGTCACCCGGAACGGTCAGCGTCAGCGTATCGCCGGGCGTGTAGGGCACCGATTTCACTCCGACCAGCGAGTACGAAGTGATGCCGAGGTCGGTGTTGGCACGGAGCGTGTCGTCGCGCCCGGAGAGCGTGAGGTACACGCCCTCGCCGGCTTCCATCGTGGGCAGGGTCGCGATTGGCGGTGCAATCGGCGAGTACGGGATGGCGATGCACGTCTCGAGCTCGCCCAAGTCAGCCGAGAGGCCATTGTAGCGATAGAACGCCCCGAGGTACTCCATCGCGTAGGTCGAGCCGCCGGCGTCAAGCGCCACGGCGGCGACGAATCCGCTCCGCTCGCGCGCAGTGCTGAGTCCGTCGTTGCAGCCGGCAAGCAGAAGGGCGAGCCCTGAGAGGGCGATTGTGCGGATCGGCATGAGCGGCATAGGGATGAAGGGCGGAGACACTCGAGAAAGATAGCTCGACCCGGGCGGTTCCCGAAGGGTCCGCACGGCGGCCCAAGGGCCATACCCGCGAACCGCGCCTCAGTGTCACGTCACGCGCTCGGGGCGCGTCTCTACCGCTGCAGGATGCGCGCGGCGCCCGTCAAGAATGGGTTGGTCCGCCGTTCGCGTTCGAGCGTCGTCTCCGGACCGTGCCCCGGATGCACCACGGTGCCCTCCGGCAGCGCCGCCAGCCGTGCCAGCGAGCGCTCCATCGCCGCCGGATCGCAGAGCGGAAGGTCGGTGCGCCCGATGGACCCGGCAAAGAGCACGTCGCCGCTGAAGCAGTGGCCGCCGCCGACGAACGCCACGTGTCCCGGCGCGTGACCCGGCAGGTGGAGGACGTCGAACGCGAGGTCGCCGAACGCGAGGACGTCGCCCTCGCCGAGCGGCCGGTCCGGTGGCGGGGGCGCGTCGAACGACACCCCGTACGCGGCGGCGATCCGCGGCGCGTGCTCGAACAGCGGCGCGTCGGCGGGGTGCGCGTACACCGGCGCGTCGGGCCACGCCGCCTTCACGCCGGCGAGACCGCCGATGTGGTCAATGTGCCCGTGGGTGATCCAGACCGCCGTCACCCGCGCGCCCAGCCGGTCAATCTCCGCGCACAGGCGCGCCGCCTCGTCGCCCGGGTCCACCACCACCACCTCACCGCGCGCCGGGTCGTGCAGGAACCAGGTGTTCTCCTCGAACGCGCCGACGGTCAGCGCGTGGACCTTCATCCCGTCGCCGCCCCGGTGAGCATCGGCACCGCGGTCGGCAGCGGCTGGCCATTCTTGCGCGCCGTCAGGTACTTCTCGACCGCGATCGCCGCGGTCGTCGCGTCGCCCACCGCCGTGGTGACCTGCCGGGTGAGCTGCACGCGCACGTCCCCGGCGGCGAAGAGCCCCGGCACCGAGGTCTGCATGCTCGCGTCGGTGAGCAAATAGCCCGTCGCGTCGTGCGTGACGTGCTCCTTGATGATCCCGGTGTTGGGGGTGAATCCGACAAAGATGAAGATCCCCGTCGCGGCAAGGTCGGACGACGCCCCGGACTTGAGGTTCCGCACCCGCGCGTGCGTCATCAGGCCGTCCTTGCCGACAATCTCGTCCACCACGGTGTCCCAGACCACCTCGATCTTCGGGTTCGCGAAGACGCGCTGCTGGATGATCTTCGAGGCGCGGAACTCATCGCGCCGATGCACGAGGTGGACCTTGGTGGCAAAGCGCGTGAGGAAGTCGGCCTCCTCGCACGCCGCGTCGCCGCCGCCGACGACGGCGATCGTCTGGTCCTTGAAGAAGGCGCCGTCGCAGATCGCGCAGTACGAGACCCCCTTGCCCGCGTACTCCAGCTCGCCGGGCACGCCGAGCTTCACCGGCGTCCCGCCGGCGGTCACGATCACCGCCGGTGCGCGATATACGTCGCCGTTCTCGGCGGTCACCGCGAAGGTCCCATCGGCGCCCTTCACGATGGAGACGACCGGCGTCGAGGTACGGATCTCGGCGCCGAACTTCTCGGCGTGCGTCTGGAACTTGGTGGCCAGTTCGTGGCCGAGGATGTGCTCGAACCCGATGTAGTCCTCGATGACCTCGGTGTTGAGCAGCTCGCCGCCGGGAAAGCCGCGCTCCAGGACCACGGCGCGCAGCATCGCGCGGCCGGCGTAGAGGCCGGCACACATTCCGGCCGGTCCGGCGCCGATGATCACCACCTCAAAGTCGTGCGTCGCCAACTCGCGCTCCGTTTCGTCGTCAGGTCGAGGCAATCTAGGCGCCGGTCACGGGGGACACCACGGGCCGCGCCACCAACCCACCTCAGGGGAGCAATCGGGTCAGGGCGCGGCGAGTTCCAGCACGGTGAGCGCGCCGTGGCAATGGGACACGGTGCCGATGAGGACCTCGGCCGCGCGTGTCGCCGCGACGGACGCCACGAGGGCATCGGCGGCGACGACCGCCGCGACGTCGAACATCCCGACACCATAGGCGCGGTGCTCGCAATGAAAGAGTGCCGGGCCGTCGAGGCGGCGTCCCCGCAACCGCTCGGTCTCGACAAAGGCGCGGATGGTGGGCGGCAGACTCCACGCGCGCGGTCCGCGCGTGTGCGGACAGGTGCGCGGCTCGACGCAGTTGATCGGACACTCCCAGGTGGCGAAGCTCACGTAGTGCGTGCCGTCGTCGCCGGCGCGCTGCCACGGCACGTCCACCGCGCCGTCGAGCGGCTGGAGGCGCAGCGCGCGTCCCGGCCACCGCGCGCGGGCGCGCGACACCACCCAGTGGCTCATCAGGTGCGGCATCAGCGGCGACGGGACGATCGCGTCGGCGGCGCTCGCCTCGTGCGTCACGACCGCAGCGGCGGCAGTGGCGGCCGCGGCCGCGGCGAGATACTCCGCGAAGAAGCTGCCCCACTCACGCGTCACCATCGTCAGGCCCTCGGCGTCCGCGGCAATCGCACTGTCGGGATTGCGGTCCACGACGACCAGCCGCCGCCAGGTCAGCGCGCCGGCCTCGCGTGCCCGCCGCAGCTGGCGCACGTAGTAGGACCCGTAGCAGCCGCCGCCGACCACGACGATGTCGCCGTACGCCTGCGGGGCGGACCCCTCAAGGCCGGACACGACGGCCACCGTCCACGAAGAGCGTCTCGCCGGTTACGTACCCCGCGTCGGCGAGGTAGGCCACCGCCTCGGCCACGTCCTGCGGCGCGCCGAGCCGCCTCAGCGGCGTGTCGGCGGCGAAGCGCGCCGCAAACGCGGCATCGCTCCCCTCCGGCGCGAGCACGAAGCCCGGCGCGACCGCATTCACCCGGATCGCCGGCGCGAGGGCGGCGGCGAGATGCCGCGTCATCGCGATCACGCCCGCCTTGGCGATGCCGTGGACGGCGTAGTCCGGCCAGGGCTCGAGGGCCATATGGTCGGCGATGTTCACGATCGCGCTCCCGGCCGGCATCACCTTGGCCGCCGCCTGCGCCAGCAACAGCGGGGCGCGCAGGTTGAGCGCCACGATGGCGTCGAAGGTCCCCGCCGTCATCGTGCCGACCGGCGTCCGTACCATTCCGGCGGCGGAGTTCACGAGCAGGTCGAGCCGCCCGAACGCCGCCTGCGCGTCGGCGACGAGCGGCTCGATTGCGGCCGGATCCCGCAGGTCCGCCTGCTGCGCGACCGCGGCGCCGCCCGCACGCACGATGCCCTGCACGGCCTCCGCCGCGCCGGCTCCAGAGCCGAAGTAGTGCACGACGATCCGCCACCCGCGCGCGGCGAGCACCTCGGCAATCACGCGGCCGACGCGCTGGCCCGCCCCGGTCACCAGCGCCACCCGGCCCGGGCTGGATGCCACCGTGGCGCTCACGCCGCCGCCTCGCCGCGCACCACGCGCACCCGCGCGTCCTGCCGGTCGAGCCAGGCCAGCGGCACCTGCAGGGCGCCGAGGGTTCGCCCGCCCTGCATCGCGCCGTGCCAGTCGGAGCCGCCGCTCGGCACGAGGCCCAGGTGGTCCGCCAGCGCGCCGAGGCGATGGCGGTCGTCCGCCGAGTGGCTCGGGTGGAGCACCTCGAGCCCGTCGAGGCCCACCGCGACCAGGGCCTCGAGCCACTCGCGGCGCCCCTCGGCGCCCGGATGGGCGAGCACGGCAATCCCGCCCGTGCGATGGATCAGCGCGATCCCATCGGCGATCTCCAGCCGCTCCTTGTCCACGTACGCCGGACGGCCGGCGCCGAGGAACCGATCGAACGCCTCGCGCGAATCGCGCACGAAGCCCCCGGCAATCAGCGCCTTGGCCACGTGGGGGCGCCCGAGCGCGGCGTCGCCGGCGATCGCCATCACCGCCTGCATCGTGAGCGGCACGCCGATCCCGTTGAGCCGCGCGACAATCGCCACCGCGCGCGAACGACGGTGACCGCGATAGACCTCCAGTTCGGCCTGCAACAGCGCGACATCGCGGATGTGGAGCCCCAGCAGATGCACCTCGGTCGCGCCCTGATGGACACTCAGCTCGACGCCGGGGACGAGCCGGATGCCGAGCGCGTCGGCGGTCCGCTGCGCCTCGGCGATGCCCGCCAGCGTGTCGTGGTCGGTGAGGGCGAATGCGGTGACGCCGGCCGCGTGCGCCGCCGTGACGGCAAAGGCCGGACTCTGGGACCCGTCAGACGCGGTCGAGTGCGCGTGCAGGTCCACGTGGGGGGGGCCGCCCGCCGCCCCCGGGACGATGCTCACGGCGCGTAGCCGGCCTCAGGCGAGGAGACGCTCGGCTGCGAGGTCTCGAAGAGGCGGCGCAGGTCGGCGTCGGTGAGCTCGGCCAGCGCCTGCTCGCGCGACCGCGTGCCCCACGGCGTGTAGCGGCACACCCGCACCTCGCGCCGGTCCGCCACGCCGTGCACGAAGATCAGCCCGAACTCGTCGGCGTCGTACTGCGTCAGGTAGCCGGAGGGATAGACCTGCCAAAGGCGACCGTCGAGGTCGAGGCGTCTGGTCGGCATCAGGAGAGCTCCACGATGGTGTAGATGCGCGTCGGGTCGAGGATCGGGTCCGGCGCGGCCGCGTGCGCGGCAGTCAGGGTCTGGGCGGTGTCGGCCTCGCAGAACTCGACAAACGCGCCCGCGAGCGCCTGCTCCTCGAACGCCCAGAACCGGCAACCCATCGCCGTGTAGTGGGCGTCCTTGGCGCGCAGCCGCTCGAGGAACTTCGCGCGGTCCAGCGGAGGCACTACCGTGCGATGGATCGTCAGGGAGCGTGGCATCAGTCGGTCACCGACTCGAGCGTCCGCTTGAGGTCGGCCATGAAGCGGTCGGCATCGGCGCCGTCCACCACGCGATGGTCGAAGCTGATGGAGAAGTAGGCACAGGTTCGGATGGCAATCGTGTCCTCGCCCTCGGGCCCGGTGATGACCTTCGGCCGCTTCTCGATCGCGCCGAGGCAGAGGATCGCGGTCGTGCCGACCGGGATGATCGGCGTGCCCGTCAACGACCCAAAGACGCCGGGATTCGTGATGGTGAAGGTCGCGTCCTGCACCTCGGTCGGATTGAGCTTCTTGGTGCGCGCGCGCAAGGCGAGGTCGTTGGCGCTGCGGAGGACGCCGGTCAGGTTGAGGCCGTCGGCGTCCTTGATCACCGGGACGATCAGCCCGGTCGGCTCGAGCGCCACCGCGATCCCGATGTTGTAGCGCTTGCGGAAGATGATGTCGGTGCCGCTCACCGTCGCATTCAGGACGGGGTGGCGCCGGAGAGTCTCGACCACCGCGCGGATGATGAACGGCAGGAAGGTCAGCTTCTGGCCGGTCTGCGCCTCGAGGTCAGCGCGCATCTGCGCGCGCAGCCGGGCGATCCGGGTGAGGTCAATCTCGAAGAAACTGGTGACGTGGGCCGCCACCTGCGTGGCCTGCCGCATATGGTCGGCGGTCAGGCGACGGATTTTCGACATCGGCTCGACGGTGTCGCCGGGCCAGGCGGTGAAGACCGGGTCGCCCTGGTGCCCGACCGGGGTGATGAGCGCCCCTGGGAGCCCGACCGGCATCGTTCCCGGCGACCGGACGACGCCGGCGCCCGGGCCCTGCTCGAGATAATCCACGAGGTCGCGCTTGGTCACGCGGCCGGCGATGCCGCTCCCCGAGAGCGCGGTGATGTCCACGCCGGCCTCGGCGGCCATCCGGCGCACGAGCGGCGACGACTTGGTGCGGATCCGCTCCTCGAACGAACTGCCGTTGCCAGCCGGGCGCGCGGAGGTCGGCGCGGCAGATGCGCTCGGCGGTTTCGCCGACGGTGCGGGTGCCGATGCGGCTGCCGGCGCGGCCGACGGCGCGGGTGCCAAGGCCGCGCCCTTCTCCGTCTCGATCCGCGCGACAATCGCGTTCACCGGCACCGTGACGCCCTCGGTCACGAGAATCTCCGCGAGCACGCCGGCCGACGGCGCCGGGATCTCCGCGTCCACCTTGTCCGTGGAGATCTCGAAGATCGGCTCGTCGCGCTTCACCTCGTCGCCGACCTTCTTGAGCCAGCGCGCGAGCGTGCCTTCCGCAATGGACTCGCCCATCTGGGGCATGATCACGTCAACTCGGGCCACGGCACTACCCTCGGTCAGATCTTGTCGTCAGGGGTTCCGGCGTGGTCCGCCGGGGGGCGGCGGAGCGCGGAGACCACGAGCCACGGCAGGGTCAGGGCGCCGAGCGCCCCCCCGACCGCCGCATAAATGTACCAGTCGCACGACGGAATGCCGTCACAGGTCGGCGCCTTGGTCAGCCAGGCCACCATCTTCGACAGCAGGACCGCCGTCATCGCCCCGGAGAAGCCCCCGATCCAGGTCATGAAGCAGCCGATCGCAAGGACGCGGCCGCGCGACGGCGGGCTCGGATGCTCGGTCACGCGCGCGTCGGCGGGCTGCCTCTCCCGGGAGGCATCAGTACGACGGGGCGAACGCGTGCGTCGGGTCGACCTGCTGATGGAGCTGCACGAAGAACTTCTTCACGTTTCGGTCCAGCCGGCTCTCCCCGGGCTGGTCCGAGTGGGCCTCGACGAACGTGTAGTGCCCGCCTTCCATCCGGACGGTGACGTCGAGCCGCGACGCGACGTCGGGCTCGCCGACGCTGCCGCGGTAGGTCCGCGCGCCCGGACCCTCGCCCGCCGGCAGCATGCCGATGGTCGGGAAAAACGCGTCGGCGGTGGCGAGCACGGCGTCGGGGTGGAGCGAGGTGCGGTGAAAGTGTCGCATCGGCGGGAGTGGAATGAAGGCTACGGATCAGGCCCCGGGCGGGGCCTCGTTGAGGACGGCCTGGCGCCAGTCGAGCGTGCGCTGAAGTGCCTGGGTGGAATCCCGGCGGAACTGCACGCCCATCGCCCACTCGCCGGCAGCCACGAAGATGATCGTGGTGCGGTAGGTGCCCACCTCGGGCCCGTAGGTAAAGCCGTTCCAGACCGTCTTCCGGTCGGCGTTGGTCGCGAAGATGCGCCCCTCACCGTCGGCAATCGGTTCGCGCGTCTCCTTGTCCCGCACGACCACCGTGTACGTGATCCGCTCAAGCGAGCGCGGCGGTGTCACGTCGGAGGTCACGCGGATCTCGAAATCCTCGGTCCAGAGGCGGATGACCCCGGCGTCGGGCGACGGGCCGCAGCTCAGGAGGGCACCCGCAAGGACGACGGCTGCGGCGCCGAGCGTGCGATGCCGACGATGGGACATGAAGTGGCCTCCGGACCGGGGATTTCAGGGCGCCTGCGTGCGACCGTGCATCCACAGAAGCATACACGTTCGGCCCGGTCCGAGCGAACCGGATCAGCGGTACAGCAGATAGGGCCGGACGCGCAGTTGGAACGCGTGCACGTCGGCCAGCATCCGGTCAATCACCTCGTCCGGGTCGCGCCCCTCGAGCAGCGTGGCGCGCGCCTCCGGCGAGCCGAACCGCAGGTCGAACCCGCGCGCGTTGATGACGAGCGAGTCCGGCGCCGCTTGCCCCACCGCCCAGAGGATCGCCGCCCCGAGTCGCGCCACCTGGACGCGGTCGCGGTCCTCGACCACGATCCGGACTCCCGGGATTTCCCTGCCACCGTGCTTCCCGTCCGTGGGCGACCGCGGGGTGAACCGTTCCGCCTGGAACCGGACACCGGACAGTCCGCGGTCATTGAGCATCCCGGCCACGCGCTCGGCGTCGAGCCACGGCGCGCCGAAACGCTGGAAGGGCAGCGACGTGCCGCGCCCGACCGAGAGGTTGCTGCGCTCGAACGCCACGAGCGCCGGATACACCAGCGCGCTCGTGGTCGAGACCATCGCCGGTGACGGGACGACCCACGGGAGGCGGCTCTCCTCCCACCACATCTCCCGCCGCCAGCCGGCCGCCGGCATCACGTGCAGCCGCACCGGGATCGCCAGCTCGGCGGCAAAGAGGCGCGCGAGCTCACCCATCGTCATACCGTGGCGGAGTGGCGCCGGATATAATGCATAGGCCTGCCCGGGGCGCTCGGCCGACGGGTCCTCGGCGTTGGCCAACGCGGAATCGAGCAACGGCCCCTCCACCCGTCCCCCGAGCGGATTCGGGCGATCGAGCACGATGAAGGGTATTCCCACGCGGGCCGCCGCCCGCATTGCGTAGACCATCACGCCCACATACGTCCAGGTGCGCGTCCCTATGTCCTGCAGGTCGAACACCACCGCATCGAGGTCGCGCAGCAGCGAGTCCGGCGGCGCCCGCGTCGCGGTGGCGTACAGCGAGTGGACCATCAGCCCGGAGCGCCGGTCCAGCTCATCGGGCAGGTCGGGGCGGTCCGCCGTCCCGCGGATGCCGTGCTCGGGCGAGAAGAGCCGCACGACCGCGATGCCGGCGCGCACGGCGCGCGGGTCGCGCTGGAGCAGCTCCACGTCGGAGACGCCGTTGGCGTCCACCCCGGTCTGATTGGTGATGATGGCAATCCGCTTCCCCGCGATGATGGCGAGCGAGTCCTCGATGAGGACCGTGATCCCCGGCCGCACGGCGTCGGTGCCGCCGCGCCCTCGCGGCTCGTCCTGGGCGCGCGGGGCCTGCGCGCACGCGGCGCACGCCAACGCCACGCTGACCATCGCCCGCACCCGCTGCTTCCCGTGATCCGTCACCCGCTCTCCCGTGCGTTAGTGCCCGCTGCCGGCCTTCTGGCGCTCGCCGCGTGCGCGCTGCCGACCGCCCGCCCCACCTCGGCGCCCCTGCCCGAAGGCCCGCGCATCGCCGTGCCCTACGCCATCCGCGAGCTCACCCCGTCGCTCACCGACCCACTCCCGGCGGGCGCCGAGCGATGGATCGAGCGCACCATCGCCGCGATGCCCCTGCGCGACCAGGTCGCGCAGCTGGTGATGGTCTGGGTCCTCGGGGATTATACCAGCACGAGCGATTCGTCGTTCGTGCTCGCCGCCCAGCGGGTGCAGCGGGACCGCGTCGGCGGCCTGGTGATGTCGCTCGGCTCGCCGATAGAAGTCGCCGAGAAGGTCAACGCCCTCCAGCGGCTGGCCCCGCTGCCGCTGCTCGTCTCGTCGGACGTCGAGCCGGGACTCGGGCGGCTCGAGGGCGGCGTCTTCGCGCCGGGCGTCCTCGCCGGCGGGAACGCCACCGTCCTCCCGAGCAATATGGCAATCGGCGCCACGCGCAACATCGAGCACGCCCGCGCCGCCGGCCGCATCACCGGCGAGGAGTCGCGGGCGATCGGCATCCACCTCGCCTTCGCCCCGACGGTGGACGTGAACAACAATCCCCTGAATCCGGTGATCAACGTCCGGTCGTTCGGCGAGGATCCGGCCCTGGTGGCGGCGATGGGCGCGGCGTTCGTGGACGGCGTGCAGTCGGCCGGCGTCGCCGCCACGGTGAAGCACTTTCCCGGGCACGGCGACACCAACGTGGACTCGCACCTCGCCCTCCCGGTGATCGGCGTGGACCGCGCCCGGCTCGATGCGATCGAGCTCGTGCCGTTCCGGGCGACGATCGCCGGCGGCGCGGCGGCAGTGATGAGCGCCCATATTGCGCTCCCCGCGGTGGCCGGCGACTCCACGCCAGCCACCCTGGCACCGACGATCCTCACCGACCTCCTGCGCGACTCGCTCGGCTTCCGCGGGGTGGTCGTCACCGACGCGATGGATATGCGGGGGATCGGCGTCGGCTACGGGATGGCCGAGAGCGCGGTCGCCGCTGTGCGCGCCGGCGCCGACATCCTGCTGATGCCGCCCGACGTGCCGCTCGCGATTGACGCCGTCGTCGCCGCCGTGGAACGCGGCGAGATCGGCGCCGACCGGATTGCGGCGTCGGTGCGCCGCATCCTCGAGCTGAAGCTGCGTACCGGCGCCATCCAACGGCCAATCGTGCCGCTCGACTCGCTGCGCGAGATCGTCGGACGCACCGGGAACCGCTCGCGCGCACAGGCCATTGCCGATGACGCGATCACGCTCCTCCGCGACGACGAGCGCCAGCTGCCGCTTCCGACATCCCAACGGACCCTCCTCCTGACCTTCTCGGGGGAGAATGACATCGCGGCGGGACGCGCCTTCACGGCCGAGCTGCGGAGCGCGATGCTCGACCTCCGGTCGGCTCGCATCACGCCGTCCACGCCCCGCGCGCGCCTCGACTCCCTGCTCACGAACGGCGATCGGCTCGTCGTCGCGACCTTCGTGCGGACCATCGAGGGCGAGGGTCGGTTCGCCGTCGGCGAGCACATTGCCCGGTGGATCGACTCGGTGGCGACGCGGCGGCCCGTGACGGTCGTCGCCTTCTCCAATCCGTACGTGCTGCGCGAGTTCCCCTGGGTCACCGCGTACGTGGCCGCCTTCGGGCGCGGCGAGGCAATTGAACGCGCGGCGGCCCGGGCCGTGGCCGGCCGGATCCCCTTCCGTGGCGTGGCGCCGATCTCACTCCCCGGATTCTTCGTCGCCGGGGAGGTGCGCACCGCACCGCGTCCGCTCTGGGCGGCCGCCGTCACCGATTCCGTGCGCAGTCTGCTCACCCGCGCAGTGCGCGACTCGGTCTTCCCCGGCGCGATCGCGATGATCGGCACACGGACCGGCGTGGTCGCCGAGGTGGCGGTCGGGCGGATGGATTGGGACTCCGCCGCCCCGGTACCCGACACCGGCACGATCTGGGACATCGCCTCGCTCACCAAGGTCGTCGGGATGACCACCGCCGTGATGCAGCTCGTCGAGCAGGGCCGCGTGGCGCTCGATGCACCGGTGCAGCAGTACCTCCCCGAGTGGCAGGGGCAGTGGAAGGAGCGCGTCACCGTGCGGCGGCTGCTCACGCACAGCTCGGGACTCCCCGCGTGGCGCGAGCTCTACAAGGAGGTCGAGTCGGCCGAGGAGGCCCGGCAACTGGTGCTCGCCACGCCGCTCGACACCCTCCCCGGCGTCCGGTACGTGTACTCCGACCTCGGCGCGATCCTGCTCGGGATGATCGTCGAACGCGTGGCCGGCGCGCCACTCGACGCCTACGTGGATCGCCACATCTTCCGCCCGCTGGGGATGCGCGACACGCGCTATCACCCGCCGCCGGAGGTGATGGACCGCGTGGCGCCGACCGAACGCGACCCGTGGCGGGGCCGCCACCTGCGGGGCGAGGTGCACGACGAGAACGCCTTCCGGCTCGGCGGCGTCTCGGCGCACGCGGGGCTCTTCAGCACCGCCGCCGACCTCTCGCGCTTCGCCCAGGCGCTGCTCAACGGCGGGGAACTGGGCGGCGCGCGCATCCTGCGCCCACGCACCCTCGCCGAGTTCACGCGCGTGCAGGACCCGACGCTCTCGCACCGGGCGCTCGGCTGGGAGACTCCCAACGGCACCAACTCGGCCGGCCGGCGCCTCCGAGCGCCGGCGTTCGGGCACACCGGGTTCACCGGGACGTCCCTCTGGATCGATCCGGCCAACGACCTCTTCATCATCCTGCTGACCAACCGGGTGAACCCGAGCCGCGAGAACTCGCGCATCGGCCCGGTGCGCACGACCGTGGCCGACGTGGCGGCGGACGCGGCCAGCGCGGCCAGCGCGGCCCGCGCGTCCGCGGCCCGGGGCACCCCCTGACTTGTCCCGGGAACCCCGAACCCTATATTCAGGAATGGAGTGGTCGGCCCTTAGGTGGCGGCCCGCGAACCCTCGGAGGACCTGATGAGCACAATGAACACGCCCGAGGTTGCCGTGACGATCACGGCGGCCGCCAGCGTTGAAGTGCAGAAGTTCATGGCGGCGGAGAATGTCGCGCCGGAAGTCGGCGGGCTTCGCGTGAGCGTGCAGCCCGGCGGATGCTCCGGCTTCAAGTACAGCCTGTTGATCGAGGACAAGCCGGCGGAGGACGATACCGTCCTGCCGCAGGAGGGCTACAACCTCTTCGTGGACCCGTTCTCGATGCAGTACCTGAACGGCGTCGTCGTGGACTACGTGACGTCGATGCAGGGTTCGGGATTCACCTTCAAGAATCCGAACGCCACCGGCGGATGCGGGTGCGGCAGCAGCTTCTCCGCCTGAGGTGCACGCGGTAGATTCGTTGACGGGCGTCCTCGCGGGCGCCCGTTCTGTTTTCTCCCCCTCCGCGCCGAGATGACCGAGACCGCGAACGCGTTTACCGGCCTCGACTGGCTGGTCCTGGCCGTCTACCTCGCCGGCACCACCGCGCTGGGGGTCTGGCTGGGCCGCGGCCAGAAGGACGCGCGCGACTACTTCGTGGCTGGCGGGACGATCCCCTGGTGGGCGGTGCTCTTCTCGATCGTCGCCACCGAGACCAGCGCCCTCACCTTCATCAGCATTCCCGGACTCGCCTACCTCGGCGACTTCACCTTCCTGCAGATCGCCACCGGCTACCTGCTCGGGCGGATCGTCGTCTCCTATACGCTGCTCCCGCGTTATGTGAATGGCGAGCTCGTGACCGCCTATGCGCTCCTTGACCGCCGCTTCGGGCTGGGGATGCGGCGGATGGCGACGCTGACGTTCATGGTGACGCGCGCCTTCGGCGATTCGGTCCGGCTCTTCGCGACCTCGATCCCGGTGGCCCTGATCATCGGGCCGGCGCTTCCGGCGGCGTGGGCAACGCCGGCGGCGATCCTCGTGCTTGGCGTGGTGACGCTCGTCTATACGTGGCACGGCGGGATGCGCGCGGTGGTCTGGACCGACGTGCTGCAGACGGGCGTCTACCTCCTCGGCGGCGTGGCAGCCCTCGTCCTGATCGGCCAGGGCGTCGAGGGCGGATGGGGCCGCATCCTCGGCGATGCCGGATCGGCTGGGAAACTCCGGGTGTTCGACCTCTCCCTCGGATTCGATCGGCCGCACACGCTCCTCGCCGGGCTCATCGGTGGCGCCTTCCTCTCGATGGCGTCGCACGGCACCGACCAGATCATCGTGCAGCGGCTGCTCGCCTCGGGGTCGCTCCCCGATGCGCGCCGCGCGCTGATCGGAAGCGGCCTGGCGGTGATCGCGCAGTTCGCGCTCTTCCTCCTGATCGGGGTCGGGCTCTGGGCCTTCTACGAGGCGCGGGTCTTCCCGGCACCCGACCGGATCTTCCCGACGTTCATCATCAGCGAGATGCCGCCGGTGCTGACCGGCGTCGTGATCGCGGCAATCCTCGCGGCGGCGATGAGCACCGTCTCGGGGTCGCTCAACGCGCTCGCCGCCGCGACGGTCCACGACCTGTGGGCGCCGCTCCGCGGCGGACTGCCCGATGGGCCGGCGCAGCTCCGCGCCTCGCGCCTCTTCACCGCCTGCTGGGCGGTCGTGCTCATCGGCGGCGCGCTGCTCTACCGCGCCGAAGGCACGCCGGTCGTCGTCATTGCCCTGTCCATCGCATCCTTCACCTACGGCGGCTTGCTCGGCGGCTTCTTCCTGGCGATGCTCTGGCCACGGGCCCGGCAACGCGATGCGATGCTCGGAATGGGCGTCGGGATGGCGACGATGACGTTCGTCGTCTTCACGAAGTTCGGCGGAATCGCCTGGCCCTGGTACGTTCTGATCGGCACGGCCATCACCTGCACGGTCGGCGTCCTCTCGTCCCTCACCCACGGCGCGCACTCGTCGCGCGCCGCCTGACCGGAACTCGCGCAATGTCCCAAATCGTCGTCGGTGTGGATGGTGGAGGCAGCAAGACCCACGTGATCGTCGCCGACAGGCGGGGCAAGGAACTCGCGTCCCTGACCGGCGACGGCAGCGCCGTGGTCCCCGGCGAGGCGTTGGCGTCGGCCGAGGTGATCAGCCAGTTGGTGCGCGATGCGCTGACGGTAGCCGAGATCGCCGAGCGGCCGCGCGCCCTCGTCGTGGGGGTGGCCGGCGTGGGACGCGAGCAGGAGCGGAACGCCCTCCTCCGTGCGCTCCGGGGCGAGGGAATCGCCGAAGAGGTCCAGGTGGTGGCCGATGCGGAAGTCGCGTCGGTGGACGCGTTCGGCGACGGTCCGGGGATCCTGTTGATCGCGGGGACCGGCTCGGTGGCGTTCGGCCGCAGCCCGACCGGCGTCTTTCGGCGGTGCGGCGGCTGGGGACCGGTCTGCGGGGACGAGGGAAGCGGCGCCTGGATCGGGCGTCGGGCGCTCAGCGTGGTGACGTCATCGCACGACGAGCGGGAGCCGGAGACGCGGCTGGTGGGCGCGCTGCTCACCGCACTCGAGCTGCAGGACGTGGACGGGCTGGTCGGCTGGGCCGCGGCGGCGACGCCCAAGGACCTCGCCGCGCTCGCGGTCCACGTCGTGGCGCTGGCGGCGGACCGCGACCTCCGCGCGAACTCGATCTGCACGCTCGCCGCCGAGGAACTGGTGCTCCACGTCCGGACGCTCGCCCGCCAGCTCTTCACCGACGAACGCGCCGACATCCCGGTGGCGCTCGCCGGCGGGATGCTGCAGCGCGGCTCCTTTCTGCGACGCCTCGTCGAGCAGCGACTGAAGAGCGCCGTCCCGGGCTCGCACCTGCACGCCGAGGACGTCGTGCCGGCGCGGGGGGCGGTGGCGATCGCGCTGAGGGTCCCCGCCGTCGCCTAGGCTAGACGGCGGTCGGGATCTCCGCCGGCACCATTGACGCATCCCAGACGCCCTCGCTCTTCCCGATGAACATCGCCGCGGTGAAGTCGCCGCAGACATTCACCACGGTGCGCGTCATATCGAGGATGCGGTCCACGCCGAGCACGATCGCGATCCCCTCGCCCGGCACGCCGAGCATCGCGAGGATGCCGACGAGGAGCGGGATCGAGCCGCCAGGGACGCCCGCCGCGCCGACCGCCGTGATCACGGTCATCACAATCACGATCATCATCCCGCCAAGCGACAGCTCCACGCCGAACACCTGGCAGAGAAAGATGACCGTCACGCCCTCGAAGATGGATGTGCCGTTCATGCACATCGTCGCGCCGAGGGGGTGCACGAAGCCGGCGATCTTGGGCGGGACGCCGAGGTTGTCCTGCGATGCCTTGATGGCCGCCGGCAGGGTCGCCGCGCTCGAACTCGTGGAGAACGCCGTGATGAGCGCCCCCTTGACCCGCGAGAACACGAGCAGCGGGCTGACGCCGATCACGAAGCGCATGATCAGCGACAGGTTGACGAACATGTGCACGAGCAGGGCCACGATCACGACGACGACAAAGCCGCCGAGGGGCCGGAGGAGGGTGTAGCCGAACCGCGACGTGACGCCGAAGATGAGTCCCGCCACGCCGTAGGGCGCCAGCTTCATCGCGATCCCGACGATGACGATCACCACGTCGTTGATCGCCTGCAGGATGTCAAGCATCGGTTTGGCGGTCGCCGGCTTGATCTGCGTGAGCGCGGCGCCGAACATCAGGCCGAAGAAGATGATCCCCAGCATGTCCCCGTCGGCGGCGGACTTCACCGGATTGCGGGTGACGATGTTCACGAAGGTGTTGATGCCGAATCCCCCGGTCTCCTGGGCCGCGATCGTCCCGGCCGCGTCGTCGGCGTAGGTCGCCATCAGCTCGGTCTTCACCTCGGCCGGGATCCCCGCGCCCGGCTTGACGATGCTGACCATGATCAGCCCGAAGGCCGCGGCGAGGAACGTCGTGGCGAGGAAGTAGCTGAGTGTCTTCGTGCCGACCTGGCCCACCTTCTTGAGGTCGCCGAGCCCGGCGACGCCAAGGGCGATGGACGAGAAGACGAGCGGCATCACGATCATGAAGAGGAGCCGCAGGAAGATCTGCCCCACCGGGCCGGCGAGATACGCGTTCACCCAGACCACACGGGTGTGCTCGCCGCCGAGGGTGAGGTTCGCCGCGATCCCCGCCGCCGCGCCGACCACCAGCGCGAGGAGGATCTTCGTGTGCAGCTTCATCCCCTTCCCGGGGCCACCGATGGATGCCGACATCTAGTCCTCGAAGGAGCGGGGCGGGAGCCCGCGTCGCAGGGTGGAGTTCCGATAGCCGTACAGGAAGTAGATCGCCGTCCCAAGCAGGAGCCAGATGCCGAGCCCCTTCCAGGCCATCGCCGGCAGGCCCGCCATCACGAAGAGCACCGCCGACGCGCCGCCAAGGGTCACCAGCCAGAACGCCGGCACCTTGAACGGCCGCGGCCGATCGGGCTCGGTCACCCGGAGCACGAGGACGCCGAGGCAGACGACGAGGAACGCGAAGAGCGTCCCGATGTTCGTGAGCTCGTATGTCGCGGCATCGTTGGCCACGAGCGCCGCGAGCCCCACCAGCAACCCCGTCGCGATCGTCGTCACGTGCGGCGTGCGGTACTTCTTGTGGAGCTTCGCCGCCCCTTTCGGGAGGAGCCCGTCGCGCGCCATCGCGAAGAAGATCCGCGGCTGGCCGTACTGGAAGACCAACAGCACCGCGGTCATCGAGACCACCGCGCCGAGCGAGATGATCCAGGCGAACTGCGTCAGTCCGGCCACCTCGAACGCGTGGGCCAGCGGGTCCGACGACTTGAGCTGCGTATACGGCACCAGTCCCGTTGCCACCGCGCCGACGATCACGTAAATGACCGTGCAGATCGCCAAGCCCCAAAGAATGCCCCTCGGCATCGTCTTCTGCGGATCTTTCGTCTCCTCGGCGGCCGTCGAGATCGCATCGAACCCGATGAAGGCGAAGAAGACGATCGCCGCCCCGTGGTGGATCCCGGTGAATCCGTTCGGCGCGAACGGCTTGTAGTTCGCCGGGTCGATGTGCATCGCGCCGACGATCACGAAGAGCGCCAGCACGGCGAGCTTGACCAGCACCATCACGTTGTTGACGCGGGTGCTTTCCTTCACGCCGATCACGAGCAGCCAAGTCACCGCCATCACGATCAGGAAGGCCGGCACGTTGATCAGGACCGGGATCCCGAAGAGCTGCGGCGCCGTCTCGAAGAGCGCCAGGATCTCCGGGTTCGAGCTGACCCGCGCCTGGAAGTAGCCGGTGGTGAGCCAGCCCGGGATGTCGACCCAGGGCGAGACGAGCGACTCGAAGTAGCCGCTCCAGGCGATTGACACCGCGACGTTTCCCACCGCGTACTCGAGGATCAAGTCCCACCCGATGATCCAGGCGACGAACTCGCCCATCGAGGCGTACGTGTACGCGTACGCCGACCCGGCCTGCGGGATCATCGAGGCGAGCTCGGCGTAGCAGAGCGCGCAGAGCGCGCAGACCGCGCCGAGGAGGAGAAAGGAGATGGTGAGCGCCGGGCCGGCGCCGTAACGGACCACCTCGCCGGCCGCGTTGATCTCGCCCGCCGCCGCCGTGCCGAGGGTCGAGAAGATCCCCGCCCCGATCACCGCGCCGATCGCCAGCCCAATCAGGTCGCGCGTACCGAGCGTCCGCTTCATCCCTCCCGCGGCGCCGTCAGGGACCAGGTCCGTGATCGGCTTCCGCGCCCACAGCGACGGCATCACGACGCCGCCGCCTTCCGTGAGGTCAGGAAGTAGACCGGGACCCCGACCAGCACCACGACAAGCCCGGAGAGCGCCTGGGCCCGCGTCTTGTCGGCGATGAGGAGGATCACCGCCACCGCCGCCGCCGAGAGGATGTAGAGGGCCGGCAGCACCGGGTAGCCAATCGCCTTGTAGGGCCGTGGGACATCGGGCCGCTTGGCGCGCAGCACGAAGAGCCCGGTGGTCGTGAGGGCATAGAAGACGAGCGCCGCGAAGATCACGTAGTCGAGGAGTTGGCCGTACGTGCCGGTGAGGCAGAGCACGCTCGTCCAGATCGCCTGGGCGACGAGCGCCCACGCCGGCACGCCGCGCAGGCTGAGCGTCGCCGCCTTCCGGAAGAACAGGCCGTCCTTCGCCATCGCCCAATAGACGCGCGCGCCGGCGAGGATGAGGCCGTTGTTGCAGCCGAACGTCGAGATGAGGATCGCGATCGCCATCAAGGTGGCGCCCGACGCGCCGAAGATCCCCTGCGCCGCCGCCGTGCCCACCCGGTCCTGCGGCGCCCCCTGGATGGCGTCGAACGGCAGCACGCTCAGGTACGACAGGTTGGCCAGCACGTAGAGCAGCGTCACCAACCCCGTGCCGAGGAGGAGCGCGCGCGGCAGGTTCCTCGTCGCGTCCTGCACCTCCGCCGCCGCCGACGTCACGCCGTGCCACGAGTCGCTGGAGAAGAGCGACCCGACGAGTGCGGCGCCAAAGGCGACCACGAAGGCGCCCGAGAAACTGCCGCCGCCCGCAAAGAAGCCGCTGCCGAAGTTCTGCGCCACCGCCTCGGCGTTGCGGCCAATCGTCAGGCCCAGGAGGATCAGCAGGCCGAGCGCGCCGGTCTTCACGATTGTCAGCGACGTCTGGACGAACTTCCCCTCGCGCACACCGCGCAGGTTGATCCAGGTGAGGACCCAGACCGAGGCCAGCGCGACGAGCCGCTGCGGGGTCAGCCCGAGCTCGATCAACCCGCCCGGGGTCTGCAGGTCGAGCCGTGGGAACCAGGCAAACCGGTCGGGCGTGATGGCCGGCCAGAGTACGCCCATGAACCGGCCGAAGGCCACGCCCACCGCGGCGATCGTGCCGGTCTGGATGACGACGAAGAGCGTCCAGCCGTAGAGGAACCCCATCAAGGGACCCATCGCCTCGCGCAGGAAGACGTACTGGCCGCCGGCGCGCGGGTACATCGCCGCCAGTTCGCCGTAGGCGAGCGCGCCGAGAAGGGTCATCACGCCGGTGAGCACCCAGGCGACGAGGAGCCAGAAGGGCGACCCAAGGGTTCGCGCCATGTCGGCCGAGACGATGAAGATGCCGGACCCGATCATCGTGCCCGCGACGAGCATCGTCGCGTCGGTCAGGGTCATTGCCTTCACGAAGCCGGGGCTGGACACGCCCGGGGTGTCCGCTGCGGCGGCAGCGTCGCCGATGGCCATCGGGGAACGGGTTTGGGGGAGACGGGGCGGCGACGTCCACATCGCCGGGAACGCGACCCGGAGAAGCTACGTGCGGGTCGGGGCCGGGGCCAGCGTCAGCGGGGCGCTTCGGCGGTGATGAACGCCGTGTCGCGGACGGGAGTGCCGTCGGGACGGGTGGCCGGCCGGAATCGCACCTCGGCGAGCATCTCGCGGATCTTGCGGTTGTAACCGGCGTCGCGCGAGGGGTTGAAGCCGAGGAGCCGCGCCTGGCCGCGTTCGTCCACCTCGAAGCTGGCGACCATCTTGTACGGTCGCACACGATTGGGGACGGGGATCGGGAGGATCGCGAGGTTGGTCACCGTCGGGGGGTGGATGTCCCGGCCGCCGCCCCCCGTGCCGGGCCCGTCAGCGGACCCGCGGCCGGTCCCGACGCCCGTGCCGATCCCTCCGCCGCGCCCGGGACCCATCCCGCCGGTGCCGTCGGTCCCGGAACCCCCACCCGCGCCAGCCGTCGGAATCGTCGTCCCGTCGGTCACAGGCGCCACCTCGGGCTCGGCGCGCACTACCGGCGGCTCCGGGTCCCGTTCCGGAGGCGGTGGCAGTGGCGCCGGCGTTGTCCGGGTGCTGCTCGGCTGGGGCGGCGTCGGCGCCGGCGAGAGCTGGAGGAAGCGGATACGCTCGGCTCTGATCTGGCCGCCCCTGCCGCGGAACCCGCCGCCGCCGCCGCCGCCGGCGGGACCCGCCCCGCCCGCCCCACGCTGATCCGCGTCGAGGACCACCCGGCCAAGGAATGCCGGCAACAGCAGTGCACCGAGAATCACCCCGTGCAGCAGCCCGGAGAGCACCGGCCCGGCGCGGCTCCGCCGCTCCGCTTCCGGGATCCCGTGCAGGGGACGGAGCGGTCGACGCGGCTTGGCGGACGACGGAGGGAGGATCGGTTCCACGGGTCGGGTCAGGGCATCGGGTGCGATTGCTGGCCGCGGCGGGGTGCGCCGGGGCCACCTGAATAAGTACTACGGCGGGCGAGCCTCGGAAGGTTCGCCCGCCGTGTTCCTGCTCCGGGAGTGCCCGGCGGGCGTACTACTTGGTTTCCTTCGGCGGAATGCCGATGACCTTCACGCCAGCGCCACGGGCGACGTCCATCGCGTGGATCACGTCCTGGTAGATCACGGTCGGGTCGGCCTTCACGAAGATGATCTTGTCCGGCCGCGGGTCGTAGATCTCCCGCAGGCGCGCTCCCAGACGGTCCTTCGTCAGCGGCTCCCGGTTGACCGCGAAGCTGCCATCCGCCAACACCTCAAGCACAATCTGGTCTGACTGCTGGTTGGCGGGCGCGACCGTCGGCGTCGGGTCCGGAAGCTGGAGGTCCACCGCCTTCCGCATCAGCGGCTGCATGATCATGAAGATGATCAGCAGCACGAGCATGATATCAATCATCGGCACGACGTTCGGCTCGTTGTTCAGCGAGCCGTGGCTGCCGCCTGCGCTCATTCCCATAGTCGGCTCCTAAGGGGTTTTGGTGCCGGTGGCAATCTCGTCGCCGGCAACCGAGGACATCGTTCCCGGCCGCTGGTCCGTGATTGCCCCGATGACGCGCACGCCGTGCTTGGACGCGACGTCCATGGCGTCGAGAATGAGGCCGTACTCGAGCGTCTTGTCGGCCTTGATGTAGAGGATCTGGTCCATCGTGCGCACCGCGTAGATCTCCTGGAGGCGCGGGCCCAAATCCTCGGCGGAAATCGGCTGTCGGTTCAAGTAGTACTGACCCCGTTGGTCGATGCCGAGCACCTGGTCCAAGTCATCCTCAGGATGCGACTTGAGGTTGACCCCTTGCGGCGGCTCGGCCTGGAAACCCGACGTGATGAGGTTCGTCACCACCATGAAGATGATGAGCAGCACGAGCATCACGTCAATCATGGGGACAACGTTCGGCTCTGCCTTGACGCCGGCCCCGCTGGTGACAGACATACCCATCGACGATCTCTCCTTGAGGTCTGCGGACTACTGCGAGATCGGCGCGTTGCCCTTCGTTGCCGCGGTGTTGAATTCGCGGGTGAAGCGCGAGCGCCCGAACTCGCCCGAGACACCCTTGATCAGGTAGTCGATCATTTCCTTCGAGACGTAGGTCATTTCCGCCGTCAGGTTGTCGATCTTCGTCTGGAAGTAGTTGTACGCCCAGACGGCCGGAATGGCGACGAGGAGACCGAAGCCAGTCGCGATCAGCGCCTCGGCGATGCCGACGATGATCGCGGAAAGGCCCGACGAACCCGCCGCGCCCATCGCGGCGAAGGCATTGATGATGCCGAAGACCGTGCCGAGCAGTCCGACGAACGGCGCCGTCGACCCCACCGTCGCCAGGATGGCCAGGCCGCGCTTCAGCGACACGATCTCGACGAGCATGTTGCGCTCCACCGCGCGCTCGGCCGAGTTGATGTCGGAGACCGTCACCGAGCCGTCGAGGATCAGCGGCTTCACCTCATCGAGGGCGCCCCCGAGGACGCGGGCGACGTGCGACTTCTTGTAGGACTGCGCGAGGTTGATCGCCTCCGAGAGATTGTCCTCCTCGAGGAACTGCGAGAACTCGGGCGCAAACTTCAAGGTCTCCTTCTGGGCCTTGCGCAGGTTCCACCACTTGCCGAACGCAGTGCTCAGCGACCAGAGCGACATAATGGCCAGCACGATCCAAATGCCCTTGGCGAATGGCGGGCTGTGCTGCCAGATGAAACCGATTGACATGTCCATTGCAGCTGATCTCCTGAGATGGATTGAAGCGTGGAAACTAGCGTTGCAGCGTGAAGGCGAATGGTTGCTGGACGAGCTGCCGCACCTTGCGTCCGCCGATCTCGGCCGGCAGGAAGCGCATTTGCGGCAGGGCGCTGCGCACCGCCGCCTCGAACAGGTCGTGCGACTTGCGGAGCACCTTGAACGACGAGATCACCACGCGGCCGGTGGTATCCACCTCGAAGGTGGCCAGCACCTCGCCCTCGACCCCGCCGGCCCGCAGGATGTCCGGGTAGCGCGGGGTCACGCCGCCGGGCAGCGCGGCGACCGGCTTCTCGACCTGGAAGTCGAAGTAGGTCTGGTCGGTGTTCACCACCGTGCCGCCGACCACGCCGGAGGCGAGGCCGCCGGCGACGCCCCGCCCCGAGAAGTCGTCCTCGTTGGTGAGCGCCTTCGACAGGTCAATCTCGGGGATCACGTCGGGGATGTTGACCGGC
Organism: Gemmatimonadaceae bacterium; assembly: GCA_040901985.1. Classification (GTDB taxonomy): domain Bacteria; phylum Gemmatimonadota; class Gemmatimonadetes; order Gemmatimonadales; family Gemmatimonadaceae; genus Pseudogemmatithrix. The sequence continues at coordinate 222,519 of JBBDYC010000009.1, forward strand.
GCCGAGAGGACCTGGAAGCCCTTCGCGATTGGCGGCGGCGCCAGCACGTCGGGCGGCGGGGGCGGCTTGTCCGGCGGCGGGGGCTCGTCCTTCTTGACCTCAATGAAGTCCACCTTCTGGACGATCTCCTCCTCCGGCTCGCTTCCCGCATTTGCCGTGGCGATCACGGAAAGGCCGATGATCGCGAGATGGAATATCGTCGAGGCGATCGATCCGCCCAGCGAACGCTGCTTCTTCGGCTTGGACTCGATCAGATTCTTGAACACGCGCGCGCTCCTCCAGTCGTGGCCCATCGCGTGATGACGCCCGGGAATCCCAAGCGTCGACCGTGCCTGAACCTATGGACGTCCGGCGACGCCGGGAATCGGGAAAAGATTAAGATTCGCTTAACTGGCCGCCGGAGCGGCGTTCCGAGCGCGGCGCCGCGCCTGGGCGTCGCGCACCCAGTCCTACCCGGCGGGGATGACGCGGGGTCACCGGTTTCGATGACGATTCCGTGAATTCCCCTCAGGCCCCGTGGCGGAGCGGCAGCGTGACGGTGAAGGTGCTCCCCCGGCCGAGCCGCGAACCGACGCTGATGAAGCCGCCGTGGGCGTGGGCGATCCACTGGGCGATGGCCAGCCCGAGCCCGACGCCGCCACGCTCGCTCGAGCGCGAACGGGCCCGGTCGGCCCGCCAGAACCGGTCGAAGATGAACGGCAGGTCGGCCGCCGCGATCCCGACGCCGGTGTCCTGGACGACGACCGCCGCGTGGTCGCCGCGGGACTCGAGCGCGAGCGTCACCGTGCCGCCGCGGCCCGTGTACTTCACCGCATTCGTCACCAGGTTCAGGAAGAGCTGCCGCAGCCGCACCGGATCGCCGTCGAGGTGGACCGCGTCCACCCGCTCGATCACGACCGTCACGCCCGCCTCCTCGCCAAGAATCGTCGCCGTCTCGGCGACGTCACGGATGACCGTGTCGAGCGCGAGCGGCTCCCGGTGGATGTCGAACCGCCCCTCGTCGGCCCGGGCGAGCGTGAGCAGCGAGTCCACGAGGTCGGCCATCCGCGCCGTCTCGGCGAGCGCCTCCTCGAGCGCCGGCAACTGGTCGTCGGCCAGGTTGGACGACTGCATCACCCGCTCGATGTCGGCGCGGAGGACCGCCAGCGGCGTCTTGAGCTCGTGGCTCGCGTCGGCGGTGAATCGCCGCAGGCCGGCAAAGGAGTTCTCGAGCCGCGACATCATCGCGTTGATCGTCTGGGAGAGGCGGTCAATCTCGTCCTCGTCGGACTCCACCGGGAGCCGCCGGTGGAGCGACCGCCCGTCCTGGATCGCCTCGAGGTCGGCGATCAGGCGCTCGACCGGGTCGAGGGTGCTCCCGGCGACGGCCCAGGCGAGGAACGCCGAGACGAGGAGGATGATTGGCACCGCGATGACGATCGGCGCAAAGAGATCGCCCTCGGCGAACGAGAGGCCGATCATCGCCTCGCCGGCGGCGACCCGCATCACCGGCAGCTGCCGCGACGGCGTCTCGAAGTGCGAGACCAGGAAGACGTTGGCCGTCGAGTCCATCAGCACGTTCGCCGCCGGCTGCTCGGGGGTCCGGCGAAAGACCGCGTTCACCAGGCGGTCCCGGTCGCGGACCGTGAGGCCGGCGACGGCCCCGTTGGAGTAGAGCACGCGCGACGAATCGGTGATGATCAGGTAGCCGGGGAGCGTGTTGAGGAATCGCCGCACCCCCGGTTCGAGCTGCTGCCCGATCAGGGAGTCGGGCGTGACCACGACCGCGATCTGTTGGGTGCCGGCCTGCTGGAGGATCCGTGAGGCGAGGTCGGCGACGTTGTCCACGCGCTGGCGCAGCGATCGCGTGGCGCCCGACTGCGCCGCCGACCAGAGCACGGTCGCAAAGATGACCAGCGTCCCCGCGAGGGCGAGCACGTAGGCGATCGTCAGCCGCGCGCGGATGGACGTCACGGCCCGCTATCCCTTGAGCACGTAACCCACGCCGCGCACCGTCGCGATGAGCTTCCGCTCGTGTCCCGCGTCAATCTTCTTGCGCAGGTGGTTGATCACCACGTCCACGATGTTCGTCCCCGGGTCGAAGTGGTAGCCCCAGGCGTACTCGGTGATCAGGGTGCGGCTGAGCACGCGGCCGGCGTGGCGCGCGAGATACTCCAGGACGAGGAACTCCTTCGGCGTCAGCTCGACCGTCCGGCCGGCCCGCTTCACCTCGCGCGCGTCCAGGTCCACCTCGAGGTCGGCGACGGTGATCCGCGGCGGGACGATGGATCGCGGCCGCCGCGCCAGCGCCTCCACCCGCGCCAGCAGTTCCTCGAACGCAAAGGGTTTCGTGACGTAGTCGTCGGCGCCGGCGCGGAGCGTCTCCACCTTCGCGTCCACCGCGTCCTGCGCCGTCAGGACGAGGATCGGCTTCTCGAACCCACGCGCGCGCAGGTTGCGCAGCACCTGCTGCCCCGAGCGCTGCGGCAGCCGGAGGTCGAGGACGATCAGGTCGTAGGGCTGGGACTTGGCGAGCGCCTCCCCCTCCTCGCCGTCGGTGACGAGGTCCACGCTCCACCGCTGCTCCTCGAGGCCGCGCTTCACGAACTGCCCGACCGTCGGGTCGTCCTCGATCACCAGGACCTTCACGCGGACACCACCGGGAGCGTGAGGCGGAACGTCGTCCCCTGACCGAGCACGCTGTCCACCTCAATCGCGCCACCGTGCTCCTGGACGATGCCGTAGCAGATCGAGAGGCCCAGTCCCGTCCCCTGCCCCGGCGCCTTGGTCGTGTAGAACGGCTCGAAGATCTTCGAGAGCTCGCTCCGCGCGATGCCGTGCCCTTGGTCAATCACCTCGGCGATCACGCCGCGCTCGGCGTCCGCCCCCGGGCGCGTCACGATCCGCACCGTCCCCCGCTCGCCCATCGCGTCCATCGCGTTCAGGAGGAGCGCCATGAACACCTGCACGAGCTGCTCCGAGTTGGCCTGCGGGACCCGCCCGATCCCGGGGTCGAGGTCCGTCTGCACGGTCAGCTTCTTGAACCGGACGTGGTGCTTCAGCAGGAAGAGCGTGCGCTCGATGACCTCGTTGAGATTCACCCGCTCCTTGCGTGCGTGCTTCGGCCGACTGAAGTCGAGCAGCCCGTCCACGATCTGCTTGCACCGGACAACCTCGTTCTCGATGATGCCGATGAAGTCGTGCGTCTCCGGCGCCAACGTCACGCCGGACTTCTCGAGGTCGTCAATCCGGTAGCCGAGCGATTCGGCGCAGGCGGCGATCGTCGCCAGCGGGTTGTTGATCTCGTGCATCACGCCGGCGGCGAGCTGGCCGATTGCCGCCAGCTTCTCGGCCTGCGAGAAGCGCTGCTGCGCCTCCTTCCAGTCGGTCACGTCCTCGCCGATCGTGATCACGTGCGAGACGGGGCCGTCGCCCAGCCGCATCGGGATCTTGGTGATGCGGTAGGTGCGCGCCTCGCCGGAGGCGATGGACTCCATATGGTATTCCTGCATCCGCCCGGTCGCGAAGACCTCGTCGAACTCGCGGCGCAGCATCTCGGCCGGCTGTCGGTGGAGAATCTCGAAGATCGTCCGCCCGATCGCCTCCTCGCGCGAGACGCCCTGCATCCCGGTCTCACGCTTGCGGTTCCAACTCTGGATCCGGTACTCGCGGTCAATCACGTAGAGACCGAGCGGAAGCGAGTCAATGATCTTCTCGGTGAAGCGGCGACCGCGCTCGATCTCGGCCGTGCGCGAGGCGACCTCCACCTCCAGCTGCCGCGACCGCTCGGCGTGGGCCAGCTCCGGCGCCAACAGGTTGGCGAGCGTCGTCAGCAGCATCCGCTCCTCGTCCGACAGCGCGCGCGAGGTGTGGACCACCAGCGCGCCAACGCGCCGGTCCCCGAGGATGATCGGCGCCACCTCGAGGTCGCGGACCACGGTGAGGGCGTCGCCGAGCCGGAGGCCGGCCCGGACCTGGTCCTCGGTGACGCCCGCCGTCCCGGCGACCCAGGCGCGGGTCAGTCCCTGCGGGGCGTGCAGCCAGAGGGAGACTTCGACGCCGTCGAGGAACTGGCGGAGCGTGCCGAGCGCCTTCTCGATGCTCGATTCGAGCGCCCGTGCCGAGGCCAGCTCGGCGCCGATCCCCGCGAGGGCGGACAGGGCGCGGGCGGCTCGACCTTCGGTCGTAGCGACGGCGGACGGCTTCGGCACTGGGCGGCTCCGGGGTTCCGGGCGGAAGCTATGCCCCGCTTCCGGGGGCGACAAGGCGAGCCGGCCAAAGATCCGCGTGTCGTCTTGACAGCCCGCGCGGCCGGCGTGACAGCGTGCCCTGCCAGCCGTGCCGACCGGCCCTGGCACGGCGGTTGCTCCACCTCGCGGCGTGCGGGCGCAGTGCCCGCCTCACCCAAAACCTTGGAGGACTTTCCTTATGGTGTATCGCACGACCCTGGCGCCGATCCTCACCCTCCGGCGCGAGATGGATCGCCTCTTTGACGACACGTTCGGCCGCGGCAACGTCGGCGAGAGCGCCTGGCGTCCCACGGTGGACGTCCGGGAGGAGAACGACGCCTATCTCTTCGACGTCGAGCTGCCCGGTGTAACGCCGGAGCAGGTTGAGGTCACCGCCGACGGAGGCGTGCTGACCGTCCGCGGCGAGAAGGCCATCGAGCGGAGCGAGGACGGAGGCGGCTGGCACGTGGTCGAGCGCCTCGCCGGGGCGTTCCAGCGGAGCTTCCAGCTGCCGGCAAACGTGCTGGAGGACCGGATCGACGCCCGCTTCTCGAATGGCCTGTTGACCGTGCGCGTGCCAAAGCAGGAAGCGCCGAAGCCGAAGCGGATCGAGGTCAAGGCGTAACCACTCAAGTGGGAGGTGGAAGGTGGGAGGGGTACGGGGCCGGAGCCCCTCACACCATCCACCTTCCACCTCCGCCCGCACCCCGCCCGCTGGGCACCGTCCGCGCTCGCTCAGAGCTTGGCGATCTCGGCGAGGAGCTCGGCGTTCTCGCGCCGTTCGCCGCGTTTCTGCTCGACGTGCACCCAGCGCACGATCCCCTGCTTGTCTATCAGGAAGTACGCGCGCGTCGAAAAGAAGGTGTGCTCCAGGAGCGTGCCGTACGCCCGCGACACCTCGCGCTTGAAGTCCGACGCGAGCTCCACGCCCATCTTGAACTTGGCCTTGAACTCCTTCAGCGACGGAATGGCGTCCACGCTGATCGGCACGACCGTGACATCCTGGCCCTTGAACGCCGCGTAGTCGTCGGTGAAGGCGCAGAGCTCGGCCGTGCAGGTCGAGGTGAAGGCGAGCGGGAAGAACGCGAGCAGGACGTTCGACCGGCCCTTGAGCGCCGAGAGGGTGAACTGTGCCCCCGACGTGGTGTCCACCGTGAAGTCGGGGGCCTGCGTGCCGACCGCGGGGACCGTGAGCGCCATCGGGATGCCTCGGCGGGATGGACGCGGCGCCGCGGGCGACCGCAGCGACCCGTCGGTGTGAGTGGAGCGTGCCGGGATCGAACCGGCGACCCCCTGCTTGCAAAGCAGGTGCTCTCCCAGCTGAGCTAACGCCCCGGGGACCCGACGTGGAAGCTAGCGGAACTGCGCTCGGGATGGGAGAGGTGCGCTGCGCTCACTCGTGCGCCGGCAGCGGCTCCATCGTCTTCGGGTCCACCGGCACCTGCACCTCGTCGCGGTACTGCGACGTCAGCAGGAAGACCCGCGCCTTGGGGAAGGCATCCATGAACTGCGCGTAGCACCAGGCGAAGGCGCCGAGGAAGCCGAGGAAGATCCCGACCTCCCAGAGCCCGAGCGGCGTGCGCTCGAGGCTCGTCCCGTAGAGGGACGGATAGACCTCGGTGTAGCGCGAGAACCAGAGGCCAAGGAACGAGCAGGTGGCGAAGAAGATCATCGTCGGCCCGTAGGTCTTCGCCTTCACCGAGAGCAGGCCGAAGAACGGGAGGAGGAAGGTCAGGATCGCCGCCGCCATCGTGGTGTTCGTCCAGACGCCGGTCAGCCGCAGCGTGAAGAAGTGCGTCTCCTCGGCGAGGTTGCCGTACCAGATGATCAGGTATTGCGAGAAGGTCAGGTAGCCCCAGAACGCCGTGAAGGCGAACCCGAGCTTGCCGATGTCGTGGTAGTGACTGGTGGTGATCAGCTCCGGCAGTTCCGGGAACTGGCCCTTCCACCAGCGGAGGATGATCGCCCACACCATGATCGCGACGAGCCAGCCGCCCATGAAGACCTGCCACCCATACATCGTGCTGAAGAAGTGGAAGTCGAGCGACATCGAGTGGTCCCACGCGAGGACGCACCATCCGAAGGCGAAGACAATCGCCATCACCACCGCAAGCTTGCCCTGGCGCTGGTGCGTATCGTGGAGTTCGCGCCGCTCCTCGCCGAACGTGGCCCGCATCCGCGCGCGGATCCCCGCCGCCCAACTCGCGCCGAACTCGGGCGTCACGCCGACGTCGAGCCGCACCGTGGTCCAGATGTACCAGAGCTGCAGCGTGGCGAGCGCGCCGAAGACGACCACCGAGCGGCCGTAGAAGAACGCGCGGCCGAACCAGAGCTCCTTCTCGGGGATCAGCTCCCCGGTCCCGACGAGCGACCACCACGGATAGATGTGGTCCCGGCCGCCGAGGATGATGACGAGGAAGGCCAGCGCGGCGAACGGGAGGAAGGCGACAAACCCCTCGAGGAAGCGGACCACGCCGCGCGACCAGCGCGCGCCGGCAAGGCGCTGCGTCGCCACGAACATCACGCCGGCGGTGGCGATCGTGGTGAAGAAGAGCCAGTTGACGAGGAATGCCTGCCAGGCCCGGGCCACGCCGGTGAGCGCGCCGACAACGAAGAGCCCGAGACCAAGCAGCGCGACCGCGAGCGACGCCTGCTTGAAGCGCGTCGGGATCGTCTTGGTGCGCAGTACGCTGACCAGCTGGTCGCGCGGCGGCGAATAGTGGTGCTGACCGCTCATCTCAGTTGCCTCCCGACGACGTGCTGGTGGCCGGCGCGACGAGGTACGCCGTCGCCTCGCCCGGGAACGGGGTCGGGGTCCGCACGAAGGCGTGGCGACCCTGGAGCGCGCGGACGTAGTTCACGACGTCCCACCGCTGCCGCTCCGGGATCCGGTTGACCGACGCCATCAGCCCCCGGCCGTTACGCAGCATCCCCCAGAGGTAGCCGTCGCTCCGCGCCTGCGTCGCCGCGCCGTTGATCGCCGGGGCGAACCCGTACATCGGGCTCAATTGGCGCATCGCACCGTTCCCGTCGCCGGCCGCGCCGTGGCAGACCGAACAGTTGACCTCGTAGAGCCGGCGTCCGTTGGCCAGCGACCGCGCGTCCACCGGGACCGGATTCGGCACGCCGGAGAGCGAGTCCACCGTCAGCGGCATCGGCGCGTACGACACCTCCCACTGCGCCACCGTCACGCCGGTGACCGGCACCGAGCCCTGCGGCATCCCGCGGAACGGCGTCGTCTCGCCCGCCAGCGAGTCCATCGAGAACTTCTGCCACGTCCCCACCGACGGCTGCTGGACGAAATCGGTCAGCCAGTCCCGGCAGCCGCCGAGGAGCAGCGGCAGCGCGAGGACGGCGGCCCAGCGTCGCAGGATCCTAGCGCTCACCACGCACCTCCACCGCGCCGTGCCGGCGCATGATCGTCTCCACCTCGGCCAACCGGTCGGGGGCGCACTCGCACCAGACCCCGAAGTTGGCACCGCTGAAGCGCGGATCGTAGCCGACCGTCTTGGTCAGCCGCGGAATCCCCGCCAGCCAGAACATCCCGAAGACGGTCGAGAGCGCCCCGACCATCACCATCACCTCGAACCCGAACACCGTGTAGGGCAGCCAGGTCGAGATCGCCTTGCCGCCGACGACGAGGGGCCAGTACTCGGAGGCCCAGATCGCCATCCAGTAGCCGAACGCGGCGCCGCTCAGGCCGCCGATCAACGTGAACCGGCGCACCTTGCTCGGCGGCGGGCCGATCGCCGCCTCGAACTCGTGGCGCGGGGTCGGCGAATAGGCGGTCAGCTCCCCGATCTGCTTCTGCTTCAGCTCAGTGATCGTGTCCACGGCGCTGTCGAGCTCGGCGAAGACGCCCACGATTCCACGCATCATCTCAGTGCCCTCCGTGGTGCGCGGGGGCCTTCTTCAGCTTCGGCGGGATGATCTCCTTGATCTCCGCCAGCGCCATGATCGGCAACTGCTTCACGAAGAGCAGGAACCACATGAAGAACCAACCGAAGGACCCGATCAGGATGCTGAGGTCCACCCAGGTCGGCACGTAGCCCGACCATTGCCACGGGTTGACGTCGTGCGAGAGCGACGGGACGACGATCACGAACCGCTCGAACCACATCCCGAGGTTGATGAAGAGCGAGAGGATGAAGAGCCAGACCGGGTTGCGGCGCAGCTGCTGCGAGAAGAGGGAGAGCGGCAGGATCATGTTGCAGGTGAGCATGATCCAGGCGGCCCACCACCACTGGCCGAAGACGCGGTTCCAGAAGTAGTCCTGTTCGTAGGCGACGCCGCCGTACCAGGCGATGAAGAACTCGACGATGTACGCGCAGCCGACAATCATCGACGTGAAGAGGACGACCTTCGCCGAGGCGTCGAGGTGATTGAGCGTGACGTAATGCCGGAGGCCGAACCACCGGCGCATCGGAATGATGATCGTCCAGACCATTGCGAAGCCGGAGAAGATGGCGCCGGCGACGAAGTAGGGCGGGAAGATCGTCGTGTGCCAGCCGGGCACGATGCTCATCGCGAAGTCGAACGACACCACCGAGTGCACCGAGAGCACGAGCGGCGTCGAGAGCGCGGCGAGGAAGAGGTAGGCGCGGGCGAAGTGCCGCCATTCGCGCTCGCTGTTCCGCCACCCGAAGCTGAGCACCGAGAGGATTGCCTTCCGGACCGGGTTCCGCTCGCGGTCGCGGAGCACCGCGATGTCGGGGATCAGCCCGACATACAGGAAGGTGGCCGAGATCGTCAGGTAGGTCGTGATCGCGAACACGTCCCAGACGAGCGGCGACTTGAAGTTCGGCCAGATCAGCCGCCAGTTCGGATACGGGATCAGCCAGAAGAACTTCCACGGCCGTCCGAGGTGGAGGATCGGGAAGAGCCCCGCCGTCATCACGGCGAAGACCGTCATCGCCTCGGCGGCGCGGTAGATCGTGGTGCGGAAGCCGGCGCGGAAGAGATAGAGGATCGCCGAGATCAGCGTCCCCGCGTGCCCGATGCCGACCCAGAACACGAACGTGATGATGTAGACGCCCCACATCACCGGCGGGTTGTAGCCGGCGACGCCAAGGCCCTGGTGCACCTGGTAGAGCCAGGCGACGACTCCCAGCGCGAGGCAGGCGACGGCGATCAGCAGCCCGCCGAACCACGCCTTGGTCGGCCGCAGGATCGCGAGGAGCTCGCGGTCCACCTGCTCGTAGCTGCCAACCGCGGGGAGCTGGATGTCCGCCGAGGGGATGTTCGGGCGTCGCGGCCCGTCGGGCGCCGGATGCGCGAGGGTGGCCATGGTCCGCGCCTCCTTACGCCGTGACCGACGCCGACGGCGCCGGATGGTTGACCTTCTTCAAGTAGACCACCGCCGTGAAGGTGTTGAGCTCCTGGAACACGTGGTACGCCCGGCGGTCCTTCGCCAACTGCGTCACCGTCCACGCCTCGTCGGCCGCGTCGCCGAACACGATCGCGCGCGACGGACAGGCCTGTGCGCAGGCGGTGGTGACCTCGTCCGCCATCAGCTCGCGCCCCGCGAGCGCCGCCCGGTTCTCGCCCTCCTTGATGCGCTGTACGCAGAACGTGCACTTCTCCATCACACCCTTTCCGCGCACCGTCACGTCGGGGTTGAGCTGCCAGTGGAGCGGCTCCGGGAAGGCGTACTGCGGCCGGTTCACCTCGCCGTACCCGAACCAGTTGAAGTAGCGGACCTTGTACGGGCAGTTGTTGGAACAGTAGCGCGTGCCGACGCAGCGGTTGTAGACCTGCACGTTGAGCCCGTTCGGCGCGTGATAGGTCGCGAACACCGGACAGACCGGTTCGCACGGGGCGTTGCCGCAGTGCTGGCACATCATCGGGATGAAGCGCGTCTCGAAGTCCGGATGCGCCGGATCGAATTTCACGTCCTTCGGCTCGCGGTCGAGCTCCCAGTAGCGCTCGAGGCGGATCCACGCCATCTCACGGCTGCGCGTGATGTTGGCGCCGAACCCGACACGGTCCGGCAGGACCTTCGGCCCCTGCCACTCCGCGCCGACCGTCGGGATGTTGTTCTCGGCGTAGCAGGCGGTGACGCAGGCCGAACAGCCGGTGCACTTGGCGAGGTCAATCGTCATCGCCCACCGCCGCTTCGCCGCACCGGACCAGTGGTTCGGGTCGTACATCCCCTTGTCCCTCGACCCCGGGAAGCCGAGGTCGCCCTGCGCGTCGTTGGCAATCGGCGACCGCAGGCCGGGAAGGAACTCGGCGCTCGCCTGGCCGACGAACGTGTGCGGGCCGTGGCTCTCCTCGCCGGCGAGGAGCGCGGGGAGCGCGACGGCCTGGGCAATCCCGCGCCCGTGCTGGCGCCCCGAGCCCTCGATCGTCACGATGCGGGCATTGCCGGTGGCCTTGCTGAGTTTGGCCATGGAGGCGCCATAGACCGCGGCGCCCGAGCGTTGGTCCTCGGCCTGGCGCATCAGGGCATAGGCGTTGGCGCCGGCGACGGCGTAGCGGCCGGCGGCCGCGCCGTGTCCGCGACCGACCGCCACCGCGATGGTGTCCGGGCGGATCCCGATGTAGATCAAAGCGGGCGCCGTGAGCGATCCGCTCCCGGTCTCCACCGTCACGAGGTCACCGTCCGCCACGCCGAGTGCGGCGGCGGTCTCGGCGTGCATCTCGACCACGGTCTGCCAGCAGATCTTCGTGACGGGGTCCGGCAGTTCCTGCAGCCACGGCTTGTTCGCGCCGCGGCCGTCGCCAAGCGTCGGCGAGAGGTACGTGAGCAGATGGAACTCCCCGTCGCCGCGATTCGCCCGGAGTGGCGTCGCCCGCGACGACGGCACGGTACGCGTCGCCACCGAGCCGCGGGTGAGCGCCGTCGGAAGCGCCGCGCGGAGCGCGGCATTCCCGCCCAGTCGCGGCGCCAGCCAGCCGCGGTAGTCGCGGGCCGGAAAGCGCGCGGCGAGCGTCGGGTCGGACTTCGCCACCGCCAGCAGCACATCGGCCGTGGAGCGCGAGTCGAAGACCGGGTCCATCACCGGCTGCTGGAGCGAGAGCGTGCCGCGGACCGGTTCGGCGTCGCCCCAACTCTCCAGCGCGTGGTGGTCGGGGAGGATCAGGTCGCACAGCGCGCTCGTCTCGTCGGGAATGCTCGAGAACGACACCTTGAACGGCACCTGCGCAAAGGCGGTGGCGAAGCCGAGGCTCGCCGGCGTCGTGAACGCCGGATTTGCGCCGCGCACGAGGATCATCTCCACGCCGCGCACATTCATCCGCTCGACGAGGCCGCGGACCTCAGCCTGCGAGGCGATGCCCTCGAACGCGGCATAGCCCTCGGCCGGCTTGATCGTGCGGCCGACATTCCCCCGCTGGCGGTTGAGCTCGGCCACCGCGCTGGCGAGCTCGCCCGAGTTCTCGGTGTGGCCGCCGGCGAGGAGCGCGCTGGCCGACGCGGCACGGATCTCGTCGCGCAGCCCCTCGAGCAGCGCCGGCGCGACGCCGGCCGCCTCCGCCGCCGCGGCGAGCGACGTGCGGCCGAGGAGGGCGTGGACAATCGCCAGTTCGGTGCCGGGACGGGCCGGGATCCACTGGTCGGCATTGAGGCCGGTGAGCGAACGCCGGGCGCCCACGTAGATGAAGCGCGGCGCGCCCTCGATCTTGCCGCGCGCTGCCGCGAACGACAGCTGCTGCGGGACCGGCAGTCCCCAGCCGTCGAGGAAGTCGGCGCTGAAGGAGACGATCAGTGACGCCTCGCTGAAGTCCACGCGTGGCCACGACACGCCGTACGCCACCCGGTTCGCGTGCGCGGTCGCCAGCGGCGCCTCGGCGTCGTAGCTCAGGTGCCCCGCGATGCCGTAGCCGGCGAGCACCGAGTCGAGGAACGCCGGGAACGAACCCTGTTCGTGCTGGTTGATGAAGACCACGCGGTCGCCCTGCCGCCGACTGCGCACCTCGCCGAGCTTCTGGGCAAGGATCTGGATCGCGTCGTCCCAGGTCGTCGCGACGAGCGCGTCGCCCTCGCGCTTCATCGGCTGGCGATAGCGGTCGGGGTTGTAGAGCCCCTGGAGCGCCGACTGTCCGCGCGCGCAGAGCGCGCCCTCGTTCACCGGGTGCGCGGGATTCCCCTCCGCCTTGATCGCGCGCCCGTCGCGGACCTCGACGATCACCCCACAGCCTGCCGGGCATTCGCGACAGGTCGTCGCGTAGTGGTTCGAGACACCGGGCACCGTGTTGTCCGGCGACACGAGATACGGGATCAGCTTCTCCACGTCGCCGCTGCAGCCGGCCGCCGTGGCCGCCGCCGAGGTCACGCCGAGCACCTTGAGGAAGTCGCGGCGCTTGACCGACGACTCCTTCGCGGGAGCGTCCTGCGCTGTCTTTGTGTCGGGAGTCATCCGGTTCCTAGTAGTGGCAGGTGGCGCAGTCGTACGATGCCTTCTTGCGGGGCAGCGCCAGGGTGGCCGCGTCCGGTTCGTGGCCGGCGGCGCGCACTCCCTCGGCCGGGGAGTAGCCGTTCACGTGGCACGAGACGCACCAACCCATATTGAGCGACTGCGCCTGGAAGACCTGCGGCATGTTGTTCACCTGGCCGTGGCAGGTCTGGCACGTCACGCCGGCGTTGACGTGCCGCATATGCGGGAAGCGCACGTACTCGGGCACCTTGTGGACGCGGGCCCACGGCACCGGCTGCCCGGCGCGCGAATAGGCGGCGAGCTTCTGGACTTCCGGCCGGTCGGCGCCGACGATGGTGTGGCATCCCATGCACGTGGAGACGGCGGGCAGTCCCGGATCCGGGGACTGTCCCGCCGCATTGTGGCAGAACGCGCAGTTCATCTGGAGCGAATTCACGTGCACCGGATGCGGGAACTTCACCGGCTGTTCCGGCGACCGGCCAATGCCGCCGCCCACGTAGAAGGTGTAGGCGGAGGACCCGCTGTAGGCCCAGGGACCGGGGACCGCCTTGCCGAATGCCTCGCGGTTCGCGCGCTGGGTGGCGTTCTCGGTCGCCGCGGGCGCCTGCGCCTCGGGAGCGGACTGGGACCGCGCAAAGGCGGAGAGGATCGTCGCGGCGGTCGCGACCGCGACCATCCCGGGGATGAGGACCCACTTGCTGCGACCCGTCATGCGCGAAAACTCGGGGTGAGGGAAATCCGAACGGTCCACTCAGCTTGTGAACGATTTCACAAGCCACTGGCGACTGCGAAAAATGACCCGCGCCCCACAGCGCCGCAAGGACGGACGGCGAACCGACTTGTACCGGGACCCGTTGGCGCCGCGTCGCCTACTCCAGCCCCCGCTTCACCCGATCGATCGTCCGCATCACCTCAATTCCCATTGCCCGCACCAGCGTCAGCTCGCGACTGTCGGGGCCGGCCCGATTCAGCAGCGACCGGACGCTGCGCATGATGTGTTCCGGACTCCGTGTGCGGTAGAAGGCGATGGACGCCAGGGCACGGTCAATGTCGGCGAGCGCGCGCTCCCACTCGTCGTGTTTGGGGAGCGGCGCGTGGTGCTTGTGGCGCGCGACGTCGCGGGTGGCGTCCCCCGCCGCCAAGTGCAGCTCGTATGCCGCCACCAGCACCGCCTGCGCCAGGTTAAGCGAGGCGTGGTCGGTCGTCGGGATCCGCACGAGCACCTGCGCGGCGTCTATCGCCTCGTTCGGCAGGCCGTGATCCTCCTGGCCGAAGAGAAGCGCGACCGTCCCCTCGGCGGCGCGCTCCAGCACGATCGGCGCCACCGCGCGCGGCTCGCTCACTGGCCAGCGGTGGGCGCGGCGCTTGGCGCCGAACGCCGCCACGTACACGCAGTCGGCCAACGCGCCCTCGAGCGTATCGAAGTGCCTGATCCGGTCCACCAGGTCACGCGTGCCGTGTGCGATCCCCTCGATCCGCCACGGGTCGTACGCCACCGGCGCGACCAGCCGCAGGTCGGCCAGCCCCATGTTCTTCATCACCCGCACCGTCGCCGCGATGTTGACGGGATCCTGCGGCCGGTGGAGCACGAGGGCAACACGGTCGAGGGCGGACATGGCGAGGAAGATAGCACGGCCGACCGCGCGCGCGGCACGATTGCCGGCGCGCGCGCTACGTCGTGCCGGCACGCGCGACGGTTTAGCTTTCCGCGATGGACTTCGTCATTGACCTCCTCCATCAACTGCGCGACCTCGACACGCTGGTCGCCACCGCCGGATACGCGGGCATCACCGCGATCATCTTCATCGAGACGGGGCTGCTGTTCCCCTTCCTCCCTGGCGACTCGCTCCTCGTGACGGCGGGCCTCGTCGCCGCCGCGCACGACCCGCTGGTCAACCTGAACGTCTGGACGCTCGGCATCCTCTGCAGCGCGGCGGCGATCGGCGGCGACCAGGTCGCCTACTACATCGGCCATCGGTCGGGCGAGGCGCTCTTCAGGAAGGAGGACTCGCGCTGGTTCAAGCAGAGCCACCTCCGCGCCGCCCACGCCTTCTATGAGCGGCACGGCGGCAAGACGATCATCCTCGCCCGCTTTATGCCCTTTGCGCGGACGTTCGCGCCGGTGGTCGCCGGCGCCGCCAGGATGCGCTACGCCACCTTCGTCTTCTACAACGTCATCGGCGGCCTGCTCTGGATCTGGTCAATGCTCCTCACCGGCTACTACGTGGTAAAGATGGTCCCCGGCCTCGACCGCCACGTCGAGAAGCTCATCATCGTGATCGTGTTGCTGTCCATCTCGCCGGGGATCTACGGCTGGTGGAAGGCGCGGCGGAACCGAACCCCCGCGCCGGCGAATAACTGATGCGGGTGTGCACGGGGTGTCGGCGCCGCCCCATTCGTTGCACAATTCCTCACTTCAATCTTCACTCCGAGGACTGACCGATGGCCCACACGCTCCCCGCCCTTCCCTACGCCCACAACGCGCTCGAGCCGCACATTGACACGCCGACGATGGAGATCCATCACGGCAAGCACCATCAGGCGTACGTGAACAACCTCAACGCGGCGATCGAGAAGGCGCCGGAACTCGCGTCGTGGGACCTCGACCGGCTCTCGCGGGAGATCGCCAAGGTGCCGGAGAGCGTCCGCACGGCGGTGCGCAACAACGGCGGCGGCCACTGGAATCACTCGCTCTTCTGGCAGGTGATGGCGCCGAAGGCGGGGGGCGAGCCCGGCGGAGCGCTTGGCGCGGCGATCGGCAAGGCGTTCGGCGACTTTGCCAAGTTCCGCGACCTGTTCCAGGCGGCGGCGGTCGGGCGCTTCGGCTCCGGCTGGGCGTGGCTGGTCGCGGCCAAGGATGGCGCGCTCAGCATCGAGTCCACGGCGAATCAGGACAACCCGCTGATGGAAGGCCGCCGCGCGGTGCTCGGCCTCGACGTCTGGGAGCACGCCTACTATCTCAAGTACCAGAACCGCCGGCCGGACTATGTCGGTGCGTGGTGGAACGTCGTGGACTGGGGGGCGGTCGCCAAGCGCTACGACGCGCGCTGAGCCCGGCCCGCGCGGCCGCACCTACTGGCCGCGCGACTCCCGCCGCTGACTCCCCACCACGAGGTCGTCAATCCCGCTCTGATCCGGGGCGTCCTCGCTGTCGGCCGCCTGACGCCTCGCAATCAGGCCGAGCAGCGGCGGCGTCACGAAGGTGGTGGCGACCACCATCAGCATCAGCGCGCCGAAGAGGGGACCGACGACGACGCCGGCGGCCAGCCCGAGCTTGGCGAAGATCAACCCGACTTCGCCGCGCGGCACCATCGCCACGCCCACCAGCAACTTGTTGCCGCGGAACCACCAGGGCGCGAAGCCCGCGGCAATCTTGCCGACCACGCCGACGGCGATCAGCGCCCCACCGACGACCAGGGCGTCTCGCGTCAGGAGGGCGGCAATCTCCACCGACGCCCCGACCGACGCGAAGAAGATCGGCACGAACAGGTACCCCAGCGCGGTCGCGCTGCGCTCGATCTCCTTGTGCTGCGGCGTCGGATGCAGGATCAATCCGGCCGCGAACGCGCCGATGATCATCGCCGACCCCGCACGCGCGGCAAGGAGCGCGAGCATCAGGGCGAACGCCAACGCGATGATGCCCAGCGTGCCGGTCACGCGCACCCGCTCCACGAGCCGGAAGAGCGGCGGGATCGCCACGCTCCCGAGTCCGATCGCCACGACGATGAAGCCGATCGCGATTGCCGACGTGCGGGCGATGCCGCCGACGGTGAGCTCGGCGCCGGCGACCATCGCCGCGACGACCGAGAGGATGATCAGGCCGACCACGTCGTCGAACACCGCCGCGCCAATGACGACCTGCCCTTCGGCCGTCTTGAGTTGCCCGAGGTCCGAGAGGACCCGCGCCGAGATGCCGATGGACGTGGCGGTGAGCGCGGCGCCAATCACGATGCTCGGCAACATCGCGACCCCGAGCGCGTGCGACACCACGATCCCGCCGCCGAACGGCAGCACGACGCCCACCACGCCCACCACGAGCGCGGTCGCCCCGACCTTCGCCAGCGACCGCAGGTCGGTATGCAACCCGATCTGGAAGAGCAGGATGAGGACGCCGAGCTCGGCAAGCGCGTGCAGCGTCGGGTCGGCGGGGTCGAAGAGGCCGAGCACGCTGCCGCCGAGCACGACCCCGGCGATCAATTCGCCGAGCACCGCCGGCTGTCCGATCCGCTGCGCGAGGCTGCCGAGCACCTTCGTCGCGACGATCGTGGCGACCACGACGAGCAGCAAATGCTCGAATGCCGCCGCCTCGGCGGACGGCGCCAGCAGCATCGGGATCGCGAAGAGGTTCACCGCGCGGCCTCTCCCTCGAGGTACGTGTATCCCTCGAGCCCGGCGACGTACTCGGCAATGAACATGTTCGCCTCCTCGCGGGTGATCCCCTGGGCGGCCTGCACCTTGCGCCGGAACGTCGCCAGCAGGTCCGACGCGCGGAACTGCACGTAGTTCAGCACCTCGGTCACGGTGTCGCCGTGCACGAGGTGCGTCACCTCATAGGCGTCGCCGTGGAGCCGGATATGTACCGCGTTGGTGTCGCCGAAGAGGTTGTGCAGGTCGCCGAGGATCTCCTGGTATGCGCCGGTGAGGAAGATGCCGAGGATGTACGCCTCGCCGTCCCGGAAGACGTGGAGCGGCATTGACGGCTCGCCATCGCGCCCGCCGATGAACCGGTCAATCTTCCCGTCCGAGTCGCAGGTGACATCCTGGATCGTCCCCCGGCGCATCGGCGCCTCGTCGAGCCGGTGGATCGGCATGATCGGGAAGAGCTGGTCGATCGCCCAGGTGTCGGGGAGGGACTGGAAGAGCGAGAAGTTCGCGAAGTAGCGGTCCACCAGCGCCGCGTCGAGGTCGCGGATGATGTCGTCGAAGTGGTCGCGCTTGGTGCCGATCAGCCGCGTGACGGCGTTGAGCGTGCAGAGATAGAACTGCTCGGCCATCGCCCGCTCGCGCAGCGAGAGGACGCCCGAGTTGAAGAGCTGCTGCGCGCGTTCCTTGTCGAACGTCGCATCGTGGTAGCTCTCGCGGATGCGACGCATCGAGACGTTCTTGCGCGAGACGGTCTTCAGGTCGTCGGCCATCTCGTGGAGGAGCGCGTGGTCCTCGTCGGTCAACGTCGGCGCGGTCGGCTCGGCGGCCGACTCGACGTCAATCACGCTCAGCAGCAGCAGCGCGTGATGCGCGGTCAGCGCCCGCCCCGATTCCGAGATGATGTCGGGCATCGGCAGCGACTCCTCGCGGCAGGTCTCGCCGAGCGTGTACACGATGTCGTTCGCGTACTCCTGCGCCGAGTAGTTCATCGACGCCTGGCCGGTGGACTGCGAGCCGTCGTAGTCCACGCCGAGTCCGCCGCCGACATCCACCCACTTGATGTCGAGCCCCAGCCGCCGGAGCTCGACGTAGAAGCGGCTCACTTCCTGGAGTCCCCGCTTGATGAACCGGATGTCGGTGATCTGCGAGCCGAGGTGGAAGTGGATCAGGCGGAGCCACTCTGACCGTTCGGCCGCGCGAAGGCGGTCAATCACCGTCATCAGCTGCGCGGCGGTGAGGCCAAACTTCGACTTCTCGCCACCCGACTGCGCCCAGCGGCCCGAGCCCTCGCTCGTCAGCTTCACGCGCACGCCGACCGTCGGCGCGACCTGCATCTCCTCGGCCACCTGCAGGAGCACGTCCACCTCGCTGACCTGCTCGATCACGATGATGACGGTGTGCCCGAGCTTCTGCCCCATCATCGCGAGGCGCATGAACTCCTCGTCCTTGTAGCCATTGCAGATGATCAGGTGGTCGGTGCGCTCACTGAGCGCGAGCACCGCCTGCAGTTCCGGCTTGCTCCCGCACTCAAGGCCGACCCCCGTCCGCTGCCCGAACTCGACGATCTCCTCGACCACGTGGCGCTGTTGGTTGACCTTGATCGGATAGACCGTCGTGTACGTCCCCTCGTACTGGAACTCGGCGATGGCGTCGGCGAAGCGGGCGTGGAGCGTCTCGATACGCGCCTTGAGGATGTCCGAGAATCGGAGGAGCACCGGAAGCCCGACCCCCTGCGCCTCGAGGTCGTGCGCCAGGTCAAAGAGGTCGAGCACGCGTTCCGGCTGCTCACGGTCCGGGCGCACGACGACGTGGCCGGTGGCGTTGATGTCGAAGAAGCCGCCGCCCCACCCGTCAATCCTATAGAGCTCGCGCGCGGAGGCGATCGTCCAGGTATCCGGCGCCGGCGGCGCGGGCACGGATGGCGCGGCGGCGACCGGAGCGGCGGCGGGCGCGGCGGCGACCGGAGCGGCGGCGGGCGCGGCGGCGGGCGCGTCGTCTGCAGCGGAGGTCGGGGCGGATTCGGACTTCGAGGTCGCGGACATTCCGGAATTGTACGGCCTCCGACCGCCGAGTGGTATTGCCGCGACCGGCATCGCGGCCCCCGTACTTGCTCGAAACCACCCGCCGGCGACAACGTATGGTCCACGTCGTGCCCACGCTCCGCCCCCTCCCGCCCATGAAACTCGTCGCCAGCTACTTCCTCCGCGGCCTCATCCTTACCGTGCCGGCCGCGGTCACGGTCGCCGTCTGCTGGGTCATCTTCACGAGCATTGATGGCTGGCTCGGCCTCCCGATCCCCGGCGTCGGGTTCGTCATCACGCTGGCCGCGATCACGCTGATCGGCTTCCTCGGCTCGACCTTCCTCTGGAACCAGGTCATTGACGCCCTCGAGTCGGCGCTCGATCGGCTGCCCTTCGTGCGGCTCCTCTACAACTCCACCAAGGACCTCCTGAACGCCTTTGTCGGCGAGAAGCGCCGGTTCGACGCGCCGGTGCTCGTCGAGCTCTCGGCCGACGGCGCCGTCCGGACGTTCGGCTTCATCACGCAGCAGTCGCTCAGCGCGCTCGGACTGAAGGCGGACGTCGCGGTCTATTTCCCCCAGTCGTACAACTTTGCCGGCCAGCTCGTCGTGGTCCCGGCGGCGCGAGTCCGGCGTCTCGACGCGATCAGCTCGGACGTGCTCGCCTTCATCGTGTCGGGTGGCGTGACCGACGTCCCCCAGGCCAAGGCGGTGCCTCCCGCCGCGACGCCGACGGCCTGACCCCCCGGGCAGACGCGCGGGCGACGCTTGACACGTCCGGCGTAGCCCGTAAGCTACGCGGGTCGCCGACGGGCCCGTCCGTCCGCGCAACGTTCGCCAGCCTGCGGACGTAGCACCCCCCGAACCCTTCAGCTGGAGCGGCAAAGTCCTATGATCGCGAACGAGGCGCGGGGCAATTGGGGTTCCCGGATCGGCTTCATCCTCGCCGCCGCCGGCTCGGCGGTCGGCCTCGGCAACATCTGGGGCTTCCCGATGCAGGTCGGTCGGGGCGGCGGCGCGATCTTCGTCCTGCTCTACCTCTTCTGCGTCTTCATCATCTGCTTCCCGATCATGGTCGCCGAGCTCGCGCTTGGTCGGTCGTCGGGCAAGTCGCCGATTGCCGCCTTCGAGGTGACGAAGCCGGCCACGCCGTGGTGGGTCGTCGGCGCGCTCGGCGTGATGGCCGGCGTCGGCATCCTCTCGTTCTACTCGGTCATCGCCGGCTGGACGCTCGCCTACGTCTGGTATTCGGCCACCGGCGCGGTCTCCGGCACGCCAGAGCAGGTTGGGAACTTCTTCAGCGCCTTTGTCGCCGACGGCGGCAAGAACGTTGTCCTTTCGGTCGCGGTGCTCGCCGCCACTGCGGCGATCCTTCTCGGGGGCGTGCGCAAGGGGATCGAGCGCGCCTCCAAGGTGATGATGCCGGCGCTGCTGATCCTGCTGGTCCTCCTCGCGATCCGCGCGCTCACGCTGCCCGGCGCCTCGGCGGGCGTGGCGTACTACCTCAAGCCCGACCTCAGCGAGATCACGAACGTCTCGGTGATCAACGCCGCGCTCGGCCAGGCGTTCTTCTCGCTCTCGCTGGGTATGGGAGCCATGATCACCTACGGCAGCTATCTCTCCAAGTCCACCAGCATCGTGGGGTCGGCGGGATGGGTGGCGGGGCTCGACACCAGCGTCGCCCTCCTCGCCGGCTTCATCATCTTCCCGGCTGGGTTCTCGATCCTCGGATTCGACCCCTCCGCCAGCGGCCCCGGGCTGATCTTCGCCGTGCTGCCGCAGCTCTTCGCGACGATGCCCGGCGGCCACCTCTTCGGCACCGCCTTCTTCATCCTGCTCGGGCTCGCCGCGCTGACCAGCACGATATCGCTCCTCGAGGTGCCGACGGCGGCGCTGGTGGACAAGGGGTGGCCGCGCAAGAAGGCCGTGCTGGTGCTGACCGTCGTCATCATTGCCCTCGCCGTCCCCTCGGTGCTCTCGCAGGGCGCCGTCGCCGGCCTGACGCGCGTGCCGGGCGTGGAAATGGACTTCCTCACGCTGATGGCCACCATCTGGAACAACTGGGCGCTCCCGATCGGCGGCCTCCTGATCGCGATCTTCGTCGGCTGGGTCTGGGGTGCCGACAAGGCAATCGCCGAGCTGACCGCAGAGGGCGCCGCCTTCCCCGGCGCGCGGCTCTGGTCGGTGCTGATCAAGTACGTCTGTCCGCTCGCCATCCTCTTCATCATCGTGATGACCGCCCGCGGCATGTTCGGCGGCTGAGTCCCGTTTCCCTTCCCTGAGACCGTCAATGAATGAGCTGACCACCAACATCGAAGCGATCGACCGCTGGGTATGGCAGCCCTTTGTGATGCCGCTGTTGCTGCTTATCGTCGGCGGCTGGCTGACCTATCGCACCGGGTTCGTGCAGATCGCGCGCTTCCGGACGTCGGTCCGGATGTCGCTTGGCGGCCTCTTCGGCAAGCGCGAGGGAAAGGAGGGCACGATCACGCCGTTCCAGGCGCTGGCCACCGCGCTCGCGGCCACGGTCGGCAACGGCAACATCGGCGGCGTGGCGACGGCGATCCTGATCGGCGGGCCGGGAGCGATCTTCTGGATGTGGATGTGCGCCACCGTGGGGATGGCCACCAAGTTCTCCGAAGCTGTGCTCGGCGTGCACTTCCGCGTACGGACCGCGACTGGAGAGCTCGCCAGCGGGCCGATGTACTACATCCAGCGCGGCATCGGCAACGCATCGCTCGGCAAGGCGCTGGCGATGATGTTCGCGTTCTTCGGGATGTGCGCGGCGCTCTTCGGCACCGGCAATATGGCGCAGTCGAACACGGTGGCGCGCACCTTCGTCGGCGCGATGCAGACGATCGGCGGGATCACCGTCCCGACCTGGGTGCCCGGCATCCTGATCACGGTGTCCGTCGGCCTCGTCCTGCTCGGCGGGATCCAGCGCATCGCCAAGACGTCGGAGAAGCTGGTGCCGTCGATGATCGTCCTCTACGTGGTCGCGGCGCTCGCCTTCGTGCTTCTGAATATCGACAAGCTCCCCGGCGTGCTCATGATGATCGTGCAGGAGGCGTTCACGCCCACCGCGGCGGTCGGCGGATTCGCCGGTGCCTCGGTGACGCAGGCCATCCAAGCCGGCGTCAGCCGTGGCGTCCTCTCCAATGAGGCCGGCCTCGGCAGCGCCCCCATCGCGCACGGCGTCGCCGACGTGAAGCACCCGGTCGAGCAGGGCACGGTTGGCGTGTTCGAGGTGTTCATCGACACCATCGTCGTCTGCACGATGACGGCCTTCGTCATCCTCGAGTCCGGCCTTTGGACCGACGCCACCTTCCAAGGCGCGAGCGGCGACCTCACCGCCGCCGCCCTCGGCACCACCATCCCCGGCGCCTCGGCGATCGTCGCGCTGGCGAGCTTCCTCTTCGGATTCTCGACCCTCATCGGCTGGTGCTACTACGGCGAGAAGTGCTTCGAGTTCATGTTCGGCTCGTCGCGCATCAAGATCTACCGGGCGATCTTCGTCGCGCTCATCATGGTCGGTTCGGTGATCTCGGTGCCGCTCGTCTGGGCCATCGGCACGCTGCTCAACGGCTTTATGGCGCTGCCAAATCTGATCGGCCTGTTTGTACTGAGCGGGACGGTGGCCAAGCTCACCAAGGACTACTTCTCCGGTCGGATGGAGTACGCGGTGAAGGAAGGGTCGTAGCGGCGGCTACTTGAGCCAGTAGCCGAACCAGTCGCGGAGGCGGCCCAGCCGGTCCACCAGGAGCCACGGCTCCCCGGTGCGCGAGAGGTCGTGTGTCGAGCGCGGGTACCGGACGAACTCCACCGGCGTCCCCTGCCGCTTGAGCGCCGCGAACCACTGTTCGGCGTCGGTCATCGGCGTGCGATGGTCCTCTTCCGACTGGAGGATGAAGGTCGGCGTCCGGACATTCCGCACGTAGCGGATCGGCGAGAGGGTGTCGTACATCGCCGGATTGTCCTGCGGGCGGCCGAAGAACTCGAACTCGGTCAGCCCCTGGGCGTCGGAGGTGCCGTACCACGACCACCAGTTGGAGATCATCCGGTCGGCCTGGGCGGCCTTGAAGCGATGCGTCTTGACGGTCACCCACGCCGTCATCACGCCGCCATAGGAGCCGCCGGTCACCCCCATCCGCGTCGAGTCCACGTCGGGGCGCATCGTCACGACGTCCACCGCCTTCATCAGGTCCTCGTAGTCCTCGGCGAACCAGCGGCCGCGCGTCGAGAACGTGAAGTCCGCACCGTAGCCGCTCGAGCCGCGCGGATTCGTGTAGAGGACCAGGAATCCCGCCGCCGCGAGATTCTGCGTCTCGTCGAACCACTGTTCCCCGTACTGGCTGTGCGGGCCGCCGTGGATGTAGAGCACCAACGGATAGCGCTGGCCGGCGGTGTAGCCAAACGGCTTCATCAGCCACCCCTCAATCTCGACGCCACCGACGGAAGTGACCGTGAGGCGCTCGGCGTCCGACCACCCGACCTCGGCGTTCAACGCGTCGTTGAAGCCGGTCAGCCTCCGCTCGCCCCGCCCGTCCGTGCCGGCCAGGTAGAGCTCGGTCGGCTGGGTCACGCTCGTCGAGATGTACGCCACCTGCCGACCCTGCGCGTCGAATGAGAAGTTGCGGACCTTGCGGCGGCCGCTGATCACCTCGCGCATCTGGCCCGACCGCGGGTTCACCATATGCAGGGCGCTCCGGCCGCCGATGTCAGCCCACATCGCGATGTCGCCGTTCGCGAGCCACTCCAGTCCCTGCGGCTCGTACTGCCAGTTCGGCGTCAGGTTGGCCAGCGTGCCGCCGCTGACATCCACCACCATCAGCCGCGCGTTCACGGTGCGCGCCGGTCGGCCGACGAATGCGATCCGCCGGCCATCGGGCGACCAGGTCAGGTCAGACTCCGTCCCACCGTACGTGGCGACCTTGCGCGGCGTGCCGCCGGCCACTGGGATGACATAGATGTCGGCGTCGTTGCGCGGTGCCTCGGCGCGCGCGGAATCGTACGGCAGGAGCGACAGGGAGTCGTTGATCGCCTGCACGACCGAGTCCGGACGCAGCTCGGCGTCGGCGATGAAGGCGATGAAACGTCCGTCGGGCGAGACGACCGCGTTGCGATGCGAGTATGCAGTGCGCGTGACCTGCACGCGCGCGGCACCGGGCGTCTGGGTGAAGAGCTGTTGCGGACGGATTGTCGGCGCGGTACGCGGTCCGGGGAGGAATCCCGGGCCGTTGGCCTTGTAGCGTGCCTCGGTGATGTGACGGCCGTCGAACCGTGCCGGGTCGAGTGGCCTGGTGATCGCGCCGAACGGCGGCCGCGCCATCGGCTGCATCCGGGCATAGGGGTCGGCATCGCGCCCGCGTGCGGTGGTATCGGCCATTGCCGTGTCGCCACCGACCGGCGCCGTGAAGACGGCAAACTTGCCATCGCGCGGCCAGGAGCCGGACGGATAGTCGGCCAACTGCACGGCCTCGCCCGAGGGGGCGTCCATCCGGATCGCCCAGACCGGGCCGCGGCCGCCCGGCCGTTGCGAGTTGAAAAAGAGGTACTTGCCGTCGGGCGAGAAGCGTGGCGTCGAGCTCTCGAACGCCGGCGCCGTGTAGCGCACCGGCTCGCCCCCGGTCGTCGGCACTACCCAGACCTCCTGGTGCCGCTTGTTCTCGCGCTCGTTGACCGTCGTGACGGTGAAGGCGACGACGGTGCCGTTCGGGGCGATGGCCGGCTGGGACACCGTGGTCAGGCGATGCCAATCGTTGGGCTGCATCGCGCGCTGCGCGCCGAGCACGGTGGGGGTGACGAGGACAGCGGCAATGGCGAGGAGGCGCAGCGCAGGCATCAGGACTCCGGTGGCTTGGATGGGACGTGACCGCACGAGCGGCTCACGACAAGAGTGGCGACGGGATGCGAGACTGTCCACCGGACTACGCGCTTGACTGCATTCGCTGCAGCACGCGGCCCGCCCGCAGTGCCGCCTCGGCAATCCGCTCCGGGCGCGTGATGAACGAGACGCGAAAGAATCCTTCGCCGCCGGCGCCCAACGATGACCCGGCGAGGACAATCACCCCCTCCTCCTCCATCAGCCGCTCGTGGAACTCGAGCGACGGCACGCCCGCGGGAAGCGGCACCCAGAGGTACATCGTCGCCTTGGGCGCGGCGGCGATGGCGAATCCGTTGGCGCGGAACGCGCTCACGGCCGCGTCCCGGCGCTCGCGGAAGACGGCGACGTTCCCCGGCACCCACGCCGTGGAGGCCTTGAGCGCGGCGACCGCCCCCGCCTGCACCGCCATGAACTGCCCCGTGTCGAGGAAGCTCTTCGTCTTGGCCAGCGCGCCGACGAGCGCCGGATTGCCGCACGCCCAGCCGCAGCGCCACCCGGTCATGTTGTAGGTCTTCGACATCGAGTGGAACTCGATCGCCACGTCGCGCGCGCCGGGGATGTCGAAGATGCTCGGCGCCACGTAGCCGTCGTAGGTCATCTCCGAGTACGCATTGTCGTAGACCAGGATGATGCCCCGTTCGCGGCAGCGCTGCACGACGCGCTCGAGGTATTCCCGCGGCGCGATCGCCGCCGTCGGATTGTTCGGATAGTTGAGGAAGAGGATCTTCGCGCGCCGGAGCACGTCCTCGGGGATCTCGTCGAGCTCGACGAGAAACTCCGTGCGCGGGGTGATGGGATACAGGTAGGGCTCCGCCTCGCTGAGCAGCGTGCCCCCGAGGTAGGCGAGATAGCCCGGGTCGGGGATGATCGCCACGTCGCCCTTCTGCAGGAACGCCAGGCAGAGGTGCGCGATCCCCTCCTTGGACCCGATGAGCGGGATGACCTCCTTCAGCGGGTCGAAGCGGTGGCCAAAGCGCTTCTCCATCCAGGCGCTGACCGCCTCGCGGTACGCCACGAGCCCGAGGCCGAAGCCGTACCGACTCATCGCCGGATCCTGCACGGCGGCGCCCAGGGCCTGCACCGCCATCGGCGGCGCGGGGAGGTCGGCGTCGCCGGCCCCGAGGTCAATGACGTCCACGCCCCGCGCAATCAGGTCGCGCTTTTTCTGCGGGATCGTGGCGAGGAGGTAGACCGGGAGGGTGTCGTACCGGGCGGACGTCTTCACTACGTTCGGGAGCTGGAGGGTTGGCGGTGGACGCG
>JBBDYC010000009.1:248643-322302 GCA_040901985.1 Gemmatimonadaceae bacterium
CGTCGGTGCGGCGGAATCTAGTCGCCGCGCCGCGCGCCCACCGCCCGCCTACCGCCCGCCTCCCTCACGCGCGCTTCTCGCCGCGATACAGGAACGCGACCATCACGCCCAGCACGATCACCAGCGCCGTGTCGTACACAATCTGCTTCACCACGAACATCCCTGGCAGCGGCTGCACGGCGTAGTAGATCAGGTACCACGGCACGGTCGTCAGCAGCGCGATCGTGACGCCGAAGCGGAACCCCTGGCCGAGCCACTCCCGGGCCTCCTGGCCCCGCGCATATACCCAGACGAACGCGCCCGCCATGATCGCGTGCGCGCCGAGCATATACGGCATATAGGCCCCCGACTCTTCCATCGGACGATACAGCTCGGCCATCTCGCCGTACCCGGGCGCCAACAGCACGCCGTGCACGAGGTAGCTCCCGCCCATCCAGACGACGAACACGGCCAGCCAAGCAATTGCGAACGTCTTGGTCATTCCGAGCCTCCTGAAGGTGGATGGCGCGGCCCCGCCCGGTGCGGGGAGAGCCCGCGCGCAGGGCAACGTTACCGCCCCTTGGCCCACCCCACCAGTTGGTCGATGCGGCCCGTGGCGCCGCCGTGATACCTTTTCCCCGATGACCGCCCATACCCACTACCTCTGGTTCAACACGAAGCACCGTCAGGAAATCATTGACATCACCGACGAGGTGGCCGAGCAGCTGCGCCTCAGCGGGATCGGCGAGGGCTTCGCGCTCGTCTCGGCGATGCATATCTCGGCGTCGGTCTTCGTGAACGACCACGAGTCCGGCCTTTGGCACGACATCCTGCACTGGCTCGAGCACACGGTGGCACCGTGGGACCCGACGCGGTATCGGCACAACGAGACCGGCGAGGACAACGCCGCCGCGCACCTGCGCTCGCTGACGATCGGCCACGAGGTCATTGTGCCCGTGACGGCGGGGAAGCTCGACCTCGGCCCGTGGCAGCGCGTCTTCTACGGCGAGTGGGACGGCCGGCGGAAGAAGCGCGTCGTGATCAAGATCCTCGGCGAATGAAGGCAGCGGCACTCCTGCTCGCCCTCGGCGCCGCGTCGGCGGTGAGCGCGAAGGCGTTGCGCCTACCGTGACACCGCGAACTGCGCCGTACCGACGCGGTCCCCCCACGCCAGCTCAATCGCCCCCCGCGCCTGCCCCATCGAACGCAGCGTGATGAGGAACTCCTCCACCGGAGCGCTCGCCGCCGTCATCTGCAGCTCGACCCGGCCGAGGTCGTGGGCCGCGTCGTACTGCGTGCCCCACTGCCCCGTCTGCCGGTTGACGATCAGGAACGTCCCCGCGCGGGTGTGCTGCACCCAGAGCGTATAGCTTCCCGGCGCGAGGACCAGGTCCCCGAAGGTGAGGGTGCGCGTCGTGAAGAGGTGCGTGGCGTCATTGGCCCCGGCGCGCCAGACGGAGTCGAACGGCACCAGCGTGCCGCCCCAGACGGTGCGCTCGCGGACGTGCGGCCGGCCATAGTCCACCAGCACCATCCCGCCCGCACCGTACCCGGCGCGCGCCGTCTCGCGTGCCGAGAGGACGCCAGTCGGGCGCATCGCCCGGGCGATCGCGTCGATGTCGAGCTCGCCCTCGCCGCGTGTCGCGATCACCTTGTTCGTCGTGAACGAACCATCCACCAGGAGCAGCCGGTCGCGCGCGTCGAACCGGACGCGCATCTGGTAGGGCACGGTGCCGACCAGCCGAAGCGTGTCGCCGCCGGCGGTGCGGAGGCCGGCGTAGCCAAGATTGCCGCCGGCGCCGAGTGCCGGAAGCGAATCACCAACGCCGCCGCGGCGACGAAGGCCCGCCAGGACCTCCAGTGGGCCGTAGACGTAGACCGGGAAGTTCACGACCGCCCCGCGCGCGCCAACGGCGCGCCGCTGCGTACTATCCGCAAAGACCACCTCGCGCACGACCGAATCGTCGGCGACAGTGAAGCGCCACTCACGCGGAGCGTTCGGGAACGGCGTGCCGTCGGCCTGCGCGCGGGAAAACGACGCGCCGGTCGGGCGCCCGTTGCGGGCGAGCGTCACGCGGTAGCGAATCCGCGCGACCGCCGCGCCAGTGCGCTGCACCATCTCGCCTTCGAGCGCGGTCGCGGTGCGCGTGTACTGCTCGACGGCGACCGTATCGGTGCCCAGACGGTAGATGAGGGCGGCGGACTGTGCGGCAAGGGTCTGGGCGCTTGGCAGGAGCGCAACGGCGAGAATCAGGCGGCGCATCGCAGGCCTCGGAAGGGGGTGACGAAAATATACGGAATCGTCAGGGTCGCGGCCGCGCCAGCGCGAAGATGGCCGCGCGCGTCACCTCCGCCCACTCGATCCGCCCCATCCGCGCCACCGGGTGGATCAACGCCGTGTCCGGCAGGCCGTCGGCGGCGATCACCGAGTCGGCGATGTGAAGCACGAGCACCTCGCAGATCACCCAGGTCGCGTGAAGCGGCCCCTCGCCGTGCGGAACGATCTGGAAGACCCGGCACTCGAGCGACGCCGGCGACTCCTGCACGCGCGGCGGACGCACCACCGTCGAGGCGACGCGCGTGAAGCCGGTGACGTCAAACTCATCCACCTCGGCCGGATACGCCGCCGAGGCCTGATTCACGCGCTCGGCCATCGCGCGCGACACGATGTTGATCGTCAGCTCGCCGGTCTCACGCACGTTCCGCAGCGTGTCCTTGGGCTCCCCGTTCCGGTCGGCGATCGGACAGAATGCCACCGACTGGGGATTCCCGCCGCCCATCGCAAAGAACGAGAACGGCGCGAGGTTTCCGACGCCCGAGGCGCTCAGCGAACTCACGAACGCGATTGGCCGCGGCGCAATCACCGGCGTGAGCCAGCGCTGGCGGTCGGCGGGCGTGAGGTCGGCGAGGCGGAGCTCCATCTCCCTGCCTAGGAAGTCGGAGGCGAGAACCCCTCCCCGCCCGCCGCTGCCTCGAGCCACGAGGACTGGTACTTCCGGTCCTCGTAGGGGAGCATCGCCTTCGCGACCGTAAGCGGCCGGAAGCTGTCCATCATCACCGCGAGCTCGTTGGTGTGCGTCTGCCCGATGCTCGCCTCGGCGCGGCCGGGGTGCGGGCCGTGCGGGATGCCGTCCGGATGGTGCGTGATGGACCCGTACTCGATTCCCTTCCGGCTCATGAATTCGCTCGATGCGTAGAAGAGCACCTCGTCCGAATCCACGTTGGAGTGGTTGTACGGCGCCGGGATCGCCTCCGGATGGAAGTCGTACGGCCGCGGGCAGAACGAGCAGATCACGAAGCCGTCGCCCTGGAACGTCTGGTGGACCGGCGGCGGCTGGTGCACCCGCCCGACAATCGGCTCGAAGTCGTTGATGTTGAAGGCCCACGGATAGAACATCCCGTCCCACCCAACCACGTCCAGCGGGTGATGGTCGAGCACGATCTCGTTCAGGCCGTCGTACTGCTTGACGATCAGCGGGAAGTCACCCTTCTCGTCGTGCGTGCGGAGCTCCCAAGGAATGCGAATGTCGCGCTCGCTGTACGGGGCCCCCTCGAGGAGCTGGCCAAACTTGTTGAGATAGCGCGACGGCGGCCGCACGTACCCGCGGCTTTCCATCACCAGGAGCTTGGCCGGCTTGGTGAAGCGGTACCGGTGCAGGATGTGGCGATGGATCACCAGGTAGTCGCCGGGCGTGATTGGGAGGTCGCCATACTGCGTCTCCAGCGTCCCCTCACCCTCGGCGACGTACACCACCTCGTCGCCCTGCGCATTGCGATAGAAGTGTTCGTCCGCCTTGTCCGGCGCGACGTAGAGCATCGCGATGTCGCGGTTGAAGAGGATCGGCGTGCGGTCGAGGGTCGGGCTGCCGCCGCGCGCGATCGGCGCCGTGCGGAAATGCCGGTGCCGCAGCGCCTTGTCCGGATCGGCCTCGTACTTCGTCTCGCGCAGCCGCTTCGCCGACTTCACCGTCGTCGGCGGATGGATGTGGTAAAGCAGCGCCGAAGGACCGGTGAACCCCTCGATGCCGACCAGCTGCTCCGAGTACAGCCCGCCGTCGGGACGCCGGAAGGCGATGTGCCGCTTGCGCGGGATCTGTCCCAGCCGATGGTACATCGGCATTACAGGTTCCCCCGCGCCGCCTGCTCGCGCTCGATGCTCTCGAAGAGCGCCTTGAAGTTCCCCGCCCCGAAGCTCTTCGCGCCCTTGCGCTGGATGACCTCGAAGAACAGGGTCGGCCGATCCTGCACCGGCTTGGTGAAAATCTGCAGCAGGTAGCCCTCGTCGTCGCGGTCCACGAGGATCCCCAGCTCGGCCAGCGGGGCAATCTCCTCGTCAATCTTCCCGACGCGGTCGAGCACGGTCTCGTAGTAGGTCTGCGGGATGGTCAGGAATTCGACGCCGCGCGACTTGAGCGCGCGCACGGTCTTGATGATGTCGTCGGTCGCCACGGCGATGTGCTGCACGCCTGGCCCGCGATAGAAATCGAGGTACTCCTCGATCTGCGACTTCTTCTTGCCCTGTGCCGGCTCGTTGATCGGGAACTTGATCCGGCCGTTCCCGTTCGTCATCACCTTCGACATCAGCGCCGAGTACTCGGTGGAGATCGTCTTGTCGTCGAACGAGAGGAGGTTGTAGAACCCGAGGACCTTCGAATAGAAGTCCACCCAATGATTCATCTTGCCGAGTTCGACGTTGCCGACGCAGTGGTCCACGTACTTGAGGCCGACCGGCTCGGCCTGGAACGGCGACGCGGCGGCGCGGAAGCCGGGAACGAAGAGCCCACGGTAGTTCCGGCGCTCGACAATCGAGTGGATCGTGTCGCCGTAGGTCCGGATGCCGGCGATGATGACCTCGCCTTGGTCGTCGGTCAGCACGGTGGGCTCCTGGACCGAGACCGCTCCGCGTTCGACGGCCTTCCGGTGCGCGTCGCGCGCGTCGTCCACCCAGAACGCAATGTCGCGCACGCCGTCGCCGTGCCTGGCGACGTGGGCGGCAATCTCGCCCTCCGGCCCCATCGGCGTGGTGAGGACGAGGCGGATCTTCCCCTGCTCCAGCAGGTAGCTCGCGCGGTCGCGCACGCCCGTCTCGGGGCCACGGTAGGCGACGAGCCGGAAGCCGAAGGCGGCGCGATAGAACAGCGCACTCTGCTTGGCGTTGCCGACCCAGAACTCGATGTAGTCGGTTCCGTTGATCGGGAAGGTATCGTGGGCTTCGGCAGCCGCCTGCTTGCCGGCCTGCGCGCTCATCGTGGCCATCACCGGGCTCCTGGCACGGGGTCTACTTCAATATACCAGCGTAGAGCGCGAGGGCGCCCGGGTTGGCCAGCGCCTCGGTGTTCTTCACCGGCCGCCCGTGGATCACTTCGCGCACGGCGATCTCCGAGATCTTCCCGCTGATCGTACGCGGAATGTCGGCGACCTGGGCGATGACCTTCGGCACGTGGTGCGGACTGGTCCGCGCGCGGATCGCCGTCCGGATCCGGTCCCGGAGGGCGTCGTCGAGCGTCACACCGTCGCGCAGGCGCACGAAGAGTACGATCCGCACGTCCTTCTCCGCGCCTTCCATATAGTCCTGGCCGACCACGACGCTCTCGAGGACCTCCGGGAGCTGCTCCACCTCGCGGTAGATCTCCGCCGTGCCGATCCGCACGCCGCCCGGGTTGAGCGTGGCGTCGCTCCGGCCGTGGATGACCAGCCCGTCGTGGGCGGTGATCGCGGCCCAGTCGCCGTGTCGCCAGGCGCCGGTGAAGTGCTCGAAGTAGGCGCCGCGGTACTTGGCGCCGTCGGCATCGTCCCAGAACGCCACCGGCATTGACGGGAATGGCCGGGTGCAGACGAGTTCGCCCGCCTCGCCGCGCAGCGGCATCCCCTTCTCGTCCCACACGTCCACCGCCATCCCGAGCCCGAAGCACTGCAGCTCGCCCCGCCAGACGGGGAGCAGCGGATTCCCCAGCGCGAAGCAGGAGATCAGGTCGGTCCCGCCGCTGATGCTCGCCAGATGCACGTCCGGCCTCACGTCGCGGTACACGAAGTCATAGCTGTGCTCGGCGAGCGGACTGCCGGTGGAGAGCACCATCCGCAGCGCGCCGAGGTCGTGGGTGCGCGCGGGTGCGTGGCCGGCCTTCTCGGAGAGCGCGAGGAACTTCGCGCTCGTACCGAAGTGCGTCACCCGCTCCTCGGCAACGAGGTCCCAGAGCGCGTCATCGTTCCCCGGCGGCATCGGCGCACCGTCGTACAGCACGATGGTCACGCCGCCCGCGAGCGCGCTCACCAGCCAGTTCCACATCATCCATCCACAGGTGGTGAAGTAGAACATCCGGTCGCCGGCGCGGAGGTCGCAGTGGAGGCGGTGCTCCTTCACGTGCTGGAGGAGCGTGCCGCCGGCGCCGTGGACCATGCACTTGGGCAGTCCGGTCGTCCCCGAGCTGTACATCACGTAGAGCGGATGGTCGAACGGCAAGCGCGCGAAGGTCAACGGATCGGCGGCGCCGCTGGCGAGAAAGTCGTCCCAGCGCACCGCGCTGTCCTGACTCGCAGGCATCAGCGCCTCGAGCGACGCGTGGGGGACCGTCGGCTCGAGGAACGACACCACCACGAGGAGTTCGACCGCCTTGAGCCCGGCGGCAATCTCGCGCACCCGGTCGAGGCAGTTGATTCGCTTCCCGGCGTACTGGTAGCCGTCGGCGACGATGAGCACCTTGGGCGCGATCTGGCCGAAGCGGTCGAGCACGCCGCGCGCGCCGAAGTCCGGGGAGCACGACGACCAGACGGCGCCGAGCGCGCTTGTCGCCAGTGCGGCGACGACGGCCTCGGGGATATTCGGAAGGAATCCCGCCACGCGGTCCCCGGGCCCGACGCCGGCGCGCCGCAACGCGCCCGCCGCGGCGCCGACCAACGCGGCGAGCTCGGCGAAGCTCACTTCGCGCCGACCGCCCGACTCATTGCGCACGATGATCGCCGGCGTGGCGTCGCGCCGGGCAAGGAGATTCTCGGCGAAGTTGAGCCGCGCGCCAGCGAACCAGCGCGGACCGCCGTCGGCGCCCGGCGGCCGCATCACCGCGCCGTCGGTCAGGACCGCATCCCACGGCTCGCGCCCCGCACGCTCCTCGGCAATCACCCCGCCCCAGCGCCAGAGCGCGCCCCAGAACGCCGGCGCCTCGCGTACCGACCAGGCGTGCCACGCCGTGTACGGGGCATCGGCCGCCGGCGCGCCGGGCACGGCGCGCGTACCGCGCGCCGTCGCGCGGAAGAACTCCGCCATCGCCGAACGCGCGGCGGCGTCCGGATGCGGAGACCACAATGGCGTGTTGTCAAGTCCGCTCATCACGGGGGAATGTAGCCGCGGCGCACCGCGCGCCCTATGCTTTACGGATGACCGCCCGCCGCATCCTCCACGCCGATGCCGACGCCTTCTTCGTGGCGGTCGCCCGGATGGCGGATCCCGAGGGCGCGGGGCGCGCGCCGCTGCTGATCGTCGGCGGTCGGCCCGGGTCGCGGGGCGTGGTCTGCTCCGCCTCGTACGAGACGCGCACCTACGGGGTGCGCTCGGCGATGCCAATCTCGCAGGCGCTCCGGCTCTGCCCGGACGCCCTCTGCGTCCCGGTACCGCGAGGCGCCTGCAGCGCCACCTCAAAGGCCATCGGCGCCGTCCTCGGCCGGTTCACGCCGATCGTCGAAGGCGCGAGCATTGACGAGTGGTACCTCGACCTCACGGGCACCGAGGCGCTGCACGGCGGCGAGACGCTCGCCGAGACCGCGGCGCGGATTCGCGCCCGGGCACACAAGGAAACGGGAATCTGGCTCTCGATCGGCGGCGGCGCATCGAAGCTGGTCGCCAAGCTCGCCGCCGAACGCGCCAAGCCGCGGCCGGGCACCGGGGCCACCGGTGTGCTCGTCATCGAACCCGACGCGGAGGCCGCCTTTATGAGTGGCCTCACGCTGGCCGAGCTTCCGGGAATCGGCCCCAAGCTGCAGCAACGCCTGGCCGGCTTCGGCCTCGTGCGCGTGGCCGACGTCCTGCCGCACGAGCGCGCGACGCTCGCCCGCTGGCTCGGGCGACGCCAGGCCGAGTGGCTCTGGGCGCGGGTGCGCGGGATCCACGGCGCGCCGGTGGAGGCGCGCGGCACGGCGCGCCAGATCAGCCGCGAGAGCACCTTCGACCGCGACGTGCGCGAGACCGGTCCGCTCGCCACGCATCTGCGGATGCTCGGCGCCAAGGCGGCCAGCGAGATGCGGAGCGAGCGCCTCGCCGCGCGGACGGTGATCGTGAAGATCAAGGATGCCGACTTCACCACCCGCCTGGCGAGCCGCACCCTGCCCGAACCACTCGAGTCCGACCGCGCGGTCGGCGATGTGGCGGTGACGCTCCTCGCCAAGCTGCGCGCGGCGCGGAACGTGCCGGCGCGCCTGGTGGGCGTGGCGCTCGGCGGGCTGATGCCGGCCCGCGACGCCGAGCAACTGGGGCTCTTTGCGCCAGCAGCCGGAACCGTCGAGAAACCCGCCGATCGCGCCGTGTCGCGGGCGGTGGACCGCGTCCGCGAGCGCTTCGGCGACGACGCCATCCGCGCCGGCGAATCAACATCCCGCCGACCGCGCCCGTAGCCAAGCGTCCGTCCAGCGGGCCATACTTTCCTCCCCCTGCCGACACCTCAACCTCAGAGACCGATGCGATCCACACGACCGATCCTCCTCACGGCGGGACTGGCGCTCCTCGCCGCGTCCTGCACCTCGGCCACCGCCTCCCCGACGACGCCGGCGCCGGCGCGCACCCCGACACCAGCCGGCGGCCCACAGGGCGGCCAGGCAGGTGGGCAACAGGGCACTCCGGCGGGCGGCCCGACCGCCGATCCGCAGCCGCGCGCCTACAACACCGTGATCCGGGGCGACGTCACGACCAAGGACGGCCTCTTCAAGACGCACCAGATCGGCAGCCGGCTCTACTATGAGATTCCGGCGGCGGAACTGGGCAAGGACCTCCTCGTCGTCACACGCGTGGCGCGCAATATGGTCACCGATGGACTGGGCGGGAACGAGATCGCCCGCAGCGTGGTGCGCTGGGAGCGCCGCGGCCACCGCGTCCTCCTGCGGGGAATCTCCTACGCCACCGTCGCCGATCCGGAATCCCCGATCGCCGAGGCGGTCGGGCGCTCGAACAATCCCACGATCCTTGCGTCGTTCAATGTCGAGACCTACGGCCCCGACTCGGCCGCGGTGATCGAGGTGACGCGCCTCTACACGGCGCCGCCCAATGAGCTGAGCATCATCCGGCAGACCCGCGGCCAGCTCGACGCCACCCGATCGTTCATCGAGATGGTGGCGCCCTACCCGACCAACGTCGAGGTCGAGGCGACGTTGACCGTCAACGCCCAGCCGGTCGCGCAGTCGTTCTTCCCCGGGCTTCCGCCGCAGCAGCCGCCGCCGGGCACGCCGACTCTGACGAAGACCTTCGTCGTCCACTGGTCAATGGTGAAGCTCCCCGAGACGCCGATGCGGCCGCGCCTTCGCGATTCACGCGTCGGCTACTTCCATTCGACGCGCGTGGACTACAGCCGTCCCGAACAGCGCGCACAGCAGCGGCCCTACATCTCCCGCTGGCGCCTCGAGAAGAAGGATCCCGACGCGGCGATGTCGGAGCCGGTCAAGCCGATCGTCTACTACGTGGACCCGGCCACGCCGGCGTGGCTCGTGCCGTTCGTGAAGGCCGGCATCGAGGAGTGGCAGAGTGCCTTCGAGGCGGCGGGCTTCCGCCGCGCCATCATCGCCGCCGACGCGCCGACCAAGGAAGAGGACCCCAACTGGTCGCCCGACGACGCCCGCTATTCGGTGATCCGCTGGTTGGCCTCGACCACCGAGAATGCCGTCGGCCCGAGCGTGGTGGACCCGCGGTCGGGTGAGATCATCGAGGCCGACGTGATGATGTTCCACAACATCATGAACCTGCAGACCTGGTGGTACTGGACACAGGTCGGCCCGCTCGACCCGCGCGCGGCGCGCCTCCCGCTCCCCGATTCGCTCCAGGGGCGCCTCGTGCAGTTCGTCGTCGCGCACGAGGTGGGCCATACCCTCGGCCTGCCGCACAACCAGGCCGCGTCGGCAATGTATCCGGCCGACTCGGTGCGCTCCCGCACCTGGGTCGAGCGGATGGGCCACTCGCCGAGCATCATGGACTACGCGCGCTTCAACTATGTCGCGCAGCCCGAGGACAACCTGCCGCTCCACACGCTCGTCCCGCAGGTGGGCCCGTACGACCGGTTCTCGGTCCAGTGGGGCTACTCGGTCTTCCCCGGGACCACCGGCCCGGATGACGAACGCAACGCGCTCGACGCGCTGGCCCGTCAGCAGGACACGGTGCCGTGGTTCCGCTACGGCATCCCCGACGACTTTGGCGCCTTCCCGTACACGGCGTACAGCGAGGCCGTCGGCGACCAGGACGCCATCAAGAGCACGACGATGGGGCTCCGCAACCTCAGGCGCCTTGTCCCGATGCTCGTGCCGGCGACGACGGACCCGTTGCAGGACGTCTCGTTCACCAAGGAGGGCTACGGCCGGCTCCTCGGCCAGTTCACCAACGAGATGCGCCACGTCGCCACGATCGTCGGCAGCGTGGACGGTCAGGAGAAGTACGGGTCGCAGCCGGGCCCGCGCTTCACGCCGATCCCGCGGGAGCGGCAGCGCGCCGCCGTGCAGTTCGTGCACGACAATCTCTTCACGACGCCCACCTGGCTCCTCGATCCGCAGATCCTGCGGCGCCTTGAGCCGGATGGCGCGGTCGCCCGCATCAACATCACGCAGCGCAACATCCTCGCCACGATGCTGAATGACGAACGCCTGGCGCGCCTCGTGGAGTTCGAGGCGCTGCCGGGGACCGTCCGCCCGTATCCGCTCTCCGAGTACCTGGCGGACCTGCGGACCGGGATCTGGAGCGAGCTCTCGGCCGGCTCCGTGCGCGTGGACGCGTTCCGTCGCGGCCTCCAGCGCATCCATCTCGAGGCAATCAAGGCGAAGTTGGATGCCAATCCGCCGACGACGCCGCGTATCTCGAGCAGCGCGCAGACCGGGCAGAGCTTCACGGCCCCGGCCCGTCCGAGCACCGACGTGAAGGGGATGTTGCGGCAGGAACTGCGCACGCTCGACGCGCAGCTCGCGGCGGCCCAGTCGAAGGTCGGCGACGCCGCCACCCGCGCGCACGTGGCCGACGCGCGCTGGCAGATCAAGCAGTTGCTCGAGCCGTAACGGCGTTCGAACCGCGCCGGTCGGTCGCCAACGACCGGAGCGGGGCTGGACCGAGGGGGCCCGGTGGACGAAGCTGTCCGCCGGGCCCCCCTTGGTCTCGTCGCGCGGAACTATCGGACGCGGACGATCTCGAGCGGTGCCCCCGACGGTCCGAACTTCAGCAGGCGGTGCGGCGCCGTGAGTTCGATCCAATAGGTCCCCGGCGCGTCGCCCCCGGTGTACGACACGCGATACGCCGCGAAGGTACCCAGCGGCACCGAGACGACCTCCTCGGCGACCACGCGGAACGTGCGTTGCTCGACCTCCCCCTTGCCGGACGCGAAGACGGCCACCGTAAAGCTGGCGTTGGGCGCCCAGTTGAAGTACGGCAACAGCGCCTGCAGCGCGTTGTCGTCCACCGTCCCCTCGGGGATCGGCACCGCCGTGTACCGCACCGGCTGCATCCCGCCCTGGCCACCGGGCGTGATGCCTTCGCCTGTCACAGTGCCGTCGCCGTAGCGCACCGAGAGCCGGAGTTCCTGCCCCTGGAACAGGCCCGATTGCTCCACGGACCACATCGCGGCTGCGGCCGAGAAGCGCACCGTGGTCTGTTGTTGGATCAGCGTGCCGAGCACTGACTGCTCGGTGTACTGCCAGCCGTCGCCGAAGCGTTCCAGCGCCGAGACCTGATGGCCGAATGCCTGGCCCTGGACCAACACGGTGAACGAGTCGGTCGCCGGCGTCATCCTCCACCGGTCAATCTCGAGCGGGCGGCTGGGGACGACAACCGGAGCGACCGGCTGCGTCGGCGCGATCGGATTCCCCTCGACGTCCACCATCGTCACCGGCGCGATCCGCTCGAGCAGCTCACGCACGAGATTCCCGTCGCCGACGACGACAATCAGCGCCGCATCGGCACGCATCCCGGCACGCGCCGCCGCCTGCGCCTGTTCACGCGTCACGGCGGAGAGCCGCTCCCGATACGTCTGCACGTAGTCCGTGGCGAGGCCGAGCAGCCGCGCGCGGGCCACCTGCGCCGCCACCTGGTCGGCCGTCTCAATCTGCAGCGGGAAGCGCCCCACCAGCGTCTGCTTCTGCCGCTCGAACTCCTCAAAGTCCAGGGGTTCGCTTCCCATCCGGCGCACCTGCAGCAGCAACTCCACCAGCGCCGAATCGGTCACCTCGGTCCGCACCTCGGCGCTGGCGCTGAAGTATCCGAGGCCGCGGGTCCGGGTGACGCCCGAGTACGCGCCGTACGTCCAGCCCTTCTGCTCGCGGAGGATCTGAAAGAGCCGCGCGTCGCTGGCGCCGCCGAGCACCTGATTGGCGAGCGCGAGCGCGTAGCCGCGGGTATCGGTCGGGAGCCAGGTCGTGTTGCCGACGAGGATGTTGGACTGCACCGACCCCGGCCGATGCACGAGGAGGATTTCCGATGTCGCGCGCTGGGGCGCCGGCCGCATCGGCGGCGTTGGCGGAAAGCGACGCACCCACGCGCCGAAGGACTGTTCGACCAGGCGATGCGCCTCGGTCGAGTCAATCGCCCCGGCAATCACCAGCAGGGCCTGCCCCGGCTGCACACGCGACGCGTGGAAGGCGACGAGATCGCTGCGAGTGATTGCCGTGACCGACGCCTCGGTGGGGCGGCGGCCGTACGGATGGTCGCCGTAGAGCGCCCGGGCGAACGCGCGCGACGCAATCGCGTCCGGCTGCGACTTCTCGAGCGCGAGCGCCGAGAGCGACTGCGTCCGCAACAGCTCCAGCTCCGACGGCGGAAAGGTCGGTCGCAGCAGGGCGTCGGCCATCAGCGAGAAGGCGAGCTCACGGTCGTCGCGCAGCACCGTCGCGTTGAGCGTCAGGAAATCCTGGCCGGCCGAGGCGCCCAGCGAGCCGCCAACGCGCTCGATGTCCGCCGCGATCTGCTCGGCCGAGCGGGTGCCGGCGCCCTTCGTCAGGAGGCCGGCCACGAGGTCGGCGGTGCCGCTCTTCCCCGCCGGGTCGTGGGTCGCCCCGCCGAGCACCGAGAGCGACAGCGAGAGCACCGGCTGCTTCTCGCTCGAGACGAGCACCACGCGGAGCCCATTCTCGAGCTCGAACTCCACGAAAGGCGGGAAGAGCGTCGGCTCGAGCGGCAGCGGAGCGGGCGGCCGCGTCGGGAACTGGGCCGCCGCCGGAGCGGCCAACAGCACCAGGGCGATGATCGTCGAAAGCGCACGCATCTCAGCGACCCTCCGGCACGATCAGCAGGGTGAGCGAGTTCTCGGGACGCAGGTACGTGCGCGCCACCCGACGGAGGTCGGCCAGCGTCACCGCCCCGTAGCGCGCGGCGTCGGTGTTGACTGCCTCCGGCGAGCCAAGGAACATCGCCGCGTAGTGCACGGCCTCGGAGACGGCGATGGCCTGCTGCCGCCCAAAGATCGTCTGCGCGCGCCAGGCGTTCTTCGCTTTCGTCAACTCGTCCGCGGTGATGGATCCGCCGGCCGCGAGGAGCAGTTGCATCAGTCGCGTGTGCAGCGTATCCACGTCCACGCCCTGATTGGCGATCGCCAACGCGCCAAAGAGTCCCGTCCCGCGCATCGGTCCGAACGGGTTGTAGAGCGCCTGCGCCGCCACCGCGAGCTTGGCGTCGCGGACGAGCGTGCGGTTGAGCCGGCTGCTCTCCCCCGTTCCGAGGATCGTCGAGAGGAGCTCCAGCGCCGGAAAGTCGACGTGCGCCGGCGGCACGGTGCGGAACACCATGAGAATCGCCGGCAGGGTCGCGTTGGCGTCGGCGACGCGCTTCACCATCTCGCTGCCGACCGTCGGCATCGGTTCGCACGCCACCGCCGGGGGGAGCGGCCCACGGTGGATCCCGCCGAAGTAGTCGCTTACCAGCCGCCGCGCCTGCCCCGGGTCGAAATCCCCGACCACCACCAGCGTCGCATTGTTCGGCGCATAGTAGAGGTCGAAGAACCCCTGCACGTCCTCGACCGTCGCCGCCTCAAGGTCGCCCATCGAGCCGATGATCGAGTGTGCGTACGCGAAGCACCGGTCGCGGTCGTACACCAGCGGCACCGAGTCCACGAACGCCCCGAAGTACGGCTGGTTGTCGAACCGCATCCGGCGCTCCTCCTTCACCGCCTCCTGCTGGTTGGCGAGGTTCTCGGCGGTGACGGCCAGCGAGCGCATCCGGTCGGCCTCGAGCCAGAGCGCGAGGTTCAGCCGGTTGGAGGGCACCGTGTTGTAGTAGTTCGTGCGGTCGGGCGCCGTCGAGCCGTTGTACTGCCCTCCGGCGCGCTCGACCAGCTGGCCGTGCTCCGCCTTGCCGACGTTTGCCGAGCCCTGGAACATCATATGCTCGAAGAGATGGGCGAACCCGGTGCGCCCCGGGCGTTCGTTGCGGGAGCCGACATCGTACCAGACGTTGACCGCCACGACCTGCGCCGAGTGGTCCTCGACGAAGTGCACGCGGAGCCCGTTGGCGAGCGTGAACGACTCCACGTGCACCGGCTCCGGCGCCTGCGCGCGCGGCGCGACGAGCGGAAGGGCAGCGGCGATCAGCGACGGCACCAGGACACGCAAACGCATCACGGACTCCGTTGGAAGTGTTCCGGCCCGGCGGCGCGCACCCGTCACCGCCCCGTGGACCCAAAGCCGCCGGCCCGATCGGTGGACTGCGCCACCACGCCGGTCTCGAACGCCATCGCCTCGTACCGCGCCAGCACCATCTGGGCAATCCGCTCGCCGTGCTGGATCCGCAGCGGCGTCGTCCCGCCGTTCTTCACCGGCACGCACCACTCGTCGGGATAGTCGGCATCAATCGTCCCCGGACTGTTCACGATCACGAGATCGGTCTTCACGCTCGTGCCGCTCCGCGGTCGGACCTGCGCCTCGTACCCCGCAGGCAGCCGGGCGCGGAACCCCAGCGGGATCAGCGCCTTCTCGCCGGGCGCCAACTCCACTACACCCCCCGACGGTCCCACGGTCACGTCCCGCTCGGCCAGCGCGCCCTGCGCGAACACGCGCACGCGGCCCGCACTCAGGCAGGCGGCGAGGTCGTGACCGGCGCTCGCGGCGGTCGCGCGACGCGGGGGCTCCACCCCCTCGTGCAACGGCTCGAAGATGATCGTCGGCATCGGCACTAAACCTAGCATCCTGCCGACTCGGGGTGAGGGGCGGGTGACACCCCGCCAGCGGCATCGGGTATGATTCGACCGTGATCGCCTTTGCCCACCTCCGCCGCGCCCTGTTCGCCGCCTGCCTCGCCGGGAGCTCGTTGGGCGCCGCGGCCGTGTCCGCGGCCGCGCAGGACGCGCCGCCCGTTGTCGCGCCCCCGGGACTCGCGCCGCCGGAAGATCCGCGTGAGGTCGGCCGCCGGGCCCAGGCCCAGTTCGAGGTGTTCCGCCGGGCCAACCTCCCGCGCGAGGCCTCCGGAAGCGGCGGCAAGTGCCAGGAAGAGGTCGGGCGCTTCTGCTACACCTACGATGAATCCACACCCCACCCGCCGCCGGAGAACGCCCACATCGTCGCGGCGCGCGACCGGCTCGTCCGGCTCCTCGACTCACTCGCCGGCGCCAATCCCGCCGACAACTGGCTGAGCGGCCAGCGGGTGCGTTACCTCAACGAGAGTGGCCGGCACGACGTCGCGCTGCGGGCGGCCGAGGAGTGCCGGGCCTACGGCTGGTGGTGTGATGCGCTCAAGGGCTTTGCGCTCCACGCGCTCGGCCGCTACGTCGAGGCAGAGACGGCGTACGACCGCGTGCTCGGACGGATGTCACCGGCCGAGCGCTGCGAGTGGCGCGACCTCTCGCTCTACCTCGACCAGGACACGCGTCGACAATACAACCGCCGAGCGTGCGGCACCGCGGCGCGCGACTCCCTCGAGGCGCGGATCTGGTTTTACGCACGCACGCGCTACGGGATGCGCGGCAACGACTCGCGCACCGAGCACTTTGCGCGCCTCACCTACGCCGAGTTCGTGCGCGCGGCGCCATCGGCATTCAACTTTGGATTCGACCACGACGAACGCGAACTCCTGCTGCGGTTCGGCTGGCCACGCGGCTGGTCGCGCGGACCCGACATCTACGTGCCGATGGGCGCCACCTACGACGGCCCGCCATTCACCGTGACCGGCCACGATCCCACGCCGGCCCATCGCTTCATCCCGCCCTTCCACGTGCTGTCCACGCCGACCGT
Organism: Gemmatimonadaceae bacterium; assembly: GCA_040901985.1. Taxonomy (GTDB): domain Bacteria; phylum Gemmatimonadota; class Gemmatimonadetes; order Gemmatimonadales; family Gemmatimonadaceae; genus Pseudogemmatithrix. Next base: position 265,006 of record JBBDYC010000009.1, read on the forward strand.
GTCGGACTCCGTGGACTGGGCGGTGCAGCTGCCCCCCGTCGTGGCGCGCTACCAGCCACCCTACGCCACGACCATCCTGATGCTTGAGCACCAGGAGGCGCTCTTTCGGCGCGGCGACACCGCGCTCGTGGTGCTCGCCTATGACGTCAGCGGCATCCGTGCGCTGGCCGGTGCCGCGCTCGATGGCGCGCTCGTCCTCGCGCACGGGGCCGGGCCTACTGCGTACGAGCACGTCGCCGGCGACGTGCCGGCCCGCGGCACCCTCACCGCCCGCGCGCCGTGGGGGCCCCTGCTGATGAGCGCCGAGATCGCGGCCGTGAAGCAGAAGACCCTGGTGCGGGCGCGCTACGGCATCCGGCCACCCTTCGCGCCGGGACGGCGCGTCTTTCTCAGCGACCTCCTCTTCTACACACCGTACGGCGAGTTCCCGACCACCGTCGAGGAGGTCCTGCCGCACGCCCTGCCCACCCAGCGCGTGCGCGCCTCGGCCCCACTCGGCGTCTACTGGGAGGCCTACAACACCGACCCGACCGGAGAGGCGATGACCATCTCACTCACCGTCGTGCCGGAGACCGAGGAGGTCGGCCTGTTGCGCCGCGGCGCGCGGTCGCTGGGCCTCGCGCGCGAGTCGGCGCCGGTGAGCATTACCGTGAACGACCGCTCGGCGCGCGGCGGCACGATGTCGGCGCGCGCCGTCCAGCTGGACATCTCCACGCTCCGGCGCGGGGAATACCTGGTCCAGCTCGAGATCAGCGTGGCCGGACAGTACAGCATCCGTACCGATCGCCGGATCGTCGTCACTGGGCCGTGAGGCGCGCACCGGCGCTGGGCGGCACGCGGACCGCGATTAGATTCCCCCCGATGCACGTCTTGGCGCGACTCCTCGGCTTCCTCCCCGCCCTGCTCTCGGCACAGGCATCGGACTCGCTGGCACGCCCCACCACCGACTCGACGGCGCGGCCGGTCGCTGCGCGCGCGGTGACACCTCTCCCCGGCGCCATCCTCCCGGGGAAGCGGGTGATTGCCTTCTACGGCAATCCGCTTTCCCGGCGAATGGGCGTGCTCGGCGAGTATCCGCCCGACGAGATGCTCGCGATGCTCGACGCCGAGGTCGCCGCGTGGGAGGCGGCCGACCCGGCGACCCCGGTCCAGCCCGCGCTCCATCTCATCGCCGTGGTCGCGCGCGAGTTGCCGGGCCCCGACGGCAAGTACCGCGGCCGGATGGCCGACACGCTGATTGACCGCGTGGTGCAGTGGGCCGAGACGCGCAACGCGATCGTCTTCCTCGACTTCCAGGTGGGCTACTCCACGCTGCAGGAGGAGTTGCCGCGGTATGAGCGCTTCCTCGCGCGCCCGGGAATCCACGTCGGGATAGACCCCGAGTTCGCGATGAAGAACGGGGGCATCCCCGGCAGGCATATGGGGACGATGGACGCCGAGGACGTGAACTTCGCCGTGCGCTACCTCGCCGGCCTCGTGCGGAGACACGAGCTGCCGCCGAAGATCCTCGTCGTGCACCGTTTCACGCGTCGTGGCGTGACGAATGCCGACCAGATCCGCCTCGACCCGGCCGTGCAGATCGTGATGCATATGGACGGCTTCGGCACCCCCACGCTCAAGCGGGCGACCTTCCGCCAGTACATCCAGCCCGAGCCGGTGCAGTTCGTCGGGTGGAAGCAGTTCTACAAGGCGCGGAACGACAATCCGCGGACCACGATCGAGGAGATCCTGGCGCTGCGGCCGAAGGTGGTGTACGTGCAGTATCAGTGACGGAGGGGAACGGTCACCGCACCAGCACCACTCCCGCGACGCCGTCCGTCTGGGCAAAGAGCTTGCCGTTGGGATTGTAGAAGAAGATGCGCCGCTTGCGGCCCTCGACGATCTCATCGGCCTGGGCGAATCGCTGCACGAGCGCGAGCTGCCCATCCTCGCGGACGGGGAACGTCGCGGCCGGAAAGCTGACGAAGACCTCGTCGGCCTGGATATCCACCAGCGCCGTCTCTCGCGTCTGGCGGATGATTGCCAGGGCCTCCTCGCGCTGGAGCGGCGTGGCGATGATGTCCGACGGCACCACGCCGGGCTCGAACGTGGGCTCGCCGGGGCCCGTGAGCGCCCAGAGCACCAGCACCACGACGATGCCCGTCGTGGCCCACCGCACCACCGGGGTCTGCCTCAGGAACGCCGCCTTGGCCTTGGCGAAGGTTTCGCCGACCCGGCCGGCGAGTGCCTTCCAGTTGGACCCGGCGACGCGCATGCGTTTGGTCTGCCGCTGCCGCGACCCCGCATCCACGGGATACGGGGTGAAGCAGTAGGGGCAGACGCGGAGGTTATTGCTCTCGCGGTTGCAGGCGGAACAGAGCATGGGCACGACTAAATGAAAGCCGCGTGGGGTGTCCGGGCAATGGAGCGCGCCTCGGTGCGGACGCCTGGATTTGGCGCTATGTTTCGCGGGTGAGCCGACTCCCCCATCACATTTCTGGAGACTGTATTATGCGCACCGTTGCCACGCTGGTTGCCGTCGCATTGCTTGCCAGCTGTGCCCCGAAGGAGCCGGAGACCGCGGCTGGTCCGACCCTCGCCGATTTTGCCGGAACCTGGCAGGTCTCGTCAATGCTGACGGGCACGGCCGCTCCCGTGCAGTCCACGATGAGCGGCACCGCGGACTCCAGCAGTTGGACGATGTCCCTCGAGGGTCGGCCGAATATTGCCCTCCAAGTCTCCGTTGTCGGGGATAGCCTGATCGGGCGGACCGCGGAGTACGAGAGCGTCCTGCGGCCCGGCGTGATGGTGTCGGTCCGCACGGCGAGCGCGATGAGCGGCGGCGCGCTGGCGGGGACCGTGACGGCGACGTACAAGACGGCCGCGGGCGAAGAGGTGGTGAACGGAACGTTTACGGCGACGAAGATGATGTAGGTGGTGGTCGGGAGTAAAGCAGGCGACCCGGCAACGCTTCGCGTTGCCGGGTCGCCTGCTTTGTGCGCCTCCTACGGCGTGATCGGCCTCGGCGACGCCACCTGCTGCATCAAGTCGTTGTCCCACTCGCCCGTGACCCGCACGTGAGCCGCCGCGCCGAGGAGCACGGCCTCAATCAGATTGTGATTGAGGTAGACGTAGAGTCCCGGCTGCCTGAACTGGTAGAGCGCCGCGACCGCCGACCCGCCTTCGACAAACCACGTTTCGAGGTTCGTCGCCGGAATGTCCGCGAATGACCCGCCCCGCCAGACCAGGTCTCCGTGCCCGCCAATCAGGTGCGGACGGGAGTCGCGATTGGCCTGCGAGTGGATGAAGAGCACGCGCTCGCCGACCGCGGCCGTCAGTGCCTTGTCGCCGGTGAGCGCGCCGACGGCGCCGTTGAACACCACGTGCGTGGGCGTCAGCGTCCGCATCACGGCGAGCATGTCCGCCATCCCCGCCGCCGGGCTGGCGTACTGTTTGAACTGCCCGGATGGATCCCGCGGCAGGTAGTAGTCCTGCTCGCCGATGTAGTAGGCCCGGTCATAGGTCACCGAGCGGCCGGCGGCGTCCTGCAGGCCATCCCGCGGCAGGACCATGATTGCGCCATTCATTCCCGACACCACGTGCCAAGGGGTCATCGTCCCACCCGGTGCGCAGTGGTAGACGAACACACCCGCCTTGGTCGCCTTGAAGCGCAACACGACCTCCTGCCCCGGCGCGACGTTCGTCAACTCGCCGCCGCCGAGTGCGCCGGTGGCCGCGTGAAAGTCGATGTTGTGCATCAAGGTGTTCGTGGCCGGGTTGACGAGAGTCAACTCGACGTGGTCGTCCTGATGCACCACAATCAGTGGGCCGGGAACCGACCCATTGAACGTCATGGCCCAGACCGTTTCGCCGCCGGGGCCGACTGTGATCTGCCTCTCCGAGATCACCAAGCGCACCTGCACCACCTTTGGCGGGCCCGAGGCAACCTGATCGTGAGCAGGCACGAAGGGCGGCGCCACAAGGGTCTGCGTGACTCGCTCAAGGGCGTCGGCACCGGCTCCATCTGGGGCTCGGGTGCAGGCCAACGCGAGGGAAAGCGATGCAGCGACGGCAAGTGAACTACGCATGGCGGATTCGGGCGAAGGTGGATGGTTGCGCGTGACGAGTTCGGTGATGCCTGCTCGCGCCGAGAAAAGCAGACGACCCTGCCGCAAAATACGCGGCAGGGTCGTGCCCGGCATACTATCGGGACGGCGGGATTCGAACCCGCGACCCCCTGAACCCCATTCTGCCTACGTGACGTTTCTGGAGGTTCCCTCAGCGCGCAACACCTTGCTACCAGAGAGAATGCCCCGGTTGAGGGTTCCCAGAGATTGACGCAGATTACTTCACGGTGATTGCTAGGTGATTATTAGCTACCCACCACTTTCTCAGGCTGAACGGAATCCTTATGGCCATCGCCCGAATCACCAAGCGAACCGTCGATGCCACGGAGGCATCGACTACGGACGTCTTTCTTTGGGACTCTGAGCTTCGAGGATTTGGCCTCAAAGTCACCCCACGAGGTCTGAAGAAATACGTCATCCAGTATCGACTTCCTGGACTGGGACGCCGGGGCACCCCCAAGCGGGTAGTTCTCGGCACGCACGGCACGCTGACGCCGGAAGAGGCCCGCCAGCTCGCCAAACGTTCGCTGAGCGCCGTGGCCCAGGGTTCTGATCCAGCTGGAGAACGGGCTGCCCGTCGGGGCACAAAGACGGTCCAAGAACTATGGACGGACTATCTCGATTTCTCGAGACCGCGGCTCAAGCCTCGAACAATGAAGGAGTACCAGCGCCTTTTCGCCAGGCACGTCGCGCCAGCGCTTGGCTCAAAGCTGACACCGGAGATTCAGCCGCTGGACTTGCGCCGTCTCCATCGGGCAATGCACAAGACGCCGATTGCCGCGAACCGCGTGGTTGCAATGCTCGGGGCGTTCTTCACGTTTGCGTGGAAAGAGGGTGTCCTGCCACCGAAGGAGAACCCAGCGCATACGGTCGAGTTCTATCCGGAGTCGCATCGCGAGCGCTTCCTCTCGCGGGACGAGTTCACACGGCTTGGCAAGGCGCTGACCCAAGCCGAGACCGTGGGACTGCCGCCCGCACCTCAGCTGCGGCGGAAGAGCGAGAATGACAAGCATCGCCCGAAGAGTGCCAACACGCCGATTCCAGCCAACCCGTTCGCAGTTGCGGCGATTCGTTTGCTCGCGCTGACGGGATGCCGCGAGAATGAAATCCTGTCACTTCGGTGGGATGCCGTGGATTTCGACCGGGGGTACCTCCGTCTAGCCGACTCAAAAACAGGCAGGAGTGTGCGACCGCTCGGCCGAAGCGCCGTATCGCTCCTTGAGCGTTTGCCGCGAATCTCTGGAAATCCGTACGTGCTCCCTGGCCAACAGCGCAACAAGCACCTCAAGGAGATCAAGAGACTGTGGTACGCCGTGCTCCATGCTTCGAAGTTGCCGGGACTTCGCCTGCACGATCTGCGGCACTCATTCGCCTCCGTTCCGGCGACCAGCGGCGAGTCGCTGTTGGTGGTGCGCTCACTTCTTGGACACAAGAATGTTGCAACGACTGAGCGCTACGCACATCTGGCTGACGACCCCGTCAAGCGAGCGGCTGATCGGGCTTCGAGCGACATCGCCGGTTGGCTGAGCCAAGCCCCGACCACTGATTCCTAGACGTTCCTAGGCCATAGCACTGCCGACGCGAGCGCCACGGCATCAAAGATGCTCACTACTTTGTCTTCCACGACATACGGCACTCCTTCGCTAGCGCCACTGCAAGTAGCGGCGAGTCCTTGCTCGAAATCCGCTCGCTGCTCGTCCACAACCGAGTAGCCACAAGCGAACGCCACGCTCCTCTTAGAGAAGATCGATCGATTGCTCGACAGCAATGGTCCAGCAGAGCGCGGCTCTTGAATGCGCTTGATCACTACACACTGCTGGAGCGTCGCTGTCCAGTCGACAGCCAGCACTGCTCATGATACAGTGTGACCAATCGGACAGGGGTCGCATCGCTGAACCTGGCAGTCCAGGGTCCGCACGCAGTTGCTAGCATTGTGCGGTATGACATGCGATAACGCTACCGATTTCGAATAACAGCCGTAGTCCGAAACTGGGCTACGGCTGTATTGCACTGCACTAGGCATTCTTGCTAATCATTCCGAACACGAGAATCTGTCGGTGACGCCCTCGTCCCCACGCTCGCCAGTGACCAGCTAGTTCACAACTCACGCGTTGTTTGTCAGGAGTTCGCCCGTAGAGGGGCACCCTTGCCTGACCTGCAGAGACAGATTCTTCAGTTTCCATGGTCTGCCGTAGAAACGCCTCCATTCGTTCGCCCTGCTCCAAAGCCTCCGAGCCCCAATGTGGAGGCTTGACACCCTTAAGGGAGCCCAATTTCTGCCACGAGTCATGAACTCGCAAGGCAAGACGTCCCTGTCCCGCTCCCGTATCCCGCGTATACGCGAGAAGCATGCAGAAGAACTCCCCCGGAAGAGCAGAGAGTAGACTTGCTGGACGCTCTGCTATGAGACGCCGAATCGCGCAGCGGATGCTAACTTCGAACTCATCGGCGACTAGTTCAACCAGCTCGCCAAACGTATCACATATACTCGGATCCAGTGCGATCCGACTAGCAATGAACTCATTCAACGCGTCAAGCGGAACAAGCAGACGCCCCGCGCTGTAATTGCAGACCTTTTCCTCAGCTAACGACAGGACTCTCGCTACGCGGAGACGATCCCCCGGCGATGCCTCCCCGACTGCAACTGCAAGCGCACGCCTCAACCGCCCATTCGACTTCACGTAGAGAAAACGATGAGCAAACTCGTGCGCGTACGCGAAACGGTCCGCCCGAAATCGTGCCCAGCGCTCCGAGGAACTCCCTGACCCGGGAAGCGTAATCACAAATTCCTGGGCTTCGCTGTTATATCTGAGCTTCGCTCCGCTAGCCAACGGATCCCTACTAGGCTTCGGGCGAATCTGAAATTGCTCCGCCACCGCTTGCAGGCGTACCGGAATCGTCGACCCTTTTGAGTTGTAAAGAGCGGCCTCCACTTCGCCTACTATCGTTCGCTCTAGCTCTTGCAGGCTTCCTAAGCCGAGAATCTCGAGGTATCTGTGAGTTGCAGTCTGGGCCATTGTAATCCTCACGTTCGAATATCTTCAATTCAGCTTGACGCCACACGTCTCGCACTATGCTCGGCCTTCCTTTGACACCTCGGATTGCTGCGTCCTCGAGGTCCAGCTGTACCTAGGTAAAGTCATGCCAGCCCACGTGGGTAACGACGTCCACGACCACCTTTGAATATCTTCAATTCAGATTGACGCCACGCGTCTCGCATTATGCTCGGTCTTCCTTTGACACCTCGGCGTGCTGCGTCCTCGAGGTCCAGCTGTACCTCCGTAAAGTCATGCCGACCTAAGTGGGAAACGATGTCCATCAACTCGTCGTTCCCGATCTTCGCAAGATCGATCTTTGCGAGCTTAAGCACCTCTCGGAACGAATCCATTTGCTCGCCGGAAAGCCCCGCCAAGTCCATGCACTCCTGCAAGTTGGCCGTTTCGCCGAACCGATACCGAATGTCGCGGCAGTTCTCATCACTATCGATGTGAATCAGTTCGTCAAAATTGACCCCGGTCGGTCTATCGGCAGCGGCGTCAAAAGGGCTGGATAGACACACTTGCCAGAGCTTCTTGAGATCATCATCCGAGATGACCGATTCTAGATCGAGTCTAGATACATTCGTTGAGACATTGGACATTTGGAACCAATGCCATGCGCTCTTGATCACTCGGATCAGAAAGCTCTCGGCCAGTCGAAGATGTTCCAAATGCGCCTGCTCATCTGAGCGGCACTTGTGTCCATCGAGCATGCTGGCGAGACCGCCAGTGTAGAATAGGCCGTCACTTCCGAACACGTAGATCTTCCACATCGCTGCGTACTGTGATTCCGCATTCACGAGCCCAGAACGCAGTCTTTCGAGGACAGAGGCAGGAACCGCTTCAGCACTCGAGGCGCTATCTGTCACCAGTTCATCGATACGCCCTACCGCCTCGTTAGCCCTAACGACGATCCCTGGATCCTTGTAGAGTTGCTTGTATGGAGTGGTCCACAGGATCACTCGGCGCGGCAGCACGTCTCTCATCCACTTTGGGTCGGGAGGAGTCAAAGTACCATCGACGAACTGTTCGAGTTCCTGCATCGATTCAAACGAATGATCAAGCAGGCGCTCAACTAGCCAGCACGCTGTGCAAAGAAACGGCGCAAAGTACTGGGAATCTAGAATCGCCCCGAGTCGCCTGAGCCATTCTTCCCGCTCCTCGATGGGGGAGTTTGCTGCATCAGCTCCCTTCAATAGCGCGAACGCTTGATCTCCCGAAAGTATCATAAGCGGTCGGTAGATGCGCCGCTCAATCAGCTTACGGGCCAGGCGGCTATGCGGTGTGCCGAGGTGACCGTCGCGAGGTAGGTCCGCCAACTGCTGCAAGAAGAGATCGTCGCCCTGCAGCGCATGAAGAGAGGATCCGACTTGATAGAGCTGTGCAATGGTTGGCCTTTCGTCACCAGCTAAGGCAATCGCTCGAGCGAGCATCGCGATTGCACCCTGCACTACGCGGTGAAATACCGCTTTCTCATGAATCTCATGGCGAAAATCAACCATGCGAAACACATCGTTGATTCGTTCGGACCGAATTACGCCACGCTTATAGTCGTTGAGATCAATCGCGCACTGTGCGAGACGTTCTGGCTTCCACCCCGATGGACCACCCAAGGCGAGAACTCGAGACTGCGGCACAGCGACGAGTGTGTAGACGTCGAGCAGCTTGGGATCTATGGACTTCTGCATGCCCAACCGTCGCGCATCCCGATGCAGATAGTCGAGCAAATCCGCACTAAGCGTATCCCCGACGATGTCGTGCCTGTACGGTTGATACCAAGCCCGGTGCAGTTTCTCGTGCATCGCAGCAGGGCCTAGCCCCCATTTAATCTTTTCCCTCTTCTCCGTATCAAAACTGGTAACGAGGTTGATCGTCGGACCCCGGAGAGCATCCTTGACAGATTCAAACACCAATAGATGAAACAGGAGCGATGGAAGAATTCGCTTACCTCTATCTCGTTCAGGCCATTCTTGGCACGCTTCGACGAAGAGACGCAGATGAGCTCCCTCATCTTTGGCGGCATCCTCCACAAGCAGTCGCCAAAACGCCGACGAGTGTTCGGCTAGGACTCTCGCAAGGATCGAGTCTGCACGATCGAAGAGGAGGACGTAGAGCGCTGGATTCTCTTCGAAATCGTCATGCTTCTCATAGGGTCCATAGTAGGACTTAACCTTCGTAGCCCGGTCGTTGTACCGATGAGTCTTCTTCTCTATGTCGTGCGAGAACGGAGCGTGCGGGATGTCATGCAGAAGCCCCGCGAGCGAGATAAGAAAGCGCTCAGCTCGCGTAATCGTGGGGAGCGGTTGATTCGGCCTTCCGACAGCTTTGCGTTGCGCGGAGATCCTTGGCGTGTTCTCGTTCAGGTGGTCGACGAGTTCCTTCGCCTTAGCACACGCACCAATGCTGTGGATGCCTCGAGAGTGGTTCGCCGTGTGATAGACGAGATCAACGAGCCCAAGCTGGGCTACCCGAAACAGTCGCTGAAACTCCGGTGTGTCAATACAGTCACTTTCGATTCGATTGAGACGCACGCCTCCCCACAAATCGTCGAGAAACTCCTCCCTATCATCAAAAAGCGAACTTGCCTCATGGGTCACTTCGAACTCCCGGAGCGGTGTCCGCCTGTTTTTTTTCACTACCTGCAATCTACGGAGTCACTGGATAGCCATCAAGAGGACTCACCGTCTTGACTGCTCGACGCGCGATAGCTAACCGCTCTTTCTAACCTACTGCCACACAATCACTTAGTCGTCCGCCGCAGTCGGCAATCGCGCGGCATTTTGGATCATTCTAGGAATGCTCCAGGTCTCAGTAACCCTTCGGTATGAAGGGCAAGCAATCGATACCGAGACAGGCTGGAGGATTCGACTACTCTCAGTTTCTGGCACCTCGTGTCAGTGCGAACGACGTAGCAGGGCGCTCAACCGGGAGTATCGCTGAGTGAAGAGAACCACCTTGCTCTGCTTTGTCGGGGCTTCGACGAACGGTGCTAGCACCTCGCGGACCACCGGCCAGTATACAAGGGACAACGCGCGCGTCGCGCAATCTATGCGAGTCGTTCGCCAGCAAGTCGCCTATTTGACTGACTGATGGCAAGAATCAATTCTTGCTGTGCGCTCCCTCGTGGAACAAGAGGGTTTCCTTGACCGAACGATCATGTGGACGATTCAGTCAAGCGAACTGCGGATCGAACAGCAAATGATTTCGCGGGATGATTAACCGGAGCGCCGACGATCAATTCGTAGGTACGCCTAGAACGACGAGGGCCAACGCTGCAGCATCAAATAGGTTCATTCGAGTGTCTTCCGCCTGCCAGAGCGCCCTAACACGTGGACGCCGCCGACGCAATTCGGGAAATCGGTTGGCAATCGCGGCCGCGATTGCCGCCTTCGTGACTTCGCCAAAGAAGGCACGTACGATCGTTCGGGACACCTGGCAAAGACCCATCTGCCGGTCCGCCACAAATTGAATCGCAAGAGCCTGCCTCCGCAGTGCCGCCGGTCGCTGACTGGGCGCATACAGATTCTCAAGTGCCAAGACTGAAGGCCTGCCGCGCTCAATGTGAGTCGAGAGTCGAGCTACGAACGCCGCATCACCCTGCTTCCCGAACGTGCTGAAGCCGTGGTCAAGTAGGCCCCATTTCGCGTCGATCAAGGCATAGCCAAATCCCTTGGCTGACAGATCGATCGCGAGAACTCGTAGCGTTCTTTTTTTCATTCAGTTGCTTCACCAATACATCTCCTGATAATCCGCTTAAGGGACTCGCACTTCTCTGCTCGTGCGGGATCCTTGGCCCGATGCACCATACTCTTGAGAAGTTTCTGTGCCCTCAGGCGCACCCGGCCTGCCACCAGCGCACATTCATCTTCGTGGATCTCTTCGACGCCCGCGCCGAAGATGACTGCGTATGCGAGGGCAACTTCGAGGGGCGGCGCGCACACACCGGTTTCGTGTCGCGAGACGCGCGTTCCGGTGAGGGCGCCAAGGAGGAAGGCCACGTCGTCTTGCGAAAGCGCGGTGCGACGGCGCAAGGCCTTGAGGAATGGAACGGGGGTTCTTTTCTTCATTTGTCAAAGTACAAACAGACTATCAATCACCAAGCCCGAGCCCGAGAGGGACATTCTTGCGCAGAACGCACACCCAACGCTGCTCTAAAGTGGACGTGGGGACTTCGGGGACTTCGGGTAAACCGACGACGGAGTAACGGCTGCTATGATTGTTCGTCTAGATTGGTGCCGTAGCGCTGGAAAAGCGCCTGGAGTCTCCCTTCTTCATTGATGTGGATGACGAACGACCCGTTGCTCTTGACCGCACGCAAACCCAATCGCGTCCGGAGCTGATGGCCAACCCAGCGAGGCGTCACGGGACGCCCAAAGTCAAAACCAAAGCGAACACCGAATCGACTCGCGATTTCTTTTATGCCAAGCGGTACGGACTCCCGCCGCATCTCTGCTATGATATCAAGAAGTTGCGCCTCCACGCCCACCCCTCTCTCAGCCTTCAAAGCCCAACTCGTCGTTTCGGCGAGTCGATGCAACCGCTCACGCGCTTCGTCATCAACCGCCACGGCTAGAAGCGGCGCAAATACTTGAGCCACTCGCGCCTCTATGTGTGGCGCTCGCGCCACTACTGCCGGGCCGAACTCGTGCCGGCGTCGCACACGGTACATCAGGAGCTGATTCTGGAGCGCGATAGCACCTTCGTGAAATGCCTCTGGTAAGCTGAGCGGAATGTCGTCGCGTGGAGGCAGTCCGACCATTTCTTCCGTGATGCAGCGGCTCTCGAGCGCCCGATCCTCGAACGATCGCCGCGTGGCAATCACCTTCGGCCCGTAGACGGCGAACGCTCTCGGATTGAACTCCTTTCCTGGAGTCGCCTCACTCCGTAGCACCGGAAAGCCCTTGGCGTTTCCGTTGTTGAGAATCTTCACAATCTCAGCCCGCTCATCGGACAATCGAAAGTCGCTTTCGTCCATGATCAGCGTGCCGCGAAACTCATCAATGATCCGAAAGAGCGGCGATACGGTCGATGCCCCACTCGCAAACATCGGCTTGTAGCAGAGGGCTCCGATGGTCTGAAGGCATCTCGTCTTGCCGCTACCGAAGTCTCCCTTGAGCCTCAGGTACGGCAGCTCATTGAACGCATCGTAGATCCAAGTGAGAAGGACGTAGTGCGCCGCAGCTTCTTCAAAAGCGGGCGACAGATCCGCATATCGATGAATGAACTGACTGACCGCCTCTATCAGAGACATTTCCGACTCATAGTCGGCCACACCCGATGGGAACTTCACTACTCCGTGGGCAATCAAGTTGTTATCGGCCGAGTACGCACGCACCTGACCGAGTTGTGGCAGATCTAGGATACAGCCCTGCTCGACATGTCCGTGCCCTAGACGCACCAGTTCAACATCGCCCGCTGGGTATGCAGCTAGCGTTTCGACAATGCTGCCGTCGTCGAGAACTGCTGACACCAGCGTGCGTACTTTTGGCTTCTGAGTTTCGTGTGCCATTGTGACAGCGTACCGCGATTCCGGCAGGGACGCAGGAGGGCGTGCGATGCGCGCCGCGTTGTCCCCAAGTGCAATTCGACATTCTGAATTAAGAATTGCAGAATTGCCCTGCGGCCGGCGATCGCTAACCGCGCAGGTTCCGCCCACTCGGGCGATTGCCGTCGGGCCAGTACGCTTTCGGAATGAAGCTCACCGACGAACAGCTCGAAACCTTCATCGCTTGCTGGAGGGCGGACTTCGGTGAAGTCCTAACCAAAGACCAGGCGCGAGCCGAAGCGATGCGACTTCTCAGTTTCTTCATCACGCTAACTAACTATACGCAACGCCGGACCCAGCACCCAGATACCAGGGCTCTCAACAAATGACATGAACTTCTTCATCTACTGCCGCAAGTCAACCGATTCCGAAGATCGGCAGGTCCTGTCGATTGAATCGCAGCGCAACGAGGCACACAAAGTCGCGGGTACTGTGCCAGGCGCCGTTGTGGTGGAGATCCTCGAGGAATCCAAGAGCGCAAAACGGCCTGGGCGCTTGGTGTTCGATGCGATGCTTGACCGCATTGAGAGCAGAGAGGCGGACGGGATCATCTGCTGGCATCCTGATCGCCTCGCACGCAATGCGGTGGATGGCGGGCGCATCATACATATGCTGGATACCGGAGTACTAAAAGACCTCCGATTCTCGACCGGCCAATTCGAGAACAACCCACAGGGCAAGCTCATGCTTTCCATGCTCTTCGGGTTCTCGAAATACTATGTGGACAGCTTGGCGGAGAACGTCAAGCGCGGGAACCGGGCCAAGGTAGGCAAAGGGTGGAGGCCTACCACGCCACCGTTGGGATATCTGACGGACCCAGTGACAAAGACGATCGTAGCCGATCCGTCGCGCTTCGACGCGATTCAAGCGCTCTTCCAGATGATGCTAACGGGCACGAGCTCGCCCCGGCAACTTCTTGACGCCGCCAATAGTAAGTGGGCCCTCAGGACCCGTCCGCGCCCACGCGGAGGAAATGCCCCGCTCCACCTCAGCGCCGTCTATGCGATGCTAAAGAACCCGTTCTACGCAGGAGTCTTCGCATGGGAAGGGCGAATGCATGCTGGGAAACACCAGCCCATGATCTCGCTCGCGGAGTTCGAAAGAATCCGGGAGCTGCTGGGTCGACCACACCGCCCGCGTCCGATTCGGCGAACGTTTCCGTATACCGGCATCATCCGGTGCGGAGCATGCGGTCTTGCCGTTACCGCTGAGGCCAAGATAAACAGACACGGGCATCATTACACGTATTACCACTGCACGCGACGCAAGCGTGGTTCATTCTGTCGTGAGCGGTGCGTTACGGAGCAACTGATAGAACACGAGGTGCTGGCGTTGCTCGACAACATCCGCATTTCGAAGGCAAGTGCCGGATGGATTGAAGACCATTTGCCGCAGATGGATGACACCGATGGGGCAGCCCGCGACGCACGTCAAGCTTCATTGTCCTCCGCGATTGACACCCTCGACCGCGAGATCAGTACCCTGACCGGCTTGCGCATCCGAGAGATTGTAGACGACCAGGAGTTTTTCAGGGAACGCGAGGCGCTTACTGGCCGCCGGCTAGCGCTGGTACAAGAGGTCACGGCGCTCGCGGTGCCCACGGACTGGATCGAACCCCTCAGAGTCCTCATTTCGTTCAGCGATAGAGCCGCAGAACTGTTCCGCGATGGCGACGCGACCATTCGACGCCTAATAGTCGAAACCGTATGTTCGAACCTCGTCCTGCAGAACAGAAAACTGAGCGTTGAAGCCACGAAACCGTTCCTCAGAACGGGCTCGGCGGCCTCCAGTTCAGAACTGCGGGCAGTGATGAAGGACGTTCGAACCCTTTTGCACGATCACGACGACGTCTTTACAGACATCATATCAAATATCACACGGATATTCTCTCTAACCAAAAAGGCACCGCCAAGGGACGAAACCCAGGGCAGTGCCTTTTCCTCGTGATTCATTCTCTATTATAGAAATCCTTGAATCTCTGTCAATCGACTCTCTTACCAATGTCCCCGAAGTCCCCATGTCTACCCCGAATTACTGTCTAGGTCGTGTGGCATGGGTTGCAGCAGTAGTAACAACCATTAGTGTCTGAGAAGTGCGTCCTAGCCACCTTCATCGCGTCTCCACATGAGCTGAACGATCCAAGGTATATGGCATTACTCGAGTCAGGAAAGTACGAGCATCCAGATACGTGAACTTCGTGATCGTAAGAACCTGGCTGAGCATTTTTGTTTACGTAGTAGCTTTTATTCATTTTTTGTTTCGTTAGATGTTAATCACTCACATCCCCACCCATCACGGTCTCGATCAAGATCGAAGACATCTGGACCAGTAACCCTTACGGTACCTGTGTAGTTCGGTCCGTTTCCAGATCCACCAGCACAATCATAATCGCCAGCATTCACCTTTAAGCAACCAGAGTAGCTAGAGTGGCAACTTGATCGTTCTGGTGCTGAAGCAGCCTTCTGAATCGGCTGAATATTCTGGGCATTCTGCACAGGTATGGGTACATACAAGCTTGTATCAGTACTCTCGGGTTCTGAAGAGCCCATCGCCATTAGCCCCACAAGAGCACCGCTCGCCAGGATGATTTTGGTGGTAGGAGTCATGTTCTTTACCGCTATCATATACCTATCACTCAGCTAAGCAAACACGATCTGTCCTTGGCTCAATACAAAGGACTAGATATCCCCGAAGTCCCCATGTCTACTGGCCTGCCTCCCCAGGGCCTATTTATGCGCTCGATTCGAAGACATTAAACTTCTTTGAATACGAATAGATCGAACGAAAACCCGTATCCTTTGTGTGCTGGTCCAAATGATTTAAGAAGTGCTTATCGAAGAGTTTGGTGAAGGCGTTGTCTACGCCAGTTTGCTCCTGTTCAAGCTTCTTGCGGATCAAATACGTGACACAGTCCGCAAACTGCATCGCATCAAAACACTCTGCAGATAAGAATGAGAACCGTACCGTAAGCTGGTTCGTGCCTGGCTTCTTCTCCGCAATCCTAGCAATCTGCCTCGTGATTTGATCTTTATACACAGCTTCCAAGTTGTTCAACCTATCCAAAGTAGTGCGCATCCCAATCCTACCAGACCTTACCGTGTGTGCTCGCCTCCCCTCAAACATCACAGTTAGTGTCGACACATCCTTAAACATCGTGTTAAGTGTGTACCCACTACCCTTCATCTTGTTGGCTAGCGCAAACACACTCTGCTTCGCGAAGTAGTGTTCGTAAGTCTCGCTAGTTGGAATAAATGAGTCATTCCTCCTGTATAGAAAGGAGTGAAAGTAGACTTTCTCCGTACTGTGAAATGCAGCGAGCCAGCGATCCATCAATGCAAGTTGCCGAGAGTCTGTCTCACTTATTTCGCTACCATGTAGCGTCACCCAACATTCCGGGGCTACTTTCCTAGCTTGCTTGAGCGCATTCAGAAACTCAAACTCTCCCTTATCGGAATCGGTTATCAGATAACCAACTAAAGTATGGTTTCGATCGTTGATGCCAATTTCAGTTGATTCGTCAACCCAGATCGTGATTGCCTTTTCCATCTGGCATCACTAACCCTTCGGCGGATGAGGGTCACTCCCGTATGTATTTCTCTCGCGAATACGACCATCCCTCGAATGGATAAACAGTTCTGATTCGTTGTTCTTTGCAACCTTGGTTGCGAATCGGATGGCCTGATCCTGACGATCAAACACTTTCGTATCCTTGTCTGCTCCCGCTTTCTTTACAGCCCAGCCATCCGAACGAGGCAATACATGCTGATTGTTACTATTGCGCACCTTTGTCATGTCGACATTATACCACACTCACTATCTATTCAGGTTGCACACTTATTCAGTACCGCATCCTGTACCTGCCCCTCACGCAAATAACACCCTCATCACACTAGGGTCTCGATCGTTCAGAATGGAATCGGGCGCCCAATTAGTAGCTAATCAGCAGTAACATGGATTTGAACATGTTTGGTCGTCGAGAGCGTCCTATACCAGAGGACGCCAAAAAGACTCTCAATGAAATCCTTGAGTTGGTAGAGAGCGATGTCGAGTTCCTTCGCGAAAGCGTTCGAGCTCTAGGCAGAGAGCTTGTATATCACCTCAAGGGAGAGGCTTCAGACATATAGGTGGTACGAACAGCGGTATTTCCATATCCAACGTCGAAGATTCGAATTCTCTACCTCACCAATAGCACACTTTGCTTGCGGGCAGTGGTGAAGGACGTTCGAACCCTTTTGCGTGATCACGACGACGTCTTTACAGACATCATATCAAAGATCAAACAGATATTCTCTCTAATCAGAAAGGCACCGCCAAGGGACGAAACCCAAGGCAGTGCCGTCTTATCGTGATTCGTTCTCTATGATAGAGATCTACGAATCGCTGTCAATCAGCTCTCTTACCAATGTCCCCGAAGTCCCCATGTCTACCAAGTAGGTGTTGTTAAAGAGGCCGATTGAACTGGGCAGATGGCACGTGCGGTGCCATATCAGCCAAGAACTGACTGGCTTGCAGATACGCAATACCACGGAACCGGCGTGCCGGAGATATTCGTTGAACGTGAGTACTGGCTGATTCCATCGTCTGCGAGTACGAAAGGGCGAGATATCCCTGGCGGCCTTCTTCAGGCCTCGCCTTCACGCGTGTAATCCCAACATAGAACAACCTGCGATCCTCTTCGAGTGTCGCAGCCTTCTCAGCATCAGACGCTTCCTTCGACGGCGACGACGGTAGAAGCCCTTCCACACATCCCGCGATAAAGACGAAAGGGGCGCTCAGACCCTTGCTCTTATGGAGGCTCATAATCCTGACTTCATTCACACTAGGCGGAACTTCGGGTCGGTCCATACTCTCCTGCAGCGCCTCGTAAAGTTCTTCCGGAGTCGAGCACTCTTCCTTGTGCTCTGCGACTGCTTCAGCAAGTAACTTCGTTTCAGCGCTCGATGGAAGCCACCGATCCAGAAACAGAGTCAGATCTGTGGTCGCGCTGAGAGCCGCGAGCTCCGTTGCAATCATCTCAAACTTTCTGACAATCTGGGTGGTGCGTGGAATCGCGAGACCGCCGCCAGCGAGTCGCTCTAAGATCTCCCGCGGCGCCTCGCCAGTCCCTGATGCATATGCCATGATGCGCCCGTATTGTTCTGCGTGCCACTTAGCATGGCCGCGACCCAATAACCATCTTAAGGCTACTCGGTCTTGCTTGTTGACCAAGAGTTTTAGCAGAGAGTAGCGCTCCTGCGCCTCAACAGTATCAAGAGCAGATTCTGCATAGTACGATTTAACGGGAACATTCCTCGTCTGGATTGCATCGAACAGTGTACGTGCGAGACCTTCGCGCTGGGCAAGCACCATAATCTCACCTGGCGACACGCCACTCGACACAACTCGTTCAATCTTTTCGGCAACTGCTGCCGCCTCGCTCTCAACCGTACGGTACTGCCGGACCACGACTTCTCCTGGGCCATTCTCTTCGATCTCTTGCATCGCGCGAGCCGGGACTCTCCCCGGATTCTTCGCAATGAGAGCGTTAGCCATTCGGACGACAGTCGTCGGACACCGGCGACAATCGTCTATGCCAAAATCCACTCCCGAATGGCTGGTGCTCCATTCGCGAATACCTTGAGGATGAGCGTGCTTGAAACTGTAGATGGATTGGTCGTCGTCACCGATCACGCAAAGTGAACTTGCTTCCCCCAACAAATACAGCGTGTCCTGCTCCGCTCGATTCAAATCCTGGTACTCATCAACGAGGACGTGAGAAAACTCTCGAAGCTCGTCCGCGCTGGGATTCGACTTCAGAAACTTGTACAAATGCGGGATAATCTCCTCGAGGAGCATAGCTCGATGAAAACGCAGCCACGAAATCAGATCATCTTGAAACCTCTGTTCTTCTGCTGTCCGAGTGAATCCTGGGTCATCCGCCTGAAGTCGGGCCCAGGCTGCTCCATAAGCGCTCATCAGCTTGCGACGAGCGTGGATGGTGCCATGTTGCGACCCGAGGTCGTACATCAGCGGCGTAAGTTCAAACTTGCTCAATGCTCTTGGATGTCGCCCCAGAGCAGACAAGACATGATTTCTCATTAAAATCGACATCGCAAGACTGTGGACGGTTCGTCCATGAAGCCCGACAACCCCGAGCTTTGCCAAATCACGGTGAAGGTCATCGGCCGCTACGCGAGTAAAAGTCACGGCCAGGACTTTTGCCGGCGCAACTTTCTCAACCTCGAGAAGTCGAGCGACTCGACGGTTCATTGCGAACGATTTCCCGGTGCCCGGGCCAGCCAGCACACGAATTCGATTGCTCGTCGATGCCGCGACTTCGTATGCGGGAGTTCCCGCGACTAGTTCATCGTTCCATGCCATGGCCTTACGCTATCGCAATTCCTCGCTTAATGGAACACGCAACGCCCACGGCTTCCCCACCCGCTCCCTTAGCGCGCATCACGCAAATAACACCCTCATCACAAGATCGTTGCGCGGTCTGCATAGTTGCCCGCATCCCCAACGTCCCTGGGCGCGATGCCCTACAGACCGTACTTTTTCCTCTTGAGCTCGTAGGACTTGTATCCGCCCTCCAGATGATCGACAACATCGTCCTTGATTGCCTGCTCATCGATTGAGCCGGAACGGGCGACCCATCCCTTTCTTCCATCCGCCTCAAAGACAATGAACTGATCTGAATCAGATGAGACCGAGATACTGGAGTTATGAGTGGTGAACACAAACTGCCGCACATGCTTGCTGATACGCAATCGTGAGCATATGTTTGCCCAGATAGATGGGATATCCAATGCATCTTCCGGCTGATCGATGACGACCGGCATGGCTCCGTCACCAAGCGCGATCATGATCAGCGCGTCGGCCTTTTGACCCATGGATAGCTCGGACAATGGATAGTATTGGCCGTCCCGCTTCTGATACGCAATTTCGATCCGGTCCTCTGGATATCCATCGTACTGCATAGACATTGTCTTCAGCCGCACTCCAGTCTCATTGAGCGCAGTTACAATAGCTTCCGCTTTCTGTTCAGATATATCGGCGCGCTTCGCCAATGCCTTAGCGTTTCGATCCAGGACCATCCGCACGAATTCTACTGGCGTCACCTGACTGACGATTCTGTCGATCTCCTTCTTCTCAGCGTACGATCCAACCGCGAGGTCCTTCAACAGACCCGTGTATGCGCTCCTGTTGTCGCCGGCCTGCACCGCAATTCTGAGCTTACCTCCCGCCTTGGTTGTTATCAGTTCGGCTTGCTTGGAACGTTCTGTGAAATAGCGCGTCTTGGTTTCGCCGAGAGTGGCGAGTAGAGTCTCACGTTCAGCGCGGAACTTGCCGTCCTGTTTTGCGGCCTTCTCGGCCTGGGTGATTCTTGCAACTAGCCCCTTCTTCTCGTCTAGTAATGACCGACGCTTAGTCTCCAAACCTTCTTCCCTCTTCTTCAGTGTGACCGTTGCAACGTACTCTTTCTCCAACTGTTGATACTTGTTCCTCTTGTCCCACCCACGCAGAGCAATACGCGCTTGCTCATGTGCCTTCTCTACATCCTTCCGAGTCGCCTTAAGTCCACCTAGAGCGACAGAGTAGCTGGCTCGCAAACTGGTATCGATGGCGCCAATCGTATCAGCTTGAACCTTGCCAGTGGGTGCGTTTTCCTTGAAAGCTTCAATAGCGTCGTCGATCAATTCCAGCAGAGGATCAAACTCTTCTATCTTCTCCTCAATCGCCGTGCGCTCAGCTGACAATGCCAAGTACGGTTTTGACGCCTTGCTCTTGTCTGCGATGCCAATCTGCTTGGATAGCTTCTCGAGTGCCACCTCAGTGTTCTGCAACTGCTTCTTGAGAACCTCGCAGTTAGCCGAATCCTCAATCGCCTGGTGCAGCTTCTGGTCGAGACGCCCAAGATTCTGACGGATCTCCGTCACTTGGTTCTGGTATGTGTCGAGATCCTGGAAGTTGTCGAGCAGGCCAAGTTGAGCGTGCTCATCACGCGTTATCTCTAAGATCTCGTTCTGGCTATAGATTAGAAGGGGCACCAGTGACGAGAGGTCGCCGCTGAACGCCTTCCCCGAGTCGATGTTGACGCAGGACACGGCCGAGGAATAAGGATCACGTGGGTTCTCGTACTTGCGGCAGATCTTATACCGCGTACCCGAACCGTCGCGATAAATCACAGTCACTTCCCCGTGAATCCGCAATTGCTTCTGCAGCTTCTGCTTGTGATCAGACATCAGCACTTCGGGGGGCTTGCGGTCAAACACAAATCGCAGGAGTTCAATCGTTAGAGACTTTCCCGTTCCCGTACCGCCGATGATGCTGTTCATCCCGTGATGAAAAGGGATGGTCTGCCGATCTAGGAACCCGCCACGTATCTCGAGTTGTTCGATTCGCGGGTGTGCCGATGCGATTTTCTCTAGTTCGTAGTCTTGGATAATTCGGCTATCTCGATCCTCGAAGCACTCGCGCAACGACTCTAGAGTGAGAGCCCCCATGCGAAAGTAGGTGAAATGGCTGCCAATCGTCTCTAGGCAATGGCCTGTCTTGCCGACAATAGGGTTGTCCGATGCCTTGTATACAGCGAGCTTGCGAAGATATACCGGGTCCTCGCCGTCCAGAACATCAATGAGGCGCTTTTTCCCAGTGACCCCGTCGAAGTCCCCAGAGGTCGCCTCGACTGCACTGAGATTCTTGTTCTTGACGAGTGCCGCGCGTGGATTGCCCCTGATATCTGAAAGGGCACCATGTGTGGAATTCGCATGTGCTAGGACAGCAAGACCACCAGCCTGATTGATAATGTCAATCACATCTGCCGGACTCTTCTGTGTCAGCGCATCGCGACCTGCACCGGAGACATCGAGCTTTCCAAGCACCCTCTGAAGGTCATCTTTGTCGACTCGTGGATCAAAGAGGGCAATGACATGAATGGACCCACTCTGCGTTGCTCCACACGACACTTCAACGCCAGGGAAGATGGTAAAGCCCTTCGCCTTTGCCGCAGTCTTCATCTTGTCTATGAAGTCAACGGTATTGTGATCCGTCACAGCGATTGCGCTAAGGCCGATCTCCTGACAGCGTGCGACGATATCGCCTGCGCTCACCGTCTTGTCGAGAAAGTCGTGGGATGCCGGTGTGTGGACGTGGAGATCGAGCTTGTGGAGTTGTAGTGACATGGCAGGTGAGTTTGAGAGCCTGATAATAGCACAGCCCTACGAATCTGCGCTGCCAGTGCCAAGAAGGAGTCGAGGAGCCTCACGGCCTCCAACTCAGCAGACGTACCACCGCAGGGCACAGCACGCATCACCGCGCTTCGTTGAGGCGCCAGTTCTGAGTCAGTACTGGCCTCGGTCTTGAGCTGAGAGCACTCAGGCTCCCTGCCGTTCAAGTGCGCAATCTCCCGTGCTAGAGCTTCACGTTGAGCGCGCGCCTGACTCCGGTCCAGGGACTTAGCACCTTGGGTTCAGCGCGGCGTCTTGGCGCTAGGAGTAACTTCGGTATATATTCGGTTGCCGTCCGTCCCGGCTCTGCGGAGCAGCTCGGCGCCTTGGCTAAGCAGGAGAGGACCTGCAGAAGGCGTTTTTGCTTCGACGAACGAGGTTGACAGGTGACCTGGATTCACCTCGCTCGGATCAGCACTTGTTCTCGTCTTGGATTCACAAATCGTGCCGGAGCAGGAGCGCTATCGCGACGTTTTCCGCGGCGAATCTCGTGATATCATTGGGCCAGCAGCATCGCCAATCTTATGCTAACAGAAATGACCTCATGAAGAATGGAACACTAAAGATCACGACTCAACAGCCACAGTCGCTCCTCGCACGAGGCTCGACCACAAGCGGTCGCTTCTCTCAACTTGATGCCACAAAACTGAGAGGTGGCTACTACACTCCGACCGCACTGGCCGACTGGCTCTGCGCTTGGGCTATTCGGTCAAAGAATGACCTAGTACTCGAACCAAGTTGCGGCGATGGCGCTTTTCTCGAAGCCGCCTCTAAGAAACTGCGCGCCCTAGGTTCGCGCGATTCGGTGCGAGCAGGGCGCCTTCTCGGTGTTGAGGTCATTCCCGCCGAAGCTACCAAGGCTACTGCCCGGCTACGAGTCTCGCTTGGAGCGAGTGCAGCCGGAGTGGTCGCCACAGACGACTTTTTCGCTTGGTGGAAACGGCCAGATCGACCGCTCGTTGATGCGGTTGTCGGGAATCCACCGTTCATCCGATATCAGAGTTTCCCGGAACCAAGCCGCAACCGAGCGATGTCCATCATGCAGGAACTCGGACTCCGGCCCAACCGCTTGACAAATATTTGGGTTCCCTTCGTCGTAGCGGCGGCCGCGAGCCTGCGTCCTGGGGGCCGTATGGCGCTCGTGATTCCAGCTGAGTTGCTCCAAGTGTCCTACGCATCACAGCTGCGTTCGTTTCTCACGAATCGCTTTGGGCGCATTGACCTCATCACCTGCAATGAACTCTTCTTCGAGAACGCTGAGCAGGAGGTACTTCTGCTATTGGCGGACGATGCGAAGGCGCGCCCTTCGAAAGACAATGTTTGTCGCATGACGCTCACGGAGACGAGAACTGTCGCTGATCTTGTGAGCCGTAGGCCAAGCGATGTCCTCAGAGGTGCAGAGTCCAAGAGCGTTCACCATGCCTCCGAAAAGTGGCTTAAGTTCTTCCTAACAGGGGCCGAAATCGACTTCATGCGTAGGCTAAGAGCGTCTAGCCGAACGAATACACTGGCGGCGTTCGCCTCGGTCGATGTCGGTGTGGTCACCGGCAAGAATAAGTTCTTCGTCCTCAATGAGGATGCGATCAATGAGCACAACCTGAGTAAGTACACAGTGCCACTGGTGTCTCGATCATCACATCTGGCTGGCGCGAAGATCGGCAGGAAAGAATGGCAACAACTCGCCTCGGCTGGCGACCTTGTTCATTTGTTGCACCTCGCACCACGAAACGGAGGAAAATTGCCGCTTCCGTTGAGTGCGTATATCAAGGCCGGTGAGGATGACCAACTTCACATGGGATACAAGTGCTCCATTAGGAAGCCGTGGTACGCGGTGCCCTCGGTGTGGGTTCCTGACGCGTTCATGTTTAGGCAGATATATGACTTCCCTCGCGTGGTCCTAAACGGCGCTGACGCCACATCGACCGACACGATCCACCGCATGAATTGCAAAGTCAAACCCGCACTTCTTCTCGCCAATCTTTACACGCACCTAACGGCAGCGTCGGCGGAAATCGAAGGACGCAGCTACGGTGGAGGCGTGCTAGAGCTCGAACCAACCGAAGCTGAGCGGTTGCTCGTCCCGATGGAACTTGGCGCCGCTCTGCCACTGAGCGAGTGCGATCGACTCGTCCGTGCTGGTCGACTCGACGAGATTCTTCTGGAAAACGATCGGCGCGTCCTTATGGATCAAATGGGACTTTCCCGGTCCGACTGTAGGATGCTTCGGCGCATATGGGAAAAGATGCGCGATCGTCGATTGGCCCGCAGACGGACCGGACGTCCGTCAACAGCATGACTGAACACGAGACCAAGGTTGCCGCCAAAGCGCGAGTGGCGGATCTGGTACGCGCCTTCAAGTTGAATGAGGCGGACTACAATCGCCCCCATTACAACGAAACGCAAGCACGTACCGATTTCATAACGCCTCTTCTCGAAGCGTTCGGGTGGGATGTCCACAATTCGATCGGCTCTTCACTAGCATTGCGGGAAGTCATCGAAGAATCCACAGTCGAGGTGGGCGAGGAGCGCCTGTCCAAACGACCGGACTATGAGCTACGTCTCGCCCGACAACGCAAGCTCTTTGTGGAAGCGAAGAAGCCGAGCGTGCGCATTGACCGGGACCTCGCACCCGCGTTTCAGGTGCGCCGATATGGATACTCAGCCAGCCTGCCAATCTCTGTTGTCACCAACTTTCGTCAGCTCGCGATCTATGATTGTCGAGTCGTGCCAGCTGACACGGACTTGCCGCATGTAGCCCGGCTGATGCTCGTCGAGTGTGACGCATTCGAAACGCGCTTCGACGACCTGTGGCCGTTGCTTGCGCGTGACTCAGTCTACTCCGGCGCGTTTGATGCGCATTTTGACATTGGAGCAACACGACAAGGCGCCGATCAATTCGACGACCTCTTCCTTTCTCAAGTGCGCGAGTGGCGCGAACGCCTGGCGATCGATATCCACGCCAACACTCCTGGCTTGTCAGCCGAAGAGTTGACCTACACAGTTCAACTATTTCTGTCCCGTATAGTCTTTCTCCGCATCTGCGAAGACCGCGAAATAGAAAAATACGAAACGCTGAAGAACCTCGATGAAGCGAGCACGTTCGCCTCACTCGTGGCAGTTTTGCGCCGCGCCGACGAGTTCTACAATTCCGGACTGTTCCGCTTGCTTGACGACGAGCGCCTGGGCATTCGCATAAGCGATGGAGTACTACACAGCTTGATAAGCGAATTGTATTATCCATACAGCCCGTTCAATTTCGCTGTTGTCGAAACGAAGGTCTTGGGGGAAATCTACGAGCAGCTTCTTGGCGAGATAATCGTTGTCGCAGGCGCCAACGTTGAAATCGTCAATACACCCGAGGTGCGTGCCAGCGGCGGCGTTGTACCAACGCCGGCTTTCATTGCCGATGCGATTGTTGCTCGAACCATTGGGCCACAAATAAAGGCGCGAAGCCCCGACGAGCTCACAGACTTCACTGTTGCAGATATCTGCTGCGGCTCCGGAACATTTCTACTCTCTGCCTTTGAGTTGCTGCTTGACCATTACCTGAGCTGGTACACCAAGCACGACCGCCCCTCTCATGCTGGACACAGAATTTATGAAGTCGCTGGAGGCCAATGGCGCCTGACCTTCGAGGAGAAGCGCCGCATTCTTCTCTCACATTTGCGCGGTGTCGACATTGATGCGAACGCCGTCGAGGTGACGCAGCTCAGCCTTCTGCTGAAGCTCATTGAAGACGAGAGCGCTGATGCCCTCAAGGATTTCGTTGTGCGTCAGCGCGTTGCTGCGCTTCCGTCTCTTGATGCTGTGGTCCGCTGTGGCAACAGCCTCGTGAGTGAGGTGGAGTGGCAACGGGTGTCCGGCCCGATACCCACATCGATGCGCGCGAGGCTGAATCCATTTCAATGGCAAGCCGAGTTCCCGGCCGAGTTCGCGCGGGGAGGATTTGACGCCATCGTTGGCAATCCACCGTACGTTCGCATCCAGAACTTGGTGGCGTACGCACCGGAAGAGGTGAGCTACTACGGCAGCCCCGCGTCTCCCTATACCACCGCGCAACAGGACAATTTTGACAAGTACGCATTGGTCGTCGAACGAGCCTTGACCCTTGTGCAGCAACACGGACGAGTCGGTGTCATCGTGCCACATAAGTTCATGAGCACCCAGGCGGGCCGAACTATGCGCCGACTCGTGACAACCGATCATGCGTTAGAGGAGATAGTTCACTTTGGTGTGAAACAGGTCTTCGGCAAACACACGTCTACCTACTCGTGCATTTTGATTTTGGATCGAAGCGGGGCTGATTCGGTGAGACTTGAAATGACCGGCGCATTGGAATCATGGCGCTACGGTCACCAAGGAACTCTCACTACGATTCCAGCCGCCGACCTTGGCGAGGAGACGTGGCAGTTCGCCGCCGACGACGTGAGGGCACTTTTTGCCCGCGTTCGCGCCGCGTGCCCGCTCACTCTTTCTGCGGTCGCCGAAATTCTTGTTGGCCTCCAGACCAGCGCCGACAAAGTCTTCATCGTGCATTCTGAGTTCGAGGGCGCTGACACGGTGACGTGCCGCTGGAACGGCCGCGAGTGGCCTATCGAACGTGGCATCCTTCGCCCAGTTCTACACGACGCGCAACTCAGTCCGTACGGTCGAGTAACCGCAAATGCTTGGTTGATTTTCCCTTACGACTTCACGCTCACTTCGACGGGGAGCAAGCGGGCAAGTCTCATACAGCCGGATGAACTGTCGACCCGCTATCCGCTCGCGTTGGCATACCTGAACGCGCGCCGAAGTGAGCTCGAGGGGAGAAATATTGTCGGTGGATCTGCGATTGAGCGGCAGTGGTACCAGTACGGTCGATCGCAGAGCTTGACGAAGTTTGACTCCCCCAAAATCGTCCTTCCGGCGCTTTCGGTGGAACCGCGATACGCATACGATGACGCGAACGTGATGATCACCGGAGGCGGCAACGGCCCGTACTACATGGTCCGCGCTCGCGCGGGCGTTGACATATCGAACCATTACTTGCTCGCGCTCCTCAATCATCCGATGAGCGAGGCCCTTGTACGGACAAACACGAGCACGTTCCGAGGCGGGTACTATTCGCACGGCAAACAGTTCATCGAGAACCTGCCGATTCCGGTGCCCGATGACGCTAGTCGCAATGCGATCGAACAGCTCACCAGCACCCTCATTCACGTTCTCGATGAACACGCTGCGGCACGGACCCCTCACGAACGGACCATCAAGGAACGTGAAATCATGGCGTTGAAGATCGAGATTGAGGAACGCGTGAGTTCGGCATTTGCCTTGACCCCGGCCGATCTGGCGACTGTCCTGTCAGTGTCTCCACCTGCTTGATAGCGGCTTTCCTCGTACTTCCGCACGGAACGCAGGAACATCCCACTACTCAGTAGCGCGTGCTCATTCACATGGGCTGCGGCGCCTGAGGACATCGACGCTCGCGCAATGCGCGAGACTTAGTGTCCATCGTCCGGCACGATCCGGATCCTGATGGTTACTGGGATGTGATCGCTAAAACGACGTCGGAATATGTTGAAGTCCGATGGCAGCAGATCTACACGCACTCTCGCGAATGGCTCCCCCAGCTTCGAGACGAGTCCACCGGCACCCCCGGAGGCCATCATGTAATCGATCTGACTCTTCGGGGCGAGCGGGATGCCAGCAAGGCGAGTGCCGGGATAGTCGTCGCCATCGGATGGCGAGAGTGTTCTGAAACGAAGCCGATCTGGCGACAAGCTGTCCCAGAACATCTCTAGGTGGTTGTCATACCGACTCGCATTGAAATCTCCTGCGATAAGCACATCCCGCTCCCGCGGATCGAGGACTCCGTTGGCACTCATCGCATCGAGTTCCCGCGAGAGGACGGTCATCGCCGCGTCATGATTCTCGTTCAATTGCTGGCCCGAGGCGAGGTGCACGGCAACCACGAGCAAGTCGTTCATTCGCGCGCCAGACGCCCCAATGAACTGAAACGCGCAAACTAGGGGTCGGCGATCGAAGGTGTTCTTGTTCTGCACTTGCATCGCCGGCACTTGCATCTCGACACACTTCTCACGACGCGCCGCGCTGCTGTCAAAGAGTACAGCCAAGCGCTGCTGGCCCCCGCTCGGGGCGAGGTAGTAGCCCCACGAGCCCCCAAGATGTGTCAGCAAACGATCGAGCTCCTCGGACCGAGTGCTGGTTGCTCCGTTGATCTCGCTAAGGATCAGTACTTTGGCATCGAGCTGGTCGCGAATCATGACGGCCAGCGCCTGATAGTCGCCAGGCTCGCGCGGGCCGTACTTCGGGCCACCCCTCGTCGACTCGGGGAACCCTCTCTGCCTGTTGTCGTGGAGCCACTCGAGGTTCCACGTCCCTATCACATAGGTAGGTAGCTCGCCGGTAGCTTCCGGCTCATCGTCCTCATTCAGTACAGTGAGATAGGTTTGCGTAACCCAGCCACGAAGATTGTTGGCCTCGACTTGTCGCCACTGGGTTCGTGCGTCGATGGAGATCACGACGGCGACAGTTCCATTGGCCCACCGCACGTACGCCGGGTTGCCCGCCTCCGGATGCACGGGGATGCCAGCTGAGTTCGCTCCGGACATCAGAACTCGTTCACCGAGCTCTTGTGCCGATAGGTCTGCCGCCCCGAGCAGGAGTACGACCACAGCGACGCGTAAGCGCATACTCACCTCGTTGAGGAAGTGCCCCGCAGCATTCCAGGGACAACCAACCAGCACCCACTTCGGCTCGTCGTTGGTCGCCACTTCCGAGAATCTGATCCGGGATTGTCGCGGCGCTGGCAGATGCGAACGCGTGCGAATGTGTGGCGCTCCCCGGCTACCACGCAAGTCCTGAGCTAGGTCAGGAATCGATCGGCAACCCGAAGCGGGTTCGAGGGCCCGAGCTGGCGCGTGCACAGTCCGGGCACAAGCGCAACAAGGAGCCGAGACGCGCGCTCGACCGCGAGCGGTCGCCAAAATCTAGACCGCACAGCTCCCGGCGATTGCAAAGCTGGCTGATTCGCTACCGGTCTGATTGCCCGCGGTTAGAACGTTGCACTTGCGCTGTTCGCTGCGTCAGCTTACATTGCGTTCGTGACTAAAGAAACGCTGGGACAAGCAATCCGTCGCCTGCGGCTGCAGGCGGGGTCAGGACTCCGGGCCTTCGCGAACAAAATCGAGGTCTCTGCCGCGTACCTCTCCGACGTCGAGCACGATCGGCGTGTTCCGACGACAGAGACTCTTCAGGCGATCGTCGGGGAGCTCGTCAAGGACGTACCTGTGACGTACGAAGAGTTGAGAGATCTTAGCACTCGCCTGGAGACAGATCTGCAGCGGATGGTGCAGCAACATCCAGAGGTCGGACAGCTATTGCGCGAAGTGAAGCAAACGGGCCGCCCAGCGCGGGACGTCATTCGGGAGCTGCAGGAACACTTGAGAGACCTTCGGACCGAGACGGAAGATAAATCATGAGATCATGGAAAGACTCGCGCAGTCCGTGGGGAGTTCAGCTTCGCTTCGATGATCGCGAGTTCGAAGCGATGATGGACGAGATGCGCCATCGAACGGGCAGCGACGGGTTCACGCCGGGTCAGGGCGTGAACGTCGAGCTAGTCATGCTAAAGGCCATCGGCGTCGAAGCCGACTACGTAGAACTCCCGACTGGCACCCTTGGTCGTAGTCTCTTCGACGCGGACGGTGGCGTTCGCATTGAAGTGTCGAGGGTGATTTCCGATGAGGCTGAGAAGAGCGCTATCGCTCGACGCCGACTCAGGACGACGTTGGCTCACGAATGCGGCCACGTGGCCTGCCATCGGTCACTGTTCATTCGCGACACAGAGTCGCTTTCTCTCTTCGCGGAGTCGCCTGCCACCACGATGACGGATCGTCGAATCCTGTGTCGGTCCGAAGGAATCGGCAGCACGTATCGCGGCGAATGGTGGGAGTTCCAAGCCAACCGTTGCATGGCCGCGCTTCTCCTCCCTCGTCAAATGGTCGGCACTTCGGTGAGAAAGTTGTTGGCTGGTGGAGGGTTTTCCACTGCGATCGAGTGTCTGGAGCGTGGCGAAGGTGAGCGGCTCATCGGCGACCTGTCTTGCGAGTACGATGTCAGTCAGACAGCAACTCTCTATCGCCTACAGGGTCTCGGTTTCATTCCCAGTGCTTCTCAGTTCCAGATTCAGTTGATCGATTGAACTTCCTCGAGGGACGGTCTCATTTTTTTGCCCGTGGTGTTCGCACCGTCCGCTGACACCGCGAACTGGAGATTCTATCATGGCTAGACGGTACACCGGCAACATGAATGGCGAGCGCTTCCTCGCCAACACCAGCCGTTCGAAGCTCGAGGTCCACGACCTCGACAACGAGAAGTCGAAGTGTCAGATCGACGAGATCATTCGCGCGGGGCACGACAAGCCGTACAACTCACTCGCATCGGCGCAGGCAGATGGCTACGACAACTGCGCACACTGCATCGGCGGATCCAAGCGCTAAGACGCCGACTCACCTCTCACCGAGCTTCGGGTGGTTTCGCATCGGCCACCCGGAGCTGCACCGAGTACCCGAAATGACGTCACGCCAGCGCTATTCCGAAGACGATTTGAACGACATCTACAACCGCACCAGCGGGAAGTGCCACATCTGCCACAAGCGGCTCGCCTTCAAAAACTATGGTGCGCTAAAGGCGCGAGGCGCTTGGGAGGTTGAACACTCGCGTCCGCTGGCGCTCGGTGGTACGAATCACGGCAACAACCTGCGGCCAGTATGCCTCCCCTGCAATCGATCGAAGGAGACGAAGGGCACACGTACAGCCAGAGGGTGGAACGGGCGCACCCGCGCCCCCCTTTCTGTGTCCAAGCGGCGCGCTACTAAGCAGGAAAGAGCGCTCGTCGGTGGCCTCGTGTTCGGGACTCTCGGCGCGCTGGTGGCCGGGCCGTTAGGGGCCATTGCTGGCGGGGTGCTCGGCGTCGGCCTCGGGCACGCTGAGGATCCCGATCAGCCGCATTGAAGTATGCGAAAGGTCGTTCGTACAGTCCCAACATTCCATCTTAAAACGAGGTTCGCATGTCCAGGCAAACGAGTAAACCTGTAGCTTCCAACGCGGCTCGCGTGCTCGCAGATCCGACTTCGAGCGCGGCCCAACGCTCCGCAGCGGCGAGCGCGCTCACCCAGCATCGATCATTCGTCGAGGAAACGAGCGCTCGCGCGGCATCGATTGCATCGCGCGTGATGCGTGATCCTCGGGCGACAACCGAGCAACGTTCGGCGGCTGCGAGCACACTCTCGCAACGCTCGAAGCGCTAAGACCGCATATCCCCACTTCGCGCACCCAACAGTCGACCACTGCACGGCGCGCAACTTCCACCCTCGCGACCAAAGCACTGACCACCGGTACGATCCATAGCGGAGTCGAGACGGTCTAGCCGTCGTCGATCAGTTCCTTCCCCGGCGCCGTACCTGAGCCCCCAATGGCTCAGGTACGGCGCCTCCTTTTTCCGCCTTGGACGTGAGGTGCATGATGAACAAGAACACGTGTACGCGTTGGTCGTCTGCCAGTAGTAGCTCCGGCGAGGTTCTGGCCCTCACCAGCACCACCACGCTTCAGATGCTCTCTCTGGCACTGCGAGAGGTTGCGCGGCTCCGCCACGCGCCCTCAGTCCATGCCGCCCTTTCCTCTGTGCGCGAGGGCTCGCCGCAAGCCATCCTGATCGAGTATGACGCAGTCGCGCCGGGGTCGTCAGAAGTGGTAGGCCAACTTGCCGACAGGTCGACCGGACCCGTGGTCGCCCTGTACTCGGGATGGACCCCCGAGATCGCCGGTCTCCTTCTGAAGTACGGTAGATACGGCGTTCAAGAGGTTGTAGACGTCTCCACGAAGGACGGTCTATGTCAACTCCGGGAGATCCTCACTCGATTGAGCGTGAGCATCGGGACTCGGGTGGCGGGCGTTTTCGAGCGGGATCTTCAAGAGGTCTCCGCTGAGATGCGGTTCTTCCTGACTACCGTCCTCCGCGCGGCTCCGCAGGTCACAACAGCTAGGTGTCTGTCCAGAGAACTCGGCGTGAACGCAAGTACCCTGGTCTCTCGCTTCTATCGGGCACGCCTGCCCTCACCCAAGATGTACCTCGCGCTAACGAGGCTGCTCTACGCCTCAGTCCTTCTCGAGGACAGGCGTCGCTCAATCGCACAGGTGGCGAATCAGCTGCGATACTCCTCACCACAATCGTTCGGGCGTCACATCCGAGGGCTCACTGGCCTGACAGCCGGCGCATTTCGTGAGCGTAGTTACGAATCGATCACCGCGCACGTAGTACACCAGATCATCGGCAAGCACCGCGATACGGTGCAGGTCTTCCGTCCATTCACGATGAGGTTCGAAGCTCCGCCCGACTAGACATGACGTGTGGCAACCCTAAAGACCAGTCGCAATGCGCCTGGTCTTTTCCTTGCCCGCTATGGCGCCACCCTTGTCTTATTCCGTGACGCAAGGTCAATGACAAAATTGAGCGATTCACTCCTTACGTTGGGCGATTCGCCGGTATCCTTGAACTCGTGGTCGGGCCAAATCGGACTGATGTCTTGGATGATACGCGTCTTGGCGATTGCTCGGCCGAAGTCGTCCTGCCGGCGTTGCGCCGCTCGGCCAAAGAAATACGCTACCCCACCCGCTACAAGGTCAGCCACCTGCAACTGCGGAACTGCGTGAGACGCGGCAAAGTTGATTCCTGTCGCTCGAATCGGGAATGCGCTCTCCAACTGACCCAGCTTGAACGACCGCACGCTCGTGTCAGTCGCCATCAGCCGCTCTAAGCGCTCTTGGTCACGAGCAATAGGCTTTGATTCATCATGCACTATCTCAAAGTCCGCCTTGAGAAGTGCCGTCCATTGCGCAGCCAAGTCCACGAATGTTGGAATGGCTGGATCAATAGCAGTCAGGTCATCCACCTGGATTGCCTCAGCTGCAATTTCCTCGGTAGCAGCCAGCATGCTCAACTCCGCATCGAACGGAGGGTGGGTGTTCTTCCTCCTCAGAATCTTAAGTTGATCGTAGAAAGCCTTGATGGTCTCGGGGTTAGGTTCACGCACCCACCTCACGAAGCGCTTCTGCAATTCCGCATAGCGCTCAACCCCACAGAATGGACCCGTCGTGGCGTGAACGAGGTTGGCGAGTCCGAGGTTTTGTCCGCTTCTATATAGGTCGTATCCGAGTTGATGGCACAGTGGCTCAATGAGGAGGTCGACGATTTTTGTGGTAACAAGAAATGACTTGTGAATCAGGGCGACCTTGACGTGCTCTCGGTTCCAAATCTCGTGGTCAAATAGGCGTAGAAGCGCGCGCTTCCCCTCTTTTGAGTTCTTGAGCGCGGAGAACTTCGCTTCTACCGAACTTGCCCCGAGAAGAGTCGTCAGCATATCCATCGCGACATCTCTTTCGAGTCGTACGGAAGCGAGCGTAAACACTGGCTGGCTTGGATCCAGCAGATTCTGTCCCGTATTTCCGGATTCGTCGAACGCGACGAGCGTTGGGTGCATATCGAAGAGTACCCACAGGCCAGCGATTCGTCGACGCCTGGGGCAGAAGCGAAGGTGCGCGCGCCCGCAGCCGGCGCAACTGACGCCCTCTCCACTACCGTGCCCCGCACGAACAGAATGTGGAGATGCCTCCAAGAGCCAACCCCATCACGTATTTAGGACGCACCAACACTGCGCGGAACGATCGGACATTTGGCATTCGACGTCGCGACCGCCACAGCCATATCGCTGTAGTCGGGAAGACTGGCACAGGCAAATCGACACTGTTGGAGTCGATCGTGTTGCAGGATGCCGTCGCTGGTGACGGCTGCGCGCTTCTCGATCCGCACGGAGACCTCGTGCGAAACGTTCTCGCACGCCTCCCAGACAGTGCGCGCCCGCGCCTTGTTCTCCTGGACGCGACTGACCCTGCGGCGTCAATCGGATTCAATCCGCTCGCCCCAACCTCTCCAGATCGCCGGTCACTTGTGGCCGCCGGAATCGTCGAGGTGTTTAAGAAGCTCTGGAGTGAAGACTGGGGGCCGCGGCTTGAGCACCTGTTGAGGAACGTGGTTCTCACGCTGCTCGACAGCCCCAGTTCCACATTCGCCGACATCCCCCGTCTCATCGCAGACAGGACGTTCCGTGCTCAGCTCGTGGCGGATGTCAGGGACGACATAGTGCGGAGTTTCTGGACCGACGAGTTCGACCGATACTCCCCGCCATTCCGGGCCGTAGTCGTGGCACCCCTTCAGAACAAGCTCGGCGCCCTCCTCACCGACCCCACCGTTCGCAGGATTCTGGTTGAACCTGTCCGTGAAATCGACCTCCGTGAGGTGATGGACCAAGGAAAGATCCTTCTAGTGAACCTGGACAAGGGGCAGATCGGCGAAGGGCCTTCGGCCACACTCGGATCATTTCTGGTCTCGCACTTGGCCCTCGCGGCGGTGCAGCGAAGCAACATGCCGGAAGGGGAACGAAGGGACTTCGCGATAGTGCTTGACGAATTCCAGACTTTCACGACGCTTTCTCTCGCGACGATGCTTGCGGAACTCAGGAAGTTCCGGGTTGGAATGGTGTTGGCAAACCAGCATCTGTCGCAGTTGGATCCGGCCATCCGCGATGCAGTCTTCGGGAACGCCGGCACGGTCATCTCGTTCCGGGTCGGCGGGGCAGACGCGGCATTCCTGGCCCGAGAGTTCGCCCCAACGTTCGCCGCCGAGGACCTGATCTCCCTGCCCCGGTATCACATCTACATTCGCCTGCTCGTGGACGGTGACACCGCCCGGCCGTTCTCAGCCACTACCCTGCCCCACCCGCCTAGCCAAGGAGGTCGGTGATCTCGCGACGGCGACGAGCGCGAATCTGCGGGCGCTCGTCCTCCGCGATATGCGCCCGAAGCAAGTCGATGGCCGCGTTGACGTCATCGCGCCGAACCCGCGCGACACGCTTCCCACGCGACCGAGAGTACCAAGTCACAAGCTTCCCGCGGGTCGCTGGCTGAGGCGTCCCTCCTTCGAGGAAGCTCCGCAATCCGCTGAAGCTCATAGGGATCTCGTCCGCCACCTGCCGGAGCGAGGTGCTATCTACGCTCCGACGGACAGCCTTCCGGACAGTATCCAGCCCAAACCGAGAATCTGTCATTGACGGATTCTCCGGCCGGACTTACCTTCTGTGCGAAATCTTGTGCGAAATAGGTCGGTACACTCGTGAACTTATCCTCACGCACCGGCCAAGCGCAACTGATCGTCCACCTCTTTTCATGGAGCCCCGATGATTCGGCAGTCAACGATCGCCGCACTCGTGCTGGTAGCACTCTGTACGAGGATTGGTGCGACAAGCGCCTCGGCACAGGCAACCCCGCAGCCGGCACCAAGCGGAGATGCACTTGCACGCTATGGGCTGGAGAAGAAGGACGAGGCTGTCGCCGCCCTTATCGAGGCCGTGATTCCAGTGCTCGGACACCATTACGCCGGCGACGCCAGCCGAGGCGTGAAGCCGTTGCTGGTTTCAGGCAGCGGGCTGCTCCTCGCAATCGTTGGAGCCAGTTCTGGCTGTCAATCGGAGTTCGGCGGCACCTGCTTGGAGCCCGGCAACCCGAGTATGGTCGCCCTCGGGCTGCTCCTGTACACGGGTGGTCGCATCTGGGGCGTGGTATCCGCATACAACACAGCATCCGAGCACAACAGGGCTTTGCGCGAACGCTTGAGACTGTCGCTCGATATCGGCAGACAACCCGGCACCGTCGGTGTGCGATTCACGATCGCGACCAACTAGCCGGGAGCCGACCAATGCCAACACGCATTCTTCACCGCGGTGTGCGAGGCCGCGCACTACGGCTTCTGGTTTTTGCCTTCGCGCTTCCGGCCGTTGTGGCGTGTAGCGGAGAAGCTTCGTCGGGGCCACCTGCTCCGCCGCCTCCGACTCAAGTAGCAAGTGTCGTGATCAGTCCGCCGGGCGCGGCGATCTTCGCGACGGGCACTCAGCAGCTTACGGCATCGGCCAGGACTACCGGGGGCAGCGAGGTAGCTGGAAGGACATTCACGTGGTCCACCGACGCGGCACACGTAGCCAAGGTGTCCGCGGCCGGCGCGGTGACTGCCACGGGCGTTGGAACGGCTTTCATCAGAGCCGTTGACCAAGGCAGCGGGATAAGCCGGAGCGTTGAGGTCGTGGTCAGCGCACCACCACGGCCTCCCGGATCCCTGCTTTCAATCGGTATCGATTCCATCCTGCAGTTTGGCAGCTGGGTCTATGTAAACTCGCTCATCGTGATCGACACGAGTGCAACCGGCAAGGACTACCGCATAAGCATCATTCGGAAACCCGATGTGCCGTTCGTTTCTCCCATCTCGCGCGCGTCCTTTCCCCTCACGAGCGCCATCGCTGAGTGCCCAAATGGGGCAAGATATCTCAGCAACATCGCTGACGGCACGAACTCCCTGCAGCTTTGGACAATCGACGATCAGACGGCCTTTGCCACATCACTCGGGACGCTGAGCATCGGGTCTTCGTCGGTCTCGAGTATGGTGTGTGATGCCACCAACTCCCTGCTCGTCGTCGGCAACTTTGCAGGCTTTGGTACGTTGTTCCGCGTCAACCCGGTGACGCGACAGGTTACGACGATCAAGTTGATCGACGAGACCTTCTGGGGCATCGCGAGATCCCCGGCCGATGTCTTCTACGCGACGGTCAGCGATCCAATCGCATCGAACCACGAACCTCAACTATTCGTCAGTATCAATCCGAGTACCGGTGTTTACGCGCCTGTCGGTGACGGACAACTGCGAGAGTTCTTTCCAATCAGTCAGATGGCGTTTCGCGGCGATCGAATCCTGGGTATCTCCTACTTTGGTGACGAGCTGGTCGAGATTAACGCGGCCACGGGCGCGGTCACGGTTCTTCGAGCCCTCACAGTACGGTAGTTGGCCTAGCCGAACGTCCTGAACCGCCGGCCCGCCTGGCCGGCGGTTCTTTTTTCGGTCTACGCCGCTCCTTCCGCTGGCACAGAATCGGAGTTTAGTTATGTTGTCCGATTCTACCAAAACGGAGGCACCGTGGCGCAGGCGCTCCAGATTGTTTCGCACTGGCATCACTCAGTTGAGAACCTCACCGCGTCTTCACTCGACTTCTACAAGGAGATCGAGAAAGCGCTCACAGCGAAGAAGGTTGACGTCCGAACCGAGCGGGTAACGTGGCGCGAGGGTGGCCTCTTCTCCAACAAGCGCGAGTACCTGCGAGTCACATACGACCGTTTTGTATTTGATATTGGCGCCTCACCATTCGGCACGGATTTCTTCTTCTCGTGGTGGCTGGGGACCTATGCGAGCCCTCTAGTTTCATTGCCGGTCATCGGCTTTTTGTATAGCCGTCTCGCGAAGCCCAACACGTACTACTCCGAGGACACGCGCGTGATGTTCGAGGAGACCATTCATCGCGTTGTTCTCGATATCGTGAGCGGCATCCTGACGCTGAACAAGATGACGCCACTCACGCCGACAGAGCGGGTCTCGTTGAAGCACAAGCAGCTCGCCAGCTTCTCTTCTTGAGCGACGGGTAGAGGTCCACTGTGCACCCTGACCGCCTTCTCCGCCGATTCGACGCGTGGGAGGCGCGAACGCGCGGCCACCGCTCGTGGCCGGAGTGCGTATCGCTAGAACCGAGGTATACACCTCTTCTCGGGAAGCACAGAATCAAACGCGGCATCGTTGATGATGCGCGCAGACCGGGACTGCTTGAGCGACTCCGCGGCCCAACGCCAAAGACCGCCGAGAAGTCGGTGCGCGATCAGGCAGAGAGATCCGTTCCACAACAACGGTCAGGAGATCTATCGGCATTTCAGGTCCTGACCAACGAACGGCAGTCTCCGCCGATTGCCTTCGGCAGTGCCCTGATGCGTTCCCTGTCGAGCATCTCGCGACACCTCAGCTTCGAACTCGTTGCCCTCTCGGATCGGATTGTCCCGCAGTTTGTCTGTGACGCAGACGACCGGCCGGTCGTACGCGGGTCGCTCCGCGTGCACTCCCAGGACACGAAGATTCTTGAGCGCCCGGACCTGCTGCGCGAAGAGATCGAGAAACGCGATGGGTTCGGCGTCATCCAGCACTTTGGGCTCCGCAACCGGATCTTCTGGCCGCTTCGCACAGAGAGCCGCCTCGACCCGGATCCGTTGACGGATCTCGTTGCCAGCCTCGACGACTTGTCGCCTGAGGAGCTGGCGGTTGTTCAAGTGCTCTTTGCGCCGGCGCGTATGCCGTGGAAGACTGACCTGCTGGAGTTTGTCGAAGGCATCGAGGATGTCGACCACGTCCTGCCTCTCGTGCGACTCAAGTTCGCCGAGCCGACATTTGCGACCGTGGTACGCGTGGCGGTGATTGCGCAGAACGAGCGTTTGGCCGTTGCGAGGGCCTCCCGTGTGGCGAATGCGCTTGTCACGACAACGCGATCTGAAGGCAACGAGCTGGTTCCGATCGACAGCTCGAAGGTCGCGACGGAGGACTGGGTTCACGATCTCCTTGAGCGACAGACGCACCATCACGGGATGCTCCTCTCGCTCCCCGAACTCCTCACCCTGGTCCACATACCGGGTGGAATCCGATCTGAACGACTCGTCAGGCAGGGTGCCCGCACCAAAGCGGCTCCTGCTCGCACGAGGGCGGGAGCGCTCCTCCTCGGCACGAACGAGCACGACGGCGAGACCAATCCTGTCCACCTCTCGATCGAGGAGAGGATGCGGCACACGTACGTCATCGGAGCCAGCGGGACCGGCAAGAGCACGTTGCTCCTTCAGATGGCGCTCCAGGATCTCGCGGCAGGACACGGATTGGCGGTCCTCGATCCGCACGGCGACCTGATTGACGATCTGCTGGCTCGGATGCCGGAGAACCGGATAGCAGACGTCGTGCTCTTCGACCCCACGGACGAGGCCTATCCTGTCGGATTCAATATCCTGAACGCGCATTCGGAACTCGAACGGACCCTTCTATCGTCCGACCTGGTCTCCGTCTTCCGTAGGCTCTCCACCTCATTTGGCGACCAGATGGCCGCCGTGCTCGGCAACGCGGTGCTTGCGTTCCTTGAGCATCCGGAGGGCGGCACCCTCATCGATCTTCGACGCTTCTTGATTGATAAGAGCTTCCGGGCGCGATTCCTCGAGGGCGTCCAGGACGAGCAGGTCGTCTCCTACTGGCAGGAGGAGTATCCGCTATTGAAGGGGCTTCCGCACGCCCCACTCCTCACACGGCTCAACACCTTTCTGCGACCCAAGCTCATTCGCCACATGGTGGCGCAGAAGGACGATCGATTGGACATGCGGGCCATCATGGATGGCAGGAAGATACTGCTGGCGAGACTGGCGCAAGGTGGCATCGGCGAGGAGAACGCGCATCTCCTAGGCTCGCTCCTTGTGGCGCGAATCGCGCAAGCCGCGATGAGTAGGCAGGAAACGGCGGCAGCCAATCGCACTCCCTTCTTCACGTACATTGACGAGTTTCATCACTTCGTCACTCCGTCGATCGCCGCCATCCTATCAGGTGCCCGCAAGTACGGGCTCGGGCTGACCCTGGCTCATCAGGAGATGCGTCAGCTCAAGGTGAGAAGCGAAGAGGTAGCGAGTGCCGTGTTGTCCAACGCCGCCACACGCATCGCCTTTCGTGTTGGCGAGCAGGACGCCAAGACACTGGGTGAGGGGCTTTCATTTTTCGAATCGCGCGACATTCAGAATCTCGGTATTGGCGAGGCGATCGTGCGCCTTGAGCGCCCTGATCAGGACTTCAATCTGCGCACTCCGCCGGTCAAACCGATTGACCATACCGCGGCCGATGGCCGGCGCTCTGCCGTTCGCGACGTATCGAGAAATCGATATGGGCAGCCGAAAAGCGAGGTCGAGGCCGTACTTCGGTCGACACAAACGCAGACGACGCTTGAGGAGAGAGTTGCTCCCCGAGCCACGCGAGGAGGGCGACGGGAATCGCCGCAAGGGAGCCCCGCACCTATCCAGTCAGTAGGGGCAGCCGACCGACTACCGGGCCGCGGCGGGCCGCAGCACAAGTACCTGCAGTCGCTCGTTCGCAAACTGGCGGAGGACCGTGGATTCATTGCGACGATTGAGAAACGAGTGCTCGACGGGCACGGCCACGTGGACGTGATGCTGGAGCGTGATGGCCTGACGGTGGGTTGTGAGATTTCAGTAACGACGGACGAGGCGCACGAGGCAAATAATCTCTCGAAATGTTTGGCGGCTGGCTTCGACCACGTGGTGCTTCTTTGTTCGGACGAACGCCAGTTGGCGAACGTAAGAGCGCTTCTTGATCCAAGCATTGGAGGCGATGTCCGCTATCTCACCCCGGAACGCCTGATTCTTTTCCTTGACGAGTTGGTTGGTGCCGGCAATCGGCACACTAGCATCTCTCGCCAGTCGGCGGTACCCGCCCCCGCGCAGGCAACGAGGAAGCTGCGGTCAGCGGAGGACACGGCGTCACGCCTGAGCATGAAGCCCCAGACACTCGCGAAGATGCGCTGGAGTGGAGACTCGCCGCCATTCATCAAAATCGGCAGGCGTGTCTTCTACGACGATTTCGAGGTGGATGCGTGGGTTGCGCTGCGTCGGCGCCGTTCAACGTCTGACCCTGGCCAAATCTCGCAGGATCCGCGAACCTGAAGATTGGCTCCTCAGAGTTTAGACAGCCCTGCGACGGCATTTCGCAGTCTGGACGCGACGGGCATCTCATCGGGAATCGTGCAAACCAACCGGACCAGTGACGCAATTTCGGCGCTCACGTCGCGCGCGCTGGGGGAGTCTTGCCTGCCCGCAACTCGCCGCTCGACCCGCGCATTGACCGACTTAGCCGCGGCAGGATGGGGGCGCGTCCCTGTCAGGTACGTGAAGAGGCCGCTCCGGACGGGTCGTGTCTGCATCCTTCGAACCCAGCGCGGCAACCCGTCTATTGCTTGCGCTTCGGCGCCGAGGTTACAAACTATCGTGCGCTCGTCGCTTCTGTCCTTCGCGCGATGCTCGCCATTCGAGAACGCCTCACCGCTTCAAGGAAATGGGACGCTACCGCTCGATTGGCGTGTGGTAACCGCGCGGCACTTTCGTCCACTGATGAAGGAGACCGACATTCGCACGACGTTGAACACCTACGTGCACGACGATGAGGGAGTGCAGGACGGTACGGCCGACTGTCTCGAGCAGATGTTTAGCGTGGGCAGGGTGGCGACATCCTGAGCGACAGACGTAGTCGTGCTCGCTGTCGGCCCTCCGGACTGCTTCGGCGATTCGGGGTGCCGATTCGCTGCGCATCAGCGTCCGACGAACACGGCCTGTCGGCTCACAACTGCGTGATAGGCGAGACAGCCGTCGACGAGTAGCCGCACTTCGACACGAGACGGCAACCCAACGCACGCCTTCGACCAGATCGGGCTGAGGTTCTTGCGCTTCGCCTCCTCGACCAACACGACGCCTGTCTCAGCGTCAGTGATCGTCAGCACGAAATCGTACTCGAATCCCCCGGGGCGTGCGACCTCGAACTGCACGGCATCGTCGAGTAGCCGGACTTCCTTCACGAGATGCCCATTGTGTCGATAGAAGATGTCCCTACCGACG
Organism: Gemmatimonadaceae bacterium; assembly: GCA_040901985.1. Taxonomy (GTDB): domain Bacteria; phylum Gemmatimonadota; class Gemmatimonadetes; order Gemmatimonadales; family Gemmatimonadaceae; genus Pseudogemmatithrix. The sequence continues at coordinate 306,527 of JBBDYC010000009.1, forward strand.
GGGGAGAGAGTGACCATTGCGGCCCACTGCGGCGCATCGGCGCCCAGCAGATGCAGCAGGGTCTCTTGTTCCGCGGCGGTGCGACAAACGATTGACTTCAACTGCCCTAAGTCGAGTTCACGTTCAACGAACACTTCGGCGTGTCGGCGGAAGATGATCTCGCCCTTCACCAACGGCGCCGTGATGTATCCGTCGTGATACACCTCCGCCATCGGGAGAGACGCCAAGAACGCGGCATCGTCGCCTCTCCGGTACTCTCCAGCTCGTGCCAAGCTGCCGTCCGACGCCGAAACGCCTGGACGGCAGAGCAGCCCCTTGAGGTCGAACAGGAGGAAGACCGGCACGGGACAGTGCTCCCCGGTTAAGGGGAGCTGCGCGCGTGCCTTAACGCCTTCCATCCGATACTGCGTCGGCGTGAGCGGGCGGAAATAGAGCCGCACAACGTTCTGCGCATGCGCCGACTGCGCGATGACCTGTTGATTCGCCGCGTCGCGGTGCGGGATGCGTTGCCGATCGCATTCCGCTCGGCTCAGTAGCTTGCCGGTGCGTAGGATCGACGCGACAGCTTGAATGTCGTCGAAGCGAAATGCGCACTTCGTCCACCATTGACGGCGTGCCCCGAGTGCGAGCGCCGTCGGCAGTCCGTCGACCCAAGCTTCAATCGCGTGCGCGTCTGGCTTCCGCACCGGCGGACTATGCCAGCGAGAGACCGCGCTGCTCGTCCCGTGCAACCGACGGCACGAGTTGCAGCGCGTTCATCTTGTTGAAGCTGAAGTCGTCAAACGTCCGCGCAACACGCACGACGCCGATGTAGGGCAGCGCCGCAAAGATCGGGAACAGGTAAGGTGCGACGCGCTCGTCGACTGCGCGCGGAGTGACGACGCCGTGGCTACTCAGTTCGCGCCACACCGGCAGCACGTCGTCGCGAGGTACGGCGAACGTCTTGCCGGAGGAGCGCACCCGTATGTATTCCTGCGACGGGTCGGCCTGCGGCACGAACTCTGCGACGAACGTCGTCTGCTTCGTGATCGTGTGGAATTCGCGCGGCTGCGCAAGAAGCTCCTTGATGTCTTCCCACACTTCGGCGAGCGGAAGCGCGCGCGGCTCGGCGTGCAGCCAGTCGCGGATGGTGGCGGGCGCGCGGTGCTCCGGCACGGCATTGCGCGGCAGCGGAGGATAGAGGAACACGGGAATCGGGAGGTTCGACAAGTAGCGTTCCATCAATGGGCGCACGTCGTCGTACGACAGCTCGCCATTGCCGCAACCGAGCGGCGGGAAGGCGATCGAGTGAATGCCCGCCTCGCGCCAGATGCGCACGAACGTATCGAGACCGCGTTCGACGTACTCGAGCTTCGACGGCCGTCTCCATTCCTGCTTTGTCGGGAAGTTCAGAATCTTCTTGTGCCGCGTCTGATACAGGTGCAGCGTGCCGATTTGCAGTTTCCCCGCCTCACAGAACCGCTGATACTCCGTGAACATCTCCGGGAAGTACCTCTTGAACTGTAGAGCGATCCCCTTTCCCATCGCACCGACGGTGTTGACGGTGTTGACGAGAGTCTGCGCGGGAGATTCGAAGAGGTTTCCCTGAACGTACGAGATCATAGGTCCGGCATCGCGGAGGGTGTTTCTAAGTCACGACGGCGCCGCGACGTTACACTCAATCTAACACGCTGGCAAGGCCATTGCGGAGACGATCCCCGCTGCTCCACCTCTCGACTTGCCTCCGGATGACGGTGCCGTGACGCCCCCAGGCGAGGTTCCGACCATGCCTACGACCTGCGATCGGTGCGGAAGAATCACGGGCGAGCCTTCACTCGGGCGCTGTGCGGATTGCACGCGACTCGTCCGCCTGACAATTACTGCACTCCGGCGCTATCTCGCCGTCAGTATCGCGCTGGACCAGCGCACGCTACCGCTCATACACGACGGCCACAGAAACCCGCGTCCCGGTTCTGCCGACCGTGACTAGCGCGCGCCCGCGCGGATAGGGAGATTCCTCAAGACCTTCGCGCCCACTGGCGCGGAGATTCCCTCGACCGGCACCTCGGCCGCAGCCAGAGTCTTCGGCTGCGTGCGCGCCTCACGTAGCGACCCAGCGGACTCATGGCTAACGAAGAGCTGCATCAGCGCGGCTACCTCGCAAACGGCAAGCTCAGAGGCGACAAGTTCGGCGACTTCGAATCGCTGAACATCGGCGGAACGACCATCAAGGAGCTAAAGGCAAACGGCGTCACGGTCACCGTCCCCGGCTCGATCACGTTCCCATTCAAGCAGTACAAGGCGCCCAAGTCTCCAACCAATGCCCGGCCCGACAAGGTCATCCTGCGCCGACAGGAAGGGGCGCTCACGCCTGTCGCGACCGCCGAGCACAAGGCACCCAAGAAGCTGCGAACGCCCGTGGAGATGCAGCGGGCGGCGGAACAAGGCCTCTATGCGGCCGCGGCGCTAGGCGCAGCGGTCGCCGTGACCTCCGACGGGACCACGGCGAAGTATGTCGATGTAGCGGCTTCGCTGAAGGCGCAGAAGCTCGTGTACTTCGCCGATACCCGCGACTTCGGTCCGGGAGTCCTGTCGAACCTGCTTGAGGGTGACGCAGGCGTTGAGAAGGACCCGAAGCCGCTCGCGGAGAGCGTCTGGCAGATGATCTGGCACGCGACGAAGGAAGAGCCGAAGCAGTGCCTCCTCACGTTCGTCGAGATCTTCGTGTTGAAGTTCCTCTCAGACAACCTTCCCAAGAAGTTGCTTCCGGAGAAGTATCGGTTCTACGAGTTGATAAAGGACGCCAAGAAGTTCGAAGACGAGCACGGGCTCTGCGCGATCGAGTACTACGTCAACGACATTCGCCCGTTCATCAAGACGCTGTTCCCGGACAACACGCTCGCCTCCGATCCGGTCGTGGCGGAGACGTTCGGACTGAAGACAGTTGTCTCCAAGACATCCGTCATCAACGGCTTCGCGTTTCTGCGCTCCTCAACGGTCAAGCTCGAGGGCTTCAATCGCACGTTCCTCGACATCCTTCAGGAGTTCCAGAAGTTCGGCCCGCTGACGACGATCGACCCCGAGTTCAAACTTCGGCTGTACGAGACGTTCCTGCGCCGGAGTGCACGACAGCAGAAACTCGGACAGTTCTTCACGCCGCGAAGCGTCGTCCGCCCAATGGTGCGAATGGCGCGCCTCGACAAGCTCGCCGCGGGTGCGATTGTGCTCGACCCGGCAGCGGGTGTTGGCGGTTTCATCCTTGAGCCTCCGCTGCTAGAGCCCGCGCTGTCGAAGAATGTCACGTTCGTGAAGGGGCAGCCGAAGCGCGCGATCAGACTGATTGGCGTCGACGTTGACGCGAACACGCACATTCTCGCGAAGGCAAACACACTCATTCATTTCGCTGAACTCGTGCGCGATCCGGCGATCACGATGTCAGCCCTTAATCAGTTGATGGCTGAGACGTTCGTGCTGATGAACAACAACGAGACACTCGGTTCACTTGAGAATCCGCCCTCCAACGCCGTTGATGTCATCCTGACGAATCCGCCATATGTCACGAAGGGGAGCGGCATTTATAAGGACGAGGTGAAGGAAGCAGGTACCAGCGCAAACGGCGTCGATCTTCGTGACTACTACGACCGATCCGGCCTCGGTGTCGAGGCACTCTTCCTGCGGTACGTTAGCGGCGCACTCAAGGCGGGAGGTAGAGCTTTCGTTATCGTGCCCCTCGGCCTGTTGAATCGGACGGACCCGGGACCCAAGAAGAAGTTGCTCGACGAGTGCAACTTGTTGGCTTCGATCGCACTCCCTCGGAACACGTTCTTCAACACCGCGCAGCTAACGTACGTCCTGATCCTTGAGAAGCGACATACTGCCGCCGACGCGCGTCCCGATGTGTTCTGCGGCATCGCGCGGTCGATCGGGGAGTCGCTCAACTGGGAGCGCGTACCGACGCCGCTCGACAACGATCTTCAGCTGATCGCCGACAATTTCGTATCGTACACCGAAGGCGCCACGCAATCTGTCCTGGGCGTCGACTTCATCAAGACGGCGAAGGCCGATTCGTTCACCGAGAATGATCGCTGGGATGTGACGCGATTCTGGACGCAGGAGGAGTTGGTCGCACTCGGTCAAATGGAGTCGGCGGTCTCGAGGATCGACTTCATCGACGAAACGCGGACCGAGCTAGAAGAGATCAGCGACGAACTGGCCGCGGCCAAAAAGGAACTCGCAGCACTAACCTCCGGCGCGACGACCACCATCAGCCTCGGCGACAAGGCCACGTTCGCGGTGCGTTCGGGTACGCGCGTGACAGGGAAGGAGATTCGCGAGCACCAGGGTGCGCTTCCTGTCTATAGCTGCTTCAAGACGGACCGCGAGACAAAGGGAGCGGTCAACGAGAAGTTCTTCGTGAAGGAAAAGGGCGGACATGTCGAGACGAAGGCCGTCGTGACCGTGAACGCCAACGGTGCGAGCGTGGGCAAGGTGTACGTCCGGCGTGACCGGTGCGCCATCACCGACGATGTCATCGTCGTCGAGGTGCTCGAATCGAAGCAAGGAAAACGTATGGACCTCGACTACCTCGCCGTGGCGCTGCGCGGCGCTGTCGATCGGGGTGGATTCTTGTATGAGGCGAAGCTCTTCGCGACGCGCGTGCGAGAACTCGAGGTTGAGTTCCCAGTGCGCAAGAACGGCACGCTCGACGAGGTGCAGCAGAAGCACATCGCGTCGGCCGTGAAGCGCTTCGACAACCTCCGGGCGCGACTGCGCGATCTCGGCGAGCGGGCAGAAATGGCGCGCGCCGTGTAGCCCGACAGCGCCGCGCCGCCCATTGCACCGTGTCGCAAACGGGTCCGGTTCGTTCACGATGGAGACTTTTCGGAGACTTTCTTCAGAAGGTCCGTTGAACACAGAAACCCCGCAACGCGCCAAGTCGTTGCGGGGTTTCTGGTTGTGGTAGTCGGGGCGAGAGGATTCGAACCTCCGACCTCCTGCTCCCGAAACACGGGTGCGCCTGGCCCATCCGAAAGCGACATTCGGTGATTGCTGGGTGATTACTGATTACGGTGGCCGCCAAAGCATCCGCGCCAAATCCCTTCAACAATCTATTCATTTAAAACAAGTTACACCAATCGGGACGGCGGGATTCGAACCCGCGACCCCCTGAACCCCATTCAGTCGAGAGGCGAAGCCTTCGAGCACCGATCTATGGAACGAGTATGCATACACGGTACTAACGCGACTCGCGCAAGTCCTTTCTCCGCTGCAAGTTAAGTGCTGCAGCCGCAAGCCATCGCTGCAGAACACTTCAGCAAACTCAACGATGAGATTGGCAGACAAAGGCACGGCTGATCCGGTAAATCCTTCCCTGCCTGCACACGAGATGCACACAAAGTTCGTGGCCAGCGTCTTGCCAAAGCGCGCAGGCGACGGAAGCCGCAGTTCACCGCCGTGCAGTGGGCCTTCGTCGAGAACCTGCTGCGGGAGGATTGGAGCCCGGAGCAGATTGTCGGGTGGTGCGCGCGATTCCGGCTGCTCGCCATCAGTCACGAGACCATCTACCGGCGCATCCACAGGGATCGGGCGCGCGGCGGGACGCTCTACACGCACCTGCGCGTGATGACGAAGAATCTGCGGAAGCGGTACGGCACCTACGACAGCCGGGGCCGCCTCGCTGGGAAGCGCCACCTTGCGACGCGGCCGGCGGGCGCGACCAACCGCTCGCGCTTCGGCCATTGGGAAGGGGACACGGTGATGGGCAGCACGAAGGACACCGCCTGCATCCTCACGCTCGTGGAGCGGAAGTCGGGGTTCCTCGCGATCGGCAGCTGTCGTCGCGCCAGGCCCCCGGGGTGAACGCCCGGCTCCGCCAACTGATCGAGGCGCAGCCGCGGCCGGTGCGCACGATCACGCTCGACAACGGGACCGAGATCCACTCGTACGAGCGGCTCGAGGACGTGGTAGACACCAAGTGCTACTTCGCCACACCGCATCACTCCTGGGAGCGTGGGAGCAACGAAAACGCGAATGGCCTCGTCCGGCAGTATCTCCCCAAGCGCCGCTCGATGGCAGGGCTCACGCAACGCGACTGCCAGCGCATCGCGGACAAACTCAATCGTCGTCCGCGCAAGCGGCTTGGCTTCAGAACCCCGGAGGAGGTCTATGCGACTTGACGCTCAGTGTTGCACTTCAAAGTTGACTTTACACCGCTATCCCGGTGACCGCAGTGGAGATTCCGAGAACTCAACCTTCACCGGCCACCCGAAGCTGGCCACCGTCAGGTGATGAAGCGATCGGGAAGCAAGCGCTCCCGGTAGGGTTGGGCCCACGACAACGGTCGCAATCGGATACTGTCCGCCGATGCGGAGCGACCACTCCGTGAAAGGCACGACAAGTCCGCGAGCAGTCCTATAGCGCACCCGCGCGCGATCAATGCCGAGACCCGAGATTAGCCGCCACTCTTCCTCCTCACGAAAGGAGGGGTGCTTAATCGAGGCGGCTGCCCGAACGAAGCGTTCGGCGAAGGCCTCATACAGCCCCCCGAGGTGGGAGTCGTTCTGGGTAACGGTGGCGTGACTGAGCATGTCCGCGACGACAGGCGCGAGAAGCGCACGTTGTTTGTCCACGTCGTACTCGCACCTGACGAGCATCGCGTCATTGGATCGCGCGACTTGCTCCAGGAGCGTCCGCGCGATGCCGATCGCGTACCCTCCGTTACCCGCGTACGCGCGCCACTGGCTGAGCTGATCGCGCTGAGACGAAAGCGAGAACGCATATATTGCGATGAGCTGCACTGCGGCGACAAACTCCTTACACAAGTCTCGCGCATACGACTCACTGTGGTGCGCGGTGTCGAATATCTGCTCTTGAGCGAGATCAAGCGCATAGTGGAGCTCGCGCGCATCGTTCATGTAGTGAACCATGCTTGCGCGCACGCTGCCCGTCTCCAGTATCCCAAGCGCGCCTTCGGCCGAGGTGTAGTGGAATAGTGTCTCGGGAGGAGCTCCAGTAGCGCTCATCGGTAGATGGATTGTGGCGCGGTCGGCATAATATGGCCGCCAGTACCAAGCAGCGTTAGGTGGACGCCGCCACGGGGTCTCCGTCGTCCCACTCAAACAGCCACTCCTGATGGCTGGACTGCCGAACGCGAGGCACTCGCAGCAGAAGTGAGTGTTCGTACTGAAACTGAGATCGAATCAATCTCAGCTTTCGTCGGTCGGAGTCAAGCTGCGAGACCGTCGCCGCGTCAGTCTTGATCTCTACGACCAGAATGTTTGAACCGTCGGTACCTCGCCGATGGACAATCAGATCGGGGTAGATACGTGCGTCTGTCTCAACAGGGTCGCTCGTGAACCCCGCGAGCATCTTCGAGTCCACACCATGCCGATTGTATTCAATGTCAACATCGTACTCATCGAACAGACTCGACAGATAGACCAAGAGTCGACCAGCGATGGAGCGCTCCCCAGCGCCGACCTCAAGTAGTTGAGCGTCTCGCGCGAGGAACATTGTCCTTGCTTGGCCAACTGCTTCCTTGACTGCGATAAGACTCACCCTACCATCCCGAAGTGGTCCGGATAGTCCTGTTTGGTGCTGAATCCACTTCTTGGGCATGGTCTTCGTGACGCCGGTCGTCAGGCAGGCACGGACGGCGTGCCGTTGGTAGCTGCCCAGTTGTCTTTCAACAACGTTATGAACGAAGGAACCCCGCCGAGCCCCGCAAGGAGCACAGCACCCCAGAACAGAGCCGTGCTGACGCTATCGTCGTGTGCAATCCGATCTGAAACCCAAAAGAGTCCACGAAAGGCGAGCGAGCCGACGATGCAAACCACAACGTAGGTGAGCGTTGCCGACCACTTGCACCGTTTTCGCAGCGCACCGACAATCCCGAATGGGATTGAAATGAAGGCTCCCCAACTGACAACAAGCAAGAACACTGAAAGCGCGCCTGAGACCGCGCTCCACACCCACGAGAGCAGATGAGCCAAGTGTGACTCCGCGAATGACGCTAGAAAATAGAGAGCCGTCGGCCGTAGTCAGATTCCGAGAGTTCCGCCTAACCCTCCGGTTCAGCGGCGGCGCACAGCGCCGTCCGCTCCAATCGGTTGTTATGCCGCGCTTCACACCAAGACTCTATCTCCACCTGTCCCCTGACTTCTTGATGTAGTGCGCAAATACGTAGGGCCATGGAATAGCGATGATGTCCAATCCGAGTCCGATCAAGAAGCCTAACGCAAGGTCGGATGAGCGGCCCACCGCCTGAAGAGGAACGAACACGGCGAGCAACCAAAATGCCTTGTAGAACAGCTGCATGAAAATGACCGGGAGCATCGCCAGCGGGTAGCGGATTCCCAAAGCAGACAGGCCCGCGAGGGCCGCCCAGAAGCTGAACGCCACGCCAATCATCGGATCCCACGGCTTCTCGAGGTTAACGAATGTGAACCCGACGCCTGATCCGACCAGGACGAAGTTAAGCAGGTACATGCCTCTCAGTACGTATAGACGTAGGACCGACACCTCTTCAGCCATGATTTCCTCTCCGCATTTGTGGCTGCACCAGGCAGTGCGCCAACCAGGGGGCTAGGCCGCCACAGCCTCCCTCTCGCCGTCGAATATCGGCATAACGCTCAGCATCAGCGGCGGCGCGCAGCGCCGTCCGCTTCATGCTGTTGTTAGGTGGCTGAAGAGGACCTTGGGACACTCTAGTGTGCATTAAGAACGCCTCCGCACCGGCGGCTACTTGGTTTTCGTCTTGAGATTTAAGCTGATCTCGTCGCATGCGCAGCGAAGCGACTCGGAGGGGCCGCGGCGCGGCGTGACGTAGACCCATGAGTCGCAGGTTGCGCAATGGAAGCGATCGAGAAGGTCCCGAAACGCCGCAATCACCGGCTCGAAGTCCTTCTTGCCGAAATTGGCCCATTCGTTGTAGTGGACGGCCTTGTTGACGGCCCACTGCTCGATAGCGGTCGCGCCCTTGGAGGCCGCAAGAGAGGAGCGACGTTCCGCGATGGCGTCCTTCTCACCGGACTTGCCCCAGGACTGGGCGGAGTCCGCAGCCTTGCCGAGGAGCCGGTCCATACGCAAGAGAACTGCGGGCATCAGCTCGCCGAGCTCGTAGTCGCCGTCCGCACGGAAGGGCGGTTGAGCGCCAAGCTGGTCTGCAAGGTGGCGGGCAACATACTCCAGATGATGGCGGAGTGCGGCGGCGGCGACCTCGACCTTGCCCTTGGCGAGTGCCTGGTCGATCTCGACCCAGATCTCCTCGTTCGATTCGACCAGTGGACCGGTGTCGATGGTCCAACTATGGAAAGCCACGGACGTCTTCGAGGTCACGAGCCCGGCCGACCGCATCTGCTCCGCCCAGAGGCGGTCGTGGGTGGTGATGATGAACTGGGTGTCCGGGAAGCGCTTCTTCAGGAGCTTGCAGAATTCGTAGCGGTGGCCAGAGTCGACGGACATCACGACGTCGTCCAGGAGGGCCAGTCTGAAGCGGTCGCCGAAGAGGCGCTTCATCAGCGCGAGATACAGGCAGACACCCATGCCGTCCTGGTGGCCCTCGCTGTGATAGGCGCCCGGGGGAAACAGCCCGCGTCCGTAGAAGTTGACCGCGAGATCGAGCTTGCTCTCGCTGGGCGTAAACTTGGCGGTGAAGGTGGTTTCGTCGTCGCCGTTGAGTTCGCGGTAGTAGGTGCTGAAGTCGCCCTGCACCTGCTCGTAGAGCGTGTTCAGGGCGGCCTCGAACACGCTGCAGTAGGTCTCGTAGGTGGCCTTCGCCGCCTTAGCAGCCGCTTTCGCGGCCTTCTCCTTGCGCATGGCGCCCCTGTAGTCGCCGAGGCGGATCTGAGCGGTAGTCAGAAACGTCTGGGCCGCGAGCGCGGCGGCCTGATCGGGCTTGACGTTGACGGCCTCGGTGAGGCCCTCGAGTTTGGCGGAAAGTGTCCCGGGCTCCTGGACCCAGCCGTTGGTGAGGCGGTCCTTAAGGCCGGTCAGTCCGTCGACGCTGGCGAGCTTGGGCTTCAGCGTGTCGAGGTCGGCCTTCCACCCGGCCAGAGCCTCTGCGAAGGCGGTCTGACCCTCTGCGATGGCCAGTTTCTGGACCGGACCGATCAGCTTGGAGAGGCGAATCACCTCGTCGGAAATCGCAGCACCGTTCGTTATGAGCGACTCCTGGAGCAGTCGCGCTTCCTCGGACTTGGCGAGCTTTGCCTGCAGGTGAGCGCGCAGGGACTCCTCGTCGTCCCATGCGGCATCGCAGAGCGGGCAGTCGGGGCCTTCGACGAGTTCCAGGCCCTTCTCGATGAAGGTGCGGCGCTGCAGGGCGGCGACAAGCGCATGGTCGGCTTCAAGCTTGGCGAGGTTCGCAGTGGTCTGGCCTGCTTCGGTGGCGCAGAGGGCGGCGAAGCCTCCGGCGGCATCGGTGAGCGCTTTCAGGTCCCGAAGCGCGGACTCCTTATTGAAGTCGGACGCCTTGGCAGTCTCGGAAAGGCCGGCGTCGAGCGTCGTTTCTGCCGTGATCTCGGTAATCTCCGGGAGGTCGAGGAGCCTTCGCTGCTTGTTGACGGCGGGGAGGAGCTGGTCGGCCGCGAGCGTCTCGATCTGGAGGTGGAGACGTAGCGCGTCGGAGTCTGCCTTGACCTGGGCGGATGCCGAGCGAAGGGCGCTTTGCAGGCGGTTCTGGGCCGTGTTGAGGGCGCTTCGCGTCTCGCCAATCTCGTCGAGCTTGAGCAGCGTCTGGATCTCGGCGGAGCGCCTACTCGGTTCGACGAGGATAAAGCGGATGATGTCGCGCCGGCTCAGGGTGATCTCGGGGTGATCCGCAACCTCATCGAGCGCAGCTTTGATTTCGTCGTCCGCCGGCTCGATCACCGCCTCCTTCGGCGACTTGAACTTCCTGGTGATGGTAGCCGACTTGTTCAGACCGGGGATGTAGACGCGGAGCTTGACGAAGGCGGCGTCCGGGAACTTGGCCTTGTCGACGTGGGGGCCATGCTCCGCAACGGAGAGGCCCTTGGTGCCTGTGCCTTCGAGCCGCCCAATCTGCCCGGTAAGGGCGAACTCGACCGCATCGATAACCGCGCTCTTGCCCGAGCCGTTGCGGCCAGAGATTGCGAAGGGCTTTCGCTGGAAGTTGAGCTCGAGCTTCTGTGCGATGCCCCTCGCCCACTCAATATGGACCGATTCGAGCTGGATCACTTGACGTCCCCGCCTGCCGGTGGCGAGAACACCTTCACTAGGTCGTCGGCCTTCAGCTTCTTCTTGGCGGACAGCAACTCACGCAGTGCGGTCACCATCTCGGGCGTGACGTCGGGGGACTCCTTGAGCTTCTCAAGGAAAGTTTCAGCAATCTCGTCCTGGAGTTTCGCCATGCGGAGTCCTCAAGTCTGTCCACCTAACGTGGGCTTGTGCTGCGGACACTCTAATAAAATGCGGCCGCGGAGCGGCCGCCATCAATAGCGTGGCCGTCTGCACCAAGCGTCGTTAGACCGCCTCAGGCGGATTGATGTCTTCTGGCAACAGTTGATACGTCCGAAACCGCTCCTCGCGCGCGGCCTGCGCTCGCAATCCGTCCGACAGCACGCCGATGAGATCGTCGACGTCACCCGGCCCGCCAGGAACGTCGAAGCTTAAGCCGGAGTCAAGCAAGGTCTCGTGCACGTAATGAAACACGTCGTCGACGCCCTCAAGCGCGGCTTCAACGCTTGCTCGGCTAGCATGCGCCAGTGGCCGCGCGGACGAATCAATTGCTCGATTAAGTGAACGGTGTCCAATGTGTCGATTGCGCCAGTCGCGAGCGAACGCCGTGCTCTCCACGGCCTTCGCAACCTTGGCCTCAAGTGTTGCTCGCCTCGTCACGTCAGCGACATACAAGGGGATACGCTGAACGGTTAGTTGCTTGTGGCGCATCACTTCAACTGGGTCGGTCAAGCGGCAAAGATGAAGGAGGACGTCCTCCCAGAGAATGCCATCAAGCTGGCCGAAGAAGCGCGCCGCTGCGCTGTTTAGAACTTCTACGCGCTCGACGGACCGCGCGAACAATGCTTGATACTCGCGCCACTTGTCGTGAAGCCAAACGTTCTCGTTCACCAACTCGAAGTACACTTTGCCAAACTCGTCGCCGAGTACGGAAGCGTAGTGCGCGGCTATCTGGTCAGGCCCGTCTATCTTCACGTTGCTGAAACCTAATCCTTGTTTGATCGCGCAAATTGGGCTGCCATCATATCCCCGACCGAATTGGACGCACGCTAGCGCGAATCTGTTGGTACAAAGCCGAGTTTTGCGCCCACGCAGCCGTAGTCGCCCGCATGTTCACCGAAAGCAATCTGTCGCCGTCGCCCAATAAGACGACGCGTTCTACGATTGTGAATCCGCTTTGCGAACGCCAAGAAAACGCGAAGCCTACACCTTCGAGATCTCTGAGTCGGAGAACTGTGGCGACCGAGTCTACCCTCAAATCGGGGTGCTTCGTCCGCATGCCAACAATAATAAGAGAAGCTATCTGGAGGTCGGAGCGACCATCGCGCGGCACGCTCCCAAGTTCCAACGTCGCGTACGACTCGGAAAGCTGCGCCGTGTTGAGGCCTTCCTCGAACAGTAACGCCACCGCCTCAGCTCCTCCGCCCGCGACGCCAAACGTCCAGCTCGCCGGAACGTCAACCGTGAAGCCAAATACTTGGTGTCGAAGCTGCTTCCAGTTCGATCCCAACGTAGATGGATGGAAGGCATAGTATGGAGTCTCGTTCTTCGGTTGGCAGCCCGACACGGCCGAGAACAGCGAGACGACGAATAGCGCAGTTCGCAATCGCAACATCGAACGCTCCGTGTCGGTCTAACGTGGGCTTGTTCTGTGAACGCTCACCTGCTTCGCTATTGCGGCCATCTAAACCAAGCATCGTTAGACCGCCAGCTACCGCGCGTATCTCTGCACCTTACTGCAAGACGGGCACGTCACAATCGCCTTGTTTCCAAAAACGGCGCTTGAGCTCGTTAGGAAGGAATCGAAGACCTCAAATATTTCGGCGCATTCGACGCACTCATGCAACTTGCGCCCGAGGCTTCCCAACATGTCGTTCATATCGTGCGCGAACACAATTGGCAGAGAATTCTTTCGCCTCTTGCCCTTCGTTGTCCCATCGGTGTTCTGGGCGAGCAGCTTCTCGAGGGTCTCGTTCATCTGCACGAGCATCGCATCACGGATAGAGATGAAAGCCAACTGTTCTTCCTTCGTCATCTCTATGTCAAGGAACTCGAGTCGAAGTCCGTAGCTCTGTGGTGCATCAAGAACTGACGCGATGCGCTCAAGATGGATGAGTTCGAGCGGCGCAGGTGCGCACGCCTCAAGGAATCTTTGACGGTCGGCGAGGCCGATCTCCTGATTCGTAACGAACGCGAGCCCATCTGCAGCGGCCTTTGCAACTCCGGGCAGGTCAGCCTTCATTTTCCTAAGGATCGCGGAAGTCGCGACTTTACCTCTAGGGAAGAAAGCAGCGCCGACGAACTTCTTGCCGCCGAGCTCGCAGACGATGTCCTTTAGCGAGTCTCTCCCGCCAAGCGGGTGCGACGGATCGACGGATTTGAACCCTTCAAGGCGCAGTACATGGGCCGCCAGCCGCTCGGCCGCCGTTGAGCCCTGATCCCACTCGAGCAACCTCTGCCAGGTCTCCCTGCCGTTCTTGCGCCGTGGTGACATAGGTCAGTCTAACGAGGCTGTAGAAAAACCCCGGGAATCGTCGGCACGGAATTGTGTCCGCGTCCCCGGCGGCTAGCTTCGTTGGGAGAAGGTGCGCCCCCCTCCCCCCGTTGTCGAGTCCCCGCCATGGCCCGCTACAAGCACATCGACACGAATCCCCGGTTCCTGCCCGTCGACCTGGCGGCGCAGCTCCTGCCTGGCACGCTGGAGCACGCGCTCCACCACCTGCTCGGTGGCGCGATCGATCTTTCCCACTTCGACGCGCGCTACCGGAATGACGAGACGGGCGCCCCGGCCTACCCGCCGGCGATGCTCCTCCAGGTGGTCCTGTTCGCCTACGCGCAGGGCATCGTGAGCAGCCGCGGGATCGAGCGGGCCTGCCGCGAGCACGTGACGTTCATCGCCCTCTGCGGCGACACGGCGCCGCACTTCACGACGATCGCCCACTTCGTGAGCACGCTGGGCGACGACATCGCCCATGTCTTCGCGGCGGTGCTCGCGATCTGCGACGCGCAGGGCCTGATCGGCCGCGAGATGTTCGCGATCGACGGGGTCAAGCTGCCCAGCAACGCGTCGAAGCGGCGGAGCGGGACGCGCGCCGACTTCGCGCGGCAGGCGACGAAGCTCGAGGCCGCGGCGGCGGCGATGCTCGCGCGCCATCGGGCGAACGACGCCTTGGCCGCGGAACCCGGGATCGAGGCGAAGGCGGCGCGGCGCGTGGAGCGGCTGGAGCGCGATGCCGCGGAGCTGCGGGATTGGCTCACCACGCATCCCGACGAGCGGCGCGGCGCCAAGGGTGCGATCCGGAAGAGCAATCGCACCGACAACGAGAGCGCGAAGATGGCGACCGGAAAGGGCGTGATCCAGGGCTACTGCGGGGTCGCGGCCGTCGACAGCGCGCATCAGATCATCGTCGAGGCACAGGCCCACGGCACGGGCGCGGAGCAGGCGCTGCTGCTCCCGGTGGTGACGGCCCTGCAGCCCGTGCTTGCCCCGCACACGCTCGTCACCGCCGATGCCGGCTACCATAGCGAAGCGAACCTGCAGGGGCTGGACGCGCTGGGCGTGGACGCCCTCCTCGCCGATCCCGCGATGCGGCGTCGCGACGCACGGTTCGCGACGCAGGCGCGCCACCGGCAGGGACCGGATCCGCTCCACAACAAGTCCCCCGCGCCCGCCCCCGCGTCGACCTTCCAGCCGCGCGACTTCACGTATGATCCCGCCGCGCGCACGTGCATCTGCCCCGCGGGCAAGGCGTTGTACCGGAAGGGGCAGTCGCGCGTGACGAACGGATTCATTTCGGAACAGTTTCGGGGGGCGAAACGGGATTGCGGTCCGTGCGCGCTGCGGGCGCAGTGTTTGCGGACGCCAGGATCGACCCCCGTGCGCCAAGTCGCCTTCTTCCGAGGGCGCGCGGCCCAAAACGGCGAGAGCCACTCGGCGCGGATGCAACGGCGCCTCGACGCGCCGCTCGGGCGGGCGCAATACGGCCAGCGCTTCGCGACGGTCGAGCCGGTGTTCGCGAACCTGCGGTCCAACAAGGGCCTCGATCGCTTCACGCTGCGCGGACGCGCGAAGGTGGACGCGCAGTGGAAGCTGTTCTGCCTCGTGCACAACATCGAGAAGCTCGCGAAGGCGGGCTACGCGGCGTAACCCGGGGCCGGGCGCCCGCGCCCGCCGGTCACGACAATGTCGCGACGACCGCCGCATCGCGTCGACGGGGCATTCGGGGTCTTCGGTCGCGACGGCGGTGCGCGACTGCGGCGATCGCCTCGCGCCGCGCGCGCGAAACTGACTTATCCTACAGCCTCAACGTATAGTTGTGCTGTGGACGCTCCAATAATGCGGCCGCGGAGCGGCCGCCATCAATAGCGCGGCCATCTGCACCAACTGTCGTTATACAGACGTCAGCGCCCAGTTCCTGCGCGAGCGCCCCGGCGGACGATCTCCGAGTGGCGGGCGTTGTACATCGGCCGTTGCCGTTCCCAAGAGCACCGACTCGGAGCACGCCGGGTCGCGCGGATGTCGGTGCCGTGCGTTCTGGATAACGTTGGCTTGTGCTGCAGCGGGTCAAATAATTGCGGCGGCGGGGCCGCCGCGCTGCCCC
>JBBDYC010000010.1:0-47070 GCA_040901985.1 Gemmatimonadaceae bacterium
GCTCGTCGGGCTCATAACCCGAAGGTCGCGGGTTCAAATCCCGCCCCCGCTACTGGTAGCGCAACAGGGCGTCCCATTCGTGGGGCGCCCTGCTGTGTTTCGGGGGTGAGGGGCGAGGGTTGGAACGGGTGGACGGGGCGCGTTAGATTGGTCGGCGACACAGGGCTGGGTAGCTCAGCTGGTTAGAGCACGGCACTCATAATGCCGGGGTCGCGGGTTCGAGTCCCGCCCCAGCTATTCCCGACGGACGTCGGTCCTGGATGAGGATCGGCGCCGTTCGCGATCACCCCAACGGAGACCCACATGCCGACCAATCGCAGGGAGTTCCTCGACCGCCTCACCCTCGGCGCCGCCGCGCTCGGCGGCCTGACCGTCGGACTTGGCGCCGTGCCCGAGCGGCTCGCGGCGGCCGGGATTGGCGTCAGCGGCGGATCTGACTGGGATACCGCGTGGCCGGACCGGCTGACCGGCAGCGTCCGCTCCGTCTTCGACGTGCCGGAAGTCGAGAGCGGGTTCGGCGTCTGGCGCGCCTCGATCTGGGCGGCGCAGTACGACCAGGCATCCGTGGCGGCCATGGCCGACTGCTCGACCGCGCTCGTGCTTCGCCACAACGCCATCATCCTGGCGATGAGCCAGGAGTACTGGGACCGCTACGACGTCGCGAAGCAGTGGAACGTGACGCACCCGTTGACCGGCCAACCGACGCTGGCGAATCCGGCGCTCCTTGGGGCAGCGGACGGCATCCCCGAGCCGTTTGCCGGATACGGGCTGCGCGGTTTCATGCGCCGCGGCGGCGTCGTGCTCGCCTGCGACCTCGCGCTCGGCGCGTTTATCGTCCCAAAGGTCCAGCAGGTGGACGGCGTGAGCCCGGAGGTCGCCCGCGCGCGCGCGATCGGCCATATGCATCCGGGCGTGATCCTGCAGCCGTCGGGCGTCTTCTCGGTCATCCTCGCCCAGCAGAAGAAGCAGGCGCATTACATCCGGGCGAGCTGAGCGGCAGAGCCGCCGCCCGGCTCGACCGTGCCACCCAACCCGTTCCGCTCCCCAGTCGCCTTCCTGCGCCAGTCCCCCGAAGGGGTGCTGGCGCTGCGCCTGTCGTTGTTGCTCGCTGTCTACGGCGCGATCCGGTTGGTCTTCCTGCTCCACTACGTCGGAAACTTCGGGGACGTCCCGTCGCTGATGGTTGCGGGGGCATTCGTCGCTGGGTTGCGGTTCGACCTCTCGGCAATTACTTACGCCAACCTGCCGTTCATCCTGGCATCGCTGGCGCCGGCCGCCGCGCTCGCCCACCGGTGGTACCAGCGCGGGCTGCACGCGCTCTTCATCGCCGTGAACGTGCCGCTCGTCCTGCTGATGGTCGCCGACATCGGGTACTTCCAGTTCACCGGGACGCGGATGACGCGCGACATCTTCGCGCTACGGAGCGAGGCGGCGGCCCAGGCGGATCAACTGCTCGTGAGCTATGCGGGGCTCGCGTTGATTGCCATCGCCTTGGCGGTGGCAACGGCGATGCTCTATCCCCGCGTCCGTGGGCCCGGCCCGGCCGTCCCCCGACGCTGGACGCGCTACGCGTCGGCTTGCCTTGCCGTGGTCGTCCTCGCGGTCGTCGCCGCCCGGGGCGGCCTGCAGAAGAAGCCCCTGAAGCCGATCCACGCCTTCACCAGCGGTGAACACGACGTCGGGATCCTCACACTCAACACGGCGTTCACCCTCATCCACGGGTCGCGCGAGCGGCTGCTCGAGCCCGTCGAGTACTTCGCGTCCGACCGTGAGGCGGAAGCACTCCTCCACGCACCATTCGGCCTGACCCGCGGCCGCAGAGCGCCGAACGCCGCGCCGCGGCAGAACGTCGTGCTGCTGATCCTCGAAAGTGTGTCGGCGGAATACTGGGGGGGCGAGGACCGGGCGGTCGAGCAAACGCCATTTCTCGATTCGCTGGCGCGCCACGGCACCTTCCTCGTTGACAACTTCGCCAACGGCCGCCGGTCAATGGATGCGTTGCCGAGCATCCTCATCGGCGTCCCGCTGCTCACGGGCCAGTCCATTGCAGTGTCCGCCTACCAGGGGAACGAGTGGCGTGGGCTCGGACACTTCCTCGGCGACGCCGGCTACCACACGAGCATGTTCCACGGCGCGCCGAAGGGGACGATGTTCTTCGACGCGATTGCGGCGATGGCCGGCATCGGTGACTTCCGACCACTGGAGAGCTACCCGGCCGACCGCCAACGCCGGGACTACGACGGACACTGGGGCCTCTTCGACGAACCCTTCCTCCAGTGGTCCATTGAGGAGATGGGGAAGTTTCGGCAGCCGTTCTTCTCGACGGTCTTCACGATCAGCACGCACAATCCATACCGCTTGCCGCCGGACTACGAGGACGTCCTCCCCGCCGCAGCGGAGCCGTTCCACCGGAGTCTCCGCTACCTCGACCTGTCGGTGCGGCGCTTCTTCGAGACGGCGAGCCGCCAGCCGTGGTACGACAGCACGCTGTTCATCGTGGTCGGCGACCATACGCCGCCCACGCGGTCCCGGCGCTACGAGACGTCACTCGGCCGGTATATGGTGCCGATGCTCCTCTTCGACCCGTCGGGCCGGATGCCGGTGGTGGACCCGCGGCGCATCACGCAGCACGTGGACATCTTCGCGACGATCCTCGACTACGCCGGTGCGACGCCGGGACGCATCCCGCGATTCGGGCGTTCGCTCTTCTCGCCCGTGGCGGGCGAGGCGATCCTCGAGAACAGCGGCACCCACTGGCTCGTCACCCGCGACGGCGTGCTCGAACACGATCCGTCGGGCGCCGAGCGCCTGATGGCGTACCGGCGGGAGGCCACCAGCGCGCACGCCGAATCGCTCGACGACCCCGAACTGGCGGCGCGCCTCTCTCAGCGTCTCCGGGCGTACGTCCAGCACTACACGTCGTCAATGATCAACAACGCGTTCTATCGCGAGTCGCACGACGGAAGCGGGGCGCGCGCGAAGCGCTGAAGGCGCGGCACGCGCCGAGCACGCTCAGCGTGCGCTCAGCGTGCGCTCAGCGCGCGCGAGGACCCAACGGCTCCGTGAGGACCGCCGCGATGATGCGGATCCCCTGGAGGAAATCGTGGACCCGGAGGTTCTCGTTGGACGAATGCTGATTGTTGTCGGGGTTCACCGTCCCGACCACGACGGCCGGGACCCCGAGCGTCGTCACGAACGGCGAGATGGGGATCGAACCGCCGCCGGTCCGGAGGAGGACGGGCGAACGGCCAAACAGCCGCTGGAAGGCGCGGCCGAGCCATTGGCCCGGCTCCGAGTCGAGATCCGTCCGGAACGCCCGATACGACACGCTCGCGTCGAAGCGAATGATCCGCGGATGCCGCGCCCGCTCGGCATCGGTCGGCTCGCGTCCGCTGATCACGTGGTAGCCGAGCCCCTCGATGTGGCGGCGCACCAGCCCGAGGAGCCGCTCGGGATCACTCTCGCGCACGAGCCGCAGGTCGAGCTCCGCAATCGCGTCGGGCGGGATGATCGTGCGGGTCTCGTTGCCCACCCACGCCGAGCGCAGGCCGCGGACGTTGAGGGACGGGTACTGCAACGCCTCCTGGATGCTCGCGGCGACGCGGTCGGGCGCGGCGATCCCCAGTCGGCGGTGGATGGCCGCCGTGTCGTCGGGCACGGCCTCGAGGATCCGCCGCGTGGCGGCGTCAATCGTGACGCCGTCGTAGAAGCCGGGGATCGTGACCCGGCCGTGGTCGTCCTTCATTGACGCGAGGACTTGCGCAAGGCGCAGGGCGGGGTTGGGGACGTAGTTACCCCAGTGCCCGGAGTGCTGGGCAACGCGCGGGCCGTACGTCGTGAGCGTGATGTCGGCGATTCCCCGCGCGCCGAACGTCAGCGTGGGCTCGCCGGTGACGTGTGGCGGGCCGTCGAAGATCACGAAGATGTCGGCGGCGAGCCGGTCGCGATACCGCTCCACCGCCGCCGCGAGATGCGGCGACCCCATCTCCTCCTCCGGGTCCACGATCACCTTCATATCGAAGTCAGGGCGGAGTCCGGCGGCGTCGATCACCGAGATGGCGGAGAGGAACTGGGCGACCGGACCCTTCGAGTCGGAGGCGGAGCGCGCGAAGATCCTCCACTCGGGATCGGGTGCGTCGTAGAGTCGCTCCCACGGGAGCGCGGTCCAGTCGGCGGGGTTGCCATCCACGCTCGTCGAGCCGGTGCGCCGCGCCTTGAGGGTCGGCGTCCAGGGGCTCTCCTGGTGCCAACGCGTGGGGTCCACCGGCTGGCCGTCCGCCTGCAGGTAGATCAGCACCGTGCGCGTCGCGCCCGGCACGCGGCGCTCGGCCAGGACGGCGTCGCTCCCCGGCATCGCCAGCCGCTCGGTCGCGAAGCCACGCGCGCGAAACTGGCGCTCGAGAAACTCCGTGAGCCGAAGGATGTCGTCGGCCCGGTCGGCGACGTTCGGGTAGGTCAGCAGTTCGCGATACAGCGCGAAGGCCGAGTCGGCGTGTGCGGCGGCCAGCGCCTCGATGCGGGCGGCGGACGGTGGCCGTTGTGCGCCGAGCGCAGGCGCGGCGGCGAGCAGGAGCGCGGTGGCGCGGAGGAGAAGTGGTCGCATCCCCACATTCTACCGCCCGCGCGGACGGCGCGCAGTGCGCGCGGCGCGTGCGGCGAGCCCGGAGCACTGGCGGACCTCACCTTCGGGCGCTATTCCTTCAGCATAGCCGCCAGGGGTACTCCGCGTCCGCGGGGTTGAGAAAGTCTCTTGGAACCTGACCCGGTCAACACCGGCGTAGGGAGTGCGGCGAGTGTCGTGACCGCCGTCCCTTGGCCACGCCACCCGCTCGCCGGGTGCGCGTGGCCTCTGTCGTTCGGGGGTGGCGCGTACCCGGCGGGGATCCGCCGGACCGTACGCCGCAACACGAGGATCCCGCCATGCGACGTATCAACTGTTCCGCCATCATCCTTCTCGGACTCGGCGCGGCAACCGCCGGCGCCCAGGTACCGACCGCGCCGCGCGACACGGCAGCGCGCGACACGGCAGCGCGCGACACGGCGGCGCGCGATACGCTGGAATCGGTCGTCGTCCGCGCGACGCGCGCCGGTGGCGCGGCCCCCACGTCGCAGACCACGCTCGACCGCGCGACCATCGAACGCACGTACGTCGGCCAGGACGCGCCGCTCGCGCTCCTCGGCGCCACCGGCATCACCGCGGCGTCGGATGCCGGCGCCTTTTCCGGCTACAGCTCGATCCGCCTCCGCGGCATTGACCAGACGCGCCTGGCGATCTCGCTGGATGGGATCCCGCTGAACGACCCGGAGGACCAGGTCCTCTACTTCTCGAACGTACCGGACTTCATGAACTCGATGCAGAGCGTGCGCGTGCAGCGCGGCGTCGGGTCGAGCGCGTTTGGCACGGCGTCGTTCGCCGGCTCGCTCAACTTCGAGAGTCTCAACCTCCTGACGCTGCCACGCGGCGCCGAAGCGCAACTCACTGCCGGATCGTGGGGGACGCAGCGTCTGAGCGTCGAAGGTGCCACGGGCCTCGTCGGCGGATTCGCCGCCTACGGCCGCGTGTCGGCGCAGGAAACCGATGGGTATCGAATCCGCTCGGGGAACCAGTCGGAGTCGGGGTTCGTGAGCGCCGGATGGTTTGGCGAACGCGACGCCGTGAAGTTCACCGGGCTCGCCGGCCGCTCGCGGATGCAGCTCGCCTACTACGCGGCGAGCGAGGCCGAGCTCGCGGTCGAGCCGCGAACCAATCCGATGTCCCCCGAGGAGCGCGACGACTTCCATCAGGAGATGGTCAGTCTCCAGTACACACGGGTCCTCCAGCCGGGCACCTCCCTCACCACGACCGCCTATCGCAATAGCGCCGGCGGGGAGTACGACGTGGCCGTCGGCTCCGAACTCTGGAACTTCAACCTCAACCACGTCTGGTACGGCGTCCTCTCGACGTTCGAGTGGCAGCGCGACGGACTCGTGCTGGCGGCCGGCGCGCACGTGAGCCGCTACTTCCGCGATCACTATCGCTTCACGCATCCCGACCTGCAACGCCGCGTCTACGACAACACCGGCTTCAAGCAGGAGCAGAGCGCGTTCCTGAAGGGGACGTGGACCCAGGGCGCGGTGGATTGGCACGGCGACCTGCAGCTGCGCCGGGCGTCGTTCCGCTACCGGCCTACGGCGGGGAGCACGTTCGACGCGCCGAACATTGACTGGGTGTTTCTCAATCCGAAGGTCGGCGTGACCTGGCGCGCGCAGCCCGCACTTCAGCTCTTCGTGTCGCTCGGTCAGAGTCGCCGCGAACCGACGCGGAGCGATATGTTCGCCGGGGCCGACGACCTTGACGACGCGGCGGCTGCCGACGTCCTCCCCCTCGGCCAGGTGCGCCCGGAGACGCTCACTGACCTCGAGGTGGGCGCGCGCTGGGAGCGCGGAACGGTCCGGTTGGGGGTCAACGCCTTCGCGATGCGTTTTCGAGACGAGATCGCCGCGATTGGGGCCATCTCGGTCATCGGCAGCCAACTACGCCGGAACGTGGACCGGAGTGCCCGTGACGGCGTCGAGCTCGAGGCAAGCTGGCGCGCGCGGCCGACGCTGCGTCTGGGCGGGAATGCGATGTTCCTGCGCGCACGGATCGCCGAGTTCACTGATGAGGCCACCGCAATCACCTACGTTGACGTGCGACCGGTGCTTACGCCGGCGGTGATCGCCAACGCGCAGGCAACCTGGACGCCGCTCGCGGCGGGCGAGCTGACCCTCACGGTGCGCCACGTCGGCGACTCGCCGCTCGCCAACGACGGCAATGCGGCGCTCGTCACCCCGGCCTTTACGCTCGCCGACCTCGGCGCCGCATACCGCTTCGGCCGGACGTCGGTGCGCGTCCAGGTGCAGAACCTGCTCGACGCCACCGCGTACGCGAGCGGCTACACCGATGGCACAACCCGCTACTTCTTCCCGGTGGCGGCGCGCACGCTGATGGCGACCGTCGTGCTGACCTTCTAACGTTCGCGTATGTCCCGTGCCCCACGCTCGCTGCAGGAGGAGTTGCAACAGACCCGGCCGTTCTCGTCGCCGGCCGAGGAGGCGCTGGTGGCACTGATGCGCACGGCGGCGCTCGTGCGGCGTGCAATCGCGCAGCGGGTCGAGCCGTACGGCATCTCGCCGGCACAGTACAACGTGCTGCGGATCCTGCGCGGGGCCGGGGAGGCGGGGTTGCCGACGCTGGCGGTGCGCGAGCGGCTGATCGAGGAGGCGCCGGGAATCACCCGACTGATTGACAAGCTCGAGGAGAGCGGCCACGTGCGGCGTGACCGCACCGGGCAGGACCGCCGGAAGGTGCATTGCCACGTCACCGATCGGGGATTGGCGCTGCTCGCGGCGATGGACACGCTGGTGCGGGAGACCGCCTCGTTGGTCTCGGCCGGGATCCCCGACGAGGGCGACCAGCGCCGGATGATCGAGTTGCTGGCGAAGCTCAGGGCGGGGATGGCCGAATGACGATGGACTCGATCACGTCCCCTTCCATCACGGCGTCCACGACCTCGATCCCTTCCACCACCTCGGCGAAGACGGTGTAGTCGCGGCCGAGCCGCAGGTTGTCGCGCAGGTTCACGAACCACTGCGCGTCCCCGGTGTCGTGGCCGCGCGTGCTCATCCCGACTGTCCCGCGGCGATGGGGAAGCGTGCCCAGCTCGTCAACCAGGTAGCGGTCCAGTCCGACGTATTCGTTGGCGCCCGGGCTCCCGCCCTGGATCACGAAATCGTGCTCCACCCGGTGCCAGGTGAGACCGTCGTAGTGGCCGGCGCGCACAAGGTCGAGGATCCGCGCCGCCATCAGCGGGGCGACGTCGCCGCGCAGCCGGACGACGAACTGGCCGCCACCCCCGCTCGCCGAGGCCATCGTCACGCACAGGTGCGACGTGGCGCCGAGCGCGAGGGCGACGGCGTCGCGGGGGAGGGTGTGGTCGGGGGCAGGTGGCTGGTCATCCGTCGGCGGTCGGCCCGCTGCTTCGAGTAGCGCGAGGCGCACGTCGCGTTCCGAGGCAGTGGCGTGCGTGACGAAACGGGCAAAGGCCGCCAGCGCCGCCTTGCGTGCGCCGCTGTACGCGGAGCCGCCGAGCGCGACGGCCGCCGCGAGCACGGCCTGCGCGCCCTCGCTGCCGAGGGCGGCGACAAAGAGCGAGTCGTCGGCGTGACCGGTCAGGCGCGCCAGGCCTTCGATGGCGGCCTCCTTGACGTTGTCGTCAGGGTCGCGGGCGAGCGCGCGCAAGGCCGCGGTGTCCGAGGCGAGCGCAGCGGCACGCGCCGCATACTGCCGTACCTGCCACTGCGGGTGCAGGCGGTGCGCGGCGATCAGGTCGCTCGCCTCGGCCGGCCGCAGGCGGGCAAGCGCCACGAGGCCCTGCGCGCCCCCCTGCCACGACACGCCGTCGCGTGCGCGGTGCGAGGCGTCAGCCGGCAGGGACGTTGCCCAGGCGCGGAAGGTGGCAACGAGCGGGCCGTGTCCCGCACACGACGCCCGCGCGAGCGCCGCTACGCGCAGGCGCACCGGCCACACCGGGTCGGCGGTCGCCGCTGTGGTCAGCGCCTGACAGTCGTCGCGCTGCGCCATCAGCGCGCGGTACCGGGATTTCCACTCCGGCTCGGGCCACTCCGGCGGCGGCGGCAGCTCGGCGCCGGGCAGCGAGTCGCGGCGCGAAAAGTGCGGATCCACGATCCGCTCCCTCGCCCGCAGCGCCAGTGCCCGCACGCGCGGGTCGTGGTGTCCGGCGCCTTCGGCGAGCGCCGGGGCGGTCGAGTCGCGCCGTAGCTCGGCGCTGAGGATCCGCCTGGCCAGGGCGGTATCCGCCTGGGCCGACGCCGGCCGGGGAACCGCGAGCATCAGCAGACCTGCCACCAGGGCCCAACCGCGCAGTGCGGGCATCGCGTCAACCTATGCCTGGCCAATGGCCCTCGACAGTGGCACGGCGTAAAATTGGGGCATGCTGATCTTCAAGCTCCTGCAGTCACTCCTCAGGGCGCTCAACTCCGAAGGCACACCCGGCCAAGTCGCGATGGGAATGGCGATCGGCCTCGCATTCGGACTCACGCCCCTCGTCAGCCTGCACAATCTCGTCATCCTGGCCGTGGCGATGCTGACCACGGTCTCGTTCCCGGGCGTGATCGTCGGTTGGATCGTCGCGGTGCCCGTCGGCTTCATGCTCGATCCACTGTTTGATCGCGTGGGGATGGCGCTGCTGACCACCGACGCCCTGACCCCACTCTGGCTTTGGGTCGTCAACACGCCAGTCGTGGCGCTCTCGCGGCTCAACAACACGATCGTGCTCGGCAGCCTCGTCGTGTGGGTCGTGCTGCTGATTCCAGCCTACTTTGGGTTCCGCGTGCTGGTGGCTCGCTACCGGACGCATCTCTATGTGCACGTGCAGAAATGGCGGATTGTCCAGCTGGTCAAGACGTCGAAGATCTACTCGCTGTACGACACGTTCCGGCCGTGAGGTACATCCGGTGGAAGGCGCTGCTGCCGCTGAGCGTGACCCTGGTGGTGATCGCGACCGTGATGATCGTCGTCAAGGACCGCGCGGTGCGCTGGTCGGTCGAAGCCGGTGGCACTGCCGCAGTCGGCGCCAAGGTGGACCTCGACGACGCGCACCTCGCGCTCGCGGCCGGCCACGTCACGTTGCGCGGGCTCGCGGTCACGAACCCCAACTTCCCGATGCGCAATCTCTTTGAGGCGGAGGAGCTGGTCTTCGACGTGGACCTCCTCCCCGCGTTGGAGCGGAAGGTGGTCGTGGACACCGTGGCCGTGCGCGGCCTTCGCTTTGGCACGGCGCGGGCCGCTTCCGGTGCAATTCCGCACAAGGAGCCCGGTGCTGCGGCGACCAGCCAAGTCATCGCCGAGTGGAAGAGCCGCGTGAGGATACCGCCGCTCGAACTCAGCACGCTGACCCGAGCGGTGAATGTGGAGGGGATCGCCGCCGAGAGTCTTGCCACGCTGCGCGAGGCGTCCCACGCGCGTGCCTATGCCGATACGGCCAAGGCCAAGCTCCTCGCCGACCTCGAAGCCGCCGACCCGCGGCCGACGCTCGACTCGGCGGAGGCCCTGGCAAACCGGCTGCGCAATGCGAACCTCGCGACGCTCGGGATCGCTGGTGCGCGCCGCGCCGTGTCGGATGTGCGGCGCACCATCGGCGAGCTCTCGCGGATTGACGACCGGCTCCGGACCTTCGACGCCGAGGTACGCGGGAACGCGGCGGGACTGCAGGGCCGGCTCGACGCGATCGGCGCGGCGCGCACGGCAGACTATGCCTACGCGCGCTCGCTCCTGCGCCTGCCGACGTTCGATATTCCCAGCATCGGTCCGCAACTCTTCAGTGACCTCGTCGCCGAGCAGTTCGCCGCCCTGCTCTACTGGGTGCAGATGGCCGAGCGGTATATGCCGCCGGGACTCCAGCGGCAGTTTCAGCGGGGCCCGGAGCGGGTGCGCGCGTCGGGCACCGACGTGCTGTTCCCGAGAGAGCGAGTCCATCCGACCTTCCTGCTTCGGCTCGCCGAGCTCTCCCTGTCGCTCGGCGGCGAAGGAGCGACAGCGGGGAACTATCGGGCGCGCCTGGTCGGCGTGACATCGCAGCCCGCCGTGTACGGTGCGCCGACGAGTTTCCTCGTCGAGCGCGCCGGGGGGCAGGTCGGGCCGCGTGACGCGCGCGTCGAGGGGATGCTGGACCATCGCACGGCGAATGTCCGCGACACGCTCAGTGCCCGCTTCAGTGGGATCGCGCTGCCGCAGTTCCCGCTCGCCGGACTCGGGGCGACCGTCGTGATGGGGCAGGGCCTGTCGGACCTGCAATTGGACCGGCGCGGTGATTCCCTCACCGGCCGCTGGCTCTGGCGCGCTCCGAACGTCACTTGGGTGCGCGACAGCGCCGCCGCGCGCGCGACCACGCCGACGATGCGGCTGGTCGAGGACGCAATCTGGCGGGCGGTCAGTCGGCTCGACTCGGTGGAGATCGAGGCCCGTGTCGGCGGCAGCGTCAGGCATCCGGCGCTCGCGATCCGGACGAACATCGCCAGCGCCGTCGGGAACGCGCTCCGCGAACAGCTCGGTGAGGAGGTGCGGCGCGCCGAGCAACAGGTGCGCGCGCGCGTGGACGCGCTGGTGGCCGAACGGGTGGCCGAGGCGCGCACCTATGCCGATGGCGCGCGCGCCGACGTCACTGCGCGCATCGCCGCCGAACGCGAACGCGTGGAGACGCAGAAGGCGGCCCTGGAGGCGCGATTGCGCGAGCTGGCCCGGATCCCCGGCGTCGGCTGAGCGGCGCACCGTAATGGGACTCGGCCGAACCCTCCTTCTTGCCGCCGCCAAGAGCCAGCGGCTGAACGACTTCGCGACCCGCAGCCGCGTCGTGCGCCGCGCCACGCGCGCGTTCATGCCCGGTGAACTGATGGAGGACGGGCTGGACGCCGGCGCGGCGATCGCCCGCGACGGCCGCGGTCTCCTCTTCACGCGGCTCGGCGAGGCGATTGCCGAAGCGCGCGACGCGGTCGAGGTGCGCGACCACTACCTCACGCTCTTCGGCGAGATCAAGGCGCGTGGGCTGGCGGCGCAGGTGAGCGTCAAGCCGACGCAGCTCGGTCTCGACCTCTCCGAGCGCGACTGCACGATGCACCTGATTGCGCTCGCCACCAAGGCGGAATCCACGGGGTCGGCGCTCTGGCTCGATATGGAGGATTCGGCGTACGTGGACCGGACCCTCGAGCTCTACACGACAATCAAGATGGGCCACGCGCGGGCGGGGATCGCGCTGCAGGCCTACCTGCGCCGGACGCCGAAGGACGTCGAGCGGCTCCTTCCACTCAAGCCGGTGATCCGTCTGGTGAAGGGCGCCTACGCCGAGCCGGCGACCGTCGCCTATCCGAGAAAGGCCGACACCGACGCCGCCTTCGAGGCGATTGCCGGAACGATGCTGGAGGCGGCGCGCCACGGGGACTGTCGTCCGATCCTCGGGACCCACGACATGCCCCTGCTGCGCCGGATCATCAGCCGTGCCGGTGCGCTGGGCGTGGCCAAGGGCGACTACGAGGTCCATATGCTCTACGGCATCCGCGACCGCGAGCAGCGGGCGCTCCGCGCCGAGGGCGAGCGCGTCTGCACACTGATCAGCTACGGCGAGGCGTGGTACCGTTGGTATATGCGGCGGCTCGCCGAGCGGCCGGCGAATGTCTGGTTCCTGGCCCGCTCGCTCTTCGGATGATCCCGCAAGTGCGCCAAGCGGAGCGTCGCTAGGGATGGATCCGATCACGCACACGATGGCGGGCGCCGCGATGGGTCGCGCCGGCCTCGACCGCCGGACGCCGCTCGCCGGCGTCACGCTGATGCTGGCCGCCAACGCGCCCGACATCGACATTTTCTCGCTTTGGCTCGGCACGTACGCATCGCTTGCCTTTCGAAGGGGGTGGACGCACGGGCCGCTCGCGCTGGTCGTCCTTGCCGTCGCGCTGACCGGGCTCGTCCTCGGCTGGGACCGACTGGTGCGCCGCCGACGTGACCCCTCGCTCGCGCCGGTGGATGCGCGTTGGACGTTCATCCTCGCGACGGCCGGTGTCGTCAGCCACCCGCTCCTCGACCTCCTCAACACGTACGGCATCCGGTTGCTGATGCCGTTCAGCGGCCGCTGGTTCTATGCCGACGCGGTGTTCATCATTGACCCGTGGATCTGGCTGATGCTTGGCGCGGCGTTGATCCTCGCGCGGCGCGGAGCCGTGTTGCGGACGGTGCAGCGCGTGGCGGGCCTGGCCGTCGCGTACGTGCTCGTGCTGCTGGGCCTCAGCGCCGTCGGGGAGCGGATGGCACTCTCGGCGGCCGGTTCCCAAGGCATCGGCGACGTGCTCGAGGTGCTCTACCAGCCAAGCCCAACCAACCCGTTTGCGGCGCAACTCATCGCGGTCACGGCCGATGGGTACCACGTCGGCGCGTTGTCGTGGCTCGCCGCCGACCGCATCCGATTCGAGGGCGAGGTGATCCGCCGCGGCGACTGGGCCGACCCGCGCATTGCGCGTGCCGTGGTGCACCCGGATGTGCGCAACTACCTGGTCTGGTCGCGCTATCCCTGGGCCAGAATTGAGACGACCGCCGCCGGTGTCCCGGCGACGGTCGTCTTCGGTGACGCGCGATTCCCGTCCGGCGGGATGTCGGGGGGACTCGGTGGGGTGCGCGTCAGTGACTCGCCACCACTCTCGCGTTGACGTAGGCCACGAGCGCGGTGAGCTCCTCAGGGTTGATCGCCAGTTTCGGCATCACGACATACTGGTTGAACGGCACGCGGTTGACCGCCGGGTCGGCGATCTTCGTCGCCAGCCACTCGGCCTCGAACCGCCGACCGCCGAGATCCGGGCCCACGCGCACCGACTGCCGCTCGAGCAGCGCCGGGTCGTCGGACTTCGAGTGGCAAGTCACGCAGCCCTTGGCGACGTAGAGAGCTCGTCCGTGTGCCTCGGCGCTCAGGCGTGGGGCCGCGGCGCCCGACGCGACGACGGGAATGGGCAACAGCTCGCTCTCCGCCGTGTGGTAGTCGGCGTCAATGGTCAGCGTGACCGAACCCGTTTCCGTGGGGTTGATTGTCGCCCGGTACTCGCCCGGCCCCACGCCTGGCTCGGCCCGGACGCGCTCGCGTCCCGCCAGGATGCCAGCGCCGGTCCGCCGCACGGCGACGCTTGGCCGGCGTCCGCGCATCAGGTCCGTGCCGTGCTGGCGGATCGTGAAGGTGACCGAGGTCGGCACGCCGGCCACGAGGTGCGTCGGTACGTCGTGCACCGTGATCACGGCCCAACCGCCCGAGTGGGGCGCCGCGGCGACAAGCAGGGCCGCCGCCGTGAGGAATACGAGTCTCCTGGGCATTCGACATCTCCCGCGTGAAGGTCACTCCATTGCCCACAGCCAGAGCCGCTGGCCGATCGTCGCCCAGAGCGGGGCTGCTTCCTCGCCCCACATCGGGCTGAGGTCACGGCGCCAGCGGTCGAGCATCCGACGGTCGAGGGCGAGAATTCCTTCCATCGTCACCTCGGCGGGGGGTGGTGCGAGCCGGGCGAGCGCCGCGACGACCTGCGCCCGCGACGCCCCGTCCACGCGCTGCGCGAGATGCCACAGCGTGATGCCGCTCTGCTGGCGCGCCACCAGCGCCGCGTCCGGCGTCGCCATCGCCGCGAGCACCACCTCAAGGTCGGCCTGATGGCCCGTGCCGCCGTCGAGCCGACGGAGCGCCGCTCGCGCGCCATCGGAGAGCTCCGCCACGTAGGGCGTTCCCGGCGCGCGGTCCTTCTCCACCTCGGCCGCCATTCCGGCCGGGACGAGGGCGCGGCGCCCACCCTGGTCGAGTTCGACCCAACCGGCGGTGACGTGCAGGCGACTGGCGCCGAGCGAGTCCACCTCAAGCGTGTAGGCGCACCCGAGGTCGGTGGCGAGCGCCGAAGGGGTTTCGACGAAGAAGAGGCGTGGCGGCGCGCCGATCACCGCGTGCAACGACCCCCGCTCGAGGACGAGCCGGTGGTCGGTCAGGCCTCCGCGCACGAGCCGAACGCGGCTCTCCGGGCCGATCTCGGCCAGCCCGATCCGTCCCACCGTGAGCCGCGCGCTGGACGTGGCGTCGGTGACGAGCCACTCGCCGGCGCCAAGTGCGCCTTTGTCCACGAGGACGGCTCCGTCCACGTGGGGCGCGCCGCCGAGAGCGACGACCGCCCACTGTGCCGGCGCGGCGAACTGCCGGTAGGCGCCGGCGAGCGTCCCTACCGTCAGCGCGGCCACCGCCGCCGCGGCGACCAGCCAGGGCGA
Organism: Gemmatimonadaceae bacterium; assembly: GCA_040901985.1. GTDB lineage: Bacteria > Gemmatimonadota > Gemmatimonadetes > Gemmatimonadales > Gemmatimonadaceae > Pseudogemmatithrix. Next base: position 14,813 of record JBBDYC010000010.1, read on the forward strand.
TCGCACCGGACGTCGCAGCACGCCGGTCCGCCGCGGAGTGGCGCCCGCGCCACGGACATCCGCCGGTGCGGCGAGTGCGCCCTGGATCCCGCGCCAGAGGTCCTCCGGCCGCGGGACCGGAGTCACGGGTAGGTCGCGCAAGAGATGCTTCAGGTCTTCGTGATCGCGGGAGTCAGGCATGGTCGGCTCCACCGAAGGAGGCGCGGAGGGGATCGAGTTTGCGCTTGAGGATCGCGTGCGCACGATTGAGGCGCGATGCAACGGTGCCGCTGGTGACGCCGATCGCCTCGCCGATCTCGTCGTACGAGAGGTCGTCGAAATAGCGGAGGACCACCACGAGCCGAAGGCGCGGGGAGAGTCCCTGGAGCGCCGCGCTCACCCGGCCATCAGGAGCGGTCGGCTCGGGCTGCTCCACCTGCGGGTGATTGGCCGCGGGCACGTCGCCCAGCAGGACGAGCCGGCGTCGCCGTCGCAGCTCGTCCGCGCAGGCATTGGCCACCACCCGGTAGAGCCAGGTGGAGAGGCGTGCATCGGCGCGGAAGGTGTCGGCAGCGCGAAAGAGCTTCACAAAGACCTCCTGGGTCACGTCCTGGGCGGCGTCACCGTCGCCGCGCAGGTAATGCAGAGCAATCGAATAGATCCGGTCCCGGTGTCGGTCAAAGAGCGCACGCTGCGCGTGCGGATCGCCGCGACGACAGCCGTCGAGCAACTCCGTGTCGGGGTCGGGGGGCCGATCGGTCACGCGGGGGAGTCCCATTGCTGGAGGTGAGACGAATCTGGCGTCGGATTCCTTCCGTAGCGACCTTTCGGGATGGGCGAACGCCAGTACTCCGACGAGGAGGTCGCCGCGATCTTCGCGCGCGCGACCGAGACGCAGCACCCTGCACCGCGGGAGGGCACGTCGGGACAGGGGATGACGCTTGCCCAACTCCAGGAGATCGGTCGCGAGGTGGGGATTGCCCCGGACCTCGTGGCGCAGACAGTGGAACTCGGACGGCGCTTGAGCGACGCCGAGTGGGATCGCTTCGTGGTGGACCTGCGCGACACGTTCGACGCGCGCGGCCGCGTGCGGAACGACGGGTCATTCCGCCAGTGGACCAATGGCAACCTGCAGGTGCTGCTCGAGCCGAGCGGCGAGGGTCACCGCGTCCGATTCAAGACGGTGAAGGCGGATGCCCGGCTCCTCATCTTCTCTGGACTCGGGCTGATTGGCATCACGGCGTCGGTCCTCGTCCCGGCGATGCTGACCGGGGCAGTGCCGACGGGCGAGGCGGTGGGGCAGATGGCTCCCGTAGGCCTGATCGGCGTGGTCTTGATGGGCCTCGGCGCGCTGCGGCTGCCGGGGTGGGCCAAGCGCAGGCGCGAGCAGATGGCGGACTTGACCGCGCGTCTCCTCGCGCCACCGCCGTCGCCCTGACGTACGATCCCCCGGCGCCGAGGAAGCCGGCGCCGGGGGGTCGTCGTTCAGTCTCGCGGGGCCGACCCGCCCGGCTTACGACACGACGATGTTGATCAGGCCCTGCGTGGCCTGCTTGAGCATCTCGACCCTCGGTGCGTCGCACGACGTGGCCTTGTCGGCCTCAAGCTCGCCCACCAAGTCGGTGAGCCGCCGCGTGCGCATCGCACCCGACGCGAACTCGGCGTCGGTGAGTGAGCGCCGCACGGACGCGATGCGCGCCGCCGACAGGCATCCCTTGCGCTCGAGCTGGTCCACGTAGGCGCGGGCAAGCGAGAAGCTTGCCGGCCACTCGATCTTCGGCTGGCCCTGCGCGTTCAGTTGGGCCCACCGCACCGTCTTCGCCGCATCAATCTCGTTCTTCGTCAGGAACTCGCTCGGCACGAGCTCGGCGATGTCGAGCCCGCGGGCAATCTCCGAACTCACCATGCTGCCGTTGTACCAGTACACCGACCACGATCCGCCCATCTGCATCCGCGTCGAGTCCACCGGACCGCGGTCGAAGTAGGCGATCTCGAACGGATTCGCCGCATCGGTCCAGTCAAATACCGAGATGCCGCCCTGGTACCAGGCCTGCACCATCACGTCACGGCCGGGAATCGGGACGAGCGAGCCGTTGTGGGCCACGCAGTTCTCCAGCGCGGTCTGCACGGTCGGGATCTTGTAGTAGCTCTGGAACCGGAGGCGGCGATTCTCGATCGTGAAGATCGCGTTGGCGCCCCACTCCGGCTTGTCGCCGGCGCGGCACTTCGGCGCGCCGCCGCCGCCCCACTCGTCCGAGAACAGGATCTTCGTCCCGTCGTTGTTGAACGTCGCCGAGTGCCAATAGGCAAAGTTCGAGTCGGCGACCGCGTCGAGCCGGACCGGATTCACCGGATCGCTGATGTCGAGCAGCAGGCCGTGACCCTCACAGGCGCCGCCGGCCAGCCCAAGCGCCGGATACACCGTGATGTCGTGGCACTGCGAGCCCGCCGAGACGGGGCCGCCCGGCTGCGGGGCGCTGCCGAAGAGATTGTTGATGATGCCCTGCATCGCGTCACGGAGCGCCGTGCTGTCCGCCGCCGTGGGCGCGCCTTCGCCGCCGCGTGCCTTCATCACGCTGTCGAGCCGCGCGCGCACGAAATTCCCGCCAAGCACGATCTCCTGTCCCGAACTCGGGATCCGCGCAGTGAAGCCACCGGCGGCCCGCGCCGCAGCCGCCGCCCGCGCCGCCGCGTCAAGGTCCTCCTGCGCCGGCCCGTGGGCCGTCGGATGCGTCAACCCCCCGAAGATGTTCGCCCGGTTCACTACCGCCGCCGCCGCCGGATTCGCCAACGGCACCTTGATGATCTCAATCCGCAGGAGCGACGAATTCTCGTCCTGGTCAGGCGTCGCCCGCACACAGTCGGCGAGTTCTGTCGGCGACCGCACCGGCGCCGAGCCCGACACGTAGATGTAGACGTGCTGGCGATCCTTCGGATCCTCGAGCACCGTGTGCGTGTGCGACCCGCGGCAGGTCTGGACGTTCGTGAGGAGCTTCGGGTTCCGGATGTCGGTGATGTCGAAGATGCGCACGCCGCGCATCCGGATGTTGCTCACGGAGTCCGGCACACCGCCCGGCATACAGTCCACGCGGCCGTTGAACGCCTCGGCCGACATGAAGAGCAGGTTGCCGTAGACCGAGACGTCGTTTTGCGAGGCGGGGCAGGTGTACGCCGTGACCAGCGTCGGGTGCGACGGGTCCGACACGTCCCAGATCACCGGGCCGTTGTAGTTGCCCTGAATCGCGTAGTTGCCGGTGAAGGCGAGGTCAGAGTTGGTGATGCCGAGAAACCCCTCGGGCGAGATCGCGCGAGCGGTCACGTTGAGGTTGTGGATCGCCTCCTCGGCATCCATCAGGCCAGCCCGAAGACCGACACGGCTGTCGTCGGCCCACGAGGCGGCCGGAGCCGGCTCGGGAGTTGGCGGCGCGGCGGGCGCGGTCGAGCCGGCGCAGGCCGTCGTGACGAGGAGCGTCGCGATCACGCCTAGGGGGCGGGCGAGCGACAGGAACGATGCGCCACCAAGGCGCGGACGAACACGTGACATCAGCAATCCTCTACGGGTCGAGGGTGATCAACATCTGCAGCATCCGCCGGATCTCGGTGGATTGGTCAACTTCTACATCCGCGGCGAACTTGAAAATTGTTTCATCCTGCCCGGCGTTAGGGGACGCCAGAAGCGACTGCACCATCTGTACGGCGCCGCGGTGGTGTTGGATCATGAAGGTAAGAAAGAGCCGGTCGAACTCGCCGCCCCAGGCGGCATCGAGTTCCCGCAACTGCGCCACGGTCAGCATGCCGGGCATCTGCATCGCGTGCCCGCCGTGCTCGCCGTGCCCGCCGTGCTCGCCGCCCGCCACCGTCACCGTGCCCGCCGAGTCCACCTGCGGCGCCGGCTGGTTCCTGTCGCGCAGCCACGTCTGCATCAGCACGATGTCGTCGGTCTGGGCGTTGATGATCCGGGCCGTGAGCCGCAGGAGTTCCTGGCTGGCGCCGCGTATCGGGGCAAGGCGCGACATCACGAGCGCCTGCGCGTGATGGTGGATCATCCCCTGCATGAACTCGATGTCTGCCCTGGTATACGGGTAGCGGATGCTGTCGGCGCGCGCCCGGACGATGGCCGCCGCATCCCCCATCTCGGGCGTGGAGCCCTGCGCACTCGCCGCGCGGGAGGCACAGGCTGCGAGCGGCGCCACCAGGACCGCGACGAGTAGGGCGGTGCGAATGCGGGGTATCAACATCGTGGAAAGATAGTACCGCGGGGCGCGGTACGGGGTCCCGCGCCGCACGGACCCGTGCTGCACGGTCGGCTCCTTGCGCACTCGGCCGCGGGAGGCGGAGTTAGTGCTTCTCGGCGCGGCCGATCGGCCGGCGCCACGCCCCCACCGGAGGAGCCGTGGCCAAGAAGCGGGATCGCCTCAAGCGCAAGGTCTACGAGCAGAAGCTCGCCGAGTTGCACTTCGAGCTGGTCAAGTTGCAGTACTGGATTAAGGAGAAGGGCGAGCGGCTCGTGATCATCTTCGAGGGGCGGGACGCGGCGGGGAAGGGTGGCGCCATCAAGTGCATCACCGCGCCGCTGAACCCGCGCGGCAGCCGCATCGTCGCACTGGGCACGCCCAACGAGCGGGAGCGGACGCAATGGTATTTCCAGCGGTACGTCGCGCACCTCCCCGCCGCCGGCGAGATCGTCCTCTTCGACCGCAGCTGGTACAATCGGGCGGGCGTCGAGCACGTGATGGGCTTCTGCTCCGATGACGAGTACCACGAGTTCCTGCGGAGCTGCCCGGAGTTTGAACGGATGCTGGTGCGGTCGGGGATCACGGTGCTGAAGTACTGGTTCTCGGTCAGCGATGACGAGCAGGAGCGGCGGTTCGAGGATCGGGCCGGGGACCCGGCGCGGCGGTGGAAGCTGAGTCCGATGGACCTCGAGTCCATGCCGAAATGGGAGGAGTACTCCAAGGCGAAGGACGAGATGTTCAAGCACACCGACATCGAGCACGCGCCGTGGTGGACCGTCGAGGCCGACGACAAGCGCCGCGCGCGCCTCAACTGCATCGCGCACATCCTGAACGCGGTCCCGTATCGCGACCTGATCCCGCCCCCGCTCGAGCTGCCGAAGCGCAAGCGTCGGAAGGGGAGCTACCGGCGCCCGCCCAAGTCGCACCAGAAGCACGTGCCCGACGTGGACCTCTGATCGGCTTTCGACGCCGCGCGGCCCGGGCTACCTTGACCGAGTCCCTCCATCAGCGAGAGAGATTGATGAGAGTCGCCACCCTCCTTGCCGTCACGTTCGCGCTTGCGTCCCTTGTGCCACACGTCGGCGTCGCGCAACAGCCGGGTGCCGCGCCGCAGGGCCAGCAGCGCGCCCCCAACCCCCGCGCCGATAGCCTGCGCCAGGCCCAGCGCCTCGACGCCGAAGGCGACCACGCGGCGGCTCGCGCGCTCTTCCAGACGCTGATTGACAACGCGCCGACGCCCGCTGCCAGGGCGCAGGCCCAGCGCCGGCTGGCGCTCTCCCACGCCTACGACGGCAACTGCGCCCGGACGATCGAACTCGAGGAACAGGTCATCGCCTACTGGGTGACCCGCCGCGCCGAGGAGCCACAGAACGCGCACTATCAGGAAGGCGAGATGGCCAACGAGGCGGCGCGGATCTGCCTTGACGCCGGATCCCTCGACGAGGCCGAGCGGATGTATCGCCGCGGCAGCGACCTCGGCAACGCCGAGCCCGAGCCGCGCACGCATCCCCGGAGTCTCTGGGATTTTCGCCTTGCCCACGCGCTGGCCCGCATCGCGGCGCGCCGCGGCAACGCGGTCGAGGCCCAACGCTGGATCGTCGAGGCGCGCCGGGCGCTCGACAGCGACTCGGCGATGGCCGCCGACCAGCGGCAGTACCTTCCGTACCTCATCGGTTACGTGGCGCTCTACACGAACGACCTGGCGACGGCCGAGCGCGAGTTGACCGTCGCGATGGGCTTGATGCGCAATGACCCGTTCCAGGTCGTCCTGCTCGGGATGACGTACGAGAGGATGGGGAACCAGGCCAAGGCCACCGAGCTCTTCGAGCGCGCGTACATGATGTCCACCGGGAGCAATCCGCCCAACGTGTACTCGCGACGGTTCACTCGAGAGAAGATGGGGCGGCGCTGAAGGAGTCCGACTGTTCCTCCACCTGCCGGCGCACCATCTCGGCGTAGCCGGCGCCGGCGCGCATCAGCCCCTCGTGCGTGCCCCGCTCGACGATCCGCCCTTCCTCCATCACGAGGATCAGGTCGGCGCGGCGGATCGTCGAGAGCCGATGCGCGATGACGAACGTGGTGCGGTCCTTGAGCAACGCGGCGATTGACTGCTGGATCAGTTGCTCGCTCTCGGTGTCGAGGTTGCTCGTCGCCTCGTCGAGGATGAGGATCCGCGGGTCGGCGAGGATCGCGCGGGCGATCGCCAGCCGCTGTTGCTGGCCGCCGGAGAGCTTCACGCCGCGCTCGCCGATTGACGTCTCGTAGCCGCCGGGCAGGCGTGCGATGAACTCGTGCGCGTTGGCCCGGCGGGCCGCGTCCTCCACCTCGGCGTCCGTCGCATCCTGCCGGCCGTAGGCGATGTTGTCGCGCACCGAGCCGTCGAACAGGAAGACCTCTTGCTGCACAATGGCCAGCAGGCCGCGATAGCTCCTCAGCGTCAGGTCGCGGAGGTCCACGCCGTTGAGGAGGATCCGTCCCTTCGTCGGATCGTGGAAGCGCGCCACGAGGTCGGTGACCGTGGTCTTCCCGGCGCCGCTCCGTCCGACGAGCGCGACCACGGTCCCGCCCGGCACTGACACGTGGAAGTCGCGGACCACTGGCCGTCCCGCCCGGTATTCGAACTCCACGCCGTCAAAGGTGAGTTCGCGCACCTCCGGCGGCGCGGGGCGCGCGCCCGGACGGTCGGGCTTGTCGTTTTCCATCGCCAGCACCTCGAAGACCCGCTCCGTCGCGGCGAGCGAGCGCTGCAGCTCGGAGAACGAGTTGACGATGTTCCAGACCGGGTTGAGCAGGAGGAACGTATACCATTGGAACGCCATGATGTCGCCGACCGACGCGCGCCCGGTGACGCTCAGGTAGCCGCCGTACCAGACGATGATCACGTTCACGCCGGAGATCAGCAGCCCCCACGACGACCAGAGCACCATCTCGCGCCGGCGCGCGAAGAGCTCCTTGCGCATCACCGTATGGCGGCCACGCAGGTACTCGAGCAGTTCCAGCGATTCGCGGACGAAGCCGCGCACGACGCGGATTCCCGAGAACGTCTCGCCGGTGCGGCCGTCAATCGCCTCGACGTCCTTCCGCACCGACCGGTAGATCGGCCGGATGCGGCGCGCCGAGGCGAAGCTGAGCAGCATCGCGCCGGGAATGACCGCCAGCGCCGCGATTGCCAGCCGCCAGTTGATCGTGAGCAGGATGCCGACCGCGATGACGAGCCGGATGACCGAGATCGCCGGCGAGACGATTGCCATCTGCAGCAGGCCGGTGGTCGTGTCCACGTCGCCCGAGAGGCGCGAGAGGATCCCGCCCGTCTTCATCTCCCAGAGTCGCGGCAGCGGCAGGCGCAGGAAGCGCGAGAAGAGCGCGCGGCGCAGCGAGAGCATCACCCGCGCATCGAGCAGTTTCTGGCGATACTCCTTCGCCATTCCCAGCAGCGCCGATACGAGGACGACGGCGAGGAAGGTCCCGCCGACGAGGTGGAGGCGGGACATCCGCGTGGTCAGCTCCTCCCCCGGCGCCAGCAACACGCGGTCAATGATGTACCGCATGAAGAGGGGCTCGAGCATGTCGAGCGCGGCGACGAAGAGCGCGAGCAGGAAGACGAGCGCGACCGATCCCTTGTGGGGGGCGAGCCAGCGCAGGTAGTCCTTGAGGTAGTCGCGACGGGCCCCCGGTCGGCGCCAGAAGGCCCAGCGCGGCGCGCTCGGCGGCGCCGCGGCGGCGTCCGGCGGCTCGGCGCTCGCCGTGGCGTCGGTGAGGTCAATCCGCCCGGCGCGGAAATCCCCGACGAACGTCTCGTAGCGCCTGCGCGACGAACGGGGCCGCGTCATCGCGTCAGGTCACATACCGCGCGATGGCCATCCCGATCACGCTCAGGCCGAGCATCCCGTTCGCCGCGTCCATCGCGCCGTACTTGCCGCGCATCGCCCGCGGACGGGCGACGAACACGCCGACAATGTGCAGCAGGCGAAGGACGAGGATTTCGTGGGGCATGGGCGACAAATGACGGGCTGGTGCCGTCCGCGGGGGCGCGACCCGAATCTACCGCGAAGGCGCCTCGCGGCAACGCGCATCGGCGGCCTCACGACTCCGGCTCCACGCGCGCGCTGATCAGCGTGACCGCGCCCAGTTGGCCGGTCACGTTCAGGAGGGTCTTGAACACGTCGGGAATGAGATCGAGCGCGATCAGCACGCCAATCGCCTCCGGCGGGATCCCGACGCTCGCGAAAAAAGGTGCCACCACGAACAGGCTGGCACTCGGGATTCCCGGCACGCTGAAGCTCATCAGCACCGACGTCACGGCGAGGGTGAGCACTGCCGCCATCCCGAGTTCGACGCCGTAGAGCTTCGCGGCGAAGAGCGCCATCACCACCCAACTCACCGCCTGGTTGAGCCGGAAGGTCGAGACGGCCAACGGAATCGCAAAACTCGTCACGGCGCGCGGGAGGTGGAGGGTCTCCTCGGCGCTCGTGACCATCACCGGGAGCGCTGCCATCGAGGAGCGCGTGGTGACCGCGACCAGTTGTGCGGGGAGTGCGGCGCGGGCGAACAGCGCAAGCGGCACGCGGGCGAACAGCGCAATCGCGACATACACGAGGAGCGTCGCGACCAGCAGCATCGCGGCGTACGACACGATGTAGAAGCCCACCGCGCCGACGATCGCCGTCCCAAGGCGGGCGGCGACCGTGAAGGCGAGCGCGAAGACGCCATACGGCGCGGCGGCGAGGATCCACCCGACGATCACCGTCATCGCCTCGGCGACGCCGCGGAAGAACCCGACGACCGACTCGCGGCGCGCGGCCTCGACGCGCCCGAGGGCAAGCCCGAAGGCCAGCGTGGCCACGACGAGCGACAGCATCGCGCCGTCCACTGCCGCCTTGATCGGGTTGGCAGGGACGATGCCGACCAACCAGCTCGTGAACGACGGCATCGTGGGGAGCGTCGTGGCGGCGTCCACGCCTCCGCGGACCGCCGCGGCGGCGCTGGCATCAATCGTCAGGAGGGCGAAGACCGGCGGGGCGGCGAGCGCCGTGAGCGCGGCGATCACGGCGAGCAGGAGCAAAAAGACGACGAACGAGCGGGTGCCGAGCCGGCCCATCGCCCGCGCGCTGGTGTCGGAGACGGCGACCACCAGCGAGGCGACGATCAGCGGGATCACCGTCATCCGGATCGCGTTGACCCAGAGCAGCCCGACGGGCTCGACCCAGCCGACGAGGGCGGGCTCCTTGGCACCCGGCGACGACACGAGGATGCCGAGCGTGCCTCCGAGGACGAGCGCGCCAAGACTCTGCAGAGCGGCCCGGTGGGAGGCGGTCATCCGGGGAGTTTGGCCCCGCGGCGGGCGTTCAGCCAGTCGGCTTGGCCGTGGCAGCGTACCCGTGCCGTGACACGACCGTCACGAGGTTGTTACAATTGCCCGTGACCCTTCACGGCTGGGAGCGCGTCCCCTGTCCACCGCCGACGGGAGCCACGCGAGCGAACCATCCACCCGGCGGCTGGGCAACTCGATGCGTTACACCGGATTGCTCGGACGCGTACTCCCTCTCGCGCTCGCGTCCTTCCTCGGCGCTCCCAGTGCCGCTGCCGCGCAGACCACCGTGGATGGCGTGATCTTCGCGAGCTACCGCTACGGGCTGCAAAAGGACACGACGTACTCGCCCCCCGCCGCCCAGAGCAACTTCGAGGTTGACCGCGCGTACCTGAACGTCCGCAGCCGGATGGATGGGGGCGTGACGACGCGGTTGACCATTGACGTGGACGGCCGGGAGGCCGCCGCCAACCAACTCACGTTCCGCCTCAAGTACGCCTACGTCGCCTGGACGCCCGAGGCGAGCGCGCTGACCTACCGATTCGGCATGCAGCCGACGCCGCAGGTGGGCTGGGAGGATGACCTCTGGGGCTACCGGTTCCAGGGGCCCAATCCGCTCGACCGCGCGAAGTACCTCTCGTCGTCCGACATCGGTGCCGCTGTCGAGGGGTCCTGGGGCGCGCAGCGGGTGAATCTCGAGGCGGGCGTCTACAACGGGGAGACCTACTCGGGCGCGCCGGGCGACAACCGCAAGGACTTCGCGGCCCGCCTGTCGGTCCGCGTCCTCGAGACAGCCAACACGAGTCGGACTGGAGGGCTGCGCCTCACCGGGTTCGCGCTCGTCGGCCAGGCCACGGGCGGCACAGCCCGCACGCGGACCGTCGGCATGGTCTCGTATCAGACCACGTCGCTCCTCCTCGGTGCGCAGGTCGCGCTGACACAGGACTCGACCGACGCCTCTGCCAGGACCAAGGGTCGGATGATGAGTCTCTTCGGCACCCTCGAGATCCCCGATGGACCCTTCGGCCTGATGGGCCGGCTGGACCGCTGGGATCCGGACACCGACCTGAACCCGGCGGCCGGAACGCCGGCGGCCAGCGAGCAGACACGCGTCATCGGCGGGATTTCGTACCGGTTGGCGCGGAACGTCAAGCTCCTCCTCGACGGCGACGTGGTCCTCCTGCAGAACGACCCGGGGAACAACGCGTTCCAGGCCGCGAACCGCTCGATCTACGTGCACGCCGAGATCAAGTACTGATGTCCACCACTCACGACCAATCGGAGCAGGCTATGCCCCCGTCCACGACTCATCCAGCCGTTCGGTCGCGCCTGCGCGGCCTGGCCCTCGTCGCCTCAGTCGCCGCGCTCGGAGCGCTGGCGTGCGGCGCCGAAGGGACCGTCGCGCTTACCGGCGCGGGCGCGACCTTCCCGTATCCCGTCTACTCCAAGTGGTTCGACGCCTACTACCGGGCCACCGGGAACCAGGTGAACTACCAGTCGCTGGGGTCGGGCGCCGGCGTGAAGCAGTTCACCGAGCGCACGGTGGACTTCGGCGCGACCGACGGCCCGATGACCGACGCAGAACTCGCTGCCGTCAACGGCGAGGTGTTCCACATCCCGACGGTGCTCGGCGCCGACGTGGTGACCTGGAACCTGCCGTCGCTCGGCAACACGCAACTGCGCTTCGATGGGCCGCTGCTGGCCGACATCTTCCTTGGCAAGGTCACGAAGTGGAACCACCCGCGGATCGTCGCGCTCAATCCGGGCGTCGCGCTTCCCGACCGCGACCTGATGGTCGTGCACCGCTCCGACGGGTCGGGCACGACCTACATCTGGACCGACTATCTGAGCACCGTGTCCAGCGAGTGGCTCACCAGGGTCGGCCGCGGGAAGTCCGTGAACTGGCCGGTGGGCCTGGGCGGGAAGGGAAACGAGGGCGTCACGCAGCAGGTGAAGCAGCTCGAAGGGACGCTCGGCTACGTCGAGCTCATCTACGCGATGGCCAATGGCCTTCCCTACGCGGCGATCAGGAACAAGAGCGGCAACTTCGTCGCCCCGACGCTCGAGAGCGTGAGCGCCGCCGCCGCCGGCGTCTCGTTGCCGCCGGACACCGACTTCCGTGTGTCCATCGTGGATGCGGACGGCCCGACGGCCTACCCGGTCGCGTCCTTCACCTGGTTGCTGATCTATCCTGACCTGGCGGACGTGAAGAAGGCGCGCGCGATCCAGGCGTTCCTCGAGTGGATGACGACGCCGGAGGCGGCGGCGATGGCGGCCGAGCTCCACTACGCACCGCTCCCCGCCTCGGTGGCCGATCTCGTCAGGGCGCGCGTCGCCACGCTGCGGTCCGGCGGCGAGGTCCTCGACCAGTGACCCTCCGGCCTTCCAGCGGATGACGGACGAGTCGCTCGCCCGCAGCTCCCGGGGCGACACGATCTTCAAGTGGTCGCTGATGGCGGCCGCCTGTACGATCCCGGCCCTGCTCCTCGCGCTCCTCTATGAGCTGACGCAGGGGGCCTGGCCAGCGGCGCGCGCATTCGGCACGGAGTTTCTGTTCTCGAGCACGTGGGATCCCGTCGCCGGCGTCTTCGGCGCCTGGCCTGCGATCGTCGGCACCCTGCTCACGTCGTTCCTCGCACTCGCGATGGCGGTGCCGCTCGCGCTCGGCGTGGCGATCTACCTGACGGAGTTCGCGCCGGTCCCGATCCGACGGCCCATCGCCACCGTCATCGAACTGCTCGCGGCAATCCCGAGCGTCGTCTACGGGTTGTGGGGGATCTTCGTCCTGATCCCGTTCCTGCAGACGTCGGTCTTCCCGTTCCTGCAGCAGCACCTGGGGTTCCTGCCGTTCTTCAGCGGCCCCATCTACGGGCCCTCGGTGCTGGCGGCGGCGCTGATCCTGACCATCATGATCGTGCCGTTCATCATGTCGGTCTCGCGCGAGGTGCTGTTGGCCGTGCCGAGCGCGCAACGCGAGGCAGCGGTCGCACTCGGCGCCACGCGCTGGGAAGCCGTGAGCACGGCAATCGTCCCCTTTGCGAAGTCGGGGCTGATCGGCGCGGTGATCCTCGGGCTCGGGCGCGCGCTCGGGGAGACGATGGCGGTCACGATGGTGATCGGGAACCGGCACGACGTGTCGGCGTCGCTGTTTGCGCCCGGGTACTCGCTGGCGGCGGTGATCGCCAACGAGTTCGCCGACGCCGCCGGCGGTCCGATCCACGAGTCGGCGCTCATCTATATGGCGCTCCTGCTGTTCGGCGTGACGGTGCTCGTGAACGCGGTGGCGCGACTGCTCATCTGGCGCGTCTCGCGCGGGCGGGGTGGCGTATGATCCCGGCGCGCGCGCTCCGCCGCGGCAAGTCGCGGCTGATGGTGGTGCTGATGGCGATCGCCGTGGTCGTCGCGGTGCTGCCGCTGTTCCTGATCCTCGGATCGCTCATCGTGCGGGGCGCATCGTCGCTCTCGCTGTCGTTCTTCCTGAGCCGCCCGGCACCGGCGGGCGAGGTCGGCGGCGGCGTCGCCCACGCCATCTCCGGCACGCTGATGATCGTCGGGATGGCGGCGGCGGCGGGGATCCCGATCGGCGTCGCGGCGGGACTCTATGCGAGCGAGTTCCGCGAGACGCGGCTGGCGACCATCACGCGCTTCGTCGCCGACGTGCTCAACGGCACGCCGTCCATCGTCGTCGGGATCCTGGCCTGGACCTGGGTGGTCGCCACGCAGCGACACTTCTCGGCGCTCGCCGGATCGTTCGCGCTCGCCGTCCTGATGGTGCCGATGGTGATGCGGACCACCGAGGAGCTGGTGCGCCTGGTGCCGGATTCGCTCCGCGAGGCCGCGCTCGCGCTCGGCTATACACGCTGGCGCACGACCCTGGTGGTGGTGCTCCGGACCGCACTCCCGGGGATCGTGACCGGGTCGCTGCTCGCCGTGGCGCGGATTGCCGGCGAGACCGCGCCACTCCTGTTCACCGCGCTCGGGTCGGAGTACTTCTCGTTCGACCCAGACCGGCCGATGGCCGCCCTCCCGCTCGTCGTCTACAAGTATGCGACGGGCCCGTACCCGGAGTGGCACAAGCTCGCCTGGACCGCGTCGCTCGTCCTCATCCTGGTGGTGCTCGCGCTGAGCATTGCCGCGCGGATCGCCACCCGTCAGCGGTTCGAGCGCTCGTGACGGAGCCGACGGTCCGTCTCCGCACCGAGGGACTGAGCGCGATGTACGGCGACTTCAGGGCCGTGCAGGACGTCACGCTCGAGTTCCCGGCCAACCGCGTGCACGCGCTGATCGGGCCGTCGGGCTGCGGGAAGTCCACTTTCCTGCGCACCCTCAACCGGATGCACGAGACGATTCCCGGCGCGACGATCGGCGGCCGGGTCCTGCTTGACGGGCGCGACGTCTATGCCCGCGACGTCTCGCCGATCCACCTGCGCCGTCGGGTGGGGATGGTCTTCCAGAAGCCGACACCCTTTCCGTTTCTCTCGATCGCCGACAACGTCTCCGCCGGGCTCGTCCTCGACCGTTCACTCTCCAAGGCGCGGATTGCCGAGGTGGTGGAGCGGTCGCTGCACCGCGCCGCCCTCTGGGACGAGGTGAAGGACCGGCTCGGCGAGAGCGCCATGGGCCTCTCCGGCGGCCAGCAGCAACGGCTCTGCATCGCCCGCAGCATCGCCCCGGAGCCCAACGTGATCCTCCTCGACGAACCGACCGCCTCGCTCGACCCGCAGGGCACGCAGCGGATCGAGGAGCTGGTCTTCGAGCTCAAGGAGGAGTTCACGATCGTCATCGTCACGCACAACCTGCAGCAGGCGGCGCGGGTCTCCGATACGACGTCGTTCTTCTACCTCGGCACGATGGTCGAGCACGGCGCGACGAAGCAGATCTTCACGGCGCCGCGCGAACCGCGGACCGAGGCCTACATCACCGGCCGGTTCGGATGACCGCGCCCCGATACGACGTGCCGGTCCCCGCCGTTGTCGCCGCCGACTTCTCCTTCTGGTACGGCGAGCGGAAGACGCTCCACGAGATCTCGCTCACGTTCCTGCGGCGTGAGGTCACGGCGATCATTGGTCCCTCCGGCTGCGGCAAGAGCACCTTCCTCCGCTGCATCAACCGGATGAATGATCTCGTGCCGCACACGCGCGCCACCGGTGCGCTGGAGGTGGACGGGCGTCCCGTCCAGGACCCCGGCCTCGACGTGGTCGCGCACCGCCAGCGCGTGGGAATGGTCTTCCAGCGGCCGAATCCGTTCCCCAAGTCCATCTACGACAACGTCGCGTACGGGCCGCGGCTCAACGCGCTCGCGCCGACGCGCGACCTCCCGGCAATCGTCGAGCAGTCGCTCCGCCGCGCCGCGCTCTGGGACGAGGTGAGGGACCGGCTGCGCGAGAACGCGATGGGGCTCTCCGGCGGCCAGCAACAGCGGCTCTGCATCGCCCGCGCGCTGGCCAACCAGCCCACCGTCCTGCTGATGGACGAACCCTGCTCCGCGCTCGACCCGATTGCCACGCAACGGGTCGAGGAACTGATCTTCGAGCTCAAGCAGGACTACACGATCGTGATCGTCACGCATAACCTGCAGCAGGCGGCGCGGGTGTCTGACCGCACTGGCTTCTTCGACGCCGGTCGGTTGGTGGAGTTTGGTGTCACGGACCAGATCTTCACGGCGCCCGCGCACGAACGGACCGAGGCCTACATCACCGGGAGATTTGGATGAGCGAGACGCAGCGGCATTTTCACGAGGAACTCGCCGATGTGCGGGCGCGGCTCCTCACGATGTCCGGCGCCGCCGAGGCGGCGCTCGAGTTGGCCATCGAGGCCCTGATCGGACGCAACGAGGAGAAGGCGCAGGCCGTGATTCTCGGCGACCGCGCGATTGACGACCGCGAGGTGGACATCGAGCAGCGCTGCCTCGCGCTCCTCGCGCGACACCAGCCGATGGCGCGCGACCTCCGGCTCCTGATCGCGGCGATGCGGATCGCCAACGACCTCGAGCGGGTGGGAGACCACGCGGTGAACATCGCGCAGTCGGCCACGCGCCTGCCGAAGTCGGCGCCGCGGATGCCCGAACGGGAGATCGGCGAGATGGCGCGCCTGACGCGCCTGATGCTCTCCGACGCGATGGACGCCTTTGTGCGCAGCGACGCCGCCGCCGGCCGCGAGATTTGCGTGCGCGACGACGAGGTGGACGCGCTCAACCGCTCGATCTACAAGATCCTGCTGATGCGAATGATGGAGGACGTGCAGGTGGTGAGCTCGGGGATGGAGATCCTCCTCGTCTCACGGAACCTCGAGCGGGTGGCCGACCTCGCCACGAACGTGGCGGAAGGCGTCGTGTTCCTCGCCGAGGGCAAGTCCATCAAGCACCACGCGGAGGACGGGGGCGTGCCGGCGCGCTGACCCCGCGGACCACGCCCGCGACGCTCCCCGCGAGCAGCGCCGGAAAGGCCAGCGTCAGCACCACCAGCGCGAACGGCCCCACCTGCATCGCCGCGCCGACCACCTCCGCGACGCGCGCCGTCCCGCCCCCGGTCACGCCCGGTAGCGCCAGGAGCACGCCCCACGCGAGCGGTGCCGCCAGCGCCGCCATCAGGGGCACCGCCGGATCGCCCCGCCGGATCCACGCCCAGGCGCCCGCGAGCACCGGCACCGCCATCCACCCGAACGCCCAGGTCGCCAGCCCCACGCCGACCGCGAGCGTACTGAACCAGACCACTCGCGCCCCACCTTCGCTCATCGCCACGGCCTCACTCCGGCAAGAAGGTCAACACACTCGTCGTCACCGCGGCGCCCAGTCCCTCGGGCGACCTCGGGAGCAGCAACTCGGACAGTTCGCCCCGCTGCCAGAGCGCGAGGCGATCGTCGTATCGCGCCGAGACGGGATTCCCGGACTGTCCGCCGGGGTAGGTCCCCCACGCCCGGATCTCGGGCCCAAGCTCCACCACGAATCGCCACGACGCCCCGTACCCGCCGCCCGGCATCGGGGAGAGTGTCTCGGGCCCCCCCGTCACCGCCAGCCCCTCCCGCCCGAACCCCGGCAGGCGCAACAGGTGCGGAATGTTCGCCGGCCGCGCATCGCTCCACTTCCACGTGCGCTCATCATTTCCGAACCGCGACCGCGTGCGGGACCAGGCATCGCGCAAGGCCGCGAGTAAAATCTGGTCGCGATCCTCGCGAACGTCCGGGGTCGAGCGGTCGTCCCACCACGCCGATCCGGGGTCGGCGAGCAGTCGCGTGAGCATCATCTGGGCCGGCGTCGCCACCCGCCGGTTCTCCCCGGGGATCACCAACTCATCCCAGGTCAGTCGCGTCAGTGAGGAGAGCAGTGCGTCAAAGAGCACCGCGCCGCCGGCGCCGGGCGTGAAGGTCGCATCCCACGCTTCGAGGAACGCCATCGCCGTCGCATCGTCCGCCGTCCACGTGCCCGCCCGCTCCGCGGCGACGCGCGCCTCGCCGAGCGCCGTCATCACGAACGGCGTGACCTCGCTTCGCGGATCGGTCTGGAACTGCCGCATCAGGTCCGGCGTCATCGCCGGATGCGCGCGGAGGAGCGTGTTGATCCGCATCGCCCGCCACGGACTCGGCCAGTCGGTCCCGACGTAGCCGGGTCGGACGGCGGGGTCCATCGGCTGCTGATTGGCGCTGGCGAGATACCCCTGGGCCGGCGAGAGCGCCTGCGGATACCAGTTCAGCGGTCGGTCGCCGACCCAGTCGCTCGCGCTCGTGCTCCCGTCGAACACGACATTGCCCGTGCCGCTCCCCGGGCGGATCGGATACCGTCCGGTGGAGCGGATCCCAATCGTGCCCGCCCTGTCCGCGACAAGGAAGTTCTGCGCCGGCGTCCGGTACCTCTCCATCGCCGCGTACCAGTCGCGCGCGCTCGTGGTCCGCGCCGCGCGCCAAAACGCCTCACCTTCGTCCGACACCTCGCGCGCGGTCCAGCGCACCGAGACCCAGCCAAGTGCGGTCTGATGCAGCGGCCCGCGATGCGTGCTGAGAAGGGTGTCCACGGCGATCACGCGGCCCGACGGCGCGCGGTACGTCTCCACGCGGACGCCGAGGGCCCGCCAAGCGCCGTCGAGCCGGTATTGCGTGGGGCGCAGCGAGTCGTTCACCGTCTCCCGATAGAAGTCCACCACGTCGTTGCCGGTGTTTGTTGCCGTCCACGCCACGTCGCGGTTGAATCCAATCGGGATGATCGGCGAGAGTGGGAGCGTCACGCCATAGACGTCAATTCCGCCTTCCACCACGAGGTGCGCCTCGTACCAGATGCTCGGCAACGTCAGCGGGAGGTGGGGGTCGCCGGCGAGGAGGGCAAAGCCGCTCGCCGTCCGCGACGGCGCAACCGCCCAGTTGTTGCTGCCCGCCACCCCGTCGCCGCGGATGGTCGAGCCACTCTCGCGCGCGCGACCATCGGCACTCGCCACCAGGTCCGCGGCATCGCGCCACCGCCGGGCCTCGGCTATCCGCGCGCCGGTCGCGAGCTCCGGGGCGGGGAAGCGCGTCGGGGCGATCCGCGCCTGCCGACGCCCCGGCACGGGCTCGATCGGTTCCTGGATCGGCGCATCTATGGGAAGGAGCGCTACGGCCGCCGCGCGGCCGACCATCTGTTCCACCGCGTTGAACCGAAGTTCGCCCTGCTGGTAGGAGAGCGTCTGCGACATCCGGGCGAGCAGGTAGTAGGTGTCCACCGGATTGAACTGCCGCGGCTTGCGGCCCAGCAGCCGATATTCGAGCGGGAGGTCCTCCGGCTGCATCCCCCGCACGTACGCGTTGACGCCCTCCATATAGCTCTCGACCGCGGCGCGGGCCTCCGAGCCCGCCGGTATCGCCGCCCACTTGGCCTCGGCCGCGGCGGCGAGTCCGAGCCCTCTCGAGTCGCGGTCGAGCGGGAGCGCGCGCTCCCCCACCAGTTCTGCCATCGTCCCCGCCACTGCCCGCTGGGTCAGCTCCATCTGGAAGAGCCGGTCTCGCGCGTGGACCCAGCCGAGTGCGCGGTACGCGTCGTTTTCGGCCTTGGCGAAGATGTGCGGTACGCCGCGGGCGTCGTACTTCACCTCGACGGCGGCGCCCAACCCCTTCAGCGCCAGTGTCTGCTTCGCCGGCAGGTCCGCCGTCCGACCGACGGACCAGATGCCGTGAACCGGATCGAGAAAGTCGCCGAGTGGCGGCACCGGTCCGGTTGGCCGAAACCCAATCCAGAGTCCCCCGAGTAGGGAGAGCGCGGAAACGACCGTAGTGAAGCGACGCATTGTGTGAAGACTGGCAGGAGGAAAGTGTGCGAGCTGGAAAGTGGATCCGGGGGCAACGCTCTGCTAACCGCCCACCGTGCCGCTCCACCCCGCGTTTTGTCCGACACGACGCGTCCAACAGGGAGGACACCGGCCGGGCCGGTCAAACGTTAGGTCGCTGTACAACAATAACTTACGACTTAGCCCGCGAATGGTGCAAACGCTGCATACTACTGAGATCAGCGAGCGGCACTGCCGTTCGTTAAGAGTCCCAACCATCCGTGCCAGGAGTCCCCTATGCTCCGTACCAAGGCAGTACTCGGCGTCCTCATCGCCGCCCTCGCGGTCACGGGCTGCATGAACAAGCGCGTCGAGCGCATTGACCCCAACTCGGTGACCGATCTGTCCGGCCGCTGGAACGACGCCGACTCGCGGCTCGTGGCCAACGAGTTGATCGCCCAGTCCCTCACCGGCACCTGGGCCCGCGACTACGCGGCGGCCAACGGCGGCACCGCGCCGACGGTGATCATCGGCGAGTTTCGCAACCGGACGATGGAGCACATCCCCGTCGGCACGTTCGTGCGCGACCTCGAGCGCGCCTACGTCCAGAGCGGACTCGTCCGCCTCGTGGCGAGCTCGGAGGAGCGTGACGAGGTCCGCGCCGAGCGGATTGACCAGCAGACCAATGCCTCGGCCGAGACCCGCGTGCGGCTGGCCCGTGAGATGGGCGCCCGCTACATGCTGCAGGGCGACGTCCAGGCAATCGAGGACAGCGAGGGTCGCGAGCGAATCGTGTTCTACCAGATTGACGCGACGCTCATTGACCTCGAGACCAACGCGAAGTCGTGGATCGGCCAGCACAAGATCAAGAAGTACATCCAGCGTCGTCGGTTCACGCCCTGAGGAGACAGCCATGCTACGTCCTACCGTATACCTGACGCGGAGCCAGCGCTCCACCCTGGCGGTTGTCCTGGCGGCGATCGGTGCCTGCGCGTCGCCCTACCCGCAGCGGATCGAACAGCCGGTGCTGGTCCCGAACAACACGTCCGTGCCCGCCGTCGAGGGCGCCGACGCGGCCGCGGCGATTGGGATGGACCGCGCCCGGCTTCGTCAGTCGGCGGACTCGGTGAATGCCGTCGCGCTGGCCAGCTGTGCGCCGGCGCAGTGCGAATCGATTGCGCGCGGCGAGATCGCGATCGGGATGAGCGAGGCGCAGGTGATGGCAGCCGCGCGCTCGGCGCCGCAGGCCTGGATGGTGCGACGCGTTGACGCCGGCGCGGTGATGGTCCCTGCCACTCCGTCGGCGTCGCCGTACGACCGCTCCGGCGAGGTGATGATGGTCCAGTTCGAACGCGGAGGCGCGTCGGTGATCAGCCGTCGCGGGCCGCAGGGCATTCTGGTCGTGAGCCGTCCGCAGGACGCGACGCAGCAGGCGCAGGCCCGCGCCGCCGCCGAGGCCCTCGTGCGCGAGGGAGACGACCTCGTTGCCGCGAACGACCTCGCCGGCGCGCTCAACCGGTACGACCGCGCGAGCGTCCTCGACCCCGACGCGCCGGACATCGAATACAAGGCCGCCCGCCTGCTCGATCTCCAGCTGCGCCCGCAAGAGGCGCTGATGCGCTACCAGCGATTCCTCCTCTCGCTGGACATCGAGCGGATCCGTGCGCAGGGCGAGGCAAGCGCGCGGATGGCCGAGGCGATTGCGCTCGCGCAACAGCGGATCGTGGTGCTCGAGAAGCAGGTACGCTGAGGTCCTGATGGACCGACGCGCCCACCGCGTTCCCGGTCTGCCCCGTCCGCTGCGCCTCGCTGTGGCGCTCCCGTTGCTGTGGCTCGGCGGCGGGTGCGCGACGGCGGGCGCGGCGTGGCGTTCCGGTCCGGCCGGGGTCTCTGCCGAGTGGGCGTTGCGTGACCATCTGAGTTTCGGCCGCGCTGACGCCGCGTGGACCTCAATGCGCGACAAGAAGATCGCTCCCGCCGACGTCCTCCTGCGGCATATGTATCGCGGCGTGATCTCGCTGCACGCCGGGGAGTTCGACGCAGGCACGCGCTCGATGGACCGCGCCTGGACCATTGCCGGCGACCGCTACACCAAGCGGCTCTCGGCGGCCGCGGTGTCAATGGTCACCTCCGACGCCGCGTTGCCGTACGACCCCGGCGTGACCGAGATGATGTTCATCCCGTACTACGGCGGGCTCAACTGGCTTGCGCGCAACGAGCGGGTCGAGGCCGCGGTCGAGGCGCGCCGGCTCGCCGCGCTCCTCGCGAGCGACGCCGGCCCCAAGCCGCCGGTGGGGCTGCAGGGCGTGCTGCGCTACGTGAGTGGCGTGATGTTCGAGTCGGCCGGCGAGCGACAGGACGCGCTCGTCGCCTACCGCAATGCCGCGGCGCTTCTCGGCACCCTTCCCGGCGACACCCTGCTGGCGCCTCCCGATGCCGGCGACGTGGTCGTGATCATCGAGGACGGCTTCGTCGGCCGTCCCGAGCCGCGCACGCTGGGCGTCTGGATGGACGGGGACGAACTCGTCGCCCTCACGACCGGCAAGAAGAACGAGCGATACCTGGTCGCGCGGACCGTCGCCGAGCGGCGCCACGACCGGACCTTCCACGAGCCGGGCTTCTCGCGCGTCGGCTGGCTGACCTATGAGGTCAACTGGGCGAGCTTCGCGGCGCCATCGCGCGGCAGCATTGGCGTCGGCGCGCGCTCCGCCGGCGTCGAATTCGCCACCGTGACGGCCGACGTGACCGCGGCGGTGCAGGACGATTTCGAGCGCGAGCAGCCGGCGCGCCTGGCGCGCGCGATTGCCCGCGCCGCCATCCGCTACGCGGCGATGGAGGCGGCAGACAAGGCGTTCGAGAGCGCCCGGAAGGAGCGAAAGAAGAACAAGGAGGAGGGCGAGAAGGGCGGGGGATGGGGCCGCATCCTGCTCGGCATCGGCCTGCTCGCCACGTCGGTGACGTCATCGGCGATCGACCAGCCCGACCTGCGCGCGTGGCAACTCCTGCCCGACCGCATCACCGTCGCGCGGCTGCGCCTGCCCGTGGGCGAGCACCCGATCGAGGTCGTGCGTGGCGGTGAGGTCGTATCGCTCGGCGTGGTGACGGTGACGCCGGGCGGCGTGGCCGTGCTGAACCATCGCTGGTGGTCGGGCGCCCTAGTCCAGCGCGCCAGCGAACTCCCGGACAATCTGCCCCGCCGGGCGGATGTCGTGGATCCCGGCGACCGAGCGCCCGGCCTGCCAGTACTCAGTCCGCGTGTCCGTCTTCATCAGTGACCGCTTGAGCCGTCGGATCGAGCTGAGGGCGTAGAACGTTCGCATCCAATGCTTCCGCCGCCGCCCGCGGAGCATCCAGCGCGCGAACCACCCCGCCTTCGTCCCCAGCCGCTCGATGTACGCATTGCGGATCACCGCCACCGGCACGCCGGTCAGCCGCTCGGTGAGCACGATGTCGTCCTCCCCGGCGTCCACGATTGCCTGCTTGTAGGCCGCGCTCGCCTTGCACTCGGGCGTCGCGATGAATCGCGTGCCGAGTTGCACCGCCGCGTACCCCATCCGCAGGTGGCGTGCGAACTCCTCCGGCGTGCCCACGCCTCCCGCCGAGACGATCGGCAGGCCGAACGGCGCCAGCTCCGCGAACAGCGCCTCGGGACCGAGACGCCCCGCGTGTCCGCCGGCGCGCGAGTTCACGGCAATCAGCCCATCCACGCCGCCGTCCACGCCCTTCTGCGCCCACTTCCGCTCGGTGACGTCGTGGTAGACCACGCCGCCGGCCGCGTGGACCTTCTCGCAGACCCATCGCGGATTGCCGAGCGAGGTGAGGAAGAACCGCACGCCCTCCTCGAGCGCCACGTCTATCCACTCGTGCATCCGGGCGATGTACGCCCGGTTCGTGCCCTCGATCAGCGCGTTGAAGCCGATCGGCTTCTGGGTGAGCGACCGGATGAATCGCAACCCGGCGCGATACTCGTGCCCGTGCACATAGGTGAGGGAGATCGGCTGCACGACGCCGAGCCCGCCCGCCTCGCTCACCGCGGCGACCAGTTCGGGGTTGGAGCACGGATACATCGGCCCGCCGATCAACGGCACCGCGACGCCCGTCTGGCGCGTGAAGGCCGTCTCCATCAGGCCTTCGGCCGGACAGGGCCCAGCCGCCAGCGCACGGTGCCGGTGGCGACCAGCACCCCCGACGGGTCGAAGCACTCGGCACGCACCTCGAAGTCGCGGTCGTCGGTCACGGTCGGGATCTCGACCCGACTCACCGCCGAGATCGTCCCGCGCGCCTTCTTGTGGTAGGTCATCGAGAGCGAGGTGACGATGCCGCGCACACCCTCCGGCAGCCCGGCCATCATTGCGAGGCCACTCGTCATCTCGGCGGCGTTCATCAGGGCGATGGCGTGTACCGAGCCCAGGTGCTGCCGGTTGGACCGGCGGTCGGGGATCTCGACCCGGGCGTGGCCCGGCGCAAGCTCGCGGATGCGCGGCCCGACGGAACCCGAATAGGGCACCGTCATCGCAAAGATCCTGGAAAAGAGCCACTGCCCGCCGGGCAGCGGCGAGAGTCGGCTCCAGAGCTTCAGGAGACGCGCGCCAGTCGCGTTGGCCATGCCGGAAAAGCTAATCACCGCAAGCGCACGCCGGGCCTAGATTACGGGAGCCCTCTCCGCCGGAGCCCGATCCGTGTACCGCGTCCCCGTCGCGTCCCTCTATTTCTTCCTGTCCTTCGCAGCCCTGCAAACGATGAACGCCCAGCAACCCCCGGTCGCCCGTCGGATCCCGGCGGTCACCACGCTCCACGGCGAAACGCGCACCGACCCCTACGCCTACTTCCGCGACAAGGGGCACCCCGAGACGATCCCCTACCTCGAGCGCGAGAACGCGTACACCGAGGCGATGACCGCGCACACCAAGGCGCTCGAGCAGCAGCTCTACGACGAGATCATCGGACGGATCAAGGAGGACGATTCCAACGTCCCGGTGAAGCGCGGCGAGTGGTTCTACTACTCGCGCACGGAGCGGGGCAAGCAGTACCCCATCTACGCCCGCAAGCGCGGGTCGCTCGAGGCGCCGGAGGAGATCTACTTTGACCAGAACAAGGAGGCCGAGGGATTCAGCTTCTATGCGCTCGGCGGAATGGAAGTCTCACCGGACCACCAGCGTCTTGCCGTGCTCGTGGACACGACCGGCTACGAGGACTTCACCCTCCAGGTGAAGGACCTCCGGACCGGGGCGTGGCTCGCCGACCGGATCGAGAAACTGGCCTTTGGCCTCGCGTGGGCCAGCGACAACCGGACGCTGTTCTACCTGACGATGGACTCCGCCAAGCGCGGCGACCAGGTGTGGCGCCACGTGGTCGGGACGCCGCGCGCGGAGGACGTGTCGGTCTACCACGAGCGCGACGTGCTGTTCAACGCCGACGTCTCGCGTGAGCGCAGTGACGAATGGATCATCGTCGGGAGCAGCTCGTTCACCTCGGCGGAGTGGTACGCGATTCCGGCGGGCGAGCCGACCGCCGCGCCCCGCCTGATTGCCGCGCGGCGGCCGGGGGTCGAGTACTCGGTGAGCGCCGGCGCCGGCTTCTTCTATATCCACACCAATGAGAATGCGACGAACTTCAAGGTGATGCGCGCGCCATTCGATGCGACCACGCCGGCGCAGTGGGAGGAGTGGGTCGCGCACAACGACGACGCCTTCATCGAGGGCGTGCTGCCGTTCCGCGAGCACGTCGTGGTGATACAGCGGCGCGAGGGCCTGCGCCGGCTCGCCGTGACCGACCTCGCCGGCGGGATCGCGCACGAGATCACGTTCCCGGAGGCGGCGTACGGCGTGTTCCCGTCGGGGAACCCGGAGTTCAACACCCGCACCCTGCGCTTCGCCTACAGCTCGATGGTGACGCCGAACTCGGTGTTCGACTATGCGATGGACACGCGGGCGCGCGAGCTCAGGAAGCGTGATGAGGTGCTCGGTGGCTTCGACCCCAACCGCTATGAGGTCGAGCGGACCTTTGCCACCGCCCGCGACGGCGCGCGCGTCCCCGTCTCACTCGTCTACCGGAAAGGGCTGGTGCGTGACGGCAAGCGGCCGCTCCTCCTCTACGCCTATGGATCGTACGGCGCGACGATGGAGCCGACGTTCAGTTCGGTGCGCTTCTCGCTCATTGACCGCGACTTCATCTACGCCATCGCCCACGTGCGCGGCGGCGAGGAGATGGGACGGCGCTGGTACGACGAGGGGAAGATGCTGCATAAGATGAACACGTTCACCGACTTCATTGACGTGGCCGAGCACCTGGTCCGCGAACGGTATACCTCGCCGGACCGTCTCGCCGCGAATGGCGGGAGCGCGGGCGGGCTCCTGATGGGCGCGGTGGCCAACCTGCGCCCCGACCTCTTCAAGGTGATCGTCGCCGACGTGCCGTTCGTGGACGTGATCAACACGATGCTCGACGCCAGCATCCCGCTCACCGCCCAGGAGTGGGAGCAGTGGGGCAACCCGGCGATTCCCGAGCACTATCGGTATATGCGGCAGTATTCGCCCTACGACAACGTTGAGCCGAAGGCGTATCCGCGGATGCTCGTGATGAGCGGGATCAACGACTCACGGGTGGCATACTGGGAGCCGACCAAGTGGGTGGCGTTGCTGCGCGCCACCAAGACCGACGCCAACCCGCTCCTCCTGAAGATGAACATGGGTGCCGGGCACGGTGGCGGCTCGGGTCGCTATGAGCGTTACCGCGAGATGGCGTTCCGGTACGCGTTCATCGTGGACCAGACGCTGCAGGGCTTGGTGCAGTAGCCGTGGTTGCGGCGTCGCCACCTAGAGCTGTTTCACCTCGGTGACGAGCTTCGTCAGCGTCCCCTTCGCGTCCCCAAAGAGCATCTGCGTCTTGGGGTCGTAGAACAGTTCGTTCTCGATCCCCGCGAAGCCCGCCGACATCCCACGCTTCATCACGATGATCCGCTTGGCGTGGTCGGCGTTGAGGATCGGCATCCCGTGGATCGGGCTCGACGGGTCGTTGCGCGCCGCCGGGTTCACCACGTCGTTCGCCCCGATCACCAGCGCCACGTCGGCGCGGTCGAACTCCGGATTGATGTCGTCCATGTCGAGCAGCTTGTCGTACGGGATGTTCGCCTCGGCGAGGAGCACGTTCATATGCCCCGGCATCCGGCCGGCCACCGGGTGGATCGCGAACTTGACCGTGCCGCCGCGCTTCTCGATCAGGTCCATCAGCTCACGCACCTGGTGTTGCGCCTGGGCCACCGCCAGCCCATAGCCGGGCACGACAATCACGAGCTGGGCGTAGCCAAGCTGCAGCGCCGCCTCCTCGATGTTGGTCGTGTTCACCGACAGGCCTGCCGCACTCTTGGCGCCCACGGTGACCGTCGCCCCGAAGCCACCGAAGAGCACGTTGGCGAGCGACCGATTCATTGCCCGGCACATGATCTGGCTGAGGATGATCCCCGACGAGCCGACGAGGGCGCCGCTGACGATCAGCACCTCGTTCCGGATCACGAACCCCGTCATCGCCGCGGCGATCCCCGAGTACGAGTTGAGCACCGCGATCACGACCGGCATATCGGCGCCGCCGATCGGGATGACCAGGAGGATACCGAGCAGCAGCGCGAGGACGATGAGCGCGTAGAAGAACATCAGCGGCGCCGCTGGGTCGGCGACCACATAGGCGCCGATCGCGAGGATGGCGAGGAAGATCGTCGCGTTGATCGTCTTTTGAAACGGGAAGACCACCGCGCGCCCCGCCATCAACTCCTGGAGCTTGGCGAAGGCAATCACGCTCCCGGTCACCGTCACCGCGCCGATCAGCACGCCGATCTGGGTCGAGAGGGCGACGTCGAACGTCACGCTCAGGCCGCGGTCCTCGACGTGGAGGAATTCCGCGCTCGCGACGAGGAGCGATGCGCCGCCGCCGGCGCCGTTCAGGAGGGCGACCATCTGTGGCATCGCGGTCATCTTCACCAGCCGCGCCATAGACAGCCCGATCGCGCCGCCGACAATCAGCCCGGCGATGATCGTCGTGTACCCGACGATGGTCTGGTCGAGCAGGGTGACGGTGAGCGCAATCAGCATCCCCGTCGCCGAGATGCGGTTGCCGAGGCGCGCCGTCTCCGGGCTCTGCAGTCTCCGCAACCCGAGGATGAAGAGGACCGCCGCCGTCAGGTAGAGGAGCCGCGCCAGCCAGGGGGCAATCACTTGGCGTCCTCCCGCGGGCTCTTCTTGAACATCTCCAGCATCCGGTCCGTGACCGTGTAGCCGCCGACCACGTTCATCATCGCGAAGACGATGGCGAGGAAGCCGAGCACGCT
Organism: Gemmatimonadaceae bacterium; assembly: GCA_040901985.1. Taxonomy (GTDB): domain Bacteria; phylum Gemmatimonadota; class Gemmatimonadetes; order Gemmatimonadales; family Gemmatimonadaceae; genus Pseudogemmatithrix. The sequence continues at coordinate 41,882 of JBBDYC010000010.1, forward strand.
GGAGAGCCAGCCGAACCCGGCGCCGGCGACGAGCAACGCGCCCACCACGGTGATCCCGGAGACCGCGTTTGCCCCCGACATCAGCGGCGTGTGGAGCGTCGGCGGCACCCGCCCGATGAGCGAGGCGCCGAGGAAGGTGGCGAGGACGAAGACGACGATCCCGCCAATCAGCACATCAGTCATCAGGAGGCCCTCTTGCCGGTGACCATCATCGCGCCCGTGATCTCGTCGGCGGCGTCCACGTGGAGCGCGCCGTCCTTCAACAGGTGTTGCACGAACGTCAGGATGTTGCGGGAGAGCATCTGCGACGCGTGCGTCGGCATCAGCGCCGGCAGGTTCAGCGGGCCGATCACCTGCACGCCGCCCACCTGGACCGTCTCGCCGGGCCGGGTGGCCTCGCAATTGCCGCCGCTCTCGGCGGCGAGGTCCACGATGACCGCGCCCGGGTTCATCGTGCGCACCGTGGCGGTGGAGATGAGACGGGGCGCCGCGCGGCCCGGGATCGCCGCCGTGGTGATGACCAGATCCATCCCCTTCAGATGTTCGCGCAACGCGGCCTGGATGGCCTCCTGCTGCTCCTTCGTCTGCTCCTTGGCGTAGCCGCCCGCCGTCTCGGCGTCCTGCGCAATCAGTTCCTGGGCGACGACCGTGGCGCCGAGCGAGCGGATCTGTTCGGCCGCCGCGGCGCGGATGTCGAACGCCGAGACGATGCCGCCGAGGCGGCGCGCGGTCGCGATGGCCTGGAGGCCGGCGACGCCGGCACCGAGGACGCACACCTTGGACGGCGCGATCGTGCCGGCCGCCGTCGTGAGCATCGGCAGGAACTTGCCCAGTGCCGACGCGCCGACGAGCACGGCCTTGTAGCCGGAGACCGTGGCTTGCGAGGAGAGCACGTCCATGGACTGCGCGCGGGTGATGCGCGGGACGAGTTCCAGCGCGAAGGCGGTGACGCCCCGCGCCTCGAGCGCCGCAATCTCCTCCGCGCTCGACGAGGGCTGCAGCAGCGACACGAGATGCGCGCCGCGCTTGAGCTTGGCGGTCTCGTCGGCGGAGGGCTTCTGGACCTTGCAGACAAAGTCGGCGGTGGAGAGCACCGTCTCCCGGTCGCTCGGTTTGCCGCCCACCCAGGTGTAGGTCTCGTCCGGGAATCCGGCGCGCGCACCGGCGCCGCGTTCGACGAGGACCGTGACGCCGGCCTTCACGAGTTTGCCGACGGCTTCGGGGATGAGGGCGACACGTGCTTCGCCCGGGGTGCGTTCAGCGGGGATTCCGAGGATCATCGCGTGGGGACTGAGGGGGAGCGCAGTGGCGGGTAAACTGATGCGCGGGACCTCGCGACGGAACCGGGGAACTGCTGGCGGCCTGTGCGGGGAACCCCGTCCCCGAGCTTCAGGCGCGTCCAGAATGGCGCGATTTACCGCGGCCTGCGCTGCTCCGTGGCGAGTTGCGCGGGCGTAGCCGAAGCGACTAGTCAGCCACTGTCACCGTGTGACGGTCCCAATCTGTTGCGTGGCAATGGTTTAGCGCTGACCAAATTGACCGGACTGATATAAAACGGTGCAATGTCGTGACTTACGACTTGAGCTTGCACCGAATGTCACAATGTGACCTAAGTCTCAGTGTGCAAACAAGATACACTGGCATGCGAAGTGCCACTAGTTGATATTGTCTGGACAGCGTTGCGTTACGTGACTCTGCACATCCAGACATCGTCAAGAGTCGGCACAGCGGCTTTCAACAAGGAAGAGCGCGGTTCCTGCACGGCAGGTCCAGAAGGCCTAGGTCAAAAATCCCCCAGTGTTGTCGGTTGTCCAACCACGTTCGAGGAGAGAAGAATGTCGAAGTACTTGGTTCGATTGGTGACGGGGCTCGCGGTAGTCGCGATGCCGATGGTGGCGGTGGAGGCGCAGACGTGCTCGCGGATCAACGGCGTCAACAGCGGCAGCTGCAGCGTGGACGCGAACCTCACGGTGCCCACCATCGTGACCCTGACGGTCCCGGCGTCGATCGTTGTTGACCCGATCGCCGACTGGAACGCGTTCTTCACGGCGGGCGTGGTCGACTCGACGTATAACGAGATCGGCCTCACGGTGCGCTCGAACGTCGGCGACGTGGCGCTGACCGTCACGGCGAGCGCGCTGAGCGGTACAGCCGCAGGCGTGGCGGGCAACACCCGTACGTTCGCGGACTATGGCTACAAGGTGCTGGCGGCGGGCACCTGCACGGCGGACGGCTATACCGCGTTCACCGGAGCGGCCCAGGCCCTCTCGTCCATCCCGACCGGCCCGTTGGATGCGCCGACGCTCACGCTCTGCGTGGCGGCGGAGTTCGATCCGGCTGACCTGACGACGCTCCGCGCCGGTGTCTATACACTGCCGCTGGCCGTCATCATCACCGGCCCGTAATCGCACGACGCGCCCCGGAAGAGTGCCGATGCGCCAGTGCGCGAAGGCATCGCGAGCAGTCCTGGGATCCACCGGCACACTGGTGATGATCCTGGGGCTGCTCGCACTTCCGGGCGGTCGCGTGGACGCGCAGGTCGCCGTTGATGTGCTCGAACGCCACATCGTGCTCGGCCGCGACCCGCTGAGCCAGGTGATTGGCGTCCGCAACGAGACCGATTCGGTGCAACAGGTGCAGGTCTCGGTGCAGGACTGGGAACGCGACTCCCTGGGGAACAACGTCTTCGTGGACCTGGGGACGTTGGACGCGAGCTGCGGGGACCGACTCGAGGTCTTCCCGCGCACGCTGCAGATCGGACCGCAGCGGACCGAGAACCTCCGGGTCACCTACCGCCCGACCGGCGTGTCGGACGAAGGGTGCTGGGGGATCGTGATGATCGAGCCCGTCCGGCCGCCAATCACGGCGACCGGTGCGCGGTCAACCGCGGTGATCACGGTGCTGACGGGCGTCAAGATCTACGTGCGTCGCTCGGACGCCACGATCGCCGGCACCATCGAGTTCGCTGATGTCGAGGCGTCCTGGCTTCCCGCTGCCGCGGGGAAGCCGGCAGCCGACTCCACGATGGTGCAAGACGTGGTCGTGCGCTTCGTGAGCACCGGCACCGACCATATGCGACTGACCTCGGTGTTCGAGATCCGCGACGACCGTACGCAACTCGTCGCGCGAATCAACGGGCCCGTGGCCTATCTCACGCCCGGCGCGTTCCGGGATCTCCTCGTCCGGGTGCCGGAGCTCCCGCGCGGCCGCTACGTCGCGGTCGTGCTCGTGGATTTCGGTGACGACGAGGTCCAGGCTGCCCAAGTCGAATTCGAGGTGCCGTGATGCGCCGCAGCCTCCGCGTCGCCGGAGTCTGTGGAGCCGTCCTCCTCGCCGCCACGGTGGGGGTGGCCCCCACGCTCCACGGCCAGACGAACCGGCTCACGGTCCTCACGCTCTCGGGCTTTCCGCTGACCGTGAGCACCACGACGCCGGCGGACTTCGATGCCGGCAGCGTCCCGCTCGGGACGACCGGGTTCACCGTGGACCTGACGTCGAACGCCGGCCCTGGCTTCGCGACCCGCGTCACGACCGTGAATGTGCAGTGCGGGCTCCCCTGTCCGGCTGGCGTCACGTCGTTGCAGTGGCGGCGCAACGACCTCAGCGTCTGGAACACGCTCACCACGAGCTTCGCCCTCGTCGAGTCGCGGACCGCGACCTTCAACGGCGTGAACGACCCGTGGTCGAACTCGATGCTCTGGCGCTATCTCGTCGGCTGGACCACCAACCCACCAGCGCCGACGGAACAGTACCTGATCACGTTCCAGCTCGTGGTGACTGCCCCGTGACGCGCCTTGCGATCCGCGGCCTCCTGGCAATGCTCCTTGGCGTCGGCGCCCCGGCCGGGCTGGGCGCGCACGGGCGTGCCGCCGACGTGCTTCGCCTGCCGCCGGTGACGATTGCGGGGGCTCCGCGCTCGCTGGTGACGTTCGCGATCGCGGTGCCCGCTGAGGTCGAGGCGGCGGCCGGACTGCGCTACCAGGTCGAGCTCCGCGGGGCCACCGAGGTGCTCGGTCGCCTCGAGGGCGAACTCGCCGAGGGCCGCCGCCAGATCGTGCTGACCCTGCGCGTCCCCGCCGACGCCCGCGTCGGTCTCCTCGACGTGGCCGACGTCATATTCCGCGGTGCCGACGGCGAGGTCGTGATCGTCCCAATCATCCTGCGCGTCCCCGCCGTCCGGGCAATGCGAATCACCGGGCCGCCGATGTACGCGGACCTCCGGCAGGGTGATCGCGTCGAGATCGCGTTCCGGATCCAGAATCTCGGCAACGCCCCGGAGGAGGTGGAGGTCCACGTGACCCCGCCGTCCGGGTGGCTGATGCGCACGCCCCGCGTCACCGTCGTGCGGATGGAGCCGTTCGGCTCCCGTGACGTGAACGTCCGTCTCTCCGTGCCGGCCGCCGCCGACGGCGGCGACTACTACGTGGCGGGCTCGGTGCGGCCGCGAAGCGGGGCGGACTCGGCGGTCGCCGTGTCGGCGTCGACGCGGCTGCAGGTCCGCGCGCGCGAGACGCGCGAGCCGGGCCTCAAGTTCTCCCCGTTTGTCGCGGCGGCCACGAGCTATGGCGGCACCGCCGTGGCCACCGGGTTCGGCCTCCACGGACCGATTGCCGACAACGTGCGGCTCTCATTGCAGGTCCTCCCCTTCGCCTCCTCGACCAATTCCGGCGGACTTGGCCTGGCCGGAGTCGGCGGAATCGGCGTTCCCGTCCAGGCCGCCGTCTTCGGCGACGGATGGAACGTCATCGCCGGGAACACGTCCGCACGGATCTCCGACCTCACGGGGATGAACGTCGTCGGGGTCGGCGCGCAGGCCTCGCTGAACCGGTCCGGTCGAGAGGCGATTGTGCTCGCGTCACGGCCAATCAGTGGCACCGGCCAGACCGGCGAACACCTCGGCGCGGGCGCGTGGTGGAACACGGCGTTCGGGCGCGTCGGCGGTTCGGCGTCGCAACTGCGCGAGTCGTATAACGGTGCGATCTCGCGGGAACTGACTGCGGTCGGCGCCGATTGGACGTCGCACCCCGTCAAGGACTGGGTTCTCGATGGCGGGCTCGCGGTGCGACAAGTAAACGATGCCGCACATCTCGGGTATCGCGTCCAGGCACTCCGCGAAGGCGACGGGCAACGGGTCCGGGGGGGGGGGGGGGGGGGGGGGCGGGGGGGGGGGGGGGGGGGGGGGGGGGGGG
>JBBDYC010000010.1:47080-74397 GCA_040901985.1 Gemmatimonadaceae bacterium
GCGGCGCGCCCCCCCCCCCCCCCCGGGTGGGAGTCGCGCGTTCGCGACGGCGGTCGACAATCTCGAGGTGGACTTCCGTCGGATCCTGACCGAGCGCTGGACGCTCGACGTGATCGGAATGGCGACGCGCGACGCGGGGCCGATCCTCGGCGAGTCGCGTAATCACTATCTCGTGCTCGGCCAGCAGTATCAGCTCGGCGACCGCACCTCGGTCCGGCTCCGTGCGTCTACCGGCGGCTTCGCCACGCATCGCCCCGGCCTCGGCTTCGGGCGATTCGGCTCGTCGCAGCATTCGCTCACCGGCGGTGCGCAGTTCCGGCTCCGGCGTTGGGACGTCTCGACGGACCTCAGGGTCGGGATTCTCGGCCGCGAGACCCAACTCTTCAGTGGGGCGATGAGCGAGTTGCGCGTGGCGCAGCAAGAGGCGCAGGTGACGCTCTCGCGCGGCTTCGACGGGGTCGGCCACCTGACGACCGGCGGCGGCGCCCTGCTCACCGGAGACGGAATGGGGATGCCCCGCGAGGCGCTGAACGCCTTCGTCGGGATCGGCGGGGTGAGCCTGCCGCTCGGACCGCAGACCGTGCGCCTCCACTCCCGGCTCAGTTATATCGCGAGCTCCGTCCAGGCTGCGCTGGTGACCGCGCAGCTCTCGGCGGTCACGACGCTCCCGGGGGGCCTCGACCTGATGGCGACCGTCGAGCGGAATCCGTTCTTCCGTGATCGCCTCGGCCGGGCGACGTGGATGGGCGCACTCCGACTCACCGCCTCCACCACGGTCTTCGTGCCGCGGCAGCTGAAGAAGGTCTCCGGCGTCGTCTACGAGGACCTCAACGGCAACGGCCGTCGCGACGTCGGCGAGGCCGGCGTGGCCGGCGTGGTGCTCCGGCAGGCCGGGATCCGGATCGTGTCAGAAGAGAACGGCGTCTACCGCCTCCCGGCCAATCTCCGCGGCCGGCTGCAGGTGGATCCGCTCGGGCTTCCCGACGGATTCGTCCCGAGCCCGCAGTTCTCGCGCGACCTCACCGAGCAGCGCGACATCCCGTTGGTCCAGACGGGTTCGATGACCGTCATCCTCGCGCTGGCGGCCGATCCTGATGGCCGTCTGCCCGACGTGGACCTTGCCAAGGCGCAGGTCTGGCTCCGTGATGCGCTTGGGAACGACTGGGTCGGTCGCGCCTCGGGCGCTGGCGAGTACGCATTCGAGAACGTCCCGGCGGGCCGCTACTCGTTCCGCTTCGACCTCTCTCGCCTCGCCGAACCGCTGCGCAGCGAGGACGGCTTGCTGGCCGAAGTCGCGCCGCGCGACCACCGCTCGGTCACCGTGACGCTCCGCGGGCGGAACGTCCGCCTCATCGTGCCGCCGACCCGGTCGGAGCGCGACAAGGGCGGAACGGGCCGCGGTGGCCGCAGGGCCTTGCCGTGAGACGGATTCGCGCCGCCTCGCTGGTAGCTGCCGGGGTGCTGACCGGCTGCTCGCTCCTCACGGCGCCGGGCGGCGAGGCCGCCGACGCCAGGGGCAGCTGGCAGTACACCGGCACGCAGTCCGCCCCGACGCTCCAACTGCAGGGCACGATGGAGATCACCCAGCAGAGCGGCGAGGCCATCGGCGGCACCGCGAGCTGGGAGGAGCACGACGGCATCGGGGTCGTTGGGATGGATGGCGGGACGGTTGCCGGGCGGGTGATCGGCGAGAGCGACGTGGATTTCGACGTCATCACGCCGGCCGGCGACCGCCGCCACGTGGGCCGACTGACGGCGGATACGATGACCGGGGCGTGGGTGCAGCTCCCGGGGGGCGAGTCGGGCGAGTTCCGCGCCGTGCGGACCGCCCCGTGACCGTCTTCCGCGCGGTGGTGGCGGTGTTCGTCGCCGGCGCGTGCGTCGCGCCGGCGCCGAGCCTCGCGCAAGGCAGCTGCCAGATCAATGGCTTTGGCACCCCGTGCACGGTGGGCGGTGATGCCACGCATTCAATCTCGCTGACGATCACCGAGGCCACCCGACTGACCGTCGCAAGTTCGACGGTGGCGCTCCCGGTGCCCACGGACGCGAGCTACAACGCGGGAGTCGGCGACGCGGTGCAGCTCCAGTACAATGTGGCGTCGAACACCTCGTGGGCGGCGACGATCTCGACGTCAGCAACGTATTGGACCGCCAGCCCGATTTCGGCGCGGCAGGACAAGCCGGCGGCTGATCTCCAGTGGTCCACGACGCTCAACGGCACGTACGTCGACCTCTCGTCCACTCCGACGGCGCTCTCGTCAGGGACCGCCACGGCCGGCGTGATGCCGTCAATCTTCTTCCGGTCGAAGTTTGCCTGGCTGACCGACGCTCCGGGGTCGTACCAGATTCTCGTCCAGGTCACACTCACCGCGCCGTAGCGCGGTTCCGATGGGGTGGCTCACCTGGATGCGACGGTCACCGTCGGCGCGCCCAGCGCCGTGGACCGCGCGACGAGCCGGAGTTCATCCATCCAAGTCACCGCTGCGCCGGTCGCCACGCGGACGCGGACCTCGACGTCTCCCTGGTTTGTTGCGTCCTCGCCAGCGACGACACGGATGGCCTCCGGTCCGGAGCTCCAGACGTTGCTTGCGGTGAGGATCTGGACGCCGTCGGGCGTGCCCTCGACGTCGAGATTCCAGGCGGTGTTTGCGGCGACCGTCAGCCGGACCACGAACTCCGAGAGATTCGCCCCCTTGGCGACGATTTCCGGCCGGCCGGTGAGGCGAACGCGCAGGAACTCAGGGATCGAGAGGTTCACCTCGATGTTGGCCACGGCGCGGCGGCTGCCAACGGCAATCTGCTGCGCGTCCATCCGCCCCGCAGGCAGCAGAAGGGCGAGCGCCCCGATCACCAGCGTCGCTGCCCTAAGTCTGATCCGGTCGTCCATATCCCGCTCCAGTAGTCGTCTGGAGTGGGTTTCGGATACTGACCCGGCCGACTTGCCGCAGCCGTCACATCGTGTTGCCGGCCTAGGCCAGCTCTATGGGGGAAGGGCTCCTAGTCCCGGGCCGCAAGCCACCCCACCACCGCCTCCCCGAACGCCGGGAGGTCCCTCGGGACCCGGCTCGAGATAATGTTCCCGTCCACCACTACGGCCTCGTCCACCCAGGTCGCCCCGGCGTTCTGGACGTCGTCGCGGATCCCGACGGTCGAGGTCATCCGCCGCCCCTGGACGATTCCGGCCGAGATCAGGACCCAAGGGCCGTGGCAGATCGTGGCCACCAGGCCACCCCTGGAGTGGACCCCCCGGACAAGGTCGAGCACCGCCGGGTCCCGTCGCAGCTTGTCCGGGGCCCATCCACCGGGCACGAGCACACCGGCCAAAGTGGCCTGGTCAAGATCGGCGAGACTGGCCTCGGTCAACGCTGGATAGCCGTGCTTGCCGCGGTAGGTCTGGCCGGGTGCGCCAATGAGCGGGGCAGGGAAGCCGGCCGCCTCAAGCCGCAGTTTGGGATACCAGACTTCGAGGTCTTCGTAGTCCGGACCGATCAGGATTCCCACCGTGCGGCGCATTTTAGGCATTGTATTGTGGAGAAGTCGCTCAGCTGAGCTCGGAACGTCAGAAAGTGCAAGAATAGAATAATTCTAACTTGTTTACAGATGCCAAGTTATAGCGTTGTATTCAAGTTTATTCTATATGCATAACAACGCAACAGCATGCAGAAACTGCTGCATATCGCGCGCCGATCAGACCCTGCCACTCAAAAAGGTCACATTCCTTCTAATTCACAACTCCACCAATCCAGGAGCTCAATTGCCCGACCTTTCGGCGCCTCGAAGCGACTCACAGCGATCGGGTACCTAGGCCGGCTGCGGTTTGCCGCTCCGCTGGACTTCCCGAACCTTCGTCACCGTCCAGGCGAGCCTTACGACGTCAAGAACCAACCCCGAACCTTGGACTGTCATTTCGGCGGAAAGTCACCAGCTCGCTTTTGGGCCTGAAACGCCATCGCGCGGAGCCGGCTGACGCGAAGCCGCATCGGCGGGTGCGTCGCGAAGAGGTCCGCGACCCGCCCCTCGTGGGAGTTGGCCCACCGGCCGGTCGGGTCGGCGATGCATAGATGGGCCGCGCCGGCCGTAATGGTCTTGGTCGGGTGAACCGCACGGTCAATCTTGTCCAGCGCATCGGCCAGGGCCATCGGGTTTCGGGTGAACTGGGCGGCCATCGCGTCGGCGAGGTATTCGCGCTTTCGGCTGATCCCCATCGCCATCAGCCGGACAATCAAGGGGGCGAGCAGCCAGCTGACCACCCAGAGGACCAGCAGGAGAATCAGCAAAGGATTCCCGCCCTTGCCGTTGCCTTTCGACCGCGACGACCCGCGCCCACCCCGGAACATGTGGCGGCTGACCCCGTCGCGAATCAGGAGGATTGCCCCTCCCAGCCCGGCCACGAGGGTCATCAGCTGCGTGTCCTCATTCTTCACGTGGCCAAACTCGTGGGCCACAACGGCCTGGAGCTCATCGCGGTTCAGGGTATCGAGCAACCCTTGGGTCACCGCGAGGTGGCTCATTGCCGGGTTGGAGCCGGTCACGAAGGCGTTGGGGTCGGCGTCTGGGATTATGTAAATCCGTGGCCGTGGCACCCCGGCGGCAATCGCCATCTCGTCCACCACGTTCTCCAGTTGCCGCTCGGCGTCGGTCTTGGCCTCCGTCAACGGAACGGCGCCGGTGGACCACAGCACCTTCTCGGCGCCGGTCCGCAATACGCTGAGCACGATCCAGATTCCGGCGCCCACCATAAGGATCCCGAGGAAGGGGACGCGGTGCACGTACTCGACCTCGCCGAGCGGCACCTCCCGCGACGCGAGCCAGAGAATCAGGTCCCCGCCGAAGCCCAGCCACGCGAAGAACACGAGGAAGGCGCCGACGAGGAGCCACGACTTCCGCTTGTTGGAGGCCTGTTGCTCGAAGAGGTTCACGCGCGCTCGCGGCTCAGGTCAGGCATCGGCGCTCAGGCGCCGCGGCGGAACTCCACCTTTGGCACGTTCCGCTCTGCCGCGTCCTCGATCTCCCAAAGCTCGGCCGGCACGGCGCGCGCGAACCCCGCCACCAGGTTCGTCGGGAACTGTTGCTGGCGCGTGTTGTAGGTCGTGGCCGTGTCGTTGTAGAGCTGACGGGCAAACGAGACCTTGTTCTCCGTGGAGGAGAGCTCTTCCTGGAACTGCTTCATGTTCCCGGTGGCCTTGAGGTCGGGGTACGCCTCGACGACGACCATCAGCCTGCCCAGCGCGCCGGTGAGCTTCGACTCGGCGGCCGCGGAGGCCGCCACGTGCTGGGGGTCGAGACCGGCCGACGCCTTGATGGCGCCGTTGCGCGCCTCGATCACCGCCTGGAGGGTGTCCTTCTCGAAATCCATCGCCGCCTGCACCGCCGAGATGAGATTCGGGATGAGGTCGTGGCGCCGCTTCAACTGCACGTCAATCTGCTTGAGGGCGTTGGCCGTCTGGTTACGGAGCGAGATCAGTCCGTTGTACACGACGACAAACCAGATGCCGATGGCGGCGAGGATGATCAGCAGGATCACGGCAGGCTCCAGATGAGGAAGGCAAGGCGGCGCAGCAGGGCCGCCGCTGTTTCAGCGCGTGGCGGCCGACGCGCGGTTCACTCGCCGGCCTTTCGCTTGGCGAGGGCGTCCTGTACCCAGGTGAGCGGGATCAGGAAGAACGGCGTGAGGAAGATCCCGAGGAGGACGTTGAGCCAGGTGAGTCCGATGTAGTAGGCGCCCATGCCGAGGCCGGCGATGAGCGTCCCGAGGGGACCGCCGAAGGAGTGTTCCACGTCTGCGCTCCGGGTGACACTGCGAGGGGCCGCTGCTGGGGTCGGACGCGTGATATCTTAGCGGCGTGCGCGCGCAAAGTGAAGCGGTGGCGACGGCGACTGCGACAGCGGCGGCGGCCGCGGTGGCGGCGGTGCAGGGGGCGCTCGCGGCGCTGCCGGCGGGCCGCTGGTTGCTCGCGGTCTCGGGTGGGCGCGACTCGATGGTCCTGCTGGACGCGATGGCGGGCGCCCGGCGCCACGAGATCGCGGCGGTCGCGACATTCGACCACGGCACCGGGGCGGCGGCCACGCGCGCCTGCCGACTGGTGGAGCGCGCGGCAATGATGCGCGGCCTTCCGGTGGTGAGCGGCGTGGACGGCGCGCGCGGTGGGGCGACCGAGGCGACGTGGCGCGCGGCGCGCTGGCGCTTCCTGAACGCGTGGGCCGACGAGCGCCGGGCGACGGTCGCGACGGCCCACACCCAGGATGACCAAGTCGAGACGGTCGTGCTGCGGCTCCTGCGCGGCGCCGGGGCGCGCGGCCTTGCCGGGATGCGCGCGTCGGGCGACGCGGCGCCGGGTGCGGCCCGCGGCCGGCAGGTGGAGCGGCCGCTGCTCGCGGTGCCGCGCCTGACGGTGGCGGCCTATGCGCGGGCCCGGAACGTCGCGTTCGTGGAGGACCCGTCCAATCAGTCGCGCGCGCACCAGCGGAACCGCGTCCGTCTCGACCTGCTGCCGGCGCTCGAGCGCGCGCACCCCGGATTCGGCGCCTGGTGCCTCGACCTCTCGGCACGCGCCGGCGCGTTGCGCCGCGAGGTCGAGCGCGCGGTGGACGCGCTCGCACCGGCCCTCACGCCCGATGGCACGCTGGTGGTGCGCGCGACGGCCGTCGCCGAATTCCGCGCCGCCGAGTGGTCGGTGCTCTGGCCGGCCCTCGCGGCGCGCATCGGCGTCGCGATGGACCGGCGCGGCATCGCACGCGCGGCGGCGTGGGCGCCACGCGCCGCGGTGGGCGCGCGCATCCCGCTCGCCGGCGACGCCGCAATCGAGCGGACCGCGGCGACCTTCGTCGTCCGGCGCGCGGCGTCGGGAACGACAGCGGGGAGCCACGACTATATATTGAACAGATGAGCGCCACCGCTGTCCCCTCGGCAATTCCCGATCCGCGCCTCCTCGGTCGCGACGTCAAGCGCATTGCGTTTGACGAGGCGACCATCGCGCGGCGCGTCCGCGAGATGGGCGAGGAGATCACGGCCGCCTATCCCGACGGCGACCTCCTCGTGCTCGGCCTCCTGAAGGGGAGCTTCGTCTTCCTGGCCGACCTCGTGCGGCAGATCCGTCGGCCGCTGCACGTGGATTTCCTCGTCGCCTCGAGCTACGGCGACGCCACCGTCTCGTCGGGCGCGGTGCGCCTCGTGTATGACCCCGAGACCGAACTCGAGGGGAAGCACATCCTGCTTGTCGAGGACATCGTGGACTCGGGGCGCACGCTCCAGAAGCTCCTGACGCTGCTGAAGGCGCGGAACCCGCGTTCCGTCGAGATCTGCGCCCTGCTCCACAAGCACATCGCCACCGAACTGCATCACCCGACGCGCTTCGTCGGGTTCGATGCTCCGAACGAATTCCTTGTCGGCTACGGCCTGGACCACGCGGAGAACTTCCGCCACGTCCCGTACGTCGCCAGCCTCCGGTAGGGACTTATGGCCAACGCACCGCAACAGAAGCCCGGCGGAATGGGGCGCGCATCGAAGACCCTCTCGCTCTGGATCCTCGCGATCCTCGTGCCGGTGGTCTTCTTCCAGCTGACGTCGTCGCGGAGCGATGACGCGCCGGCGGTGGACTATTCCGTGTACGACCAGCAGCTGACTGCCGACAACATCCTGCGCGTGACGGTGATCGGTGGCCGCGAGGTGACGGGGGAGTTCAAGAACCGCGTCCTGATTGACGGGCGCGAGGCGCGCAAGTTCTCGACCAAGCTGCCGGTCGCCAACAGCGAGTCGGAGATTGACCGGCTGCGGGCGCGCAACGTCGCGATCAAGGCCGAGGACCCGCGGATGAGCATGGTCTCGGTGCTCGTCAGCATCCTGCCCTGGATCCTCATCTTCGGCATCTGGATCTTCCTCTTCCGGCAGATGCAGGCCGGCGGCAACAAGGCGTTCACGTTCGGGAAGTCCAAGGCGAAGCTCCTCACCGGCGACACGCCCAAGGTGACGTTCGCCGACGTCGCCGGCGCCGACGAGGCGAAGGTCGAGCTGGTGGAGATCATCGAGTTCCTGAAGGATCCGGCCCGGTTCACCAAGCTGGGCGGGCGGCTGCCGAAGGGTGCACTCCTCGTCGGCCCGCCGGGCACCGGCAAGACGCTCCTCGCGCGCGCCGTGGCCGGCGAGGCGGGGCGGCCGTTCTTCTCGATGTCCGGCTCCGACTTCGTCGAGATGTTTGTCGGAGTGGGCGCATCGCGCGTGCGCGACCTGTTCGAGCAGGGGAAGGCGAGCGCGCCCTGCATCATCTTCATTGACGAGATTGACGCCGTCGGGCGGCACCGGGGCGCCGGACTCGGCGGCGGGCACGACGAGCGCGAGCAGACGCTCAACCAGCTGCTCGTCGAGATGGACGGCTTCGAGTCGAACGACGGCGTGATCCTGATCGCGGCGACGAATCGGCCCGACGTGCTCGACCCCGCGCTCCTGCGCCCGGGCCGGTTCGACCGGCAGATTGTGGTGGACGCGCCCGACCTGCGCGGCCGCGAGGGGATCCTCAAGGTCCATATCCGGAACAAGCCGCTCGCCGCCGACGTGGACATCCACCGGCTGGCCCGCGGCACGCCGGGAATGGCCGGCGCCGACCTGGCGAACCTGGTGAACGAGGCGGCGCTGCTCGCGGCGCGGAACAACCACGACAAGATCTACATGGTGGATTTTGAGGACGCGAAGGACCGCGTGATGCTGGGCGCCGAGCGGAAGTCGCTCGTGATGAAGGAGGAGGAGCGCCGGCTCACCGCGTACCACGAGGGCGGCCACGCGGTCTGCGCGATCCGCGTGAAGGGGAACGACCCGTTGCACAAGGTGACGATCGTGCCGCGTGGGCGGGCGCTCGGCCTGGCGTTCACGCTGCCCGAGGATGACCGGGTGAGCGTGACGCGCGAGCAGCTGGAGGCGCGCCTGGTGATGGCCTACGGCGGACGGGTGGCCGAGGAGATCGTCTTCGGCCGCGACCACGTCACCACCGGCGCGTCGAGCGACATCCAGTTCGCCACCGGCCTCGCGCGGCGCTACGTCTCGCAGTGGGGGCTCTCCGACGCGATCGGCCCGATCCTCGTCGGCGACAACGAGCAGGAGATCTTCCTCGGCCGCGAACTGACCAGCCGCCGCACGGTCTCCGAGCGGACGGCGCAGCAGGTGGACGACGAGGTGGCGCGGGTGATCAATGAGGCGTACAACCGCGCCGCCGATACGATCACGAAGCACCGCGACCTGCTCGACCGGATCGCCGCCGCGCTGCTCGAGCGGGAGACGCTGACGCGCGAGGACATCGCGCTGCTCGAGAAGGGCGAGGCGCTGCCGCCGCGGAGCGATCCGCCCTCCGCACTGCCGACGCCGGAGAAGCCGGCGGGCGCGACGGAGCCGCGCCGGGTGCCGCCGCTCCTCGGTGGCCCCGAGCCGTCGCCGGCCTGAGCGCGCACAACCTTTCGGCGGCGGACGGGCTCCCGGCGGTGGTCCGGGCTCGGGTGGAGCCGTCGCTGCGCTGAGCGGCGCACTTTCGCGGGGCGTCAACGCCCCGTAATTTCACGCGTTATGCGCTTTTCAGGGCTCGCCGAACGGGTGGCCGAGGTCCGCGGCCGGATCACCGAGTCGGCGCGTCGCGGTGGCCACGGCCAGTCGGTGCGGCTGGTGGCGGTGACCAAGACGCACGGCCCGGATGCGGTGTTGGCGGCGTGGGAGGCCGGCATCACCGATGTCGGGGAGAACAAGGTGCAGGAGGCGACGCAGAAGCAGGACGCGTTGCGCGACGCCGGGACGGCGCCGGCGGGGCTTCGCTGGCACCTGATCGGGCACCTGCAGACGAACAAGGTGAAGGCGCTGGCGCGATTCGCGCTGTTCCACGCGCTCGACCGTGCTCGGCTGGCCGATGCGGCGGCGGCGGAGGCGGCGAAGGCGGGGACGCCGTGCGACGTGCTGGTGCAGGTGAACGTGTCGCGCGAGGCGTCCAAGGGCGGGTACGAACCGGCGGAGCTGCCGGCGGAGGCGGAGCGGCTGGTGACGTTGCGTGCGCTCCGGGTGCGTGGCGTGATGACGATGGCGCCGCTCGACGCCGACGAGGCGACGCTGCGGACGGTGTTCGGGGGGGCGCGCGACGCCCTCGCGGTGATGCGCGCGGCGGGACACGAGGCAACGGAGCTCTCGATGGGGATGAGCGGCGACTACGAGATTGCGGTCGAGGAGGGCGCCACACTGGTCCGACTGGGCACCGTCCTGTTCGGCACAAGGAGCTGAGGACATGGAGACCGAGGACACCTTTCATCTCACGCCGGTGGATGTGCGCCGGTTCGACTTTGGGTCCGCGTTGCGCGGCTACGACCGCGCGCGCGTGGACCAGTTCCGCGACCAGGTCGCCGACGAGTTCGAGCGCCTGCTGCGCGCCAATGCAGACCTCGAGACGAAGATGCGGAGCTTCCACGAGCAGTTGAAGTCGTTCCGCGACCGCGACAAGGCGATCAACGAGGCGCTCGTCAGCGCCCAGCAGCTGCGCGAGGACGTCAAGGACCAAGCGACGCGCGAAGGCGACCTGATCCTGCGCGAGGCGCAGGCGAAGGCCGAGCAGCTGACCGAGTCGGCGCGCGGCCAGGTGGCGACGCTGATGCGCGAGATCGAGTCGCTCGACCGCTCGCGCCGCGCCTACCTCGCCCAGCTGCGGACGCTCGCCGAGCGCCACCTCTCGGAGGTCAGCGTGCTCGAGCAGATCGCCGTCCCGGCGCCCGAGAGCGGGCGCGGGAAGTAGGCGCGTGGCCGTCGCCGTCCCGCGCACGCGCTACCGGACGATCCCGCCGGAGCTCACCGCCGACGCGCTCGAGCGCGAGGTCGGCGACCGCTGGACGCGGGACGGCGTCTTTGCCGCGTCGCAGGCCGCGCGCGCCGACGCGCCGACCTGGGTCTTCTACGAAGGCCCGCCCACGGCGAACGGCCGGCCCGGGATCCACCACGTCTTCTCGCGCACGCTGAAGGACCTCTTCTGCCGCCATCGGGCGATGACCGGCCACTTCGTCCCGCGGAAGGCGGGATGGGACACGCACGGTCTCCCGGTCGAGATCGAAGTCGAAAAGGCGCTCGGCATCTCGGGCAAGCAGGACATCGAGCGGATCGGCGTCGCCGAGTTCAACCGGCGCTGCCGCGAGAGCGTCTGGACCTACAAGGGCGACTGGGAGCAGCTCAGCGCGCGGATGGGCTACTGGCTCGACTACGCCGACCCATACGTCACCTACTCGAACGCCTACGTCGAGAGCGTGTGGTGGGCGCTCAAGACGCTGTACACGAAAGGCCTCCTCTACCAGGGGCACAAGATCCTGCCGTACTGCGCGCGCTGCGGAACGGCGCTGAGTTCGCACGAGCTGGCGCAGGGGTACGAGGACGTCGAGGATCCCTCGGTCTACGTCGCGCTCGACCTTGAGGCGAAGGGAGGACGGGGCGGGAAGAAGGTGCGCCGTCGGATCATCGTCTGGACGACGACGCCCTGGACGCTCGTCTCCAACGTGGCGCTGGCGGTGAATCCGTCGCTCACCTACGTCGAGTTGCGCAAGAAGGCGGTCAAGGACTGGACCATCATCCTCGCCGAGGCGCGCGCGGGGGCGGTGCTCGGGGCCGACTTCGCGGACCGCTGGGACACGATCGGGACGCTGGCGGGCGCCGACCTCGTCGGCCTGCGCTACCGCCGACCGCTCGACTGGGTGGAGTACCCGGACACCGGCGCCCACGAGGTGATCGTCGGCGAGGAGTTCGTCTCCGCCGAGGACGGGTCGGGGGTCGTGCATATGGCGCCCGCGTTCGGCGCCGACGACTACGCGGCGGCCCAGCGGCACGGGCTCGCCTTCGTCAATCCGGTGGACGCGCGGGGCGAGTTTCCGGCGGCGATGCCGGTCGTCGGCGGCAAGTTCGTCAAGGATGCCGACGCGGCGATCGTCGAGGAACTCCGTGCACGCGACCAACTCTGGAAGGAGCAGCGGCTCGTCCACTCGTATCCCCACTGCTGGCGCTGCGGCACGCCGCTGCTCTACTACGCGCGCACGAGCTGGTTCGTGCGGACGACGGCATTCCGCGACGCGATGCTGGCCCGGAACGCCGCGGTGAACTGGACGCCGCCCGAAATGGGGTCGGGACGGTTCGGCAGCTGGCTGGAGCACAACATTGACTGGGCAATCAGCCGCGACCGCTATTGGGGCTCGCCGCTCCCGGTCTGGATCAACGACGCCGACCCGGACGAGGTCGAGGTGATCGGGTCGTACGCCGAGCTCGCGGCGAAGGTGGGGGAGGCGCTGCCGACGGACTTCGACCCGCACAAGCCGCAGGTGGACACCTACACCTGGCCGGCGCCGAGCGGCACCGGCACGATGCGGCGCGTGAACGAGGTGATTGACGCCTGGTTCGACTCGGGCTCGATGCCGTTCGCGCAGTGGGGCTACCCGCACCAGGCGGGGAGCGCCGAGCGGCTCGCGCACCACTTCCCGGCCGACTACATCGCCGAGGGGGTGGACCAGACGCGGGGGTGGTTCTACTCGCTGCTGGCGATCGCGACCGGCCTCGGTGATGCGCTGCCGAACAACGGCGATGCGTCGGCGGCGCCGTATAGGGCGGTGCTCGTGAACGACCTCGTGCTCGACGCCGCCGGCCAGAAGATGTCGAAGTCGCGCGGCAACACGGTGGACCCGGCGGCGGTGCTGGCGCGCCACGGCGCCGACGCGGTGCGGCTCTTCCTGGTGTCGAGCGCGCAGGTCTGGGTGCCGCGGCGGTTCGACGAGGCGGTCCTTCGCGAGACGGCGGGGCGCTTTCTCGTCACGCTCCGGAACGTCTACAGCGGGATCTTCGCGCAGTACGCCAACTTCGGCTGGTCGCCGTCGGCGCAGGACCCGCCGCCCGCTGAGCGGCCGGTGCTCGATCGCTGGGTGCTGAGCGAGCTGGCGCACGTGGAGCGGTCGGTGGACGCGGCGCTGGAGCGGTTCGACGCCACCGGCGCCGCGCGCACGCTGATGGAGTTCGTGACGGAGGGCGTCGCCAACTGGTATGTGCGGTTGTCGCGTGCGCGTTTCTATGCGGTGGACGGCGCCGACAACCGCGCCGCATTCGCCACGTTGCACGAGGTGCTCGTCGTCGTCTCCCGGTTGCTGGCGCCGGTGGCGCCCTACCTGAGCGACTGGATGCATATGGAATTGACCGGGACATCAGTGCATCTTGCGCCCTTCGCGCGGCGCCCCGGGGCGCCGGCTGACGATGGGCGCGGCCTGCGCGACGCGATGACGGCGGCGCGCACGCTGGCGACGCTCGGCCGTGCGGCGCGCGAGGAAGCAGGGATCAAGGTGCGGCAGCCGCTCGGCGCGCTGACCTGCGTGGCGCCGGCCGTGACGGCCGAGTGGCAGGTGGTGATTGCGCCGATCGTCGCCGCCGAACTGAACGTGAAGCAGGTGAGCTTTGCCGATTCGGCGGCGGACTGGGTGCAACTCGGGGGGCGGCCGAACTTCCCCGTGCTGGGGAAGGTGCTGGGCGGCGCGATGAAGGCCGCCAAGCCGCTGGTCGAGGGACTCGGCCAGGATGCGTTGCGCACGATCGAGCAGGGGGGCAGCGTGGAAGTGGACGTGCCGGGCCACGGCGCGCTGACGCTTGACGCGTCGCGGGTGTCAATTACCGCGCGTGCCTCGTCGGCGTTCGTGGTGCAGCAGGGGCAGGGACTCTCGGTGGCGCTCGATCCGGCGGTGACGCCGGCGCTCCGGGCGGAAGGGATGGCGCGGGAAGTGGTGAGTCGCGTGCAGCGATTGCGGAAGGAGGCCGGCCTCGAGGTGAGCGACCGGATCCGGCTCGCGGTGGCGGCGCCGGCCGAGGTGCAGGAGGCGCTGCGCGGTCACAGCGCCTGGATGGCGGGTGAAGTGCTTGCGCGGGAGCTCATCCTCGGGGAGGAGCTGCCCGCGACCCCAGCGTGGTCGGCGGATGCCGAGGTGGATCTCGACGGGCCGATGGCGCGCATTGCTCTTACCAAGGACAGCTGACGATGCCGACCCAGAAACCTGCGGGCGACAAGGGAGCGAAGGGAGCGAAGGGCGCGAAGGGCGAGAAAGGCGCGAAGGCCGACACGGGCGAGAAGAAATTCAAGCCGCTCCCGAAGAAGCAGATTGCGTACTTCGAGAAGCGACTGCTCGACGAGCGACGGCGCGTGCTCAAGGAGCTCGGGCATTACGACGAGACCTTCGGCAACACGCCGCAGGGCGCCGACGGCGACCTGAGCGCGTACTCGTTCCATATGGCCGACCAGGGCACCGATGCGATGGAGCGCGAGAAGGCGTTCCTCTTCGCCTCGAAGGAAGGGCGGTTCCTCTGGCACGTGGACCAGGCGTTGCGGCGCCTCTACCGCACGCCCGACGAGTTCGGCAAGTGCCATCAGTGCGGCGGCGAGATCGCCCACGAGCGGCTCGACGCGCTGCCGCACGCGCGGTTCTGCATTGACTGCAAGACGCGTGAGGAAGATGGGAAGAAGTGAGCCGGGCGGCCTCTCGCGCGCCCGCGTGCTCGCGGTCGTGGCCGGGATCATCGCCCTCGACGTGGTCACCAAGCTTGTCGCGGTGGACCGGTTGGCGCCGATGCACGTGCCGCATCGTGTCCTCGGCGAGACGCTGCGGCTGACGCTCGTCTACAACCCCGGCGCGGCGTTCGGCCTGCACCTCGGCGCGTGGTCGCGGCCCGCCTTCATCGTGCTGACGTTCGTCGCGCTCGGGGTCGTCTGGTCGCTGTATCGGTCGAGCGCGCCGACGGCGCGGCTGCGGGTGCTGGCGCTCGCGGCGGTCGCCGGCGGGGCGATTGGCAACCTGATTGACCGGGTGCGGTCGGCGCGCGGCGTGGTGGACTTCGTGGACATCGGCGTGGGCAGCTGGCGGTGGCCGACGTTCAACGTGGCCGACTCCGCGGTGACGCTCGGCGCGTTGACGCTGGCGGTCGTGCTCTGGCGCGAGGACGCGGTGGCGGCGCGCCGCGCGCAGGGTGCTGAACGCGCGCCGCCGTCCTGAGATGCGCGACGGGCCGCTGGGTCCCGGGCGCCACCGGTTCACCGCCGGCGAGTCGGAGACCGAACGGCTCGACCTCCTCGTGGCGCGGCTGACGGGACTCTCGCGGACGCAGGCGGCGACGCTGATCGCGACGCAGAAGGTGGAAGTGGACGGCCGCGTCGAGCGCGCGAGCTTCCGCCCGCCGGCCGGCGCGCGCGTGGAGGTGGAGATCGCGCCGCCGTCGGGACGGACGATCGTCGGCGAGGACATCCCGTTGCGGATCGTGTTCGAGGACGACGACCTCGTCGTGGTGGACAAGCCGGCGGGGATGGTCGTCCACCCGGCGCCGGGCAACTGGAGCGGCACGCTCGTCAATGCCTTGATGGGGCGCGGGCAGGGCCTCGCGGCCGGGGCGGCGCCGGAGCGCGCCGGACTCGTGCATCGGCTCGACAAGGAGACATCCGGCCTGCTCATCGTCGCCAAGTCCGACCGCGCGCTGACGGGGTTGAGCGCGGCGATTGGCGCGCGGCAGGTCACGCGGCGCTACGCCTGCCTCTGCTGGGGCCATCTCGCGGAGGATCGCCTGACGGTGGATCGCCCGATCTCGCGCGACCCGAACGACCGCACGCGGATGGCGGCGCGGCCCGAGGGACGCGCGGCGCGGACCGACTTCCTTCGGCTCGCGCGCTTCGAGAGCGTGGACCTCCTGCGGGCGCACCTCCACTCGGGGCGTACGCACCAGATCCGGGTGCACTTGATGGCCATCGGCCACCCGGTGGTGGGCGACGACAGCTACGGAGGTGGCGGGGGCCGCCGCCTCGTCGGGCTGGCCCCGAAGCGACATTTTCTCCACGCGGCCTGGCTCGTCTTCAAGCACCCGGTGTCGGGGGATACGCTGGACCTCCGCTCTCCCTTGCCGGACGATCTCAAGCGGTCGCTCGCGCAAGTGGCGGGAGATCCGACGCTGTTTGCCCACCCCGACCCGCTGGAGTACTTTGACTTCTATAGAGCGACCGACTGAGACGGTGGGCGGTGGCGAGGGCCGGCGCTACCTGTTGGCGCGGGCGGCGGACCAGCGGGTCGCGTTCCCGTTGGACGCGGTGCGGGAAATCATCCCGCCCCGTGTGCTCACGCGGCTGCCGGGGGCCGGGGCGTGGGTTCTCGGCCTGCTCAATCTGCGCGGGTTGGTGCTGACGGTGGTGGATCTCACCGTGCGGTTCGGCGGGACGCCGGGCGACTCGCCCTCGATTGTGGTGCTTGAGATGGACGGCCGGCTGCTCGGCGTACAGGTAACGGCGGTGTCGGCGGTGTCGGCGTCGGCGGACGGGACCGAGGCCGCGGTGGACGACGCCCGGTCGGCCGAGGGGCTGGTGCGCGGGCTGGTGGAGGTGCCCGGTGGGACGGCATTGGTGATTGACGTGAAGGCCCTGCAGCACGCGGCGCTCGCCGCGGTCTGAGCAGGGCGACAACTCGACCTTTCGACAGACTGGGGGACGGCGTGGCTCCGACGGTGCTCATCTGCGATGACGCGATCTTCATGCGCACCATGGTCGGCGACATCCTGCAACAGGCGGGATTCGAGATCGTGGGGGAGGCGGAGACCGGAACGCAGGCCGTCGAGCGCTACAAGGCGCTGCGTCCGGACCTCGTGACGATGGATATCGTGATGCCCGATATGGGCGGGATCGACGCGGTCCGCGAGATCACGAAGTTCGACCCGAACGCGCGCGTGTTGATGTGCAGCGCGATGGGCCAGCAGTCGCTGGTCGTCGAGGCGATCCAGGCCGGGGCCAAGGACTTCGTGGTGAAGCCGTTCCAGCCGAGCCGCGTGCTGGAAGCGGTCCAGCGGGTCCTTGGCTGACCGCGCGGCCGCCCCCGAGCGCCGTTCCCGGCCCCCCGCGTGGACCCGTCCCGCTACGCCGAACTCTTCCGCACCGAGAGTCGCGAGCAGCTCTCGGCACTGAACCGCGCCCTGCTGGCGATCGAGCAGGGCGAGGCGTCGCGTGACCAGGTGGACGCCATCTTCCGCGGCGTGCACACCATCAAGGGGATGAGCGCGACGATGGGGTACGGCGCCGTGGCCGAGTTCTCGCACGAGCTCGAATCGCTGCTCGACAAGGTGCGCGAGGGCGAGCAGGGCATCTCCCCCGACCTGATGGACGCGCTCTTCGCGGCGGCCGACGCGCTGGAGGACGGGGTCGAGCACGCGCAGGAAGGGAACGCGATGAGCGAGGCGATGCAGCGCGCGCTGGAACGGCTGCACGACGTCGCCGGCGGCCGCTCGACGGGGGAGTTCCGCGTGTTGCGGCCCAACGCGCTGGTGGCGGCGCCGGTCGAGGCGGGCGCGGCGCTGGTCGGCGAGGGGACGCTCGTCCACGTGACGCAGCAGGCGGCGGCGCTGCTGCCGGGCGTGCGCGCCTTCATGGCGATCCAGCGCCTGCGCGACCTCGGCGAGGTGCTCGGGTGCGACCCGAGCGTCGAGCGGTTGCAGGCGGCGACCGCGCCGCAGGCGTTCACCGTGCGGCTGCGGACGGCGGCGGGTCCGGCGGAGATCGAGCGCGCGGTGCGGAGCGCGGGCGACGTGGCGACGGTCGTGGTGGACGAGCGGATTGACCCCGCGGCGGTGGCGGCGGCGGTGGTCGAGCCGCCGGGTGCGACCGGGGACGACGTGCCGCGTCGGAGGGCGAGCGACGCGCTCGGGATGAGCGACACCCTCGGGCCGGCCGAGCGAGGGCAGGCGCCGCGCGCCCGCCACGTGCGGATCGAACTCGCGCGGCTCGACGCGCTGCTCAACCTCGTCGGCGAGTTGGTGATCGTGCGTGGGCGGCTCCAGGCCCTCACCGGCAAGTTGCCCGACCCGGCGCTCCACGAGGTGATGGACGACGCGACCGCGCTGATCGGTGACCTGCAGCGCGAGATCATGACGAGCCGCCTCGTGCCGGTGGGGCAGGTCTTCGACCGCTTCCCGCGCCTCGTGCGCGACGTGGCGCGCCAGCTCGGCAAGGACGTGCTCTTCAGCATCGAGGGGAAGGACATCGAGATTGACCGCTCGGTGCTCGATGAGATCGGCGAGCCGGTGGTGCATCTGCTGCGCAACGCGGTGGACCACGGGCTCGAGCTCCCGGCGGTCCGCGAGGCGGCGGGGAAGCCGCGCGCCGGCCGCCTGATCCTCAGCGCGCATCGCGACCGGAGCGCGGTGGTCGTCACGGTGCGCGACGACGGGCGGGGGATTGACCGGGCCAAGGTGCTCGAACGCGGCCTCGCGATGGGGATCGTCGCGCCGGGCACCACACAGCTCGACGACGACGCCCTGATGCGCTGCATCGCCCATCCGGGATTCTCGACCTCCGACCAGGTGACCGACATCTCGGGGCGCGGCGTCGGCGTGGACGCGGTGCTGGCGCGGACGCGGGCGGTCGGCGGCACGGTGGAGTTGCGGACGGTGCCGGGCGCCGGCACCACGATGTCCCTGCGGCTCCCGGTGACGCTGGCGATCGTGCGGGCGCTGCTGGCCCGTGTGGGGAGCGAGTGTTACGCGCTCCCGCTGACGCACGTGCGAGAGACGCTGGAACGCGGGCCGGCGCTGATCCGCCCCGTGCAGGGGCGCGAGATGCTCGTGCTGCGGGACGAAGTGCTGCCGCTGCTGCGGCTGCGCGAGGTGGTGCGGCTCGGCGCGCAGGCGGCGTCGCCGATGGAGGAGATCGTGGTGATCGAGCGCGGGGACCGGCGGGCGGGGCTCGTCGTGGATGAACTCACCGGCCAGGAGGATATCGTGGTGAAGGCGTTCGACTCGCCGCGGGATGGACTGACCCTGTTCAGCGGCGCGACCATCCTCGCCGACGGTGCCCCGGCGCTGATCGTGGACATCGGGAGCCTGCTGTGAGCGCGGCGGACCTTCCGCCGGACGACGTCCGGTCCCTGTCGGCCAACGCGATTGACGCGTTGCGCGAGGTGGCGAACATCGGGGCCGGCCACGCCGCCACCGCGCTCTCGCAGATCACCGACCAGCGGATCATGATCAGCGTGCCGCGGATCAACATCGTGACGCTCGAGGAGATCCCCAACCAGATCGCCGAGCGCGAGGAGCCGGTGGCGGCGATCCAGATGCGCATCCACGGCGACCTGACCGGGGTGACGCTGCTCGTCTTCCCGCAGCCGATCGCCCTCCGCGTCGCCGGCCTGATGATGCGGAAGCCGGTGACCGAGCTCGACGCGATCGCCGAGTCGGCGCTCAAGGAGGCGGGGAACATCCTCAGCGCGGCCTACCTGAACGCGCTGGCCGAATTCCTCCAGATGCGGATCCTCAACTCGCCGCCCGCCCTCGCGGTGGATATGAGCGACGCGGTCCTGACCTCGACCTACGTCGAGGTCGGCGAGGGATCGGAGTACGTTTTCTGCGTGGAGAGCGAGTTCCAGCTCGCCAACGACACGCATCCCCTGCGCGGCTTCTTCCTGTTGCTGCCGGATCCGAAGAGCCTGCAGGCCATCCTTCGCGCGATCCGCCTCGCGTGACCGCGCCGGCGTCCCCCTCCCCGATGTCCGAACGGGACCGCGAGGTCCTGCGGGGCTTCGCGCGCCGGATTGACGCGGCGGACGCGGGGGCGCACAACAACCTCGGCGTCCTCTACTTCACCAAGGGCTTCCACGAGGAGGCGGTGGGCGCGTTCACCCGGGCGCTCGAGCTCGACCCGAAGATGCAGGTGGCGCAGCGCAACCTCGAGATCGCCTACTTCAACACGGGCTATTACGACCGGCGGGTGGCCGAGTTGCGCGAACGGCTCCGTGCGCGACCCGACGACCGCGACGCGCGGTGGGAGCTCGGCCGCGCCTTCGCCCTGCTCGGGCAGGCGGAGGACGCGATTCCCGAGTTCCAGGCGCTCCTCGCGCTGCGGCCGGGCGACGTCGGCGCGATGATCCAGCTCGGACTCGCCGAGAAGGCGGCGGGACGGCTGGGGACGGCGCTCTCCTGGTTCCGCACCGCGCTCGGGCGCGATCCGCAGAGTGCGCTCCTCCATTGCTACGTCGGCGAGGTGCTCTACAACCAGGGCGCCTTCGACGACGCGCTGGCGTCGCTCCAACGGTCCATCCAGCTCAACCCCGACCATCCCGAGGCGCACTTCCTCCTCTCGTTCGTGCTCGGCGACATGGGGCGGCACGAGGACGCGCAGAAGGCGGGGAAGCGCGCCGTGCAACTCAACCCGGCGCTCTCCCGCGCCCAGGCCAACCTCTCGCTCGACGAGTACGACCCGAAGAAATACGAGGCGCTCGTGCCGGGACGTCAGGCCCAGCGCTCGATGGCGCAGATGACGATCGCCGAGGGCGAGTCGCTGGCGCACTACACGCTGGGCCACGCCTTCCGGCAGCAGGGGCTGATGGACGAGGCGATGCGCGAATACCGGATGGCGCTGGAGCGGGGCGAGGATCGCGCGCTGGCGGTCCAGGCGATCGCCGAGCTGCACCTCCTGCAGAAGGAGCCGGAGCCGGCAATCGCGCTCTACGACGAGCTCCTGAAGGACCGCGCCGACAGCCCCAAGCTGTGGAACGAGCGCGGCGTGGCGCTGCACCAGACGGGCGACCACGCGGGCGCGGCGGAGAGCTACCGGCGCGCCCTCGAGGCCGACGCGACCTACGCGATTGCGCGCAACAACCTCGCCGTGGCGCACTTCCACGCCGGCCGCTCCGACGAGGCGGTGGACGAGTTCCGCGAGGCGCTCGCGCAGTCGCCGGGCTTCGTGAAGGCGCGGCTCAACATCGCCCTCCTGCTCGTCCGCGGGAAACGCTACCAGCTCGCGCTCGAGGCGTACCGGTACGTGCTCGAGCACGACCCCGACCAGGCGATCGCCTGGAACGGCGTCGGGATGGTGCTGGCCGAACTGCGGAAGTTCGAGGAGGCGCGGACGGCGTTCGCGCGGGCAATCCAGTCCGACCCGGACTACGCCGAGGCGCACTACAACCTGAGCTTTACGCTCTCCAACCTCGGCGACTACCCGGGCGCGCTCCGCGAGACGAAGCGGGCGTTGGAGATCGACCCGTACTACGTGGCGCAGAGCTTCGCGCTGGCGATAGACCTCGAGTACGAGGATCCCGACCTCACCGTCGTCCCCGACCTCGGTGGCGAGCAACGGATGAGCACGGGGGTGGACACCTTCACCTTCGATTCGGGGCTGCTCGACACGATCTTCAAGCAGTTGGAGCCGGAGGTCGCGGCCGAGGACGCGGCGCCGGAGGCGGTCAGCGGCGACCCCTACGCGCTCGCCGTGGACTACCTGTCGAAGGGCCTGGTGGACCGGGCGATGTCCGAAGTGCGGCGGGCGATGGGGCGCGGTGCCGACCCGGTGCAGGGCGACGTCCTGCTCGGCGAGGCGTTCGGCCGGCAGGGGGCGTGGGGCGACGCGCTCGAGCGCTTCGAGGCGGCGCGGCGCGTGGCGCCGGACCATCCCGAGGCGCTGCGCGGCGAGACGCAGGCGCTGCTCAGCCTGGGCCGCGGCGGCGACGCGGTCGAGCCGGCCGAGCGGCTGCTCGCGGTGCTCCCCGACGATGCCGATGCGTTGATGCTGATCGCGACGGCGCGGTTCGAGGGGGGCAACGCCGAGGGCGCGCTGGAAGTGCTCGACCGGGCACGGCGGGTGGCGCCCGAGCGCGCCGAGGTGCTCCGCGGGATTGGCAACGTGACGCGGGCGCTGGGCAACCTCGACGCGGCGATTGCCGCGTACCGGCACGCGCTCACGCTCGACGGCGATTTCGCGGCCGTGCGCTACGACCTCGCGCAGCTGCTGCTCCAGCGCGGCGGGTTCGTCGAGGCCGAGCAGGAGTTGCTCGCCGCGCTCGACGCGGTGCCGACCTATGCCGACGCCACGCTCGCCCTCGCCGCGCTGCACCGCGCCCAGGGCCGGCCGGCCCAGGCGCTGACGCTGCTGATCGAGTTCCTCGAGCGCGACCCGTACAGCTTCGACGGCCTCGTCGCGCTCGGGGAACTGCTGCTCGAGCAGGGACGTCCCGACGACGCCGCGATCGCCTTCCAACGCGTGTTGCGGTTCGACCCGGCGCACGTCGGCGCGATCTTCCATCAGGGCCTCCTCCTGGCGGCGCAGAAGCGCTACCGCGAGGCGGTTGCCTGCTTCCGGCGGGTGGCGGAAATCGAGCCGAACGGCGAGTTCGCGCGCCGCGCGTTCCGCGAGGCGCGGTCGGTCCAGCATCGCCTCGAAGGCGGCGA
Organism: Gemmatimonadaceae bacterium; assembly: GCA_040901985.1. Taxonomy (GTDB): domain Bacteria; phylum Gemmatimonadota; class Gemmatimonadetes; order Gemmatimonadales; family Gemmatimonadaceae; genus Pseudogemmatithrix. The sequence continues at coordinate 69,285 of JBBDYC010000010.1, forward strand.
CGGCGAGGCGGGGGACTGATGGCCATCGAGGGCCCACTCAAGGAACTCGGCATCCACGACGTCTTCCAGCTGCTCGACCTGAGCCGGAAGACGGGGACGCTCACCGTCACGTCGGCGCTGCGCGACAACGAGGGTCGGGTCTGGTTCGAGAACGGCAAGGTGATCGCGGCGACCATCAAGTCCAATCCGCACCGCATCGGCGACCTGCTGGTCCGGTCGGGGCGGCTGACCGACGCCGACCTGCTCCGGGTCCGCGAGCTGCAGCAGCAGGGCGACCGGCGGCGCGTCGGCGAGATCCTCGTGGCGCTCGAGTTGGTGACGCCGCGCGAGATGGAGCGGCAGATGCGCCTGCAGATTGAGGCGGTAGTGTTCGAGCTGATGTCGTGGTCGGAGGGGCATTTCCGGTTCGACGAGGGGTTGGACGACGACGTGCTGCGCGAGGCGAGCGCGCCGATCGCCACCGCGTCGCTGCTGATGGAGGGCGCGCGACGGATTGATGAGTGGTCGCGGATCGCCGACCGGGTGCCGAACCTCTCGGTGATTCCCGACCTGGCGCCGGTGGAGTCCGGGGATCCGGCGCTGCTCGACCTGCTGCCGCAGGAGTGGAAGGTGCTGTCGTGCATTGACGGCCGGACCGATCTCCGGACGATCTCGGGGATGCTGGCGATGAGCGAGTTCGACGTGGCGCGGATGGTGTACGGGATGGTGAGCACGGGCGTGGTGCTGCTGCGCCAGCCGCCGCGCGCGAGCGCGCCGGCGCCGCTGCCGCGCGGCACCCAGCCATCCGGCCACGCGACGCCACTCGGCGTGCTGCCGGCTCCGGTGACGAACGGCGCGGCGGCGTTCCGTCGCGGCGCCTTCGCCGAGGGGATCGCCAGTTGGGCCGGCTTCCTCGAGTCCACGCCGGCGTACGCGGGCGCGGCGGTGATCCGCGAGGGCATCGCGGTGGCGTCGCGGCTGCACCAGATCCTCGCGCGGGAGGTGCCCGATGAGCGCTGAGGAGATCCGCACGCTGAGCGAGACGCTGGCGGCCGATCCGGGGAGTCTCGTCTTCCTGCCGCTGGCCGAGGCGCTGCTGGCGCGGCACGACCTCGCGCACGCGGCGCGGGTGGCGCGTCGCGGCGCGGAGCGGCACGCCGATCGCGCCGATGCGCACGACCTCGTGGCGCGGATCGCACTCGCGCAGGGCGACGCCGCGGCGGCCGAGGCGGCGTGGCAGGCGGTGCTCGCGCGCGTCCCCGACTTCGGCGCCGCGCACCGCGGCCTCGGCTTCCTCCGCTACCAGCAGGGCCGGTACGACGAGGCCGAGCGGCATCTGGGGGTGGCACGCGCGGCGAGCCCGGACGACCCGGCGTTGGAATCGGCGTGGCAGGCGGTGCAGGCGGCGCGCGCGGCGCGGGGCGGCGGCGAGCCGCCGACCGTGCCGTCTCCGGCGCCGTGGGCGGCGCCGCCGGTGGGCGCCGCCGGTGCGGCGACGCTGTTCGACGGCCTGCTTGGCGGGAGCGCGCAGGTGGCGCTCCTCCTCGACGCCGACGGCCTGGTCGTCGCCGGCCGCTACGAGACTGCGGCCGGGGAGGACCTCGGGGCGGTAATCGGGGCGCACCTCTCCGGCGTCAGCGACGAGGCGGCGCGGGCGATGCGCCACTTCGGGCTCGGCGCGTGGACCCGGATTGCGCTCGAGAGCGAGGCGGCGACCGTGGCGATGGCGCCGGCGGGCGACGCGATCGCGCTCGTCGCGGCGCCGCGCGAGGTACCGCTCGGCCTCGTCCGGCGGACGCTCGAGCAGTGCGTCGCCCAGGCGGAGCGTTGGCTCGGGGGTGCCGCGTGAGCGCGTTCGGCGCCCTGGTCGGCGCGGTCACGCGGCATCGCGGCGTGACCGCGTGCCTCGTCGTGGCGGAGGAGGACGGCATCGTCGTGGACGGGACGGCGCAGATCGGCGTGGACACCGCCGCCTTTGCCGCGCTGACGGCGTCGCTTTACCGCAAGGCGGCGCGCGCCGCGGCCGCCGCCGGCTTCGGCGCGGTCAGTTTCTGCGAGCTCGAGGCGGAGGACGGGCGGGTGTTCGCCGCCGGACGCAACGGCCTCGTCATCGTCGCCGTCGCCGAACCGCGGGTCAACCTCGGGCTGGTGCGCGTCGAACTCCTGCGCGCGGCGGGGGGCCTGTGATCCGCCACTCGCTCGCGGTCGGCTGGGCCGACGCGCCGCTGAAGCGGTTCGTCGATGACGCGCGGCTGCAACTCGCGATCCTGATGCAATCGAGCGGGCAGGTCCTGGCCCAGGTGGGCTTCAAGCGGTCGCTCGACGTGCAGACCGCCTGCGCGCTCTCGGCGGCGATCAATGCGTCGGCCGAGCATCTCGGCACGATGGTGGACGGGACGCCGTTCCGCGGCCTGCACTACGGGGGGAAGACCCGCCAGATGTACCTCGGACAGGTGCCGCTCAGCGGGACGATGCTCCTCGTGCTCGCCGTCTTCGACACCGAGAGTTCGCTGGGGATCGTCCAGCTCTACGTCAAGGAACTGCAGGCGGCCGCCGCGGCGGCAGCGCCGGCACCGACCGACGACGCGCCGGCGCTCGCCGAGAACTTCGAGCAGGACCTGAATCGCAACCTCGCTCAACTGTTCGGGAGGGGCTGATGCCCGTCACGGTCCTCCACCATTCACCGACCCCACCGTGAGCCTCGTCAACTACGCGACCCGCGAGATCACCTGCAAGATCGTCTACTACGGCCCGGGGCGGTCGGGGAAGACGACCAACCTGCATTACATCCACGGCCAGGTGCCGGGCGACCGCAAGGGGCAGATGGTCTCGCTCGCCACGCAGACCGACCGGACGCTCTTCTTCGACTTCCTGCCGATCGACCTCGGCGCGATCTCGGGATTCACCACGCGCTTCCAGCTCTACACGGTGCCCGGCCAGGTCTACTACCAGACGACGCGCAAGCTGGTGCTGCAGGGTGCCGACGGGGTGGTCTTCGTCGCCGACAGCCAGTCGCGCCAGCTGCAGGAGAACATCGAGTCGTTCCAGGACCTCCACGCGAACCTCGCCGAGCAGGGCGTGGACGCGCGGACGATGCCGCTCGTGATCCAGTACAACAAGCAGGACCTCCCGCCGGAACTGATCACGCCGGTGCCGGAGCTCGAGGAGGCGCTCAACTTCCGCGGCGTGCCGTCGTTTGCCGCCGACGCCCTGCACGGCCCGGGGGTGTTCGAGACGCTGCGCGGCATCTCCGAGCTGGTGCTGCGCAAGCTCAGCGCCGGCCGAGGCGGCTGACGTGCGCCTGGATCCGCGGCTGACGTTCGAGCGGTTGGTGGTCGGGGCGGCGAACCGGATGGCCGCCGCCGCCGCGCGCGCGGTGGCCGAGGCGCCGGGCACGACCTACAACCCGCTCTTCATCTACGGCGGATCGGGCCTCGGCAAGACGCACGTGCTCACCGCGACGGCGCATCTGCTCACCGCGCTGCAGCCGGCGGCCGAGGTGCTGGCGATGACGCTCGACGAGTTCTCCGAGCAGTTTCACGCCGCGGTGAGCGCCGGCGAGACGACGTCCTTCGGCGGCCGCCTGGCACGGGTGGACCTTCTCCTGCTCGACGACCTGCAGTTCGTGACCGGCCGGCGGGAGATGCAGGCCGAGCTGCTGCGGCTGTTCACGACGATGCAGGAGGAGGGCCGCCAGATCGTCTGCGCGTGCGACCGGCCGCCGGCCGAGATCGCCGATGTGGACGAACGGCTGATCGGCCGCCTGGCCGGGGGCCTCGTGGTGGACGTCGGCCTCCCCGAATACGAGACGCGCGTCGCGATCCTCCGCGCCGCCTGCGCCGAGCGGGAGATCGAGGCGCCCGAGGAGACGCTCGCCGCGCTCGCCGAGCGCGAAGTCGCGAGCGTGCGCGAGCTCCAGGGGCGCCTCAACGCCTGGGTCGCGCAGGACGCGATGGGCGCGCGTCCGGGTGCCGCACCGACGCCGACACCGGGCGACACCGCCGCGCTGCGGCCGTCGGGCGAGTTCCAGAGCTTCCTCTCCGACGTCGCGGCGGTGGTGCAACAGCAGGTCGAGTCGTGGCAGGTGCGTCTGCGCGAGGTGATCGCCTACTGGAGGGGCGAGGGATACCGGACCGCTGTACTGGAGCGGGCGCTTGGCCTGCCGAAGGACCCCGACGTCCAGGCGCTGGTGGCGATGTACGTGCAGGCGGTGGACCACCTGCGCGCGCTCGAGGCCGAGGCGACGACGGTGGACCGCGCGCTTGGCGGCCACGAGCTCTTCCGCGACCCCGAACGGCTGAAGGAGGCGGAGGACCTGCTCGAGAAGGCGCTCGCCGGCGAAATGCCGCCTGGCGGCCCGAACCCCGCGTTCACGCGCGACGGCTTCGAGCTGGGCACGGCCAACCAACTCGCGGTGCATTCGGCCGACGCGGTGATCGCGGCGCCGGCGACGCGCTACAACCCGCTCCTCATCACCGGCCCGAGCGGGGTCGGGAAGACCCACCTCCTGCACGCAATCGGGAACGCGATCGCGATCGCGTCGGAGGGGCGGATTGCCGTCGCCTGCGTGCACGCGCAGACGCTGGTGGACGAGTTGATCGCGGCAATCCAGGGCGGGACGGTGGAACGGTGGCGGTCGCGCTACCGCGCGGCCGGCGCGCTGTTGGTGGACGACGTCCAGTTCCTCGCCGGCAAGGAACGCACGCAGGACGAGTTCTTTTTCGTCTTCAACGCGCTCGCCGAGGAGGGCAAGCAGATCGTCCTCTCGAGCGACCGGCTGCCATCGGAGATCCCCGACCTGGCGGCGCGGCTTCGGTCGCGCTTCGAGGGCGGGCTGGTGGCGGAGATACAGTCCCCGGACCGCGCACTGCGCGAGAAGCTCGCGTCGCGCTTCCTGGCCGGCCTTGGCCGGCCGGCGCCGCCGGAACTGCTCGACGTGGTCTGCGACTCGCCGGTGCAGAGCGTGCGCGAGCTGATCGGGCTGGTGAATCGGCTCGCCGCGGCGGCCGACGCGCGCGGGATGGGTCTCGACGCGGCGCTGGCGCGCGACGAACTCGGACTCGGCGCCCCCGCGCCCGCCCCCCAGGCGCCCCCCGCCGCCCCCCCCCCCCCGCCCCCCCCCCGCCCCCCCCCC
>JBBDYC010000010.1:74407-75847 GCA_040901985.1 Gemmatimonadaceae bacterium
GGCCGCCGCCGCGGCGACCGAGACCGGCGACCCGACCTTCCTCGACCGCGAGCGCGTGGTCTGGGAATGGGCCGATGTGGGCGGCCGGCTGATCGAGGAGCTGCGCTGATGGCCATCAAGGGCTCGCTCAAGGAGGCGTCGCTCCCCGACGTCCTGCAGCTCCTCGCGATGGGCAAGAAGAGCGGCTGCCTCTCGGTGACGCACCGCAACAACTTCGGCTCGATCTTCTTCGACAAGGGCAAGATCAGCTACGCGTCCATCGTCAACCGGCGCGACCGGCTCGGCGACATCCTCGTCAAGAGCGGGCTGCTCACCCAGGAGCGGCTCGACGAGGCCATCGAGCTGCAGTCGCACGAGCGGGGCAAGCGGCTCGGCGAGTTGCTGGTGGAGCACGAGATGATCACGCGTGAGCAGCTCAACGCGCAGATCCGTGTGCAGATCGAGGAGGCGGTGTACTTCCTCTTCACCTGGGCCGAGGGGTCGTTCAACTTCGAGTCCGACATCCGCCCCGAGGAGCAGGACCTGCTCGTCGCGATCAACCCCGAGTCGCTGCTGCTCGAGGGCGCGCGGCGGGTGGACGAGTGGAGCCTGATCGAGAAGAAGATCCCCTCGTTCGACATCGTGTTCGAGGTGGATCGGCGGCGCCTCGCGGAGAGCTCCCCGAAGTTGACGGCCGAGCAGCAGACGCTGCTGCCGTTGATTGACAGCCGCACCGACGTTGCCGGGCTGGTGGACGCGTCGGGGCTGGTGGAGTTCGAGGTCGGCAAGGCCCTCTTCGGCCTCGCGACGGCGGGCTACCTCCACCGGGTGGGGAAGTCGAAGGCGACCGACGAGGTCGCCACCGACGTGCGGATCGAGGAGCACCGGAACCTCGGACTCGCCTTCTACCGGACGGGGATGCTCGACGAGGCAGTGCGCGAGTTCCGGCGCGTCGCCGAACTGCGGCCCGACGACCTTGGCGCGCGGTTCCACCTCGGCGTGGCGCACCTGCGGCTCGGCAAGTGGGCGGAGGCGCTGACGCACTTCGAGGCGGCGGGGCGGCAGCGAGGCGCCAAGCCAGCGGTATTCCACAATATGGCGCTCGCGCTCGAACGCCTCGGCCGCGAGGACGAGGCGCGTGCGGCCCTTGCCCAGGCGCTCGCGAAGGGCGGGGAGGAGGAGCCGCGGATCCACCTTTCGCTCGGCGTGCTCGCGTTGCGCCGGGGCGAGTTCGCGGAGGCCGATGCGCACTTCATGCACGCGCGTCCCTTTTACGGCACGCGGCCGCCGTCGGCGGTCTGGTTCCACGAGGCGTCGCTCGCGTCGGCGCTGGCCGGCCAGCTCGACAAGGCGATCGCCCTGCTGACCGAGGGCACCGAGGCGCACCCGCACGCGGCCGCCCTCCACAACAACCTTGCCGTCGCCCTCGCGACGGCCGGCCGCGCCGAGGGGGGGGGGGGG
>JBBDYC010000010.1:75857-105416 GCA_040901985.1 Gemmatimonadaceae bacterium
CCCGCGCCCGCCCCGCCCCCCCCCCCCCCCCCGGCCGCGCCGAGGCGGCGCTGCGCGCCGCCGAACGCGGGTTGCAGGAGGATCCCGGCTTGGCGAGCCTGCACCGGAATATCGGCGACCTCCTCCTCGAGCAGGGCCTGAACGAGAAGGCGCTCGAGTCGTATCTCCGCGCGGTGCGCCATCACGAGACCCTCGGGCCCGAGGTCTGGGCGCGGATCGGGACGCTGCGAGAGGCGGCTGGCGAACATGCCGAGGCGATCGCCGCGTTCGACCACGCGCTCCTTCTCGACCCGACGCACGCGGCGGCCAACGCCCGCCGCTCGGCGCTCCGCGGGGGCTGATGTCCGCCGAGTGGACCGACGACGAGGGTTTTCGCGCGCTGACCGAGAAGATCGCCCGCGACCGCGGCTTTGGGTGCGCCAGCTACAAGGACGGCTGCCTCCGTCGCCGGATCGCGGTGCGGATGCGGGCGAGCGGCACGACCGACTACGGCGACTACGCGGCGCTCCTCGATCGCGATCGGGCCGAGTACGACCGCCTGCTCGACGCGCTGACGATCAACGTCACGCGGCTCTTCCGCGACGCCCCGGTCTGGGAGGCATTCGCCGAGACGTTCCTGCCGCCGCTCTGGGAGGGGTCGCCGACGCGCTTCACGGCGTGGAGCGCCGGCTGCGCGTCGGGCGAGGAGCTCTACACGCTCGCGGCGATCCTCCACGCGCACGCCGAGCGCACGCGTACCGTGTCGCGGCTGGCACGGACGACGATCATCGGGTCGGACATTGACCGCGGCTCGCTCGCCGCCGCCGAACGCGGGGTCTATCCGGCCGAGGCGTTCGCCGAGACGCCGCCGGCGATGCTGGCGCGCTACTTCTCGCCGGACGCGCCCCACGCCGCGGTGCCCGAGCTCCGGGCACTCGTGCGGGTCGAACGTCGCGACCTGCTCAGCGAGCCGGCGCCGGCGCTCGGCCTGCAGCTCGTCTCCTGCCGGAACATGCTGATCTACATCGACCGGGTGAGCCAGGAGCCGCTGGTCCGGCGCTTCCACGAGGCGCTCGCCCCGGGCGGGATCCTCATCCTCGGGAAGGTCGAGACGTTGCTCGGGCCGGTGCGCGCGCTCTTCGAGACGGTGGACCAGCGCAGTCGGATCTTCCGGCGGAGTGCCGAGCGGTGAGCGACCACCACGTGCGCATCGCGCATCACGCGGTCGCGCGCGGCAACGCACGGCTCGTGGCGATCGGACTCGGGTCGTGCGTGGCGGTGACACTCTACGATCCGCGGCAGCGGGTCGGGGGCCTCGCGCACGTCCTGCTCCCCGATCCGTCGGTGGCGCGCGACGCCTCCAACCCCGGACGGTTCGCGAGCGAGGCGGTGCCGATGTTGCTGGAAGGGCTCCGCGCGCAGGGCGGGCGGCCGCCGTTCGTCGCCAAGATCGCCGGCGGCGCCGCGCTCTTCGGACAGCTGCTCGGGAGTTCGACCGGCCAGATGGGCGAGCGGAACGTGGTGGCGACCCGCGCCGCGCTGGCGCGCGCCGGGATCCCGATCGTCGCCGAGGATACCGGCGGCAATGGCGGGCGGAGCATCACGTTCGATGTCGCGACCGGGGACCTCACCGTGCGCGGGGTGCGCGGGGGGCAACGTGTCCTCTGAGGTCCGCACCGTGCTCGTGGTGGACGACAGCCAGCTGATCGGGACGATCGTGCGCGAGCTGGTGGACGGCTTCGGCGGTTTCCGCGTCGTCGGCGTCGCGCGCGACGGGGAGGAGGCGCTGCAGATGGTGCACGCGCTCGATCCGGACGTGGTGACGCTCGACATCGAGATGCCGGGGATTGATGGCCTGCAGGCGCTCGGCTACATCATGAGTGAGTGTCCGCGGCCGGTGATAATGCTGAGCTCGGCGACGACGCGGGGCACCGTGGACCTGACGATCCGGGCGCTCGAGCTCGGCGCGGTGGAGTTCGTGCGCAAGCCGACGCAGGAAACCCCGGCGGGGTGGGCGACGGTGGCGCCGCGGCTCCACGAGGTGCTGCGCGAGACCGCGCGGACGAACCTCGCCGGCGTGTCGGTGCTGGCGCGGCCGCGGTACCGGACGCCGGCGGCGCGGCGCGCGCCGGCGGCGGTCGCCCGGCGCGCGGTGGCCATCGCTGCGTCCACCGGCGGGCCGCGCGCGCTGGCCGAGGTGATCCCCGGGCTCCCGGCGACGCTCGACGCGGCGGTGATCGTCGTGCAGCATATGCCGCCGGGCTTCACGGAAGGCCTGGCGCGCCGGCTCGACCAACTCGCCGCGCTCCCGGTGTCGGAGGCGAGCGACGGTCAGCTCCTGCGCGCTGGCGCGGTGTATCTCGCCCCCGGCGGCCGGCACCTGCGGGTGCGGCGCGAGGCGGCGGAGGTGCGATTCGTCCTCTCCGACGAGCCGCCGGTGCACGGCGTGCGACCGGCGGCGGACCCGCTCTTTGCGTCGGTGGCGCACTGCTTCGGCGCGCACGCGGTCGGCGTGATCCTCACCGGAATGGGGCGCGATGGCGTCGAGGGTCTGGGCGCGATCCACGACGCCGGCGGCCGCGCGCTGGTCCAGGACGAGGCGACCTCGATCATCTATGGGATGCCGGCGCAGGCGCTCCTGCACGCCGATCGGGAGGTGCCTCTGCGGGAGATGGCGGGCGCCGTCGAGCGCGCGGTGGCCGCACTCGGGGACGAACGATGAGCGGGCGCCTCCTCGTGGCGCGACTGGGGCCGGAGCGGATCGCCCTGGCCGTCGCCGACGTCATCGTGGTGCTCGACGCGCCGGCGGTGGCGCCACTTCCGTTGATGCCGGACGGCGTGGCCGGCCAACTGTTGGTGCGGGACCGCTGGATCCCCGTCCTCGACACCCGCCGCGTGCTCGGGATCGGCCGCGACGGCAGCGGCCCGGGCGCGGCGCTCGTGTTCCGGGCGGTGCGCGGCGACTTTGCGCTCTGGGTGGACGACGTCGAGGAGGTACGGCATTTCTCGCCGGCCGAGGAGCGTCCCGTCCCCGCGGCGACCGAGCGCGCCGGACTCCTCCGCGCGCTCCTCTGGCACGACGGCCGCCTGATCGCCAGCGTGGACACGACCGCCCTTCTCGGCGTCGCCGAGGATATTTTGCACGTAGGGAGCATCCAATGACGACGACTGCGGCGACGCGCCGCCAGCTGGTGACCTTCGAGACGGCGACCGAGCTCTTCGCGGTGGATATCGCGATGGTCGAGCGCGTGCTTCGCTATGCGGTGCCGCGCCAACTGCCCAATACGGCGTCGTGGCTGCGCGGCGTCATTGCGCCCGGAGACCGGTTGGTGCCGGTGCTCGACCTCCGCGAGCGGCTCGCGCTGGGCGGGGTGACGGATGCGGATCGCGCGCGGATCCTCCTGGTGGGTTTCGAGGACGGGCCGGTCGGGATTGTGGTGGACGCGGTGCACGAGGTGCTGACGGTGGAGTCGGGCGCGATCGAGACGCCGCCGTCGGTGTATCGCGGGTTGGCGCGGGAGTTCGTGCAGGGCATCGTCCGGCGGGACGAGCGGCTCTTCGTGCTGCTCGACCTCGGGCGCCTGGTGACCTCAACGGAGCGGATCGCGATGCGGAAGGCCGTGGCAGCGGAGGGCGCCGATGGCGGATGAGACCCTGGCGGCGTGGAAGGCGCAGTTCGCCGCCATTGACCGCAAGCTCGACGCCGGGCTGGCGCCGGACGACCGCGCGGTCGTGAAGGCGGAGATCGTCGGCCTCTTCAAGACGCTCGAGACACAGCTCGCCGAGCTCACGACGCTGAAGGACAACGTCAAGCTCCTGGTGGACAAGTGGAAGGCGCAGCAGGCGGCGGAGGGGACGGCGGCGCCGCAGTTCGCCGCCGAGAAGCCGGTGGTCCACGCCGACCACATCGGGGCGTCCACGTTCATCGAGAAGGGCTGGAGCCGGCTCTCGCTCGGCGACTACGAGGGGGCGGAGACGGCGCTGGTGAAGGCGATCGAGCTCTCCCCGGGCGACCCGCAGAGCGAGGCGCTGCTCGGCTGGGCGCAGATGCTGCAGGAGAAGCACGACGACGCGCTGATGAACTTCCAAAAGGTGCTGATGCGGGAGCCGGCCAACGCGCTGGCGCGGATCAACGTGGGCTACATCTGCCTGAAGAAGAAGATCTTTGGCGAGGCGATTGAGCATCTCTCCAAGGCGATCCGGCTGGACAACGACCGGAAGGCGACGCTCTACGCGCACTTCTACCTCGGGCTCGTCTACCTCGAACGTGAGATGTACGAGGACGCGCAGACCTTCTTCAACAAGACGTTGGTGCTCGGGCCGAACCTGATCGAGGCGTACTACGAGCTGGGGCGGGCGCACTGGTACAACGACGAGCGGGACGAGGCCAAGGCGGCGTGGCAGAAGGGATTTGCGGTGAACAAATTCAACCCGTGGGGCAAGAAGTGCGCGGAGACGCTCAAGTTGGTGGAGGCAGGCGGGGAGTTGCCGCGGCCGAGTTGAGCGCCCGTGGCCGCGCGGCGCGCGGCACCGCCCGGCGGTGGCTGGTGGCGGTCGCGCAGGCGGTCGTGCTGGCGACCGGCATTGTCGCGTCGGTGGCGTCTCCGGCGCCGGCGCAGGAGTTTGTCCCGCCCGGGGCTGGCACGCTGCGAGAGGGGCGCTTCACCGTGATTGCCTATCCCAGCGAGATGCGGCTCGCGCGGACCTTCCTCGCCGCCGCGATGGCCCAGGACAGCTTTCCCGGACTGCCGCGGCCGGCGGCGGCGGTGCTGATCGCAATCGCGCCCGACGAGCGGCGGTTCCGGGAGTGGGTGGGGGAGGGGGCGCCGGAATGGGGCGAGGCGATCGCGTTCCCGCGGGCCCAGCGGATCGTGATGCGGGGCCGCGACGCGGCGGCGGCCGGCGGCGACCCGCGCGTGACGTTGCGGCACGAACTGGCGCATCTGGCGCTCTACGAGGCGCTCGGTCCCGGAGTGCCCCGCTGGTTCGACGAAGGCTACGCGTCGTTCGCGGCGGGGGAGTGGGGGCGCGACGAAGTGCTGGCCACGAGCTTTGGTCTCGTCTGGAGGGGCCTGCCGACATTGGACGGACTTGACTCGGGGTTTTACCGCGGGTCCCAGACCGCCCAGCGCTCCTACGCGTTGGCGCACCGCGCGGTCGCCGAGCTCGCCACGCTGAGTCCGGAGCGCGGACTCGCGCTGCTCTTCGACCACTGGCGCCGGGAAGGGTCGTTCGAGCGGGCCCTCCGTCGCGCCCACGGGATGTCCACGGTGGACTTCGAGGCACATTGGCGGAGCCGCGTCAGGCGACAGTTTGGCGCGCTGGCGCTCGCGGCGGACCTCTCGCTCCTCGCCTTCGGCCTGACCGTTCTCCTCGGCCCGCTCTGGTGGCAGCGGCGGGCGCGGACCCGGCGCCGCCTCGAGCGGCTGCGCGAGGCGGACCGCGAGGCGAGCGAGCGGGAGCGCACCGGGGCGCTCGCCGCGCTCCTCGGCGAAACGGGGAGCGTTCCCGGCGATGACGACCGGATTAAGGGTTCGTGAATGCGGGAGCCCTTGGTTGACAGCACCTAGAGGGCATCCTAGACTCATCCCCCTATGGCAGAACACGATACAAGCTCCCGGGGTCCGCTCTCCCATCCCGCGGTATGGTGGGGCCTCTCGGCCGCCACGCTGCTTGCCGGGTATGCGGACCTATGGAGGGGTGGCGAGACGCTGGCGCCGATCCTGCTGGTGATTGCGTATTGCATCCTGATCCCGGTGGCGATCCTGAAGTGACGCGCCGCGGCGGGTCGAAGGTCGAAACGCCGGGCGAATAGCTCAGCTGGTTAGAGCACCTGCCTTACACGCAGGGTGTCGGGGGTTCGAGTCCCTCTTCGCCCATGCCCCGCCGAGCACGGGAACCGTGCCGTGCTGCGACGGGGTAGAGAGTTCAACTCCTTGGAGGAGATACTTGTGACGGCTCGGTTCCAATTCCGTGCGCTGACATCGCTCGCCGCGACCCTCGCGGTGTTCGGTTGCGCCTCGGCCGGCGCGCAGGCCAACGCCGTCCGGCGCCCGCCGCGGCCGGACACGCCGTTCATGACCGTGCAGGTCTTCCGCTCGTCGGACCGGATTGCCGGCCCGGCGGCCTCCGACGCGCTGCGCGAGCGCCTCATCCAGGTCTATCCCGGTCCCGTCCTCTGGGTCATTGACAAGGAACAGTTGGTCGCGCTCCTCGAGCAGTCGGGGTACCCGACCAACGAGCAGCTGGGCCGGACTGACGAGAACTCCCTCGCCAAGTTCCAGCGGGCCGACGAATACATCCGCGGCTCGGTGACGCGCGAGGCCGACGGCCGCTACCGCGTGGACGCCCAACTCGTGCTGACCCGCGATGCGACGCTGACACAGCCCCTGCCTCCGTCGCGGGGGACCCGTCCCGAACGCGCGGCGGTCGGCCTGGTGCGCTCCGTGCAGGACGCGCGCCGTCAGCTCGTCCAGGAACGTCGCTGCCTGGAGCACGCCCGCAACCAGCGCTACGCGCAGGCATTGGCCGAGGCGGACAAGGCGATTGAGGACTACCCCGACGCCACGCTCGTCCGGTACTGCAAGCTGAACGTGCTCGCGCGGCAGCAGGCCGGCCATGACGAGATCCTGAAGGTGGCCGACGAGATCTTGGCCATTGATCCGAATAGCCGAAACGCGCTGGCGATGGCCGCCGACGCGCATAAGGCCAACGGTGACGTGGACCGTGCCAACGAGCTCCTCGTCCGCCTGCTGGCGGCGGAGCCAAACAACACGACGCTGGCGACGCAGGTGGTGGACGCGCTGGCGGCGAGCCGGCGCTATGACGTGGCCAAGGAGATCGTGCTGAAGGCGGTGCAGGACAACCCGGGCGACGTCGCGCTCGTGCGCCTGCAGTTCCTCATCCTGAGCTCGGCGGGCGACTACAAGCCGGCAATCGCGACCGGCGAGGAGATGATCCAGCTCGACACCGCGATGGCCGATCAGCCATTCTTCACGCGACTGACGGCGCTCTATATGGCTGACAGCCAGCCGACGATGGCGGCCGACGCGGCGCGGCGCGGCACGGTGAAGTTCCCGCGGAACCCGGACCTCTGGCAGCTCTACGCGCAGACGCTCCGCACGTCGGGGCAGGTGCGGGAGTCGGTCGCCGCGGCGCGGAAGGCGCTGGAGATCAATCCCAACATCCCGAACGGCTGGATCCAGGTCACGCAGGCATACATCGAACTGCAGGAGTCCGACAGCGCGCTCGCCGCGCTGCGGATGGCGACGCAGGTCGGGGACAACGCCGACTTCATCGCCTCACTCGCCTCGGGGATCGGGAACCAGAAGCGCCTGCGTGGCGTGGCCGACACGAACGTGACGGTTCTCCAGGAATCGGTGGCGCTGCTGCAGTGGTCGGACAGCGTGGCGATGCTCCGCGACAGCGTGGGCCCGCCGGAGGCCCGGCGGGCGCGGGTCCAGGCATCGCCGGAGACACGGTCCCGGGTGAAGTTCATCCTTGGCGCGGCGGCGGTGACGCTGGGGCAGACGGCGGCGACGGTGGCGGTGGCGCCGAAGAGCTGTGCGCTGGCGCGGGTCGCGGAGGAGGCGCTGATCGTCGCGCAGATCGCGTTGCCGGGAGGCGGCGCCTTCAACCCCGACGCCACGGCCCAGCTGATGGGTGCGGTGCCGCAGATCTCGGAGTACGTGGGGAGCCAGATCAAGGCGTTCTGCAAGTAGCGCCAATCCAATGAAGGTCCGGGCGCCCGCCGCCGCGCACGACAGCGCGTGGCACGCGCCGGTGCTCGTCGCCGAGGTGTGCGAGGCGCTGTGTGACGCGCCGCGGATCCTCGACGGCACGCTCGGCGGCGGCGGCCACGCCGAGGCGCTGCTCGAACGCGGCCACTCGGTCACCGGACTCGACCGCGATCCGACGGCACTCGCCGCGGCCAGCGCGCGGCTCGTCCGGTTCGCCGCCGAGGGCCGCTTCGTGCCGGTCGCGGGGAATCACGACGCCATTGACGACGTCGCCGAGCTGGCCGGCCAGCGCTTCGACGGGATCCTCCTCGACCTCGGCGTGTCGTCGCGACAGATTGACGACGACGCACGCGGCTTCTCATTCCGGCCGGGCGTCGCGCTCGATATGCGGATGGACCCCGCCGCCGAGTTGACGGCGGCGGGGTGGCTGAATGGCGCCGAGGCTGGGGAGCTGGAGCGCATCTTCGGCGAGGCGGGGGATGAGCCAAAGGCGCGGCGACTCGCGAAGGAGATCGTCCACCGGCGCGGCCGGCAACCGTTTGCGGTGAGCGACGACCTGGTGGGCGCCATCCGCGCGGTGCTCGGGCCGCGCAGCGGACCGCCGGAGTTCGCGCGGCTCTTCCAGGCGGTGCGCATCGCGGTGAACGACGAACTCGACGGGCTGCGTCGCGGACTCGCCGCGCTGCGCGAGCGCCTTGTCCCCGGCGGCGTGCTCGCCGTGATTGCCTACCACTCCGGCGAGGACCGGGTGGTGAAGCACACCTTCCGCGACTGGAGCACGGCCTGCCACTGCCCGCCGCGCCAGCCGATCTGCACCTGCGGCGGCGTGGCGGCCGGCGAGACGCTCACCCGGCGCCCGGTGGTGGCGGGGGAGGCCGAGATCGCGGCCAACCCACGGGCGCGGAGCGCGCACCTGCGCGTCTGGCGACGCGCCGACGGGAGCACCTGACCGATGCGCGGCCGCTCGATCGTCTTTCTCGCGCTGATCGGTTTCGTCCTGGTGGCCACGGGCGTCATATGGAGGCGGAGTCTGGGCATCGCACAGGCCCGAGAGCTTCGCGCGCTCGAAGAACGCCGGACCACGCTGGAGGCACGGAAGGCCGCCCTCGATGGGGCAATCCGCGATGCCTCGAGCCGGGCCCGGCTCGCCGGCATCGCCGAGGACCGCCTCGGGATGCGCATCCCGCCAGAGAGTCTCGTGATCATCCTTCCGCGTCCCGAACCGCCCCAGCCCCCAAAGTGATACGCATCAGCCGGGTCGGCGTGGTGCAGGGCGCGTTCGTGCTCTTCGCCGCGGCGCTGATCGGGCGCTCGGCGTGGGTGCAGCTCGGCGAGACGGAGCGCTGGCGCACCCGGGCGCGGGTCCAGCAGGTGACGTCGGCGGAGCTGCCGGCGGCGCGTGGCGCCATCCTCGACGCCGCCGGGACGGTGCTGGTGGAGAGCCGCGAGGTGGTGCGCCTCGCCGTCGCGCCGCGCGAGGTGCGAAAGCCCGACCAGCTCCGCGTCGCCCTCCGGCGGATCGGCATCCCCGAGCCCCTGATTGCGCGCGCCACCGATCCGGCGCGTCAGTGGGTCGAACTTCCGGGGCGCTACCTGCAAACCGAGGTGGCCGACCTCCTGACCACGCGCGGGGTGCACCAGCAGGCGTCGAGCGAGCGCGTGCCGCCGTCCACCGACGGCCTGCGCCGGCTGCTCGGCGTGGTGGACGGCGAGGGCGCGGCGATCGGCGGGATCGAGGCCTCGCTCGACTCGCTGCTCCGCGGCCGGTCGGGGCGCTCGGCGCTGCTGAAGGACGGCCTCGGTCGCCAGCTGACGTCGCCCGCGGAGGACCGGACGGCGGCGGTCGCCGGGCACACCGTCGTGCTGACCCTGCATCAGGGCCTGCAGGACATCGTCGAGCGTTCGCTCGCCGACGCGATGGCGGAGATGGGGGCGACCGGCGGCGACATCGTGGTCCTCGATCCGCACAGCGGCGAGATCCGCGCGCTCGCCAGCCGGCGCGCCAACGCGCGTGCCTCGGGCGCGACCGCGCTCACCGAGCCCTTCGAGCCGGGGTCCACGCTGAAGCCGTTCGTTGCCGCGGCGCTCCTCGAGCGCGGCCGCGTCCGCCTCAGCGACTCGGTGCCGACATACAACGGCGTCTATACGCTGAAGGGGCGGACGATTCGCGACGTGCACCGCGCCCGCGCGATGAGCTTCGGCGACGTCATCCGGCAGTCGTCGAATATCGGGATGGTGCAGTTCAGTACGCGGCTGAGCGCGCGCGAGCAGTACGAGGCGCTCCGCGACGCCGGATTCGGGATGACGACCGGGCTGCCGTATCCGAGCGAGTCCCCGGGGCGGCTCTACCCGGTGCGCGAGTGGTCGGGGGTCTCGCAGGCGTCGCTGGCGATGGGCTACGAGCTTTCGGTGACGCCGGTGCAGCTGGCGATTGCCTACGCGGCCTTCGCCAACGGGGGCGACCTGTTGGAGCCGACGCTGGTGAAGGAAATCCGCGCACCGGACGGCGAGGTGCGCTGGCGCGCCGAGCGTCGCGTGGTCCGGCGCCTGATGTCGCAGCGAACGGCGGCGGTCCTCCTCGGCCTCCTCCGCGACGTGGTCACGGACGGCACGGCCACCGGGGCGGACCTCGCCACGTTCGAGGTGGCGGGGAAGTCGGGGACTGCGCGGCGAACGAGCGCCGACGGCCGGGGGTACGAGGTGGGCGCCTACACCGCGACCTTCGTCGGCCTTTTTCCCGCGGACCAGCCGCAGTACGTGATCCTCGTCAAGCTCGACAACCCGCGCAGCTCGTATTTCGGTGGCCGCACGGCGGCGCCGGTGACGAAGGTGGTGCTCGAGGCCGCGATCGCCGCGCGCGATGCGGCGCTCAACCGACGGCAGCTGGCCGACGCGCCGAGGCGGCGTGCGGCGGCGCTGGCCGAGACGCCGGAGAGCGTGCGGGTGCGCGCGGCGGCGGCGGTCGAGGCGGCGGCCGCGACGCCGTTCGTGGTCGAGCTCGGCGTCGAGACCGCGCCGGCGCGGGTCGTCGTCGGCGACCGGACCGTGCCCGATGTGCGCGGCCTCTCGACGCGGCGCGCGGTACGCGAGTTGCACCGCGCGGGATTCCGGGTCCGGGTCGTCTCCGGCGCCGCGCCGCTCACGCAGCCGGTGGCCGGCACGCGACTGCCCACCGGGTCGCTCGTCCGCCTCACGGCCGGACAATGAGCGCCGCGGCCGCCGCGGCCGCTGCGGTCGCCACCGAGTCGTTGCGCGCCGCGCTCGACGCGGCGGGGGTCCTGGTCGGTGTGCGCGGCACGCTCCCGGGCACGATTGGCGCCCTCACCGACGACAGCCGCACGGTCGCCGCCGGATCGTGCTTCGTGGCGGTCCGCGGGAGCGTCCGCGATGGCCACGCCTTCCTTCCCGGTGTCGCCGCGGCGGGTGCGACGTGCGTGATCGCCGAGGACCCGGCGCTCACGGAGCTGCCGGCGCTCGTCGTGCGCGACGCGCGCGCCGCGGCGGCAATCGCCGCGGGCGCCTTCTACGGACGCCCCGGCGACCGACTGCGCATCGTCGGCGTCACCGGCACCAACGGCAAGACGACGACCGTCGCGCTGCTCCGCCACCTCCTCGACACGCCGGACGCGCCGGCGGCGAGCATCGGCACGCTTGGCGTCGTGAGCGGCGACGGCCGCCCGTTCCCCGGCGGCGCGGGGCTGACGACGCCTGGGCCGATCGAACTCCAGCGCGTGCTGCGCGCCCTCGTGGACGGCGGCGTCAAGCGCCTCGCCATCGAGACGTCGTCGCACGCGCTCGAGCAGCAGCGCGTGCGCGGGCTGCGGTTCGCGGCTGGCGTCTTCACGAACCTCACGCGCGAGCACCTCGACTATCACGGGACGATGGCGGCGTATTTGGCGGCGAAAGCGTCGCTGATTGGGGCGCTCGAGCCCGACGGCACCGCGGTGGTGAACGCCGACGACCCCGCGTGGCGCGACCTCCCGGCGGCGCCGCGCGTGCTCCGGTTCGGCGCGACCAACCCGACCGCCGACGTGCGCGCCGAGGAGGTGCGGTACACGCCGCGGGGCAGCGCCTGGCTCCTCCGCACCGCCGACGGGGCGCGGCCGGTGGTCCTGCCGCTGATCGGCGACTTCAACGTGGCCAACGCGCTCGGCGCCGCCGCGGCGGCGCTGGCGCTCGGGGTGCCGCTCGAGCAGGTGGCGGCGCGTCTCGCGACGGTGCCGCAGGTCCCGGGCCGGCTCGAACTCCTCGCCGACCAGCCCACCGTGCTGCGCGACTACGCCCACACGCCGGACGCGCTGGCGCGCGCCCTCGCCGCGCTCCGCCCCTTCACGCCGGGACGGTTGATCGTGGTCTTCGGCTGCGGCGGCGACCGCGACCGCGGCAAGCGGCCGCTGATGGCCGAGGCGGCGCGCGCCGGCGCCGACCACCTCGTGGTGACGAGCGACAACCCGCGCACCGAGGATCCGGAGCGGATCCTCGACGAGATCGTCGCGCCGCTCGCGGCCGGCAGCTACGACCGGATCGAGGATCGCCGCACGGCGATCGCGCACGCGATCGGCCTCGCCACGCCTGCGGGAGATGCCGCGCGCGGTGGCGCGCGCGGTAACCGCGGGGACGTCGTGCTGCTCGCCGGCAAGGGACACGAGACGTACCAGGTACGCGGCACGGAGCGACTGCCGTTCGACGAGGCGCAGATCGTCCGTGAGCTGCTCGGCGCGGGCGGCGGTGCGGGCACGGGCATCGCCGGGAACCGGGGCGCCGCTCGATGACCGCCCCGTTCTGGACGCTGGAGCGGATCGCCCTCGCGCTCGGCGACGGCCCGTCCGACGGCCGCGCGATCACCGGCATCACCACCGACACGCGCGCACTGGTCGCCGGCCAATGCTTCGTGGCCCTGCGCGGCGAGCGATTCGACGGCCACGACTTCCTCGCCGACGCCGTGCGCGCCGGCGCGGCGGCGCTGGTGGTGGACGATCCGCGCCGCGCGCCGGTGCCGGGCGTGCCGGTCTTCGCGGTGGCCGACACATTGGTTGCGCTCGGGCAGTTGGCGCGCTCTCGGCGCGACGCGTGGGCGCGACCGGTGATCGCGATCGGCGGCTCCAACGGCAAGACCAGCACCAAGGACCTGCTGCGCGGCGCGCTGGGCAGTCGCTACCGCGTCCACGCCACGGCCGGGAATCTCAACAACCGCATCGGGGTGCCGTTGACGCTCCTCGCCCTCGACGCCACCGCCGACCTCGCCGTCGTCGAGGCGGGGACGAACGAACCGGGGGAGATTGCCCTGCTGCGCGAGATCATCCGGCCCGACGTCGCCGTCATCACGACGGTGCAGGAGGAACACCTTGAGGGGTTGGGCGACCTCGCCGGGGTGATGGCCGAGGAGATGGCGCTCTGCGCCGCGGTGGCGCTGGCCGTGGTGCCGGCGTCGGAACCGGAGGTCGTGTCCCAGGCGCGCGCGCGCGCGGGGCGCGTGGTGACCGCCGGACTCGGCGCCGGCGACCGCGCGTCCAGCGCCCACGGCCTGCACCCGGACGGCCGCGGCTGGCTGGACTGGGACGGCGTACGCGTGGAGGTCCCGTTGCCCGGCGAGCACAACCTGCGGAACGCCGCGCTGGCGCTCGCGGTGGCGGCGGAGTTCGGCGTGGCGGCGAGCGATGCGGCGGCGGGGATCGCCACGGTGACGCCGCCGGCCATGCGCTCGACAGTCGGGCCGCTCGGGCGGGCACTCCTCCTCAACGACGCCTACAACAGCAACCCCGCGTCGGCGCGGGCGGCGCTCGCGCTGTTGCGCACGGTCGGGGAGGGGCGTCAACGCGTTGCAGTGCTGGGGACGATGCGTGAGCTTGGGACACACGCGGCGCGGGCGCACCGCGAGGTGGCGGAGGCGGCGCTCGCCAGCGGCGCAGAACTGGTCGCCGGGATCGGCGACTTCGCCGCCGCGCTCGGCGGCGTCGCCAACGGCGACAACCGCGTGATCGTCGCCACCGATGTGGAAGACCTCTGGCCGAAACTGGCGCCGCGCCTCGCGCCCGACGCGGCCATCCTGCTGAAGGCCTCGCGCGGCGTCCGGCTCGAACGCCTCGTCCCTCTCCTCACCACCTGGGCCACGACCTGATGCTGTACCACTTTCTCTTCCCGCTCACGCAGTACGAGAGTGCCTTCAACATCTTCCGCTACATCTCGTTCCGGGCGGCGGGGGCGGCGATCACGGCGCTGTTGATCTCGTTCGTCGTCGGGCCGTGGATCCTCCGCACCCTGCGCGCCAAGGCGGTGCACCAGGTGATCCGCGCCGGCACGCCGGACTCCCACGCCGGCAAGGGCGAGACGCCGACAATGGGCGGGCTGATCATCCTGGCCGCCGTGGTCGGCGCGACGGTGCTCTGGATGCAGCTCGGCAGCCGCTACGTCTGGCTGGCGCTCGGCGTCACGGTGCTGATGGGCGCCATCGGATTCCTCGACGACTCCCTCAAGCTCAAGCAGAAGCGCGAGGGGAGGGAGAACCGCGGCCTCGTGGAGCGCTACAAGCTGGCCGGCCAGATCTCGATTGGCCTCATCCTCGGCTACATCCTCTGGCAGTATCCGGTGAACAACCTCCCCGGCGCGTCCACTACGCTGCCGTTCTACAAGTACGTGCTCATCGTCCCGACCTGGGCGTGGCTGTATCTCCCGTTCGTGACGTTCATCATGACCGGGACGAGCAATATGGTGAATCTGACCGACGGGCTCGACGGCTTGGCGGCCGGCCTGATGGCGATCGCGATGCTGACGATGGCGGTGTTCGCCTACGTGATGGGGCGGTTCGACGCGTCGGAGTACCTCGGGCTGATCTACCTCCGCGGGGCGGGGGAGCTGACGATCTTCTGCTCGGCGGTCTTCGGCTCGGCAATCGGGTTCCTCTGGTACAACGCACACCCGGCGGAGGTCTTTATGGGTGACACCGGGGCGCTCGCGCTGGGCGGTTCGCTCGGCGCGGTGGCGATCCTGCTCAAGAGCGAGTTCCTGGTGCTGCTCGTGGGCGGCGTCTTTGTGGCCGAGACGCTCTCGGTGATCCTCCAGACGTCGGTCTTCAAGTGGCGGAAGCGGACGTACGGGATTGAATATGCTCGGGCCAACCGCCTGTTCCTGCGGGCGCCGATCCACCATCACTTCGAGTTGAAGGGGTGGCCGGAGACGAGGGTGGTGGTGCGGTTCTGGATCCTCGGCATCTTCTGCGCCTTTGTCGCGCTTTCGACGCTGAAGATCCGGTGACGGCGGCGTTGGAGGCGCTCGGGCCGCTGGCCGCCGCCGGAGAGGTGGCGGTAATCGGACTCGGGCGGAGCGGGACGGCGGTGGCGGAGCTGCTCACCGCGGCCGGCGCACGCGTCTACGCCAGCGATTCCGCCGTCGGCGCGGGGCACGACCTCGAGCGGATCGCCCACGCCGCCACCGTGGTGGTGAGCCCCGGCGTGCCCCCCGACGCGCCGCCGCTCGCCGCCGCGCGCTCCGCCGGCGTCCCGGTGCTCAGCGAGATCGAGGTCGCGCTCCGGGCAATGCCCGGCGTCCCCTACATCGCGGTGACGGGGACGAACGGCAAGACGACCGTCACCGCGCTGATTGCCCACCTCCTGCGCGCCCTCGGACTGGTGGCGGTCGAGGCGGGGAATATCGGCACCCCGCTCTCGGCAATCGCGCTCGCTCCTCGGCGACCGGCCTGGATGGCGATCGAGCTCTCGTCGTACCAGCTGCACGACACGCCGTCGGTGGCGCCGGTGGTGGCGGTGCTGACCAACCTCGCGCCCGACCACCTCGACCGGTACCCGTCGCTCGACGCCTACTACGCGGACAAGGACCTGATCTTTCGCAACGCGATCGAGACCTCGATCCGCGTTGTCAACGCGGACGACGCGGAGGTGCTGCGCCGGACGGCGGCGGTGCCGGGCATCGCGCGGACGTTTGGCATCGCGGCGGCGGGCGCGGATGCCCGCTACGACGCGGCGGCGGCGCTCCTGATGCTCGACGGCAGTCCGCTGCTCGAGCGTCCGCTCCTTCCGCTCCTTGGCGCGCACAACGTGGCCAACGCGCTCGCCGCGACGCTTGCCGTGTGGCAGGCGGTGCCCACCGAGCGCACAACCGCGGGACGCGCGCGGCTGGCGGTGGGGCTCCGGAGCTTCCGCGCGCTGCCGCACCGCCTCGAGCCGATCGGCGAGCGCGACGGCGTGCTCTGGGTCAACGACTCCAAGGCCACCAACATCGGCGCGGCGCGCGTGGGAATCCTGGCGATGGAGCGGCCGACCGTCCTCCTGCTCGGCGGCCGGCACAAGGGCGAGCCGTACACCGGGCTGCTCGACGCAATGCGCGACCGCGTGACGCACGTACTGGCATACGGCGAGGCCGAGCCACGGATTGCCGCCGACCTCAAGGGGCACGTGGCGGTGGAGCGTTGCGGGTCGTCATTCCCCGAGGTGATCACCCGCGCCCGCTCGCTGGCGCGCGCGGGGGACGCCGTGTTGCTCTCTCCGGCCTGCTCAAGCTTCGATATGTTCACCGACTACGAGGAACGCGGCGCCGTCTTCCGACAGCTCGCGCTCGGCACGTGACCGCCACGGGCGACCTCTTCACCGTCCGCGGCGGCGGCGCGGCGATGGCGCCCGTGGCGGCGGCATCGCGCTCGCGCGTGCGCTGGCGGATGGGCCTCGAGGCGCGGCTCCTCGTCGTCCTCACGGCGACGATCCTCGCCTTTGGGCTGGCCACGCTCTATTCGGCGAGTGCGATCGTCGCGGCGCAGGCCGAGCTGCCGAGCTGGCACTTTCTCGTCCGGCAGCTCGGCGGCGTCGGACTCGGCGTGGTCGCCTTTGCGTTCTTCGCCAAATGGGACGCCGAGCGGTGGCACGCCCACGCCTGGATGCTGATGGGGCTGGCGATGCTGACGATGCTCATCGTCGTGCTGCCGTTCACTGCGGCAATCGCGCCGCCCATCAACGGCTCCCGCCGCTTCCTTCTTGGCGGCTCGATCCAACCTTCGGAGTTCGGCAAGCTCGCGATCGTGATCTGGACGGCGGCGCTGATCGTGAAGAAGGGCGGGGCCGACGGCCTCCGCCGCCTCTCCACCGGCCTTCTTCCGTTCCTGAGCATTCTCGCCGTCCTGAGTGTGCTTGCCGCACTCGAGCCCGACTTCTCGGTGCCGCTTTTCTACGCGCTCGTGATGGGCGTGATGCTCTTCGCCGCCGGCGCGCGGATCGGGCACTTCGTGGTGCTCGGATTGATTGCCCTCCCACTGGCGTGGCAGGAGATGCATCGGCTGGAGTACGTGATGCGCCGCGTCCTCGGCTTTGCCGGCGCGGCAGGGGCCGAGGCCGAGGTGAACTATCAGCTCACGCAGAGCCTGATTGCCGTCGGGTCGGGCGGGCTCCTCGGCGTCGGCTTCGGGCAGGGGCGGCAGCAATACGGGTTTCTCCCGCTTCCCTACAACGACTTCATCGGCAGCAACATCGGCGAGGAGTGGGGCTTCGTGGGGATGCTGGGAGTGATCCTGCTCTTTGCGCTGTGGGGGTGGCTGGGCGTGAGCATCGCCAGGCAGGCGCGCACCCCCTTCCAGCAGCTGGTGGCGATCGGGTTGACCGTGACGATGGCCGTCACCGCGTTCCTGCACATCGGCGTCGTGATCGGCCTCCTGCCGACCACCGGCCTCACCCTGCCGTTTGTGTCGTACGGGCGGTCGAATATGCTGCTGTCGCTCGTCGCCACCGGCATCCTGGTGAACATCGGGAGCACCGCCGAGCGCGTGGTCGGGGATCGCGCGTCCGATCCGCTGGCGGCGTCGCGGTGAACGTCTGGTTCAGCGGCGGCGGCACGGGAGGCCATCTGTATCCGGGACTCGCAATTGCCCGCGCGCTGGTGGAGGAGCGGGACGACGTGCGTCCGGTGTTCATCGGCGCCGAGCGCGGGATCGAGCGCGACGTCCTGCCGACGACCGGGTTCCCGCATCTCCTCCTTGACCTGCACCCGCTCTACCGGCCGCAGCTCTGGCGCAACTGGCGCACGCTGCGCGGCGCGTGGCGCGGCTGGTCGCGGCTCGATGCGTTGGCCGACGAGCGCGCGCCGGCGCTGGTGGTCGGCACCGGCGGCTATGCGGCGGGCCTCGCGCTGCTCTGGGCCTGGCGCAACGGGGTGCCGGCGGTCCAGCACATTGGCGACGCCGTGCCCGGCATCACCGCGCGCTGGGGCGCGCGCTTCACGCGCGAGGCGTACCTCGGCTTTCCCGAGGCCGCCGCCAAGCTGCCGAGGCGCGGGTGCGTGATGCGCGAGACAGGCAACCCGATCGAGCCGCCGCCGGACATCCGTCCTGGGCCGACAGAGGCGAGGGCCCGCTGGGGATTCCCGTCGCACGCGAAGGTGCTGCTCGTCTTTGGCGGCTCCCAGGGCGCGCGGGCGCTCAATCAGGCGATGGCGGCGTGGGTCGAGGAGGGGTTGCCCGAGGGACTCTGCGTGCTCTGGGCCACCGGCCGTGCGCACCACGACGGCCTCAAGCATCTCGACCGCGCCGATGTGCGGGTGGTGCCGTACCTCTCGCCGATCGCCGAGGCGTACGCGGCCGCGGACCTCGCACTTGTGCGCGGCGGGATGATGGGCACGAGCGAGCTGGCCGCGTGGGGCGTGCCGATGGTCATCGTCCCGCTGCCGTCGGCGGCGAACGACCACCAGGCCGCCAACGCGACGGTGCTCGCGGCGGCCGGCGCCGCGGTGCATCTCCCGCAGTCGGCGCTGTCGGGGGAGCGGCTCGCGCACGAGATCGGCGTGCTGCTCGACGATTCGCCGCGCCTACAGGCGATGGCGGCGGCGGCGCGAACGCGCGGCCGTCCGCGCGCCGCCGCCGAGATTGCCGCCCACATCGTGGCGCTCCTCCCCGCGCGTATCTTTCCGGGCGATGCCACTCCTCGATCCCACTGACGCGCGGCCGATCCACTTTATGGGGGTCGCCGGCGCGGGGATGAGCGCCCTCGCCGAGCTCTGCCATCGCCGCGGCGCGCGCGTGACCGGGTGCGA
The DNA here is from genome assembly GCA_040901985.1 of Gemmatimonadaceae bacterium. Taxonomy (GTDB): domain Bacteria; phylum Gemmatimonadota; class Gemmatimonadetes; order Gemmatimonadales; family Gemmatimonadaceae; genus Pseudogemmatithrix. The sequence goes on from JBBDYC010000010.1 coordinate 94,601, forward strand.
CCACCAGGTCGCTGGCGCGGCGGGCGCGGCCGACCTCGCCGCGCTCGGCATCGCGGTCGCGGCGGGACACGACGCCGCGCACCTGGCCGGCCATCGCGCCCTCGTCGTTTCCAGTGCAATCCCAAAGGACCATCCCGAGATCGCCGCCGCGCGAGCGGCGGGGATTCCCGTCGTGCGGCGCGCCGAGGCGCTCGCCGAGGCGACCGCGGGGGGCACGCTGATTGCAGTCGCGGGCACCCACGGCAAGAGCACGACGACCGTGATGGCGACCGAGGCGCTCACGGCGGCCGGCCGCGCGCCGACCGGCGTGGTCGGCGCTCGCGTCCGCGCCTGGGGCGGCAATCTCTCCCCGGGCGGGCACGACCTCTTCGTGGTGGAGGCCGACGAGTACGACCGGTCGTTCCTCGCCCTCGCGCCGACGGTCGCGGTGGTGACGAACGTCGAGGCCGACCACCTCGACACCTACCGCGACCTCGACGACATCCGACAGGCCTTCACGACCTTCGTGCAGCGCGCGCGCTACGTGGTGCTCTGCGCGGACGATCCGGGGGCGAGTGCGCTCCCGTCGCCGACCACCGCCGAGGTGATCCGCTACGGCCTCACGAGCGCCGATGCGCGCCTGGTGGCCACCGACCTGGTGTCCGTGGACGGCGGCACGCGATTCACCGTGCGCTACGACGGCAAGGCGTTCGGCAACGTGCGGCTGGCCGTGCCTGGCGTGCACAATGTGCGCAACGCGCTCGCCGCGCTCGCCTGCGGAATTGGGCCGTGGGGGCTGAGCGTGGCCGCGATGGCGCGCGGGCTCGAGGCGTTCGTCGGCGCCGAGCGACGGTTCGAGCGGCTGGGATCCGCGCTCGGCGTGGAGGTCGTGGACGACTACGCGCACCATCCCACAGAGGTGCGCGCCACGCTCGTCGCGGCGCGCGAGGCGTTTCCCGGCCGGCGGCTCGTGGTGGCGTTCCAGCCCCACCTCTTCAGCCGGACGCGCGACTTCGCCGGGGAGTTTGCGCTGGCGCTGGCGATGGCCGACGTCGTCTTCCTGGCCGACATCTATCCGGCCCGCGAGCAGCCGATTCCCGGGGTGACGAGTGCGCGGATTGCCGAGCCGCTGGCCAAGGCGGGACACGCTCCGGCCTGGCAGGGCGCGCGCGACGACCTCGCCGCGGCCCTCCGCGGCACCGTGCGCGAGGGCGACGTGGTGCTCACCCTCGGCGCCGGCGACATCACCCGCACCGGGGGCGAGCTCCTCGACCGGTTGCGCCGCCCGTGATCGTTGACGCCCGCTTGCCCCCCGGGACGCCCGCGCTGCCGCCCTGGCGCCGGCGGCTTCGCCGCGTCACCCGAGTCACCCTGGCGCTGCTCCTCCTCGCGAGCCCGTGGTGGGGGCGCGCACTCCTCCGGGAGATGGATTTCTTCCGTGTGCGCCGCGTGGAGCTCGAGGGCGTGCGTTACGCCGCGCCCGACGAAATCGTTTCGCGGTTGAGGGTCGACACCACGACGTCCATCTGGGACGACGTGTCGCCGCTCGAGGCGCGGGTGGAGGGGCATCCGCAGGTGCGCGAGGCGCGCATCCGGCGAAAGCTCCCCGGAACCCTCGTCGTGCTCGTGACGGAGAACCCGCCGGTGGCGCTGGTCAACACGGCGCGCGGGCTGGTGGTCACGGATGCGGCGGGGGACTCGTTGCCGGTGGATCCGACCACGATGGACGTGGACCTGCCGGTGCTCGCGTCGCGGGACACGCTCCTCCTCCGCCTGTTGGGGGAGCTGCAGGCGGACGAACCGGCGCTCTTTGCCCGCGTGAGCGAGGCGGGGCGGACGTCGCGGGGCGGGGTGGTCTTGCGGCTCCCCGAGTTCCGGATCCTCGCCGACGCGTCTGTCACGGCAGCGCGGCTGGCGGAAGTGCTGCCCGTGGAACTCGACCTCGCGCGCCGCGCCTGGCGCGCCGAGGAACTCGACGTCCGTTTTCGTGACCAAGTGATCGCCCGACTCAGGACCCAATGAATCTCGACAGACTCGTCGCCGGTCTCGACATCGGCTCCGCCAAGACCACCGCGGTGATCGCGGAGGTCGTCGGCGACTTTCCCAAGCATCCGACCGTCAACATCCTCGGCGTCGGCCAGGCCCGGACCACCGGGCTGCGCAAGGGGATCGTGGCCGACATTGACGAGACGCAGCGCTCGATCGCCAAGGCGATGCAGGACGCCGAGCGGATGGCCGGCGCGCGCGTGGAGACCGTCTATGCCGGGATCGCCGGCGAGCACGTGCAGGCGATGACCTCCAAGGGCATTGCCTCGGTGACCGGCTCGGAGATCACGCGCGCCGACGTGGATCGCGCCAACGCCGTGGCCCGGGCCCAAGCCATTCCGCAGGACCGCGAGTTGATCCACGCGATCCCGCAGGAATACACCGTGGACAAGAACCAGGGTGTCCGCGACCCGATCGGGATGATCGGCACCCGGCTGGAGACGGAGATGTACCTCGTGACGATCGGTTCGTCGCCGGCGATGAACCTGCGCAAGGCCGTCGAGCGCGCCGGCTACAAGGTGGGCGAGCTGGTGCTGGAGCCGCTGGCCAGCGCCCTCTCCGTGCTGACGGACGACGAGAAGGAGCTCGGGGTGGCGCTGATCGAGATCGGCGCCGGGACCACCGACGTCGCCGTCTTCCACGAGGGGAAGATCCGCTATCTCGGCACGGTCGGCTACGGCGGCATCAACGTCACGAGCGACATCGTGCACGGCCTTGGCGTCACGCAGAGCGACGCCGAGCGGCTCAAGGAGCAGTACGGCGCGGCCTACGAGCCGCTGGTGAAGCACACTGGGGAGACCATCAAGCTGCCGAGCACCGTGGCCCAGGGCGACCGGGAGATCCCCCGTGAGCTGCTCGCGCACATCATCCACCAGCGGACGCAGGAGATCTTCGAGATGGTCCTGCAGGAGGTGGAGCAGGCGGGCCTCCTCCAGCGCCTCGCGGCGGGGGTGGTCGTCACCGGCGGCGCCGCCGCCCAGCCGGGCACGGACAACCTGGCCAGCGACATCTTCGGCACCGGTGCCCGGGTGGGGGTCCCCGGGGAGTTCCTCGGCGGCCTCGCCGACTCCGTCCAGTCGCCCCGCTTCTCGACCGTCACCGGCCTTGTGCAATACGGCGCCCACCGGGTGGCCATCGGCGCGAGCGCGGGGCGGGGCAAGCGGATCAGTCTCTCGGCGGCGGGGCCGTCAATGGACAACCTTGCGGCACGGTTCAAGACCTGGCTCCAGGATTTCTTCTAGGACGACAGGTAGAGGTTGAAAGTTGAAAGGGGGGCGCCCGTTCGGGCGCCCCTTTCTCCTTTTGCCTGTTACCTCACAAATCTGCGCAATACTAGCGAGCGCGTGGACACTCCCCGGTTTCCGTTGGTGACCCCGGTCGTCCTCCTTCTGTGAGCCCGCGCGCCGGAAGCGCTATATTCCGCGTGCCCAGTGTGTTGTCCCCTGTCCGATCACGGAGTACCGCCCGCGATGAGCATCTTCGAGTTCGAGGAGAGCAACGTCCAGAACGCCCGCATGAAGGTGGTGGGGGTCGGTGGCGGTGGCGGCAATGCGGTAAACCGGATGATTGACGAGCACCTTGAGGGGGTCGAGTTCATCTCGGTGAACACCGACGCGCAGGCGCTGCTCAACTCCAAGTCCGACGTGAAGATCCAGATCGGGAAGAAGCTGACGCGCGGCCTCGGGGCCGGCGCGCGCCCCGAGATCGGACGCCAGGCGATCGAGGAGAACCGCGACGAGGTGGCCCGCGCGCTCTCCAACTCGGACCTCGTCTTCGTCACCTGCGGAATGGGCGGCGGCACCGGCACCGGCGCGGCGCCAATCATCTGCGAACTCGCCCGCGAGGCCGGCGCGCTGACGGTCGGCATCGTCACCAAGCCGTTCCTCTTCGAAGGCCGCAAGCGGATGCGGCAGGCCGACGAGGGAATCGGCGAGATGGTGAAGTTCGTGGACACGATGATCGTCGTGCCCAACGAGCGGCTCCTCGCGGTGGTCGGGAAGGGGATTCCCTTCCAAGACGCGCTCAAGAAGGCCGACGAGGTGCTCCTCCAGGCCACCGGCGGCATCTCCGGCATCATCACCAAGGCGGGCGTGGTGAACGTGGACTTTGCCGACGTCCGCACGGTGATGAAGGACGGCGGCTCGGCGATCATGGGCACCGGCATCGGGCGCGGCGACGACCGCGCGGTGGACGCGGCGCGGATGGCCATCGAATCGCCGCTGCTCGACAACGTCTCCATCGCCGGCGCGCGCGGCGTGCTGATCAACATCACCGGCGGCAACGAGATGACGCTGGGCGACGTGAATACCATTTCCGACATCGTGAAGGAAGCCGTCGGCGAGGAGTGCGAGATCATCTTCGGCGCGGTGAACGAGCCGGCGATGCAGGGCGAAGTGCGGGTGACGGTGATCGCGACGGGCTTTGCGCGGCGCGCGGGCGGGATGGGGATGTCGTCCCGCATCAGCACGCCGGTGATCCCGCTCGACTCCGCGGCCCGCGCGCGCGCTTCCGGCGGGGTTGGCAACGCCGTGCCGGCAGCGCGCAGCCGTCCGTCCGTGCGGCCGATCGAGGATCTCTCCGACCTCGAAATCCCGACGTTCATTCGGAGGCAGATGGATTGAGCCTGCGCATCACGCGGGTCATCGCCGGTGCGGCGATCGCGGTCATCGCGGTCGCCGCTTTGCGCTTGCCTGCACCCCGCCCCGGCGACCCATCCGATGTCATCGCGGCGGCGCTCGAGCCGGACCTGAGCCACTGGTCAGTCCACGACACCCTGCGCTCGGGGGAGACGCTGGGCGAGCTCCTCGCCCGGCGCGGGATCGGGCCGCGTGAGGCCACGCGGCTGCTGGCGGCGGCCAAGCCGATTGACCCGCGCCGCGTCCGTGCCGGCCTCGCGGTCGAGGTGCACGGCGACACCATAGACCCCGTGCCGCTGGGAATCACCTTCCGGATTGCCGTGGACCGGAACGTCCGGGTCACGCGCGACTCCGCCGGCTGGACCGCCACCGAGGAGGTCCTCCCGTGGATCATTGACACCGTGAAGGTCCGCGGCGTCGTGACCTCGTCGCTCTACGAGGCGGTGGCCGAGGGGGCGCGGAACCTCCTGCCGCGCCGCGCGGCCGACGAGTTGGCGTGGAATCTCGCCGACATCTACGAGTACCGGATTGATATGTCGCGCGAGCTGCGGCAGGGCGACGAGTTCCGAGCCGTCTTCGAGCGGATGATCGCGCCGGACGGCAGCGTGCGGATTGGCGCGGTGCTGGTGGCCGGCCTGCAGCGCGCCGGGACCGAGGTGCAGGCCTTCCGATTCTCGGTGGACAACGGCCGCAGCAGGTACTACGACCAGCAGGGCCGGTCGCTGGCGTCGAGTTTCCTCCGGGCGCCGCTCTCCTTCCGCCGCATCTCCAGCACCTTCGGCAACCGCCGGCATCCCGTGCTCGGCACCTGGCGTCAGCATCAGGGGATGGACTATGCGGCCAACGCGGGCACGCCCGTCCACACGATCGGCGACGGCACGGTGATCTTCGTCGGCTCCAAGGGCGGGTACGGCAACGCCGTCGAGGTGCGGCATCCCAACGGGTTCGTCACGCGCTACGGCCACCTGCGCGGCTTTGCCCCCGGCATCCGCCGGGGCGTTCGCGTCGAGATCAAACAGACCATCGGCTACGTGGGGATGACCGGGCTCGCCACTGGGCCGCACCTGCACTTCGAGGTGCTGGTGAATGGCCAGCATCGCGACCCGCGCCGGGCGCTCGACGTACCGTCCGGGCCGCCGCTCTCGGGGCCGGAGCTCGCGCTGTTCGAGCGAATCCGCGACGCGGCGACATATGCGCTCGAGCTGCCGGCGGGTGTCGTCCGCGTCCCGCAGGACTGAGGTCGGCGACCGGCGGCCGACACTGGCCCGGCCCCGCCCCACCCCGTCCCCCGGCCGATGACGCTCTGGCTCCTTTCCCTCGCCGCGGGGCTCGCCCTCGCGGCGCTTTCGTATCGGTGGCCGGCGCCGGGCGTGCCACGGCTCGGCTTCGCCCTGCGGGCCCTCGCCGGCGCCCTGGTGGCGGCGGTGACCCTCGACGCGCCGCCCGGCGCCTCCCGCCCCGTGGCGCCCTGGGTGGCGCTCGATGCCTCCGCCAGCTGGCTCGCCGTGGGGGGGGAGGGGCGCTGGGCGCGCGCGCGGGCGGTGGCCGACTCGCTTCGGCGCGCCGGGGCCGATTCCACCGTCCTGTTCGGCGACTCCCTTCGCGGGGCCTCCGGCGCCGGCGTCGGGGCCGGGGCGCCGGCGTTGCCCGCCGACACCAGGTCGGACGTCGGCCCGGCAGTCGAGGCGGCGCGGGCGCTCGGCCGGCCCCTCTTGGTCGTCACCGACGGCCGGCTCGACAACGCCGAACGGCTGCGGGACCTGCCAGTCGGGTCGGCGGTGATCGTCGTGACGGGCGACGAGCCGCCGGACGTCGGGATTGCCGCGCTGGAGGCCCCAGCGGCCGTCGTTGCTGGCGATTCGCTCGAAGTGCGGCTCACCCTGCGCTCTGGCGCGGCGGGCGGCCCAGCCGGAAGCGCCCGGGTCGCCTTTGGCGGCCGTGCACTCGGCGCGTGGCGGTACGACGCGTTGCCGGCCTACGGCGAGTTGGAGCTGCGGTTCTCCCTCGTTGCCCCGAGTGCCGAGGGTGTCCAGCCCTACGAGGTGATCCTCGAGCCCGGCGATGCCGTGGCGGCGAACGACACCGCCCGCGCTTCCATGGAGATCACCGGCGTGGCGTCGGCCGTCGTGATCAGCACCTCGCCCGACCCGGACGCCCGCCTCGCCCTCGACGTACTCCGGGGCACGCGGCGCGGGGCGGTGCGCGGGTACTGGCGCGTGGCGCCCGGCCAGTGGCGGCTCGACGGCGCGCTGCGAGCGGTGGACGAGGCCGTCGTGCGCCGCGCACTTGGCGAGGCCGCGGTCGTCGTGCTGCACGGTGACACGGGCTACTTCGGCCCGCCGCACGCACGAGCGCGCGGCGCGCTTGTCCTTCTCGTGCCGGCGGCAGGGAGCGAGGACTTCTATGCCGTGGCCGCCGGCGACGGCCCGCTCCTGGCCGCGCTCGCCGACCTGCCCTGGGATTCGCTGCCGCCGCTCCGAGTCGGCCTCCCGTCCGCCGCCGCCTCCGAAGCCGCTGCCGAAGCCGCCGCCGGCCAGCCCGCGCTCCTGTCACGGCGCGCCCGACGGCTCGAGGAGCGCGCGGTGGTGCTGCTGCACGACGGTGCGCGTCGCGCCGTGACCGTGCCGGCGTCCGGGCTCTGGCGGTGGCGGACGCGCGGCGGCCGCAGCGCGCAGGCGTTCGACGCGGTATGGGGGAGTATATTCGACTGGGTCGGCGCCGAGCGGCGTGGCGGGGAGACCGGCACCGGTGGCGCGCGGCTTGCCGGCGAATGGGTGCCGCGCCCGCCGACGGTTGCGGCGGGGCCCGTCGGCGAGGGCGCCGCGCTCGACCTCGTGCCGCGCGCGCGCACGGCGTGGTGGCTCGTGGCGCTGGCAATCGCGATGCTCTGCGTGGAATGGGTCCTCCGCCGCCGCATAGGGTGGCGCTAGGAGAAACGCGCCGCCGTAGGTTCACGCTAGACTCCTTTCGATGGCCAACAAGCACGACTTGCTGACCCGACGCCCGGACGACGCGCCGCGCCGATCGCTCTGGGAGCGCATCAGGGATGTTGCGCTCGCCGATGTAGCCGTTCTGGCGCGGGGTGGCGTGGACGCCGGATCGCTGGAGCGGCTCGAGCGAGTCCTGCTCGAAGCGGACTTCGGCGTGCCCGTGACCGTGCGGCTCGTGGACGAGATCCGCCGGCAGGCGGCCCTCGGCACCGTCAAGTCGGCGGACGACTTCCTCGGCGCGCTGCGCGTCCTGGTCGCCGACTCGCTTTCGGCGGGGAACGCCGAGGTCGCGCTGCGGTTCGCCGAGGCAAAGCCGACCGTGATCCTCGTGCTCGGCGTGAATGGCGTGGGGAAGACGACCTCAATCGGCAAGCTCGCGGCGCGCCTGCGCGCCGAGGGCCGCTCCGTGCTCCTCGGCGCGGGCGACACGTTTCGCGCCGGCGCCATTGACCAACTGCGACTCTGGGCCGAGCGTACCGGGTCGGACTTCGTGGGCGGCGCGCCGGGCGGCGATCCGGCGGCCGTGGCGTTCCAGGCAATTGATGCCGGCGTCACGCGCGGCACCGATGTCATCGTGATAGACACCGCCGGCCGGCTGCACACGAGCGATGCGCTGATGGAGGAACTGCGGAAGGTCCAGCGCGTCGTGGCCAAGCGGCTGCCGGGCGCGCCGCACGAGGCGCTGCTCGTGCTCGACGCCACTGTGGGGCAGAACGCCGTGCAGCAGGCCAGGCAGTTCGCCGCGGCCGTGCCGCTCACCGGGCTCGTGATGACCAAGCTCGACGGCACCGCGCGCGGCGGCGTGGTGGTGGCGGTGCACGAGGCGATCAACGTGCCCGTGAAGTTTCTCGGCTACGGCGAGCAGGCGGGCGACCTGCGGCCGTTTGAGAGCGCGGCGTTCGCGCGCGAGTTGCTGGAAGGTCCGTGATGGGCGCCGCGCGCGGCAGCGGGGGACCGCGCCGGACCCTCGAGATGCCGGTGAATTACTTGCCGGGCGTCGGCCCGCGGCGCGCCGAGGCGCTCAAGCGGCTCAACATCTTCACCGCGCGCGACCTGCTCTTTCACATCCCGCATCGGTATGAGGACGCCAGCACCATCACGCCGATCGCCAAGCTGCGCGTCGGCGACGATGCGACCGTGATCGGCACCGTGATCTCCAAGGGCATCCTCCCCACGCGGAAGGGGCTGCGCGTCTTCCAGGCCGTGGTGCAGGACGCGTCAGGGTTGATCGAGGCCGGATGGCCGGGACAGCCCTGGCTCGACCGGCAGATCGAGAAGGGCGATCAGCTTCTGTTGAGTGGGCCCGTGCGCTTCTTCCACGGGCGTCAGCTCGCGCCGCGCGAGTTCGTGAACCTCGGTTCTGGCGCCGAGGGCGACAGCACCGCCGGCGGACGTGTGCTCGCCGTCTATCCGGCCACCGAGGGACTCTCGTTCAAGCTGATCCGCGGGTTGGTGGACCGGCATCTCGACGAGCTGTTGCCGCAGGTGACCGAGTATCTCCCCGCCGAGCTGTTGGAGTCGGCGGGCGTCCCATCGCTCCGCGACGCGCTGCGCGCCGTGCACCGGCCCACCTCCGTGCGCGAGGCGTGGGCTGGCCGTTCGCGGTTGGCGTACGAGGAGTTGTTCTTCGTGCATCTGTTGCAGGGGCGCGCACGGGCAATCGCGCGCGAGGCGCGCGACGGGATCGCGTTCAGGAACAAGCGTCAGCTCACGTCGCGGTTCCGCGAGGCGCTGCCGTTCAAGCTGACCGCGGCGCAAAGGCGCGCCGTGCGCGAGATCGTGGCCGATATGTGCGCGCCCGAGCGGATGCAGCGGCTGCTGCAGGGCGATGTGGGGAGCGGCAAGACCGTCGTCGCCGTCTTTGCGGCGCTGCTGGCGATGGAGAACGGCTATCAGGTGGCGCTGATGGCGCCGACCGAGCTCCTGGCCGAGCAGCACGCGCGGACGCTCGACAAGCTTCTCGCGCCGTTGGGGATCATCCCCGTGCTGATCACCGGGAGCCGGTCGGCAAAGGAGCGGAAGCTCGCCGCCACGCGGCTCGAGAGTGGCGAGCCGTGCATCGCCGTGGGGACGCACGCGCTGCAGGAGGGTGGGACGCGCTTCGCGAAGCTTGGGCTGGTGGTGATAGATGAGCAGCATCGGTTTGGGGTGGAGCAGCGGCGTGCGTTGGCCGAGCGGGCGACCGGCGGGGCCAGCGCGAGTGGGGCGGGCGGGGCGGGCGGCGCGGGCGGGGCGGGCGGTGAAGGAGTGTCGCGGCCCGATGTGCTGCTGATGTCGGCGACGCCGATTCCGCGGTCGCTGGCGCTGACGATGTTCGGCGACCTCGACCTGAGCATCCTCGACGAGCGTCCGCCCGGGCGCCAGCCGATCACGACGGCGTTGCGTCCGGAGGCAGGCCGGGCCCGGGTCTTCGACTTCGTCCGGAAGCAGGTGTCATCCGGACGGCAAGCGTATGTGGTGTATCCGCTGATTGACGAGTCGGAGAAGTTGGCGCTCAAGGCCGCGACGCGCGCCTTTGACGAGTTGGTGGCCGGGCCGCTCGCGGGGCTGCGTGTGGCGCTGCTGCACGGGCGGATGGCGGCGGCGGACAAGGACGACGTGATGCGGCGGTTCCGTGACGGCGCGCTCGATGTGCTCGTGGCCACCACGGTGATCGAGGTGGGGATTGACGTGCCGAACGCGACGGTGATGGTGGTCGAACATCCGGAGCGGTTCGGGCTCTCGCAGCTGCATCAGTTGCGCGGACGGGTGGGGCGGGGGGCGAAGGAGTCGTACTGCATCCTGCTCGGGGATGTCGGCGAGGAGGTCGCCGAGCGACTCGCGCCGTTCCTTGAGAGTGAGGATGGGTTTGCGATCGCGCGGGCGGACCTCAGGCAGCGGGGGATGGGGGACCTGTTCGGCGAGCGGCAGAGCGGGGTGCCGATGTTCAAGGTGGCCGATCCGCTGCGGGATGAGGAGCTGAGTGAGAAGGCGCGGGCGGCGGCTGCCCTGATACTCGGCCGGGATCCGGAGTTGGTGCGGGCGGAGCATCGGGGGTTGCAGGAGACGTTGCGGAGGCAGTATGGAAGGGCGATGGAGCTGTTTCGGGTGGGGTAGCTGGGGCGGGCGGGGGGGGGGGGGGGCGGGGGGGGGCCTCAAATGGCATCGGGCGGTGCCGCGTGGGGC
>JBBDYC010000011.1:0-100896 GCA_040901985.1 Gemmatimonadaceae bacterium
TCGAGGAGCTAACCCACGAGGGATCGGGGGGCCAGCCCAGTCATAACTTCTATACGCGCGCCTGACGCTTGCGAGGATGAGCGGAGTTCTGTACATTATTCCGTACTGAACCGCCGCCCTGACCCGAGGCCCGCATGCCCAAGTTGAAGCCCAGTCGCGACATCCAGCCCGTCACCGAGTTCCGGGCCAACGCGGCCCAGTTCATCGAACAGGTCCAGGCGACGGGCGAGCCTGTCATCCTTACTCAACATGGGCGCAGCGCCGCCGTGCTCTTGGATGTCGCATCCTACGAAGCCGTGATGGACGAACTGGCGCTCCTCCGCGATGTCCGTGAGGCTGAGGCGCAGGTGGCTGCGGGCAAGGGCGCGACCCATGCAGCCGTCGCGAAGAAGCTCCGGGCGCGCCTCGCGCGGTGAAAGTCGTCTGGTCGCCGCTCGCGGAGCGGCGCGCGCTGGCCGCGGTCGACTTTATCGCGCAGGACCGCCCGCAGGCGGTACTCGCGTGGCTTGAGGAATTGCTCGACCGAGTCGGCCGGCTTGATCGATTCGCCCGCCGTGGTCGCGTGGTGCGCGAGATCGGGCGGGCGGAGTATCGCGAAATACTCCACGCCCCCTACCGCGTGATCTATCGCGTGGACGCGAGTCGTGTCGTGATCCTCACGCTGCGGCACTGGCGGCGCGAGTGGGACCCTGCTGAGGTGCCCGTCGGCGTATAGCGCCGCTTGGTACTGACGGCCACGCTATTGAAGCGGCCGCTTCGCGGCCGCCTTTTATTGAGTGTCCGCAGCACAGGCCAACGTTAGAACGCCTTCCACTGGCAGGCAGTCACGCAGCGCCATTTGGCGACCACTGAATGACGTGAAGTGGGGGCACAGAAGTCACCGCCGAGTGCCCGCGGTGAAACCAGATTGGCGAGCGATCTTGGGGCGGAGAAGGAAGAGACGATGGGAAGAGCGGCCGCTACCGGCCAACACGTCCACACTCACCGCTGAAAAGGACAATGTATGCACGGCACCGCTGGCAGTAGACGAAAGGCCGCGATAACGACTTTGAGAGTAGTGCTCGGCCTCGCATTCCTGACGATAGCAGCGGTGAAACTTACCGGATCCTTGCAGACGCCTCAGATGTTCGCAAACATTGGCTGGGGTCAGTGGTTCCGTTACTTCACTGGCGCGCTCGATCTCATTGGCGCCGTCTTGGTATTGTTGCCTCGGTCGGCATTCCATGGAGCGCTGATTCTGATGTGCACGGTGGGCTTTGCGGTCGTGCTGACGTTCGCCGGCCGAATAAACGACAGTCCACTGGCTCCGCTGGCCCTGACGGTGATTGCCGCAGCGGTGGCCTGGGTGACTCGCCCGGGCGGAGAGCGTTCGGGTCTGGCGGATCCGGGGTGAGATGGCATCCGAGCGCTCAACACGACAGCGATAGGGCAGCCGTCACCAACTCGTCGGCGTTCTGACGAGGCGTTGCACCTGACAGCGCGCTTCGCGCGCCGCGGGTGAACGCCAGGACGTTAGCGAGACCCGCGCGCATGCTAGCGCCGGTACCCCTCGCGTCGGTTGCCGATGCGCACGACAGTCACGACGAGCTGCTCATCCACAATTTCGTATGGGATCCGGTAGTCGCCCTGCCGAAGTCGGTACTTGTCGTCGCCACTGAGCTTTTCGGCTCCAGCAGGTCGTGGATTCCCGGCCAGTGCGCCGATTCGCCGCACGATTCGCTGCCGGTCCTTCGTCGGCACGCCTTCGAGCTCCTTGGCGGCCGACCGGGTCAGCTGGATGCTATAGCTTGCCACGCTTCTTCAGATCGCGCACGACGGACTCGAAGGACACACGGGGTTCCTTCGCGCGATCACGAAATGCCGCGAGGTCATCGGCATCCTCGGCCAAGCTGTGACGAACGGCCGCGTTGACGAGTTCGGACACACTCGCTTCAGTCTCCGCACTCTTGAGCCGGAGTGCCCGATGAAGCGGGGCCTCGAGGTAGATGGTGGCGCGTTTGGTTGCAGACATAGGTAAAGCATAGCGTTATGACGTCTTAACGTCAAGTGGGCTCGCTAACGCCGCTTGGTACTGACGGCCACGCCATTGAAGCGGCCGCTCCGCGGAAGCATTATTGGAGCATCCACAGCACAGCCATACGTTCACCCGAGACGCCTCGATGCGATTCAAGCTCCGTTTCCTTCCGCATCGCATTGGCGACTGGGCTGACAAGTATGGTGACGCGATGGATGACGCCGATCCGACCGAAGTCGGCGCCGCGGCGAAGAAGCGTGGTTTCCTGGAGAAGGCTGAGTTTCTCACGGTCGCCCGCTGGAAGACGCCGCGCTCACAGTCGCTCTGCGCTTCGAATCCCCCGGAGTATGTCCGTGAAGTCACGAGCGTCGCGCTCGAAACCAAGAATGAGCGGCTCGCCATCGAGGTGCTCACGCTGCTGCGCGGCGTCAGCTGGCCCACGGCCTCGGTGTTCCTCCACTTCTGCTCGCCGCGGCAGTACCCAATCCTCGACTTCCGCGCGTTGTGGTCGTTGTCCTGCGACGCGACGCCTGCGGACTACAATTACGCGCTCTGGCAGGCGTACGTCGAGCACACGAGAGCCCTGGCCAAAGCCTCGGGAGTCAGCATGCGCGAACTCGACCGCGCGCTTTGGGCGTACTCGAAGTGGCATCAGCCCGCGGGATCATAACGGTGCTTGGCACCGATTGCCGCGCCATTGAAGCGGCCGCTGCGCCGCCGCGAGATTCGGACGTCGCGCCGCTCACCACTGGCAGCCATTCCCATCCGTTTCGCATACCGGTGTGCTTCGGCGGCAACGACGGTCCTGTGGTTCTTGATCAACTCCCCATCGTGGAGCGTGAGCCGGTCTAGCGGCCGCCTCACAACTGCTTTTTATTGAAGCGTCCACAGCACGAGCCCACGTCGTACCTATCGAGGAGAGATTGCCGATGGCGCAGGGTCGCAAGCTGACACGGTCGGACAATGCGATGATCGCCGGCGTCTGCGGGGGTCTCGCGGCGTACTTCGACGTGTCCCCGACAAGTATGCGCGTCGCCTATGTCGCGCTCTCGCTGCTGACCGTGGGCTTTCCCGGGGTACTCGTCTACGTCATCCTGTGGTTGGTGTTGCCAAAAAGAGGGTAGCCGCCTCCGCCTCGCCGACTTCCGTGCCGGCGCATCTTGGAGCGGCGTCAGGTACTCGCGGTTCTGCCGCCAGACGTTGCGGCGTACCTCTCGGCGGAGCGTCCGGAGGGCGTACCTTTCCTGCAGGGTGATTTGGGCGTAGGTCCTGGCTTCCCATCTCTTGGAGGAGGATTGAAGCCTAGCCTGCCCCACGTCACCTCACCCGCTTTCGCGGGTGTGGACGGTGTTGCCTCACTATGGGAATGCACGCGGTCCAACGTGGAGGTGAACCTGATTGGCGCTCCTCGACAGCGGCTGGCAGGCGCGTCTCGTGAGCCGCATCATAATTGGGTGCGCCGGCAGGTTGACTCCGACCTTCGTTTTCTGCCATCCCATCACATCGACCGGAGGTTCAATGAGCCGTGCTCTCTCGTTTGCCCTCGTTGCGCTAGTTGTTGTTGATCAGGACGTTGTTCACAGGACCTGAGCGAGCCGCGCGTGGGGGGTGAGGCCGCGGATGCCGTAGTGGCCCCGCTGGTGATTGTAATACTGCAGGAAGCGCGGCAGGGCGAGGGTGCGCCACGCGGAGAAGCGGTAGGCCTGCGTGTACGCCCAGAGCTGCAGCATCGTGCGGATGAAGCGCTCCGCCTTGCCGTTCGTGCGCGGCGTATAGGGCCGCGTGCGCTTGTGGACGAGGGCGTGCGTCGCGACGGCCCTGCGGAAGTCCCGACTCCGATAGTTCGTGCCGTTGTCCGTGAGCAGGCGCCGGACCCGCACGCCGCGCGCGCGGAAGAAGGCGAGCGCGCGGCGCAGGAACCCCACGGTGGTCGCCCCCGTCTCGTCCGGGAGCACCTCGGCGTAGGCGACCCGCGAGGCGTCATCCACCGCCACGTGCGTGTACTCCCAGCCGATCCCGCGCGTCGCGCGCCGCCGATCGCCGTGGATGCGATGCCCGACGCGGCCGATCCTCCCGAGCTTCTTGACGTCGAGGTGCAGCAGATCGCCCGCGCGCGGCCACTCATAGCGCACGATCGGCCGGGGTGGGGTCAGGGCCGCGAGCCGCGCCAGGCCGAGCCGGCGCTGCTCGCGCACGACCGACGCGATCGGGAGACGCAGGTCGGACGCGATCCGGCACGAGCTCCAGCCCTGCCGCCGGCGCCGCGCAATCTGGCGCCGTCGCACGCGGCCCACCCGCCGCGGACACCGGTGGGGACGCGACGAGCGATCCCGGAGCGCCGCCTCTCCCGCCCGGTACCGCCGCTGCCACGTGTAGACCGTCCGGCGGGACACCCCGAACTCCCGCGCCAGCGCGCTGATGTCCGCGCCCGGGCGATTGGCGCGGTGGCCAAGCTCCCGTCGCCGAACGACGGTCAATCGTGCATTCTTGTGGATGTTCACAGGTCCTCTGGCGGTTGCCGGTTGAGTGTCCAGACAACCCCGTCTTGGCGCCGCTACGACCTGTGAACAACCTCTTGATCAACTACAGCTAGACGAGAGATGAGGACAACGTGATTGAAGGCGTCGTGGCGATGCTTGCCGGATTGCTGCTGATTTCACCGCTCATCCGCGGTGGGTCGGCTGCGGGCAGGGCCGTAAACCGGCTCGCACCGTTCGATGCCGTGATCGGTGTTGTCGCTGTGGTAGTTGGCGTGCTCAACATTACGAGTATCACCGGTCTGGTCCTTCTCGCCGCTGGCCTCATACTGGCGGCCGGCGCGCTCGCGCAGATACCCGCGGTTGGACATCACCTCAAGCGTGCCGGGGACGCGCTCCGACCGTTCCGAATTGCACTTGGTGCAGTCGTGCTGGTGATCGGCGTGATGGCTTTGCTTGGGGTTCTCGGTAGCGGGCCGCCACCAGGCCGCGGGCCACCGCCGGGCCGGGGACCCTGATGGTGCGGCATCACGGGCCGCGACTCGGCGAGCGGTACGCCGCGTGGCGCGAGCGGTAGCAGTTGCATCCCACTTCGGATGAACGCTGGTTCGCTTCGAGTTCGGGCTCGCGGAGGCAGCTTGACTCCCCTTGCGACGCCGTGTGACCAAGGCCAGTATCAGTCAGGCGCCACTCGGTAGTGTCTCGGTGTGGCGTCAACAACTCAAAGCAACGGCGGAGCGCAGATGCAGGCCACTGGCCCGTTCCTGGAGTCGCTCCCGCGCGCCGTCGCGCGGTTGGCACTTCTCACCGCCGTTGTGCTCGTCGGCGCCTGCGGCGGCTCGGAGGGAACCGGCCCCGGTGACCCCGGCGGCGGGACGCTCACCGGTCCCGGACTGACCTGGACTGCCGTGACCGCTCCAACAGGCACGTCAACGTGGCGAGGCGTGGCCTACGGCAACGCTGTCTGGGTCGCGGTCGGCAATGGGTATCGCGCCACGAGTGCCACTGGAACGGGATGGGCCTCCCTTGCGACGCCGAGCAGCTACCACTTCCAGAGTGCCGTCGCGTTTGCGAACGGCGTCTTCATCGCCCCGAGCGCGCTCGGCGTGAGTTCCAGCTCCGACGGGGTCGCGTGGACCAACCAACTGCTCGATTCAGCGCAGCACCTGACTGCCGTCGCGTACGGGAGTGGTACGTGGGTGATGGTGGACGACCGGTTCCTCTACACCGACATCCTCTCGTTCTACGTGAGCACCACGAACGGTGGCGGGTGGGCACAGCAGCTGACGACCATCCCCTACGCGCAGCCGACCGCGATTGCGTTCGGGAACGGCACGTTCGTGACGGTGGGCTATGGGGGATTGGTCGCGACGGCCACGAACCCGGCGACGTGGACGCAGCGCGACCTCGGGAGCGTAACCGATCTGGGGTTGATGGCGGTCACCTACGCGGACGGCAGGTTCGTCGCGGTGACGAACAGCGGGAAGGCGTACCGCAGCACGGACGGGATCACGTGGACCAAGGCGACGGTCACCGTGAACGCGCTCTACGGGATCACCTATGGGAACGGCGTCTTCGTCGCGGTCGGCGCCGCCGGGTCAATCTTCACGAGTCCCGACGCGGTCACGTGGACGCGGCGGACCTGGTCGGGACCCAGCGCGGATTTCGAAGACGTGGCATTCGGCGTCAACGTCTTCGTCGCGGCCGGGAACACGTTCGCGCTGTCGCAGTAGGGCGAACGGCTCTCGGCGCACGGGCTGATGGCTGCCTGACTATCGTTTCATCGGAGAGTAGGTAACGCCGACCATCAGTCGCGCACCCGACGCCGACATGTCGCTGCCCGGAATCTCGTCACCATCGAGCTTGGCGTTCTGGAACGTGCCGCCAGTGACGTTCAGTCCCACCTGCAGCGCAGTCGATCCCGAAAAGAAGTAGTTGATCCCGCCGCCAAGGGTGAACGAGGCACCGAGTTGCTGGATGTCTCCGCCGATCGTGGAATAGGCGATTGCGCGCGCGCCGACCGCGCCCTCGAGGTACGGGACGAGAGCCCGGTTGGCATTCGCGAAATTGTACGTGAGCCCGAGGTCGAGGTGTCCGAGGCCGTAGTCGCCGCCGGCGCCATCCCCCTCGATGATGAGCTTGGCGGCCTCCAGTCCCAGATACACCGTGAAGTTTGGACTGAATCCCCATCCCACGCGCCCGCCAAATCCATTTCCCTGATCTGTCTCGGCGCCGTCCTGGTCCGACTTCAGTGTGGTTCTGCTGTAGTGCAGATTTCCCACGAAGCCCTTCGTGTTGGACTCCTGGGCCTGGCCGGGCGGCGGAGCAACAATCAGCATCGCGGCGATGAGCAGACAGGTCGATCGCATCGAATCCTCCTTGGGGAGCGGTGACGGCCACCCGGCGGGCGCGCTTACAGTGTAGGGCCGAGTACGAAACCGGGCAACTGGTGGCGGCCGGCGCGTCATCGCGGCAGGACTTCCCGACCGACGCAACCCTCGCCACTGTTACGTGGCGCCAATTGGAGCACGTGATCGCACAGCTCAGCGGGCGGACTCTAGGCTAGTGTGACGCGCGCCGCAGTCGCTGCAGTCGCTCCCCACCGCTGCGTAACTCCACCGGTACCCCGTGAACAATCGCTCATCCCTCCGGCGGCTCACCGCGGCCGCCGCAATCCTCCTCGCACCCGCGACCGCCGCGTCCCTGGCGGCGCAGGACCGCAGTCCCGTCGTGCAGCAGGCCATCGAGCACCGCGATGCCGGCCAGTTCGACGCCGCGGTCCGCTTGCTCGGGCCCTACGTCGCGCGCACACCCGACGATGTGGAGGCCGCGCGCGTCCTCGCGCAGTCGCTCTACTGGCTCAAGCGCCCCGACGATGCGCGCGCTGTCTATGAGGCGACGCTCCGGCGTCATCCGGATGCCGCGGCGCTCGTCCTCGACTTCGGCCGTATGCTCGCTGAGACCGGTGACCGCAAGCGCGCCCGTGCGCTGGCGATGCCACTCGCCGAGGACCCCACGTGGGGGGCGCGTGCGCGTGCCCTCCTCGGGACCGTTGCCTACTGGGACGGCGATTTCACGAAGGCACGGCGCCTGCTCCGCAGCGTCGTGCAGGCGGACCCGTCGCAGGAGGAGGCGCGCCGGCAACTTGGCGAGATTGCCGCCGTCACGGCGCCCTGGATCCTGACCGGGGGCGAGTTGCGCGCCGACGACCAGCCCCTCGTGCGCCGCGACGTGCGGGTCGCCGCGGGCGTTCACGCGACCCCGCTCCTCTCCCTCACCGCACGCGCCGGGATGCGCCGCGTGACGTCGGCCGACTCCCTCTCGCTCGACCTGCGAAGCGTCGAGGCGGGCGTGGCGCATTTCGCGCCGGCGCTGCGGCTCGAGACCGACGTGGTGGCCGGCCTTCGGCAGCGCGATGGCGATGCCGCCTCGTGGACGGGCCGCGGGCGCGCCGGCCTGCGTTTGCCGCGTCACCTCAAGGTCCACGCGATGATGGAACGCGACGAGTATCTCCACACGGTCGCGAGCCTGCGGACGTCGGTGATGACCAACACGACGACGGCGCTCG
Organism: Gemmatimonadaceae bacterium; assembly: GCA_040901985.1. Taxonomy (GTDB): domain Bacteria; phylum Gemmatimonadota; class Gemmatimonadetes; order Gemmatimonadales; family Gemmatimonadaceae; genus Pseudogemmatithrix. The sequence goes on from JBBDYC010000011.1 coordinate 8,060, forward strand.
TCACCCTCGACGCGCCGCACGGATGGCTCGGCGAGGCGGCAGTCCAGCATACCGCGTTCCCCGATGACAACGCCGTGCGCACCGTCTACGCCTGGGTGCTCGTGCCGCTCACGAGGACGGGCAACGCGCGGTTCCAAATGGGCTACGGGCTCTCCCTGCAGCATGCGGACGAGAGCCGGTTCGTCCTTGCGGATTCCACGCAGCCCTACCCTCCCGGCGATCCGCGCTTCGATGCGAGCGGAGTGTATGCACCGTACTACACGCCAGCCCACCTCGCCGCGCACTCGGTGCTCGCCAACTGGGAGACGCGCACCGGGGTCGTGACCCTGCGCGCGGGGGGTTCGTACGCCGTATGGGCGACCGACGACGAGCCGGTGTTCACGACACAGCCGGGCGATCCGGTGGCGCAGTTCGGCTTCACGCCCCGCGCGCTGAAGGCGTGGACCGTGCGCGGCGGAATGGACATCGCCGCGTCGCCCGACGTCACCATCGTACTGGGCGGTGAGGCGACGCAGGCCGCGTTCTATAGGGTGCTCACGGCCCGCGCCGGCCTCTCCTGGCGGTTCGCCAGTGCCGCCGCCCGCCGCGCGACACAATGAGCACGGCCGCGCGCGATCCCTGGCACCACCGCATTGCGCGACCGTTACGGCTGAGGCACCGCCTGTTGCTCGGCGCGCTCACCGGCTTCGGCCTCATCGCCGTGGCGCGGCTCGTGGACTTCTGGTTCCGCGCCGAGCACGTCGCGAGCCCGGTGCTGTTCGCGGTGCTCTCCATCGCGTTCTGGTACGGCGTGAGCCGGATCGTGCTGAGCTGGGTGGCGTACACGCGCGTGCGGCGTCCGGAGCACGTGGCGGCGCCCGACGGACTGCGCGTGGCGATCTTCACCACGAGCTCTCCCGGGGAGCCGCTGGCGATGTTCGAGAAGACGCTCGCGGCGTGCGCGCGCATTGACTATCCGCATACGACGTACCTGCTCGACGACACGCGCGACCCGCGGTTCCGGGAGTGCGCCGAGCGGCACGGCGCGGTGTGGCTCGAACTCGTGGGACTGCCCGGCGCCAAGGCCGGCAAGATCAACGGCGCGCTCGCGCGCGTGACCGAGGACTTCGTGCTGGTGCTCGACCCCGACCATATCCCCTTCCCCGAGTTCCTCGGCCGGGTGCTCGGGCAGTTCGACGATCCGCGCGTGGGCTTCGTGCAGGTGGCGCAGGCGTACTACAACCAGCCGCGTTCGTTCGTCGCCCGCGGCGCGGCCGAGCAGACGTACGCGTTCTACGGCCCGGTGCAGATGGGCCTGCACGGCATCGGCTCGGCGGTCGCCATCGGCGCCAACTGCACGTTCCGGCGCACGGCCCTCGAGTCCATCGGCGGGCACGGCGTCGGGCTTGCCGAGGATCTCGTGACCTCCATCCGCCTGCACGCGGCGGGATGGCGATCCGTCTACGTGCCCGAGGTCGTCAGTCGCGGACTCGTCCCCGAGGACCTCGGCTCCTTCTACAAGCAGCAACTCAAGTGGGCGCGCGGGGTGTATGAGGTGGCGTTCAGCGAGTTGCCGCGGCTCTTCCGCCGGCTCACCGGCTGGCAACGACTCACGTATCTCACCATCGGCACCTATTATCTCTTCGGCGTGACGGCAGCGCTCTTTCTCGTCTTTCCCTACCTGTACCTGTGGACGGGGATCCTTCCGGCCGCGATGCTCTTCCAGCGGTTCCTGGTGGATGCGGTGCCCGTCGCGGCAAGCGGCGTCGTGATGTATATGGTCGCACAGCAATGGCTCGCGCATCCGGCCATCGAGCGTGGCACACACTGGCGCGGGCTCGTGCTCAAGTTCGCCTCCTGGCCGGTGTTCCTCGCCGGCACGTTGCTCGCCGTGGGGCGCGCCGAGATCCCGTACATTCCCACGGCCAAGGAAGCGCAGCGCGGCAGGTTCCTGCGCCTCGCCTGGCCCCAACTGCTGTTGTTCGCCGTCTATGCCGGCACGGTAGCGCGGGTGATCGTCGTACGACTCTACGAAACGGGCGAGGGTGCGTTGCAGCTCAGCAGCCAAGCGGTGTGGGGCATGGTGGGGTTCGCGACATTGCCGGTGATTCTCGCGGCTGGCGCGGTCTACGCCGCGTGGCAGTCGCGCCATCCCGCGCCCGGAAACCCGTGGGACGCGATTGACGTCACCGGCATCGGAGGCGAGGCGTGAAGCGCCGACATCGCGTGCTCGTCGCCGTCGCCGTCGTCGTCGGGTCCATCGCGGCGGTGCTGTTGCTGACGAGCCTCGGCACGAGCACGCGTGGCCCGCTCAGCGGACTCATCGAGCGCATCGGAGCCGGCGTCGGGGCCATCGAATACGCGGCACGACGGACGCTCTCGCGCACGGGCGGCCGCGCGGCGCAGCTCGCCGCGTTCGCCCCGTACCGGACCGACGCCGACCGCCTGCGACGCCCGGACCGCGTCCTGCTCGGCGCGTACGAGAGCGGACTGCCCGCCACGCTCGAGGGCGTCGGTGAACTCGAGGGCGCGCTCGGCGTCCCGCTGCCGCTCATCCATTTCTATGCCGCGTGGGGTGACAAACCCGAGCAGCAGTTCCCGTTGCGCATCGTGCGGGCAATCTGGGATTACGGCTCGGTGCCGATGGTCACCTGGGAGCCGTGGCTCTCCGACTTCGAGAACACGCTGCACCCCGACCTCCCGCTGCGCGCCGTGCGCGAGCGCCAGGGCATGCGCGCCGTCGCCGACGGGACGTACGACTTCTATATCAACCGATGGGCCGCCGCGGCCGCCGCGTTCGGCAAGCCCCTGCTGGTCCGATTCGGCCACGAGATGAACGATGGCTATCGCTACCCGTGGGGCCCGCAGAACAATGCGCGCGAGGACTATGTCGCCGCGTGGCAACACGTCGTGGATCGGTTCCGCGCCGTCGGCGCCACGAACGTCCTCTGGGTCTGGTCGCCGCACGTGGCGTACGAGGGCTGGCAGTCGTACTACCCAGGCGATGCGTACGTTGACTGGACCGCCACCGGCGCGCTCAACTACGGCCCGATCGCCCAGTGGTCCGAGTGGTGGACGTTCGCCGAAATCTTCGGCTCGCGCTACGCCGCGCTCGAGGCGTTCGGCAAGCCGGTGATGGTCGCCGAGTTCGGATCCCTCGCGGTCGGCGGGGACCGAGCGCAGTGGTATCGCGACGCCTTGGCCACGTTGCCGGTTGATTACCCGGCGGTGCGGGCGTTGCTGTTCTTCGAGGTGGGGCGCGACCGCACGGTCACGTACCAGGAACTCGACTGGACGGTCCGCACCGATTCCGCCATCGCGCAGGTCATCGGAGCCGCCGTCGGGCCGTGGGCCCCGGGGGTCAGGCGACCGTAGCCGCGCGAAACGTGGTTGGCATCGGCGCCGCACCGGTGTGACGTTACGGGAATGACAGACGACACGCGAAACGTCCGCGCGCGGCTCGGCCTCTTGTGCGGACCCGTCCTCTGCGTCGCCACGCTGCTCGTGGCCGGCCCCGAGAGCCTGTCCGCGGAGGCCTGGCGGGCGACCGGCGTCGGGCTGCTGATGGCGACGTGGTGGATCACCGAAGCCGTCCCCATTCCCGTGACGGCGCTCCTGCCGCTGCTGCTTTTCCCGGTGCTCGGGGTGATGCCGGTGGCCGAAGCCGCGGCGCCCTATGCGAACCCGGTGATCTTCCTGTTCCTTGGCGGCTTCATCATTGCCGCGGCACTGGCGCAGTGCGGGCTGCACCGGAGGATGGCGCTCGCGACGATCGGCCTGGTGGGCACGCGACCGGCGAACCTCGTCGCCGGGTTCATGGTGGCGACGGCATTCATCAGTATGTGGGTCAGCAACACGGCGACGATCGCGATGATGTTCCCGATGGCGATGTCGGTGATCGCGCTGGCCGAGCGGGACGCACGCGTCGGGGACGCGGGATTCGCCATCGCGCTCCTGCTCGGCCTCGCGTACGCCGCGAACATCGGCGGCCTCGGCACGCTGATCGGCACGCCGCCGAACGCGCTGCTCGCGGGATTCGTGGCGGAGACGTACGGGCGCGAGATTGGATTCGCGCAGTGGATGCTCCTTGGCGTGCCGATCGTCGTGGTGGCCCTGCCGATCGTCTGGCTCATTCTCGTGAAGTGGCTCTATCCGCTGCCACGGGACGAGATCACCGGAGGGCGCGAGGCGTTCCGGGCCGAGTCGGCGGCGCTTGGCCCACCGTCCCGCGCCGAGTGGACGGTCGGCGCGATTACGCTGGTCACCGCCGCGAGCTGGGTCGCGCGACCCCTCATTGAACGGGTGGTGCCCGGTCTGAGCGACGCCAGCATCGCGATCGGCGGCGCCATCCTGATGTTCCTGGTTCCCGTCGAGCGCGGGCGCCTCACGCCGGCGCTGCGCTGGGAGGACGCGGAGCGCCTTCCGTGGTCGGTGCTCATCCTGTTCGGAGGCGGGCTCTCGCTGGCGCACGCCTTGAGCACCACGGGCATGGCCGCGTGGCTCGGGAACTCGATGACCGCCCTCGTGGCGCTGCCGGTGGTGGTGATCATCGTCGCGATCACGGCGGTCGTGCTGTTCCTGACGGAACTCACGAGCAACACGGCGACGGCCGCCGTCTTCCTTCCGATCGCGGGATCCCTCGCCATCGCGACGGGACACGACCCCTTCCTCTTCGTCATCCCCGCCGCCCTCGCGGCGAGCTGCGCGTTCATGATGCCGGTGGCGACGCCGCCCAACGCGATCGTGTTCGCCAGCGGGCGACTGACGATCCCCCAGATGGCGACGGCCGGGGTCTGGATCAACCTGGCGATGCTCGCGTTGATCAACGTGTTCGTGTTCCTGTTGGCGACGCGCGTATTCGGAGCGGCACGTGTCGCCGCGTAGCGACCGGTTCCCGTTCGCGCGTCCTACGCTATGACGTCGCCCCCGGAGCGTGCGTGGCACACGGTGGCGGTCGGCGACGTCGAGCAGGCGCTTGGAACGGCCGCCGAGGGACTGGATGGGGCGGAGGCGGCGCGCCGGCTGGCGCAGTACGGACCCAACGAGATCGAGGCGGAGCGCCAGGACCCCTGGTGGGCCATCCTGCTGCACCAGTTCCGCGATCCGCTCATCTACATCCTGATCGCCGCGGGGAGCATTACGCTCGCGCTCCGGGACTACACGGACACCGGAGTCATCCTCGCGGTCGTGATCCTCAACGCGGTCATCGGCTTCGTGCAGGAGTATCGCGCCCGCAAGGCGATGCAGGCGCTGGCGCGGCTCAGCGCCCCCCACGCCGTGGTGATCCGCGCCGGGACGACGCAGGACGTCGCCAGCCGCGACCTGGTGCCCGGCGATGTCATTGTGCTCGCGTCCGGCTCCCGCGTGCCGGCCGACGTCCGCGTGACCCGCGTGAACGACCTCGAGGTGGACGAATCGCTCCTCACCGGCGAGTCGCGCTCGGTGCGGAAGCACGCGGAGCCGCTGGACCGACCGGCGCTGGTCGCCGGAGACCAGGTCAACATGGCCTTCGCCGGCACGACGGTTGCAAGAGGCCGTGGCCGCGGGCTCGTCGTCCGCACCGGCATGGCGACCGAGATGGGGCGCATCGCCGTCGCGATGCGCGACGTGGGCCACACGACGACCCCGCTGCAAGCGAAGATTGACCGGTTCGGCCGACACGTGGGGCTGGTCGTCATCGCGCTCAGCCTCCTCGTGCTGGTCATCGGCGTCCTGCGCAACATCTCGCTCGGCGAGATCCTGCTGACGGCCGTGGCGCTTGCCGTCTCCGCCATTCCCGAGGGCTTGCCGGTGGTCCTGACCGTCACGCTCGCCATCGGTGTCCGCCGCATGGCGCGTCGGCAGGCCATCATCCGATCGCTGCCGGCGGTCGAGACGCTGGGCAGCACGACCGTGATCGGCTCGGACAAGACCGGGACGCTGACCGCGAACGCGATGACCGTGGTCGCGATCTGGGCTGCCGGCCGGGACTACTCCGTGAGCGGCACGGGGTACGACCGGTCGGGCCAGGTGGAGTCTGACGGCGTCGTCGTCGGCGCGCACGACGACCCGGTGCTGCACCGCGTGTTGTTGAGCGCCGTACTCGCGAACGAGGCCGAGCCCGACCAGGAGCGGCAGGAGCCGCGCATCGGCGACCCCACGGAGCTCGCGCTCCACGTCGCGGCGGCAAAGGCCGGCCTGGATCCAGGCGAGGCGCGCGCACGCCACCGCGAATACGACATCCTCCCCTTCGAATCCGAGCGGCGCTATATGGCGACGTTGAATGCAGGCGACGGCGCGGAGCACACACTTCACCTGAAGGGGGCGCCGGAACGGATCCTTGCCTGCTGCGACCGGATGCTCACCCGGGACGGCGAGCGGCCGCTGGACCGGCGTGCCGTGCAGGATGCGGCGGGGGCGCTCGCGGCCCGCGGGCTGCGCGTACTGGCGACGGCCGTCCGGCCGGTGGGCCGGACCGCCAGCATCGAGGGCGAGACGGCCTGCAATGGAAGCGTGTTCACGGGGCTGCTCGGGATGGAGGATCCGGTGCGGCCGGAGGCGGTGGCGGCCGTCGCCGACGCGCACGCGGCCGGCATCCGCGTCCTGATGCTCACCGGCGACCACATTGACACCGCGCGTACCATCGGCGGACAGCTCGGCCTTCGCGGGGCCGACGCCATCTCCGGCCAGGAGATCAGCGCACTGTCGGACGAGGAGCTCGACTCGCGCATCGCAACGGTGGACGTGTATGCGCGGGTGGCGCCCGAGCACAAGCTCCGGATCGTCCAGCGTCTCAAGGCACGCGAGGAGATCGTCGCGGTCACCGGCGACGGCGTGAACGACGCCCCCGCCCTGCGGGCCGCGCATATCGGGGTGGCGATGGGCGCAAGCGGCACCGACGTCGCACGCGAGGCCGCGGACATGGTCCTCGCCGACGACAATTTCGCCACCATCACGGCGGCGATCGAGGAAGGGCGCGTCGTCTTCTCGAACATCCGGAAGGTCACGTTCTTCCTGCTATCCACCGCGGTGGGCGAGGTGCTCGCGATCCTCGTCGCGCTCGCGGCGGGGTGGCCGCTCCCGTTCATCGCGGCGCAGATCCTCTGGATCAACCTGGTGACGAACGGCCTCCAGGACGTCGCGCTGGCCTTCGAGCCGGGCGAGCCGGGGTTGCTCCGCCAGCGACCGCGCAAGGCGGATGACGGCGTGCTTTCCCGGCGGCTGCTCGAGCGCCTGGGCGCGGTCGGTGTCCTGCTCGCCGCGGGCACCTTGGGGATGTTCCTGTGGACGCTGCGTGCCACCGGCGACCTCGACCTCGCGCGGACGGCCGCGATGACCCAGATGGTGGTGTTCCAATTCTTTCACGTCTTCAATTGCCGGTCGCTCGACCGATCGATCTTCTCGATTCCGATGTTCTCGAACAAGTTCCTGTTCCTGAGCATTGTCGCCGCGGCGCTGGCGCACCTCGCCGTGCTCCACCTTCCTTTCCTGCAAGCCGTGTTCAAGACGACGGCGCTGCCGCCGCACCTGTGGGCGGTTATCCTGGCGGTCGGTACCGTAGTGGTCCTCGGCGGCGAACTGGACAAGTGGGTCAACCGCCACTTCCGCCGTCCCATCGGTTGAGCGGGCGCGCCGTCGTGGTAGATTGCGGGGTTCGCGACCGGCAGGGCCTGCGGGGCTCTCCCGGCGACAGGAACCCGAAGTTCCGCACAGGAGAGTCGTGATGTCCAAGCATCCGGTCGTCCTGCCACCGGTGGTCGTGGCGATGGACTTCAGCGCCGCGTCAATCGCAGCGGTCCACTGGGTCGCCACGCACTTCGCCCCGTCGAGTCCGATCGTGGCGGTGCACGCGGTGGACATCCCCGAGCCGCCGGGCTTCCTTGCCCCGCTGCTGGCGCCGACCGGCCCGGCGCGCGAGTTGGCGGCTGACGGCGCGCGCACGCGCCTCGCGTCGCTTGCGCGCGAGCTTCCGGCCGTCTCGGGCGAGGTGCGGGTGGGCCGCGCCGCGCCGATCATCGTCGCCGTCGCCGAGGAGCGTCGTGCGTCGGCGATCGTCATCGGTCCACACGGCGAACGCACCGGCCTCGGACGCTTGATCGGGTCCACGGCGGAGCGCGTGACACGCAATGCCGGAGTGCCGGTGGTGGTGGCGCGTGGCAATCTCGAACGCTCGCCGGTGCGCCTCCTCGTCGCGGTGGATGATTCGGCGGCAGGTGAAGCCGCGCTCGGATGGGCGGCCGGGGTCGCCCGGGAGTCCGGGCGTGAACTGCTCGTCCTCCACATCATAGACCCCGCACTCGCGGGCGCGGTGAGCGTCGCAGCGGCACCGCGCGAGCGCGCGTCGGCGCTTGACGGCCTCCGGCTTGCAGCCGAGGTGTGGCTCAAGGAGCGACTCGAACACACCGGCATTCCGGTCGAACGCCGCGAGGGGGCGCTCCGCTTCGGCGACCCGCGCGCCGAGATCCTCGCCGCCACGATCTCGCTGCGCGCCGACCTCCTGGTGGTCGGCCGCGGACGGACCGGGATCGCCGGCGCGATCGGCAGCGTCGCGGACGCGCTGGTGCGCGCGGCCGAGGTGACGACCGTCGTCGTGCCCTGAGCGGTCCTTCCACCGCCGGCGCGGCCTCCGCTACCTACAGCGCTCCACCAGGTGCCGCGCCAGTTCGAGCGCCTGCTCGGCTTCCGCCGCGTGGAGCCCGTAGACGTTTCGCAGGCCGACGGAATCCGTGCGCAACTGCTCCCACGACTGCCGTCCAACCTCGACGTCGCCGTTCGGTCGGAAGTGCACCGTCGCCGTATAGCGTTCTATATGGATGCCACCGGCGCGATCCAGGTATACCGACAGGTAGCGCGCTCCGCCGCGGGCATTCACGCCGAGTTGCCCGACGCGTCCGGTGAGGGGAAGCTGGAACTGGAACATCCGCTCGATGCCCTGCCGGCGATGCTGTGGGTCCACGGGGTAGGCCGCGCAGTAGAGCGGCTGATCGGCCACGACCTGGAACAGCGGGTTCGGCACTACGTAGGTGACGCGCGCGTTGCCGGCCTGCGCGCCGAGGGGCGGCGCGGCGAGCACGAGCACAATTAGGGCCAGGCAGCGGCGGACACGGGTACCCATACCCGAACGTTACACCAGTCCGGCGCTTCCGGCCCTCGGTCACCGACGCGGTGGCGAGGGCGCGAGTCTCGCCCCATATTGAACCGGACGCCCCGATTCCCCGATCGCTCTTGCCGCGGAGGAATGACATGCTGCTGACGAGCACCGACCTCGAGTCCATCCACCGGTACTGCAGTCACCATCGGCCGCTGCTCGAACAATCGTCCCAGGCGGGGTGCTTCTGCTGCGGCGCGACCTTCGCGCCGACCGAGATCAAGGAATGGATCCACGAGGGCGGCGCGGCGGGCGGCGAGAACGCGGGGGAGACGGCGAAGTGCCCGCACTGCGGCGTGGACTCGGTGCTCCCGTCGGCGGCGCCGATCACGCTCGACAGCCGCATGCTCGCGGCGCTCCAGGCCTATTGGTTCAGCGGCACGCGCTAGCGCGCGCCACGGGAGATTGCCGGATGACATCGTTGGGGTTTGAGGTCGAAGTGCCGCTCGCGTTCGCGGCCGCGCTCGACGTCACGCGCGACGCACTCAAGGCCGAGGGGTTCGGCGTCCTCACCGAGATTGACCTGCAGGCCGCCTTCAAGGAGAAGCTCGGCCGGGAGTTCCGCCCGTACCGGATCCTCGGCGCCTGCAACCCGCCGCTCGCGTTCGCGGCGGTGACCGAGGATCCGGCGATCGGGCTGTTGCTGCCGTGCAACGTCACGGTCGAGGAGCGGGACGCCGGTCGCTCGCTGGTGCGGTTGGTGGATCCCCGCTCGATGCTCGCGGCCGCGCCGGGCGGCCTCTCCCCCGCCCTGCAAACCGTCGCCGAGGATGCGCGCGGCCGGATCGAGCGCGTCGTCGCCGCGCTCAGGGCGCTGGCGCGCTGACTTGGTCGAGCCACGCCGTCGCCGCGCCGACGGTCGTCAGTTCCCCGCGGAGCAGCGCGGTCACGAGATCGTGCGTGACCATCGCGCTGAACGGCCGCTCGTATACCACGCCCGTCGCCTGCCCGGGGAGCTTGAGGATGAACGGCACGCGCGGATCGGCGGGCTCGTTGAGGTACTGCGGCCGATAGCGCATCACGTGGTCGGAGAGGAGCAGTACCGCGGTGCCGTCCCACTTGCCGGCGGCCTCCATCTCGCGGCGCAGTTCGCCGAGCACGCGATCCATCAGGTGGAGGTTGTCGTAGTAGCCGTCGGGGTCGAACCGCGTCACCGTGTACGACTCCGACTCCTCGTCCCAGATCCAGGGCGTGTGCGGCAGGATCAGGTGCAGGAAGACGAGTCCGCGTCCGCCCGTCGTGACCGCCTCGAGGGCGTCGTCGCGCTGCGACTCCACGATCTCGATCTGCCGGAGGCGGAGACTCGTATAGGGAATCAGCGCGAGCTGCTGGTCCACGAGCGCCCGCCAGAATCCGGTGTCCCGTCCGCGTGAACCGATGGTGCGCGTGGGGTAGGTCGAGCAGCCGTCGAGGTCGGGAAAGAGTCGGCAGTAGGGGTGGTACCAGCCGGCGAGGATCGCCACGCCACCGAGCGAATCGGCGTCGCGCAGCAGGTTGGGCGCGGTGGACCAGGGCTGCGTCTCGGTGCTGTCTATCGTCAGGAGGAGTTCGTCGTCGCTGATGGGCCGCGAGTCGGTGACGCGGAGGCCGGAGAGCATCGCGGGGATCGAGACACCGGTCGTCCGGCCGATCTGCGTGACCTCTCGCGCGTCAATGGCGCCGGCGCGGAACCGGTCGAACTCCGGGAGCTCGAAGCCCGGCGGCCGCGCGTCAATGGCGTGGTGTGCGCTGAGCGCATCCATCACGATCACCACCACGCGCGGGCCAGCGGCCTCGGCGACCGGCGTGCCGATCGGCGGCGCCAGCGGCGCCAGCGCGTGCGTGGGATTGACGCTCACGAGGATCCACGCGGCGCGCGCGAAGGTCACCGCGACGAAGGGCGTGAGGATATAGACGAGGCCGACGGTGAGCTTGAGCGACCGCTCCGGCCAGCGGACCGCGGCGGCGACAATGGCCAGCAACACCACGACGGGCGCGAGCGCCTCGAGGTACAAGCCGTTCCTCCACCGATCAATGACCGAGAGGACGCCGGGCGCGAGCTCAGGGCCGAGGGCGTTCAGCTGCGCGGCGAGGACGGTGACGAAACCGGCGATGATCGCGATCCGCCCGCGGCGGCCGAATCGCCGGGCGATCGCCGTCGCGCCGAGAAAGGCGGCGGCGAGGAGGAGCACGTTGAGGACGACCGCGAGGACATCCGAGTTGGCGACGCTGAGGAAGTACGCCTCGGTGGACGTCACTGCGAGGATCTCGGCCCAGATCCGCAGATAGCAGATGTTGGCGAGCGAGAGCGCGATGGCGACGTCCCGGGCGGCGATTCGCGTCACTGAAGGGTCGGTCATCGCACGAAGAGGTGGAGGGTTCGTCCCGACTCACCGACCGGCTTGCGGAGCTGCTCGCGCAGGCCGAGGACGGCAAACGCCGCGCGCATTTCGTCTTCCGTGTAGCGGTCGAAGATGTCCTCGCGCGCGCTGAGCAACCGCTGCACTTGCGGGTCGGACTTCGGCACCCACTCGATGATCACCGTCGTGCCGAGGCGCGCGAGTTGCGCCGCCACGCCCTCGAGCGGGACGTTGTTGCCGATGGCGAGATGATGCACCAGCGCGAGCGCGAGCACCGCATCGAACGGACCGCGCGCCGCGAGCGACGGCCACTCGGCGTGGTCCCATCCCTGGGCCGGGCTCGGGTTGGCGAGGTCCACGAGGAGCGGGTGGATCCCCGTCTCCCCCTCGTCCGTGAGGCGCCGGAATCCGCGCTCGACCGCCACCGCGTCGCCGTCGGCGGCGACGACGAGCTCGGCGCCGGCGCGGCGCGCCACGCGCGAGTACTCGCCGGCGTTGGCGCCGAGGTCGAGCACGCGCCGGGCCCCGCTGGCGCGGACGAACTCGGCGACGAGCGACTGCTTGGCGTCGCGTCCCGCGGCGTCGTAGTTGTGGGTTTCCTCATAGGCGCCCCACTCGGTGCCCACCGGGCGCCACGCCAGTCGCTCGACCGTGCTCCGCAGGTGCGCGACCAGCCCCTCGTGTCCCCGTCGCGACACGCGCGCCTGCTGCACCTTGGCGGCCGCGCGGTCGGCGCGGGCGTCGGTGGCGGCGTGCCGCGAGATGCTCCGTGCGTGGAGGTGGATGTGGAACAGCATCGCCGGGCGCAGCCAGCTCCGGCGCGGCAGGAGCCGCGACGCGAGATCGAGGGGAATCCCGTCCAGATGTTGGCGCAGCAGCCCGCCGAGGCGGATGTCAACGCGCGCCTGCAGGGCGAGCGGCGCGAGGAAGTGCTGGCAGAACTGTCGGTAGGCGATCCAGGGCGCGCCCTCCTCGGCGATCTCGAACGAGAGGGTGTCAATCAGGACCGGCCGCACGCCGCGGAACTGGATGTTGAAGGCACTCGCATCCTTGAGGGTCATCCCGTGCCCGAGCGCCACGTCCTGGACGCGGAGCGTGAGGAGCGCCGCCGCCCGCCGCTGGCCGAAGCTCCACTCGTACGGCATCGAGACGAAGGGGATGCGCTCGGGGCGGATGACGAACGCGGCGCCGGGACCCGCCGCCTCGGCGAGCGGCCGCTCCTCGTGGGGAATGAGCAGGCCGTCGGCCACCAACGCGGCATAGAGTCCGCTGGCCTTGAGCACCTCGAAGTGCCGGCGATAACGCTCCTGCACCTGTCGGAGCAGGACGCCGTCGCGGGTGAAGAGGAACCCACTGGGATCGCGGAACGAGCTCCCGATCCGCGATGCCGGCACGCTCATCCCTTGATGCGCTTGATCAATCGCGCCCACGCCTCGCGGAGCGCGAACCCCACACGCTTCATCGTGAGGAGTGCGCCGAGGGCGCCGGCGATGAGCGCCTGCAGGATGATCGACCCGGAGATGGGGTCGAGGTAGGCGTAGAGGATGTCGGGGGGCGTCACCGGGCGCAATTTGCCGGCCGACCCTTGCCGACGCCAGCCCACCGTGGGAGACTACTGGATGACCAGGAGGCGAGGAGACGCCATGGGCAAGAAGCGAAAGCACCCGATTCCGGACTTCAGTTCGAAGCGCCCCCCTGCCCCGCGGAACGCGCCCGACCGCGCCGCCCCGGGGCCGGTGCGCCCGCCGCGCGCGCAGGTGGTCAAGCCCCAGGCAACGTCAGCCAAGTCCGGCCACCGCGGCCAATAGGTGTCGGCGCGTCACGCGCGTCGGAGGTGTCAGGCCCCGCGGAGCGTGGCGGACGCCGTGCGCAGTCGCGTGTAGGCGGTCACGAGCAGCAGCGCCACCGCGCCCGCGAGCATCCCGGCGACGAGGTCGGTCAGCAGCGGACCGAGCGAAGTGAGCGGCGAAGGCGCGCCTGTGAACACGCCCTCGACGGCGTGGTCGAGTGGCGGGATTCCGTGCACGAGGATTCCGCCACCGACGAGAAACATCGCGACCGTGCCCGCCACGGAGAGCAATCGCATCAGCCAGGGCGCGGCGCGCAGGATGGCGCGGCCGGATCCGCGCCGGAGCGCGCCCCACCCGCCATTGCCCGTCGCCTGGCTCAGTGCCAGCCCGGCGTCGTCAAGCTTGACGATGCCGGCGACGAGGCCGTAGACGCCCACGGTCATCAGGAGCGCGATGCCGACGAGCACGGCCAACCGGGTGCCGAAGGCGGCGGCAGCGACCGTGCCGAGCGTGATGACGATGATCTCGGCCGAGAGGATGAAGTCGGTGCGGATGGCGCCCTTGATCTTGCCGCGCTCGAGCGCCACGACGTCCAGCGTCGGATCCGTCACCGCCTGCGCCAGCGCGGCGCGCCCGGCCGCGACCTCCTCGGGCGAGTGGAGGAACCGGTGCGCGAGCTTCTCGACGCCCTCGTAGCAGAGGTAGAGGCCACCTGCCATCAGGAGCGGGACGATCGCCCACGGCGCGAGGGCGCTGATGGCCAGCGCCGCCGGCACGAGGATTGCCTTGTTGCGCAGCGACCCCTTGGCGACCGCCCAGACCACGGGCAGCTCGCGGTCCACGTGGACCCCGCTCACCTGGTGTGCGTTGAGCGCGAGGTCGTCGCCGAGCACGCCGGCCGTCTTCTTCGTCGCGACCTTGGTGAGGGTGGCGACATCGTCGAGCACGCTGGTGATGTCGTCGAGCAGCGCGAGGAGACTGGTGGCCATTGGGCGGAGTATGGCGGCGCCTCGGGTCGGACGCCACCATCTGCTCTGGCCACGCGTGCCGGAGAGGCCGCGGAATACGTCCGCTTCGACTTCGTGCGCGACCAGCTCCGGCGCGTGGTCTGGATCTTCTACGTGGACTGACAGCCCAACTCGAAACCGACCGCTAGCGCCGACCTGCCGCGTAGGCGGCCGACATTGTCGGATCGGCCGCGATCCGGAAGAGCAACGAGTCGAAGCTGGCCCGCGTGAGCCCGTGCGCGGTGAGCACGGAGTCGGTCGCGGCGATGTTCGCCTCGATTGCGCGCGAGACGATCAGCGCGAGTTCGACATCGGTCGGCGGAGCCGACGCGGCCTCCTGTCCGGCCTTGCCACAGGCGGCCAGGGACAGGCAAATGGCGAGGAGGATCAGCGGGCGGTTCATGGGCGCCTCGGCGGCGTGTTGGCGGGACGACCCTGACCGCGCGAAGTGTCGCGCGGCGCGGCCGTGCCTGGGGTGGGGCGACCGGCGCCGGCGGGGCGAGCAGCACCCGCGGGGCGACCGGCATCGTCGGGGCGACCGACACCGTCGGGGCGACCAACACCGTCAGGGCGCCCAACCCCGCGGCGCGCGTGCTCGGCGCGGATCCGCGCCGCGAGCTCCTGGCCGCGGACGCCAGCCTCGACCTGCGCGCGGACGAAGCTACCGAAGTTGTCCATCCTCCGGCGGCCGCTGTCGGCGGCGATCTCGGCGTCCAGCGCCGGCACGGCGTCGCCGGCAGGGATCGCGCCGCGGCGCATCGTGGCGAGGATATCGCGGATCGTGGAGTCGGCGACGCCCGACGCGCGGGCGCGCTGCATGACTTCGGGGAGCCGCAGGGCCCTGAGCAGCGCGCTGTCGGCGGCCGTTCGGGCAGGGGCTTGTGCGTCAGCGGTCGGCACGATGCCGGCCAGCGCGGCGCAGATGAAGATGTAGATGGTGGGGCGCATTGAACCTCCGGGGTGCGGACTGACTACCCCGGAGTGGACCAAAGCATCCCTCGCCACCGCCCGGCGATCACCACGCCGGCCACAGCGGACGGCGACCTACTTCGCCGTCCGCACCTCGCAGGTGTTCATCCCCAGCACGGCATACAGCGGACACCACCCCACCAGTCCGGTGGCAATCGGGATAAGCCCAAGCCAGCCCCAGGGCGTCTGTGGACCGACGAACACCAGCGACACCAGCAAGAGGCCGAACACGACACGCATCGTGCGGTCGACGGTTCCTTCGTTTGTCTTGAACATCGGGACACTCCCGTGCGAGAAGCGATCGGTTGACCCATTCACGATGCCGGCCCCTGCCGCCGCGAACCATCGGGGAGTGCCGCATCCTGCGCCGGGGAAACCCTGAGCGGGGCGCCGGACGGCTCCCCGATCGGGCTTGGCGGAATCCTTGACCGGACGCGGTATCCGGGCCACTGACCCGGGAGTACCTTTGGCGGTCCCGCTACACCTTCTCCCACTGCCCGGATGGTCGCCTGAGCGTAATTGATCGCCTCAACGCCGCGCTGGCCGACCGCTATCGTCTGGAGCGCGAGCTCGGCGCGGGGGGCATGGCGACCGTCTATCTCGCGGCGGACCTGAAGCACGACCGCAACGTCGCGCTCAAGGTGCTCAAGCCCGAGCTCGCCGCCGTCCTCGGGGCCGATCGCTTCGTGGTGGAAATCAAGACCACCGCCGCGCTGCAGCACCCGCACATCCTCCCGCTCTTCGACAGTGGGACCGCCGACGGCTTCCTCTTCTATGTGATGCCGTACATCGAGGGCGAGACCCTCCGCGACAAGCTGAACCGCGAGACCCAGTTCGGCGTGGACGAGGCCGTACGGATCGCCTGCGAGGTGGCCGACGCGCTCGACTATGCACACCGCCACGGCGTGATCCACCGCGACATCAAGCCGGAGAACATCCTGCTCCACGACGGTCGCCCGATGGTGGCGGACTTCGGGATCGCGCTGGCGCTGAGCGCGGCGGCGGGCGGGCGGATGACCGAGACGGGGCTCTCGCTCGGGACGCCGCACTACATGAGCCCGGAGCAGGCGACGGCGGAAAAGGAGATCACCGGCCGCTCCGACGTCTATTCGCTGGCGAGCGTGCTCTACGAGATGCTCACCGGCGAGCCGCCGCATATGGGCAAGTCGGCGCAGCAGATCATCATGAAGATCATCGCCGAGCCGGTGAAGCCGGTGACCGAGCTGCGGAAGTCGGTGCCGACGCACATCGCCGACGCGGTGGCACAGGCGCTCGAGAAACTGCCGGCCGACCGGTTCGGCACGGCGGCCGACTTCGCGGGTGCCCTCAAGGGCGCCGTCACCGCGCGCACGACCGTGCGCTCGGCGGCCGCGGCCGCCGCCGGCGTCGGCCCGTGGCGCCGGATCGCGCTCGGCGCCGGCGTGGTTGCGCTCGGCTTCGCGGCCCTCGCCGGCTGGGCGCTCGGGCGCACGCCCGACGCGCCGGTGACACGGGTCAGCGTCTCCTTCGTGGCGGGCGAACGCCTGCAGGCGGTGGCGACGCGCCGCTTTGACATCTCGCGCGATGGCGCGCGCATCGTCTACATCGGACCGGACTCCGCGGGCACCCGCCTCTGGATCCGCGAGATGTCGTCGCTCGTGGCGCGTCCGCTCCCGGGGACCAATGGCGCCCTCGCCCCGTTCTTCTCGCCCGACGGCCGGTCGGTGGGCTATCTCACCGGACTCCCCGGCGATGTACGGATCGTCCCGCTCGACGGGGGCTCCCAGGTGACGCTCGCCCGGGAGACCGCCGCGCCCTGGGGCGCCGACTGGGGTGATGACGGCAACATCTACTTCACGCACACGACCTCACGCATTGCCCGCGTGCCGGCCGCCGGCGGCCCGGTCGAGATCGTCAGCACGCTCGACAGCGCCAAGAACGAGATCGAGCACGACTGGCCGCAGCTCCTCCCCGATCGCAAGAGCGTGCTCGTCCAGATCTGGCACAACTCGATCGGCGATGCGACGCTGGGGATCCTCGATCTCGAGACCGGACGGACGACCGAGATCCTCGGGGCGGCCTTCGGCCGCTATCTCCCCTCCGGCCACATTGCCTATTCGACCTTCACCGGCGCGCTCGCGGTGGTCCCCTACGACGTGAAGCGGCGCCGCCTCGGCGGCGCGCCGGTGGGAATCGTGGACGGCGTGCAGGTGGACGCCCAGAGCGGCTCGGCCCAGTTCGCCGTGTCGCACACCGGGACACTCCTCTACATCGCCGGCGGTGGACTGGGCAGCGACCAGGTCGTCTGGGTGGATCGGGCCGGCCGAATGACGCCGGTGGATTCGGCCTGGCGCGGGAACTTCACGAACCTCGCGCTCGCCCCCGACGCCACGCGCCTCGCGGTGACCATCGTCAGCGCCGAGGGCGAGCAGGTCTGGGTGAAGGAACTCCCGCGCGGGCCGTTGACCCGGCTCTCCTTCGGCTCGGCGACGAACGGCCGCCCGGTCTGGGCGCCCGACAGTCGCCGGGTGGCATTCATTTCGGCGCGGGACGGAAAGCGCGGCGCGTGGGTGCAGCGCGCCGACGGCAGCGCGCCGGCCGAACCGCTCTACCAATCCGACAAGGTGATGGACGAGATCCAGTTCACGCCCGACGGCCGCACACTGGTGTTCCGCACGGCGAGCGGCGGCGCGCACACGCGAGACGTCTTCGCAATCACGGTAGGCGTGGACAGCGCGCCGCGCGCGATCTCGGCCGGCCCATTCGACGAGTTCGGCCCCGCGATCTCACCCGATGGGCAGTGGGTGGCGTACGTCTCCAACGAGTCCGGACGCAACGAGGTCTACGTGCGCCGGCTCGCCAATCCCGGCGCCGGCCGCACGCAGGTCTCGGTGGACGGTGGCGAGGAGCCGCGCTGGGCGCCGAGCGGACGGGAGATCTTCTTCCGCTCCGGCCGCGGCGAGATGCTCGTCACAGCGGTGACGCTCGGCGCGCGGTTCGAGGCCCGGGAACGCCGCGTGCTCTTTCGCAGCCCGAGCATGGGCGCTGACGCGTACCACTACGGGTACGATGTCGCGCGCGACGGACAACGATTCCTGATGGTTAATCGCGCGCTGGCCGATGTCAGCGAACTCGTCCTCGTCCTGAACGGCCTCCGCAACCTTCCCTGACCGGCGCAACCCGGCGTGCGGCTCTGGAGCCTCCATCCGCGGTACCTTGACCGCCGCGGTCTCGTCGCGCTTTGGCGCGAGGGACTGTTGGCGCAGGCGGTGCTGCGAGGACGGACGCGCGGCTACCGGCATCATCCGCAGCTGGAACGCTTCAGGCGCAGCCCGGCGCCGGTCGCCGCCATCGGGGCCTACCTGGGAGCGGTCCACGCCGAGGCCGAGCGGCGCGGCTACCGGTTCGACCGCACCAAGCTCCCGCGCGCGCGCGGCGCGCCGCGATTGACGGTCACCCGTGGGCAGCTCGAGTTCGAGTGGGAGCACCTCCGGGCGAAGCTCGCGGTGCGGGACCCGGCGTGGCTTCGCGCGTTGCCGTGCCCTGCGCCGACGCAGGCGCATCCCGGTTTTCGAGTCGTCGCCGGTGGCGTCGAGGCGTGGGAGCGCGGCGGTGCCGGCAGGTGAAGACGGTGCGGTGCCTGTGGACGCCGTCGCGGCGAAGCCGCTGTCTGCGTGAGTGCAGGTGTAGATTCCTCAATGCCTTCCCGCTCCAACGCCACCGTCGCCCCCGAGACCGCCCCGAGCTTCGCCGCGCTCGACCTCGACCCGCGCGTGCTCGCCGCACTCGCCGCGCTGGGCTACGAGGAGCCGACGCCGATCCAACTCGCGGCGATCCCGCCGCTGCTCGCCGATCGTGACGTGCTGGCCCAGGCGGCCACCGGCACCGGGAAGACCGCGGCCTTCGCGATTCCCCTCCTGCACCGGCTGCGGACCGACGCCCCGCCGCGCGAACGCACCACCGCGCTCGTCCTCGTGCCCACGCGCGAGCTGGCGATGCAGGTCGCCGAGGCGGTCTATCGGTACGGCAAGGCGATGGGGGCGGTGGCGGTGCCAATCTACGGCGGCGCGTCAATGGAATCGCAGATCCGCTCGCTCAAGCGCGGCGTGGACGTGGTGATCGCCACCCCGGGACGCGCCCTCGACCACATCCGCCGCAAGACGGTGCATCTCGCCAGTGTCCGCACCGTCGTCCTCGACGAGGCCGACGAGATGCTCGATATGGGATTCGCCGACGACCTCGAGGCGATCCTCGCCGCGACGCCGACCGACAAGCAGGTCGCACTCTTCTCGGCCACGCTCGCGCCGCGGATCTCGGCGATCGCCAAGACGCACCTCCGCGATCCCGAGGTGATCCGGATTGACGCCAAGTCGGTGAAGCCGGGACACACGGCGAAGATCCGGCAGCTGGCCTATATGGTGCCGCGCGCCCACAAGATGGCCGCGCTCGGTCGGATCCTCGACGTCGAGCAGCCGAAGAGCGCCATCGTCTTCTGCCGGACGCGGACCGAGGTGGACGAACTCACCGAGACGTTGAACGCGCAGGGGTACCGCGCCGAGGCGCTCCACGGCGGGCTCTCGCAAGATCAGCGCGACCGCGTGATGAAGAAGTTCCGTGCGAACACGGCCGACCTCCTGGTCGCGACCGATGTCGCCGCGCGTGGCCTCGACGTGCAGCACGTGTCGCACGTGGTGAACTACGATGTGCCGTCGGCCGGCGATGCGTATGTGCATCGGATCGGGCGCACCGGCCGCGCGGGCCGCACCGGCACGGCGATCACGCTGGCCGAGCCGCGTGAGCACCGGATGCTGCGCAACATCGAGCGGGTCACGGGCCAGCCGATCGAGACCGTCGCCCTGCCGACGGTGGCCGACCTCAAGTCGCGGCGGCTCGAACTCGCCCAGGCGGCGCTGCGCGAGGTGATCCTCGGCGGGGAGCTCGACGCGTGGCGCGGGATCGTCGCCGGACTCGCCGACGAGTTCGAGCTGATGGACATCGCGGCGGCGGCGGTGAAGCAGGCGATGCCGGAGGTGGCCGAAGCGACGGCCGCTGAGATTCCAGTGGCCGCGGCTGCACGCGAGCGGCATCCGGCGCGCGAGCGCGAGGCCGACCGCAAGGCGCGTCGCGAGACCAAGGGCGCGGCGGGCAAGGCGCCGGCGTTCAGCAAAGCCCCGCGACGCGCGCCCGGCGACGCGGTCGCCAAGCTCTACGTCGGCGCCGGACGCAAGGCGAAGCTGCGGCCCGGTGACCTCGTCGGGGCGATCGCCAACGAGGTCGGGATGGACGCGGCGGCAATTGGCGCCATCCAGGTCTGGGACCGCCACTCGATTGTCGAGGTCCCCGAGGCGATGGCCGACGACATCATCGCCGCGCTGACGGCGGCGACGATCAAGGGGCGGAAGATCCAGGTCCGGCGGGACCGCGCGGGGTGAGCACCGCAGGCGATTCGCCGGCTCAGCGTGAACGCGGTCCAACGACTAGATTGAAGGACTCTCAACACGGTACGGGCGATGATCAAGGGCTTCGAATTCAAGGATGCGGGGCGCACCTACACCTGCACGATCGAACAGCAGAAGGGCGCCAGCGAGGCGTGGTGGTGGTTCGCCGTGTCCGGGGATATGCAGCGCTATGCCCCCTTTCGCGCCGTCAGCGACGACACGCGGACCACGGTGCAGGAGCGGATCGTCGCGTTCTATAACAACCGTCTCTTCCAGCTCACGCAGCCGACGCAGCGCGGCTCGCACTGGGGCAAGCGCACGCCGAGCGCAGTGAATCCGGCGGCACCGGGGGCCGCGGCGCCGGCTCCCAAGGCGTAGTGACGGCGTAGGCCACCTCTGGCGCCACGCTCCGGGGAGTCGTGCCGGGGAGACGCGCCGGGGAGTCGTGCCGGGGAGTCGTGCCGGGGAGACGCGCCGCGCTGACATCCCTCGCGGCGCGGGGTAGATTCCGGCATGACGAAGATCTTCCCCGAGGACCTCGCCGCCCGGCTCGCCACGCGCGCGGTCCACGCCGGCCAGCGCCCCGACCCGACCTCCGGCGCGATCATGCCGCCGATCTACCAGACCTCCACCTACGCGCAGGAGGGCCTCGGGGACAACAAGGGCTACGAATACGCCCGCGGCAAGAACCCCACGCGCGAGGCGCTCGAGCGGAACGTCGCCACGCTCGAAGGCGGCCAGCACGGCTTCGCCTTCTCGTCCGGGATGGGGTGCCTCGACTCGATCATCAAGCTCTTCAAGAGCGGCGACCACATCGTCGTCGGCTCGAATGTCTATGGCGGCACCTTCCGCCTCTTCGACAAACTCCTGCAGAACTTTGGCCTGACCTTCTCCTGGATTGACACACGCGACCCGCAGCAGATCGAGGACGCGCTGCGGAAGCACACCGTCGCGCTGATGCTGGAGACGCCGACCAACCCGCTGATGCACCTGACCGATCTCCGCGCGGCGTGCAAGATTGCCGCCGAGCACGGCGCGCTGACAGTCGTGGACAACACCTTCGCCACGCCGATCTTCCAGCGCCCGCTCGAGTTCGGCGCCGACATCGTGTGGCACTCGAGCACCAAGTACCTCAACGGCCACTCCGACCTCATCGGCGGGGTCGCGGTGGTGAACGACGACGCACTCGCCGCCAAGCTCCAGTTCATCGCCAACGCCGCCGGCGCTGTGCCCGGGCCCTTCGACGCCTGGCTGACCCTGCGCGGCACCAAGACCCTCGCCCTCCGGATGCGCCAGCACGACGCCAACGGCCGCCTGGTCGCCGACTGGTTCGCCAAGCGGCTCGGCGAGGAGCGGGTGTTCTACCCCGGGCTCGCCTCGCATCCGCAGCACGCGCTGGCCAAGACGCAGATGTCCGGCTTCGGGGGGATGGTCTCGGTCGAGACCGGCTCGCGGGACAACGCCGCCCAGGTGGTGCGCGCGGTGAAGGTCTTCACGCTGGCTGAATCCCTGGGCGGGGTGGAATCGTTGGTATGCCAGCCGGCCGGCATGACCCACGCGTCGGTAGATCCGGCACGGCGCGCCGAACTCGGGATCACTGACGGTCTGCTCCGCTTCTCCTGCGGCGTCGAAGATCCCGAGGACCTGCTCGCCGACCTCGACCAAGCCTTCGCAGGGCTGAAGCACTGACCAGGAGATCCCCGATGGCACGCACCACCCTCACCGACATCGCGTCGCAGACGTGGGAGCACCCCGCCGACCGCGCCGCGCTGAGCGCGCTCCGCGCCCTGCCCGGGTTCGACGCCGCGGTCAACCAGATTGCCAAGGTCTTTGGCGAGCGCGCCGTCCGGCACCTCTTCACCGGCAGCGCGGTGCGCGTCGGTCCCACGCAACGCCCCGACCTCGACGCCCTCTGGACCGAGGTGCTGGCGACGCTCGACTGGCCCAGGCGCCCCGAGCTCTACGTGACGAACATGCCGTTCGTGAACGCCGGCGCGGTCGGCTTCGGCGAGCCATTCGTCGTCATCAACTCGGCGGCCATCGAGCACCTCACGCGCGAGGAGCTGCGCGTCATCCTCGCGCACGAACTCGGCCACGTGATGAGCGGCCACGTCACCTACCGGACGATCGCCCAGATCATCCTGATGGTCGGCCTCGGCAACCTGCCGCTCCTCGCCGGTCTGGCGCTGCTCCCCTTCCAGCTCGCGATCCTCGAGTGGTACCGGAAGAGCGAACTGTCCTGCGACCGCGCGGCGCTCCTCGGCGCGCAGGACCCCGACCTCGTGCTCACCACGCTGATGAAGCTCTCCGGCGGCCGCGAGTTCGGCGACACGCTCGACCTCGAGGCGTTCAAGGCGCAGTCGCGCGAGTACGAGATTGACGACACGGCCTGGGACACCGCGCTCAAGGCGTTCAACACCGCCTTCCGCGAGCATCCGTTCTTCACCGTCCGTGCCGGCGAGCTGCAACGATGGACGGCCGACGGATCGTACGCCCGCGTGCTCGCGGGCGAATACATCCGGCGCGCCGACGTGAAGCCCGGCGAGGGCGTCGGCGACGACTTCAGGAAGGGCACCGCCTACTACGCCGACCAGGCCCGCGCGACGATGGACAAGGTGGGCGAGTCCCTCTCGCGCGCCCGGTCGGCCTTCTCCGACGCGTTCAAGAGCGACAAGACGTGAAGATCCTGGTCGTCGGCGGCGGCGGGCGCGAACACGCCATTGCCTGGCAGCTCCGCCGCGACGATCCGGGAGGGGAGGTCATCGCCGCCCCCGGGAATCCGGGGATCGCCGCACTCGGCCGTTGCGTGAACGTCGCGGCGACGGACATCGCGGCGCTGCTCGCGCTCGCCCGCGCCGAGCGCGTGGACTTTACCGTCGTCGGGCCCGAGGGACCGCTCGGGCTTGGCATCGTGGACCGCTTCCGCGAGGCGGGGCTCGCGATCTTCGGGCCCACCGCGAGCGCGGCGCGGATCGAGACCTCCAAGCGGTTCGCCAAGGAGTTGATGGCCACCGCCGCCGTCCCCACCGCGAGCGCGCGCACGTTCACCGCCGTGAAGCCGGCCAAGGAGGAAGTGCGCCGACTCGGCGCGCCGGTGGTCGTGAAGTATTCGGGGATCGCCGCCGGCAAGGGCGTGGTCGTGGCGACGACGATTGCCGAGGCCGACGCCGCCATTGACCTGATGCTTGAGCAGCGGGCGTTCGGTGATGCCGCCGAGGTGTTGGTGGAGGAGTATATGGAGGGCGAGGAGCTCTCGTTCTTTGCGCTCACCGACGGCGTCAACGTGATCCCCCTGCTTGCCGCGCAGGACCACAAACGGATCGGCGAGGGCGACACCGGCCCCAACACGGGCGGTATGGGCGCCTATGCGCCGGTCTCCCTGGCGACGCCGCCGCTGGTCCAGACGGTCGTCCAGCGGATCCTCTCGCCGACCCTGCGGGCGATGCGCGACGAGGGATGCGCCTTCACCGGGCTTCTCTACGCCGGCCTGATGCTCACGGACCAAGGTCCGAAGGTCGTCGAGTTCAACTGCCGGTTCGGCGACCCCGAGACGCAGGCGATCCTGCCGCTGCTCTCGGCCAGCCTGCTCGTGCCGATGCGGGCGATTGCCGAGGGGGGCACGCTGCGGAGCGTCTCGGCGTTCGCCTGGCAGCCGCGCGCCGCTGTCACCACCGTCGTCGCCGCCGCCGGCTACCCCGGCACGCCGCGCACCGGTGATGTCATCGCGCTGCCGCCGGAGCGCGACGACGTGACGATCTTCCACGCCGGCACCGCGCGGAATGCGGCGGGCGAACTCGTGACGGCCGGCGGGCGGGTGCTTGCCGTGACGGCGGTGGCGGGGACGATGGCCGCCGCGCTGGCGCTCAGCCGCGACACGGCGGCGGCGGTGACGTTCGCGGGCGCACAGTTCCGGCGCGACATCGGCCACCGGGAGATCGCCCGCGGTGCCTGAGCTCCCCGAGGCGGAGACCATCGCGCGCGATCTGGACGGCGCCCTCCGGGGCGCCGTCGTCCGTTCGGCAACGGTCCATCGCGCCGACGTCGTCCGCGGCGGCAGCGCGGTGGGCCTCGAGCGCTCGCTCCGCGGCACGCGGATCAAGCAGGTCGGACGGCGCGGCAAGAACGTGGTGCTCTTCGGCGGGCGCGACGCCCGCCTCGTCGTCACCCCGCGCTTCACCGGCACCCTCCTGCTCGACGCGGCAAGCGACCGCTACTCCTGCCTGACCATCACCTTCACCGACGGGCGCACGCTCATCTACCGCGACGTCCGGCGCCTTGGCACGCTCACGCTCCTCAGGCGCGAGGGCTACGCGGCGTGGAGCAACACGCTCGGGCCCGAGCCGCTTGACCGGACGCTGACCGCCGAGCGATTCTCGAGGATCATCCGGGGGTCCAAGCGCGCCGTGAAGAGCATCCTGATGGACCAGCGCCGGCTGGCCGGCGTCGGCAACATCTACGCCAACGAGGCCTGTTGGCGCGCCGGCGTGCGGCCGACACGCAGCGGACGCACCCTGACGCGCGCCGAATGCACGGCGCTCCTCATCGGACTCACCGGGGTGCTCCGCGCGTCCATCAGGCTCCGCGGGACGACCTTCCGCGACTTCCGCGATGCGTACGGGCTCCGCGGCGGCTTTGCGCCGAAGCTGGCGGTCTACGGCCGGGCCGGACTCCCCTGCCGCCGCTGCGGCGCCACGCTCAAGCACTCGCACGCACTCGCGGGCCGGCAGACCGTGTGGTGCCGCGGATGTCAGACGTGAGCGCGGCGTCGCGGGGACGCCTGCGATGAGCCGGCGCCGCCGCCGCGGGCCCGTCACCCCGCCGAAGGACGTCGAGATGCGGATTGACAACCTGCTCGCCCTCGTCAAGGACGGCGCGCGCGACGTCCCCGGCGTCTACCGGATGACCTCGCTCGATGGCGAGGTGATCTACGTCGGCAAGTCGAAGGCGCTGCGGACGCGCCTCCTCAGTTACTTCCGCGCGCGGTACCCGCGCGACAAGGGGGCGCGGATCCTCCGTGAGGCGGCGACGCTCGAGTGGGAGCCGCTGCCGAGTGAGTTTGCCGCGCTCCTCGGCGAGTTGCGGCTGATCAAGCAGTTGCGGCCACGCTACAACGTGGCGATGAAACGCGACGCCCGGTACCACGCATTCGTGCGCGTCTCGCGCGGCGCGGCCCCGAAGTTCCACGTCGTCCGCAGCGCCGGCACCGACGAGACCGGCACCTACTACGGCCCCTTCCGCGGCGCGCTCCAGCTCGAGGAGGCGCTCCGCGAACTCAACGACGTGCTGGGACTCCGCGACTGCAAGCTCGGCACGCCGATGTACTTCGCCGACCAGCCCGACCTCCTCCCGCTTCCCGGGCGCACGCCGGGCTGCATCCGGTACGAGATCGGCAAGTGCCTCGGCCCCTGCGTGGGCGCGGTCCGCGAGGACGCGTACCTCGAGCGATTCCGCGCTGCCCGCGACTTCCTCGAGGGCGTCCACGACGCCCCGCTGGCGCCACTGCGCGCCCAGATGGAGGCCTCGAGCGAGGCACTCGACTTCGAGCGCGCCGCGGTGATGCGCGACAAGATCCTCCGCCTCGAGTCGCTGCGCGAACAGTTCGCGCGCCTCCGCTTCGCGCTGGAATCACTCTCGTTCGTCTACACGGTGCCCGGCGCGCAGGGGGACGACCGTGCCTACGTCGTCCGTCGGGGCCGCGTCCGCGCCGAGGTCGCGGCGCCGCGCACGGCGAGCGAGCGGCGTGCCCTCGACGCCCGCATCGCCGAGCTCCTCGCGCCCACCGAGCGCGTCGGCGGCACCGTGCCCGGACACGAGGTGGACGAGGTGTTGCTGGTCGCCGCCTGGTTCCGGCGGAACCCCAACGAACTCGCGCGCACCACGCCCTTGAGCCAATGGCCGTGGCGCGACCAGCCGCTCACTCGGCCAGCGTGACGATCTCGGCGTCCGCGGTGCCGTCGCGGATGGTGAGGATCGCGACCGACGGCGGAAGGTCGTAGCGCCGCTCCCCCGCCGCGCCGGGGTTCACCACCAGCCGTCCGCCAATCCGTTCGATCCGCTGCCGGTGCGTGTGCCCGTACACGCAGACGTCGGCGTCGTAGGCGGCCGCGACCTGCGCCGGCGACGGCCGCCCGAGCTCGTGCCCGTGGCTCACGTGGATCCGCACGCCTCCGAGCTCAAGGTCGAGCGCCGCGCCGAGCCGCGGGTCCCACGGCGCGTCGCAGTTCCCGCCGACCGCCCGCACCGGCGCGATCAGGGCGAGCTCGTCGAGGATCTCGTCGCCGCCGACGTCGCCCGCGTGCAGGATCCGCGAGACGCCGGCCAGCGCGCGGTGGACGTCGGAGCGGAGCAGGCCGTGCGTGTCGGAGATCAAGCCGATGCGCAGCGCCTTGCCGCCGCTCATCCGTCTTCCCCGTCGGCGGGCTGGCCGCCCCACCGCGGCACGAGCGTGTTGGGCACGCCGAGGTGGTCGAGCGCGCGGGCGACGATGAAGTCCACCAGTTGGTCCACTGACGTCGGGCGATGGTAGAAGCCGGGCGCGGCGGGCATCACCACCGCGCCCGCCAGCGTCACACGACGCATGTTCTCGAGGTGGATCAGCGAGAGCGGCGTCTCGCGCGTGACGAGGAGGAGCGTCCGGCGCTCCTTGAGCGCGACATCGGCCGCGCGCTCGACGAGCGACCGCGAGGTCCCCGCTGCGATGCTCGCCAGCGTCCCCATCGAGCAGGGACAGATGACCATCCCGCCGACGAGCGCCGACCCCGAGGCCGGCGCGGCGCCCCGATCCGCGTCGTCGTGCACGGTGACCAAGGTGTCGAACCGCCGCGCGCCCATCGCCGAGCGGAGCCCGGCGAGGTCGCCGACCTCGCTCTCCGTCCGCAGCAGCCGATACCCGTGGCTCGAGACGATCAGCGAGACGCGCCGCTCGGCGACGAGGAGCTGCTCGAGGAGGCGCAGCCCATAGCGGGCGCCGGAGGCCCCGGTGATTGCCATCACGATTGGCGCGCCACCTTTCGCCAAGCGCGGCATCAGCGGACGAGGACCCGGTCGGCGAGGACGCAGGCGAAGAGCGTCAGCGAGATGATGCCGTTCATCGTGAAGAAGGCGGCGTCGAGCCGGCTCAGGTCGTCCGCCGCCACGAGCGAGTGCTCGTAGGCAAGGACGGCCGCGGCGATGCCGACGCCGAGCCACGCCAGCGCGCCGGCGCCGGTGACCCAGACCGTCGTCGCCAGCGCGGCGACGGTCACGAGGTGAAGCGCACGGGCGATGACGATCGCCGCCGGCACCCCGACCGCCGCCGGGATCGAGTGCAGCGCTTGCGATCGATCGAACTCGATGTCGGGGAGCGCATAGAGGACGTCGAAGCCGCCCGACCAGCTCATCACCGCCACGGTGAGCGCCGCCAGCATCCACCACGGCTCGCTCCACGCGCCGGTCACCGCGAGGTACCCGCCGACCGGCGCAATGGCCAACCCGAGCCCGAGTACGAGGTGCGCGTAGCGCGTGAACCGCTTGGTGAACGAGTAGAAGCACACCCACGCCAGCGCCAGCGGCGAGAGCGCGAAACAGAGCGGGTTGAGCTGGGCGGCGGCGAAGATGAAGAGCGCCGCCGCGACCACCACGGTCACCCACGCGTCGCGCACCGCGATCACGCCGCGCGGAATCTCCCGTTGCGCCGTCCGCGGGTTCCGCGCATCATACTCGCGGTCCACGATCCGGTTCACCGCCATTGCCACCCACCGGGCGCCGGTGAACGCCAGCACCACCCAGCCGATCGTCGCCATCGGGACCGGCGCCACGCGGGACGCGAAGGTTACGCCAATCAGCGCGAACGGCAGCGCGAAGACCGTGTGCGGCAGCTTCACGAAGCTCGCCCAGCGGGCGAGCCGCGACTCGCCGGCGAAGGTCTGGCCCTCGCGCACGGCGCTCCCGAGCGTCGGCATCCCGCTCACCGGGGCCCGAGGCCGAGCGAGGGCCAGAGCGCGTCCACCCGCGCCTTGGTCGCGTCGTCCATCACGATCACCTTCGGCCAGTCGCGCGTGAAGCCCTCCTCCGGCCACTTCCGTGTGGCGTCAATGCCCATCTTCGAGCCGTAGGTGAAGGCGCGGCTCGAGTGGTCGAGCACGTCCATCGGCCCCATCGTGAAACGGGTGTCGCGCTGGGGGTCAATGTTGTTGAGCGCCACCCACCACGCCTCCTGCGGGTCCTGTACGTCCACCCAGTCATCCACCACCACGAGCACCTTCGCAAGGCTCATCAGGCCGGCGCCCCAGAGCGCATTCATCACCTTGTACGCCTGGCCCGGATACTGCTTCTTGATCGAGACGAAGACGAGGTTGTGAAAGATCCCCTCGGCGGGCATGTGGTAGTCCACGATCTCCGGCGTCGTCAGCTTCAGCAGCGGGAGGAAGATCCGCTCGGTGGCGTGGCCAAGATAGTAGTCCTCCATCGGCGGCCGGCCGACGATCGTGGCGCAGTACACCGGACGCTTGCGCATCGTCACCGCCGTCACGTGCACGCGCGGGTACAGGTCGGCCTCCGAGTAGTAGCCGGTGTGGTCACCGAACGGTCCCTCCACGACAAGTTCCTCCCGGGGGTCGATGTAGCCCTCGATCACGAACTCGGCGTCGGCCGGCACCTCGAGGTCGCAGGTGACCGCCTTGGCCAGTTTCACCGGCGCCTTGCGGAGGAACCCGGCGAAGATGAACTCATCCACGTTCGGCGGGAGCGGCGCGCTCGCCGAATACATTGACGCCGGGTCGGCCCCGACGACGATGCAGACCGGCATCCGCTCGCCCCGCTCGGCCATCTCGCGCCAATGCGCCGCCCCCGTCTTGTGGCGCTGCCAGTGCATCACCACGTCGCGCTTGCCGAGCTGCTGCACGCGGTACATCCCGACGTTGCGAATCCCACGCGTCGGGTCCTTCGAGACCACCGCCGTCATCGTGAGGAACGGCCCGCCGTCCTCGGGCCAGGTCGTGAGCACGGGGAGCCGGTCGAGGTCAATGTCATCGCCCTGCCAGACGACCTCCTGGCAGGCCGGCGTCCCCGAGGCCATTCGCGGCGGGAACTTCGCGATCTCGAGGAGCCGCGGCAGCAACTGGAGCTTGCCGAGGAATCCCTCCGGCACCTTGAGGTCCATCAGCTTGGTGATCCGCTCGCCGTGCTCGTCGAGCCGCTCCACGCCGACGGCCATCGCCATCCGCGAGAGCGAGCCGAAGAGGTTGATTGCCACCGGGAACTGCGAGACCGCTCCGTCCCGCAGCAGCGGCTGCTCGAAGAGGAGCGCCGGGCCGCCGCCGGGCATCTTCATCACGCGATCGGCGATCTCGCACATCTCGAGGTCCACCTTCACCGGCTGCGCGACGCGGCGGAGCTCGCCCGCGGCGTCAATCGCGTCAATGAACTCCTGCAGGGTGTCGAGTGTCCTCGTCACTTGGTGCCCACGTGCACGGCGGCGATCCCCAGGGTGAGCGTGTCGAAGTGCACGTCGCGGAATCCGGCGCCGGTCATCGCCGCCGCGAGCGCCGCGGTCTCCGGGAAGTTCGCCACCGAGCGAGGCAGGTAGGTGTAGGCAGTGCGGTGGCCGCTGACCAGCCGGCCGATCAGCGGCAGGATGCGATGGAAGTAGAACAGATAGGCCGCCCGGACGAGCGGGACGCGCGGGGTGGAGAACTCGAGGATCACGAAGCGCGCGCCCGGCTTGAGTGTGCGCCGCACCTCGCGCAGGGCGGCGTTGAGGTCGGCGACGTTGCGGATTCCGAACGCCACGATGGCGCCGGCGAATGCGTCGTCGCGCACCGGCAGCGCCAACGCGTCGGCGACGACCGGCACCAGCACGTCGGCCGGCGCCTTGCCGGCGCCCGCGCGCAGCATCGGCTCGGCGAAGTCGGCGCCGAGGATCCGTCCGCGAAAGCCCGGGCGCCGGCTCAGCGCGGCGCCGACGTCGAGCGTCCCCGCGCAAAGGTCGAGGTAGGCCCCGTCGGGCGACGCCGTCCACGCCAGGTGCTCAAGCGCCACCCGGCGCCACCGCCGGTCAATCCCGAGCGAGAGCAATCGGTTGAGCAAGTCGTAGCGCGGGGCGATCTCCGAGAAGATCCGCTGCACGTACGTGCGCTTCCCCGCCACCGACGCCCCCGCCGCGGCCGCCGCAGCCTCCTGGGCCTCATTCTCGAGCGCGGTCGTCATAGTTCCCGAAAGTTGCCCGCCGTGTGCGGGGCGGGCAAGTTTCCCGGTTGCGAATGGCGCCCACCCTCGACCTCCCGAATCTCCCCGACGCCGAAGTCGTCGTCCTGGCGCAGCGGGGACGCGAGCCGGCGTTCCGCGAGCTCATCCGGCGCTACGAGCGCCCGGTCTTTTCGCTCATCTACCGGATGGTCCGCGACAGCACCACCGCCGAGGACCTCTCTCAGGATGCGTTCATCAAGGTCCTGAACCACCTCGACAAGTACCGGCCGGAGTTCAAGTTCTCGAGTTGGCTCTTCAAGATCGCCAACAACGTCGCGATTGATCACCTTCGCCGACGTCAGGTGGCGACCGTCTCGATGGACGGATCCCCGCACGCGACGACCGCCACCGAGATCGCGGCCACCTCGATTGACGTCGCCGACCAAGGCGAGTCCCCGCTCGACGCGCTCGCCTCGCGCGAGCTTGGTACCGCAATCGAAGAGGCGATCGGCCAGCTCCGCCCCGAATACCGCAACTGCATAATGCTCCGCCACGTCGAAGGCCGCTCCTACGAGGAGATTGCCGCGACACTCGACCTCCCCTTAGGCACCGTCAAGACCTACATCCATCGGGCGCGACACCAACTGCGCGAGGCATTGGAGCACCTGAGGGAATAGGCGTGAGGTGTAAGGTGTGGTGACTACGCAGGCGGCAACTAGTGTGCAAATGCCTAAGCTGTTGTGTTGTAAGCAGTTACCTCCAACCTCCCACCTGCCACCTCCCACCTGTAGTGAAGTGAAACCCCCGTCCTTCCCCCGCCGTAAAGACCGCAAGGAGAATCCAATGCAGCACCGGCACCTGCTTCCCCAAGAGATTGACCTGCTCGTTGACGGCGACGTCGGCTTCGGCGTGGCGCCGTTGCGGGCCCACGTGGACGAGTGCGCCGAGTGTCGCGACCGCGTGGCGTCGCTCGGCAGCGTCGCCCTCGCGCTCGACGCCCTGCCGCACTTCGCGCCCCGCCGCGACTTCAGCGACCAGGTGATGCAGCAGGTGCAGGTGATTGAACCGTGGCACGTGGCCTTCGCCGAGGGCGCGCGCCGGCTCATCCCGACGAGCGCGCCGATCCGCGCCTTGGCGGCCGTCGGTGCCGGCGCCGCGGCGCTGGCCATCTCGGGGAGCGCGGCCTGGCTCGCGTTCCGCGTTGACCTCGCGGCGTGGACCTACAACG
Organism: Gemmatimonadaceae bacterium; assembly: GCA_040901985.1. GTDB lineage: Bacteria > Gemmatimonadota > Gemmatimonadetes > Gemmatimonadales > Gemmatimonadaceae > Pseudogemmatithrix. The sequence continues at coordinate 40,080 of JBBDYC010000011.1, forward strand.
TCGTGCTCGACCGCAGCCGCGAGGGCCTGATGGCCGGCGCAGGCGCACTCGTCCGCGCCGCCTTTGCCGACGTCCCGGGCGCCAGTCTCACCACCATCGCCGTGGGCACGGCGGTGCTCGCCCTGACGGCGCTCGGCGCGCTCGCCGGCTTCCGACGACTCGCTGCGGCCGCCCGCGCCAGCCGGAACTGACCCGATGCAGTCCCTGATGCGGACCCTTGCCGCGACGATCCTGCTCGTCGCGGCCACGCGCGGGTCGGAGGCGCAGGTGAGTAGTGCCGCCCTCCCCGCCGATAGTGTACAGACCGCCCTGCGAGCGCTGTCGTTGACGCCGGAGGGCGTCGAGGTCAACGGGCGGTACGTGCGCGGCGACGCCATCGTGGAGGCCGGCGACACCGTGCGCGGCCCCCTGGTGACCCTGAATGGCGACGCCGACATCCGCGGCGTCGTCGCCGGAAACGTCTACGCGATCTTCGGCGACGTGACCGTGCGCGATGGCGCCGAGGTCCTCGGCGGCGTCTCCGCCTGGCGCGGCCGGGTGCTCGTCGAAGGCGGCCGCGTGCGCGGCGCGATGCACGCGCGCCCGATTGCCGCCGCCGCGCGGCCCACCGCCGCGCCGATCTCGACGGCGCGCGCCATCCAACTCAGCGCCGGCTGGACCGCAATGCTGATCATCGTCGGTCTCGTGGTCCTCGTCCTCGCCAGTCGGAATCTCGAGGCCACGGCGCAGGTGCTCGAGCGCGACTTTGGCCGCGCCTTCCTGGCCGGCGTCGTCGGCCAGATTGGCTTCCTGCCGCTACTCCTCCTCGGCGTCGTCGCGCTCGCCGTGACGCTGGTCGGCATCCTCCTGATTCCATTCGTGCTTGTTGTCGCGCCGGTGGCACTGGCCGGACTCGTCACGCTCGGCTTTCTCTCGCTCGCGCTCCTCTGCGGCCGCGCGCTGCGGCGCGGGGTCGCCGACCCCACGTCACGCGCGGCGATGCTTGGCGCGCTCGTGCCGGGGATCGTCCTCCTGATGGCCCCGTGGCTCCTCGCGAGCGCGGTATACGGCACGGGGACCGTCGCGGTGCTCGCGCGGGCGGCCGCGCTCGGGATCACCTGGGTCGCAGCGACCGCCGGCCTGGGCGGGGCGCTCCTCTCCCGCGCCGGCACCGGGCGGGCTGCCAGCGCCAAGGGGGGTGGCGGGCCGCCGCCCCAGGGGGGGCAGACGCCGACGCCGGGGGCCGGCGGGGCGACCGCGCGCCGTCCCGTGCCGGCCCGGCCCGGCGCACCCAGCGCCTAGACGTACCGGACGTCGCGGCCGGTGCGGTCCGCCGGCGTCGCCACCGCGTCGTTCAACCACTCGATCACCGCCGCCCAGCCGAGTGACTCGGGGTCGTGGCGCAGGTAGCCCTCGACCACCGCCAACACGTGGAAGCCGTGCCGGAGCTGGAACGAGAGCGTGGCGTCGCGAATCGAGCCGCGCACGACCCGCAACGTGTACTCCTCGGCGGTCATTTTCCTCGCGTATCGGTGGTAGCCGCGCAGCCGGGCTCCGGCGCGGATGCGGAGGAGGCCCAGCCGTTCCGCGAGGGCACGCCGCACGGCGTAGAGCTTGCTGCCGATCCCCGTTCCGCGGATTGCCGGGTCCACCATCACCTCGGCGCCGTACAGCGTGCGGCCGAGCACGGGGTTGTGGTTGGTGAACATTCCGCTGGCGGTGAAATCGCGCCACGCGGAATCCATCGCGTAGTCGTCCCAGTAGACGATGAGACTCGCCGCGTAGCCGGAGATGCTCCCGTCGCGCTCGACGGCCACCAGTTGGCCCTCCGGAAACACCTCCAGGTGGGACGCCAACTGGTTGGTGGACCAGGGAACGCTCTCTGGGTAGGTGCGACGGCAGAGGGCGATGATGCCCGGGAAGTCGTCGGTGACCACCGGGCGGACGCGCGTGTGGCGCCGCGGCCGCTGCGGTTTGACCGACGACGTCACAGCGCCTCCTCGTCCACCTCCGCGACCAGCGCCGCGGTCCGCTCCGAGTCGTGGAGCGGGAGCACGGTCCCCGTGGTGCGCGCGCGCAGGATGCTGTCCATATTGAGCTCGCCGATGACCATCGCCTCCTGGTTCGGGATCCCCTCGGCGAGGATGCCGTCGCGCGCGAACGGAAAGTCGGAGGGCGTGAGGATTGCCGCCTGCCCGAAGTTGAGCGAGACCGCAGGGACCATCGGCAGCGACCCGACCGTGTGCGCCGTGATCACGTACATCTGGTTCTCGATCGCGCGCGCCTGCGCGCAGTAGCGCACCCGGAGCATCCCCTGGCGGTCATCGGTACAGCTCGGCACGAGGAGGATCTTGGCGCCGCGGCGTGCCGCCGCCCGGGCAATCTCCGGGAACTGCACGTCGTAGCAGATGGCGATGGCGATCCGGCCGAGCGCGGTGTCGAACACCTTGAGCCGGTTGCGCGGCTTGACGATCCACTCCTCCGACTCGAAGCGCGTCATATGCAGCTTGGGCTGCACGCGATGCGACCCGTCGGGGCCGAAGAAGAAACTCTCGTTGAAGATCTCGTCCCCGTCCACCACCGGGATCGTCCCGGCGCAGATATAGCGGCCGTGTTTCTTGGACAGCGCGCCGAAGAGCTCGACGTAACGCGGGACGAAACTGGCCAGCCGCCGGACCTGCTCGCGGATCGACGCGCGGATGTCGCCGAGCGTGAGGAGCTGGAGCGTGAAGTACTCGGGAAAGAGCATCAACTGGCACTTGTAGTCGTGGGCGGTCTCGACGAGCCCGGTCACCTGCGCCGCGAACTGGTCGAAGGTCTCGACCGGACGAATGAGGTATTGCAGCGTGGCGACGCGGATCCGTTCTTCCATCCCAGCTCCAGCGTTGGGGTCAGGCCGGCGCGTGCACGCCCACCTGCGCGGCGACGGCGAGGGCGATCTCGGTCAGCTTGCGGGCGGCGGTGGACGTCGGGTCCGAGACGACGATCGGCGCCCCGCGGTCGCCGCCCTCCAGCACCGGCGGGTAGAGCGGGACCTCGCCGAGCAACGCCACCTTGAGCTCGTCGGCGAGTCGGCGGCCGCCCCCGGTGCCGAAGATCGCCATCGGCTTGCCCGTCTCCGGCGACTCGAAGTACGACATATTCTCGACCACGCCGAGCACCGGCACGCCGACGCGCTCGAACATCTTGGCGCCGCGCAGCGCATCGCCCACCGCCACCTCCTGCGGCGTCGTCACGATCACCGCGCCCGACACGTTGGTCGCCTGGACCAGCGAGAGCTGCGCGTCGCCGGTGCCGGGTGGCATATCCACCAGCAGGAAGTCGAGGCCGCCCCATTCGACGTCACGGAGGAACTGCGTGATGATCTTCATCACGATTGGCCCGCGCCAGATCGCCGGCTGGTCGCGCTCGATGAGGAAGCCGAGCGAGATGACCTTCACCCCGTGCGCGACGAGGGGCTGGATCTTGTCGTTCTTGATCGGTGGGGCGTCGTCCACGCCCATCATTCGCGGGATGTTCGGTCCGTAGATGTCGGCGTCCATCAGGCCGATCTTATAGCCAGCCATCGCGAGGGCGATCGCGATGTTGGTGGTCACGGTGGACTTGCCGACGCCCCCCTTCCCCGACGAGACGGCGATGATGCGGCCGAGTCCGGGGTAGGTGACCGGCGCCGGGACGCCCCTTGGGGCGCCGGCCGCGCCACGGGCCTTTGCCGGCGCGGCGTCACCCAGCACCGGCAGCGTCCGCGAGCGGGGCTTGGGCGCCGGCGTCGCCGGCGCCCCCGCCTCCGCGGCGTCCTTCACATCCACCCGGACGTCGGTGACACCCTCGACCGCCTCGAGCGCCTGCCGGACCTGACGCGCGAGCATCGGGTCGTCCTGGGCGCCAAGGAGCAGCGTCACGCGCACCTTGCCGTCGCGCGTCGCGGCGATGTCGCGTACCTGTTGGGTCTGGTACACCGAGGCGCCGGTCCGCGGGTTGGCGATTGGCGCGAGCGCCTCGGCGAGGCGCGCCTGGAGCGGTTCGGTCATCGGCGGGGCGAAATGGGCAAGGGTCCATCGTTCGGCATCCCGAACGATAGACCCTTGCCGGCCCCGCTCAAAGCCCAGCGGTCAATACGATGGGTAGCTGTTCGCCCAGGAGTTCTGGTAGACGCGGAGCGAGCCCAGCGCCTGCATCGCGCTGTTCACCCGGCAAGAGTTATAGAGGTACTTCTTGGTGCCGTTCAGGTCGTTCACGTCGTTGTCGTCCACGGAGTACCCAAGCTTCACGTTGAGCCCGGTAATGGTGGCGCCCTGCACCTCGTTGGTGCCATTCGACGTCAGGCGCCCGCCGACGAGGATGATGCCGTTCCAACCCGCCGTATTACCGTTGAGCCGCAGGTCGCCGAAGACAATCAGCATTCCGCGCCCGAACACGTTCAAGGTGAACTGCGAGGTCGGATCCGGACCGTTCCGCACGATGATGGTCGGATACTGCGTGGGGTTGTCGTTGAACCAGTCCTGACTGGGGAATCCGGTGCCGTCGGCTGCGACGTCGAAGTCCGGCGTGATCGCGTTGTGGTTGACGATCGCGTCCCAGTCGAAGGGGACCTCGTCGGCGGCCTCTTCGGCCGTTGTCCCGATTGTATCGACCTTCGGATCGCCTTCCAGCGGCGTCGTGCTGCCGGTGAACCCGGGGTCCGCCGGAACCGCGACTGCCGGCAGCGTCGTCCCCGTCCCGCCGCTGCCGACCGGGCACTGGTCCACGCCGCTGATGATGCCGGAGTTGCCGGCCTTGTTGATGCCGTTGATCCCGGTCATCGACGACTGAACCGTGAAGGCCATATTCTGGAACGCGGCAAACGCCGAGACCATCGCAACGGAGTTGGCACCGCCGGCCGTTCCCGTGCGTTGATTGACGCCGCGGGCGCGGACCACGTAGAGCGCCGGCACCGTCGTCCCCACTGCCGCCCGGAGCTGCGTGGTCACGATATCGGTGTAGCCGCCCGAGAGGTTCACCCTGACCGACTCCGTGCCGGCCGGCGGCACGGCCGCGAGGCCCAGCCCGGCGCGGTTCCTGAGGCCCTGCTGGAGTCCCGTCTCGGCGAACGCCGTCGCCGTCTCGCCCTGCAGCGTGGCGTCGTCGGCCGCGCGTTCGCCGCTCAGCATCGCGAACCCCGATGCGAGCGCGCCGACGAGGATGAACATCACGAGGATGACCATCGGGATGGCAAAGCCGGAACGATTTTTCGGATACGTGCGCATGGTTAGTTCACCGCGTTGCGGAAGAAAATCGAGACCCGCGACTCCGAGGACTCCGGAGTGCCGGTCCCAGGGGACATTCGTTCGCTCTCACTGGTCAGCACGAGCTCGAGGCCGGACATCGTACCGAGAGTCCCCGGCACGGCATCCTGGGCCGTGACGCCGCCGGAGACGTAGAATCGGAAGAACGATCCGTCGTCGAACGGCACCGCGATCTCCTCGGCCGCACCTCCGGTGACCGTTCGCCAGAGCGCCGTGCGCCCGGGGACGAGCGTGGAGGTGGCAAGGGAATACGTGACCGTCTGGTAGAGCAGCACCGGAGCGCCAGCGGCCAGGGTGCCAAACGCCGGGCTCAGGAGCAGCGTCTGCCCCCCGGTCACCGGCGTGATCCCCGCCGAGGTCGTGCAGTTCGTCACGGTCCCCGCCGCCGGCGCGGTTGACGACGCCACCCAGACGTAGACGGCGTTGAGCGACGTGTCGCGATACGCGTAGCCGGCGTTCACGGCGGTCGCCCAGATCAGCGAATCCACGGCCATGAAGGTCACCGTGCTGGACGTGCAGTAGACCCCCATCGCGTAGGGCACACGGACGGTAATGGACGTCGGGGTCGCGGCGGTGATGCCATTCGGCTCGATCATCCGCATCTCGTTCCGCATCAGGTTCAGCGCGTTGCGCGTCACCGCGCGCGCATCGCGCGCCCCGGTCGCCCGCCCGAAGAAGCGCATCTGGGACTGGAGCAACCGCGTGATCCCGGCGCCGATGATGCCGAGGAGCACGACGGCGATCAGGATCTCGACCAGGCTGAACCCGCGTCGGCGCCTCATGAGAACAACGCCCCGGCAGGGGGCTGCGCGCGGTCCACCGTCACCGTGTCGGGACGCAGGGCCGCATTGGCGGGCACGATGATGATCTGCACGCGCGTAATCGTCCCCGTCGGCGTGGTCAGGGTCACGCACCGGTCGTGCACGTAGTCCGATTGGTCATCGATCGTCTCGCACCCCGTGTTCGCCCCCAAACTTGTGTACGGCATCGTGCTGAAGAGGTCCACTGCGGTCGAGATGGCGGCGGCCCGGTTCACGCCGACCGCGGCGACGCGGTTCCGCAGGGCGTAGCGCATCGTGACCAGCGTGTGCGCGGTCACCATGACCCCGAGCAGGGTCACCGCGACCATCACTTCGATGAGTGAGACACCGCGACGAGCTCTCATTGACGCCTCACGATTCCTGTGGCCGTGCGGGACACCACGGTGGTGGCCCCGGCACCGGACAGCGTTATGCGGATGCCGGCATCCGAGCGCCCGTTCGGGAAGATCGTGATCCCGCCGGCCGGATTGATGCTGATGTTCGCCCGCAGGTCGAACGTCGGGCCGAAGTTGCGTTGCTTGAGGACCGTGCCGGTGGACCGCTCGACAATCTGCAGGGCCGTGCCGCTCAGCTGGACGTCCACCGGTACCCGCTGGCGAACCGCGAGCGCCGAGGCTTCGCTGAGCATCCCCTGGGCCACGTTCGCCGACCGGATGACCCGGTCGCGGGCAATCTGCTGGCCAATCGAGTTGGCCGAGATCGCCACGAGGATCCCGACCAACGAGACCACGACCAGCAACTCGATGAGCGAGAAGCCGGGACGCTGACGCCTGGTGTACGGGATGGGTAATTGTGCGGCCACTGTGCACTCCTTGATGTTCTATCAATATGGACGACCGGCGCCCCCCGCCAGTCAGCCCACTCACAGTGTGACGGTCAATCCGCCAGGGTGCCAGTCTCGAGCTGGTGACGCGCCTCACCAAGCACCCGGGCCTCGACCTCGGCGAGCGTCCCCGCGACCAGGGCGCCCGAGGCCCGGGCGTGACCCCCGCCGCCGAAGCTCCGGGCCAGCGTATTCACGTTCACCCCGGCCAAACTACGGAACGACACCTTCACCCGGCCGTGCCCGAGGTCACGGAACAGCACGGCCAGCCGGACCCCGGCGATGGTCCGCGGATACTCCGAGATTCCGTCGAGGTCCTCGCTCGATACGCCGTGCCGCTCCAGCGCCCCGGCGTGGATCCGCACCCAGGCCATCCCGTGCGCCATATCCACCTCCAGGGTGTCCAGCGCGTCGCGGAGCAGATGGAGCCGGCCCAACGGCACGCTCCCGTAGATCCGCGCGTACATCTGCTCCGGGTCCACGCCCGCCGTGAGGAGCTCGGCCGCAATCGCGAGGCAGCGGGGCGAAGTATTCCCGAACCTGAAGCCGCCTGTGTCCGTGATGAGCGCCGTGTAGAGGGAGCGGGCAATGGCCGCGGTGATCGTCAAACCTCGCTCGCGCGCAAAGTCGAACACCAGCTCGGCGGTGGCGCAGGCCGCGGTATCGCTCAGCATCGTGCGCCCGGGGGGCTCGTGCCCCGGGAGATGGTGGTCAATCACCAGCGCGTCCTCGGGAAGCGCACGCACGGCATCGGCGAGTCCGCCGAGCCGCCCGATGTCGCTGATGTCAAGGACGATCAGGCGGTCAACCTCCGCGAGCGCCTGGGCGCCCTCCGCCGAGCGATCCTCGACGTCGTCGCCGAGCAGCCAGCGGAAGAGCTCGGGCCAGGGCGTCGGGTTCACGATGAAGGCGCGCACCCCCATCTGGCCAAGCAGTCGGGCCAGCGCGGTCTGCGAGCCACAGCCGTCGCCGTCGGCATTGATGTGGGTGGAGAGCGCGACCGTCATCCCCGGCCGGATCGAGGCGGCGATGCGACCGATGGCCTCGCGCCGTGCCGTCGGGACCTGGAGCAGATCGGTCATCGCGTGGACCCTCGCCCGGCGCCGCGCCGCATCTCAGACGCTGTAATTCGGCGCTTCGCGCGTGATGGTCACGTCGTGCGGGTGCGATTCGCGCAACCCAGCCGGCGTGATGCGCATGAACTCGGCCTCGGTCCGCAGCGCGGCGATCGTCGCGCAGCCGGCGTAGCCCATTCCGCTCCGCAGGCCGCCGACCATCTGGAAGACGACGTCGGCGACCGGCCCCTTGTAGGGCACGCGACCCTCGATTCCCTCGGGGACGTACTTCTTCGACGACATCTCGCCGTCCTGGAAGTAGCGGTCGGCACTCCCGTCCTGCATCGCCGAGAGCGATCCCATGCCGCGAATCATCTTGAAGCGGCGGCCCTCCATCAGCAGGGACTCTCCGGGACTCTCCTCCGTCCCGGCGAGCATCGATCCCATCATCACCGTCGAGGCGCCGGCGCCGATCGCCTTGACGATGTCGCCGGAGTACTTGATGCCGCCGTCGGCGATCACCGGGACGTCCCCCGCCCCGCGCACCGCGTCGAGGATCGCCGTCAGCTGCGGCACGCCGATCCCGGTGACCACCCGGGTGGTGCAGATCGAACCCGGGCCGACGCCGACCTTCACCGCGTCCACGCCGCGCTCGACCAGCGCCCGTGCGCCCGCCTCGGTGGCGATGTTCCCGGCAATCAGCTGGACGTCGGGAAAGGTCTGGCGCACCTTCGCCGTCGCGTCGAGCACGCCCTGGCTGTGCCCGTGCGCCGTATCCACCACCAGCGCGTCCACGCCGGCGTCAATCAGCGCCTTTGCGCGGTCGAGGAAGTCCCCCGCGGCGCCGATCGCGGCCGCCACCAGCAACCGCCCCTCGTGGTCCTTCGCGGCGTTGGGAAACTGGCGTCGCTTGTGGATGTCCTTGACCGTGATCAGGCCGATCAGCGTCCCGTCCTTCTTGACCACCGGGAGCTTCTCGATCCGGTGCTTGCCCATAATCTGCTCGGCCTCGTCGAGCGAGGTGCCGTCGGGGGCGGTGATCAGCCCGTCCTTCGTCATCGCGTCGGCGAGCGGACGGTCGAGCTGGCGTTCGAACTGGAGGTCCCGGTTGGTGATGATGCCGACCAGCTTGCCCTTGGCGTCCACGACTGGCACGCCGCTGATCCGGAAGCGGGACATCAGCGTCACCGCCTCGCGGAGCGTGGCCGCCGGCTGGAGCGTGATCGGGTTGCGGATCATCCCGCTCTCCGACCGCTTGACGCGGTCCACCTCGGCGGCCTGGCGGTCAATCGCCATGTTCTTGTGGAGGACGCCGATGCCGCCGTTGCGGGCCATCGCGATCGCCATCTCCGACTCGGTCACCGTGTCCATCGCCGCGGCGACGAGCGGCACCGGCAGCGTGATGCCGCGGGTGAAGCGGCTCGAGGTGGTAACGTCCTTGGGATGGACCAGGGAGTGCCGCGGGACGAGCAGAACATCGTCGAAGGTCAGCGCGGCATCGGCGCGGATGCGGTCAGGCAGGTGTCCCATCCATAAAGCTAACCGATGCAGGCGCGGCGCGTCCAGCGCGGCGACTCAGGGCGTCGGCTTCTCGCCGGAGGGCGGCGGCGGGGTGCTCGGCGGGGTGCTCGGCGGGGTGCTCGGCGGGGTGCTCGGCGGGGTGCTCGGCGGTCTCGCGCCGCCGCTCTCCCGCGGTCGCGAGCTGCCGACGAGGTCGCTCGCCACCGAGGCGCCGGCGGCAGCCACGCCATTGAGCACGCCCATCGCCTTGCCCATCAGGCCCATCGCCTCGGCCACCGCCGACGCCGAGACGTTCCCGGCGCGGAGCGTGTCCTCGACGCCTTCGGCGAAACGCTGGAAGACGTTCGGGCCGGGCGACTTGCGCTCGGCGAATCGCGAGTCGAGGAACTCGATGTAGTCGAGCACCTGGTACACCTTGTCCTCGGGGAGCGTCTCGAGGTGGCGGAGGATGCGGTCCTTCAGGAGCTCGTGCATAAGCCTGGGCGTGGGAAGGATGATCTTACCCGTGATGCGGCCCAGCGGTAGTCACCACCGCACGCGACTGCCCCGGGTGTCCACGTGTATGAACGTGCCGCCGGCCGCCGTGTTTCGGTACAGCCCCGTTCCACCCACCAGATCCGGATAGTTGGACTCCACGCGGTCAACCGCCTCGAGGAAGACCCGGGCGTCGAGGTGGTCGGACCGGCCGTCCCGGTTGAGGTCGTCCATCCGGCCGTCGCCATCAACGTCCACGATCACGTCGGCGGCATCGCCGTACTGATGGCGACTTTCGGTCGAGAGCGCCGAGCGGGCGCCACGGGCGTTGGCCCTGGGGGTCCGGAAACCCGAGAGCACGGTCAGGCCGCTCACGGCGTGGCCCGCCATCCGGAGCTCGTCAATGATGAGCTCGAGCTTGTCCACGAGCCGGGGGTCGAGCACGAGGGGCTTCGGCCAGATCTCGACTTGGTCGCGGTTGAGGAAGTCGCGGAGCCGGAAATGGGTGGAGATCCGGATGTCCTGATTCTCCTCGGTGACCTCGATGAACCCCGGCGGGACGTCGTACGCGGGCGAGCGCGGCTGTCGCGCCTCGGCCGGCCATCGCCCGACGCGGTAGATGCCCACGCGATCGTCGTGCTTGGCGGCGAATGGCACGAGACTGATGAAGTGGAACGGCTCGTCGGTGCTGGAGTCGCGCACCGCCAACAGCGTCAGGCGCCTGCTGGGCGCCTGCAGGAGTTCGGGCGCCGGCTGACCCTGGGCCTCCGGCGGGACAATCCGGGCCTTCAGGCGGCCGCTACGGCCGCGAAGCGAGTCGGGGATGGCCAGCTTGGGGTCGTCAGGCGAGCGCCGTGGCTCGGCACTCCTGAGGCTACCGCCACCGACGCTGATCACGAGGCCCGCCGCAATCAGGGCCACTCGGAGGAGCCGGAGGGGATGCAGTACTGGTTCGGTCATTCATTCAAATCAAGGACGAGCGGTCACCCCCGAGGTGGAGTGGCGCCCTGTTCTCAACAATCAGACGAATGATAGCTTTGCCCGGATTCACAACGAAAGGGGCAAATCGCTGACCGTTCGGATAATTTAATTTACTGACCGAATGGTCAGCGCGCTACGATTGAGAGAAGATCGAGCACAGGAACGCCCGTCGGCTCCGAGCGCCCAGCCCTTACCCGAGCGGTCAGGAGTACCCGAGCGAGTGGCGGAATCGCCCGCGCCTCGGCGAGCAGGGAGGGCGGAACCGCGAGGTAGAGAATCGCGTCCTCGCCCTCCGGTCCCATCGCCAGCAGGAACGGCTCTTCCGGTGCGAGGTCCCGCCGCAACGGGTCCGCGGTCTGCAGCCCAACCACCTGCACCCGCCAGCGTACCACCCGGCCGCGGGTGCCCTCGGGATCGAGCCGGAGTTCGGCCGCCGAGAGCGTCGAGGCGTATGTGCTGTCCGCGGGCACGAGGAGGGATTCGGCGACCCAGGCCTCCAGGCGCACCTTTGCCCAGCCCCGATCACGCGCCTGGACATCCACGATGGTGCCCGGCTCGAGTGCCCCAAGCAGGGCTCCGTTCGGGGCGGATCGGAGCGCCGCGGCGGTGTCGGCGCGCATCGCGCCCGGCCGCGGGGGCGTTTCGGGGGCAGCCGCCGGCGCGCGCGGCACTGTGGGCGACGGGACGGGTGGCGTAGTGGGCGACGTTGGCGGTCTGGTCGGAGGGCTCGCCGCCGCCGTGGTGGCCGGCACGAGTGCACCGGCCGGCGCCCAGACGCCGCGACGGATCCGCGCCCAGGTGCCGCGTCGCTCGGTCACGTGCAGGCCGGCGCCGGCCCGAAACTCGCCGAGGATGCGGCCGTTGAGCGAGGGTTCCCCGCGGATCCGCAGGATGTCCGAGCCGCCGATCGTCTGCGGGAACGAGTCGCGCCCCGCCGTGAAGCGCGACGCCTCGACCCACCCTTCGATCGTCACGAACGTCCAGCCGCCGCGCGTCGCGCCAACGGCCCACGTGGTGCCGCTTCGCAGCGTCGCCACGACATTCCCGGTGGGGGCCGAGCGCACCTCGGTGTCGGCGGTGAATCGCCGCTGTGCGTGGAGCGACGGCGCGGTCGCCACGAGCAACAGCAGGGCGAGCGCTGGACGGGAGGAACGCAGGAGGTGCATCGCTGGTTGGGGGGCGTGAGCGGGCATAGATTGCGCGAGCAGTCGTGCCGCACCGTCGCGCGACGCTTCGTCGAAGGTATACCCCTCACACAACACGGCCAAGATGGCTTCCCCCGTGGATCGCCCCGTCGTCCTCGTCGTGCTCGACGGGTGGGGCCACCGCGCGAGCACCGAAGGCAACGCGATCGCACTGGCTCGGACGCCGACGTGGGATCGCCTCTGGGCGCGCGCGCCACGAACGCTGCTCAACGCCAGCGGGCGCGCGGTGGGGCTCCCCGAGGGCCAGATGGGGAACAGCGAGGTGGGGCATCTCAACCTCGGCGCCGGCCGCGTGGTGCTGCAGGACCTCGTCCGGATCGGCGAGAGCATCGCCAGCGGCGCGTTCTACGCGAACGGCGCGCTGCGCGCCGCCTGCGCTGCCGTGCGGGCGTCGGGCGCCACGCTCCACCTCGTCGGGCTCGTCGGCGACGGCGGCGTCCACGCGCACGACCAGCATCTCCTCGCGCTCGTCGAGCTGGCCCACCGGGAGCGCGTGCCGCGCGTGGCGCTCCACCTCCTCCTTGACGGCCGCGACACGCTCCCGACATCGGCGCCGGGCTTTGTGCGGGCGCTGCTCGGTGCGACCGCCGGTCGCGCCGAGGTCGCCAGCATCGGCGGCCGCTACTTTGGGATGGACCGCGACAAGCGCTGGCCGCGCACCGAGAAGTGGTACGCCGCCGCGGTGCGCGGCACGGGCCCGTCGCACACCGACCCGCTCGCCTACATCGCCGAGCACCACGCGCGCGGCGTGACCGACGAGTTCCAGGAGCCGGCGGTCATCGTCCGCGACGGCCGGCCGCTCGCCCCGATGCGCGATGGCGATGCGGTCATCACCTGGAATTTCAGGTCGGACCGGATGCGGCAGATCGTGCGCGCGCTCACGCAGGACGGCTTCGATGGCTTCGACGTGCGCGACCGGCCGGCGCTGCAGGTCACGACGATGACGCAGTACGACCAGACCTTCGGCCTGCCGATTGCCTTTGAGCCCTTCTCGATGGCGCGCATCGTCGCCGAGGTGCTCGCCGACGCGGGGATGACGACGCTCCGCACCGCGGAGACGGAGAAGTACCCGCACGTGACGTACTTCTTCAACGGGGGCAACGAGGTGCCGTACCCCGGCGAGGAGCGAATCCTGGTCCCGAGCCAACAGGTCGCCACCTACGACCTGATGCCGGAGATGAGCGCGCCGGGTATCACCGACGTCCTTTGTCGGGCGATCGAGACCCGGTCGCACCACTTCACGCTCTGCAACTACGCCAACGGCGATATGGTCGGCCACAGCGGAAACCTCGACGCGACGATTCGCGCCTGCGAGGTGGTGGACGCCCAGCTCACCAAGGTGATTGCGTCGGCGGCGAAGGCGGGCGCACGACTCTTGATCACCGCCGACCACGGCAACTGCGAGATGATGCTCGACCCCGCGACGGGCGGCCCGCACACGGCCCACACCACGAACCCGGTGCCCTTCCTGCTCGTCGAGGACGGCGTGCCGGCGACACTGCCGCTCCGTGCCGGTGGGGCGCTCTGCGACGTGGGACCTACCGCGCTGGCGATGTTGGGGCTCGAACCACCGGCCGAGATGACCGGCCATGACCTGCGACCCATTGGAGTGACTGCGTGATTCGTCGGACCTTCGGAGCCGTGGCGCTCCTGCTTGCGACCTTCCTCGCCCGACCGCTCTCCGCCCAGGACGTGATCGGGCATCTCCCAGACGAGAGCCCGTACCGCGACGCCAGCGGCCGGCACGCGTTCTCGCTCCAGGCGGGGTGGCTCATCCCGGGGAGGGACCCGGCGGGGGTGGGACCGCACGCCGGAATGCTCCTCGCCGGCCTCTATGAGTATGACGTGACCGGGCCGCTGCGCCTGACGGCGGGGGCCGGGATTGCCCCGACGCTGCGTCGCGACGTCAAGGATCCGTTGGTCACCGGACCGGCCCGCGATGCGGGCACACGCGAGGAACCCCTCTTTTACCTCGACGGCGGACTCCTGCTCGCCCTCAGTGGCGAGAAGACTTGGCGGGGCTTCGCGCCGCGGGCGCGCACCGGCGTCGGCCTCGTCGCCTCGCTCCAGCCGGACTACGACCTCGGCGGCTACCGCTTCGGACCGAAGTTCATCCTCTCCTACGGGCTCGGCACGGGCTACGTCATCAGCCCGCGGTGGCAGTTGAACGCCGATCTCACCCACGCGTTCTGGAAGATGCACTACCCCTCCGCGTACAACGACGATGGGAGCAGCGTGGAGCCGAGCATCGTCGGCAAGGGCAAGCTCGACCCGTGGAACGGCAACCTGATGCTGACGTTCGGCCTCACCCGCATCGGCGGCCGCTGACGCAATGCGCGCCTCGCTCACGCGCCGGATCACCTTCTCGGCCGGCCATCGCTACCACCGGCCCGACTGGGACGACGCGCGGAACGAGGCCGTCTTCGGCAGCTGCGTGCGCCCGCACGGGCACACCTACGTGGTGGACGTGACGGTGAGCGGGCCGGTGGATCCGCTCACGGGGTTCTGCGCCGACCTCGGCGCCCTCGACCGGGCCCTGCGAACAGCCGTCGTCGAGCGCCTCGACCATCGCGACCTCGTGCGTGATGTGGCCGAGTTCGCCGAGGGCGAGCAAATTCCGACGGACGAGAACCTCGCCTGGTGGATCGCGCGCGCCGTGCAGGACGCGCTCGGCGCGTCGCCGCGTGTCTCGCGCGTCCGGGTGGCCGAGGAGCCGGGACTCTGGGCCGAGGTGGAGCCGACGTGAGCGACGCGCGCGAGGGCACCGCCAGCCTCGACGCGGTGGACGAGGTCCCGGTCTGGCTCGAGGTGAATGGGCAGCCCGCGGTGACCTGGATGTGTACGCCCGAGCAGCTCCCCGAGCTCGTCGTCGGCTGGTGCTACGGCGAGGGCTACATTGACAGCAAGGCCGACCTCCTCTCGCTGCGACCGTGTGCGAAGGAGCCGGGGTTCTGGGTGACGGTGCCGGAGGCGCGGTACCAGACGGTCGAGGGCCAGGAGCGCCGTCGCGTGCTCGCCTCGGGGTGCGGCGCGGTGACGACGATCCTCGGCTCGCTCTCGAGCGTCCCGCGGCGCACTGCGCGCCCGCCGATTCCCGACCTCGCCCGCACCCGTGCGCTGTTCAAGGAACTCTTTGCGCGCGGTGAGCGCTACCACTCCACCGGTGGCATCCACGCGGCGGCGCTCACCGACGGCGTCACGCTGCTCACGCACGCCGAGGACATCGGCCGCCACAATGCGGTGGACAAGGTGCTCGGCGCGCGGATTCTCGCCGGCGAGCGTCCGGACGACCTGGTGTTGCTGGTGACGGGGCGGATTTCCGGCGAGTTGGCGTTCAAGGCGGCGCGCGCGCGGATCGCGGTGGTCGCGACGCCGTCGGTGCCATCGTCAATCGCGGTCGAGATCGCCCACGCGGCGGGGATGGTGCTGATCGGGCGCGCGGTGTCGGGGACTCCGCAGGTCTGGCAGCAATGACGTGCACCGGCGTGATCCTCGCCGGCGGCGGGGCGACGCGGTTCGGCGGGCTGCCGAAGGGGCTCGAGCGCGTCGGCGGCGCGCGCATCATTGACCGGGTGGCGGCGGCGCTCCGGGCGGTGAGCGACGAGCTGCTGCTGGTCGCCAATGCGCCGGACGCGGCGGAGTGGCTCCCCGGCGTGCGGACCGTGCGCGATGTGCGCACCGGCGCGGGCGCCCTCGGCGGCCTGCACGCGGCGCTCACGCACGCGGCGACGCCGATCCTCCTCGTGGCGTGGGATATGCCGTTCGTCCCGGCGCCGTTGCTGCGCGCGCTGCGCGAGCGCGGCGAGCGCGGCGCGGACGCCGTCCTCCCGGAGAGCGACGGCTCACGGCGCGGCGTGGAGCCGCTCTGCGCCTGGTACGCGCCGCGGTGCCTGGGCGCAATCGAGGCCGCGCTCGACGCCGGTGATCGTCGCGTGATTGCGTTCCACGACCGCGTCACCGTCGAACGGCTCGACGTCGCCGCGGTGCGCGCGTTCGGTGACCCGTCGCTGATGTTCCGCAACGTGAACACGCCCGACGACCTCGCGGCGGCGGTCGCGGTGGAGGCGCCCGGTGCCTGAGACGCCGCCGATGCTTTGCGTGGTCGGCCGCAAGCACGCCGGCAAGACGACGCTCGTCGTGCAGCTGACCGCTGAGCTGACGCGGCGCGGCCATCGCGTGATGACGCTCAAGCACGGCTCGCACACGTTCAATCTCGATCCGGCCGCGACCGACACGTATCGCCATTACCACGAGGGGAACGCCGAGCGCGTGGCGATGGCCTCGCCCGACAAGTTCGCGCTGGTGCAACGTTGGGAGCGCGAACTCGCGCCGGAGGAGATCGCGGCGCGGTACCTCGCCGACGCCGACGTCGTGATCGGCGAGGGGTTCAAGGCGTCGGCGCTGCCGAAGATCGAGATCCATCGCGCGGCGGCACACGCCGCGCCACTCTGGACGCCGACAATCGCGCAGGCCGCGACGTGGCGCGCGCTGCTGACCGACGCGCCAACGCCGGGCTTCCCGGGTACCGAGTTTGACCTCACGGACCCGGACTGGCTCAACCTGGTGGCGGATTGGACCGAAGCGGAGATCGTGCGATGAGAGCGACGGCCCTTCTCCTCGGAGCGGTGATCGGCCTCGGCTGTCAGCCCCAGGCTTCGATGCCGCCGGCACCGCTGGCGACCGACGACACCGCCTCCGGCGCCGCCACCGACACCGCCACCGCGACCCTGATGCCGCGGATCCTGACCGAGACGCTCCGGCCACCGGCGCCGACGGCCACGCCGGTGGGCAATCGGCCGGCGCCGCCAGCCCTGCACGCCCTCGGGTCGTTCATAGACTCGCTCGTCAGCGATCCGATGTTCCAGTCGGCGCACTGGGGGGTGCTGATCTACGACCCCGCCCTCGGCGACACGCTCTACTCGGCGAACGCCGGCAAACTCTTCCTTCCGGCGTCGAACATCAAGCTGATCATCGGCGCGGTCGCGCTCGCGCAGCTCGGCGCCGACTACCGCTATCCGACGTGGCTCCTCGGCCGTGCGCCCGGCCGCGACGGCACGATGCGCGGCGACCTGGTGGTGATCGGGCGCGGCGACCCGTCGGTGAGCGATTCGCTCGCCGGAGACGCGATGCGGCCATTGCGCGAGTTCGCCGACTCGCTGGCCGCGCGCGGCGTGAAGCACATTGCGGGACGGCTGATCCGCGGCGCCGACGCGTTTCCCGACTCGACCCTCGGACGCGGGTGGGCCTGGGACGGGCTGGACGAAGGCTATTCGGCGCCGGTGGACGAGCTGCTCTTCAACGAGGGGTTCGCCCGCGTGACGGTGTTCGGTGGCGCGCGCCCGGGAGACCCGGTGCGCGTGCGCACGGCACCGGCGAAGACGGTACCGCAACTCGGCGTGGTGGACGTGGTCACCGACCGGAACTGCTGCCTGATCCGGTCGCGCGTGACGTGGACGGGCGACGTGCGCGGCGCACGCCCGACGCTCTCGCTGCAGGGCACGGTGCGCGTACACGACTCGGTCACGGTGAACGTCGCGCTGCGGAACCCCGCCGGCGCGTACCTCGATGCGCTGGCAGAGGCACTGGGCGAGCGCGGAATCACGGTCGGGGGCGGCGTCGAGCCCAACGCGCTCGGCGACACGATCGGCCTCTTGACGCTTGCCACCCGCCGCTCGCCGCCCCTCGCGGCAATCCTGACGGCGTTCCAGAAGCCGTCGCAGAACCAGATTGGCGAGATCCTGCTCAAAACCCTCGGCCTCGAACGGACCGGCGTCGGGACCGCCGACAGTGGGCGCGCGGTCGTGACGCGGCAGTTGGCGGCGTGGGGCCTCGACTCCGCCGGCCACGAGGTGCGGGACGGCAGCGGACTCTCGCGACACAACTTTCTCACGCCGCAGACGATTGTGCGCGTCCTTGAGGTGATGCGGACGCGCGACGATTTCGGCGTCTTCTTTGATGCGCTCCCGATCGGCGGGGTGGACGGGACGATCCGCGAGCGGCTGCGCGGCACGCTCGCGTACGACAACGTGCGGGCCAAGACGGGGACCCTCGACAAGGCCCGTGCGCTGTCCGGATACGTCACCAGCGCTGACGGCCACGTGCTGATCTTCTCGCTTCTCGCCAACAATCACGTCGTGCCGACGCGCGAAGTGGAGCGGGTGCAGGACGCGGTGGTGGCGTACCTCGCGGCGATGGACGCGGGCCGCCGCTGATGCTATCGGTCGGCGAGGCGGCTGAGCGGATCACGGCGGCCGTCGCGCCGCTGGAGCACGAGAGGGTCGCGCTCGCCGATGCACTCGGCGCGGTGCTGGCGGCCGACGTCGTCTCCCCCGTCACGCTGCCGCACTGGAACAACTCGGCGATGGACGGCTACGCCGTGCGTGCCGCCGACATCGCGGGGGCGAGCGGCGACGCGCCGGTGACGCTCCCGGTGATGGGCACGATCGCGGCCGGCGCCCTGCCCCAGCGGCCGCTCGAACGCGGCGAGGCCGTCCGGATCATGACTGGCGCGCCGCTCCCCGACGGCGCTGACAGCGTCGTGCGGGTCGAGGACACCGACGCGGGGACGGACCGTGTGCGGATCAACGCGGATCGCGACGCCGGCAAGAACGTCCGGCAGCGCGGCGAGGACATCAGCGCCGGGGCAACGGCGCTGCCGAAGGGAATCCCGCTCGGCGCGGCCCAACTTGGCGTGCTGGCCAGCATCGGCGCGGGCGTGGTGCCGGTGCATCGCCGGCCGCGAGTGGCGATCCTCGGGTCGGGCGACGAACTCGTGGACCTCGACGAGTTCGACGAGGTCCTTGCCGGCAGGCGCATCGTCAGCTCCAATCGCTACACGCTCGCGGCGCTCGTGCAGCTCTCCGGGGGCGTTCCGCTCCCCCTTGGCCACGCGCGCGATTCGCTCGCCGAGGTCCGGGCGCTGTTGGAACGCGCGGTCGCCGAAGGCGCCGACCTCATCGTGACCTCGGCCGGCGTCTCGGTGGGCGAGCACGATCACACGCGCGCGGCGGTGGAGGAACTCGGCACCGCGCTCGATTTCTGGCGCGTCCGGATGCGCCCGGGCGCGCCGCTGGGGTTTGGCCGCGTGCGCGGGATCCCCTGGGTCGGGCTGCCGGGGAATCCGGTCTCGGCGATGGTGACGTTCGAGCTGTTCGTCCGGCCGGCGGTGCGACGGATGCTCGGCCACACGCGCGTCCACCGGCGACCGGTGCGCGTCACGCTCGAGGAGCCGGTGAGCATCGGCGCCAGGCTGACGCACTTCTACCGGGCCATCGTGACGCCGCGCGCGGACGGCACGCTCGGTGCGCGGCTCACCGGACCGCAGGGCTCGGGAATCCTGACGTCAATGTCGCTGGCCAACGCGCTGCTCGTGGTGCCGGAGGACCGGACGACCGTGGCGGCCGGGGAGACGCTCTCGGCGCTCCTCCTCGGCGACGACGCGGGCCTGACGGATACCTTTGCGCTCTGAGCTCGCCGCACTCGACCGGGAGTTCGTCCTCGACACCAAGGTGGTGGACGTCGAGGGGTGGCCGGTGCGACTGGAAAAGCCGCGGAACTCCGACGACCTGATCAGCGAGGCGGACTACGCAAAGGACGAGCGGCTGCCGTATTGGGCGGACCTCTGGCCCTCGGCGGAGTCGCTGGCGCGGCACCTCGTGCGGACGGGCGTGGACGACGAGCGGGGGCGCGCCGCGGTCGGCGATGCTTTGCCCACCGCCCTTGAACTCGGCTGCGGCATTGGCCTGGTGACGATTGCCGCGATGCGCGCCGGCTACCGGGTGACCGGCACCGACTATTACGCCGACGCGCTGCGATTCACGGCCCGGAACGCGCTCGCCAACGTCGGCGTCGAGCCGGCCACGCGCCACGTGGACTGGCGCGCGCTGCCGGACGACCTCGGGCTGTTCGACCTCGTGCTGGCGGCCGACGTGCTCTACGAGCGACCGTACGCGCCGCTGGTGGCCGCGGCGATCGCACGGACCCTCGCGCCAGGTGGTGTGGCGCTGGTGGCCGACCAGGGCCGGGTCGGCCTCGAGGCGTTCCTCGCGGCGACCGTGGAGCACGGACTCGCGCACCGGACGCTACTCACCGAACGCCCGACGGTCGGCCCGCCGGGCGATCCCACTGCGCCGGGCCCGACCGTCACGCTCTACGAGCTGCGCTGGGCGCCGTAACCGCGCCGTGAAATCGGCGGCGCGCCGGCGCCAGGCACCCCCGCTACTCCAGCCCCCGCGGCGTCCCGAGGATTGTCATCAGCACGATCCCGCGTCGCGCATCCCGTGAGCTTTTTATCCAATCGCGCGCAGGGATGCCGCGTAGGCGGGCGCCGGCGCGTCGCGCCGGCGGCGGCAGAGGCGCGGCGGGACGAGGAGCCGGCGGCTCCAGCGATTCAAGCACAAACGGCACCGCGCGCGGCGGGGCCGACGGACGGACGGTCACCGGCCGCGGAAAGAGGACCGACGGCTCGAAGCCGTCGCGCCCCTTGCGCACGAGCGCAATCCAATCTTCCTCGTCGTCCTCCTCTTCGTCGGGCACTGCCACGCGACGACCGCGCCGAGCGGCCGACGGCGCGGCCGGCGGCGTGCCCGCCGCGCGCTTCCTGGCCCAGCGCACGAAGTAATCCCCCCCCGTGAAGAGGAGGATCAGGAGGACGATGATCAGTTGTTCCATCGTCGGCGCGCCTTACCGGGCCTTGCCGGCGTCGGGCGCGTCGCCGCCGTGCGCGATGGACTCACGCATCTCGGTGTCGGCCTGGACGTTCTTCATCCGGTAGTAGTCCATAATGCCGAGGTTGCCCGCCTTGAACGCCTCGGCCATCGCGCGTGGCACCTCGGCCTCGGCCTCGACGACACGCGCCCGCATCTCCTGCTCGAGCGCGACGGCCATCGCGCGCCGCTCCTCGGCCTTCGCCTGCGCGATCTGCTTGTCCGCGTTGGCCTGGTCAATCTGCAGCTTGGCCCCGATGTTCTCGCCCACGTCAACGTCGGCGATGTCAATCGAGAGGATCTCGAACGCCGTCCCGGCGTCGAGCCCGCGGCTGAGGATGTGCTTGGAGATGTGGTCGGGGTTCTCGAGCACGTCCTTGTGCGACTCGGCCGATCCGATGGTGCTCACCATCCCCTCGCCGACGCGGGCGATCACCGTCTCCTCGCCGGCGCCGCCGACGAGCCGGTCAATGTTGGTGCGGACCGTCACCCGGGAGACGGCGATGAGCTGGATCCCGTTCTTGGCGATGGCCGCGATGCGCGGCGTCTCGATCACCTTCGGGATGACCGACATCTTCACCGCCTCGAGCACGTCGCGGCCGGCGAGGTCAATCGCCGCCGCCCGCTTGAACGTGAGCGGGATGTTGGCCTTGTCCGCCGAGATGAGTGCATTCACCACCCGCACGACGTTGCCGCCGGCGAGGAAATGCGCCTCGAGGTCGTTGAGCGAGACCTCGAGCCCCGCCTTCACCGCGCTGATCCTGGCGGTGACGATCGTCGTCGGTGGCACGCGACGCAGCCGCATCGCGATGAGGGTCGGGAGTCCGACGTATGCCCCCGAGGCCCAGGCGGCAATCCAGAGATTGACCGGCACGAAGAAGAGGAGAAGACCCAGTCCCGCGATCAGGAGGACGAGGAGGCCGATGCCCCCGCCGATGAGTTCGGTCATGACGTGTGCCCTTGCGTTGTGGCGTGGTGCGTCCGCACCACGATCCGGTTGCCGTCCAGCCGGCTGACCACCACGGTGGTGCCGGCGTCAATCATCTCACCATTCGAGACCACATCCATCCGTTCGCCATCAATCTCGGCGATCCCCGCCGGCCGCAACGGCGTGCGGGCGATGCCCGTGCGGCCGAGGAGGGCGCCGCTCGGGGCGGACGGTACGTCGTCGCCACCCCCGGCCGCCAGGGCCGACTCGAGGACCAGGCGGCGCGTGACCGGCGTTCGCGCCAGCGATCGGAATATCAGCAGGGTGAGCGCCAGGCCCATCAGCATCGAGATCGAGATCCGCCCGAGCGCACCCAGCACCGCCTGGATGGTCGCGCCGTGCCCCACCAGCCCCAGGGCAAGTCCGGCGACCACGGCGGCGATCCCCCCGACGCCGGCAATCCCGAATCCGGGAATCACGAAGACCTCGAGTCCGATCAACCCGAGGCCGACGATCACGAGCAGGATTTCCTCCCACCCGACGAGCTGGACGACCCAATGCCCGCCCAGGACGAGGACGAGACTGGCCAGGCCGAGCGCACCGGGGAATCCGAAGCCCGGCGTGCGAATCTCGATGAGGATGCCAATCATTGCCGCCGAGAGGAGGAGCGAGGCGACGATCGGGTGCGTGAGCAGGCGCACGAAGCGCTCGCCCCAGTTGGGCGTCTTGGTGCGCACCTCGGCGCCGGTCAGCTCGAGGTAGGCAAGCAGCGCGTCGAGGTCGTTGGCGACGTGGTCGGCGATCCCGTGCTTGAGCGCCTCCTCGGTCGTGAGCGTGAGGAGCTTCCCCTTGTCAATCAGGCCGGCGATCTCGACGTCAGCGTCCACCATCGCCTCGGCGATCTCCGGCGAGCGATTGCGCGTGTCGGCGGTGGCGCGGAATTCCTTGCGCACGTAGGAGACGGACTTCTCCTCCACCGGCGTCGCCTCGCCGCCCGGCGCCCCGATCTGGACCGGGGTGGCGGCGCCGATCGTGCCACCGTCGGTCATCACGATGCGCTCGGAGGCGAGACTGATCAGCGCGCCGGCGGAGATGGCGCGCCGATTCACCCAAGCGACCGAGCGGACCGGCGATGAGAGGAGCGCGTCGCGGATCGCGACCGCGGCATCAAGCCGGCCGCCAAAGGTGTTGATGTCGAGGATCACCGCCGACGCGCCTTCGCGTTGCGCCTCCCGCAGAACCCGGTCCACGAACGGGGCGAGCCCGAGATCAATCATCCCCTCGATCGGGATGACCTGCACGTGCTGGCGCGCCGGCGGCTGCGCGGCCGGCGGCGATCCGGACAGCGCGACGACGGCGAGACCGGCGATCGCAAGGCCGCGCACGGCGCGGAGACCTGACATTCGCATCTGCTGCCACCTCAAGGTGGTGAAGGGAGGTGCCTCCAAGTTACGCCGCGGCCCCGACGCGCGACAGCGCGGCGTCCGCCGCACACCGCCCCGTCCGGGGCCCGTCACCAGCGTCGCACCCGGCGCGCGTACCCGGCGTACGTCTCACCGAACTTCCGTTCCAGGTACGCCTCCTCGCGCGCGATCACAAAGGCGTTCGTCGCGGCGATGGCCGGAATCACCATCAGCACCACGGCCAGCCGGTCGGTCCAGAGCCCGAGTCCGAGCTGAAGCAGCGCGAAGCCGAGGTAGATCGGGTTCCGCGAGACCGCGTAGGGCCCGCTCGTGACGATCGCGGTGGTCGGCCGCCAGGGATAGACGGCGGTCTGGTGCCGCCTGAGGACGTGCGCCGCCCAGCTCACCAGGATGAGCGCCATTGCGGTGATGGCGGCGCCGAACATCCACCACCCGTCGGGCCGCGCCGCCACCGGCCGCAGCCAGTGCACGAACACGCCGAACGCCGTCGCGATCACGAAGATCAGCGGCGGCGGGAACCGCAGCCCGGGGTGGTCAGGCAAGTCGTTGGGCAACGACTTCGGCAATGTCATAGACGGGCACCTCGCTCCCCTTTGCCTTCACGCCGTCGGCCATCATCGTCATGCAGAACGGGCAGGCCACGGCCACCGCGCCAGCGTCCGTGGCCAGCGCCTCCTCGGCGCGCTCGACGTTGATCCGCTTGCCGACTTTCTCCTCCATCCACATCCGCCCGCCACCGGCGCCGCAGCAGAGCCCCTTGTCCCTGCTGCGCGGCATCTCGACGAGGTTCACCAGCGGAAGCGCGCGCCGGAGCGTGTCGCGTGGCGCGTCGTAGACACCATTGTAGCGCCCGAGATAGCACGAGTCGTGATAGGTGAAGGTGGCCACCGCGCCGTCCAGCTCCTCGCGGCCCTTCATCGGCACGCGCCCCTCGGCCAGCAGGTGCTCGATGTAGGTCGAGTGGTGCACGACGTCGTAGTTGCCGCCGAACTGCGGATACTCGCTCCCCAACTGATGGAAGCAGTGCGGGCAGGCCGTGACGACGGTCTTCACGCCGTAGCGGCCGAGCGTCTCGACGTTGTCCCTGGCGAGCGTCTGGTAGAGGTACTCGTTCCCCATCCGCCGCGCGGGATCGCCGTTGCACTTCTCCTCCTGGCCGAGGATCGCGAAGCGCACGCCGGCCGCCTGGAGGATCCGCGCAAAGGCGACGGTGGTCCGCTTGGCGCGGTCGTCGAACGACCCCATGCAGCCGACCCAGTAGAGGACCTCGGGGCTCTCGCCTCGCGCCGCGAGCTCGGCCATCGTCGGGATGTCGAGGCCGTCCGCCCACCGCGCGCGGTCCCCCGGGTCGAACGCCCACGGCGAGCCGCTCGTCTCGAGCGACTCGAAGGCCGGCGTCATCTCCTCGGGGAAGCGCGACTCCGAGAGCACGAGGTTGCGCCGCAACTCGTTGATCACCGAGAGCTGGTCAATCGAGACCGGGCACTCGTACACGCAGGCGCGGCACGAGGTGCAGGCCCAGAGCTCCTCGTCCGTGATGTAGTCGCCGAGCAGTGTGCGGGTGTCGCCGCCGGCGGCCTTCTCCTCGAGCCGCTCGCGCACGTTGATCATGATCTTGCGCGGGCTGAGCAACTTCCCGGTGATGTTGGCGGGGCAGACGCTCGTGCAGCGGCCGCACTCGGTGCAGGCAAAGCCGTCGAGGAGCGACTTCCAGCTCAGGTGCTCCACGTCCTTCGCCCCGAACTGCTCGGCATCGGCGCCCTCGAAGTCCATCGGCCGCATCGCGCCGATCGTCCCCGGGCCGCTGGTGTTGGCGAGGAAGGTGTTGGGCAGCGACACGACGACGTGCAGGTGCTTGGAATAGGGCAGGTAGTTCAGGAACCCGAGCACGAGGAGCGCGTGGGCCCACCAGAAGCCCTCGTGCATCGCCACCACGCTTGGGAAGCCCAGCCCGAGTCCGAACTCGACGATGAACCGCGCCAGCGGATAGCTGACCGGCCGCGCCGACGCCATCACCAGCGGCTCGGCGGCCATCAGGAACGCCGTCGAGAGGAACATCGTGACCATCAGCGCGGCGATCCAGGTCAGGATCAGCAGCGGGTCGTTCGGATGCGTCTCGGCGCCGAGCAGGCGCTTGACGCGCCGGGTCAGCCGACGCCACAGCGCGAAGCCGACGGCGACGAGCACGACCGCCGCGACGGCCTCCTGGCTCACGAGATAGAGGTGGTAGAGCCGCTCGGGGAGGAAGTTCCCGACACTGAAGCGCGGGAAGATCCCCTCGACGATCATCTCCGTCGTGCTCGCGCCGAGGACGAGGAAGCCCCAGAAGATCGCGGCGTGCATCGGCCCGGCGATCGAGTCGCGGAAGATCTTCTGCTGGAAGATCCCGATCCGCAGGAAGTTCCAGAGGCGCGTGGGCCACTCGTTCCAGCGGACGTCGTCGAGACGCCCGATGCGGAGCTCGCCGACCAGGCGCTGGACGTTGAACGCGAAGAACCCGACGGCGAGGATGACGATGCCGAGGAAGAGCGCGTTCGCGGCGGTCACCGGGTCACCCCGCCCTGGCCTTCTTCACGGCGTCGGTGAGCACGGGGAGGACCTGGAGCACGTCCCCAACGATCCCGTAGTCGGCGATCTTGAAGATCGGCGCCTCCTTGTCCTTGTTGATCGCGACGATCGTCTTGCTCGTCCGCATCCCGGCGAGGTGCTGGATGGCGCCGGAGATGCCGCAGGCCACGTAGAGGTCGGGACTCACGAGGCGGCCGGTCTGGCCGATCTGGTCGGCGGGCGGGCGCCAGCCGTCGTCCGTCACCGCGCGCGTGGCGCCAACGGCGGCGTTGCCGAACGCGGCGGCGAGGTCCTCGACGAGCTTGAAGTTCGCCGCCTCCTTGAGCCCGCGGCCGCCCGAGATGATCACCCGCGCCTCGCCGAGGTCGTGCTTGGCGGCGTTGCCGGCGGTGGTCTCGGTGACCTTCACGCGACTGGCGCCGGGGTCGCCGGCGGGTGCCATCGTCTCGACGGCGCCCGCCTTGGCATCGGACTTCGGGAGATAGGCGCCGGGCCGGACCGAGATCACGGCCGGCGTGGCGGTGAGCGTGACCGTCTGCATCACCTTGCCCGTGTAGCCGGGATGCACGGCACTGATCGCGCCTCCCTTCACCTCAAAGGACGTCACGTCGGCCGCGAGCGGCACGCCGAGCTTGGCGGCGACCCGCGGCGCGATGTCCTTGCCGGTTGCCGATGCCGTGCAGAGAAAGGTGCCGTAACTCCCGGATTTCATTCGCGCGGCGATCGTCGTGCTCACCGCCTCGGGGTTGTTCTGCGCGAACGCGGCGTGCTCGACGACGACCACGGCGTCGGCGCCGTGTGCCCCGAGCGGCGGCGCCTTGGCGCCGATCCCCGGCGCGCCGAAGATGATGGCGTGGACCTGGCCGCCCGACGCATCGGCGACGATCCGGGCGGCAGTGACTGCCTCGAGCGCGGCACGGCGGAGGTCGCCGCCGCGCGCCTCGGCAAAGGCGAGGACGTTCGTCACGAGAGCACCTTCGCTTCTTCCTTGAGGAGGCGCACGAGCTCGGGCACCGCGTCGGGACCCTCGCCGATGATCCGGCCGCCGGTGCGCTCGGGCGGAAGCGCCATCGCAGTGAGCGTGAGCCGTTCGGCCGGCAGCTGCGCGGGCTTGGTCTCGAGCGGCTTCTTCTTGGCGGCCATTATCCCCTTCAGCGAGGGATACCGCGGCCGCGCGATGCCCTCGTCAATCGTGACCACCGCCGGGAGCGCGCACTCGACCAGCTCGAACGCGCCCTCGAGCTCGCGGCGCATCCTGGCCGTACCGCCGTCGAACTCGAGCTTGCTGATGGCGGTCACGCAGGGAAGGCCGAGCAGCTCGGCGGCGATCGCGCCGACCGCGCCGTGCGCGGTGTCAATGCTCATCCGGCCGAACATCACGAGGTCGTAGCCGCCGCCCTTCAACTCGGCGGCGAGCGCGCTCGCCACGGCAAACGAGTCCACCGGCGCCCCATCGTGTCTGAGTTGCACCGCGCGATCGGCGCCCATTGACATCGCCTTGCGCAACGTCTCCTGGACCACGTCGCCGCCAAGCGAGATCACGACAACCTCGCCGGCATTGAGCTTCTCCTTGATCTGCAGCGCGGCCTCGACGGCGTAGCCGTCGAAGTCAGAGATGTCGAACTTCAGGCCCGCCTCATCCACGGCCTTGCCGGAGGCGGCGATCTTGAAGCGGACGTCCATATCGGGGACGCGCTTGAGGCAGACAGCGATCTTCAATGGGCATCCGGGTTACGGTGGTGCGGAAAGATACCTCCCACCTCTTACCTACATAAGCGGTGCCAACTCCGCTCGGGTGAGCGCTCCGCGATGGCGATTGAGCATCAGGATTGACGCGCCCGCGAAGGCTATCCCTGCCCAGAGAAGCGGCGGGGGTCCGATCCCCGACCAGAGCATCCACGCCGCGACGCCGCCGAGCGTGAGGTGGCGGGCGGTCTCCAGCGTGCCGGCCCATCGCGCGCCCTCGAAGACGCCGCCGACGCCGGCGAGCGCGACGGCGACGTAGAACCCCGCCGCCGCCGCGTGCGGGAGTGGAAGCGAGTCGGCGCGCTGCAGCACGAGGAAGGCGGCCACGAGCGCCACTGCGAACTGCGCGAAGCCATACCACGCAAGCGGCGACGGGACCGGCGGGTCGTACTTCTCGAAGGTCGCGGCGTCCACCGGCTTGGGTCGCTCGCTTTCCCCCAGCTTGGGTGGCGTCCATCCGGGCCGGCCGAAGACGATCCGCGCCTTGTCGCGCCAGCGGGTCGCGCGCCAGGCATCGCGTGCGATCTGCACGAAGACGTGCACGTTGGCCCAGAGCGGATTCCAGCTCCGGAGCGGCTTCGTGATGCCGTAGGTCGGCTCCTCCTCCTCCGGCTGGAAGGTCCCGAACCACTTGTCGAACACGATGAAGACGCCGGCGTAGTTCCGGTCCTGATACTTCGGGTCCACGCCGTGGTGCACGCGGTGATGCGAGGGCGTGTTGAGCACCGCCTCGGCGAGGCGCCCCATCCGGCCGATTGCCCGCGTGTGGATCCAGAACTGGTAGACGAGGTTGAGCGCGTTGGCGGCGACGAACATCCGCCACGGCACGCCGATCAACGCCAGCGGGATATAGAACACCCACGACATCAGTCCATGGAGCGAACTCTGCCGGAGCGCCACCGGCAGGTTGTACTCCTCGCTCGAGTGGTGCACCACGTGTCCCGCCCAGAGGATGTTGATCTCGTGGGCGAACCGGTGCGACCAGTAGTAGCAGAAGTCCACGAGGACGAAGATGACGATCCAGCTGAGCAGCGCCGCGGTGTCCACGACGAAGCCGGGAAAGGCGTCGGCGCCGACGACGGGCGCGCGCTCGGGCCACGCGGGGATCTGCGGGATCAGCCGCTGGATCGGGGCCCGCGTGCCGACCCAGATGAAGATCCCGATCGTCAGGAGTTTCGTGAAGATCCCCGAGAGCTGCATCAGGATCCCGCAGCTCAGGTCGGCGAGCGAGTCGTTCAGGCGCATCACCCGGCGCCCCGTCGTGCGGCTCCAGAGGAGCTCGGCCACGATGAGGAGAAAGAAGAGCGGGATTGACGCCTGGATGATGGCCATCGTGCGGAATAGTAGATTATCCGCGTGTCCAAGACCAATCAGGCATTCCCTCGCCCCCTTGCGGTGATCACCGGCGCCTCGGCCGGGATCGGCAAGGTCTTCGCGCAGCAGCTCGCGGAGCGTGGCTTCGACCTGCTGCTCGTGGCGCGCGACGCCGGGCGACTGACCGCCCTCGCCGACGAGTTGGCGCTCCAGTACGGCGTCGCCGCAGAGGCCTGGCCGGCCGACCTCTCGCGCGACGAGGGAATGCGCAAGCTCGCCGAGGCTCTTGCCAGGAGCGACCGCCTGATGGTGCTCGTCAACAACGCCGGATTCGGCACCAAGGGGCTGCTCGCCACGCGCCCGGTGGGCGAGCAGGCGACGATGCTCGAACTGCACGTGATGGCGCCGATGCTCCTCACGCGGGCGGCACTCCCCGGAATGCTCGCGCGCCGCGAGGGTGTGATCATCACCGTCTCCTCGGTGGCGTCGTTCATGACGAACCGCGGGAGCGTGAACTACTGCGCCACCAAGGCCTACCAACGCGTGCTGATGGAGTCACTCGCGCTGGAGCTCGAGGGGACGGGCGTGCGGGCGCAGGCGCTCTGTCCGGGATTCGTCCACACCGAGTTCCACGACCGCGCCCAGATGAAGAAGACGGCGATCCCCGGCATCCCGTGGCTCGACGCGGGGTACGTGGTGCGGGAGTCGCTCGCCGCGGCGTTCGGCGACGGCCCGGTGGTCGTGATCCCGAAGTTCAGCTATCGGTTCGTCACCTGGCTCTTCCAGGTCACGCCGCGCTCGATCCGACAGGCGTTCCAGCGACGCTACGGACGTGCGCGGGTGGAGTGAGGCGCCGGGCCGCTCAGGTGAAGGCGTTCAGCCCCGTCACCGCCTGCCCGAGGATCAGCGCGTGGATGTCGTGCGTCCCCTCGTAGGTGTAGACGCTCTCGAGATTCGCCATATGCCGCATGCTCGCGTACTCGGCGACGATCCCGTTGGCGCCGAGCAGGCGCCGCGCCTCGCGCGCGACGTCGGTCGCGATGTTCACGTTGTTGCGCTTGGCCAGTGAGACCTGCTGCGGGGTGAAGGTCCCGGCGTCCTTCATCCGGCCGAGGTGGAGCGAGACGAGCTGCCCCTTGACGATCTCGGTGAGCATCTCGGCGAGGCGCACCTGCTGGATCTGGAAGCCGCCGATCGGCCGGCCGAACATCACGCGCTCCTTCGCGTAGCTGAGCGCCTCCTCGTAGCAGGCCATCGCGGCGCCGAGGGCGCCCCAGGAGATGCCGTAGCGCGCCTGGGTGAGGCACATCAGCGGGCTCTTGAGCCCGCCGCTCGCAGGGAGGATCGCGTCGGCCGGGAGGTGGACGTCGCTGAAGACCAGCTCGCTCGTGTCGGAGGCGCGGAGCGAGAGCTTCCCCTTCTGGTCCTTCGCCTTGAAGCCCTTGCTGTCGGTGGGCACGAGGAATCCGCGGATGCTCGTCCCGTCCTCGTCCTTGTCCTCGGTCTTGGCCCAGACGACCGCCACGTGCGCGGTCGAGCCATTGGTGATCCACATCTTCGCGCCACTGAGCACCCAACTCCCGTCCTTCTGCTTCCGCGCGCGGGTGATCATCCCGGCCGGGTTGGACCCGTAGTCGGGTTCGGTGAGGCCGAAGCAGCCGATCTTCGTGCCCTTCGCCATCTGCGGGAGCCAGTGCCGCTTCTGCTCCTCGGAGCCGAAGGCATGGATGGGATACATCACGAGCGCGCCCTGGACCGACGCGAACGAGCGGATCCCCGAATCGCCGCGCTCGAGCTCCTGCATGATGAGCCCGTACATCACGTTGTTGAGCCCGGCACAGCCGTATTCCTCCGGCAGGTTCGCGCCGAAGTAGCCGTGCTCCGCCATCTCGGCGATCAGTTCCTTCGGGAAGCGCCCGTCCACATAGCACTGGCCGATGATCGGAAGGACCTTGGCGTCCACGAAGGCGCGAACGGCGTCGCGGACGGCGCGCTCCTCCTCGGTCAGGGCGGCGTCAATGTTGAACAGGTCGCCGTCGCGCGGCTTGAGCTGCGGCGAGGCGAGGAAGGACGGGACGTCGAGGTGCTGGGTCACGCGTGGGCCCGGTGACGGTGGTCGGGGGAATCTAACCGTCGGCTGGGTTTTGCGCGTCCGCCGGGCGCTGTACCTTTGGCGATGCCCCACAGCGTCCCGCTCATCGCGACGATTTCCGGCGCCTTCGGCCTGGCGCTGCTGTTGGGTTTCATCGCGGTGCGGCTCAAGCTCCCGGCGCTGGTCGGCTACCTCGTCGCCGGCGTGGTGGTGGGGCCGTTCACGCCAGGCATCGTCGTGGACCTCGAGATCACGCAGCAGCTCGCCGAGGTCGGCGTGATGCTGCTGATGTTCGGCGTGGGACTCCATCTCTCGTTTGAGGACCTGCTCGCGGTCAGGAAGATCGCGCTCCCGGGCGCAATCCTGCAGATCGCGGTGGCGACCGGGTTCGGCATCGCGCTGGCGCTCTGGTGGGGGTGGAGTCTCGGCGCGGGCATCGTCTTCGGACTCGCCCTCTCGGTCGCCAGCACCGTGGTGCTGATCCGCGCGCTCGAGGCCACCGGCTTGCTCGAAACGCTGACCGGCCGGATTGCCGTCGGCTGGCTCGTGGTCGAGGATCTCGTGACGGTCCTCGTCCTTGTGCTCCTGCCGCCGCTCGCCGTGGTGCTGGGCGGCAGTCCCGCCGCGGCGCTGACGCTGGGCGGCGACCCGTCGCTGGCCAAACAGCTCGCGCTGACGCTGGGCAGCGTCGGGCTCTTCGTGGTGCTGATGCTGGTCGTCGGCACGCGCGCCTTCCCCTGGCTCCTCTGGCAGGTGGCCAAGACCGGGTCGCGCGAACTCTTCACCCTCTGCGTGGTCGCGGTGGCGATCGGGATTGCCTACGCCGCGGCGGCGCTCTTCGGCGTGTCGTTCGCCCTCGGCGCGTTCTTCTCGGGGATGGTGCTGCAGAGCTCAGAGTTCAGCGCCCGCGCCGCCCGCGAGTCGCTCCCGCTGCGCGACGCCTTCTCGGTGCTCTTCTTCGTCTCGGTCGGGATGCTCTTCGACCCGTCCGTGCTCTGGATGGAGCCGTGGCACGTGGTGGCGGTCCTCGCGGTGATCATGTTCGGAAAATCCATCGCGGCGTTCGGCCTGGTCCTCCTCTTCGGCTATCCGCTCAACACGGCGCTGACCGTCTCGGCAAGTCTCGCCCAGATCGGCGAGTTCTCGTTCATCCTCGCCGGGATGGGGGTTGCGCTCGGACTGATGCCGGTCGAGGGCCAGAACCTGATCCTCGCCGGCGCGGTCGTCTCGATCGCGCTCAACCCGCTCGTCTTCAGTCTGATCGCGCCGGCGCGGCGGTGGATCCTCACGCGGTCCCGGCTGGCGCGGTATATGCTCCGCCACACCGACCGACTGGCCGAACTCCCGCACTCGGTGCCCCCGGAACGGCTGACGGGCCACGTGCTGATCGTCGGGTATGGCCGCGTCGGCCGCCGGATCGGCGAGGCGTTGCTGGCACGAAGCATCCCGATCGTGGTCGCCGAGGAGAACCGGGAGATCGTCGAGCGGCTCCGCGCGCAGGGCGTCCCCGCCGTCTCGGGCAATGCGGCGGAACCGGACGTGATGATCCAGGCGCACGTGGCGCGGGCGCGGGCGCTGGTGATCGCGATGCCGGACGCCGCGGCGGCCCGGGCGATGATTGACACCGCACACAAGCTGCGTCCGGACATCGTCACGATCGTGCGGACCCACAGCGACGATGAGGCAACCCTGCTGCGGCAGATCATCGGGCCAGGCGCGGTGCTGATGGGGGAGGAGGAGCTCGCCAACGGGATGACGCAGTCGGTGCTCACCCACCTCTCCGTGCCGGAGCCGACGGATCAGCGCGTGAAGCAGCGGTCCTGACGCGGCTCAAAGTCGCCGCGCTCCGCGCTCCAGACACAGGCGCGGACGCGGACCTCCGTCGGGTCCACCTCGACCTCCTGGAACGACGCCGGGAGCCCGCCACGCGTCCGCTCGCAGAACGAGGCGCTGTGCGAGACAATCGTTCGCCGCGCGCCGAGCGCGAACTCCTCGATCCGCGTCTGGTGGTCGTGCCCGTTGAGCACAAGCTGCGCGCCGGTGTCGAGCGCGTCGCCGATCGCGTCGGCCCGGGCGGCAAGTCCCCACCGCCGCGAGAGGTCGCCGCGCAGGAGATTGTGATGGAACACGAGGACCTTGAGGTCGGCGGCCGGCGCGGCGGCAAAGGCGGCGCGGGCCCGCGCCCACTGTCCCGGCGTGATGGCCCCGACGATTGACAGGTCGCGCGGGCGCTTGGTCAGCGTATAGGGCTGGATGCCGTGGCAGGAGTTGAGCGCGACAATCGTCACCCCGGGGAGCCGCAGCGAGGGCTCGACGTCCGGCGAAATCCACTTGCGGTACCCACGCAACAGCGGCCAGCGCGGGCCGATGCCAAACGGCTTCCACCACCAGGCCACATCGTGATTCCCGGGGACGACCACCACCGGCGCGTGCGCCCGGAGCGCATCGAGGAACGCCTTCGCCTGCCGGAACTGCCAGCGGAAGTTGCGCTGCGTCAGGTCGCCGGCGACGACCACCGCGTCGTAGCGCTTGGAGGCGACGCGGCGCGTGATCGCGTCGGTGTACCCGGCGACCGCGTGGCGTCCGAAGTGGACGTCGGAGACCTGGAGGAGCCGCACGGGTCGGCGGGGCGTTGCGCCTACGCGTTGAGCCGGGCGATGACCGCGTCCGTGTACTGGTCCGTCGTCGCCGTCCCGCCGACATCGCCGGTCACGGACTTCCGGTCGCGCAGCGTCGCCTCGATCGCCGCGCGGATCGCCCCCGCGCGCTTCCCGTCCCCGACGTGGTCGAGGAGCGCGCAGCCGGCGAGCATCACCGCGGTCGGAT
This sequence comes from Gemmatimonadaceae bacterium, assembly GCA_040901985.1. Classification (GTDB taxonomy): domain Bacteria; phylum Gemmatimonadota; class Gemmatimonadetes; order Gemmatimonadales; family Gemmatimonadaceae; genus Pseudogemmatithrix. The sequence goes on from JBBDYC010000011.1 coordinate 73,827, forward strand.
TGGCGATCCCCTTCCCGGCAATGTCGGGCGCGGTGCCGTGCACCGCCTCGAAGATCGCCGCGTCCTTGCCGATGTTCGCGCCCGGCGTGAGGCCGAGTCCGCCGACGAGGCCCGAGGTGAGGTCGGAGAGGATGTCGCCGAAGAGGTTCGTCGTCACGATCACGTCGAAGCGCTCGGGCCGCATCACCAGCTCCATCGCGCAGGCGTCCACGATCTTGTCGTCACTTGCCACGCGTCCCTCGTACTCCTTGGCGACCTTGCGGGCGACGTCGAGGAAAAGCCCCTGCGAGTACTTGAGGATGTTCGCCTTGTGGACGATCGTCACCTTCTTGCGGCCGTTGGCCACGGCGTACTCGAACGCGTAGCGCGCCGCCCGCTCGGCCCCGAAGCGCGTGATCAGCGCGGTGGACTGTGCCACCGCGCGGGGGTCGTCGCCGACCTTCACGTAGTGCTCGACCCCGACGTAGAGCCCCTCGGTGTTCTCGCGGACGATCACGAGGTCCACGTTGTCGAACCGGCCGCCGGGAAGGACCGACTTGGCCGGCCGCACGTTGGCGTACAAGTCGAACTCCTTGCGGAGGGCGACGTTGATGCTTCGGAACCCTTCGCCGACCGGGGTCTCAAGCGGACCCTTGAGCGCGACCCGGGTGCGATGGATGGACGCCAGCGTCGCGTCGGGGATCGGGTCGCCGTGCGCCTGGACCGCGGCCATCCCGGCCAGCTGGCGGTCCCAGGTGATCCGGGCACCGCCCGCCTCGAGCAGGCGGACGGTGGCGTCGGTGATGGCCGGGCCGATCCCGTCGCCAGGAATCAGCGTGACGTCAAAGGACTTGGGCATCTCAGGGTTCGACGACGAGGTCTGCGATGCGAACGGCGAGGGCGGCGACCGCGCCGGCGCCGCCTGGGACGCCGAAGTCGCCGGCCCAGACGATGCTGCGGGCGCGCGTATCGGCCAGCACGAGGCGCAGGATTGCCAGATCTCCCTCGACGCGGAGTTCCACCGGGATGAGCGCGTAGCGGGTGTCGCCGAGCGCCGTGATGGGGCGGAGATTGTCGGCGACGACCTCGGGCACGCCGTCACCAACCTTCGGCGGGGTGCTGCGCCAGCGGCCGACGCCGAGGGCGTAGGGGTCCGTGGAATAGATCGGGTTGCGCCGCGCGGTGCGGACGACGTCGGCAGCATACGCCCAGCGGGAGCCCAGGCCGCGCGCCCGCAGCTCGGCCTCGATCGCCGCGTCGAGCGCGAGCCGAAGCTCGGCCCAGTTCGCCTCGCGGCTCCAACCAATCGTATCGGCGCGCCAGAGCTGCGCCGGCACGACCGCCAGGCGCATTGCGGCAAACGGGGCCAGCGGCGGGCCGGCGGGCGCCGGGGCTTCCTGTGCGGGGGCGGCGCAGGCCGCGCTGAACAGGGCGACGACGGCCAACGGCCAGCGGAGCGATCGAGGGGTGGACACGGCAGAAAAGTAACGTGGTGCGCGCCCGCCTTGCACGCCGCGCCCCTCCCGGACAGCGGTGCCGAACGGTAGAATCGTGCCCACCATGCCCCGTTGGCTTTCCGCACTCATCTGGTCAGCCGTCTCGCTGCTCGGCGCCGGCGCCTTCGCCTACCTCGGCCTCCGGCGCGGCGAGACCATCAGCGCCGCCTGGCTCCTCACCGCCGCGGTCTGCACCTACGCCGTCGGCTACCGCTTCTACAGCAAGATCATCGCGGCGAAGATCTTCGCGCTCGACGCCACCCGCGCCACGCCCGCCGAGCGCCTGTCCGATGGCCGGGACTACGTGCCGACCAACCGATGGATCGTCTTCGGCCATCACTTCGCGGCCATCTCCGGGCCGGGACCGCTGGTCGGCCCCACCCTGGCGGCGCAGTTCGGGTTCCTCCCCGGCGCGCTCTGGATCATCGTCGGCGTCGCGGTCGGCGGCGCGGTGCAGGACATGATCATTCTCGCCGCCTCCGTCCGCCGCGACGGCAAGTCGCTCGGCCAGATGGCCAAGGAGGAGATCGGGCCGGTCGCCGGCTACACCGCGCTCGTCGCCGTGATGGGGATCATGATCATCCTGATCTCCGTGCTCGCGCTGGTGGTGGTGAACGCGCTCCGCGACAGCGCCTGGGCGACCGTGACCGTACTGCTGACGGTCCCGATCGCGATGCTGATGGGCATCTACCTGCGTTGGCTGCGCCCCGGCGCGGTGCTCGAGGTGAGCGTGCTCGGGCTGGTGATGCTGGTCCTCTCGCTCTACGCCGGACAGTGGGCGGCGGCGCATCCCGTGCTCGGCCCGATGTTCACGGTGAGCGCGACGACGCTCGCGTGGGGGGTGATGGCGTACGGCTTCGTCGCCTCGGTGATCCCGGTCTGGCTCCTCCTCGCCCCGCGCGACTACCTCTCGGCGTTCGTGAAGATTGGCGTCGTGCTCGCGCTGGCGATCGGGATCCTCTGGGTGCTGCCGCCGCTGGCGATGCCGGCGGTGACGCAATTCATAGATGGCTCGGGCCCCGTCTTCGCCGGCAAGGTGTTTCCGTTCGTCTTCATCACGATCGCCTGCGGCGCGATCTCCGGCTTCCACGCGCTGATTGCATCCGGCACCACGCCGAAGATGCTCGAGAACGAAGCCGACGCGCGGATGGTCGGCTACGGCGGGATGCTCACCGAGTCGCTGGTCGCGATCCTGGCGCTGATCGCTGCCTGCGTCCTCACGCCGGGCGTGTACTTCGCGATCAACGCGCCGGCGGGGATCATCGGCACGACGGTCGAGAGCGCGGCGCAGGTCATTGGCACCTGGGGCTTCGTCCTCCACCCCGACGAGATGCTGGCGCTGGCCGCCCAGGTGGAGGAGGGATCGCTCCTCTCGCGCACCGGCGGCGCGCCGTCGCTCGCCGTGGGGATGGCGAAGATCTTCGCCTCCGTGCTCGGGGGCGAGCGGGCGATGGGCCTCTGGTACCACTTCGCGCTGATGTTCGAGGCGCTCTTCATCCTCACCACGATTGACTCCGGCACCCGCGTCGGCCGGTTCATGCTGCAGGACCTCGGCAAGCACCTCTGGGCGCCGTTCGGCCGGGTGTCGTGGTATCCAGCCGTCCTGACGTCGAGCACGATCGTGGTGGCGATGTGGGGATTCTTCCTCTATCAGGGCGTGACCGACCCACTCGGCGGCATCAACTCCCTCTGGCCCCTCTTCGGGATCTCCAACCAGCTGCTCGCCGCGGTGGCACTCTGCGTCGGCACGACGATCATCATCAAGATGGGCAAGGTGCGCTACGCGTACGTGACGCTGATCCCGCTCGTCTGGCTGGTGATCGTGACCACGACGGCCAGCCTGATGAAGATCTTCTCGGCCGATCCACGGATCGGATTCCTCTCGCACGCCCGCTGGGTGCGGGACACGCTTGCCGTCGGCGAGCTGCCGGGCGGCGTCGGCCCCCCCCCCCGCCGGCGCGGCGCGGCTCATCCTCAATGACAACCTCAACGCGTTGGTCGCGGGCTTCTTCCTGTTCTCGGTGGTGGTGATCCTCGTCGGCTCGATCCACGAATGGTGGGCGGTGCTGAGCGGGCGAAAGCCGATGCGGACGGAAGAGGCCCCGTACGTGGCTCGCAACCTTTCACTTTTAACGGAATGACGATGCGCACTCAGCTCCGCCCGATCGCCGTTGCGACCTCGTTTTTCGTCCTGGCCATCGCGTTCCTCGCCCCGCGCACGGCTCGTGCCCAGTCCCCGGGGTTCGAGCTCACCGTGGCCAACATCATGCGCGGGCCGGAGCTGTATGGCCGCGAGCCCTCGCAGGTGCGTTGGACCGCCGACGGGCAGTGGGTCTACTTCCGCTGGCTGGCGCCGGGCGCGGCGTGGCACGAGATGCTCAAGCCGTATCGGGTGGCGGCGCGGGCGGGGGCGACCCCTGAGCTCGTCACCGACGCGCATATGGACACCGTCGCGCCGATGCTCGCCCGCGGACCACGGTCCGGCGACGGGCGCCTCAGCGCCGTCGTCGCGGGCGGGGACATCTGGCTGCAGCAGTTCGCCGGCGGACGCGTCACGCTGCGCCGGGTCACCGAGACGGTCGCGACCGAGACCGTGCCGCTCCTCTCGCGGGATGCCCGGTCGGTGTTCTTCGTGCGCGACAACAACGCCTACGCGTTCGACATCGCCAGCGGCCTGACGCGCCAGTTGACGGACATCCGCAGCGGCACAGCGCCGCGTGAGCCCGAGGAGCCGCGCGGGCAGCGGGCCGCCGTCGCCGAACAGCAGAAGGACCTGCTCGAGTTCGTGCGGGAGCAGCTCCGCACCGATTCGCTCGAGCGGGCCACCCGCAAGGAGACCGAGGCGCGCCGCCTCACGACAATCTGGATCCCGACCGCCGAGCGGGTCGGCAACGTCTCCGTCTCGCCCGACGGCCGGAGTGCGCTCATCACCACCATCACGGCCGCCACGGGGACGAAGGGCTCCGACGTCCCCGACTACGTCACAGTGGATGGTTACCCGCGGATGATCCCCGGCCGCACCAAGGTCGGCGATGCGCAGGCCACCACGAAGATCGCCCACCTCGAACTCGCCAGCGGCAAGCTCACCTGGCTCAAGCTCTCGCCCGATTCAGTGCCGCCGGGCCAGGCGAGCGTGGGCGACTGGAGCGACGACGGTCGCTTCGCGCTGGTATCGGTGGTCAGCTCCGACTTCAAGAACAGGTATCTCCACTCGGTGGCGTCGTCCGACGGCGCGATGACGCTCGTGGACGCGTTGCGCGACGAGGCGTGGGTGAACGGCCCCTGCTTCAACTGCAACGGCTGGACGCCCGACGGCCGCGCCTGGTTCGTCTCTGAGGCGAGCGGTTACTCGCACCTGTACTCGGTTGCGGCCGACGGCAGCGGCAGGCGTGCGCTGACCAGCGGGACCTGGGAGGTGTTGGCGGCCGACCGGTCGGCCGACGGTCGCTTCTTCGAGCTCAGCACGAGCGAGCCGTCGCCGTTCACCCGCCAGGCGTACCGGATGCCCGTCGCCGGCGGCGCGCAGACGCGCATCACGGGCGGCGACGGCGGCCATAGCGTGACGATGGCGCCCGACGGCGTGCGCTACGCGACCGTGTACTCGGAGGCGAACCTGCCGCCCGAGCTCTACCTCGGACGCGTCGGCTCAAGCGCGATGCAGCGCGTCACCACATCCACCACCGACGAGTTCCGGCGCTACGCCTGGATCAAGCCCGAGATCGTGATGATCCCGGCCGAGGACGGCACGCCGGTGCCGGCGCGCATCTACCGCCCGCAGCAGTTCAGCGCCGCGCCCAACGGCGCCGGCGTGATCTTCGTGCACGGCGCGGGCTATCTGCACAACGTCCACAACTGGTGGTCGTCGTATGCGCGCGAGTACCTGTTTCACCACCTGCTCGCGACGCGCGGCTACACCGTCCTCGACATTGACTACCGCGGCTCGGCCGGCTACGGCCGCGACTGGCGCACGGCGATCTACCGCTGGATGGGCGGCAAGGACCTCGACGACCACGTCAGCGGGTCCCAGTACCTCACCGCGCAACACGGGATCGCGCCCGAGCGGATCGGGATCTACGGCGGCAGCTACGGCGGCTTCATCACGCTGATGGCGCTCTTCAACAAGGCCGAGTACTTCGGCGCCGGCGCCGCGCTGCGGTCGGTCACCGACTGGGCGCACTACAACCACGGCTACACCGGCCGCATCCTCAACCTCCCGCAGGACGACACGCTCTCGTTCCGCCAGTCGTCGCCAATCTTCTTCGCCGAGGGCCTGAACGACCCGCTGCTGATCGCGCACGGGATGGTGGACACGAACGTGCAGTTCCAGGATGTCGTGCAACTGGCGCAGCGCCTGATCGAGCTCGGCAAGACGGGGTGGGAGATGGCGGTGTATCCGGTGGAGAACCACGGCTTCGTGCGGCCGAGCTCGTGGACCGACGAGTATCGGCGGATCCTCGAGCTGTTCGACCGGACGATCGGGCCGGGCGGAAGCAAGGCGCCGCGATGAAGCTCCTCGCCGCGGTCCTCCGACGGATCATCGGGGCGCCGGACTATGCGGCCTACCTGGCGCACGTCCGGTGCCACCACCCGGAGCGGGTGCCGCTCACCGAGCGGGAGTTCCTCGCCGAGCGGCTCTCAGCGCGCTACGACCGGCCCGGGGCTCGTTGCTGCTGAGGGCACCACCAGCGCGAAGAGCAGCGCCGCCACGGCGGCAATCGTCGCGCCCATCGTGAACGCCGTCGTCGGACCGAACCGCTCCCAGACCAGCCCAAAGAGGACCGACGCGGGCAGCGCGGCCACTCCGACCGCGGCGTTGAACCATCCGAACGCAGCCCCGCGGCGTGTCGGCGGGGCCAGGTCCGCCACCAGCGCCTTCTCCGGCCCTTCGGAAAGACCGAAGTAGAGCCCGTAGACGGCGAAGAGCGCCCATGCGTGCCAGGCGTCGGTCGCCGCGCCGAAGCCGAGGTAAACGAGCGCGTAGACGGCCCAGCCGCCGAGGATCAATGGCCGCCGCCCGTACCGATCGGAGAGCGCGCCGGCGATGACCGAACTTCCCGACTTCATCACGTGCAGCATCGCCCAGAGGATCGGGATCAGCGCCGTCGCCACGCCCAGTTGCGAGGCGCGCAGCAGGAGGAAGGCGTCGGTCGAGAGACTGAGCGTGAAGAGGAAGATCACCGCGAGCAATCGCCAGAACGGCGCGCCCAGCGGCGGGTCGGATGGCGCCGGTGGCGCGACCGCGTCCACCGGCATCTCGAGGCGCGGCGCCTCGCGCACGAAGACCACCAGCAGGACAATCGCCAGCACGCCCGGCACGGCCGTCCAGAGAAAGAGCGTCCGCAGATCCGCCCACTGCATCGTCAGGACGACCCACGCGATCAGCGGCCCGAACACCGCGCCGAAGTTGTCCGACGCCCGATGCAGGCCGTAGGCGTACCCGCGCTGCGAGGGCTCGACCGAGTCGGCGATCAGCGCGTCGCGCGGCGCCGTGCGGATCCCCTTGCCGAACCGATCGGTCACGCGGATCGCGAGCACCTGCCCCGTCCCGGTCGCCAGTCCGATGAGCGGGCGGACGAGTCCGGCGATGCTGTAGCCCCAGACGACGAGCGGTTTGCGCCGCCGCACCCGGTCCGACCACCATCCCGCGGGGGCGCGGAGGAGCGCCGAGACGCTCTCGGCCACGCCCTCGATGACGCCGAGTGCGGCCACCGAGACGCCCAGCACGCGCGAGAGGAAGAGTGGCAGGAGCGGATAGATGATCTCGCTCGCGAGGTCGGTGAGAAAGCTCACCGCCGCCAGCGCCTTTACGTTCCGCGGGAGCGCCGGCCTCACTTCACGCCGGCGGCCGGTCGCAGCGTGTACCACTCGGCCTTGTCGGCGCGCTGCGGAAAGGCCGCCGCATACGACGCGCGCCACCGTTCGGCCACGTCCGCGGCGGCGCTCGTGTCCACGATCGCCCAGACCGCACCGCCGAATCCGGCGCCGAACGCCGTCGCCCCGTGCGCGCCGGCCGCCATCGCCGAGCGCGCGAGGAACATCGTCTCCGGCACCTGGTTGCGGAGCGCCGTCTCGGCGCCCTGTTGCGACTCCACCGCCAGCCGCCCGAGCGCTGCGCCGTCGGCGGCGCTGATGGCCGCCAGCGCGCCGGGCACCACCCGCTCCGTCTCCGACCGGAACTGCGCGAGCCGCGCCAGTTGCAGCGGCGCGTCGGGAGAGACGGCGGCGATCCGCTCGAGACGCGCCGGCGCGTCGGGCGACGACTCCAGCGCCCCCGCGAGGGAGCAGTCCGCGCGAGCGGTGGCGGCGTTCCACTGCGCAAGCAGCGCGTGCACGAGGTCCGCCGCGCGATTGTAGTCCGCCTGCGCGCCGCCGGTCTTCGTCGCCCGCACGCCGCTGACGCCGACGAGGATGCTCCAGCGGGCCGGGAAGGTCGCCTGCCCCACCATTGCGGCCGGGAGGTACCGGAACGCACCGACCATCCCCGCCGAGTTGCAGAGGATCGCGACGTGATCCTGCGCCCCGCCGCGCGTCCCGACGCCTACCTCGCCGGCAAACGGACCGAACGGCGCGCCCATCTCGATCGCACCACAGTACTCCGCCAGCGCGAGCCGCGTCGGCAGGTGTTGCTTCCACTCCGGACGCGCCTTGAGCTCGTTCACCTCGGCGAGCGCCAGGGTGAGCATCGTGACGAAGGCGCTCGAACTGGAGAGCCCCGCCGAGCGCGGGAGCGAACTCGACGAGACGATCCGGGCGCCGACCGGGAGCGGGCCGAAGTCCCGGGCCAGCCGTCGGGCGACCGCGGCGACGTAGGCGCCGCCGTGCGCGCCGCCGGGCCGCGCGTCGCGGCGGAGCGGGATCCGCGCGCGGCGGCCGGTCTTGCCGTCCTCGAGGTCGAGCACCGGCGAGTCGAGCGGCTCGACCTCCGCCGTGATCCCCTCGCTGATGGCGCAGGTGAGCGAGACCCCGCCGCCGTAGTCCACGTGCTTGCCGAAGAGCTCGACCCGCCCCGGCACGAAGAGCGAATGCGTCACGGGCGCGGCGTCCGTCGGCCCAGCCGCGCCTCGAGCGCGGCGACGTCGCGGCGGTGCGAGAGGTCGGGGACGGCCACCGCCTGACGCACCGCGTGGAACCGCGCGCCGCGCTCGTGGATGGCGCGCCGGACGGCGTCCGGGAGTTCGAGCTCGCCGCGCGCTGACGGCTCGATGGCACCGCAGTCGTCGAAGATCGCATCGGTGAAGCGCCAGAGGTTCATCGAGACCCACGGTGCCGGCGGCATGGCCAGCGGGTGCGAGGCGTCGGGCTTCTCGACGATGTCGCGCAGGGTGTCGTCGGGGGCGAGCTCGAGCAGCGCGAATCGGCGGATCCGGACGTCATCCACCGCGCCGTCGGCGGTGAGGGCGGCCGCGTCGAAGGCGACGCACCCCGGCCCGTCGAGTTCGACGAGCACGGCAATTGACTCCGGCGGATAGAGATTGTCCGCATTGCAGACCAGGAAGTGACGCACGCCGGCGTCATCTCGCGGCGCGCCGACCGGCGCCTCAACGGCGGCGCGTGCGGCAAGCAGGGCGTCGGCGGTCCCGCGCGGCTCGGGCTGCACGGCGTAGCGCACGCGAAGCCGCGTCGGCGGTGCCTCGTCGTCGTACCGCGCGCGGATCGCATCCGCGTCCGGCGCGATCACCAGCACCACGTCGCGCACGCCGCCGTCGGCGAGCGCGTGGAGGAGGTGGTCGAGCAGCGGCCAGCCGTGCACCGGCATCAGCGCCTTGGTTCCCCGCTCCGCCGCCGCGCGCTGGGCGTCCGTCAACCGCGCGCCGTCGTCCTCCCGGAGCCGCGTGCCCAGTCCGCGCGCAAGGACGACCGCGAGCGTCGCGCGCATCACCGCTCGGTGGTGCGCCAGAAACCCTGCAGCACCCGGTACGCGCCGTAGCCGCTGACCGTGAAGATCGCGAGCCAGAGCCAGAGGAGCGGCCGGTTCCCGGCGAGGAAGCTGCCGGCGCCGAAGAGCGCCGCGTACACGAAGAAGATGCCGAAGACCCAGCCGAGCATCGCCTGGGGAATCGAATCGGGGGACGCGCTCACGCCTGACGCGGCGCGGATCTGCGCCCACCCCGGGCCGGCGGGGCGGACGAGCGCATAGAAGCGCGCCAGCGTCGTGGCGTCGGTCCGCGGCCCGAGGAACGCGGCGGCGACCCAGATGACCGTCGTCGCACCGACGGTGATGAGGAGCGAGATGTGCGTCGGCACGGCGGCCCCCATCCGTCGCGCCACCTCGAATCCGATGGCGATCAAGAACGAGCCGGCCATCGCCGCGACCTCCGCCGACGCGTTCACGCGCCACCAGTACCAGCGCAGCAGGTAGAGCAGCCCCGTGCCGGCGCCGATCGAGAGCAGCAGCGTGAACCCCGCGCGGGCCGTCTCGATGTAGAAGGTCAGCCCCGCCGCGACCACCATCAGCCCCGCCGTGACGAACCGGCCGACGGCCACGTAGTGCCTCTCCGTCGCGTCGGGCCGGATGAACCGCCGGTAGAGATCGTGGACGAGGTACGACGTCCCCCAGTTCAGGTGCGTGACGATCGTCGAGATGTACGCCGAGAGCAGCCCCGCCACCATCAGCCCCAGCCACCCGACCGGGAGGAAGGTCAGCATCGCCGGATAGGCGATGTCGTTGCCGATCAGCGCCGCCGGCACGCCGGGGAACGCGCGCGAGATGTCGTCGAGCTGCGGAAAGACGAGCAGCGACGCGAGCGCGACGATGATCCAGGGCCAGGTGCGGAGCCCGTAATGCGCGACGTTGAAGAAGAGCGTGCCGAACAGCGCGTCCTTCTCGCTCCGCGCGGCGAGCATCCGCTGCGCGATGTAGCTCCCGCCCCCCGGTTCGGCCCCCGGATACCAGACCGACCACCACTGCACCGTCAGTGGCAGGATCAACACCGTGAGCGTGACCGTCCAGTCGGAGAGGTCGGGAAGGAAGGCATAGGTCTGCGCCGGCAGTTGCGCAAAGAGGCCGCCCAGCCCGCCGACCTCCGGCCGCTGCAGCGCGAACCACGCCGCGGCAAACGACCCCATCATCGCGACGCCGAACTGGATGAAGTCCACCACCAGCACGCCCCAGAGTCCCGAGACCGTGGCGAACCCGACATTGAACAGCGCGCAGACCAGCAGGGTCTGCCACATCGGCCAGCCGAGGAGGATCGAGGCGATCTTGGCGGCGGCCAGGTTCACCGTCGCCATGATGACGCAGTTGAAGACCAGGCCGAGGTAGACGGCGCGGAATCCACGCACGAAGCTGGCGGCCTTGCCGGAGTAGCGGATCTCGTAGAACTCGAGGTCCGTCAGCACGCCCGAGCGACGCCACATCCGCGCGTAGAAGAAGACCGTGGCCATCCCGGTGAGGAGGAAGGCCCACCAGACCCAGTTGCCGGCCACGCCGCCGCCGCGCACGAGGTCGGTGACGAGGTTCGGCGTGTCGGTGCTGAAGGTCGTCGCGACCATCGAGACGCCGATCAACCACCAGGGTGCCGCGCGTCCCGAGGTGAAGAACTCGGCCGTGTTGGTGCCGGCGCGTCGGGCGAGGAAGAGCGCCGGCACGAAGGCCACCGTGAGCGCGAGGACGACGATCCCCCAGTCGAGAGCGGTCAGTCTCACGGCTGCGCCCCCTTCCAGTTCCCGCGCGTGAAGTCGGGGAAGCGCATCGGCGCGCTCCCCTGGGCCACGGACATCTGGCTGAGCGGCACCGGCGCGCTCCACGCCGCCGCGTCGTACACGTCGAAGTCGGGCGCGAGACCCTCGCGCAGGCACTGCACCAGGCGCCACATCATCACGAAGTCCATCCCGCCGTGGCCGCCCTTCCGCCGGGCGAGCTCGCCGATGTTCGTCCAGAGCGGGTGTTCGTGCGAGACCTTCCACGCGTCAATCGGGCCGAAGCGGTGTCCGCCGGCCTGGCCTTCGACGAATATGCGCGGCGGGTAGTCCTCAAAGACGCCCTTGGTGCCGGCGACGCCGTTGAGCCGGGAGTACGGGCGCGGGCTCGACACATCGTGCTGGAGGACGATCGTGCGGCCATTCACCGTGCGGATCAGCGAGGTATTGAGGTCGCCGGTGATGTAGCGCTCGCGCCACCTGGGGTCGGAGCGGTCGGCGACCGTCGCCTCGCGGTGGAGCGTCAGCCCGCGCTCCTCCGTGCTCATCGAGACGAGGTAGTCGAACCGGTCGCCGGCGTGGATGTCCATATACCAGGCCACCGGCCCGAGCCCGTGGGTCGGGTAGAGGTTGCCGTTGATGCGCGTGTGCCAGTCGCGGCGCCAGAGCCCCTCGTCCCGCGTCTCGAAGAGGATCGTGCGCAGGTCGTGGATGTAGGCAGCGGAGCCGTGCTGGATCTCGCCGAGGACGCCGTCGTGGACCATCCGGTTCACGAGCATCTCGTTGTAGCCGTAGTTGCAGTTCTCGAGCTGGAGGCAGTGGCGGCGGCTTCGTTCGCTCGCGTCCACCAGCGACCAGAGGTCGCGGAGCGTCACGCCTGTCGGGCACTCCGTGGCGCAGTGCTTGCCGGCGCGGAGCGCGGCCAGCATCACCGGGACGTGCCACTCCCAAGGCGTGGCCGTATAGACGAAATCCACGTCGTCGCGCTGGACGAGGCGCTCGAAGTCCCGGTCGCCGGCTGTGTAGAGCGCGGGCTCGGGCGCTCCGGCGGCCGTGCACATCGCCACTGCGAGGGCGGCCTTTTCGGGGACGATGTCGGCGAGCGCCGTGACCTGCACGCCGTCAATGGCGAGCAGCTCGGAGAGGATGCTGCGCCCGCGGAGGCCGGTGCCAACAATCGCGAGGCGGACGGTCTCGTGCCGCTCGAAGGGGACGCCGCGCATCGTGGCGGCGGCAGCGGCGCGCACGGGTGCCGCGTCGGGACGCTCGGCGGCCGAGCTCCACTCGGCGATTGCGGGCATCGGGGTGAGCGCGCCGATACCAAGCGCGCCAACGCCCGAGGCCAGCGCGGCCTTCAGGGCGTCGCGGCGAGAGGGGTGCTCGGACACCCGGCAAGTATGCAGTACGTACGGGCGTGACGCGAGGGGTTACGCGCGACGCTTGTCGCGTTCGAGCATCGCGCGAATGATGGCCACGGCCTGCTGGTCCTTGGGGCGATCGGCCGCCTCTTTCATTCGTACGATGGACTGCAGCGAGGCGGCGGGCACATCAATGCCGTCTACGTCATAGTGGTCGGCATCGCGGGCGAGTTCGTCGTAGCCGCTCACGCCAGCGGGCGCAAAGAGGATGTCGAGCCGACCTGCCGCCGTGACGAGGTTCCAGACGTCGGCGCGCGCGAGCATCTGGGCTGAGCAGTCGAACACGAGGCCCTCCGGCACGGACGCCGTGAAGACCTTTGCGTCGAGTGCGCGCAAGGCGGCCGCGAGACGCTCAAGATTGGCCGTCTCCCGTTCTGGAGTGATGTCGCTGTCGTAGGTCGCCAACGGGTAGCCCGCCAGCCGCGCCGCCACCGCCCCGATCATCACGTAGCGCACGTCGTGCTCAGAAAGCGTACGCACCAACCGCACAGGATCGAACGGAATCGCTGTCGGAAACTCAGGCACGACGCCTCGCACGCGCAAAGAATGCGGCGCCATTGGCGAGTTCCTGCATCCGCGCCAACGGAGTCATTGCTCGGATGCGATCGGCCTCATCCAGCCATTCCGGGGCCACCACTGGCGCCATCGCCAACACGATCTCTGGCGCACGCTCGGCCACCTTCTGCAGCGGCGCGCGCTGCGAGTAAATCGCGTCCCCGAGCGCCAACGGCACCACGCCATCCGGGAAACGCGCGTGAATCTCCATCGCGCCCCCCAGTGCAGCGATATAGTCACGTAGCGCGGCCACCGACACGTCATCACGCCGCTCAATCTTGGAGACGGCCGACTGCGACACACCCATCGCGGAGGCCACTGCGACTTGGGACGTGGCGCGCGACTCACGGAGTTGGCGGAGGCCGAAGCTTGACATTCTATCTAGGAATATATCTATTTGGCATATTGTGTCAAGTGCAGCGAGTTTCAAGGCGACAAGCCAAGTCCACTGGATTGCTATTCACTGTATGAATGATTATCATTCACGATATGAATAGAATAACAAACCCCCGTCTCCTCGCCAGTACTTTGGCGCTCCGCCTGAGGGCGATGCCAGTGCTCGTGGTTACCGGCGCACGCCAGACCGGCAAGAGCACCCTCGCCCAGCAACTGGTGCCCGGCGAACGACGCTACGTCTCGCTCGACGACCTCGACGTCCTCGATGCCGCCAAGCGCACGCCCGACGCGCTTGTCGGCGGCCACGAACCACTCACCCTCGACGAAATCCAGCGCGCGCCCGATCTGCTGCACGCCATCAAGCGCAACGTTGACCGCCACCGGATCAACGGGCGCTTTCTGCTCACCGGCTCCGCCAACCTGCTGCTGATGCGGAACGTCGCCGAGTCGCTTGCCGGCCGCGCCAGCTACCTCACGCTCTGGCCGATGTGTCGGCGCGAGCAGGTCGGTGCAGGCCGCGCCGGACTCTGGGATGAGTTGCTCGCCACCGCCGACACCAATTGGCTCGAGGTGTTGGCCGATTCGCCCGAGCAACGGGAGGACTGGCGCGCCCTCGCGCGGCGCGGCGGCTTCCCCACCCCTGCCCTCCAGATGCACACCGCCGCCGACCGCTCCATTTGGTTCGATGGCTACGTGCGCACCTACCTCGAGCGCGACCTCCAGGACGTCGCGGCCATCTCCGCGCTGCCCGACTTTCGCCGCCTGATGCGCGCCGCATCCCTGCGGATTGGCCAACTGCTCAACCAGACCGAATTGGGCCGTGACACCGCGCTCCCGCAGCCCACGGTCCACCGGTGGTTGAACCTGCTGGAGACCTCGTATGTGCTGGTGCGCCTGCCGGCGTACGCGGTGAATCGCACCAAGCGGCTCATCAAGTCGCCCAAGCTGTACTGGGCTGACACCGGCGTGGCGTTGCACTTGGCAGGGAATCCCGATCCAGAGGGGGCGCATCTGGAGAACCTGGTCCTGCACGATCTCCTCGTCTGGCGCGACCAGCGGCTCGACCCCGCCGAGCTCACCTACTGGCGCACGGCCACGGGTGAGGAGGTGGACTTCGTGGTCGAGGCCAACGGCCAACTGCTCCCCATCGAGGTCAAGGCCACCACGCGCCCGCGGCTGGCCGATGCCAAACATCTCATCTCATTCCGCGAGGAGTACGGCAACAAGTCGCGCGCCGCCCTGTTGCTGCACACGGGAAGTGCGTTGGAGTGGCTCGCCCCCGGCGTCCTGGCCGCCCCGTGGTGGCGGGTGCTGTGAGTAGGGGTCGGGCGGTCGCTGCCTGCAGCGTGCGTCGCTGCCATCCACTAACGATGTCGCGCGATCTTCCTTGCGCCCGCACCTGAGATGCCCAGCGGACTCACCATCTGCTCATAGAGGCCGAGCAGGTGCTCGGCGCGCTCGCGGTCCGTCTTGAACGGCTCCTTGCGATACAGCTTCTCCACCGCGCGGTCGAGTGCGTGGTGCGCCTTGCGGAGCGCTGCGGGCATTGCGTCTGGGTCGTAGAGATCGGCCAACGTGGCGTCCCGATGTGCGGCGCGCGTGTCGAGAATGGCCTGGGCGAGAGGTTCGATGGACTTGAGTGCCGATGTGCCACCGGGCGGCAAGGGAAACGTGTTGTAGACTAGGCCGATAGCGTAGCGGAAATCGCTCTTGAGGCGTCCACCGATATGCCGGAGCCAACTCATATGCATTGCTGAGGTGAGTAGCGCAAACTCCCCGGCAGACGCGTTCAGAAGGATATGAACGGCATCGGTAGGAATCCACGGAGGTGCCAGCCATCCGATTGGCACATATTCTCGGCGTTCGGAACTCACGCGCGGCACCACGAGAAACGGCGCCAACGGAATCACGCTCAGCCCGAACTGCGCAGGCGTTTCCGCCGCTCGCAACGTCGATTCGCGCCTGCTCGCCAACCGGAACTTCCGCACCGCGGCGATTCGTGCCTTTACGTGAGGCATTGCCGCCAACTTCGATGGCGAAACCTCGGCCAAATGGAGAATGAAACGCTCCGTGCCCTGCAGAAACTCCTCGGCCCCCACGAGCGGTCTCAGATACGCTGCCGCCTGCGGCTCAGTATTGATAAATGCGTCCCGCTCGGCGGCCGTGAAGATGAACTGCCCATCGTCGATCGGTTGTGAGCCGATACTTGGCCGCGGCATCCCGTTCACTGGCCGCGAAACCTCCACGACCACCACTTGCGGGTTCTTCAACCGCGACGCATCAAACAAGTACGGACTGAGCACCGGATGCGTGCTCTCGTACGCCTCGCCATCCACCGCCTCGTACGAGAACAGTCGCTTGCCGGCAGGCGCGTGCTCCCGCCGCGTCAGTCCGAGGATCACCACGTGGACGTGCGCCTTGCCCCGCGCATCCGAGCCCCACGCGAAGGTCCGGTGCGCGAACGCAATCTCGAGCTTGCACTGGTCGAACAGGATCGGCCACAACTGCGCCACCTGTTCCCCCTGCGTGATCGAGTTCGTCGCGACAAACCCGATCCGAATGGGCCGCGTACCGATGTACCGTCCGGCGGTGATGAACCAAGCTGTCACGTAGTCCAGCGATCCACCGCTACCGCCCAGCGCCGCTACCCGCTGCACCTGCGCGCGCTGCGCCGCGGTCTGGAACTTGGACCCAATAAACGGCGGATTCCCGAGCACGTAGGTACACTGGTCCGGCGGCAGCACACTGGCCCAGGCCAGCTCCAACGCGTCCCCCGGCACGATGTGCGGGGACTTCTTCAACGGAATACGCACGTACGACTGCCCGAACTCCAGGCTCAGCCGGTTGTTCATTATGTGGTCCATCATCCACATCGCCGTCTCAGCAATGCGCGCGGGAAACGCGCCGAGCTCGATGCCATAGAACTGGTCCACGTCCACCAGTGAAAGCACGGACGTATCGGCCTCCAACTGTCCGGGCGACACCTCGGAGCGGAGTTCGCGAATCACTGCAATCTCCAGTGATCGCAACTCGCGGTACGCGATGATCAGGAAGTTGCCGCACCCGCAGGCCGGGTCGAAGAAAGTCAGCGACCGCAGCTTCCGTTGGAACGCCTGCAATCGCTTCTGACGGTCGGTCTTGGCATCCCTGATCCGCGCGAACTCCGTCTTGAGATCGTCAAGGCACAGCGGGCCCAGCACCTTCAAAATGTTCTGCTCGGTGGTGTAATGCGCGCCCTGTGCACGCCGCTCCTTGGCGTCCATCACGGACTGGAACAGCGACCCGAAGATGGCGGGTGAGATGGCCCCCCAATCGAATTCACACGCGTCCAGCAGTAGTTGTCGCCCCTTGGCATCGAAGTCCGGAATCTGCAGACCTTCCTTGAACAGATCGCCGTTCACGTACGGGAATCGCGCAAGGTCCTCGTCCAGCGCATTCCCGCGCGCGTCTTCCTCGGTGTTAAGCACCTGGAACAGCTTGACCAGCTTGGCACCGAGGTCCGTGCCGTCCTCGCCCGTGCGGTTGGTCAGATAGTCGAGGAAGATGTCACGCGGCTCGAAGATTCCCGTGTCGTCCGCGAACAGACAGAATACGAGGCGGACGAGGAACAGCTCGAGGTCGTGACCTGTGAATGCCGACGCTTCCAGCGCGTCGTGCAGGCGGCCCATCATCTCTGCCGCCTTCACGTTCACCGGATCTTGGTCCTCGAACGACCGCCGCTCGACGCCGATGATGAAGCCAAACTTCTCGACGTGCTTTGGCAACTCGGCGAGCGCAATGGACGTCCGTTCGTCGGTCTCGAGGTCCGTGAGATCGAACGTCTGGAAGTCGCTCACGAGGAGAAACCTCGGATGCTCGGCAGCCTTGAGCCCTGGGAAGTAATCCAGGGCCTGCGTTCGCGCCGACTCGAGGTTGCGTCCCTTGCTCTTCTGCTCAACGAGCAGGACGCCCTTCCAGAAGAGGTCAATGAATCCCTGCTTCTCGCCGAGTCGCTTGACGGGTTCTTCGAACGCCGCCACGCGTCGCACGGGCATCCCGAAGACGTCAAAAAAGTCGCGATAGAAGAGCTGAGTTTGCCCCTTCTCGTACCCGTGGCCAGCCCAGTTCTTGGCGAACTCGGCCGCGCGCACACGGATCTCGTTCCAGGAGAGTCGCATCGGCGCGGAATATGGGGGAGAATCGCGGGTCGGGCCATAGGCCCATGGTAGTTCTCCTACCCAACGACACAGGCATCATCCCGTTGCCGCACCCATCGAACGCCGCAGCCCTACCCGCGCACCTCGCCGTGATCCCCAATGCTCGCCGCGCCCTTCACCCCCTCCAGCACCACCGCATCCCCAATCATCGAGTCGTGCAGCGCGCAGTCGGTGATCCGCGCCGCCTCGCCGACGATCGTGTCGCGAAGCGTGCTCCCCTTCACCACCGATCCCGCCCCGATCACCACGTTCGGCCCGATCGTCGAGTCGCTCACTGTCGCCCCATCCTCGATCCGCACCGGCTCCACGATCTTCACCTTCGTGAGCCCCTTTGCCGGCACGCGCGCGCGCCCCTTTTCCAGCATCACGCGATTCGTGGCGAGCAGCGTCTCGAGCTTCCCGGCGTCGTACCACCCCGCCACGTCAATCACGCGGATCTTCGCGCCCTGGTCTATCATGTACTGGAAGGCGTCCGTCAGATACCACTCGCCCTTGTTCGCCGGCTGGGCGAGCGTGTGGGCGATCCCCTCGTAGAGCAGCTTCCAGTTCCTCATATAGTAGAGGCCGATGTTCGCCCGCTTGGAGATCGGCGTGCTCGGCTTCTCGACGATCCTCGTCATATGTCCGTTGGCATCGGTCACGACCACGCCGAAGCGCTGGTAGTCCTCGACCTCCTCGGTCCAGATGATCCCGTCGTCGGTCGAGTCGGCAATCACCGAGAGGTCGGCGTCGAAGATCGTGTCCACGAAGATGATCATCACGGGCTGGTCCACGTACGGGCGCGCGAGGTCCACCGCGCCGGCCGTGCCGTCCTGCACCTGCTGCTCGACGAAGACGCTGGGAAACGCGTACGCGGCGCGCGCGTGTCGCTCCACGATCTCCTTGAGATGGCCAGTGATGTAGACGACCTGCTCGACGTTGCCAAGCTTCGCGACGTCGTCCATCACGTAGTCCATCACCGGCTTGCCGGCCACCTTGAGCATCGGCTTCGGCACGGTGTGCGTGTGCGGGCGCAGGCGCGTGCCCTTCCCCGCCAGCGGGATGATCACCTTCACGGCGTCGAGGTCCCCTCGCGACCATAGCGGTCGGCCAGGCGCACCACGTCGTCGAGGTGCGGCGTGGACACCTCGAGGACGTCGCAGTCGGTGACGGCCTCCAGCTGGTGGATCGTCCGCGGCGTGTTGCGGAAGCTCTCGCCAGCCTTGAACGCGACGTCGCGCATCCCGGTCCCGTCGTCCACACGGTACTTCATCTCGCCGCTCATCAGGAAGAGCGTCTCGTCCTTGCGCTCGTGGTACTGCAGCGAGAGCGCGTGGCCGGCGTTGATGTGGAGGAGCTTGCCCACGTAGTGTTCGCTGTGCGCCCAGATGATCTCGTGGCCCCAGGGCTTCTGGACGAGCTTCACCGTGAACTTCGTCGCTCCGGTTGATCCGGTCACGCCATCATCTCCAAGGGCACGGCGCTGATGCTGCTCGGCGTCGTCACGCACGCGTTGAGGCACAGGCCGCACCCGGTACAGGCCGCGCCGATCACCGGGCGACCGCGGTCATCCATCTTCAAGGCGTCCTCGCCCACCGGGCAGACACGCGCGCAGATCCCGCATTCCACGTCGCGGTAGGTGATGCACCGCGTCGTATCAATCTCCAGCTGGGCCAGCTTGGCGTCGCGCCACCCCCAGGCCGGCACCTCCAGTGCCGGCGTCGGACAGGCCGCCGCACAGGGCATCGTCTCGCACATAATGCACGCCGTCACGGCCACGTCGAGCACCGGCGTGCCGCCGGCAAGTCCGTGCGACGGCGGGAGCTTGGTGATGGCGTGCACCGGGCAGACATCCGAGCACTCGCCGCACCGCGTGCAGGCGGCCAGGAACGCCGGCTCGGGAAGCGCGCCGGGCGGGCGCACGTAGCGGTTGGGCGCGACCCGCTCGCCGAGCGCGTCCACGACTTCGCGCAGGGCGCGTTTCAGGCCCTGCGAGAAGAAGCCGCGCCGATCGAGTTGGTCCGCTCCGTCTCGCGCCATAGCTGGGGAATCTGCCTCTGGCGCGGGCGAAAGATAAGAGGGGACGCCCTCAATGGAGCCACGTCGCGTTGATGCGCCCGACCCGGTGCACCTCCGGCCCGCCGAGGTACTCGCGCGACCGCGCGGTGACGGTGTACTCCACGAGCAGCTTCAGCATCCGCATCCCGAAGCCCCGTTCCAGTTCCATCACCGGCGAAAGCCGCTTCACGCTGGCGAAGTCACGCCGCCCGTTGCCGTCGAGAAAGAGCGAGTGGCCCACCGCCTCGCCGCCGAGCCGCGCAATGAGGTAGATCCCGCCATTGGTCATCGGCTCCCGCACCCACGGGTGCCGCAATCCCCAACCGGCCCGAACGGTCACGCTCGCCGCCGCCGAGGCGCGGAGCGTCCCCAGCGCCGCGGACACGTGGGGCATCGCGTCCACGCTCCACCGCGGCCGCTCCCCGACCGAACGCAGTTCCTCGAGCCGCACGGTGGCGGCATAGAAGAGTTCGTTGGGGAGCTGATGGTCCCAGCCCAACGGCTGGCGGAGGAAGCGATCCTTCCGATGGATCCACGCCTGGAGGTCGTCGGCGCGCGCGTTGGGGCCGGTGGTGCCGACGACGACGCCGAGCGCCAGCGCGCGGTCGGTCCGGATGGCCCGCAGCTCGGCGCGGGCAGAGAGCCACCCCGCGTGCGGCCGCTGGCCGGCCACCGGCACGGTGTCCTCCTTGGTGGGCGTGTACATCTGTTGGCCGAGCGACAGTGCCACCGCGCAAGCCGACCGCCGGTCGCAGGGCACGCGCGTCACGGCGTTGCGCGCCGTTGGCAGGGTCAGCTCGAGGGCCGCCCCGTGCGTGTAGTTATGGTCCGAGCGCCGGTTCGGGGGGCGCGTGAAGACGAAGTAGTCGTTGTCGAGGGCGGTGACCCGCGAGCGCTGCACCTCGACGTCCTGGGCCGCCGCGCCACCGGCGGCCATCGCGGCAACCACGAGCGCCGCGCTGGCGAGGCGGCAGGCCGCGCACATCCAATCCGACTCGCGCAGGCGGCCGCCCCTCACCGCGCCGCGAGAAGCTTCTCGCGCAGCCGACCGAGCTTTCGCCGCACCGAGCCGTCCATCACCGTGTCGCCGACGCGCACGACCACGCCGCCGAGGATCCGCTCGTCCACCGTGACGTGCGGAATGACGGTCTTTGCCAGCGCCTTGGTGAGCGACTTCGTGAGCGCCGCGCGCGCCTTGGCGTCGTACGCGCGCGCCACGGTGACCCGCGCGTGCACCCGCCCCTCCGCCGCGTCGAGCAGGCCGTGGTACTCCACCGCGATCTCCGGCAACAGCATCTGCCTGCGGTTCGTCACCAGCTTCTGCACAAAGCGCACAAAGAGCTTCGGCGTGCTTCCCTCCAGCGCCTTGCCAAGGACGGCGTTCTTCTCGCCGGCGCTCACCTGCGGCGCGTCGAGGAAGTTGCGCAAGGTCCGGTCCTGCGCGACGGCGTCGCCGAGCGCACTGATCAACTCGCCCCACCCGGCGGCATCGTCGGCCTTGCCCGCGAGGGCGAGGAGGGCCTCGGCGTAGTTGCGGGCGATCGAGACGTCGCGCATCACTTGCCGCCGAGCGAGGTGAGGTACTCCTCGACGAGCTTGCGGTCGGCATCGGCGTCGAGCTTCTGCCCGATCAGCCTGCCGGCGCCGGCGAGGGCGAGGTCCACGGCCTCACGGCGGAGCTCGTCAATGGCCTTGGACTTTTCGCTCTCGATCTCCTTGCGGGCGCGGTCGAGGAGTTCCCCCTGCTGCTGGCGCGTCTGCTCGAGCATCTCGCCGCGCATTGACTCGGCGGTGGCACGGCCCTCGGCGATGTAGCGCTGGGCCTCGTTGCGCGCCGCCTCGATTGCCGCGCGCTGCTCGGCGAGGAGCTTGGCGGCGTCGTTGCGGTCGCGCTCGGCGGCCGCCATCGCGTCGGTGATCGCCTGCTCGCGCGCGTTGACCGCCTCCAGGATCGGCCCCCAGGCAAACTTCTTGAGGATGAGCAGCACGACGATGAAGATCGCCAGCGTCCAGGTCATCAACCCGAGGTGCGGGTCGAGCAGGCCGGGCTTGGCTCCCGCCTCGGCGGCGTGGGCCGGCGCGGCGGTGACGGCGGTGACGGCGGTCAAGGCAACCAAGGCAATCAGGGCAACGGGCGAAAGGCGCATTGTCAGTGTGGGATGATGTCGGGCCGCGGCCCCGCCGACGACGACGGGGCACCGCGCAGGGCGGACGCGGCGGAGCGAACCCCGCCGCGCCCATCCGGCGCGGACTAGAACTTCGCCTGGATCATAAAGCCGACGACGACGCCGAACAGCGCGGCGCCCTCGATGAGCGCGGCAAGGATGATGCCGGCCGTGCGGATCGTGGCCGCCGCTTCGGGCTGGCGGGCGATCCCCTCGGCCGCCGCGCCGCCGATGCGACCGATGCCGAGACCGGCGCCGATCACCGAGAGTCCGGCCGCGAGGCCGGCGCCGATGAGCGCGAGGCCGGTGTTGTTGTTGGTGGCCGTGTCCACCGTGGCCTGCAGGAGCGGATAGAACGTCATTGCGAATCCCTCAGAGTGTAGTCCCAACGTGGTCCAACGCGCCGTCCCGGCCGCTTTCCGCCAGCGGACTCATCCGAGTCCAGCGGAATTCCCCCGGCGCTCGCCGAGGTACGGGTGGGAGGGCCGGCCTGCTGCCCCCCACCTCCCTCTCCCCTCTCACCTCTCACCTCTTAATGCGCAACTTCCCGGATCTGCCCGATGAACACCGCCGAGAGCAGGGTGAAGACAAACGCCTGCAGGAACGCGACGAAGATCTCGAGGAACATAATTGCCAGCGCCATCAGGAACGGCAGCACGCTCGCCGGGCCGGCGGCGGCGAAGATCAGCCCCACGAAGGCGAGGACGACGATGTGGCCCGCCGTCATATTGGCAAAGAGACGGATGGCCAGCGCAAACGGCTTGGTGAACTTCCCGATGATCTCCACCGGGCTCATGATCACGAACATTATTGGCCGCATCAGCAGCGGCAGTTCCTTGTTCCAGTAGAACATCGTGCTCAGGTAGCCGATGCCGTTGGCGCGGATGCCGGCAATCTCCACGGTGACGAAGGTCATCAGCGCGAGCGTCGCGGTGACCGAGATGTTCCCCGTGGCCGTTGCGCCGTAGGGCACGAGGCCGAGCAGGTTGAGCGTCAGGATGAAGAAGAACGCCGTGAGCAGGTAGGGGACGAACCCCTCGCCGTGGTGGCCGACGTTGGGGAGGATCACCTCGTCGCGGATGTAGAGGACCATCGCCTCGGCGGCGTTGGGCGCGCCCTTCGGTGCGGCGCCCGCCGCGGTCGAGCGGCGCTGCGCGTTCGCGGCGAGGATCATCAGGAGGCAGAGCAGCGTCGCTCCGACGAGGAGCATCACCACGTGCTTGGTGGGCGAGAGGTCAATGGTGACGCCGCCAATCCGGACCGGCTCCCAGTGGGGGAGCGTGATCTCCTTGAAGAACGGGAAGACCGGCCACGGCACCTCCATATGGTTCCCGTCGGAGATGTGCGGCGTGATGATGTCCACCGCCTCGGCGGCGTGCTCCTGCGCGCCCAGCGGAGCGCTGAGCGGCGCGGCGAGCGGCGCGGCGCCGAGGAGGAGCGCGGCGACGAGAAGGACAACCGGACCGACAATGCGAGGACGCGTCATTTTCTGAGGAAGATCGGCTCGAGCAGCATTGTGACGAAGAGGAATCCAGCAAGACTGACGAGCGCGGGACCGAGGGCGAGTCCCAGCGCCGTGGCCCCGACCAGCGCGTACACGATCAGCACGCCAAAGCGAAGCAGCGACCCCAGCCCCCACCCGGCAATCGGGTTCCGCTCCAGGAGGCCGCGGGCGACGCCGAACGCGATAATCTGCACGCTCCACGCGATTGCCGCACTGGTCCAGACCGCCTGGGCCACGCCCGGCCCGCGGAAGGCCAGCGTGGCCAACCACCCACCCACGAGGACCACCGCCGCCGCGACCGCCGCGAATACGAGCGCCTGCCTCAACCGTCGGTCCCCGGCCGGTCCGTCGCGGCGCGCTTCCGCGCCGCCGCGTCGGCCTCGTCCCGCTTGAGGTCACCGATGAGCCGCCGGTACATCGAGTAGAAGGCCGCCCCCGCGCCGACGAAGACGCCGAGGATCACGAAGAGCCCGCCCGTGCCCAGCTTGCGGTCAAGCCATTGTCCCAGAAAGAGAAAGAGCAGGATCGCGAGCGCGAACTGGAGCCCAAGGCCGGCGTACCGGCCGGCGACCCCAAGCGACCCCGTGCGCCCGCCGATCGGGACCGGCGGAGGCGCGACCGGGGGCGGTGGTTCCGGCGGGCCAGAGGGGCGCGGGTTTTCGACCATTTGCAAGAGTGAAAATAGGAGTTTGTGAAATATTTCGCAAGCAGCTTTCCACGGCCAGGCCGGAGGGGCTGCACATTCGTGATTGAAGGCCAACTGTTCGCGGCCCTTCGACTTAGCGCTGACCACCAATTTGACGGATCGTCTGCGTGTTGATAAGTTCCATTCGCCTCCCACCGGTGATGTCGCTTATGCGCGAGAAGGTCCCATTCGCACTGCTGTGTGTCGCGATCCTCGCGTTTGCTTGCGGGCCGCGTCAACGCAACGAATCGGCGACCTCCCGCTCCTCCGACCGGCCCACCGTCACCGCGCCCGCGGATGCGCCGCTCACGCCGTCACTCGACATCAAGGTCGGGGACGGCGTGCGGTTTGCCTTCAACGTGACGAACGACGGCGCGAAGAAGATCGAGGTGCTCTTCCCCGACGGCCGCACGCACGAGGTGCTCGTGCTCGATTCACTCGGCCGCGAGGTCTGGCGCTGGAGCGAGGGGCGGCTGTTCACGCAGGCGGTGCAGAACCGCGTGTTGCGCTCGAGCGACTCGTTGCGCTTTGAGGAGTCGTGGGCCAATGCGCGGCCCGGGAGCTACACCGTGATCGCGACGTTGGCGAGCGTGAACTTCCCGGTGGAACAGCGGGCGGAGTTCGTGGTCCGCTGAACCTTGGGGTGCCACGCCGCGTAGAGGTGAGGCACCCGACCCTCTCTTCTCCCCGAGCACTACGTGACCCAGGCAGTTTCCCGCGACGCCGCGGCCGACGCGCGCGACATCGCCCTATTGGACCAGTTGTCCGCCGCGCGCCGGGAGATGGCGCGCCAGATCAGCCAGCGGATCGTCGGCCAGCACGAGGTGGTGGAGTCGCTGACGAGCGCGATCCTCGCCGGCGGCCACGTGCTGCTCGTGGGGGTGCCGGGGCTGGCCAAGACGCTGCTGATCCAGACGCTGGCCGAGTCGCTGGACCTGACGTTCTCGCGGGTGCAGTTCACGCCCGACCTGATGCCGAGCGACATCACCGGGACCGAGCTGCTGGAGGAGGACCACGGCACGGGGAAGCGGTCGTTCACGTTTGCGCGGGGGCCGGTGTTCGGGAACATCGTGCTGGCGGACGAGATCAACCGTGCGCCGCCGAAGACGCAGGCGGCGCTGCTGCAGGCCATGCAGGAGCACGCGGTGACCGTGTCGGGGCGGACGTACGCGCTGCCGGAGCCGTTCTTTGTGCTGGCCACGCAGAACCCGATCGAGCAGGAGGGCACATACCATCTGCCCGAGGCGCAGCTCGACCGTTTTATGTACGAGTTGCGGATTGGGTACCCGAGCGTGGCCGAGGAGGAGGAGATCGTCTCGACCACGACCGGGGTGCAGGCCGGGGTGGTGAAGCCCGTGCTGACGGCGGAGCAGCTGCGGGAGATGCAGCAGTTGGTGCGGCGGTTGCCGGCGCCGCCGTCGCTGGTGAGCTATGCGGTGGGGATCGCGCGGGCGACGCGTCCGGACGAGCCGGGGTCGAGCGCGGCGGTGCGGAAGTACGTGAGCTTTGGCGCGGGGCCGCGGGCGGGCCAGTACCTGGTGCTGGGGGCGAAGGCGCGGGCGGCGATGGATGGGCGCGCGGTGCCGGACCTGGAGGACGTGGACGCGGTGGCGTTCAGCGTGTTGCGGCACCGGGTGGTGCTGAACTTCCAGGCCGAGGCGGAGGGGATGGGGATCGAGCGGATCCTGGCGCTGGGGGGCGGGGGGCGGTAGTAGCGGTATGCCAAGAGCGGTACGATTTTGCGGCGCGGGAACCACGCCTGGAAGGCCGCCCTGCCGTACTTCGCCCTCCTCTTCGGCACGCGCTTCACGGATCACAGTTGATCTCGCAATCTGACTCACGCACAGAAATCCGTACAGGTCCCCGCCGCAGCATGACACGGTTATGCGTGGATCATGCGTCCGCAGTACAATCCTCGTTAGGCCGATGGCATACTCGGGAGAAAGCCGCTGATCAAAAGACGCACAGTTCTCGTACTCGGCGCAGGCGCGAGCATCCCATTCGGATTCCCATCTGGCTTCGAGTTGACCCGGCAGATATGGTCGGGCACAATGACCTCGGACCTCCTCAATTACGGATTTGCGGAACAGCGGATTACACAGTTCCAGAGTGCACTCAGGGAGTCCGGCCAGCTTTCGGCAGATGCCTTCCTCGAGCTTCGACCGGAGTTCAGTTCGATCGGCAAGCTGGCGATCGCCCGAGCGCTAATCCCGTATGAACACAGCGCCCATCTGTTCGAAAGAGATGCGCCGCATTTGTACGATCTCATTTGGAAGGCGCTGAAAGCGCCGGTCAAGCAGTTCGGCGAGAATCGTCTCACGATTGTCACCTTTAATTACGATCGGTCGTTCGAACACTATCTGTGCCAAGTCGCTCACCACTCTTTCAATGCGCGAGGAAGTGAACTCCAAGAGTTGGTCAGTTGCGTACCTGTGCATCACGTCTACGGGTCGCTTGGCTCGCTCACTCAGCGAGCCTACGATGCCCGCGTGGACGCCGTACTCGTCAACGTTGCGGCAGAAAGCCTGCGTGTAATGAACGAGCGCATCGAGACCGACCCCGAACTGACGGAAGCGCAGGCGGCGTTGGAGGACGCGCAGCGCGTCCTCTTCCTCGGATTTGGATACGATGAGCTCAATCTTCAACGGCTTCAGTGCGGTAAATGGGCGTCGACGACGGAGACCCTCGGCTCGGCATTCGGCCTACTTGATCGTGAAAGACAGCGCGTGCTTGACACGCTTCGTGGTGCTCGCTTGGCGTCTGCGGGAGACGACTGCGTCGTCACACTTCGTCGCCTCGCGCACCTGGAGGACTAGCCGCTATCGCGCGCTACGGCCTAACGACGCTTGGTGACTGATGGCCGCGGTAGCGAGGCAGGTGAGCGGCCCCGCTCTGTCGTACCTTTCGGTACAGCGGGGCCGCTCACCTGCATTTTATGAAAGCGTCCACAGCACAAGCCCACGTTGCTATGACTGGGCATCCGTCAAGGGCACGATCTAC
>JBBDYC010000012.1:0-56445 GCA_040901985.1 Gemmatimonadaceae bacterium
GATAGAGCATCTGACTACGGATCAGAAGGTTGGGGGTTCGAGTCCCTCCGGGCGCACTGCCACAATGCAGGACCGTTTGTCTACGCAGGAATCGGGGCGTAGCTTAGCCCGGTAGAGCGCCTGCTTCGGGAGCAGGAGGTCGCTGGTTCGAATCCAGTCGCCCCGACTGATGGTAAGCAGAACCCCCGTAACGACTTAGCGCGTTACGGGGGTTTCTGCGTCCGGTGGCCAGAACTGCAGTAGTATCCAGCGGGTATCCAACGGCGAAAGCGGTCGCGGTGCAGGGGCGGCGCGCGGTGAATGTGATTGCGCGCTCGGGATGGTGCGCGTACACTCTCCCAATCGTTTCCCGAATCCGAGGCCAGCCCAATGCCGAATCTTGGCAACTGCCGGGACTGTGGTAAGGAGGTCAGCACGACGGCGACGGCCTGCCCTCACTGTGGGCGGGATCAGCCTACACGGGGCGTCATGGATCGACAGCACAGTTGCCTCGGCTGCCTCCTAGGCGCAGTGCTCATCCTCGCACTGCTGTGGTTCTTGGGCCAGTGTGCGTCGTTCTGACTATTCGAATCGGGATGCATTGCGCGCCCAAGTCGCAAAGGACCGCGTCGTCTTTCAGCGTCACCACCGAATTGACGGCTCCGACACGTGGTCAAGGCTGCTCCGGTCAGCCGCGTTACGGGGCTCGCAGTATGGCGAGCCCCGTAATCTCCCAGCCGGGTAGCTCCGCACCGGAGACGCTCCTCGTGGATCCGGCAAACCGAGGGGCCGCACGTATCTCGACGTTCATAAGGCCGTCCGCCCCGAGCGCATAGGCCGCGCTCTTCGCGAGCGACAGCACGTCCGAGAGCGAAAGCGAGTCGGCAATCCACGCCTTAAAATGCATCCCCGGCTCCACCTCTTTATAGGTCGCGCCAGCCAGCGACTTCACGATTACGATTCCACGCGCTTCGTGAGCCCCCGCATACGCACTCGTCGAGAAGAAGAATCCGTCAGTCGTCACTGAGCGGAAGTCGATTGCCTGAGCGATGTGCACGGGAGCGATCCGCGTGGGTGCCGGAGCGCACGCGACTAACGCCACGCAGAAAATGACTGGTCGATACGGCTTCATTGCTGCTCCACGAAGAGGATGGGCGGTCAGTACACTCTCGCGAATTTGCATCCGTTCACCGCAGTGCGCCTCAGCTCTGCTCTCGCGTTGGTTGGCCGCCTGGGTTCGGCGGGCTCAGCGCAGGCGTAGAGGTACGCAATCGCTACAATCTGCGCATCGCGTTCCCCCGACGATGGCGCACCGTACGGCGATGACGTCGCTTGTACGGACACCGTCGGCGCATACCCGCTCCAGACCACTACCGCGGTCGGTGGTGACAGGGACACGGGCTCGGGCACGAGCACCGAAACGGTCGGCGCAAAGCCGCGGATGAGCAGCGCCGCGGCGCGCTCGATCTTCTCGGTACTCATGAGCCGGCGTTCTGCTGGCGCACGAGCGCCTCCACCTCCGCGAGCTCCGCGAGTTCGTCGCTCGTAGGCTCACCGCGCAGTTTGGCGAGCTCATTGGCGAGCTCTTTCTCGTGGCGCGCCCGCGCCTGTGCGAGCTTCGCGTCGAGCCTCGCCTTCTTGTGGGCGACCTCTTCGGCCTCGAGCCGGGCCATTTCGACGGCGACGGCCTTGTCGAGCACCGCCTGCCGATCGATTGTCTGGCGAGCGTCCTCCGCGGTCGTCCCGGCCACAAAGAGGCGCAGCGTTCCGTTCGCGACGGCTTCGAGGTTCGCCAGGTGTTCGCGACCCCCATCCTCAACCCACGCGAGCGCGAAGCTGCCATCCATCTGGCGCGCGTACTGGCCGCGTCGGGCCGGCGGAATGAACTCCAGCGTCGCCACGCGAAACGGAAGCGGCCCCGCCGTGCTCAGTGGCGCGTCGCGTTCGGCGGTCGTGTGGTCGTCGGTCGTGTGGTCGTCGGTAGTCATGTCTGAGTGGGCTGGGAGTGGGGGTTGGTCATGCGGTTTCGATGATGGCCTGCTCCACCTTGCTGAGGCGCGACGAGAGTGTGGCGCCCTCTGGTTGATTCACGGAATCCGGGAGTCGCCCGTGCTCGGCAACGTGGAGGAGTAAGCCGTAGATTGAGGCCGTCGATTCGACGAGCGGGATCCATGTCTCTGGCCGCAGGCACTCCCAGCGGCCTCTATGCTTGCGCTCGAGCGAGATACTCACGCCGAGCTGACCGTTCACGAGCTCGAAGCGGCTTATGAGGCGATGCGCCACTTTCTCGCGTCCGAGCCGCACCATGCGCACGACAAGCTCGTGCATCGCGGCGTCGTGGACGATCTCACCGTCGGCCGTAGCCGAACCGCTCGGTTTCGCTACGGCTGGCGCTCTGCCTTTCTGGCTGAGGGCGATCATGCGGCGGCCTCCTTGGGCTGCGGCTTGGCAAATTGACGATGCAGCACGACGGCCTCACGGCCTGTTCCGGAGCCGCGCCAGGTGAACACGACATACGGACCGAGCTGCTTCAGCTGGCGCTCCAGCGCGTCCGCGTCCGTCATGCCGAGGCCGGCGAGTAGCTCGTCGCGCGTGAGGCCACGCGGCGATCGGCACAGGAGCACCCACAGGGCAGTCAGTGGGGTGGTCATGCGGCGATCCTTGAGGCGGGCGACGCGCAGGGTGGCAACACAAAGACTCGTTCCGAGCGGCGCCAGTCGCCGCGGCGGCCGGTGGCGATGCGACCAGCGGCACGCAACGCTCCGAGCGCGAAGTCGAGGGCCATGTCGCCCGGCTCCGCGAGAGCCGAAGCGATTTCGACGCGCGACAATCCAGCTGGCGACCGGGCGAGCAGGTCGACGATCTCAGCCATGAGGTCGATGCGGTCGCGGGGAGCCTCGTGTGCTGAGGTCATGCCGCTTCCTCCACCGGCGCCGACGGGTCGAACTTTCCAAAGCGCAGCCGGAAGTCCTTGAGCGACGGCGTGAAGTTGCGGCGGCGGAACTGCTCTCGCGTTTCTTCGACGTGCTCCGAACCCTTGTTACTCAGGTACCAATCCAGCCGTCTCGCGATCTCCTCGGCACTGTGACCAGCCGCGAGCAACGGCTTGAGTTGCGCCGCTGCTTGGCCGTATGGGAAACTGCCTCTGTCGTATCGTGATTCCCACACGGCACCGATGGGCGTCAGCCAGGTGTCAGGGCGCGGGGCTGATTGTGCGGCATCGCTCCCAAGAGCCAAATGGGCCGACTCGCGCTTTTTGCGAGTCGTGCCAGTAGTTGCTTTGGTAGTTGGTGCCGCAACCGCAACCGTACTCGGAGCCGTAACCGTAACCGTAGGGCTGGCCTCGGGCTGGCCCCCGTCCTGCCTAGGGCTGGCCCCTGTCTTGTCCCCGTCTGGCGGCGCGGGCCAGTTCTTGTTCGCCTGCTCGGCGTGGTGAAACGTCTGATGCTTGCCGAAGCTCGGAATGATGCCGTACTCGGCGCCTTCCACGCTGTACTTCCGCACGAAGCCGCGGCACTCGAGCGCGGCGAGGACCGACAGAATGTCGACGGCGTCGTACGGCAGGATAGAGGGCTTGAGATTGCGCGACCACGGGAAGATTCCGCGGCGATCCGCCACCGTCCACAGGCCCGCGTAGGTCACGCGGACGGGCAGCCCGCTTTCGGCCTCCGCTTCGTAGAGCTCGTAGTTCGCGAAGAACTCTGGGGACACTAGGCGCTTGCGAGCCACTACCGCCCCCGGGAGAGCAGGCGGGTCGCGTCGTACACTTCGAGCGCGGCCTCGATCGCGGCGGGGAGATGGCGAAGGCTTTCCTCCGCGATGTAGAGCGATCCGCCGCGCGCATCGTCGTTAGGCGCTTCGATGCTGACGCGCACGGCGCCGGCGAGCGGCGCGGGCGTGACGTGGACCATAGGGCGAGCAGGATGATAGGGCACGATTCCTTCCGGACTGGCGGCGCTTATGGCGCGTGACGAGCGAGTGTTCACCCGCGGGAGTAGGCTTGGCGCCGTGCGAACGCCATGCCCGTGAGAAATCAGGCTGCGATCGTACGCTGTTGCGTGAACGAGATTACCTCTGCCTTGGCGTAGCGCACGCAGCGAGGAGAAAGGCGAATCCACGGCGGACCCTCCCCCCGAAGTCGCCACTTTGCCACCGTCACCTCGCTGAGGTTTAGCAGCTTCGCCACTTGTCGGGTCGAGAGAAACTCTTCTTGTGGTTCGCTCATATGACAGAGAGCTCCCCGTCGCGCTTTCGCGCCTCGGCCGTCGTACGGATCGGCGCGCCCATCCAGTCGATTAAGTCCTGGACGGCGAAACGCGCGAAGCGCGTGCCCGGTGGACGATGCCACTTCGGCCCGCGACCAGTGCGTGCGAATTCATGCAAGGTGGAAACCGAGATTCCCAAGAACTCAGCTGCCTCGCGGCGACTCAACCACTGTGATTGACTTCTGACAGAATGCATTGCGCGACTCCTAAACAGTGTGACCTCATCTAACGGAACGCAGCCAACTGCTTTGGTTCAAGACTTTTTCGGGACTTTCGGTCCCATCTACGGGACTTCCGGTGCCATCCTGCGGCACGGCGCAGTTCCGGCGCGAGCGCGTCGAGACGATCAAGCGCCCGCCTTCGACACTGAGCGCCGCGTCTTGCTGGCGTAGCGCTCAACCGATGGGCGGGACACGAGCCAACGATTCCCGTCCTTTCGGCCATCGAGTTCGCCGACGAGCACAAGTCGCCACGCGCAATGCCACGACACGCGGAGCATGACAGCAGCTTGAGTGAGTCCGATTTCGGTGTCGACCATTTCCCCTCCGCGAGATGTTCCGTCGGGAAAGCAAAAGGGCCGTCCCGTAGCGCTTGCGCGCTTCGAGACGGCCCCGCCGTCACGTCACCATAATCCGGGCTGCCTGCCTGCCCCGGCCCAAACTACTCGGTGACGCCCCCAGGGCGACATACATCCGAGCAATCCAGGATCTTCAACTAAGGCGTAATTTACTCTCGCTGTTTGTGTCTCGGTAGTCCCTAGACCGAAAAACTTTGCGGGCGATGACGCGCAGGTGACGGTGGCTCGCCTACGATCCCTATGAACCGATGCCACCGGTGTCGCGAGGCCCTCGAGGATCAGCTTGCGACAACGTGCGAGGCGTGCCGCTACGAGTTGCGGCTAGAGATCGTGCGGATGGCGGCGTACTTGCGCGCGGATCTGGCGAGGGGTGAGCGCACGATCGCGCGTTGACGCCAGCGGCCGGCTAGGACCGTTCACTCGGAACATTTGCCGCGCAGACGCTCTTGGCATGAGATTGAATCACTCACACCAAGGGCGGGGAAGTCATGAACAAGGACAGCGCAAAGAAGCTGAACCAATTGCTTGACGGCCTCGACGCGAAGCAATCGGCCGCGGATTTGGCTACGAGATTTCGCGAGCAGGCCGAAGCAGACTCCGTCACGGAGTTTCTCGAGAAGCGCGACTCCGTGATCCGACCAGCGATGCAGGCGTTTCTCGACCGGCTTCGCGAACGTGGCCACGACGGCGAGATTGACGCCTCGCCAATCGCAAACCACGCCAAGAGCGAGTCTATCGTGCTCCGGTACTACCTGCACAAAATGCGACCGGATCATGCGAACGCGCACTCCTGCCCGTCAATCCGGTTTACCGTGGAGTCGCACTCGGGGAAGGTGAGTCTTGCAATCAGCCGCATGCGAGTGCGTGGCGGCGGCTCTTCGGGCCCGGCTGGGCAGCTCGCCCTCGGCTCAATCACCACCGAGAAAGTGGAAGAGCTGCTAGTCAGCGTCTTGGAAGGGCTATAGCGTCGCCCTGGCGTAGCGAATCCGGACGGATTTGATATGCGAGACTAAATGACTTCTGTCGCGGCGGTTGAGCCGTTTACGGGTGGCCTGTCGATAATGTCAAGGCGCATGCTAACAACGTCCAGGGGCCGCTCAAACTCGCCCGTGTCGCGCATCCGGTGATGCTGCTCGCCTTCGCTCCGAACGAAGCCCATCCTCTCGTACCATTGAATCAGCTTGGGGCGATCCAGAGCGTCGAGTGTGACGTATCTCAGTCCCACGTCGGCAGAGATCGTGCGGGCGAGGCCGACAATCACAAGCAACATCCACTCGCCAATTTGTCTCTTTCCGTTGGAGATCTCTACGCCGATGCGTGCAATCTTGAGCGCCGGAACGGTTAGGTATCGCACCGTTGACGGCCTTTCCTCAAGTTTGAGGCGAATGGCATCCGTCAGAAGCGTGAAGTAGCCAACGCACTTGCCGCTCTCAACCACCACGTACGAGCGTGCCACCAACGCCTCTTCGTCCGACAGAGCGTTCTCTCTGGCGTAAGCCTGAATCTCCTCTTCCTTACAGCAGAACGCCCGAAGCTCAGTAACAGCTTCGGGCGCTCTGAGAATCCGTAAGCGCTCGTTCAGATCTTCAAGGCTCACTTCTTTCGGTTCTCAACTATCCTGAAGGGCGATGCCCTCAAGCTCGCGAACACCCTGTCCGCGGACGAAAAAAGTGATTCACGCGCAGCCGTCGTCGGAGTCCCCTCTCGGAGCTCGCGTTCGATCTTGCGTGCGTCAGCGCCCTTGATGGTTGGAGTCACTGTGATAGGCTTCGCCATAAACCCTCCTGAAAAGGCCTGCCAAGATGCATCTCTCGCAGGCGGCTGGAAGGCAGCATGGCTACCTCTCTTCTCCCTCAAAGGGAGTCGACGAACAGGGCGCCGACGTTCTCGCCAAGAAGAGATGCGGGCGAGATCGCATCGTGTTCCACCATTACCCCGATGGACGTTCATCGGTCACTTAACGTCACGGGGGCCTAAGCTCTTAGGACGGCTGAATATGCGGGCGCCGCCCACACCGCGCAAGCCGCAACCTTGACACCTATCAATTAGTGCGAACGGGCGCAGTAAGGCACCGGCGGACGCTCGCCGCGTGCCATGCCCCTCCCTTCTTGGTTGGAATCCGCTCAGACGCCAAGCGGGACGCAATTCGCGAGTATGAGAGACCGGAAGTTCTAAGGCTACGCATGCGATGGATTGCCTCTTGCTCGTGCTGGACGACTACCCAATCCGTCCCATCTCCGACGGCTGCGTACCCGTAGGGCGGCGCCCCGACTCGCTCGCCTCGCGCGACTTTGTGCCGCAACGCAACGCTCGTGCGCTCCGCGATGAGGTTCCGCTCGAGTTCTGCCACGCCGGCTAGCATCCCGAGGAAGAATCGCCCGACGGCCGAACCAGTGTTCACGGCTTGGCCGCCCAGATCGACCAGGTGCATTGAGACGCCCTCGTCGTCCCACCCTCGCACGGTCCTGAGGCAGTCGACGGCATCGCGGAAGAGTCGGTCCAGCTTGAACGCGAGGACGTGCCGCACACTCCCCTCGGCGAGCGCGGCAAGCAGCTCGGCGCCGGCGGGGCGATCAGCGAGCGGAATGGATCCGCTTACACCGGAGTCGAGGAACACCGCGCTCGCCTGAAGGCCGTGCGCCGTGGCGTACGCGCGGAGCCGTGCCTCCTGCGCGTCAAGCGAGACGCCCTCGCGCGCTTGCTCCTCGGTCGAGACGCGGAGATAGAGCGCGGCGAAAGTCGCTCCGAGGTACGGTTCGGTACGGTTAGGAGCGCCCCGCTTTCTGCGCGGCCGACGCTCAGAAAGGTCAGGTCTGGTCAGGTTGGGAAGCGGGCGGCGGGCGGCACTGGCGAGCGCGGTGGCAGTCAGGGCGTGGTCAATATGGTCAATCACGGTCCCGCCTTGTGGCGAGGGCGAGCCGCGGCACGATATCGAGGACGCCAGCCCTCGAGGACGCCGGCGAGAGACAGGACTGAGCCCGAGCCGCGTGCTCCGCGTCCACGGGAATCGCCGAGCCTGTCAGGAGCGCCCGGAGTTCGTCGAGGTCGAGCCGCGCGGCCTTGGCGATGACAATACCGGCGTCAGCCGGGTCGCTCGGATCCACGTCGATGATGTCGCCGTGATCCACGACGTGGCCGCCCAAAAGGAAGCGCGATCGCGCGACGAGTTGGAATCTCTTGGCCTCTGCCTGCTGCATCTTACCCGTCCTTGCGGCGTGCGCCGCGGTTGTCGGCTTTGCGCCGAACGTGGTCGGTGTGGTCGGTTTGTGCTTACCCATGTATACCTGCGGTGAGTCAGGGGTCACGTGCGACCCTTTCGCTTCTTGCTGGGCGTTGGTGCGGTCGCTCGGGCGATGGCCGCACCCATGACGGCGGCGGCTTTTCGTGCCTTGGCCTGTTCGAACTTCGCGTAGCGTTCGGTCGTCTTGGTGTCGACGTGGCCGAGCAGCGCGGCGACACCGGCCAGCGGCACTCCCTGGGAGATTGCGATCGTCGCCACGGCGTGCCGGAGTGCGTGCAGCGGCTTCCGAATCCCCGCCGCTGCTCTCGCGCGTAGCCACGCCCGCTTGATCTCGGTTCGCGGCCGTGACGGGTACTTCGGCGAGGGGAAGACATACGGGCCGCGACGCGGAATGGTGCGGAGCAACTTCATTGCTCCCGGCGAGAACGCACGCTCGGAGCGCCCCGTCTTACTCTGCGCCAAGGTGATCACCCCCGTCGAGAGGTCCACGGCGTCCCACCGGAGCGAGAGCGCCTCGCCTTTCCGCAAGCCAGTGAGCGCGAGCAACCGGATTACGTCCGACGATTGCCCGCGATCTACGTCCTCGGCCGTGTCGAGCGCCTTGAACAGCGCGGCGAGCTCGCCGCGCGTGATCGGCTCCCGGGTCATTTCCTCTTTGAACCACCGTGCACGTCCGCGCTTCCCGACCGCGAACGGATTCGGGAGCCCCGCACGCTCGTCATCGGCGAAGTTGAGCACGGCACAGCAGACCTGCTGGACGCGGTTCGCCAGTACACGGCGGCCACGCGGCAAGGCGCGACGGACGAGGAGCGCATGCGAGGCGCCGACTTGAGCGACAGCGGCCGAGCCGATCACGGGGAGGACGTGCTTGGAGAGCAGCCGGCGCCATTCGCGAATCGTCCGCGCGCTGAGGTTCCGCGATTCCGCGTCTGCGAGATAGTCCTCGATGACCACAGCGAGCGGCCGCGCCGCCAGATCGCGCGCGCGGCGCAGGGTTTCCTTGGCCTCGGAGTCCCGCGCTGCGCCCTGCTGCTCGAGGAACGGGTCACGGCGGGCCTTCACCTCGCCACGGCGGGCCTCGGCGATCTGGCGGCCAGTGTGCGCCGTCAGCGTGCCAGTCCGGCCATCGGGTAGCGTCACCGGTGCGCCGACTTCCCCGATCGTGTAGCGGCGCCGCTTGCTGCGCTCAACGGGCGACCAATAGAGGAGGCTCAGGATCTTGCGGCCCGCCGGCGTGACCTTGAGTTGGTAGCCAGGGATCCGCACGTCGGCAATCACCCGATCGCGATCGGTGTCCGGTGTCGCGGCGGCGATGACTGAGGCGGAAAGGAGTTGGCGCATAGGCTGGTTGGAGGTCGCTAGTCTCCATCCAGTATCCATCATACCGACCCGAATAGCAAGTACCCGACCCGACCCGACTGCTTACTCCTAGAGGGAGATACCCGACCTTACCCGTTCTGGTATCTAACGACCACAAGAGAATATGCCGTGGGCTTCTGCTTCGGGAGCAGGAGGTCGCTGGTTCGAATCCAGTCGCCCCGACTGAACGGGTTACAACAAAAAGGCACCGGCCTCGGCCGGTGCCTTTTTTCGCCCGGACGCCCGCCGCTCAGTCCGGCGTCGTGGCCGACGACACGAGCTTGCCGTCGGCGTCCACCGTCAGCACCGCATTCCGCTCGGCGCGGAGCGTCGCGCTGCTCCGGCGCCCCATCACCTCCCACGACAGCTCTACCGCCACCCCGCCGGGAAGGTCGCAGAGCACCCAGTCGCCGCGGGCCGAGGTCACGGTCTCGCGGGAGTCGTCCCGCCAGAGGGGAACCTCACCGCCGATGTCCACGCCGACGCGCCAGGTGGCGCGGATCCGTGAACCCGCCACCGGGCGTACCCCTACGGTGAGCCGTCCCTGGAACGCGCCGACCGCCTCCGGCACGACGCGCTCGTGGCAGACCGCGCGTAGCGCGCTCGACATCTCCGTCGTTGCGGGGACCTCGCGCACGTAGACCCGCCGCGGCCCTTCGAGCAGCGCGGTCGTCTGGCCGCCGAGGATTTCGTGCCCGAGCACCTCGGGCTGCATCACGCGTGCCTGGTTCTGCTGACGGAAGGTCTCGAGCTCGATCAATCCCACCTGGGGGAACCGGATCCACCACGACGAGACGAGCCAGCTCCCGCCGTTCGCGCGGGCGAACTCCATTCGTCCACCGGCCTCGCGCTTCGATTCGTCGGCGGTAAGCCCAACGTAGAGATATGAGATCGAAATGAGCTCCATCGTGGCGCGCGCGACCTGGATCTCGCCGGTGATGTCCACGTAGTCGCGGCGTCGGGTCCGCGGTTCGAAGACCAGCAGGAAGGTCGTCGGCGAGGCCTCGCGGGCGGTGAAGCAGTACGACTCGGTGAACCAGGGCGCGAGGAGCGCCGGGACGTCGAGCCCGCGGAAGATCCGGTCGGCCCCGGCCATGGTGACAAATCCGCTCCGCTGGAGGTCACCGAGCACGGGGTTGCCGAAGGCGGAGAGGAGCGGCCCCGCCTTGCGCGCGATGGTGAATCGGGAGGTGTCGCGGCCATTGGCGTGGAGCCGGTGGTCCGTGGCGATCCATCTCGCGGTGACGCCGGGCCGGCTGAGGCCGAGCTGCGCCGCGAGCAGCGCCTTCCGCACTTCATCGAGCAGGATGCCAACATAGCGGCGCGACGTCTCGTCGTTGCTACAGCTCGACGGCGGCGTCGCTCCGCGCAGCGGGAGGTCGGTGAGCGCCGTGCCGGCGGCGGGGTCGAGCGTCACGACTTCACCGGCGTTCACGACCCGCTCGAGGATCACGGTCGGCTGGAACCCGACACGAAGGAGTTCGACCCGGGCGTGACCCGGCCGGGGGAGCAGCAACGCATAGCGCCCGTCCTCGGCGGTGACCGCCCGGGCGAACTCGGCCCCGGTCGAGTCCCTGGCCACGATGAGGACTCCGCCGCTCGACCCGCCGCCCAGCGTGGACACGTTGCCGACAATCCGCTGCGCGCCGAGCGGCGACACGGCGAGCAGGAGCGCGGCCGCCAGCGCCGCGGCACCGGCCGTGCGTGCCATCAGCGGCGACCTCGTGGCGCGGGGGCGGGGGTGAAGAACGCCTTCTGGTTCACGTACGAGAAGCGCGCGTTCGCCCCCGCCTCGATTGCCGCGATGGCGGCCTGGGACGATCCCAGGGGCACGCTGATCGAGAGGGTCCGCGCCTGCAGCGCCGAGTCCGGCACGCTGACGTCGAGTCCGTACCAACGCCAGAGGTGCCGGGCGGCCTCGGCGACCGTCACGTCGTGGAGGTCGAGCCGGCCGTCAATCCACCCGAACCCCTGGGCCGACTCCGCCTCGGTCGGCGGCCGGGGCGCGCCGCCGGCGCGCCCAATGTAGAGCGCCTCCCCTGCGCGCAGTGTGCGTTCGCGGTCCGGCATCCGCACGCGGATATCGCCTTCAGTGGCCCGGATGAGCCGATAACTCTCGCCGGCGTAATTCCGGACGGCGAACGCGCCACCGGTGGCGATCACGGTGATGTCGCCGATCCGCGCCTCGAACTCGTGGGCGCCGCCCGGGGCGACGGTGAAGGAGGCCGCGCCACTGACGCTGAGCGCGCGGTAGTCGCGCCCGAAGCGCGGTACAGTCACCAGCCGGGCCTCCGGCGCGAGCTGCGCGACGCTGCCGTCGGCGAGGGTGGCGCTGCCGATCAGCCCGGCGCGGGTCGTCACCGCCTCGGCCTCGGCCGAGCCGAGGAGTTCGTTGACCACCGCTGCACGGCTCTCCCGCGAAATCCACCAGAGGGCGGTGAAGACCACGACGGCAGACACGGCGACGATGATCACCGGGCCCTTCCATGATCCGCGCCGGGCCACGGTGTTGATGTGCTCGGCGACCTCGTGCGACGAGTGTTCGCGGCGACGCTTGGCGGCGGTCGCGGGGTCCACGACCGGCTGGTGGAGGGCGGTTGAGATCTCGGCCCAGAGCCGGTCGGCCGTCGGCGGCTCTGGCGGTGCCGGGACCGCGACGCCCTCCGCCTTCTCGAAGCGGTGGACGGCGGCCATCCGAGCGCGCACCGCGCGAGCCCGATGGCGGAACTCCTCGTTGAAGAACGCCTCGATCTCGGCGCTCGTGTGGAACCCGTCGCGCTCCTCCCAGAGCTCCCGCACGGTGGCGGAAATCAGGCGCGGGACAGCCGCGCGTTCGCCCTTCAGCCGCTCGAGCGCGCGCTCGAGGAGAAAGGCATAATTGGCGCGGAAGATCTGCTCGAGCGCCCGCTCTCCCCCGGCATTGAGGGCAGCGATG
Organism: Gemmatimonadaceae bacterium; assembly: GCA_040901985.1. Classification (GTDB taxonomy): domain Bacteria; phylum Gemmatimonadota; class Gemmatimonadetes; order Gemmatimonadales; family Gemmatimonadaceae; genus Pseudogemmatithrix. The sequence goes on from JBBDYC010000012.1 coordinate 12,357, forward strand.
GTGGCCGGATCGATGGGCGTGAAGCTGGACGACATGCAGGGGTCCTCGGAATGGTCGGGGATGCGTTGGCACGAGGCGCGCCCGGTCATCACACGCGCGTCGCTCCCGCTACTATAGCCCAGCGCACGGCTGACTGCATCCCCGGGCACACAGTGGGGGGACTCGTCCCTACCCCCGGCGACTGGTGGGGACTAGCTTTCCCCGTTCGCGCGAGTAGCTCAGCTGGATAGAGCGCTGCCCTCCGGAGGCAGAGGTCGTGGGTTCGAATCCCGCCTCGCGCATCCTCTCGTCCTCGGATCGCCACCTCCCCTCCCCGCCGCGACACCGAACGCGCGGGCCGGCGCACCGACCCCCCTCCGACCGCCCCGCGCGGATCGCCCGCCCCGCCTCCCCTCCCCAATCGCGTGGATACCGCCACTCTCCGCCGCACGCCGGTGGCCGAGCTGCAACATCTGGCCGCCGAGCTCGGGCTCGACGAGCTGGAAGGCGCGCGCAAGCAGGACCTGATCCTGCGGATCGAGCGCGCGCTGCTCGCGCGTGGCGAGCCGATCACCGCCGAGGGGACGCTCGAACTCGTTGCCGAGGGGCACGGATTCCTGCGGAGCCCCGACTGGTCGTACCTCGCCGGTCCGGACGACGTGTATGTCTCGCCGACGCAGGTGCGCCGCTTCGGCATCAAGACGGGCGACACGGTCCGCGGCCGCGTGCGGCCGCCCAAGCACTGGGAGAAGTTCGTCGCGCTGCTGCACGTCGAGTCGGTGAATGGCGACCCGCCGGAGTCGCTCGTCGGTCGGGTCAATTTCGACGCGCTGCGGCCACGGTACCCCGACCAGCGGATCCGGCTGGAGTCGCAGTCGGGGGGCCTCGCGATGCGCGTCGCCGACCTGATTGCGCCGCTCGGCAAGGGGCAGCGCGGCCTGATCGTGGCGCCGCCACGCGCCGGCAAGACGCTCCTCCTCCAGCGGATGGCCAACGCCATTGCCGAGAACCACCCGGAGATCACGCTGATCGTACTCCTGATTGACGAGCGGCCCGAGGAGGTGACCGACTTCATCGCGACCGTGCCGTCGGCCGAGGTGATCGCGTCCACCTTCGACGAGCCGGCCAAACGCCACGTCCAGGTCGCCGACATGGTGATCGAGAAGGCGAAGCGCCTGGTGGAATCGGGGCGCGACGTGGTGATCCTCCTCGACTCGATCACGCGGCTGGCGCGGGCGCACAATACGATCATGCCGCAGTCGGGGCGGATCATGTCGGGGGGCGTGGACGCCAAGGCGCTCGAGCGGCCCAAGCGATTCTTCGGCGCCGCCAGGCGGATCGAGGACGGCGGGTCGCTGACGATCGTCGCGACGGCGCTCGTCAACACCGGGTCGCGGATGGACGAGGTGATCTTCGAGGAGTTCAAGGGCACCGGGAATCAGGAGATCGTGCTGGACCGGGACATCGCGAACCGCCGCATCTACCCGGCGATCGAGATCAACAAATCGGGGACACGGAAGGAGGAGCTCCTGCTGACCGAGAAGGAGCGGAACCGGATCTACCTGCTCCGGCACTTTCTCGGCGACATGCCGCCCGACGAGGCGACGAGCTTCCTGTTGCGCAAGCTGGCGCTGACGAAGACCAACGAGGAGTTTTTCCAGAAGATGGCGGAGGGCCAATGAGCGGCGCGTGGCGGCGGCGATGGCTCGCGATTGACCTCGGGGACCGGCGGATCGGGCTCGCGGTGAGCGATCCGGCGGGGATGATCGCGTCGCCGGCGGGCCATCTCGTCCGGCGCGCGGGGAAGCGTCCGCCGCTGACCGCGCTGCTCGCCAAGGCCGAGGCGCTCGGCGCCGAGGGATTTGTCGTCGGTCTCCCGCTCGACGAGCTGGGTGAGGACACGCCGCGCGCCGCCGAGGCGCGCCGCCTGGCGCACGAACTGCACGTCCGCACCGGGCACCCCGCCGAGGTCGTGGACGAGCGGTTCACCACGTCGGCGGCGCTGCGCGCCGTGCAGGCGATGGAGGGGTCGACGCGGGGTCGCAAGGGCGACGTGGACGCGCTCGCCGCGACGGTGCTGCTCCAGCACGCGCTGCGGACGATGGAGCTGCGCGATGCGTAGGGCGGCACTCGCCCTCGCGCTGGTCATCGCCGGCGGATGCTCGGCCGGCGACACGACCGAGGTGATGGTGAACGTGCGGCGCGGCTCGAGCTTCCGCGAGGCCGCCGACTCGTTGGCCGCGCACGGCGTCGTCCGCTACCCCCGGCTCTTCGGCTTCTATGCGTCGCGGACGAAACGCGACCGGACGATCCGCTACGGCACCTATCTCATCTCTCGCGGCGCCTCGTGGAAGGACATCCTGACGGCGCTCGAACAGGGCCGCGGGATCGTGCATCGCGTCCGGATCATCGAGGGTTGGGCGGTCTGGGACATCGTGCCGGCGATTGCCGAGGGACTCTCCGTGCCGGTGGACTCGGTCGAGGCCGCCGTGCGCGACACGGCGCAGATGCGACGGATGGGCGTGCCGCGGAGCCAGCGCACACTGGAGGGATATCTCTTTCCCGACACCTACCACTTTCCCGACGGGGTCAACGCCCGTCAGGCGGTGGACCTGATGCTGCGGCGATTCGAATTCATCTGGAAGCCGACGTGGGATGCCCGCCTTGCCGAGCTCAATCTGTCGCGCCACGAGATCGTGACGTTGGCGTCAATCATCGAGAAGGAGGTCCGGCGCGGCGAGGAGCGGCCGCTGGTCTCCGCCGTCTATCACAACCGCCTCAAGGTCCGGATGCTGCTCCAGGCCGACCCCACGGTGCAGTACGCCCTCGGGCGCCGCCGGCCGACGCGCGTGCTCTATCGCGACCTGCGCGTGGACTCGCCGTACAACACGTACCGGCGGCGGGGGCTGCCGCCGGGGCCGATTGCCTCACCGGGCGCGTCGAGCATCGAGGCCGCCCTCTTCCCGGCGAACGTGCCCTACCTGTTCTTCGTTGCCCATCCGGACGGTCACCACGAGTTCCGGAGAACGCACCGCGAACACCTCGCGGCCATCGTCTATGTCCGCGAAGTGGCGCGCCGCGAGGCGGCAGCGCGGCGTGCGCAGTTGGAGCGCGCGGCGCGCGACTCGATCCAAGCGGCCACCGGCTCGGCGCGCGAGTCGCCCGACTCGGTGGCCGCGCAGCCCCCTGGCACGCCGTAGCTCAGGCGGCGCGCCCCGTGGGCTGTCCACGACGCCTAGATTCGACGGATGAGCCAGCGAGGCGAGGCGGTGATTTCGGCGCGCGGCGCGCGACGATGGGCCGGCGGGCACCCGTGGATCTTCCGGTCCGACGTCGTGACGCGCCCGACGGCCGACGCCGGCGCTGTCGTCGTGACCGACCAGGGCGGGCGCGCGCTCGGCGTCGCGCTCTGGAGCCCGGCCTCGGAGATCTCGCTGCGATTCGTGGAGCGCGACCCCGCGGCGACGCTTGACGCGGCGTGGTGGCGCGAGCGGCTCGCGGCGGCGATTGACCGCCGTGCCGGCATCCTCACGCCGGAGACCAACGCCTGCCGGCTGGTCCACGGCGAGGGGGATGGTCTGCCGTCGCTCGTCGTGGACCGGTTCGATCGTTGGCTGGTGGTGCAGTTCCTCTCGGCGGGCCTTGAGGCGTTCCGCGGTGAGGTCGTCGCGGCACTCGGCGCGCTGACTGGCGCAACCGGGATGCTCGCGCGCAACGACGCCTCGGTGCGCGGGCGCGAGGGGCTCCCGCGCGCGGTGGAACTGTTGGTGGGCGACGTGCCGGAGACGATCGAGGTCCGCGAGCAAGGGGTCCGGTACCTCGCGGCGCCACACACGGGGCAGAAGACGGGCGCCTTCCTCGACCAACGCGAGGCGCGGGTGCTCGCGGGGAGTGCGGCCCGGGGCCGCGCGCTCGACGTCTTCAGCTATCACGGGTCATTCGCGCTACACCTGGCGCGGCGGGCGGAGTCGGTGCGGGCGGTGGATTCCTCGGCGGCGGCGCTCGCGCGCGTGGCCGAGAACGCGGCGCTGAATGGCCTGACGAACATCTCGACGGTCGAAGCGGACGCCTTCGAGTTCCTCCGCGCCGAGGAGCGGGACGGGGCGAGCTACGACACGATCGTGCTCGACCCACCGGCCTTTGCGAAGAACCGGGGCTCCCTCGCCGGCGCGGTGCGCGGCTACCGCGAGATCAACCTGCGCGCCATGCGGCTCCTCGCGCCGGGGGGCGTGCTGTACACGGCGAGCTGTTCGTACCACCTGACGAAGGCCGATTTTCTGGAGGTCCTTCGCGCCGCGGCCTCCGACAGCGGACGGCGGGTCATCCTCCGCGGGCTCACCGCCCAGCCGGCGGATCACCCCGAGGTGCTGACGATCCCGGAGACTGGATACCTGAAAGGGGCGCTGCTCGAACTGCAGGGGTGAGGTGGGACGTGGGGGCACGCCGACGCCCGCGATTGACGCGGCCACGCGCGAGCCGCGACACTTCGGCGATGCCCGACGCCCCGATCGTCGCGCCCGACCGCACCGGCGCCATCCAGCGGACGCTCGCCATCATCCTCGTCCTCAACGTGATGGTGGTGGCGGCGAAGCTTGTCGTCGCGCTGCGCACGGGAAGCCTGACCGTGATCGGGGCAACGCTCGAGAGCGCGCTCGACGCCATGAACAATGTGGTGGCAATCGTGGTCGTGGCGCTCGCCGCGCGCGGACCCGACGACGACCACCCGTACGGCCACGACAAGTTCGAGACGATGGGCGCGTTGGCGATCGTCGGCTTCCTCTCGATTTCCTGCTTCGAGCTGATCCACGGCGCGGTGACGCGGCTGCTCGAGCCGGTCCCGCTCGCCTACCCGGGCACGCCGGAACTGCTGCTCCTTGGCGCGACGGGAATCGTGAATGTCGTGGTCGTCGCGTACGAACGGCGGCGCGCGGCCGAGCTCAGGAGTCCGCTCCTCCTGGCCGACGCGGCCCACACGATGGGCGATCTCGGCGTGACCGCGCTCGCGATCGCGTCCCTCGGGGCGGCGCGGCTCGGCTTCCCGTGGCTCGACCCCATCCTGGCAATCGTCGTCGCGCTGGTCATCGCGTGGAGTGGCTGGCAGATCCTGCGGGTCACGGTGCCGGTGCTGGTGGACGCGCGCGGCGTGTCGGCGGACAAGATCCGCGCGGCGACGCTCGGCGTGGCCGGCGTGGCGTCCGTGCCGACGATTCGGTCGCGGACGAACAGTTCGGGACTCGTCTTCGCCGACGTGACAATCACCGTCGCCGCGGAGATGCGCGTGGCGGCGGCCCACGCCGTGGCCGACGCCGTCGAAACGGCGGTCCGCTCGGCGCTCGACGGCGCGGCCGACGTCACCGTCCACGTGGAGCCGACGTAGCGCGGCGGGGTTGTCCGCGTCGGGAAAGCCCCTAGCTTGGAGGCATCGTCCGCTCCCCTCCGCCCCCGCAAACCTGGCATGGGCCTGCGTTCCTCCCTGCGGTCGCTGCGCGCCGAGTACAACCACTACGTCGAGCGCGAAGTCGAGGACTACAAGAACTCCGTCTCGACGGTGTTCCTGCACAGCATCGCCACCGAGGCCGCGCGCACGCTCGATGAGGGCGCGCAGCTCGGGATGCGCGAGGTGCTCCTCGCCGACGAAGTGGACCGCATCATCGCCAAGCGGCTGCGCCTGCCGAGTTACGAAACGTGGCGCCGGCGGCGGCTGAAGAATGCGAGCGAACTCCGGCGGCCGGAGCACTGGGGCCTGCGCCCGGACACGCCGCTCACCCGCGCGATCCCGCGACAGCCGAGCATGGCCTCCGTGCTGGTGGCCGGCCCGCGCCTCGAGGGCTCGGCGCTCTACCTGGCGGCGAACGGCTGCGAGGTGACCGCGGTGGAGTCGGAGGTGTCGGTGGTGAATAGTGTGCTGCGCGCGGCGCAGGATGCCGGGCTGACCGAGAAGGTGCGCGGCTTCGTGGCGGACCTGGTGAGTTTCACGCCCGACGGTCCGCTGGCAGCGGTGGTCTGCACGCCCGCGGCGTTCGCCGGACTTTCCGTGTTCGAGCGCGAGCAGGTGATCCGCCTGCTGCAGGAAGCGACGACGGACGGCGGCGTACACTTGATCGAGACCCTCGTCGCCGGCCACGCGGTGCTGAGCGAGGACGAACTTCGCTCGCGTTACAGCGGCTGGGAGATCTCGCTGGTGCCCGAGCCGGGTGCCTCGCAGACCTTCGTTGCGAAAAAGACGCTGATGTAACGGATAGACACACCCGGGTGCATCTATGATGTGTCGCCCTGCGACACCGGTGGCTCGCTCACACGCGACGCCAGCACCTAACTCACTATGCGGCAACAAGTTGACCGCTGGATGAAACGGGCACCCTTCGTGCGATGTCCTTCATATGGATGGACGTCGGCGAGTGCCGTCGATTTCAGTTGCCTTCAGTCCCGCGAGGGGACGACAAATGGTGGAACGCGCATCGCAGGTCGGGTTGGCCGATGAGCCGGTGGGGATCGTGATTTCGCGTGGCAGTCGCGACGAGGCGATTCCGCGGTTCTCGGCCTACGTGTGGGGACCGGTGCCGGATGAGCCGGAAGCGCACTCGGGCGGGAGCACGCGAGCGGCGTGAACGATCGGTGAAAGTTGAAAGGAGAAAGGGGGCCGCCTGTTCAGGCGGCCCTTTTCGTTCCGCGGCACCGGCGAGCCAGGCGGTCCCCGGCGCGCCCCGTTGACCTTACGCCTCTGACCCTGTCGTTCGAAAAAAGCACGCGGGGACCGGCGCAAGCGCCGATCCCCGCGTGTGTGAAGCTGGACCGCCTACTTCTTCTTCGCGGCCTTCTTCTTCGTCGCCTTCTTTGCCTTCTTCTTGGCAGCCATTGTACAATCTCCTGGTAAGGAGGGGTTCATCCCGGCCGATCCCCCGGTGGATCGGTGGGTCATGCGAAGGCACTTAGGTCCTTCGCATCCTAGACAGCCTCGGAGAGGCTGGTAAAGTTGAAATCGCGAACCTTGAGCGCCGGCATCACCACTGCGCCACCGGCTTCCGTCCCTGCCAACCGCTCCGCCGCGCCGACCATCTCCAGATTGTTCAGCATGAAGAGCGGCGACTCATTAAACCGCAAATTCCGAATTGAGCGCGAAATTCTTCCCTCTTCAATAAGGAAAGTCCCGTCGCGTGTCAATCCCGTGTACAAAATTGTTCGCGGATCGACCTCGCGCAAATACCACAACCGGGTGACCAGGATGCCGCGTTCGGTGCTCCGGATCATCTCCTCCATCGTCGCCGCACCTCCCTGCATCTTCAGCGACGTCGCAGCGCCCGTCGCGACCTTCCCCTGCTTCTTCGCCCAGAACCGCGAGTACTGCAACTGCCTCAACTCGCCGCTCTCGACCCACACCTGACGCGCCAGCGGCATCCCCTCGCCGTCGAACGGCTGCGCGAGCAACTGCGGATCGGCGGGGTCGGAGAACAACGTCACCCGTGAATCGACGATCTTCTCGCCGACTTTGTTACCGCCGCCCGGTTTCGAGAAGGGCGATCGCCCCTCGTCGGCCTGACGCGCGTCGGCGTAGAACGCGATGAGCTGCGCGAGATCGCCGACCGCCTGCGGCTCGAAGATCACGGTGTAGCGCCCGGGCTCGACGGCAACCGGCTGCCGCGACGTGCGCGCCTTGTCCATCGCGCGCGCCGAGACCCGCGCGAAGTCGATCTGCCGCCAGTCGGGATGATCTCCCGCCGCCCACCCCGACCCGGTGCCGTCGGTCGTCCTGACGGTCAGCGTGTAGTTGACGTTGGTCGCCGGATGGTAGGCGAACATCCCCTTCGCGTTGCCGAGCGCGCTGCAGCCGGCGCTGGCGACGAGGAATCCGGCGGCCTTGAGGTCGCCGGCGCCGCGCGCCGGCGCCGCCGCGGCGAGCGCGGCCTGCGCGCGCTCGGCGGCGCCAATTGCGGCAGTCGCCTCGACGTAGGAGTCCACCCGCTGGTACTGCTGCGGCTCGAGCCCCGGCATCGCCTCCGGATCGTCGGGCGCAAGGCGGGCCAGCACCTCCGACTGCTCGACGCAGCGCCGGAGCGAGGATTCCGACAGGTCGTTGGTCGTGACCACCGCGTGCTTGGGGCCGAAGGAGCTTTGGACGACGAGCTGGGCGTCAGTCACCGCCCCCGCCGTGCTCATCTGGTTGTCTGCGAAGCGTACGTTCGTGGTGTGGCTCGCGCCGAGGTTGACGCTGACCTCGTCGGCCTTGGACATCTTGACCGTGCGTTCAATGAGGGCCTGCGCGTCCTCGCGCGAGAGCACCGCGCCCGCCGGAACGCCGTCACGGAGCCGCTTGGGGGCGCTCATCCCTTCCTCCCGGTATTGATCACGTTGACCTGACGGAACCGCGCCGGCGGCGAGCCGTGGCTGACCGCGTTCACCTGGCCGGGCTGGCCCTTGCCGTCGAAGAACGACCCCCCGAGCGAATAGCTTGCGCGCCCGCCGATCGCGTCCATCGAGTTCCAGAAGTCCGGCGTCCGAATCTGGTAGGCCACGTCCTTGAGCATCCCGGCGATCTTGCCGCCGCGGATCTCATAGAAGACCTGGCCACCGAACTGGGCGTTGTAGCGCTGCTGGTCAATCGAGAATGACCCGTCGCCGACAATCGCGATCCCGCGGTCGGTCCCCGCGACGAGGTCGTCCCAGCTCGTCGTGTCGTTCGCCGGGAGGAGCGAGACGTTCGGCATCCGCTGGAACGCCACGCTGCTCCACGAGTCGGCGTACGAGCAGCCGTGCGATCGCACTGGGCGCCCCTGCTGCTCGTACCACCAGCGAAGCCACCCCGCCTGCTCGCGGGTGGTCTGGTAGTCGTTGAACATCCCGTTCCGGACAATCAGGAAGTCGTCGGGGCGCACGCCGTCGTCGTCGTAGCCGATGGTCGAGAGCGCGCCCTCCTGCGAGCGGTCGCCCTGCACGTTCATGAACTCGGGGCCGTACTTGAGCTTGCCGAGCTGCGCCTCCGGCGGCGCGATGAAGCTGGTGCCGGCGTAGTTGGCCTCGTAGCCCATCGCCCGGTCGAGTTCGGTCGGGTGGCCGATGGACTCGTGGATGGTGAGCCACATATTCCCGGGGTCGAGGACGAGGTCGTACTTGCCGACCTCGACCGGCGTGGCGGTCAGTTTCTGCGCCGCTTCCTCGCCCCACTTCCGGGCGTTGGTGACGAGGTCGCAGGAAAGCACGTACTCCCAACCGCGGCCCATCGGCGCCGCCTCGACGCCCTGGCGGTTCTGGAAGTCGGAGAAGTCCGGCGCGACCGCGGTCGCGGTGAAGAGCGGCCAGCTCCGGATCAGGGTCTGGTCAATCACCGAGCCCTCGGTGCTGGCGAACTGCCGCTCCTGCTTCACGAAGAAGAGGATGGAGTTCACGAACCGCACATTGGGGACCTTGAGCGCCTCGGCGTTGGCCTTGAGGAGGAGGTCCACCTTCTGTTCGAGCGGGACCTCGAAGGGATCCGTCTGGAATGCCGAGCGCCAGGTCGCGTTGGGATGGGCCTGCGCGGGCGCGAGCTCGACCGGGCGGTCGCGCGCGATGCGGTTGGCCCTGGCAATCGCCACCGCCTCGCGGGCCGCGCCGGTGACCGCGTCGCGCGTGAGGTGGCGGGTGGCGGCGAAGCCCCAGCAGCCATCAACGAGCGCACGGACGCCGCAGCCGAGCGTATCGGTGTCCACGACGTTGATGATCTGCTGCTCGCGGGTGACGACGAAATTCTGCCGGAATCTGGCGATGCGGCAGTCAGCGTAGCTGGCGCCGGCCATCTTGGCGGCGTTGATGGCGTCGAGGAGGAGTTCCTTGGACGCACCGCTCTGGAAGCGGTCGAGGTCCTCGTGGGCCGGGGCGGCGCCGACGCGACGTGGGGCAGTCGCGAGGGCGAAGGCCGCGGCCGCGGCTCCGGTGGTCCGGAGGAAATCGCGGCGGTCCGTCATCTAGATGGCGTCACTCGAACTGGTGAAGGTGAAGTCCCGCACCTTGAGCGGCGGGGCCAGGATCGCCTGGCCGGGACCGCCCGCCTCGCTCGCGCTGACGCGTTCGGGACGGCCCATCGCCAGGAGATTGTTGAGCATGAAGATCGGCGACTCGTTGTACCGGAGGTTCCGCACCGGCCGCGTGATGCGGCCGTTCTCGATGAGGAAGGTCCCGTCGCGCGTGAGGCCGGTGAAGAGGATTGTTCGCGGATCCACCGGCCGGATGTACCAGAACCGGGTGACGAGCAGGCCGCGTTCCGTGGACGCGATCATCTCCTCGACGCTCGTCTCGCCGCCGGCGATCGCGAGCGTGCCCCCGGTGCCGGTCTGCTCCTTGCCCGTGCGCTGCGCCCAGAACCGGTCGTAGGCGAGGTTCTTCACCACGCCGTTCTCGATCCACGTCACCGGGCGGTTGGGACTGCCGTCACCCCCGAAGGTGTTGGCGGGCACGCGGGGATCGAGTGGATCGGAGACGATCGTCACGCGTTCGTCCACGACCTTCTCGCCGATCTTGTTTCCGCCCCCGGCCTTGGAGAAGAAGGACCGGCCCTCGTCGGCGTTGCGGGCGTTGAGCGAGCCGGCGATCAGCTGGATCAGGTTGGCGGCGGCGGTGGGCTCGAGCACGACGGTGTAGCGCCCGGGCTCGATCGCCGCCGGGTTCGCCGACCGTTGCGCCTTTTCGATGGCCCGTGCGGCGAGCGCGTCCGGGTTGATCCGGCGGAAGTCGTTGTCCGACGCGCCGGCCCAACCGGAGCCGGTGCCGTCGGGCGTACGGACGGTGGTCGTGAACGCGACGGCGGTGCTGCGGGCGTAGGCCAGCAACCCCTTGGAGTTGGCGATGGCGAACGAGTTTGCCTGCGCCTCGAGGTATCCGGTGGAGATCAGTCCGGCCCGCCGCGCCGGCTCGGTCACCGCCCGCACGGCCTCGGCGCGGGCCGCCGGCTCGAGCGACGCGGTCGCGTCGTTCCAGACGATTGGCTCCACGTAGCCCTGCGGCCCGAGCTCAGGGAGGAGTTCGGGGTCGTCTGGCGCCAGCCGCGCGATGCGCTCCGAGTTCTCGACCGCGGCGCGAATGGACGCGTCGTCGAGCCGGTTCACGGTGACCGAGGCCACCTTCTTGCCGAAGATCGAACGGATGGTGATCGCCGCGTCGTAGTTGTCGCCGGCGGTGGAGACCTGGTTCACGGCGAACCGGGTGTTGGAGCGCATCCCGCTGTTGAGCGTGACGCGGCACTCGTCGGCCGTGGAGAAGCCGAGCGCGCGCTTGACGATTGCCTCGGATTCGGCGCGGGAGAGATGGCGAGCGATGGCCTTGAGGGTCCGGGACGACATCAGGCGCTCCTCCCGGTGTTGATCACGTTGATCTGTTTGTGCCGCGTGGGCGGGCAGCCGTGGCTCACCGCGTTCGACTGCGTGGGCTGGCCCTTGCCGTCGCCGAAGGCGCCGCCGAGCTCGTAGCTCCGCCGGCCGCCGATCAGGTCCATCGCATTCCAGAACTCCGGGGTGCGCATCTGGTAGGCGACGTCCTTGAGCATTCCGGTGATCCTGCCGTTCTTCACCTCGTAGTAGATCTGGCCGCCGAACTGGGCGTTGTAGCGCTGTTGGTCGATCGAGAACGAGCCGTTGCCGATGATTGCGATCCCGTTCTCGGTGGCGGCAATCAGGTCGTCCCAGCCAAGGTCCTGCTCGCCGGGGAGGAGGTTGACGTTCGGCATCCGCTGGAACTGGACGTCGGCCCAGGTCTGGGCGTACGAGCAGCCGTGCGAACGCGTTTCCATATTGCGCTGCCTGTACCACCAGTCGAGCCACATCGCCTGCTCGCGGGTGGTTTGGTAGTCCACCAGCATCCCGTCCTTGACGATGTGATAGTCGCGCGGCGCGACGCCCTCGTCGTCCCAGCCGCAGGCGGAGAGCGAGCCGGGGACGGAGCGCTCGGCGAGGACGTTCATGAAGTCGGGGCCGTAGCGGAACTTGCCAAGGAAGTCCTCCGGCGGGGCGAGGAACGACGTGCCGGCATAGTTGGCCTCGAAGCCGTAGGCGCGGTCGAGTTCGGTCGGGTGCGCGATGGACTCGTGGATGGTGAGCCAGAGGTGGGTCGGATGGAGGACGAGGTCGTAGCGCCCGACCTCGACCGGCTTGGCGGTGAGCTTCTCGCGGCAGAGCTCCACCCACCGTGCCGCGCGACCCTTGAGGTCGGCGTCGAGCACGTGCTCGTAGCCGAGCCCCTTGGGCTGGATGTCGGTGGACTGGAGGGTCTGGAAGTCGCGATTGTCGGCCGAGACCATCGTGATGTTCATGTTGGGCTGGGCGCGCATGATGGTCTGCTGCGTCACCGTGCCGAGGGTCGAGGCGAAGGTCTTCTCGTCCTTGAGGAAGAACATCGAGGAGTTCACGAACCGGGCGCCGGCGGCGAGCGCGGCGGCGTTGGCCTCGAGGAGGTAGGCGACCTTGTCCTCGATCGCGATGGTGAACGGGTCAATCCGGGCCGGACTCCGCCAGACGCCATTGGGGACGGCGGGCGTCGGCGCGAGCTCGACCGGCTTGACCATCGCCGCGCGGTTGGCCCGCGCCTGGGCGACGGCCTGCCGCGCCACGCGCGCGACCTCGTCGGCGGTGACGTCGCTCGAGGCGGCAAAGCCCCACGACCCGCCGACGAGCACGCGAACGCCGAACCCGAAGGTGTCGTTGTCGCCGATGTTGGTGACACGGCGCTCGCGGGTGCCGATGTTCTGGGAGCGGGCGCTCGAGATGCGGCAGTCGGCGTAGTCGGCGCCGGCGGCCTTCGCGGCATCAATGGCGCGGAGGGCGAGTTCGCGGTGGTCGCTGCCACCCTGGTGCGCGCTCGGCGCGGTGGCGGCGAGGTTGGGGGCGATCAGCCCGACAGCGGCGGCAGCGGCGGCCGATTGTTGCAGGAACTCCCGGCGGGTGGCGGTCACGCAAATCCCTCGGCAGGACGGAGGATGGCAGCGGAAGTGCTCAGGCGAGAATATACGGGCGTGGACGGACCCAGCCAGCGTGCGACCGCGCACGTACCGACACGTACCGACACGTACCGACACGTACCGATTGTGTACGCGCGCGACCGGGGCCAACGTTCAGACACCCCGCACCCGACGAGAGTTTGTCCCGATGCCCAAGCTGACGGTGGATGGCCAAGCCTGCGAGGTGGCGGACGGCGCGACGATCCTCGACGCGGCGCGCGCGGCCGGCATTGACGTCCCCACGCTCTGCTGGTATCCGCAGCTCCCGACGGTCGGCAACTGCCGCATCTGCCTTGTCTCGGTGGACGGGACGCCGAAACTCGTCGCGTCGTGCGCGACCGCCGCCGCCGACGGAATGGTCGTCCACACGGAATCGCACTCGGCGGTCAGGAACCGGCAGGGCGTGCTCTCGCTCCTCCTCGAACGCTACCCCGTGGAGACGCTCCGCACCGACCGGCCGAGGACCGAATTCGAGGCGCTCGTCCAACGCTACGGCGTCCCGCTGCGGCGGTCGGCCGAGCTCCCGCTCCGCGGCGGCGACGAGCGGGCGACCGACCACATCATCACCCACGACATGAGCACCTGCATCCTCTGCACACGCTGCGTGCGGGCGTGCGAGGACATCCAGGTGGTCGGCGTGCTGGAGATGGCGCGGCGGGGGGAGCACGCCGAGATCATCGTCGGCGCCGACGGCAATCCCGAGCACGCCGGCTGCACCTGGTGCGGCGAGTGCGTACGCGTCTGCCCGACCGGCGCGATCCACGACATCCTGCCGCTGGCCAAGCTCAAGCTGGGCACGATGGACGCGCCGGCCACGAAGGTCCGATCGGTGTGCCCGTACTGCGCGGTGGGGTGTCAGCTCGACCTCGAGGTGCGCGACGGCCAGGTGGCGCGCGTGACGTCGCCGTGGATCGAGGAGCCGACCCCGAACACCGGATCCACCTGCGTGAAGGGGCGCTTCGGGACGGACTTCATCCTGCATCGCGACCGGTTGACGACGCCGCTGATCCGCCGCGGCTGGGCGCGCGGGGCGGACGGCGCCTGGCGGTACGACGCCGCCAGCGACCCGTCGGCGGCGGCGTGGCCACGGCGCGGCGGGCCGTGGGAGGCGGTGGAGGACGAGGGCCGCGCCCAAAAGGACCGCCGCCCGCGCACCAATCCGTTCCGCCGCCGCGTGGACCCGGGCGCCGACGCTGCCCTCGGCGATCCCCGCGACCGGTTGGCGACGCCCGCCGAGTGGTTCGCGCCTTTCCGCGAGGCGTCGTGGGAAGAGGCCCTCGACCTCACCGCGCAGCAGCTCGTGCGCCTGCGTGACACGCACGGCCCCGACGCGCTCGCCACGTTCGCGTCCGCCAAGTGCGCCAACGAGGAGAACTACGTCCTCCAGAAGCTCTTCCGCGCGGGGATCGGCACCAACAACGTGGACCACTGCACGCGGCTCTGCCATTCGTCGTCGGTGACCGCGATGCAGCGGGCGATGAACACCTCGGCGGCCTCCGGCTCGATGCGCGAGGTGGAGCACGAGTCGGAGGTGATCTTCATCCTCGGCGCGAACACGACCGAGAGCCACCCGGTGTTCGGCGCGGCGATCAAGCGGGCGCTCAAGCGCGGGGCGACGCTGATCGTCGCCGACCCGCGGCGGATCGAACTCGCCGCGCGCGCCGACCTCCACCTGCAGATCCTGCCCGGCACCGACGTCGCGTTGCTCAACGCGATGCTGCATCACGTCCTTGCCGCCGGCCTCGAGGACAGGGCGTTCCTTGCCGCGCGCACCACCGGATTCGACGCCGTCCGCGCGGCGGTGCAGCCGTACACGCCCGAACTCGCCGAATCGATCACCGGCGTGTCGGCGGCGACGATCCGCGCCGCCGCCGAGGCGTACGCCCGCGGCCCGCGCTCGGCCACGCTCTGGGCGATGGGACTGACGCAGCATCACACCGGCACGGACATCGTCACGTCGTTGCTCAACCTGATGTTCGCCTGCGGGATGATCGGGCGCTGGGGCGCCCCGATGCTCCCGATCCGCGGGCAGAACAACGTCCAGGGGTCGAGCGATATGGGCGCGATCCCGTTCGCCTTCACCGACTATCGGCGGGTGGACGACGCGGCGGTGCGCGCCGAGTACGCGGCGGCGTGGGGCGTGCCGGTCGAGCGGCTCTCGGCGACCGTGGGGCGGAAGGTCACCGAGATCGTCGGCGCCGATTCGCCGGTGCGCGGCCTCTACATCATGGGCGAGAACCCCATCATCTCCGACCCCGACGTGGCGCACGCCGAGGAGTGGTTCCTCGGGCTCGAGTTCCTCGCCGTCCAGGACCTCTTCCTGACGGAGTCGGCGCGGTGTGCCGACGTGGTGCTGCCCGGCGCGTCATTCGCCGAGAAGGACGGGACGTTCGTGAACACGGAGCGACGGATCCAGCTGTCGCGAAAGGCGGTGGACCCGCCGGGCAATGCGCGGGGCGATCTCGAGATCGTCCTCGATCTCTCGCGACGGCTCGGTGTGCCGACACCGTATTCGACCGCCGAGGCCGTCTTCGAGGAGATCGCGCGAGTGACGCCGAGCTGGCGCGGGGTGTCGTATGCGCGGCTCCGCGAGCGGATCGGCGGGCTGCAGTATCCGGTGCCCCACGCGACGCACGAGGGGACGGCGTTTCTCTTCGACGACCGCTTTCCGACCACCGACGGGCGCGCGCGGATGGTGGCGGTGGAGTATCTCCCGCCGGCAGAGTTGCCCGACGCCGAGTATCCGTTCTTCCTGAATACCGGACGCCAGATGTACCACTGGCACACCGGGACGATGACGCGGCGCTCGAACGCGCTCGATGCGCGGGAGAGCACGGCGACGGTGGAACTGCACCCGACGGACGCCGCCGAGATCGGTGTCGCGGACGGCGACGAGGTCGCGATCACGTCGCGGCGCAACACGATTCGCATCGCGGTCCGCCTGACGGACCGGGTGGCGCGCCGGCAGGTGTTCATCCCGATGCACTACCGGGAGGCGGCGGCCAACCTGCTGACCAACCCGGCGCTCGACGGGCCGTCGGGAATCCCCGAGTTCAAGGTGTGCGCGGTGCGGATCGAGGCGGTGAAGGCGGCGCTCGTCCAGTAGCGCGCCGCGCTCAGCTCTCGTCCACCGCCGGCAGGAAGACGTGGAAGGCGGTCCCCACGCCGACCTTCGTTTCGACGTCAATCACGCCGCCCGCCTGGTGGACGATGCCGTGTACCGTCGGCAGGCCAAGCCCAGTGCCCTGCCCGAGCGGCTTGGTGGTGAAGAAGGGTTCCCACGCCCTCCCCTGCACCTCCGGCGGCATCCCGGTGCCGCTGTCGCGCACGGTCAGCCGGACGCCCTTGGTGGCGCCGCGCACGGCATTCGCCGTCTCGACGGCGAGGCGCCCGCCGCCCGGCATCGCATCGCGCGCGTTGACGGCGAGGTTCATCAGCACCTGCTCGAACTGCGTCGGGTCGAGCCGCACCTGGCGCAGGCCCGGTTCGGAGCGGATCAGGAGCGTGATGTTGGGGCCGAGCAGCGGCGCCAGGAGTCGGCTGAAGTTCTCGACGACGACGCCGATATCCACGATCTGGGGCGCGATCACCCTCTGGCGGGCGAAGGCGAGGAGCTGCTGGGTGAGCTCGCCGGCCCGGGTGGCGGCCCGTTCGATCTCGGCAAGGTCGGCGCGGCGGGGATCGTCCTTGTCGAACGTGTTGCCGATCAGCTCGGCGTAGCCGATGACCGCGGTCATCAGGTTGTTGAAGTCGTGGGCGACGCCACCGGCGAGCCGGCCGACGCTCTCCAGTCGGCGCGCCTCGGCTTCCTCGGCGTCGCGATGCCGGCGCGCGGTGACGTTGCGCACGACCTGGGAGGCCCCGACCACGTCGCCGTGCGCGTCACGGACCGGCCCGTAAGTGATCTCGTACTCATCGCGTACGCGCGCCGGATCACCGAGGGCGCGAGTGACCGTGAAATACTCGCCGCCGAGTGCGCGCCGCCAATAGGCGAGCGACTCCTCGGCGTCCCCGGGCAGGTTGACGTAGGCGTCCTCCATCCGCATCCCGGGGCGCACCGTCACGTCGCTGATCCGCCTGAACCCCTCGACCCACGCGGGGTTCGCGGCGATGAACACGAGGTCCCGGTCCACCGCGGCAATCAGGTCGCCCGACCCCTCGATGATGGCGGCCAGCTGCGCGTAGGCACCGCGGGCACGCTCCTCGGCCGCCTCGCGCTCGACGAGCGCCACCGGAAAGATCATCGCCGGGCCAACGAGCGAGGCGAGGTACATCCAGGCGCGCTGCCCGCGCACGAACGCCTCGGGACCGAAGACCTCGAACGGTCCGATCCCGAGCACGGTGGACGCAATCACCACGGTGATCAGCATCGCCGCGATGATTGCGAAGCCGCGGGAGCCGAACCGGAGGGCGGCCCACGACAGGAACGGCAGGGTCGCGACGGCGGGTGGGAGGGCCAGCACCGGCTCGCCGACGAGCAGGAACGCGTTGAGGAGGGCGAGTAGGTAGAACGCGGCGAGCGCGAGAAACTCGAGGCTGGCGAGCCGGGGCCTCTTGCGCGCCACGACCGTCGGCGCCGTGAACGCGAGGAGTACCGGGGCGAGGGCCGCGCCTGAGGTCACGGCGGCGACCCACCAGTTTCGGATCGAATAGGCGCCTAACAGCTCGGGGCCGACGAGTTGGACTATCGCCGCAGCGACGAGCGCCGTCGGAATCACTCCGACGAGGATCGCCATCATAAACCAGGCATAGGCCGTGGCGTTCGCGAGGGGATGGCGGCGGCGGGCAAGCCGCTGGAAGATCAGCAAGATGACCAGGCCCTGCGCCGCCACGAGCGCCGCCGATCCGATGGCGCGGAGCAAGGCACCGCCGGCGAGCAACCCGCCGACCGCGACCGCCACCAAGACGCCAACACCCACCTGCCGGCGCGACCGTTCCGACGCCCCAACGAGGATGGTGAGGCCGAGACCGTGGGTGGGCCACGGGATCAGCGCGCCTTCCACGTGACGCAACGCCGACGGGGACAGCCAGACGACGAGCGCCAGCACCACCAGCGCGGCCGCAGTCAGCGGGACGGGAATGCCATCGTCGGCGTCGTGGCGGAGAGACGTGCGGAGCATCGGCGGGGTTCGGGGAACGCGCCCCTTTCATCTGCGGGGCGACGCGGCGACGTTTCAGTATCGGTCGTCCCTCAAAATACGTGAGTCCCCAGTTTGCGCGCCTTGGTCAAGGAATCCCCCGTCGCGGGATTCACCCTCAAGGAAGTTCCCGTCCCCGTGATCCGGGATGATGAAGTACTGATCCGTGTCCGCCGCGCCGGCGTCTGCGGGACCGACGTCCACCTCCACGAGTGGGACGCCTGGGCGCAGGGTCGTTGCCGTCCGCCGTTCACGGTCGGCCACGAATTCGCCGGCGAAGTCGAGAAGGTCGGCGGCCTGGTCACCGACGTGAAGGTCGGCGACCGGGTGACGGCGGAGGGTCACATCGTGTGCGGCCACTGCCATCTCTGCCGCACGGGGAACGCCCACGTCTGCCCGAACACGAAGATCATCGGGGTGGACCGCGATGGCGCATTCGCGGACTACATCGCGATGCCGGCGACCAATGTCTGGCAGCTCGACCCGGACATCCCGTTCGAGATAGGCGGGATTCACGACCCGATGGGCAATGCGTTCCACACCGCGCTCCACGGCACCGATATGCCGGGCGCGACGGTGCTGGTCACCGGCTGCGGCCCGATCGGGATCTTCGCGGTGGGGATCGCCAAGGCCGCCGGCGCCTCGTACATCGTCGCCAGCGACGTGAATCCGATGCGTCTCGCGCTCGCGCAGGCGATGGGCGCGCACTCGGCGGTCCAGCCGAAGGACGCCGAGACTGCGGTCCGGCAGGCCACCCACGGCCTCGGCGTGGACGTCGTCCTCGAGATGAGCGGCGTGCCGGCCGCCATCCATCAGGCCTTCCAGCTCGTGCGCGTCGGCGGGCGCGTGCAGATGCTCGGCATCCCGTCGAAACCGATGGACGTGGATTTCGCCACCGAGGTGATTTTCAAGGGGATCACGGTCTACGGCGTGGTCGGCCGACGGATGTACGACACCTGGATTCAGATGACCCAGTTCCTGCGGTCGGGACAGTTCGACCCGACCCCGGTGATCACGCACCGCCTCCCGCTCGAGCAGCACGCCGAGGCGATTGCGGTCATCAAGTCGGGGGAGGCGGGGAAGGTTGTCTTTGAGATATGAGATGGCAGGCCACGCGTGACTCACCTTACATCCAGTCCATGACCAAGTCGTTCTTCGCCGCGCTGCAGACCGAGCTCGACGCCCTGAAGGCCGGCGGCACCTACAAGCGGCTGAACCATCTCGCGTCGCCGCAATCGGCGCGGGTGCAGATGGAAGGACGCGGCGAGGTGCTCATCCTGAGCTCGAACAACTATCTCGGACTCTGCGATGAGCCGGCGGTGGTCGAGGCGGGGATCGCCGGCTTGCGGACGTTCGGCGCCGGCACCGGGAGCGTGCGCTTCATCTGCGGCACCTTCACGGTGCACCGCGAGCTCGAGGCGGCGATCGCCCGATTCGTCGGGACATCGGCGGCGATGAGCTACGTCTCGGCCTGGAATGCCAACGAGGGGCTCACCGCGTCGGTCGTCGCGGAGGGGGACTTTGTCATCTCCGACGCGCTCAACCACGCCTCGATCATCGACTCGATTCGCCTGGCGAAGGCGATCACGAAGTGCACGACCGCCGTCTACCGGCACGGCGACCTCGACGACCTCGTCGAGAAGCTCGGGGCGAACAAGGGTGCCAAGCGGCGGCTGATCTGGACCGACGGCGTCTTTTCGATGGAAGGGAGCATCGCCAGGCTTCCCGAGCTGATCCAGGCGGCGCGCGACCACGATGCGGTGCTGATCGTGGACGACTCGCACGCCACGGGCGTGCTCGGCGCGTGCGGCCGCGGCACCGCGGAGCACTTCGGCCTGCTCGGCGAGGTGGACGTGATCACGTCCACGCTGGGGAAGGCGCTCGGGGGCGCGGCGGGCGGGTTCGTCGCCGGGCCGTCGGCGCTCTGCGACACGCTCACGCAGCGCTCGCGCCCGCAGCTGTTCTCCAACGCGCTTCCGCCGACGGTGGCGGCGAGCGCGCTGGCGAGCATCGAGTTCATCGAGGCGCACCCCGAGCGGGTGCGCACGCTCCGCGAACGGTCAAGCTACTTTCGCGCCGCGATCCGCGAGGCGGGATTCAACCCGCTCGACGGCGAGACCCCAATCGTGCCGATCATCATCGGCGAGACGGCGGACGCGATCCGGATGAGCGAGCTGCTGCTCGACGAGGGGATCTTCGTGACCGGGTTTGGCTTCCCGGTGGTGCCGCAGGGGACGGCGCGGCTGCGGTGCCAGATCTCGGCGGCGCACAGCCGCCAAGACCTGGACTACGCGGTGCAGGCGATCCGGAAGGTCGGGCTGAAGACCGGCGTGATCAGGTAGCCGGTTCGAGCTTCTTCTTGGCGCTGGCGCGCTTGGCGCGCGGCGTCTTTGCCGTTCCGTCCTTCGGTGCCGCCTTCTTCCGTGTGCGCGCGGGCTTCTTCGCCGGCGCGTCGGCCTCGTCGGCAGCCGCAGTCTCCGTGGGCGACTCCTCGACCATGCCGAGGAGCAGGAGTCCGGCCGGAATCGCCGGCTTGGCCGCCGCGCGACCACCACGACCCGGCGCCGACCGCACGCCCATCCCACGCGGCGCCGGCGCGCTCGGCGCGACGACCGGCGTTGCCGCCTTCTCGGCCACCGCGAGCTGGTCGGCGATGCTGGGCGCGCCGGTCGCGGCGGTCACCTCGAACGCCTCGCCGCGCTTGCGAAGGTCAAGCAGTCCGGCGTCGTGCGCATCCTTCAGGATCCGTGCGAAGTTGCGCGGCGAAAGCGATTCGCTGTCGCGCCCGAGGAGCGCGAACGCCTTGACGCGCACCAACTCGCTCGGCACCGATGCGTCGCCGCTGGCCACGGCCGTCACCGCGTCGCGGACGAGCGAGAACGCCTCGTCGCGGGTGAGACGGAGCCCCTCCACGCCGATGGTCTCGTCGGCCGGTGGGGCGCTCGGCGCGGCGTGGTGCCGGCCGCGGGACGGTTCGCCCGCCGTTGGCGGCGTGGCACCGTTGGCCGCCGGACGCTCGTCGCGCTCACGGCCCCGGCCACCGCGGCCCCGGCGTCCGCGGCGGCGGCCCTCGCGCTCCTCGCCCTCGCCACGCTCGGCGGCCGGCACGGACGCGGCGACGACGCCGTCGCCCTTCTTACCGGAACCCACCTCGAGTTGGCCGTTCTCCAGCTTCACGACCGTGATCAGCCCCTTCTGCGCCGCCTCCAGGCAGAACCGCGAGAACTTCGACATCCCGAGGTCCTTCTCGTCGAACGTCGCGTCAATCTCCTGCATCACCTGCTTGAGCCGGTCGGAGCGCATCACGTCGCCGTTCTTCTGCATGCGGGTGATCGCCTCGCTCACGAGCTCCCACGGATCCCATTTCTTCGTCCCCGATTCGTCGCTCGACTTCACGAGACCGGCGAGGGCGTTGTAGGAGTAGTACTCGTCGCAGTTCTGGACGAGGAGGTCGCTTGACGACTCGCGGATGCCGACGCCGATCACGTACTTGCCGTATTCCTTGAGCTTGAGCACGAGCGACGAGAAGTCGGAGTCGCCCGAGAGCAGGATGTAGGTGCCGATCTCCGGCCGGGTGAAGACGAGCTCGATCGCGTCCACGGCGAGGCGGATGTCGGTCGCATTCTTCTTCGACGACCCGTAGGCCGGGGCGAAGATGAGGTCGATTGACGACTCGCTGAGCGGGACGATGTACTGCGGGTAGCGGCGCCAGTCGGCGTAGGCGCGCTGGACCGCGACCTTCCCGCTGATGATCGCCGAGCTGAGGAGGTTGCGGAGCTCCGTCTGAAGGTCGGAGCGGATCCCCATCGTGACGTTGTCGAAGTCAATGAGGAGGGCGGCGTTGGGCGCGTGGCTGCCGGAGCCGGCGGTGCTGGCCTGCGGCCCCCGGTGAAGCGGGGCCACCGCGGCGCGCGCGGGGCGCGCGGTCGCGGAGAGATTGGAACGTCCGTGCATCGTGTCCTGGCCGGATGGCCGGTGATGAAAAAAGAGTGGTCGCGGGGCCGGATGGCCTCGAGCGAACGCGCTCACCGACTCGTCCGGGCAATGCCGTGTGGCCCGGAGGACGCCTCTGGCGCGGACGACTCGCCCGCTTCGGGAATTCCTCGCGCCCGGCGTGCCGATGGTCGTGCGCCTGTGGCTGCAGATCATCGACGCGCTAAGCGCGTCCCAGCGCTGAAATGTAGTACGAAAGGCCGCAAATGGCAGTGGGGGCAGGACTTCCGCCTGCGCCACCCACCCCGGGACCGTTAGTTTTGGACTGCCCCACCCCGCCCGAGTCCCCCCATCCACCCGACACCTTGTCCCAACCGCGGTTCCGCACCCGGCTCTTTGCCGTCCTGGCGCTCTTCGCCGTCGTCCCAGCCGTCCTGCTGACGCTGGGGTGGAGCGGAATTGCCGCACGTGTGCTCCCGCGGATGAGCGGAATCGGGGCGTGGGAGCAGGTCGCCGCGAGCGGCGAGGCCGCCATCCAAGCGGCGCGGGAGCAGCCGGGATCGGCCGCGGCCGAGGCGGCCCTGCAGGCGCATCAGGAGGAACTCGGGGAGTCGCGCGTGCAGGCGCGGCGGTTCAGCTACCTCGCCGAGCGCTCGGCGGTGGTCTTTGCGGTCGGAGGCGTGATTGTCCTCGCCGTGCTCACGCTCGTCGCCTCGCGAGTGGCCGGCCACCTGAGCCGCCAGCTCTCGCGGCCGCTCGATGAGCTCGTCGGCTGGACGGAACGGATCGCCCACGGGGAGCGCCTTCCCCTCCCCTCGGAGGCCGAGGCGCGCGGCGCCCCGGAGTTCGGCACCCTGCGCGACCGGATGCGCGTGATGGCCGACGAGCTCGAGGCCGGGCGCCGGGCGGCAATCGAGGCGGAGCGGCTCGAGGCGTTCCGGGAATCGGCCCGACAGGTGGCGCACGAGATCAAGAACCCGCTCACGCCGATCCGTTTTGCCGTCGCCACGCTCCGGCAGAAGGTCGGTCCCGAGCTGAAGGACACGGTGGACGTGCTCGACGCCGAGTCGGCGCGGCTGGAGGCGATGGCGCGCAACTTCGCGCAGTTCGGGCGGCTTCCCGAGGGGCCGGCGTCGGTGGTGGACGTCGGCGACCTCGCGCGGGAGACCATCCGCGTGAGCCTGCCGCCGGCGATGCACGAGGAGGTCGTGGTCGAGGGGGCGCCGCCGCTGGTGAAGGGCCAGCACGACGCACTGATGCGTGCCCTCTCGAACGTGCTGCTGAACGCCGTGGACGCCACGGCGGGCCGGGGACGCGTGTATGTGCGGGTCGCCACGCGACACGGCACGGTGACGCTCTCCATACGGGACGACGGCGTGGGAATCGCGCCAGAGGCGCTCGAGCGGATTTGGGAGCCGTACGTCACCTCCAAGACGGCCGGTACCGGGCTCGGCCTGGCAATCGTCAAACAGACGATCACGGCGCACGGTGGCCGCGTGGAGGCGTCGAGCACACTCGGCGCGGGAACCGAGATTCGACTGCACTTGCCGGCCGCCGAGGCCGGAACGCACACCGCAGGAGGGTAGATGGACGAGGACATCCTGGCGATCGGCGGATTCTTCTTCACGGTCATCGTGCTCGGGCTGGGAATCCCGCTCGGCGTGCCGCTGGTGCGCTCCTGGGTCAAGCGCCGCGAGATGACCCCGCCACCACAGCAGGCCGCGATCGGCGAGCGCCTCGCGCGGATGGAAGTGGCGCTGGAGTCAATGGCCGTGGAGATCGAGCGGATCTCCGAGGGCCA
This sequence comes from Gemmatimonadaceae bacterium, assembly GCA_040901985.1. Taxonomy (GTDB): domain Bacteria; phylum Gemmatimonadota; class Gemmatimonadetes; order Gemmatimonadales; family Gemmatimonadaceae; genus Pseudogemmatithrix. The sequence goes on from JBBDYC010000012.1 coordinate 36,166, forward strand.
GCGCTTCGTGACGCGGTTGCTCGCCGAACGGGACCAGTCGCGCGCGGCGCTGCCACCGGAGCGGCCGTGACGAAGCGCCCCAGGCGGAGCCGCTGATGGCGACGGTCCTGATCGTTGACGACGAGCCGAACATCCGACGGATGGTCGGTGCGCTGCTGGGGGCCGAGGGGTTCGAGGTGCACGACGCGGCGGATGCGGCGGCGGGACTCGTCCGCGCCGCAGAGGTGGAACCCGACCTCGTCCTGCTCGACCTGATGATGCCGGGGCCGACCGACGGTCTCGACCTCCTGGAGCGCCTGCGCGAACGCTACCCCGACCTCCCGGTCGTGATGATGTCGGGGCGGGCGGGCCTCGCCGATGCGGTGAAGGCCACGCGCCTCGGCGCGGTGAACTTCCTCGAGAAGCCACTGACGCCGGAGGGAGTCCTCCTCGCGATCGGCAGCGCGCTCGAGCTGCGCCAGGCGCGCCGCGAGCGCTCGGCGCTCCGGGCCGACCTCGGGCTCGCCGGCCAGCTCGTCGGCACCAGTCCGGCGATGGCGGCGGTGCGGGCGATGATTGCGCGGGTGGCACCGAGCGATGCGCGCGTCCTGATCGATGGCGAGTCGGGAACCGGCAAGGAACTCGTGGCGGCGGCAATCCACGCCCAGAGTCCGCGTCGAGACAAGCCGTTCGTCCGCGTGAACTGCGCGGCGATCCCCCGCGACCTCGTGGAGAGCGAGATGTTCGGTCACGAGCGCGGGTCGTTCACCGGCGCGACCGAACGGCGGATCGGACGGTTCGAACTCGCGCACACCGGGTCGCTCCTGCTCGACGAGGTCGGCGAGCTCTCGCCAGAGGCGCAGGCCAAGCTGCTGCGGGCGATCGAGGCCAAGGAAATCGAGCGCGTCGGCGGGAACAAGCCGATCAAGGTGGACGTGCGGGTGCTCGCGGCGACGAACCGCGACCTTGGGAAGGAGGTCCGGGACGGCCGCTTTCGGGAGGATCTCTACTTTCGCCTCAACGTGATCCCGCTCTCGGTGCCGCCGCTGCGCGAACATCCGGGCGACATCCCCGACCTCGTGCTCCACTTCGCGGCGATCCACCGCCGTCGGAGCGGCCAACCGGCGCCGACCTGGACGCCGGAGGCCGTCGAGGCGCTGGCGCGCTATCGCTGGCCGGGGAACGTGCGCGAACTGGCGAACATCGTCGAGCGATTGAGCATCCTCTTCGCCGGCCAGGCCATCGGGCTCGAGGCGGTGGCGAGCGTCCTCCCGACGTCGGACATCGCGACCGCGGCGCCGGCGACGCTGCCAAGCGGCGAGCGGCTCGAGGGCGCCTTGAGCGACGCCCTCGACGAGTACGAACGCCTGCTCATCCAGCGCGCGCTCCAGGCGGCCGGGGGCGTGGTGGCCGAGGCCGCGCGCCGGTTGCAGACCGACCGACCGAATCTCTATCGGCGCATGCGTCGCCTCGGCATCGGCGGGGTAGAGTGACGACCTCGACACCGTGGAGCGAACGATGAGATGGACCTTCTCGCTGGCCCTCGCCCTGCTACTGGTGGGTGCGGATGCCGCGGCGCAGCAACGTGACACGCGCGGCGCCGCGGCAATCGCCGTGGCGACGTACAACGCGGGAGCGACCTTCCGCATCATTGGCTCCTACGACCTCCCCGACGGGCAGGTGGTGGACGGAACGGTCGCCGTGCTGAACGGGCCGGTGCTGATCGCCGGGCGGATCACCGGCACGTTGGTGGCGATCAACGCCGACGTGCAGCTCCTCGCCGGTGCGCGGATTGGACGCGACCTCGTCGTCATCGGCGGGACGATCCGCCGCGACGAGGGCGCAGCGATTGGCGGCGAGATCCGCACGCAGGCCGAACTGCTGCAGTACACCCTGGATGGCGACCGGATCGAACCGGTGGAATCGGTGCCCGGCGAGTGGCGGCCGCGCCTCGGGCGCGGGATGTGGGAGGAGCGCGGCGATTCCTACACCGAGCTCTTCTTCGTCGCTGTCCGGACCTACAATCGCGTCGAGGGCCTGCCGGTGCTGATGGGGCCGCGCTTCCGTCGTCCGACTCCCTGGGGGCGTGTCGAGGTCGAGGCGCTCGGCGTGGTCCGGACCGCCGGCCCTATCCGTTGGGATCGCGGAACGATCGGCCACGATGCGCGCGCCACCGTGCGTGTTGGCGTGGACTACGGGCTCGTGCTGAGCGGACGGCTCTTCGACGTCATCGAGCCGGTCGAGTCGTGGCAGCTCAAGGAATCCGAGGCGGGCGTCTCGACCTTCCTCCTGCACCGCGACCTTCGCGACCACTACGGACGGCACGGCGTGGAGGGGGCCGCCGGCGGGCGGATCGGCGAAGAGGTGTCGCTGAATGTCGTGTTCGGTACCGAGCAGTGGCGTGCCGTCCCGGCGCGGCATCCGTTTTCGCTGTTCGGCGACACCGATCCGTGGCGCGTGAACCCGGGGATGGACGTCGGCCGGGTGGACCTGCTCGGCGTTCGGCTCCTCGTGGACACGCGGGAGCGTCTGCGCTCGCCGTGGACCGGCGGCTGGTTCGTGAAGGCGGACCTCGAGCGCGGGCGGGGCACGATCGCCCGCGACACCGGAAGTGTCGCCGGGCAGCTCGACACGCCGGCGCCGGTGAATTATACGCGCGGCTTTTTCGACGCCCGGCGCTACAACAGACTCTCCTCCGGGACCGCACTCAACCTGCGCCTCGTGACCGGTGGTCGGCTGGGCGGCGATCCGCTGCCTAACCAGCGGCGACTCTCGGTGGGCGGTCCGGGGGCGATCGAGGGCTACGACTTCCGGCGCGCGGCGCACGACACCGACGTCTTCACCTGCGGCGGGATCGCCGACCGCGAGGGACGCCCCGCGCTCTGCGACCGGGTCGCGCTGGCGCAGCTTGAACTGCGCCAGGAGTTCAGCTTCGGGATGGTCCGGACCGACCACGAGGACGAGTGGTGGCGGCTCGGCATCAACACGCGCGGCGCCTGGGTGCTCTTTGCCGACGCCGGCCGCGGCTGGCGCGTGGACGCGGGCGACCCCGGGATCCGGCACGACGCGGGAATCCCCGATCTCTCGAGCTTCCGCACGACGCTCGGCGGCGGCGTGGACTTCGGGGCGCTGGGTCTTTACGTCGCCAAGGCCACGTCCACGCCCAAGGAACCGGTGAACTTCTACGTCCGTATCGGACGTCGCTTCTGACGTGATCCTCCGGCGCGTACTCCCGATCCTCGCCGTTGCGGCGCTGCGGGCGGCGTCGCTGGCGGCGCCGCTCGCGGCCCCGTTGGCCGCGCAGCACGCGCCGCGCGTCGAGATCCAGCTTCCGACTCCGACGCGCCTCACCAGCGAAGGCCCGCTCGTGCGCGCGGCCGGTGTGCTGTCCGACGAGCGGATGCGCGAGCTCCTGCGCAGCGGATTCCCGGCGCACCTGCATTTCCGCGTCGAGCTCTGGTCGAGCGAGCGCTGGTTCGACCAGCTGCACCGCACGGCGGAGTGGGACGTCGTCGTGAGCTTGCGCGGCGTGGACCAGATGTACGAGGTGATGCAGGTCGTCGGCGACCGCCAGCTCTCGCTCGGGGCGTTCGCGCGGATCGAGGACGCCGAGGCGGCGGTGGAGCGGCCCGTCCGGGTGCCGATCACCGCGCCGGCGTCGGATCGCCGCTTCTATTACAAGGTGGAACTCGACGTCGAGACGCTGTCCATGACGGATCTCGACGAGGTGAGCCGGTGGCTCCGCGGGGAGCTGCAGCCGGCCGTGCGCGGCCGACGGAACCCCGGCACGGCGTTCACGCGGGGACTCCGCTCGCTGACGTCGCGAATCCTCGGCGGGGAGCGTCGCGAGTACGGGGCGCGGTCGGCGACCTTCCGGCCGCCGAACGGCTAGATCGCCTGCGCCTCCGGCGGGAGCACGCCCCCGTGCCGGCGCTCCATCGCCTCGAGCTGCCGAACCACCGCCGCGCCGTAGAAGAGCTTGATGTAGCGCGACTGGGTCGGCGTCAGCCGCCGCACCGCCCACGAGAGGTGCACGAAGTGCGGCTCGACCGGCTTGTGCAACAGATGCATCCCGCACTCATCCGGCAGGTGGTTCGCCTTGCGCGTGTTGCAGGGCGAGCATGCGGTCACGACGTTCGTCCACGCGTTGACGCCGCCGCGCGAGATCGGCACCACGTGGTCGCGGGTAAGCGACTCGCGGGTCCGCAGTTCATAGCTGGCACGCCCGCAGTACTGGCACCGGTAGCCGTCGCGGGCGAAGAGGAAGGTGTTGGTCACCTGCCGCCGGAAGCGCCGCGGCACGTGCACGAACTTGCGGAGCCGGATCACCACCGGGCGCGGCAGGGAGAGCCGTTCCGAGTGCACCGCGCGGCCGCGGTCCGCCTCGACGATCTCGGCCTTGCCATCGATCACCAGACGCAGGGCGCGCTTGAGCGGCACCATCGTCAGGGGTTCGAAGCTAGCGTTGAGCGCGAGACAGCCGACGGTCACGGTCAGTTCCTCAGTGTGGGCCTCGCCACGGCAGCGACCGTCGGGTGACGGTCAACTCCTCAGCGCGGCCGCGGGGACCGGAGTGAGCCACCCCCTGCTGTCGGTGGCTCTCCCGGTGGCGATGGCGAGGTAGCGTTCCTGGATCGCGCGGGTGATCGGGCCTCGTCTCCCGTCCCCCACGGGCGTGCGGTCCACCGAGCGGATCGGCGTGATCTCCGCCGCCGTCCCGCTGAAGAAAACCTCGTCCGCCAGCGTGAGCATCTCGCGCGGCATCAGGGCTTCCCGTACCTCGTAACCCAGATCCTCGGCGATGGCGACCACCGAGGCGCGCGTGATCCCTTGGAGAATACTCGCGGAGAGGGGCGCTGTGTAGAGGATGCCGTCCCGGACCAGGAAGAGGTTTTCCCCGCTCCCCTCGGAAAGATGGCCGTGGACGTCGAGCATGATCCCCTCGACATACCCGTCCACCCGGGCCTCCATCTTCGAGAGCTGGGAGCTCAGGTAGTTCCCCCCGGCCTTCGCCATTGCCGGGATGGTCCCCGGCGCCGCCCGACGCCAGCTCGAGACCGTCACGTCCACCCCCTGTTCCAGCGCGTCGGGGCCGAGGTAGGCGCCCCACTTCCAGCAGATGACGAAGACCTCGACCGGCGCATTGCTCGGCAGGACCCCCATCTCCTGGCCGGCGCGGACCGCCAGTGGCCGGATGTAGCACTGCTCGAGTCCATTGGCGCCGATGGTCTCGACGACCGCCTCGCACAGCTGGTCGGCCGTAAAGGCGAGCGGCATTCGGTAGACGCGCGCCGAATCCACGAAGCGCCGCATATGCTCGCGCAGCCGGAACACCGCGCCGCCCGAGGGACCCTTGTAACAACGAATCCCCTCGAAGATGCTCGAGCCGTAATGCACGACGTGGCTCATCACGTGGAGCGTCGCATCGTCCCACGGGATGAGCGCGCCGTTCCGCCAGATGACGTCGGTGGCGCCGCTGCCTCGGGGCAAGGTCACTGGGAGGGATGGGAGATGTGGGATGACAGGCCTGCGGTCGGACGAAACTAACCGCGCATCCCTGCGCTCCGCCACCGATTGAGGCGCTCGGCCGCGTCGGCCACGCGAGCCGGCACGGCGGGGTCGGCGCCGAGAACCTCGCCGTCGCGCACGCGCTCCGCTCCCGCGACGACCACGCGACGCAGGGAGCGTGGTCCGCCGGCGAGCACGAGCACCGCTTCGGGCTCGAGCGAGCCAGCGATGTCCGCCGGTGGTTCGAACGCGGCGAGGTCGGCCTGCTTGCCGGCCTCGAGCGACCCGACCAGCGCGTCGAGCCGGAGCGCCTCGGCGCCGCCGAGCGTCGCGAGCCGGAGCGCCGCGCGGGGGGAAATCGGGTCGGGACGACCACTGCGCGCGCGTTGCTGCAGCGCGGCGACGCGGGCTTCCTCAAAGAGGTCCATCCGCTGATTCGACGCCATCGAGTCGGTGCCGAGGCCGACCCGCGCGCCGGCGGCGACAAGCGCCGTGAGCGGCGCGATCCCATGGCCGAGCGTGGCGTTGGACACCGGGCAGTGTGCCACGCCGCAACCGGCTCCGGCGATTGCCGGCGCCGCCCCATCGTCCACGTGTACACAGTGGATAAGCAGGGTTCCCGGGCGGACGAGACCGGCCGCCTGCAGGAGCGCGAGCGGCGACGCGGCGCGCGGTTCGACCGCAATGCCGCGTTCACGCAGGAAGCCGGCAAATGGCCCCTCGCCGCGCGTCACGAGCGCGACCTCCTCGTCGCTTTCGCCGATGTGCACGGCGACCGGCAGGGCCTCGCCCTGCGCCCAGGCACCGACCGCCCGGTAGAGCGCGTCGCTCACCGAATACGGGGCGTGCGGCGACACGCCGACGCCGACCAACGGGGTCGCCCGCTCCCGCATCGCCGCCACCTGCGCCTTGAGTGCCGCGAGCGATCCCGATGCGTCCGCCGGATCCGGCCCGAAGACCTCGCGGTAGGCGATGCCGCGCACGCCACACCGCCGCATCGCCTCGAACGACTCGTCGCCCGGCGCCGTGTCGCCGAAGCAGGTGATCCCGGTGCGCAGTCCCTCGGCCACGCCGGCGAGCGCCGCGTCGAGGAAATCGGCCGATTCGAGGACCGCGCCGCGGGCCCGCGTGAGCGTGCGCACCCAGGCAAAGAACGGGAGGTCGGCGAGGAAGCCGCGCATCATCGTGAGGTCGAGATGCGAATGGGCGTTGACGAGACCCGGGGTCAGCAGCGCATCGCCGAGGTCCTCGTCACGGCCCCCGGCCGGCGCACTCGCGCGCGGCCCGACCCAGACAATTCGATCGTCCTCCGTGACGACGGTCCCGTCCGTGATCGGCGGCGTCACGATGGGCAGCACCCAGCGCGCGTGCCAGCGGACGCGCGAGGTCACGGGAAGATGAACCCCCTTCGCGGACACTCGGTGACGGGCTCCGTGCCGGGCAGGAAGACCTCGACGCGCACCGTATCGGAGAGGCAGCCGATGCCGGCGCGCAGCCCCGTCGCCGGGTCAATCTCCACGGTGACGATGCCGGGCGGTCGCGGCCAGTCGGGCGGCGTCGGCTTGCGCTCGTAGACCTCGCGCATGAACGAGATCCAGGCGGGGGCGGCGAGGCGCCCGCCCTGCGCGTTGCCCATGATCTCCTTCGGCTGGTCGAATCCCATCCAGACACCCGCCACCAGGTCGGTCGTGAAGCCGACGTACCACACGTCAGTGTAGTCGTTCGTGGTTCCCGTCTTCCCGCCCGACGGTGTGTGGAAGCCGCTGTTCCAGACCGCCACGCCGGTGCCGCGGCGCACGGCGTCCTTCAGCATATCCACCATGATCCACGCCTCCTCGCGCGAGAGGACCTGGATCCGCTCGGCCGAGTGCTCGTACAGCCGGCGCCCATCGAGGGTCTCGACGAGAAGGATTGGGTCGGGCGTGACGCGCCAGCCGAGGTTCGCGAAGGTCGAGTAGGCGGCGATCATCTCGAGCGGAATGACGTCCGCGGAGCCAAGGGCGATCGAGGGGTACGCGGGGACGCGCGTCGTGATGCCGAAGTTCTTCGCCATCTCGGCCACACTTCCCTCGCCGAGTTCCATCGCGAGCCGGATCGCCGGCAGGTTGCGCGACCGGATGAGCGCCCGGCGCAGCGTGATTCGACCCTCGAATCTCAGGTCGTAGTTCTGCGGGGTCCACAGGGAGCCGTCGAGTTGCGGGACCTCGATTGGCTCATCGTCAAGAAAGTAGGTGGTCGGACGCCCCGTGCGGATGGCGGTCGAGTAGACAATCGGCTTGAAGGTCGAGCCGGGCTGCCGGAGGGCGCGCGTCGCGCGGTCGAACTTGGAGTCGTCGAAGTCGCGGCCACCGACGAGGGCGCGGACCGCGCCGGTGCGCGGGTCGATCGCGACGAACGCGCCCTGCAGGTACGGGGAGTTCGCCACGACCGCGGCCCCGTCGGCACCGCCGGCGGCGCGCGCGAGGTAGGCCTCGTACGTCTGATGCAAGAACTCGCCGTACGTTCCCGCCTCGATGTTGCGCAGCTGACGCTCCATTGCGCGCTCGGCGGCGCCCTGCATATCGAGGTCGAGGGTCGTCACGACGCGCAGCCCCTGGTCGTAGACCTGCCGGCCGAACCGACGTTCGAGCTCGGCGCGGACCCACTCGACGAAGTAGGGGGCGATCTCGCCGGCGCCGCGTGCGGGACGGTAGAGTCGGAGCGGGTAGGCCTTGGCGACCGAGGCGTCGGCGTCGGAGAGGACGCCGGCACGACGCATCAACTCGAGCACCGTGTTCCGACGCTGGATCGCGCGATCGGGGAATCGGCGCGGATTGTAGCGCGACGGCGCCTTCGGGAGGGCCGCCAGCATCGCCCCCTCGGCCACGGTGATCTGGCTGACCGAGCGCCCGAAGTAGCGCTGGGCGGCGGCTTCGACACCGAACGCGCCCGACCCGAAGGAGATCTGGTTCAGGTAGAGTTCGAGGATCCGCTCCTTGGAAAAGCGCCGTTCCAGCTGACGCGCCACCTTGGCCTCGCGGAACTTGCGCGTCAGGTTCGCCATCGCGCTGGACGCCTTGGTCCGCGACGGCAGCTGCTCGGGGAAGATGTTCCGCGCCAACTGCATCGTGATCGTCGAGAATCCCTCGACGAAACTGCCGGCCCGGATATTCGCCAGCAGGGCGCCTACGACGCGCGGATAGTCGATCCCCGCGTGTCCGTAGAAGCGCTTGTCCTCCGTGATCACGAACGCGTCAATGACGTGCGCCGGGATCTGGTCGAGCGTGACAAGCGAGCGGCGCTCGAGCCCAACCTCTCCGATGAACCGGCCGTCCCGCGCGTGCAGGCGCGCCGGCTGGCGCGGGCGGTACTCATTGAATTGCTCGATTGACGGACAGGTCTCCGCGCTGCAGAGGAACCAGGTCCAATAGACGCCGAAACTGGCCATCCCGAGGAAGCCGAGGCCAAGGACGCCGATGGCGGCGTAGATCAGGACGGCACGTTGGGTGGCGGAGAGTCGCATGGCGTGGAGCGGAAACTAACCAAACGGCAGGGGAAATGAGCCGCGAGGAAGGAGGGGTTCGCGGCGGTGCTACCCCGCTGGTGACTTCGCCGTCCATCTCCCGTAGCTTTCCGGCATGCCGCCCACCCGGACTCCCCTCCACGACGAGCTCGCCTGGCGCGGGCTGCTCCACCAGCAGACCGAGGGATGCGCCGAGGCGCTCGCCCGTGGGCCGGTGGTCGGCTACTGCGGGTTCGACCCGACGGCCGAGAGTCTCCACGTCGGGAACCTCGTCTCCCTGATGGGCCTGGTGCGCCTGGCGCGTGCCGGCCACACCGCGCTGGCGCTGGTCGGCGGCGGGACCGCGATGATCGGCGACCCGAGCGGGAAGAGCGAGGAGCGGCCGATGCGGTCGGCCAAGGAGGTCCGCGCGAACGCCGCGTCCATCGAGGCGCAGATACGCCGCGTCGCCGCCAACGCGCTCGGCGCCGACGACGCCAGGAAGCGCGTGCTCGTGCGCGACAACGCCGAGTGGCTCGCCAAGGCGAAGCTGATCGGCTTCCTCCGCGAGGTGGGGAAGCACTTCACCGTGAATTGGATGATGCAGAAGGAATCGGTGAAGTCGAGGATGGAGAGCGGGATCAGTTTCACCGAGTTCTCCTATATGCTGCTCCAGGCGTACGACTTCCAACGCCTGCACGAGAAGGACGGGGTGACGCTCCAGCTCGGTGGCAGCGACCAGTGGGGGAACATCACCGCCGGCACCGAGTTGATCCGGCGCACGGTGCGGGGCGAGGCACACGGGTTGACCTTCCCGCTGCTGACCGACGCGAGCGGGAAGAAGTTCGGGAAGACCGAGGCGGGCGCCGTCTGGCTCGACGCCGGGCGGACGAGCCCGTACCAATTCTACCAGTACTGGATCAACGCCGACGACGCCGAGGTCGCGCAGTTGCTCCGGACGTTCACCCTGCTGGCACGGGACGAGATCGAGCGGATCGAGGCGGCGCACGCCGCCGCGCCGCACGAGCGCGGGGCGCAGAAGGCGCTCGCGGCAGCGGTGACGACGCTGGTGCACGGCAAGGGTGCGGCGGCGCTCGCCGACCGGGTATCGGCGACCGTCTTCGACCGGAAGGCGGATGCGCACGCGCTGAAGGACGCGGAGTTCAAGGTGCTCGCGGCCGAGATGCCGTGCGTCAGGGTCGTGGAGGGCGCGGCGGGCGCGGTGGACATCGTGGACGTGCTGGCGACCGCGTTCGCGCTGTCGAAGACGGCGGCGCGGAAGCTCGTGCAGCAGGGCGCGGTGTCGGTGAACGGGGCCAAGCTGGCCGCGGATACGGTACGCGTGCCGGCGGGCGATGCCGTGCGCGGGCGCTGGATGCTCGTGCGGAAGGGCGGGCGGGAGATCGCGATCGTCGAGCTCACCGGCTGAGCGCCGCGCGGGCCGGCGCTACGGCGCTTCCGTGAGAAACGCCAACCCGCTCTCCGGACCCTTTTCCAGCGCCCAGCGCAGCCGCCACTCGTCCCGGAAGACGAGCACCGGATGCCCTTTTGCGTCGTAGAGCAGCGTGAGATCTGCTGACGCGCCGAGGCGTTCGATCGCCGCGGTGGACCCGGTGACCCAGCGCGGATACCGATACGGAAGGTTCTCCAGCGTGCAGGGCGCACCGTATTCGTGCTGCAGCCGGTGCACCATCACGTCGAACTGGAGGAGGCCGACCGCACCGACCACCGGCACCGGCCCCATCTGCGACTCGAGGTAGAAGACCTGCGCCGCCCCCTCCTCAGTCAGCTCGCGCAGCCCCTTGTCGAGCGCCTTGCGCCGCAGCGGGTCCTTCGAGACGATCCGCGCAAAGTGCTCCGGCGCGAAGCGCGGGATCCCGACGTACTCGGCGAGTCGGCCGTCCGCGGTGCGTGGCGCATCGGCGCCGGCGAGCGTGTCGCCGATGCGCAGCGTCCCGCGGTCGTGCACGCCGACGACGTCGCCGGGCAGCGCCTCCTCGGCAAAGGCGCGCTCGCGGCCGAGGAACTGCTGCGGCGGCGCCAGCTTGAAGCTCTTGCCGGTGCGCACGTGCGCGACCTCGAGGCCGGCCACGTAGCGACCGGAGCAGACCCGCAGGAAGGCCACGCGGTCGCGATGCCGCGGGTCCATGTTGGCCTGCACCTTGAAGACGAATGCCGTGAACGCCGGCGATTCCGGCGGAATGACGCCGGCGCTGCTGTCGCGGCCGACCGGCGGCGGGGCGAGCGGGAGGAAGTCCTCGAGAAACGGCTCTACGCCGAAGTTCGTGAGCGCCGAGGCGAAGTAGACCGGCGTCTGTTCGCCGCGGCGGATCGCCGCGGCGTCAAACTCGTGACCGGCCATGTCGAGCAGCTCGATGTCGTGCGCGAGGCGCGCCGCCGACTCAACGGCCTCCTCGGTGCCGCCAAGCGCCGCGACGAGCGCCGGGTCGCCGGGCGTCGGGAGGGCGATCACGCGGGTCGCCACGCGGTCGGCCCCGTGCTTGGCGTCGCGCTCGAAGAGATAGGCGCGCTTGCGCCTCCGATCATAGACGCCCCGGAAGATCGTCCCGTGGATCATCGAGCCGATGTGGATCGGCCAGTTCGCGGCGACGGCGGTGATGCCGAGTTCGTTCTCGAGGTCGCTGACGAGCTTGAGCGGATCCTCGCCCACCCGGTCGCACTTGTTGACGACGGTGAAGATCGGCATCCGGCGACGTCGGCAGACGTCGAAGAGCTGGCGGGTCCGCTCCTCGACGCCCTTGCGGTTGTCGAGCAGCATCACGACGCTGTCGGCGGCGACGAGCGTGCGGAACGTGTCCTCACCGAAGTCCTGGTGACCCGGCGTGTCGAGGAGGTTCACCTGGTAGCCGTGGTACTCGAACTGGAGCACCGAACTGGTGACGGAAATGCCGCGCTCTTGCTCGAGCGCCATCCAGTCGGAGGTGGCGTGTCGCTGGGCGCGGCGCGCCTTGACCGATCCCGCCTGATGGATCGCGCCGCCGTAGAGGAGGAGCTTCTCGGTGAGGGTGGTCTTGCCGGCGTCGGGGTGCGAGATGATCGCGAAGGTGCGACGGATGGAGAGCGAACTCATCCCGGAAGCTAACGGGTCGGCCTATCCCGTTCCGCTGCACGCGGTGCAGTGGCGCGCCTCGGGCATCACGAGGAGGCGGCCGAAGGGGATCGGCACCCCGCACCCGTCGCAGAAACCGAAGGTGCCATCGTCGAGCCGGCGGACCGCGGACTCGAGCGCGCCGAGGCGGCCAAGCTCGCGTTCGTGCAGTCCCTTCTGCATCGCCTGGGACTGGATCGCGTCCATCCGCGAAAGGCGGCCGACGGCGGTCTGATCGAGCGCCACCGGTCCAGCCGTCGCCTCCGAGATCCGCATCGAGCGGCGCAGTCGCCCGAGCTCGGTCTCGAGCTCGGCACGCAACTCGGCGAGCTGCGACGGAGTGAGCGGCGACGGGGTGGGTGGGGACGGCATCGCTCCAAGGTAGCGCGCCGGTGAGCGATCGGCGTCGGGGCGCGCCGCGGTCAGCGACCGGCGTCGAGCGCGGCGATTGCCCGCTCGACCTCCTCGAGCGTGTTGTGGAAGTGCGGCGCGAGTCGGATCGCCCCTTCGCGCACCGCGTGCGTGAGGCGCGCGTCGCGCAGCCGCCTCGCGTCTCGCTCGACGTCGGCGGTGACCAGCGCGACGATTCCCGCGCGGCGCGACGCGTCGGCCGGGGTCAGGAGACGCACATCCGGCCGTGTCGCCGCCCAGGACACCAGTCGGTCGGCAAGCGAGCGCACGTGCCGCTCGATCCGCTCCGCTCCCAGCTCCAGCAGGAGGTCGAGCGTCGCGTTCATCCCGACGAAGTCCTGGATCGGCAGCGACCCGACCTCGAAGCGCTGGGCGTCGTCGCGCCAGGCGGGATCGTAGTCGAGGAATCGCGCGAAGTCGCCGCCGCTCGCCTGCGCGAGCCATCCCGCGGCCGGCGGCTCGAGCGCCCCGATCAGCGCCGACCGCACGTAGGCGAACCCGCTCCCCCAGGGTGAGCAGAGCCACTTCTGCGCGCCGGTCGCGAGGATGTCCACGTGCGCCGCGCGCACATCGAGCGCCGCCGCGCCGAGCCCCTGGATGGCGTCCACGGCAAACCAGGCGCCGCGCGCGCGGCAGGCAGCGCCGATGCGGGCCAGGTTGACCCGCGACCCGCTCCAGAACGAGACCCAGGAGAGCGCCACACCCTTCACCCGGCGGTCGTCGGCGACGCGGCGCAGGACCGTCGCCTCGTCCACCGCCGTGCCGTCCATCGGCAGCAACTCGAACGTGAACCCGCGCGCCCGTGCCGCCGCCATCCACGGATAGACGTTGGCCGGGAACTCCCCCTCGCTCCCCAGCACGATGTCGCCCGGCCCGAGCGGGAGCGCGTAGGCCGCAAGGTTGACGCCCCAACTCGTGTTGGTCGTGAGGGCAATCTCCGCCGGGTCGGCCCCGATCAGCCGCGCCGCGAGGGCGCGGCCGCGGTCGAGGATGGGGAAGAAGTCCTCGCCGCGCATCCGATGCATCTCGGCGCGCCGGTCGTTGTAGGCGGCCACCGCGTCGCGCGCGCGCTGCGGGAGCACGCCAACACTGGCGTGGTCGAAGTGCGCCGCCTCGCCGCGCGCCTCCCACGGGTACTCGCGCGAGCGGAGCGCGCCGACATCGTACGGCGGCGCGCTCACGGCTCGCGCAGGTGCGGCGGGGTGTCCGGCGGCTGGCGACGCCACCGCCGATGCTGCCAGAAGTACTGTTCCGGATACCGGCGTACGTACCGTTCGAGCACCCGCGTGTAGTTCAGGACGGTGGCGTCCACGTCGCGCTCGCGCTCACCGCTCTGGGCGAGCGGCACGGCCTCGGCGTGGAAGCGGTAGCGCCCGTCCGGCTGGCGGATTGCCGCGACGAAGAGCAACGGCAGGTCGCCGCGCAGCGCAAAGACCGCCGCGCCGCGCGGCGTCTTCGCCGGCCGCCCGAAAAACGGCACGAAGGTCGAGGCGAGTCCCTTCGCCCCCTGGTCGGAGAGGAATCCCACCGCGCGACCGGCCTTGAGCGACCGCGGGATCTGCCGGATCGCCGCGTCATCGAAGATCACGCGCACGCCGAGCCGCTCGCGGGTCCGCCTGAAGAAGGCGTCGCTGAGCGGGTTCACCATATGCATCGCGATCGCGTCCACCGGCGCGCCGCGCGCCGCCATATAGGCGGCGCACAGCTCCCAGCTCCCGATGTGGCCGCTGACCAGCACCACGCCGTCGCCGCGGGCGAGCCCGGCCTCGAGCAGGGACCACCCCTCGGCGGGCTCGACGAACGCGTCGAGCACTTCCTGGCGGTCGGCGCGCGAGAGCGCGATGCTCTCGATCGCGACGCAGCCGAGTCCGCGGTACGACGCGCGCGCCACCGCGGCGACGCGCGCGTCGTCGAACTCGGGAAAGGCGGCGCGGATCGCCCGTTCCACGCGATCGGCCCGGATGGCGAGCGGCCGCCAGGCGAGGCCGCCGACGAACGCCCCGAGGCGCGACCCGGTGCGCCAGCCGAACGGGCGGAGCAGCGTGCTGACCGCGCGGAGCGCCCAGTACTCGACGTGATGGACCAGCGTCGGCCGCCCGGCGCCCTCAGGCGTCGCCATCGCGCGCCGGGCGGTGTTGCAGGTGATGGAGCCGCGCGTAGGCCCCGCCGCGCGCGAGCAGCTCGGCGTGCGTGCCGCGCTCGACGATCCGACCGCGGTCGAGCACGAGGATCTGCGCCGCGTGGATGATCGTCGAGAGGCGGTGCGCGATCACGAAGACGGTGCGTCCGGCGAGGAGGCGGTCAATCGCCTCCTGCACCAGCCGCTCGCTCTCGGTGTCGAGCGCCGAGGTCGCCTCGTCGAGGATCAGGATCGGCGGGTCGGTGAGGAGGGCGCGGGCGATTGCGAGGCGCTGCCGTTGACCACCGGAGAGCCGGGTGCCGCGCTCGCCGAGGACGGTGCCGTAGCCCTCGGGAAGCGCGCTGATGAACTCGTGGGCGTTGGCCGCGCGCGCCGCCGCCTCGATCTGCTCCGGCGAGTACCGCGCCGCCGCGCCATAGGCGATGTTCGCCCGCACGGTGTCGTTGAACAGCACCGTGTCCTGGCTGACGATCCCCGTCAGCGCCCGCAGCGACGGCAGCGCGATCTCCCGCGCGTCCACGCCGTCGAGCAGCAGGCGGCCGGCAGTCGGCTCGATGAAGCGCGGGATCAGGTCCACCAGGGTGCTCTTCCCCGCCCCGCTGGCGCCGACCAGCGCGACGACCTCTCCGCGGCGCGCCGCAAACGTGATTCCCTCGAGCACGCGCTCGCGGCCGTAGGCGAAACTCACGTCCTCGAAGGCGATCCCCGTGTGGAGCCCATCCACCGTCCGCGTGCCGCGGTCGGACTGCGCCTCCGTCGGCTGGTCAAGCACGTCGAACAGGCGCTCGGCCGCGGCGAGCGAGAGCTGGGCCGTCGTCGGCGCCTGGGACAGCTGCTTGAGCGGCTGCAGCAGCCGCATCACGAGGATCATGAAGGTGATCAGCGTGCCGCCATCCATCGTGCGAAGCTCGAGGACCTCGCGCGCCCCGATCCAGAGGATCCCGACCGCGACGATGGTCCCGAGGACCTCGGTCAGCGGCGCCGAGAGGAGCGAGAGTCGCTGGATCCGCGTCATCCCCTTCGAATACCGGGCCGACGCGCCGAGGAACCGCTGGTCCTCATAGCCCTCGCCGCGGAACGACTTCACCAGGCGGATTCCGCTCACCACCTCCTGCAGCACGCTCGTGATCTCGCCGTACTCGTTGCGGAGCCGCCGGTGCCCCTTGCGGAGCCGGCGGAGCAGCGGCTGCAGGAGACCGATCAGCACCGGCGCGATGACGAGCGCGTAGAGCGTCAGCCGCGGCGACATCGTGAAGAGGATGGCGATCGTCACGACGATCTGCGCGGCGTTCTGGACGGTCCGCGTCGCGACCTCGGCGAGGATTGCCTTCGTCTGCTCCGAGTCGGTCAGGATGCGGGCGATGATCTGCCCGGTCTTGGTGCGCCCGAACCAGGACATCGGCAGGCGCTGCATATGCGTGAAGACGGCGGCGCGCAGGTCGCGCGTGATGTACTCCTGGAGCGACGCGCCGAGCTGTCCCCCCGCCCAGAGGAAGACGTTCTTGAGCGTCACCATCGCGATGATGACGAGGATCACGCTGCGGAGCGACCCCATCGGGTCGTCCGGCACGAGGAACGAGCCGATCAGCCACTCCTGCAGGTCGCTCAGCCATCCCATATCCTCGGCGATCTTCGTCGGCCGCCCAAAGAGCGTGTTGAGAAAGGGGATGAGGAGCGTGAAGGCGATGCCGTCGAGGGCGGCCGCCGTGACGTTCAGCACCACGTTCCCGGCGAGACGCCAGCTGTGGGGACGGAGAAAGGCCAGGAGCCGGCGATAGAGCCGCATTGGGACGCAAGATAGCCCCTTCCGGCGTCGAACGCGGAAGGGCAGTTTGACGCTGTGTCCCACTCGCCGCCGCCCTTCGCGCCCGAGCCCGCGCGCTTCCCCTGTCCGGGCCTGCTGGCGTTGGCGGTGCGCTCGGCGGTGGGCGGGGCCCGGGAGTCGTTGCTCGGCGCCTTGGTGGCGGCGCGACTGGCGGCCTCGCTGCGCGGCGCGCACCCGTTGCCGGTGGCGGCGCGGACGCTGCGGGCCGAGGGCGCGCGCACCTGGCTTGGCGCGCTGACCGTACCCGCCAAGGTCCGCGTCGCGCTTCAGCGATCCTTTGCGGCGACCGCGGGCGCCGACCTCGGCGCGGCGGCGGACGCCCTGACACAGGTGACCGACGTCACGGCGGCGCACCTTGACCGGGTGGCACGTTCCGAGCTGGTGCGTCTTGCCGACGGGCTCCGGGCCGATGCTGCCGCGCTTGCCGGGGCTCCCCACCGGGCCGTAGAATAGGGCTCCTCGGTCATCCATAGTCCTTTGAGGTCCGCCTGCGCCCCACCGACATCTCCCCGATCTCCCGCGTGATGCGACGGGTGGACCTCGCCGCCGACGGCACCGCGGCGTCGGACACTTTCCGCACCGGCTTTCCGAGTGTGGACCGGTGGCTCGGCGGCGGCATTCGCCGCGGCGACTTGGTGGTGCTCGGTGGCGATGTCGGGAGCGGCAAGTCGGCGCTCTCGCTGGCGATGGCGCTGCGGATGGCGCAGGACGGGACGGCGGTCGCCTTCCTCACCGGCGAGATGACCGCCGAGCGGGTGATGGAGCGGGCGTTGGCGGTGGAAGGACGGGCCCGGGTGGACGAACTCCGCCTGGGCAAGCTGGACGATCTCTCGCGGGCGAGCGTGGGCGCGGCAGCGGTGCGGCTGCGCGACCAGGCGCCGCGCGTGGAACCCCTGCCGCCGGACCCTGTCGCGGGGCTTGGCGCGCGAGTGCGCGAACTCGGCGTCCAGGTCGTGATCGTGGATCCGCTGCAGGCGCTGGCCGGGGGACCCGGGGCGCAGGAAGAGTCGCTCGCCGCCGCGGTGCGGACGTTGAAGGGCATCGCGCTCGACAACGACGTCGCAGTGCTGGTGACCTCGCATCTGCCGGGCTGGGAGCGCGCGCGCGCGGACCCGCGCCCCACGCTGGAGGACTTTGGGGCACTCGGCGCCGTCAAGCAGTTCGCCGACGTGGTGCTGGCGATCTACCGGGAGGAAATGTACGCCCCGGGGTATGGGGTGGAAGGCGCCACCGAGTTGCTCGTGCGCAAGAATCGCAACGGCACCACTGGCTACGTGGACCTGTATTTCTACAAGCAGTGGCTCCGGTTCGAAGACATGCTCGATCCCGACCGATAGGAGTGGTGATGCGACCCGTCCGTCCGCTCTTGGCCTTCGCCTTGCTCGCGCTCGCCGCCCCGGCGCTGAACGCGCAGCGCGGGGACCCGGTCGCGCGACTGGAGGCGGCGCGCGAGGCCAACCCGGCAAACGTTGCGGCGCTGCGAGCGCTCGGCGTCGCCTACTACAAGGCCGACCGGTACCGCGACGCGCACGCGGTGCTCGACCAGGCGCGCCAGCTCAATCCGGCCGACGGGGTCAGCGCCCTCTATGCCGGGCTCAGCGCGGAAGCGGTGGACGACTACGATGGCGCGCGCGCCGCCTACAGTGGCTACCTCGAGTTCGGGAAGTCGCGCCGGGTGCGCAACGCGGTCCGCGACCGCCTTGTCGCGCTGGCGCGCCTCGAGATTGTTGCCGCCGCCAAGGCGGCGGTCGCCAACGAGGCCACGCTCTCGCAGACGCCGGGCTCGCCGCAGACGATTGCGGTGCCGCCGCTCCACTTCTCCGGCGCCGACCAGTCCCTCGCGCCGCTCGAGCGCGGGCTGGCCGAGCTCATCATCACCGACCTCGGCCGCTCGGCGCAGCTGACGCTCGTCGAGCGCGACCGGATGCAGGCGTTGGCCGACGAGATTCAACTCTCGTCGAGCGACCTGGTCGAGGCGGGCTCCGCCGCGCGCGCCGGACGGCTGCTGCAGGCCGGACGCCTCGTCACCGGTGCGATCATCCAGTCGGGCTCGCAGCTCACGCTGAGTTCCAACATCGTGGATGTCGCGACCTCCGAGCTCTCGACGCCGGCGGCGGTGACCAACGACCTCGACGCGCTCTTTGCGCTCCAGAAGCAACTCGTCTTCCGGATTTTTGACCAGCTTGGCGTGACGCTCACGCCCGCCGAGCGGCAGCTGGTGGACCGCCATGCGACGACGAACATGGACGCCTTCCTCGCCTACAGCCGGGGACTGGCGGCCGCCGACGACGGCCGGTTCGAGGACGCGACGCGCTTCTTCGACGAGGCGCGCGCGCATGACCCGGGCTTCGGCGCGGCGGCGGCGCAGTTCCAGGCCGCGCAGGCTGCTCTGCAGGGCACCTTGGTGACGTCGGCGTCCCTCGAGTCGGGACTCCAGGGCACCACGGAGGGCGCGCAGATCGAGGCCGCCTCGAGGGGCGAGCTCGCCGCGACCGATGGCGTCAACAACACCGTCACCAGGGTCGCGCAGGATGTGAATCCGCCCTCGGTGACGCCGGTGGCGAATACCGACGCCCGGCCCAATGCCCCGGCGCCGCCGGTCCGGGATGCGACCAGCAGCACCGGAGGCACGGACGAACCAACCCCGCGTACCGGCTCCGTGACTGTCATCATCCGCCGCCCGTAGGCGAGAGATCCGACCGATGCGATGCCCCCTCGCCGTCACCGCGCTCCTTGCCGCGCTCTCGCCCGCCGCCGGCGCGCAGGGAATCCGGGACGCTGCCGTCATCACTTCGCCCACGTTCACCCAGTACACCTTTGGCAGCGGCGTCGGCGAACGGACAATCTCCCAGTTCTCGCTGCCCGTCGTGCTGGTCGTCCCCTTCGGCGAACGCATCTCGGTGGACATCTCGACGGCCTTTGCCAACTCCGAGGCCCGCGTCGGCGACTCGACGACGAGTTCAATCAGCGGCCTCACCGACACGCAGATCCGCGCGAACTTCAGCGTCGGCGAGCAGGCCCTGGTGTTCACCGTCGGCGTGAACCTCCCGACCGGCCAATACCGCGTCCCCGAGTCGCAGCAGGAGGCAGCCGGGCAGATCGGCAACGACTTCCTGAACTATCCGATCTCGTCAATGGGGAATGGATTGGCCGGCACTGGCGGCGTGGCCTACGCGCGGCCGGCCGGCGACTGGAACCTCGGCTTCGGCGCGAGTGTGCGGAAGTCGGCGGAGTTCACGGCGTTCGAGGTGGCCTCGACCGAGTTCCGCTTCACCCCCGCCGACGAGTACCGCGGTCGCCTGAGCGCGGACCGGCCGGTCGGCGACGGGCAGGTCTCGCTCGGACTGACCTACTCGATGTTCGGCGAGGATCTCGCGGACAACACCACCTACAGCACCGGCGACCGCATCATCGCCAGCGGCGGCTGGAGCTTTCCCTTCCGAGGCACCGACGTCTTCCTCTCGGCGTGGAACCTCTACCGCCTGGCGGGCGAGAGACTCGGCAGCGACGCGCCGCCGGAGAACGTCTTCAACGTCAGCGCTGCGGTAAGCATTCCGTTGGGCGAAATGTTGCTGCAGCCGAGCACCGAGGTCCGCCTCTGGCAGGCGGATGGCGCCCGGGCCGGGAACCTGATCAATCTCGGGGCGCGACTGCGCATCGGGGCGGGCGGCTTCGCGCTCTACCCGCAGGCCGGCTTTACCATCGGCACGCTCTACTCGACCGCGGACGGCAGCGCGACCGACGTCAGCGGGCTCCGGGCGAGCCTGACGGTCCGCTACAACTGAGCGGGCGGCGCAAGGCGCGGGGGGCGGTCGCCGGAAGCGACC
>JBBDYC010000012.1:56455-85450 GCA_040901985.1 Gemmatimonadaceae bacterium
CCCCCCCCCCCCCCCGCGCCGTTTATGTTAGGAATGCCTGGGGTGAGCGCAGTTGCCCCCTCCCAGCTCCCACCTCCCACCTCCCACCTTCCCTCTGCCGTCCAATGGCCGGTCACAGCAAGTGGAAGCAGATCAAGCACTACAAGGCCGCGACCGACAAGAAGCGGGGCGCGATGTTCACCAAGCTCCTGCGCGAGATCACCGTCGCCGCAAAGGCGGGCGGTGGCGACCCCGATGGGAATCCGCGCCTCCGCACCGCAATTGAGAATGCCAAGGCCCAGTCGTGCCCGAAGGAGAACATTGAACGCGCGATCAAGAAGGGCACGGGCGAGCTCGAGGGCGTGGACTACGTTGAAGTGCTCTACGAGGCCTACGGACCGGGCGGGGTCGCCCTGATGATCCAGGCGCTCACCGACAATCCGACCCGCACCGTCGCCGAGATCCGCGCCAAGCTCTCCCGCCTCGGTGGGAACCTCGGGACCAGCAACTCCGTCTCGTTCATGTTCGACCGAAAGGGGCAGATCTACCTCGACGCCGCCGGCCGGTCGGAGGACGCTGTGATGGAACAGGCGCTCGAGGCCGGCGCCGAGGACTTCGCCGCCGAGGAGGGCCAGTTCATCGTCACGACCGCCCCCGCCGAGCTGCACGGCGTGAAGGCGGCGTTGGAGCGGGCCGGACTCACCGCGACCGAGGCCGAGCTGGCGTGGCTCCCGCAGAACACCGTGCGGGTCGAGGGCGCGACGGCCGGCCAGTTGGTCAAGCTCCTCGAGGCGATCGAGGACCTCGACGACGTGCAGAAGGTGGACGCGAACTTCGACCTCGACGTGGCGGAGATCCCCGCCACGTGAGCCGTCCGGTCCCGCGTCCGTCGTGCTGATCCTCGGGATCGACCCCGGGACGGCGGTCACGGGCTTCGGCGTTGTCCGGGCGAACCCCGGTGGAGTGAACGAACTCGTCGAGTGCGGCGTCATCCGCACCAAGCCGGACCTCCCGCTGGCCGAGCGGTTGAAGGACATCGCCGACGGCGTGCGCGAATTGCTCGCGCGGCATCGGCCCGACGCGATGGCGGTCGAGGACGCGTTCTACGCGCGCAACGTGCGCACGACGCTGGTCCTCGGGCACGCGCGCGGCGTGATCCTCCTTGCCGGCGCCGAGGCCGGGATCCCGATCCACGAGTACGCGCCGGCCGAGATCAAGAAGGCGGTCGTCGGCGCCGGCGCCGCCACCAAGGGCCAGGTGCAGTTCATGCTCGCCAAGCTGCTCCGCCTGAAGAGTGCGCCGCAGCCGGCCGATGCCGCCGACGGCGTCGCGGCGGCGCTCACCTGCGCCATGCGGCTGCCGTTCACGCGCTCGGTGGCGGGCGCGCGCGCGGCGTTGAAGGTGCGCCGATGATCGCCCGCGTGCAGGGCACGCTGGTCGGCCACGCGCTCGACCGGATCGAGGTGCTCACCGCCGGCGGCCTCACCTACGAGGTGCTGGTTCCGCTCTCGGTGCTCGAATCGCTGCCGAGGACCGGCGCTGAGATTGCGCTCCACACGGCGATGGTGGTGCGCGAGGATGCGTGGCACCTCTACGGATTTGCCACCGCCGAGGAGCGTCGGCTCTTCCAGCGGGTGATGGGAACGACCGGGGTCGGCCCGACGCTGGCGATGAACCTGATCTCCACGCTCACCGGCGAGCGCCTCGTGCGGGCGGTGCGCGACGGCGACCTGACCACCCTCACGCGCGTCCCGCGCGTGGGCAAGAAGCTGGCCGAACGCCTCGTGCTTGAACTCCGCGACAAGCTGGACGGCGCGGCCACGACGGACGCGCCGATGCCCGGGAAGCAGGTCGGCCCGACCGGGCCCGGCGCCGACGCCATCCGTGCGCTGATCGCGCTCGGGTACGCGCCGGCCGACGCCGAGCGCGCCGTGCGCGCGGCGCTGGCCAACGCGCCGAAGGACGAGGCCGCCGCTGACCTCGTGCGGCGGTCACTCGCCGCGCTCGCGCGATAGATTCCGCGCATGGCCCGCGCCGAGATCACCACCCCCGAGGTCCTCGCCGACGAATCGGTCGTCGAGCTCTCGTTGCGCCCCCAGCGGCTGGCCGAGTTCATTGGCCAAGCGAAGGTGAAGGACGCGCTCCGCATCTACATTGATGCCGCGACCGCGCGCCGCGAGCCGCTCGACCACACCCTGCTCTTCGGCCCGCCGGGACTCGGCAAGACGACGCTCGCCGAGCTCATCGCGCGCGAGATGGGCGTGAACATCCATACCACGTCGGGGCCGGCGCTCGAGAAGCCGGGCGACCTGGTGGGGACCCTCACCAACCTCCGCGCCGGCGACATCCTCTTCATTGACGAGATTCATCGTCTTCGCCCCGTGATCGACGAGTTCCTCTACCCGGCGATGGAGGACTGGAAGATTGACATCCGGCTCTCCGAGGGCCCGAAGGCACAGACGATCACGATGGCAATCGAGCCGTTCACGCTGATCGGCGCGACGACGCGGCTCGGGATGCTCACCGCGCCGTTGCGGGCGCGGTTCGGGATCGAGCTGCGGCTTAACTACTATCCGGCCTCGGAGATCGAGGAGGTCGTGCATCGGACGGCGGCGGTGATGTCGGCGGGAATTGACGCCGACGGCGCGCAGGAGCTCGCGAGCCGCGCCCGCGGCACGCCGCGGGTCGCCAACCGGCTGTTGCGGCGCGTGCGCGACTATGCCCAGGTGAAGGCGGACGGCCACATCTCGCGCGACGTGGCGCGCGAGGCGCTGGCGATGCTCGACGTGGACGAGTTCGGCCTCGATGAGATGGACACCCGACTGCTGCGGGCGATCATCGAGAAGTTCGAGGGCGGTCCGGTGGGCGTCGGGACGATCGCCGCCGCGGTCGGGGAGGACGCCGACACGCTCGAGGAGGTCTACGAGCCCTTCCTCGTGCAACACGGCTTCCTCCAGCGGACCCCGCGTGGGCGCACCGCCACCGCCCAGGCGTATCGCCACCTCGGCTACCCCCCGCCCAACCGGCCACCCGAATCCCAGGCGGACCTGTTCTGAGCGACCCGCCGGCCACCACGCCGCCACGCGCCAGCGGTCGCACCGGTACGCGCACCACCGACTACGATTACGCGCTCCCCAGCGACCGGATTGCGCAGGCGCCGGCCGCGCAGCGCGACGAAAGTCGGCTGATGGTGGTGGACCGCGCGAGCGGCACGATCGCCCACCGGCGGTTCCGCGACCTCCCCGAGTACCTCCGCGCCGGCGACACGCTGGTCCTCAACACCACGCGCGTCTTCAAGGCGCGGTTGCTCGGACACCGCGACTCGGGCGCGCCGGCCGAGGTGTTCCTCCTCCGCTCGCTGAGCGGCGACACGTGGGAGGCGATGGTCCAGCCCGGGGGGAAGCTGAGGCCCGGACGCCAGGTGCAGATCGCGCCAGGGTTTGCGGTCGAGATTCTCGACGAGACCGACCGCGGCACGCGGATCGTGCGACTCCTCGTGCACGAGTTCACCGTCCGCGGCGCGATTGCCGCGCACGGCCACGTCCCGCTTCCCCCGTACATCGCCCGCGCCGATGCGCCGGCCGACGCCGAGCGCTACCAGACGGTGTTCGCGCGCCAGGAGGGATCGGTCGCCGCGCCGACGGCCGGGCTCCACTTCACGCCCGAGCTGTTGGCGGCGCTCGAGGCCAAGGGCGTCGCGCGGGCGGATGTCCTGCTGCACGTCGGCGCGGGCACCTTCAAGCCGGTGGAGGTCGAGGACCCCGCCGACCATCCGATGCACGAGGAGTGGTTCCACGTCGCGACGACGGCGGCGGAACTCCTGACCGCCACGCGACGGGCCGGCGGGAGGGTCTGCGCGGTCGGGACGACCGCCCTGCGGACGCTCGAGACGGTCTGGGGTCCCGACGGCCGCTACACGGCGGGCGAGGGGGAGACCGCGCTCTTCATCCGGCCGCCGAACCCGCCGCGCTCCGCAGACCTCCTGATCACGAACTTCCATCTCCCGCGCTCGACGCTGCTGATGCTCGTGGCCGCGACGGCGGGCTACGACCTGACGATGCACGCCTACGACGTCGCGATCCGCGAGGGCTATCGCTTCTATTCGTACGGCGACGCGATGCTGATTGTCTGACCCCTGCGGCACCGGGACGCCACGGTGTAGATTGGAGCGTCGCCCCCACCGTATTCCACTCGTCAATCGACCTCCCCGGCCATGCACGTTCTCTCGCTCATCCTTGCCCAGGACACGGCGCCCGCCACCGGCACGCCGAGCGGCTCGCTCGCCCCGTTCCTGTTCCAGATCGGCGCGATCTTCGCGATCTTCTACTTCCTGATGATCCGTCCGCAGCAGAAGCAGCGAAAGGCGCACGAGGCGGCGATCCTTGCCCTCAAGAAGGGCGACCAGGTGGTGACCGCGGGCGGCCTCGTCGGCGAGGTGCTTCACATCAAGGAAGGCCTCAAGGACGGCGCCCCGGCACCCAGCCTTGCCGACCACATCACGATCAAGAGCGGTGAGTCGCGCCTCGTCGTGACGCGCGGACGCATCGCGTCCGTCGGTGGCGCGTCCGCCTGACCGGTATGGCGGTCCTCCCGATCACGGTCCTCGGCACGCCAATCCTCCGCCAGGCAACGACGCCGGTCGCCACGGTCAACGACAACCTGCGCGCGCTCGCCGACGACATGGTCGAGACGATGCGCGCCGCGTCCGGCCTCGGCCTCGCGGCGCCGCAGGTCGGCCGCCACGAACGGCTCTGCGTCGTCGAGGTGGACGGGGCCGCGTTCACGCTCTTCAATCCCGAGATCATCGCGCGCGAAGGCAAAATCCGCTGGGAGGAGGGGTGCCTCTCGATCCCCGAGGTGTTCGGGTGGGTGGAACGGTCGGCGTGGGTGAAGGTCCGGGCGCTCAACCGGGAAGGCCAGACGATCGAGGTCGAGGGCTCCGACCTCCTCGCCGTCTGCTTCCAGCACGAGATTGACCATCTCGACGGCAAGCTGTTCATCGACCATCTCAGCTTCCTCAAGCGACGGCAAGCGCTGGCGCTCTGGGAGGAGGAGAAATCGCGCTATCCGGGACTGTTGCGGATCCTGAAGCCGGGCGAGGTCCCGACGCCGCGCGCCGGGCACGCGGCGGAGGAACAGCTCTGAACGGCTGGTGAGAGGTGGGAGGTGGGAGTCAGCCGTCTGCACTGGACCACGATGAGAATTCTCTTCTGGGGCACCCCCGAGTTTGCGACCCCCGCGCTCCTCGCGCTGATCGGCGAGGGACACGAGGTGGTGGGCGTCGTGACCCAGCCCGATCGGGCGCAGGGGCGGTCACGCTCCACGCTCGTGCCGCCACCAGTCAAGCTGATTGCGCTCGAGGAGGGAATCCCGGTGTTCCAGCCCGAGCGGCCGCGCGGCGACGAGCGTCTCGCCGAGCTGCGCGCGCTCGAGCCGGAGATGAGCGTCGTCGTGGCCTACGGCCACATCCTCCGACAGGAGTTCATTGACCTCCCCCGGCTCGGGACGCTGAACATCCACGCGTCCATCCTGCCGCGCTGGCGCGGCGCCGCGCCGATCCAGGCGGCAATCCTCGCCGGCGACACCGAGACGGGCGTCAGCATCCAGCGGATGGTGCTCCAGCTCGACGCCGGCCCGATCGTGCTCGCCAAGCGGACGGAGATCGGGCCCGATGAGACGGGCGGCGAGCTGACCGAGCGTCTCGCCGAGCTCGGCGCCGCGGCGATTGTCGAGGCGCTGGCCCTCATCGCGCTCGGCGTCGCGGTCGAACGGCCGCAGGACGAGTCCGCCGCGACCTACGCGGCGAAGCTGGACCGGGAGCGCGCGCGACTCGACTTCGCGCGCCCGGCGGTCGAGGTTGCGCGCGCGATCCGTGCCTTCGACCCGAAGCCGGGCGCGTGGGGCATCGTGCGGGACGGCGAAGTGCGCCTCTTCGGCGTCCGGGTCCTCCCCGACCGGCGCGGTGACGCGGGCGAGGTGCTCGAGGTCGGCGAGATGGGGATGGTCGTCGCCTGCGCGAGCGGCGCCATCGCCGTCGAGACCGTGCATCCAGCGGGCAAGCGCCGGCTGGCCGCACTCGACTGGGCGCAGGGCCGCGGCATCGCCCAAGGGGATCGGTGGGCGGTCGCGCCGTAGGGGGCGGGGGGACGCCGCGCGACTATCTTTCGGTGGTATGCCCTCCTCCCTCGCTCTCGTGACGGACGCCCGGGTCGCCGCCGCCGACACGCTGGCCGACCTGCGCAGCGGACTCCTCCTCGACGCCGCGTTCGACCGCCGCGCCGGCGAGCTGGACGCGCGCGACCGGCGCTGGACGCAGGAGCTCGCCTGGGGGATGCTGCGCAAGCGCGGCTACATTGACCACCTCCTTGCTCCGCGCGTGCGCGGCGGGATCGCACGGCTCGACAACGACCTCGTGGATCTGCTCCGGCTCGGCGTCTACCAGCTCTTCGAGATGGGGAGCGTGCCGCCCTACGCGGCGATTGCCCAGACGGTCGAGCTCGCCAAGCAGCGCCACGGCCTTGGGGCGAGCAAGCTGGTGAACGCGGTGCTCCGTCGACTCGACCGCGAGCGGGGTGACGCGCTCGCGCCCCCGCTCCCGGCCGACCCGGTCGAGGCGTTGGCGATCGAGCTCTCGCACCCGCGCTGGCTCGTCGCGCGCTGGGTGGCCCGGTGGGGCGCCGAGGCGACGCGGGCGCTCCTCGAGGCCAACAACCGCGAGGCGCCGCTGATCGTACGGCCGTGGGGCGTGGTGCGCGAGCAGTTGGAGGCGATGCTCGAGGCGTCCGGCGTCGGCGTCAGCGATGCGCCGCTGGTCGAGGATTCACTCCTCCTGGCGCCGGGCACGATGGTCACCTCCCTCGGCGCGTTCCACCAGGGGAACTTCTTCGTGCAGGACCCGGCGGCGACGTTGGTGACGCGTTACGCGGCGATCCCCGAGGGCGCGCGGGTGGCGGACCTCTGCGCGGCGCCGGGCGGAAAGACGGTCGAGCTGGCGCGCACCGCGTCGCACGTGACCGCCGCCGATTCGAGCGCAGCGCGACTCGTCCGGCTGCAGGAGACGATCGACCGCCTCGAGCTCAAGAACGTGAGTGCCGTCGTCGCCGACGCGCGCGACGCGGCGACGCTGGGCACCTTCGACGCCGTGCTCGTGGATGCGCCGTGCACCGGGACCGGGACCTTCCGCCGGCATCCGGACGCCCGCTGGCGGCTGCGCACGAGCGACCTGGCCGTGATGGCCGCCGCCCAGCGCGCCGTGCTTCGCGGCGCCGCCAACGCCGTCGCGCCGGGTGGGCTGCTCATCTATTCCACCTGCTCACTCGAGCCCGAGGAGAACGACGCGCAGGTCGAGGCGTTTCTTGCGGACGACCCCGAGTGGACGCTCGAGCCGCCGCCGGCGGGCGTGGCACCGGAGTCGGTGCTCGACGCCGGCCGGCTGCGCATCCTCCCGCATCGCCACGGGACGGATGGCGCGTTCGCCGCGCGGCTCCGCCGCCGGGGGCAAGCGTGAGCGCGACGGCGAAGGCGGCCAAGGCGGTGCGGATCGCGCCGTCGCTCCTCTCGGCCGACTTCGGCCGGCTCGCCGACGAACTGGCGATGCTCGAGGCGGGCGGCGCCGACTGGTTGCACGTGGACGTGATGGATGGCGTCTTCGTGCCCAACCTCACGTTCGGCACCAAGATGATCGAGACCTGCCGCACGCTCACCAAGCTCCCGCTCGACGTGCACCTGATGGTCGTCGAGCCGGAGAAGTACTTCGAGCGCTTCGTCGAGGCCGGCGCGGCGACGCTCACCATCCACGTCGAGACGACGCCGCACCTGCACCGACAGGTCGCGCGCATCAAGGAACTCGGCGCGATGGCCGGCGTCACGCTGAACCCCTCCACGTCGCTCGACACGGTGCGCGAGGTCGCAGCGGACCTCGATCTGCTGCTGATCATGAGCGTGAATCCGGGGTTCGGCGGTCAGCGCTTCATCGCCGCGTCGGTGGAAAAGATCGCGCGGGCGCGCGCGCTGCTCGACGCGGCGCGCAGCGCCGCCGTGCTCGAGGTGGACGGCGGGATCGCGCGTGAGACGATTGCCGCCTGCTGGCGCGCCGGCGCAGACACGTTCGTCGCCGGGCACGCGATCTTCTCGGCCAAGGACCCACGCGCCGAGATCGGCGCGCTCCGCGCACTCTGCACGGAGCGCGTGTGACGCCGCGACGGCAGTGGCTCGCCATCGGCGGGATCGTCGCCGCGCTCGGCGTGGGGCTCTTCATCGTCAGCCGCCAGCTCGGGCCGACGCTGTTCCCGACGCGGGTCGGCTCGACGGCGCCGGACTTCCGCGCCGCGACGCTGGCGAGCGAACCGACCGTGAAGGGGATCGCCGACTATCGCGGCCAGGTCGTCCTCCTCAACATCTGGGCCACGTGGTGCGGGCCCTGCCGGGTGGAGATGCCATCCATGCAACGCCTGGAGGACCAGCTCGGCCCGAAGGGGCTGCGTATCGTCGCGGTGAGTGTGGATGCGCCCGGCACGAGGGAGCGGATCGCGGCGTTCGTCGCCGAGCTGGGGCTGACGTTCGAGATCCTCCACGATGCGCCGGGACGGATCCAGCAGGACTATCAGTCCACCGGCGTGCCAGAGACCTTCGTGATCGGACGCGACGGACGCCTGCGGCGCCGCGTCATCGGCGCGGTGGACTGGGCGAGTCCGGCCAACGTCGCCTTCCTCGAGCGGCTGCTCGCCGAGCCGATCGTCTGATGGCGCGGTCCGCCGCGCCACCGCACCGCCGCGCCGGGATGCGTGTGCTCGGAATCGAGAGCTCGTGCGACGAGACGTCGGCGTCGGTGGTGCGGGGGCCGATCGAGCGGCCGACCCTGGAGTCGCTCGTGATCCTCTCGCAGGACGTGCATCGGCTCTTTGGCGGTGTCGTCCCCGAGATCGCGTCGCGCGAGCATCTCACCGCAATCGTGCCGGTGACCGAGCGCGCACTCGCCGACGCCGGCGTGCGCGCGGCAGAGATTGACGGCATCGCCGTCACGCACGCCCCTGGGCTGGTCGGCGCACTGTTGGTCGGAGTCAGCTTCGCCAAGGCGCTCGCCACGGCGCTCGACAAGCCGGTGATCGGCATCCATCATATGGAAGGGCACCTCTTCGCCACGGCACTCGAGCACCCGGATGCCGCCCCTCCCTTCACCGCGCTGCTGGTTTCCGGGGGCCACACGCTCCTGCTCGACGTCGAGGAGTGGGGACGGTATCGGATCCTCGGCTCGACCCGCGATGACGCGGCCGGCGAGGCGTTCGACAAGACCGCCAAGCTGCTGGGCCTCCCCTACCCGGGAGGCCGGCACATCGAGGCGCTGGCGAAGGAGGGCGATCCGACGCGCGTCAGATTTCCGCGGCCGATGCTCCACGGCGGGCAGCGGCCGGGCGACGCCGATTACTACGACGTGTCGTTCAGCGGCCTCAAGACCGCGGTCCTGCTTGCGGTGCAGGCGTCCACGAACCTCGCCGCCGAGCGGGCGCACATCGCCCGGGGCTTTCAGGACGCGTTGATCGAGACGCTGGTGACGAAGACGCTCCGCGCCGCGCGCGCACACGGCCGCGCCAAGATCGTGCTCGGGGGCGGGGTGGCGTGCAACGGCGCGCTGGTCGCCGCCACCCGCGCCGCCGCGCAGGAGTTCGGCGCCGCGGTGTACGCCCCGACGCCGCGCCTCGCCACCGACAACGCGGCGATGATCGCCGCCGCCGGCCTGTTTCGCCTGTTTCGCCTTGACGCCGGCGAGCGCGACGATGCGACCCTCAACGCCTTCTCGACGCGGCCGCTTCCCGGCCTCATCGCCTAGGCGTGGGCCCGCAGTTAGGATTGTGAAGGTGTAGCGACGACGTGTCGTGTCCTTGCACCGCCCACCTCCAGCCGCCCACTTGATGTTCGAGCACATCCCATTCGCCTACGACTTCGGCCCGCTGCAGCTGACCGGCTTCGGGGTGGCGATGCTGTTGGCCTTCGTCATCGGGCAGATGGTCGCCGCCGAGGAACTCGACCGCCGCGGCTGGGATCCGGAGATCATGGGGGACGTCATCGTCGCCGCGGTCGTCGGGGGGCTCGCCGGGGCGAAGATCTACTATGCGATCCTCGTCGGCGACGTCACGGCGCTCTACAGCCGCGCCGGGTTCGTCTTCTGGGGAGGGCTCATCGGTGGGATCATCGCGTCGGCGGCGGTCATCGCCTGGCGGAAGGCGAGCTTTGTGCAGGTCTCCGACGCCTGCGCGCCCGGACTCGCCGCGTCGTACACCGTGGGCCGGACCGGGTGCTTCGCGGTCGGCGACGACTATGGCACGCCGTGGGGCGGTCCGCTGGCGGTGGCCTTCCCCGATGGTGCGCCGCCGAGCACCGTGGCGAACCTCACGCAGCAGTTCGGTCTCCGTGGGTACGCCGACGCGCCGCCGGACCAAGTGCTGAGCGTGCACCCGACGCAGCTCTACGAGACGGCGATGGGCCTCGTGATGTTCGCCCTGCTCTGGCGGCTGCGCGACCATCCACACGCCGCCGGTTGGCTCTTCGGCGTCTACTGTGTGCTGGCGGGCATCGAGCGCTTCGTCATCGAGTTCTTCCGGGCCAAGGACGACCGGATCTTCGGCGTACTCACGATCGCCCAGGTGATTGCACTGGTCTTCGTGGCGGCGGGCGCGACCTGGATGGTGATGCGCGCCCGTGCCGACGCCGGCCACCCCGGCGTTCTCGCCCCTAAGGGTTGAACCAGTACGACACCTTCAGCAGGAAGGTGTTGTTCGGGTGGAGGTCGAAGAGCTCGCCGATGTCGCGGCGGAAGCTGAAATCGGTCGCCGTACCGCTCGGCGCGCGGCGTGGTGGTGAGCGCTAGCTGCCGGTCTTTGCGTCCACCTCGACCGGGAATGTCACGGCAGCTGGCGCGCGTGCCGGCGGCGCGCCGACGGCAAGCGTTCTCCAGAGCGCGACGAGCGCCAGCACGACGAGCAAACCCTG
This sequence comes from Gemmatimonadaceae bacterium, assembly GCA_040901985.1. Lineage (GTDB taxonomy): Bacteria > Gemmatimonadota > Gemmatimonadetes > Gemmatimonadales > Gemmatimonadaceae > Pseudogemmatithrix. The sequence goes on from JBBDYC010000012.1 coordinate 67,421, forward strand.
TCCGGCGAGCGTCTCCACGCTCGGGAATATTCCGAGCGCACCGACGAACGGGCCGTGCTCAAGCGGCGTGATCGAGAGCAGATTCCCTTCTTGCAACTCGCGCAGTCCTTTTCCCATGAAGATGAACGCCAGCAGGTAGAGGAGCGCACCCGTGGTGGCGAAGAACGAGCGGAGCGGCAGGCGAAGCCCGAAGCGGTGGAACGCAATCCAGATCGCCGCAAGGATGAGCGCGCCGACACCCATCCCGGCGAGCACCGGCGGGATCACTGCCGGACCCCGCGTCAGGAGCGCCTGATAGAAGAGCGCCGTCTCGGCCCCTTCGCGGAAGACCGCGAGGAACGCCACCGCGGTGAGCGCGTGCGCATTTCCCGACGACAGCGCCGAGCCGACCTTCTCCTGGATAAAGCGCTGCCAGCGCGCCGACTCGACCTTGGAGAGGAGCCAATAACTGACCGAGAAGAGGACGACGACCGCAAGGAGCATCGTCACCCCCTCGATCACCTCGCGGCTGGCCGGGGCATTGGCAAGCGCGGTGCGAAGTCCGACCGCCAGCAGCACGCTCGCGACGAGCCCGGCGCCCACACCGTACCAGACCTCTCGCACCCGACCGGCGTTGCCCGTCTTGAGAAGGAAGGCCACGACGGCGCCGATGATCAGGATCGCCTCGAAGCCCTCCCGCACGATGATGAGCAGCGACTCGGAAAAGGCGCCCCAACCGCGCGTCGGCGTCTCGGCGAGGTGGACGACCTGCGGCAACGCCACTGCAATCCGCGCACGCGCCGTGCCCGCCGCGCCGAGGTTGTTGGCCTTCACGGCACCCTTGAAGTCGGCGAAGTGCCGCTCGACGAGGCCGACCAGGCCCGGGTCGCGTGTGCGGACGCTCGCCTCGAGCGGCTCGAACGCCACATAGGCGTCGAACGCGAGATCGCCGGCGAGCGAAAGCTCCCCGACCCGCGCCCGCGCGACGGACTCGTCAAGCAGCCGCATCACGTCCTCAGCAACCGTCTCTGGCGTGCGAACCGGCGGCGCGACCACCGTCGGTCGGGCGCGAAGCCCGGCGAGGATCGCCCGGGCGTCGGCGGCGCTGAGCGGCGGCTGCGAGTCCATCCCGAGTTGCGCATCGCCCGCCGCGAGCGCCGCGAGCACCTGCCGATCATGCCGCTCGGCGAGCCACGGGAAGGTGTGCCCCTCGGGGAGCGCGCCGTCCGCGCAGCGCGTGCAGCGCGCGCTGAGCAGCGCAAGGCCGCGCTCCGCCTCCTCGGCGCGCGCGCGCAGTGTCGTCACGTAGGTCACCACCGCCCAGCGCTGCGCCGGCGTGAGGTCGGCAAAGGCCGCCATCGAGGTGCCCTGGACACCCACCGTGACGATGCGGTACATCAGCGCCGGCGTCACATCGGCCATCAGCTCGACATCGGAGAGCGGCGTCGGCGGTGGGTTCAGTCCGGCGGCGGCGTGGCCGTTGCCCGCGCCGGCCGCGCCGTGACAGGCCGCACAGCGCGCCGCGTAGAGGGCGCGCGCCTCGTCGAGATTGATCGGCGCGCGCGGATAGTCGAGCGTCGCGTCGGGGCCGAGGACGGCAATCAGCCGCGCGTGGATCTCGGTGAGCGCGGCCGGCGCGACCCGGTCGGCGACCGCCGTGCGCATTTCATCGAGCAACGCGTGAAGCTGCGACGCGCGGCCGTCGTCAATGCGCGACGTCAGCGCTTGCGCGTCGGCGAGGAACGTCGCCGCTTCGTCGTATTCGAGCTGGGCGAAAATCCGCCCGCGGTCGTCAACGCCTTTCGAGTACTCGTCCACCGCGACGGCGGCGATGTTTGCCAACCGCTTCGCCGGCGCCTCTTGGGCGGCAATCGGAGCGGCTGCCGCGAGCGCCGAGACGGCCACAAGCGAAATGAGAATCGTTCTCAAATGCATATGCTTGAAGCTAACAAGAATCCCGAGCAATCCGGTAGGGCTATTTCGACGCTCGGGCTATCGCTCGAGGATGACCACTGCCCCCGCGGTCTCCTCGGTGTGGCTCAGCGTCAGCCAGACGTGGACCACCCCGAGCTCGGCGGCTCGCGCGGCCGCGCGCCCGGTGAAGTGCAGCACCGGCGGCCCCTCGTCCCCGCGCATCACCTCGGCCTCCTTCCAGCCAATCAGCTTGGCCTCGTCCGAGCCGGTGAGCGCCTTGAACACCGCCTCCTTGGCCGCGAGGCGCGCGGCGAGATGCATCGCCGGCCGGGCGCGCGCGAGCGCGTACGCCTGTTCGTGCGGCGTGAAGAGCCGGTCGAGCGCGCGCTGCTCCTTTCGCGCGAGCATCGCCTCGACGCGCGCGATCTGGACGAGGTCGAACCCGACGCCGACGATCATCGCGCCTTCGATGTCGCGCCGCGCCAAAGCGCGCCGCGCCGGCCGCGCGAATCGCTCAGCGCGCCGAGTGCCGAGTGCCACCAGTCGTCGGCAGCGCGGAAGAGCTGCTGGATGGTCGCCACCCAGCGCTCCCACGCCGCGCGGCGGTCGTCGCGCGTGGCGGCCTTCGCCGCGTCGGCGGCGACGCGCACGGTCACCAGCGCGCCCCAAAGCGGGCCGGCGAGGATCTCCAGCTCGGCTGCCAGCGCCCGCTGATCCGGCGGCGAGCGCTTGTGGCGCGCCTCGGCGAGCGCGAGGATCGCCGAGCGCCACGCCCGCTCCAACCGCGTCGCGTCGAACGCCGCCAGCTGCGCCTCCAGCGACGACGCCCGGTGCGCCATCGTCCGCGCCTGGATCAACGGTGCGAAGATCAGGTCGTGGTCCGACCCCGGCTCCGACGGCACCGCCAGCGCGCGCAGCGAGCGCGTGAACTCGGGGAGCGGGAACTCAGGCATCGGTGGCCGAATAGCGATAGTCACCGGCGAGCTCGCGGTCGCAAAGCGCGGCGCGCTGGCCGGTCCGGGCCTCGAACCGCAGCACGAAGTCGGGAAGCCGCTCCGCCGTGAAGGATGGCCGCGGCAATCCGAGGGCGGCGATTGCGCGTTCAATCGCCGCCGGCTCCCCCTCCACCTCGATCAGCACGTCCATACGGGGATATCGCTCGAATCGCACGACGGCGCCAGCGAATGCATACTGCCCGATCTCACGGTCAATCTCGCGCGTGACGACGTAGCCGAGCGCCTCGAGGATCCGGGCCAGCGCGTCGGCGTCGCCCACCGACACCGAATCCTCCTCGCGCACCTTGTAGCCGTCGGCGTATCCGGTGGGCCCCTTGAAGTCGAGAAATGCGCGCACCTCGGCGCCCCGATAGACACGGAGCCGCAAGACGTCGTCGCGGCGGGCGAGTGCCCGGTCGGCCGTGTCGTAGCGGCGGTCCTCGAGCCGGCCCTCATAGACCGGCATCGCCCCAGCGCCGATGAGCGCCCGCCGCGCCGCCTCCGCTGCCGCCGGATCCTCGACCACGCCCTTGAGCTCGACCTCACGCATCGAGGATCGCCTCCATCACGCGCGCCGTATCCGAGAGGTCGGCGAAGGCCGCCGCGGGCCGGTGCAGTTGCAGTTCATCCAGCGGGTACCCGCCGGTCGCCACGGCGATTGCCCGGGCGCCGACGCCGCGTCCGCAGTCGATGTCCGCTGGCGTGTCACCGATGATCACGAGCCAATCGCCCGGCACGTCGTGGCCGAGGAGGGCGCTGGCCCGCCGCTGGGCGATTGGCGGGAGCATCGGCCGGTCCTCGTGGTCGGACCCGAACGCCCCCACCCGGAAGCGCGCCGGACTGATCTCCACGGCACGGAGCTTCACCGCGGCGCCCTCGACGAGGTTGCCGGTGAGGAGCCCGAGCACGAGATCGTCCCGCGCCTCGACCGCCGCGAGGAGCGGCACGACGCCGGCCAGGGCGCGCGCCCGATGCGTCGGGCGCTCCAGCAGGGCGCCAAGCCCTTCGAGGTATCGCTCGATGACGGCCGGCATCCGGGCGTCAATCGTCGCATCGTCAAAGCCCTCGAGCCGCATCGTCTTGCGGACGATCAGCCTGTCGGTCTTGCCACCGTAGCGGTAGGCCGCCGGCCCGGACGTGCCGAAGGTCGCGGTGAGCGCCGCCTCCATCGCGGTGCGCCCCGCCCCATCGGAAAGGAGCAGCGTGCCGTCAATGTCAAAGAGGACGACCTTCATCGCCGGACGAGGTAGAGGCCGCCGAGGACTGCGGCGGCGCCGACACCCTGGAACGCCGTCGGGACCTCATTGAGCATCAGCCAGGCCACCAGCACGGCGACGATCGGTTGCAGGTTGGCGAACATTGACGTCCGCGTCGCCCCGATCTCGCGCACGCCGCGATACCAGACGAGATAGGCGATCACCATCGCGATGACGCCGGAGTAGGCCACGGCACCCCACGTCAGGGGCGCGATGGCACGCCACTCCATCCGGACGAGCGCCGGGCTGGCGATGAGCGCGAGCGGCACGACGCCGCCGACCAGTGTCCACGCCGCGACCTGCACCGAGTCCACGCGCTGGGTGATCGGCACGAGTCCGGTGGTGAAGAACGCCCAGGCACCGACTGCGGCGAGGATCATCAGGTCGCCGACCAGGTGGCGGGTGCCGTCGGCGGCGATGCTGCCGCCGAGTACGAACACGACACCGAGGATCGAGAGCGCGATGCCCGCGACTGCCTTGAGCGCGAGACGCTCGTGCCCGTGGGCACGGGCGACGATCGCCACCACCGCCGGGCTCGACGCGACGACCAGCGACGCGGTGCCGGCGCGCGTGAACGAGATTCCATAGATGAAGAGGATCTGGTAGATGCAGTGGCCGAGGACGCCGAGCCCGAGCAGGCGCCGGATGTCGGCCGGCGCCGGCCGCGGGCGCGGCCGCGCGTAGACGATGGCGACGAGGATGACGCAGCCGAGGGACATCCGGAGCGCGTTGTAGGCGATCGGCTCCATCACCTGCGTGCCGTACTTGACGACCGAGAAGTTGACGCCCCAGATGACGGCCATTGCCACGAGACTGAGCTCGGTGGCGTGGCTGGCGCGTCCGGCGGCGGCGGTCATCCGGTGAAAACTAACGGGCGGGGTGCGGGGCGCACGGGCGCGCGATAGCTTGTCCCGATGCACGTTTCCTTCGCGCTCTTCGCCGACGCGGCGAACATCTCCCAGGAAGGGAAGCTCAACGTCCTCGGCGTCTTCGACGCACTGCAGGTGGCCGCCGTCCCCGCCGTCCACCCGCGCGCCACGATGATCGTACGGCTCAAGGCGCTGGCCGACGACGCCGGTCGCCACGTCCTTGCCTTCACCTGGGTCAGCCCCGGCGGCGACGAGATCTGGTCGTCGTCGGGGGAGCTCGAGGTGGGCTCACCGCCGCCCGGCGCGAGCGAGCTCGACGTACCGGTGATCGCCGCAATCGACCTGCCGATCCAGGAGGCCGGCACCCACGTGATGCGGGTGGCGCTCGACGGGGACCTCTGCGCCGAGTTGCTCCTGCACGTCCGCGCCGGCGCCCCGGTGATGCCGACCGGGGGGCTGGTCAGCTAGTCGGCAAGCCCGCGGACGCCGTCGCGGCCCTTCGCCGCGCGGACCGCGCGTTCAATCGCCGCCTCGAGCGCCTGCACGGCCAGCATCTCCCCCTGCGCGAGGGGCGCCGTGCGTCCGCTCATCGGCGCGAGCGCGAAGACGATGTCCCCGTCGAAGCTCGACCCGGCGGGGGTGATTCGCCGGTGATAGGCCGCGGTCGCGGCGCGGGCGATGCGCTGCAGCTCGAGGCGCGAGTACGCGGCATCGAGCGCGAGCACGGCGAGCGTGGTGTTCGACGCCCCGGGGGCGAACGCCTGGGGCACGGCGCCCGCGGCAATCGTGCGCGCAGTGTCCACAAATGCGCCCTTGGCGTCCCGCGCGCCGGCGATGATGGCGCCCGCGGCGTCGCGCACGTCCCCGAACGCATTCACCGCGACGATGGCCGCGGCGGCGCACGCGTTGCCCTCGGCCACCGCGACGCCGAGTCCGCCTTTCATCGCGGCCCCCGGTCCGAGGAGTTTTCCCACCGTGCACCCCGTCCCGGCGCCGACCGACCCCTCGGCGACGCCATCGCTCGTCGCGGAGTCGCAGGCGGCGAACGCCATCTCCGGCGTCGGCCGCGCGTCGAAGCGGCCGAGCGGCGCGAGGTCGAAGACGACGGCGGCGGGGACGATCGGCACCACGCCCTTCCCCACGGCGAAGCCACGCTGGCGCTCCTCCATCCAGCGCATCACCCCCGCCGCGGCGTCGAGGCCAAAGGCCGATCCGCCGGTGAGCAGCACGGCATCCACGCGCTCGACGAGATGGCCCGGCTCGAGGAGGGCGAGCTCCCGCGAGCCGGTCGCGCGGCCAATCACCGCGACGGCGGCGCGGTGCGGCGCGTCCACGCCGCGGACCACGGTGCAGCCGGTGCCGCCCGCCGCGTCGGTCGCGTGGCCGACCGCGAGCGCGAAGCGCGCGAGCGAGGGTGCGCTCACGCGGGCGGCGGCACGGCCGCCGGGCCGCCCGCTTCCGCCTGACACTTGGCGCAGAGCGTCACCCCGCGCAACTCGCAGATCTGGCAGATGAACGTCCCGCAGTTGTCGCAGGGATACCCCTCCGACGCCCGCTCCTCCTTGCCACAGGCGCGGCAGACCATCAGATCGTGTTCGGTCATCGGACCTCCAATGCGGGATGCCACGGACCCTGCGCGCTCACCGCGGCTTCTCGGCGAGCTCGTACTCGCGAATCTTCTTGATCAGCGTCGCGCGCGATATCCCGAGCTCCTTCGCGGCGTGGGTCCGGTTGTGCGCGTGCGCGCGGAGCGTCCGGTCAATGTGTGCCCGCTCAACCTCGGTCAGCGAACGCGGCTCGTGATGCACGACCTCGCCGCCGCTGGCGTGCTGCACCTCGCGCGGCAGGTGCATCAGGTCCACCGCCGGCAGGCCGCGCGCCATCAGCATCGCCCGCTCGAGCACGTTGCGCAGCTCGCGGATGTTCCCCGGCCACCCGTAGCGGAGGATCGCGTCGAGCGCGGCGTCGGTCAGCGCCGTTGGTGCGCCGGGCAGCGATGGCAGCAGGGCGTCCTGGACCGCCGCCACCAACTCCAGCAGGTCCTCGCGCACGCGCAGCCGCAGCGGCGGAAGCTGGATCGGCATCACCGCGAGGCGATAGTAGAGATCCTCGCGGAAGCGCCCCGCCGCGACTTCGCTGGCGAGGTCCTTCGACGACGCCGCGATTACGCGCACATTCGGCGTGATCTCGTCCCGGCCACCGACGCGCCGAAACCCCTTCCCCTCGAGCACGCGCACCAGCTTCGGTTGCAGCGCCATGTCGAGGTCACTGATCTCGTCGAGCAGGATGACACCGCCGTCGGCGATCTCGAACGCGCCCGGCTTGGTCACCGACCCCGGCTCGGCGCCCGCCTCGACGCCGAACAGCTCGGTGTCGAGCGAATCCGGGCGGAGCGTGGCGCAGTTGACGTCCACGAAGGGTTTTGAGGCGCGTGGACTCTGGGCGTGCAGCAGCGCCGCCACGCGTCCCTTGCCCGCCCCGCTCTCCCCGAGGATGAGCGCCGTCGTGCGGTCGCTCGCCGCGAGCAGGGTGACCTGGGCCTGCAGCTCACGCATCGCCGGCGACGAGCCGAAGACGAGATTCTGTCCGGACCCGTGCTTGTCGCTCAGCCAGCGACTCAGCCGCCGGAGCTGCGCCTTCTCCAGCGCGCGCTCCGCCGCCACCGCCAAGTGGCTCAGGTCCACCGGCTTGGTCAGGAAGTTCTCCGCCCCCTTGTGCAGGGCGTCCACCGCCATCGGCACGTCTCCGTACGCAGTGACCATGATCACGACCGGGTTGTGCTCACGGATCGCCGCGAGGACGTCGAAGCCAGTCATGTCCGGCAGGCGCACGTCGAGCAGCACCAGGTCCGGCCGCAGGCGTTTGTACGCCTCGATGCCTTCCGCCCCCGTGTGCGCCTCGGCGACCGTATGCGCCCCGTCGTGGCGAAAGAACATCGCGAACGCGGTCGCGATGGCCACTTCGTCGTCAATGATCAGGATGCTCGCCATAGGTCAGCTGGAGGATTTCACCGGGGGCGCCACCAACGGAAGCGTCACCTCGAACTGCGCGCCGTTGCCGGGATGCGACTGCGTAATGTGGCACCCTCGCGGCGACTTCGCACCGTGATCCGCCGCGTCCCCGAAATGCCGCTCGCCGCCCACCGGCTACGGGGAGTGGCCCAACATATGGGCGCCGACGGGGCCCAGCAATCACGACGCGGGGGCGAGGAAGCGCGCCGCGCCTGGACGCACGAGGGCATCGAGCACCGAGGTCGTCAGCACTTCGCCATCGGCCTGGGCCGGCACGCCCGAGGGGACCTCCAGGCGGATCGCCCGGGCCCGCACAAAGAGCATCCGCGGGTCGTCGCGGAAGTCGTGCCGAAGGAGCCGCGCCAGGATTGCCGCCAGGTCCACGATGCCGCGCGGCGTGAAGATGCAGAGGTCGAGCCACCCGTCATCCGGCCGCACGCCGGGGCCAAAGGCGATCCGCCCGCCCATCACCGAGCCCAGGTTCGCGATCATCGCCAATCCGGCGTCGCGCTCGATGGCCACGCCGTCCGCCACGGCACGCACCGCGAAGCGCCGCGCCGCGAGTGCCGACGTGGCACCACTGGCGACGTAGGCGCCCACCCCGAGCCATCGCTTGAGCGTCGGCGAAGCGCCGGCGATGATCGCCGCATCCATCCCGACACCGGCCGCGATGGCGAAGTGGCGGCCGTCGGAGAGGCGGCCCAGGTCGAAGGGGCGCATCGAGGCGCGGTGCAGTGCGCGGACTGCGGCGCCGGCATCCAGCGGAATCCGCAAGTGTCGCGCCAGTTGGTTCCCCGTCCCGCCCGGGATGATCCCGATGGCGCGAGCGCTGTCGGCCAGCGCGCCGACGACCTCCATCACCGTCCCATCGCCACCGATGACGAAGAGCGGACCGTCGCTGCGGTCGTCCCGCGCGAGGCGTGCCGCGTCGCCGGTCGCCGCGGTGCGCCGGATGTCGGGCTCGATTCCGAGTCCGCGGAAGGCCGCGACCGCCCCTCGCTCGGCCGCGACTCCGCCGCCCGCGGCGGGATTCACGATCACCACCGGCGCCGACACGCTCAGAAGCGCCAGAAGCGGAAGAGGTCGAATCCCACCTGACGCGGCGTCGGCACGAACCCGCGTGCGCTGGTGTTGGCGTTGGCCGAGCAGAGCACCGCGCTCGTCGGCGGCTCGACGCCGATCGAGGCGGAGAGGTTCGGGCCAAGCAGGTAGTCGAGCTTCACGCCAAGCGCGTCGGTGAACGAGAGCGGGCTGTTGTTGTTCTGGGTGACGAACTGCCCGACCTGGCAGAGGCCCGCGTCGAGTCGCACGAAGGCACGGTCCCCGACCTGCTTGGCGCAGTTGAACCGCATCCCGGCGAGGATTCCGCCCCCGACCTGACGGAGCGGCCCGCCGTACCCCTCGAGTCCGGCCGTCGAGAGCTGGGCGTCATCGCAGACGCCGGCCGGCACCTTGCCGCCGAGCACGCTGCCGAGCGACCCGAGCACGACGCGTGCGGCAGTCGCCGAGAGGTCGCCGCTACGGCCGCCGATCTCGAAGCTCGGGCCGCCCGTCACCAGATACGAGATCAGGTCGGAATTCGTGACACGCACCGAATCGGGCGTCGAGAGCTCGGCGGTCGGCTGCAGGAGCGTGCCGCCGAGATGCACCCGCACGCGCACATCCGGCCGCGCCCCCTGCTCGCTGTACTGCCGCACGGTGTGGAGGGCCGTGATGTCGAGCGTCGGATTGAGGTCGGGGTCGCCGTAGAACCGGATCTCGCCGCCCTCGACCTCGAAGGTGCGCTGCACGGGACCGAGATTGAGCCGGTACGTGCCACGCACCGTCTGCAGCGGTCCATCGAGCGCCAACTGCGGCCGGCCGGCGTTGCGCCCGCGGGTGACGAGGCCGCGCGTGATCAGCACCGAGCCGCCAAGATTGATGTTCGCCTCCGACGACCGCAGCCAGACGTCTCGGCCCATTGCGATCGGCACGCCGGCGATCGTCAGTCCCTCGACGAAGGCCGGCGGCGACTCGAGCACGCTGAGGCGGTCGACGAGCGCCGTGCTGTCCCCGATCCCGAACCGATCCGGCTCGTCAAGGGAGATGACGTCCTTGCTCGCCAGTTCGGGGATGCTGACCACCGCACGGTCCGCGGTGAGTGCGCCGCGGAGCACGGCATTGAGCCAGGAGCCACTGAGCTGCAGTTCGCCCGAGAGATCCACGTCGGCGATGTCGGGGCGGTTGAAGATGTGAAAATCGCGACCCGTGAATCGAAGGTCGAGGAGCGGATCGGCGCGGTCATCCATGCGCAGCCAGCCAGTGATGGACGCGCGGCCGGCGCGCGTCGGCCCCGTCGTCGCAGAGAGCCGGCGCACGGCGATGCTGTCGCCGACGAACCCGATGTCGGCCTCGACGTTGCCCCAGGTCACGTTCCCCAGCTGGGCGGGCGCGAGGGTCCCGTTCCGCACGACGATTCCGCCGTCCACCGACGGCCGCGCCCAGGTCCCGCCGAGCGTGAGCTGCGCGGCCAACCGACCTCGTGCACCGTTGGCGCCGCGCGTCAGCGACTCGAAGACCTCGAGCCCGAGTGAGTCGCTGCGGATCCGGCCGCTGATCGGTCCGTCCGGACGCATCCCCATCCCCCGGCCGTCGAGGCTGAACCGGAGGGGCAGCATCGCGTCGGCGACGGTGGTCGGGGCGAGGCGCGGCCCGAGCGCGACTCGCACGTCAAGCTGGTCGGCGTCAACCCGTGCGACGGCGCGCAGCGTGTCGAGCCGAACGCCGAGCACCAGGGCTTGCCGCAACGCACCCTCGGCGACAAGCGTCGGGGCCGCGCGCGACCCGGACAACGCGCCTTCAACGTCGAACCAGCCCTCCCGAAAGCCGTCGAGGCCGAAGAGCTCGGCGATGTCGGCCATCGGCACCTCGACCGCCGAGAGCCGGAGGTCGATCGCGCCGGCGGCGGGCAGTTGGCCGGCGACGCGCACGACCGTCGCCCCGTCGGCGCGCAGGTCGAGCGAATCCACGCGGAACCCTGAGTCGGCGAACACGAAGTGCGCCGGTGTCAGGAGCCGCCAGCGGTGCAGCGCCGTGGTCAGGGAAAGCGAATCCACCCCGATCGTGAGTGTGTCGCCGACCCGCGAGACCGAGCCGCCGGAGCGAAGGAGCGTACCCGCGTCGCCGGTCGCGGCGACCTGCACCATCGCCCGCCGTCCCTCGGTGACCTCCGCGTCCACGCGCGCGCGCTCAAGCGCGAACCCACCGACCCGGAGCGAGTCGCCGGAGACGCCGAGCGTCCCCACCGCCGCCGTGGGCAAGCCGGTGAAGTGGGCCGTGCCGCGGAGCGCCTGCACCGTGTTCCCGGCGAGGAGCAGTCCCCCGGCCGTGACGGTGGCGTCCATCGCGAAGTCGCGGACCCAACCGACCGCGCGCGCGTCGAGTTGCACCGCGCCGGCAATCGAGTCCCCGGCAACGTGACCCAGCCAGGGGCGGAGGCCGCCGAGTGAGTCGAGACGCGTCCGGAGCCGCAGGGTGTCGCTCCGGCCGGCGTGCAGCCCAAGCGCCCCGCTCCCGGTCGCCGCAATGGCGGTGGACTCGAGGTAGAGCGTGTCGAGCTCCGCCCGGCCGTCGGCGAAGCGCGCCCGGGCGAGTCCGGCGAAGATCCGCGCACCTTCCACCGCCGAGCGGTCGAGGGTGAGTTCGCTCTCGCCGCGGAGATTGGCGAGGGAGTCGCCGCGCACGTCGAGTGTCAGTCGGCCATTGAGCTCGGCCGCCGGCAGGTGCGGACGGCCGAACAGACGCCGCGGGTCGAGCGCGCTGAACGTTCCGCGCCCGGTGACTCTGTAGGCCGGCGATTGGGTGTCGAGACGCATATCGGTCTCGACGCGTCCGCCTTCGCCGACGATGTCCGCCACGACGGTGAGGTCGTCGAGCGTCCCCCGCACGCGGATCGGGCCGCTGTACTCGCCGCGAAGCGGCAACGACGGGAAGGAGCGCGCGATGGCGGTGAACGAGAGTGGAAGCGCGGCCGCGTCCAGCTCGTAGGCGATCGGCCCCTCACCCCAGTCGATCCGCGCGGTGCCGCGCAGGCGACTGGGGGCCGCGTCGCCGTCGCCGAGCGTGAAATCGGCATCGCGGAGCCGGACGTCGAGCCACGACGAGTCGAGCCGCGCCGTCCCCGAGAGCGTGCCGTTGAGCCGCGGAAAATCCCGGTCGAGTGCCTGCGCCGTGCGGAGATCGAACGCGGTGAGCGCGAGGTCGAAGCCGCGAAAGGTCGTGTTGCCGGGATCGAGGATGTCGAGTTCGCCGCGGCCCCGCGCCCGGGCGACGGCGCCCTCGACGTTCGCGTCGCGGAAGAGTGCCGTCAGGTCGTCCACCACGAAGCGGTCGAGCGGGCCACCGGACGCCCGCACCCGACCGGTGAACTGCCCGCGCAACGGTACGGGGAACGGCCCCCGATTGAAGCGCTCGAGCAGTTCGACATCGAGCGGCGAGGCGTTGAGGTCCACGTCGCGGAGCGTCGTCACCGCGCCGCCGATGCCCCACGTCATCCGCCCAGACAGCCGCGAGCGGTGGCTCCGCACGTCAAGATCGGTGAGTGCGTAGTCCAACACCTCCGGCCGCGCGGCGGTGTTGGTGATGTCCAGCACCATCCGTCCGCCCCCCGTGGTCGGAATCGCGTCGGAGATCCAGGCGACGTCGGCGAGGGCCACCGAGTCGGAGTGGACCCGGATCGCGAAACGGACCGGGTTCCCTCGGCCGCCCCAGATGCGGCCGGCGGCGCGCCCGGTCGAGCCCGGCAGTTCGAACCGGTCGAGGGTGATGTCAATGCTGTCCCCGACCCAGTGCACCTCGCCACGGACGCTGCGGAAGTCGAACGGCGGATCGGTCGCATTCACGGCCAGGTGCGCAATCTCGAAGTGGCGCCCCGTCGTGTGGGGATAGGCGAGTTGGACCCTCGGCAGGTCGAGCGAGACGTCGAGCCAGCGTCGGACCCGGAGCGGGCGACGCGCACCCGGCACGGCCGCCGCCTCGTCGCGTCGGTCGGGGAGCATCAGCGCGAAGACGCCGTCGCGCACCGTCACCTGCTCAAGCAGGAATACCGCGCCGATGGCCGAGCGCCGTCGCAGTGCTCGGCGCGCCGGATTCGGTGGCCAGAGCTTCTGATGCGACCACCGGCCGTCGGCCTCGCGCCGCATCGCGAAGTAGGGGCGCTCGAGCTCGACCGTCCGGAAGATGAGCCGGCCGTCCGCGAGGTCGCGCGGATCGTAGGTCAACCGGATCGGCCCCGACGCCACGAAGACCGAGTCGTCGCGGTCGGCGATCAGGAGCGAGTCGATCCGGAGGTCCGTGAGGAACGAGCCGCTGAGCGTGCCAAGGTGCACGCGCCCCTGCAGCGTCCGCGCGAGCTGCGCCTCGAGGCCGCGGCGGATCCACTCCCGCCCGCGCTCGCTCTGTGTCGCGGCGACGAAGCCGCCGACGGCCACCCCGCCTATGGCGAGCATCAGCACGGCGCTGACCAGCGCGACGATGCGGCGGCGGATCATCATCTCAGAACGCCTGCCCGATCGCGATGGACGGCGTCCATCGGCCAAAGATTCCGCGCGGCGTCCCCGGCGCATAGGTCGCCGGACACGACCCGCTCCCCTGCGCGAGCTCTCCGGACTGGAGCGTCACCGGGACCAGGTTGCCGGGGCTCACGCAGTACAGCGCGCCGCCGGCCGCGACCGGCGCGTCGAAGTACGCCGCGCCTCCTGGACGCGCATAGGGGTTGTAGGCGAGATCCGCTCGGAGGAATCCAATCGGCGTGCGCAACCGGATTCCCGCGCCCGGCGTCCATTTGAGCGACCGCGAGTCGAGTCCCGGCACGCCGACACCGCGATTCCAGAGTTCGCCGACATCGGTGAAGAGGGTCCAGGTGAGGAGGTTGGCAAGGAACGGGCTGGCGATCCGCAACTCGGCGTTCCCGACGAGCAGTGTGTTGCCGCCGGTCGGCACGGCGCGCTGCCCGACCAGGTCGGGGTCGGCACGGAAGTAGACGGTGTCCGTCGGGCCGATCGCACCCGCCGGCGTCCCATCGGCGCGGACGGTGTCGAACCCGGCGGGGATGTACACCGAGGGCCCGAGCTCGTTCTGGCGGAATCCGCGGACCGTCGTCGGACCGCCGGCAAAGAGGCGCTCCTGCGGCGGCACGAACGCCGCCGCCTCGCTCAACGTGAAGCGCGGGCCGAGCACGATGCCAAGCCGGAGTCGCGCGGCAAGGACGACGTCGGGACCGAGTGGCGTGTAGAGGGACCCGTCGAGGGTCAGTCGGCTGAACTGCAGCGAGGCCTCCGACCCGACGAACCGCGACGCATAGCGCACCTCGGCGCGGCCGGCGACGCCGCTCCGCGGATCCACGGGGTTGTCGGTGTCCTGGTAGTTGGTCGAGGCGCTCACCATCGCGAGCCGCTGATTGCGCTGCAACGCGTCGCGGTCGGCGGAGACGCAGGCGTTGAAGACCGCGCAGTAGAGGGCGGGCTGCGCCTCGGTGCGGCCGTACTCCAGCGTGTAGCCGAGCGCCTGCGCCCGCCGCGGCGAACTGCGGGTGAGGGCGACCGTGCCGCCGGCCGGAGTCGTGCGCAGGAAGGCATTGTATTCCGACCGCCGTTCCGAGTAGAACGAGAGCGTCGGGACGAAGCTCGCCCGGAGGACGGCCGGCTGGCTCAGCGTCGTGCCGACGTAGTAGTTGAGGTTTTCGCTGTAGATGTCCTCCCGTGCCTGGGGGCAGAGCTGCGCCGCGCCGCCGAGCGGGTCGCCGATCCCAATCTTCGAGACGCGGCCACGCAGCTCGAGCCGCGTCGCCGAATCGAAGAGGTTGTATTCGGTGAAGTCGCCGGTCGTGCGGAAGCAGTCGAGCGAGCCCCAGCCGCCGCCGAGGCGCGCCGTGCGCAGGTATCCCTCGCGGACGTCAATGTCCACGGTGATGAGGGAGTCCCCGATCGGCGCCCCCGGTTCGACCGCCACCTGCGAGAACGCCTCGCTCTGGTAGAGCGTGCGCTTGGCCCGCTCGAGGAGCCGCTCGCGGTAGAGGTCGCCCTCATTGAGCCCGGCGAGTCGCCGGACTGCCGACTTGCGCACCTGTGGCGCACCCCCGTCACGCCCCTCGTGCGCCACCGCGATCCGACCGATCCGGCGGCGCGCACCCGTCGCCACGGTGAAGATCACCGTCGCCCGCCGCGCGTCCCGGCGCGTGTCGTAGCCGAGGAAGGCCTCGGCGTCGGGGTACCCGGTGTCGCGCAGCCGACGCGTCAACGTGTCGCGCGTGGCGGCGTTGGCGTAGCGGTCGAACCAGCCGCCGGTCCGCGACGGGAGCCCGCTGACGATCGCGTCACGCTCGGGGACGGCGTCGAGCCCGACGATGCGGAGCGTGTCAATGAGCACCGGCTCCCCCTCGTCTATCAGGAAGCGGACCTCGACGCGCCCCGCGCGGACGGTCGCCACCAGCGTGTCCACGGTGACGTCCACGAACCCGTGGTTTCGGTACCAGACGCGGAGCCGCACGACGTCGCGCGGGAGTTCCGCCGCGTCAAGACAACGCTTCGCCCCGATGACCCGAAGGATTCGGCGCGCCCGCGAGGAGGCGGTCGTCACGACGCCGGCGGCGAGCGTGGCGTCGCTGAATGCCGCGTTGCCGGCAAAGCTCACTGCGGTCACCTCGACGTCCCCGCGGTCGCAGCGCGTCTCCTGCGCGCCCGCCACACCCGCCGCCGTCACGCTGAGCGCAAGGAGCATCCGCCACCCCGGAAGTCCGCTCACCGCGTCAATCGTCCTTCTGCCCGAAGACGGCGAGGTTCGAGGAATGGCCGGGATTCACCTTCTTCTCGGGATGCAGCCAGTGCACGGCCTGGTTGACCGCGATTGCCGACTCGCCGAACCCCGTCGCGATGAGCTTGAGCTTGCCGGGATAGGTGTTCACGTCGCCGGCGGCCCAGACGCCGGGGCGTCCCGTCTCCATCAGCTGGTTCACGACGATCTCGTCCTTCACGATCGTCAGCCCCCAGGACGTGAGCGCCCCCATATCGCTCACGTAGCCCAGCATCGGCAGGACCACGTCGCAGGCCACGCGACGCGAGGCCTTGGCCTTGAGGTCCTTCAGCTCGAGCGCGACGATCCGCCCATCCTCGGCAATCACGTCGGCGAGCTCGTGGTACGTATGGACGGCGGCGCGGCCGGCGGCCACCGCCTGCATCACCGCGTCCACGGTCGCCTGGTGCGCGCGAAAGCGGTCGCTCCGATGGACGAGCGTGATGGACGCGGCGACCCCGTCCAGCTGGTGCGCCCAGTCAAACGCCGAGTCGCCGCCGCCGATGATGACCACCGTTCGGCCGCGATACTTCCCCGGGTCGAGCACCGCGTCGTCGATCCCGTGGCCGTACCACGGCTCGGCGCAGGCCTGTGGGAGCCGTCGCGGCGTGAAGGCGCCGATCCCCGCCGCGATGATCACCGCGCGGGTCGGAAAGCGGTCGGTCTCGGTGACGAGCGCAAAGAGTCCGTCGGCTTCCTCGAGGCCGACCACGTTCTGCCCGCAATGGACCGGCTCGCCGAACTGCCCCGCCTGCTGGACCATCTCCCGGACGAGGTCCTTGGCGAGGACCTTCGGGAACCCGCCGACATCGAAGACGAACTTCTCGGGGTAGAGCGCCGAGAGCTGGCCGCCCGGCTGGGGGAGCGCATCCACGATTTGCGCACTCGTCCCGCGCATGCCAGCGTAGAAGAGCGCAAAAAGCCCGGTCGGGCCTCCGCCGATGATCGTGATCTCCTTGATGTCGTGGGTCGCCATCCATTGAATTTCGCCCTGTGGCGGCCGTCCGAGCAACAACCGCCCCTCCCTCCCTGCCCCCGATTCCATGCCCGCCGCCCGCGAACTCATCACCGAGAGCCGGTTCCGCCTCCTCCGCGAGATCGCCCGGGGCGGGATGGCCACCGTCTACGAGGCCGAGCAGCTGGGGGCCGCCGGCTTCAGCAAGCGGATGGCGGTGAAGATCATCCACGACCACTTCGCCGCCCATCCAGAATGGCTCCAGCTCTTCATTGACGAGGCCAAGCTCTCGGCCAACCTGGTCCACGGCAACATCGTCCAGATCTACCAGCTCGGGACGTCCGACCTCGGCCCCTTCATCGCGATGGAGTACATCAAGGGGGTCACGCTCCGGACGCTGATCAACACCCACCGGTCGCGCCGCGAGCCGCTTCCCGCCGACGTCGCCGCCTACTGCGCCAGTCGCATCTGCCGCGCGCTCGACTTCGCCCACCATTTCGTGGGTGACGACGGCGACCGGCTGGAGATCGTCCATCGCGACGTCTCCCCCGGCAATGTGATGCTCACCTGGGACGGCCACGTGAAGCTCGCCGACTTCGGCATCGCCAAGGCGCGGACGATGGTGGACCCCGCCGCCACCAAGCCGCTCCTCCTCGGCAAGAAACACTATATGAGTCCCGAGCAGCTCCTCGGCCGCCAGGTGGATTGGCGCGCCGACATCTTCTCGATGGGTGTGGTGCTCTTCGAGCTCTTCGCCCTCCGCTGGCTCTTCACCGAGGACGAAACGCTCGCCGCGATCTCGGAGGTCGTGATTGGCCCGACCCCGGACCTGATGCCCCTGCTTCCGTCCGTGGACCCCGGCATCCGGGCGATCATCGAGGGCGCGATTGCCAAGGATCCGGCGGCGCGTCCGCGCGCGGCCGCCCTCGGCCACTCGCTCGACGCCTGGTGCGCGGCGCAGGGCACGCCCGGGTCGCCGGAGCGCCTGCAGGCGCACCTCGCCGAGCTCTTCCCAAGCAGCTACCAGCCGCCGACGCGCAAGACGGTGGACATCCGCGCGGCCTCCATCCCGGCGCCGTGATGGCGCCGCGGCGGGGATAGATTCCCCCCATGACCCCCAAGATCTACACGAAGACGGGCGACGAGGGCGACACCGGGCTCTTCGGCGGTGCGCGGGTCCCGAAGGATCACCCGCGCGTCGTCGCCTACGGCGACGTGGACGAG
>JBBDYC010000013.1:0-16038 GCA_040901985.1 Gemmatimonadaceae bacterium
CCAGGACTCTCCTGATCCAGAGTCAGGCGTGTTGCCAGTTACACCAAGGGGCAGTGTGGTCGCCCCGCGGGCAGCCAGACACGAATTTTACGCGGCACCGGACCCCCGGGCAACCCTATCGGCCAATCCGGTCCACCCGGGTTCCGACCAGGACGTAGAGCGCACCGTCCGGTCCCACGCCGAGTCCGGTGATCGGGTCGCCGAGCAGGGCAAAGGCGTATGGCGTCCACCCCGCCTGCGCATCGAGCCGATAGATCCACCCGTGGACGTAGTCGGCAAAGAAGTAGTCGTCCCTGTACTCCGGCCCGAAGAGGTCCACGGCCGGCGCGTAGAACGTCCCGCCGACCACCGCCAATCCGTCAAAGAGCGTCGGACTCCCGCTGTGCTTATACGCGAGGAGCGGCGCATCGTACGCACTGATATCCGTGGGGCCTTCGGTGGCCGGCCACCCGAAGTCCGCGCCTGGGCGCCCGACGTTGATTTCCTCCCACGTGTTCTGCCCGACGTCGTTGATGTGCATCCGACCCGTCGCCGGGTGGATGTCAAACGTGAACGGATTGCGTAGCCCGCGCGCCCAGATTGCCCGGTTTACGCCGCTCGTCTCGCCGTAGAAGGGGTTGTCCGGCGGAATTGTCCCGTTCCGGTTGAACCGGAGCATCTTGCCGAACGGCGTCGTCAGGAGGGGCGCGTTGGAGGCGATCGCCGCATCGCCGACCGCGACGTACAGCTTCCCGTCCACGCCAAAGCGCATCGCGCCGCCATTGTGGCGACCCCCATCGGGCAACTCGGGAAGGGCCACCAGCACCACCTCGCTCCCCGCGACGGCAACATCGCCATCGGCCGTGAAGCGGCTGATCCGATTGTGCGCGCCGCCTACGGTGCTGGTGTGATAGACGTACACCCACCCGGTGATCTCGAAGTCGGGATCGAAGGCGATGCCGAGCAGGCCACGCTCACCGCTCCCGTCCACCGGCAGTGTGAGGAATGGCTCGGCGAGCAGCACACCGGCCTTCACCACGCGCAGCGCGCCGAACTGCTCGGTGACGAAGAGTCGGCCGTCGGGCGCAAAGGCCATCGCCGTCGGCGTGGATCCCATCCCGCTCACGAACGTGGTGCGCGTGAAACCCTCCGGGAGCGCCACCGTACCACCGAAGGTGACCGTCGCCGCCGCCCACGGCGACCAATTGCCTGCCGCGTCCCCGGCACGCGCGCGTACCACGTGGGCGCCGGAGGCGTAGGCAGCAGTGTTTGGGACCGTCGCCTCAAAGGGCGCGCTGGTGTCGAACGCGAGGAACTCGCCGTCCACCGAGAACTCCACGACCGTCACCCCCACGTCGTCGGTGGCCGTCGCAGTCAGGTTCACGGCGCCGGTGAGGTCGAGCGCGCCGTCGGCCGGCGTGACGAGCGTGATGCTGGGTGCGAGCACGTCGCCGGTCCCCGCCGCCTGCACGGTGACCTCCACGACCTCCGAGAGCCGCGCCGCGCCATCATCGTCGGTCGCCCGCGCCGTGAGCGCGCGTGGGCCGGTACCGCTCGGCACCCAGCTCGCGCTGAAGGGCTCGGCGGCCAGGGTGTCCACCGGCAGGCCATCTACGAAGAACTCGACGCGCACCACCGACCCGTCGCCGTCCGCGGCGGCAGCCGTGATCATCACCGCAGTCCCAGCGGTCACAATCGCACCGGCCACGGGCGCCGTGATCTCGACGGTGGGCGCCGCGTTCGCCGCGCCAATCGAATCGAACGTGGCCGTCAGCGTCAGCGCCGTCGTGGGCACCACGACCGTCCGCACGACCTCGCCGCCGTCGGACCACGAGGCGAACGAAAAGGCGGCCGAGCCCGATTCCTGCGGATCCACCGCGCCAATCACGCGCTCCATTCCGACGATCGCGTTTTCGGTGTACGGCGTGGTGCGGGGCTGGCCGTCGAGCGTCAGCTGGAGCCCTGACGGCTCACTGGCAAGCGTGAGTGTGGTGAGCTGCGGATGGATGTCCACGAAGGTGGTGTCGGCAAGCCCTCCGGCGTCCACGGCGCGCGCGTAGAGTCGCAGGAACACGTCGTGATCCTCGTGGCCGGCCCGCCCGATAACGATCTGACCCACTGCGCCTGTCGTCGGCGGCAGGTACGGATGCACGTGCGCCGCGTGATGCAGGATCACCCACCACGAGAGGGCTTCCGGGGCGAGCACGCCCTCCTCGGCGTCGGTCGCGGCAATCGCCACGTCAATCACCATCCCACCGGCGAAGGTGACACCGACGGCAGGCGCGCTGATCACCACTTCAGGGGCGACGTTCGGCCCCGCACTCGACGGCCCGTCATCACAGGCGGTCGCGCCGAACCCGACCAGGACCGCCGCGGCGATCCACCGACGCCCGTGGGGGTAGGCGTAAAAGGCGCGCAAGGCCATCTGCGGAAGATAGCCCCGGGGCGGTATCCGCCAGAGGTGTCTCGGCCCAGTGAAGCACACTATACTTCTCTCCGCCCCGCGCGTCCCTACTTCAGCACTGTTGTCCGATGACCCTGTTGAACACCCGCCACTCGATTCGCGCCCGGCGCCTGATCGCCGTGTTCGCCGTCACGCTGGCCGCCGGCGTCGCCTGCTCCGACTCCGGCGAGCCGACGGCGGTGGTCGAGGTCCAGATCGTCACGCTGCCCAACAACCAGTCGTTGACGGGCCTCGTCCCGGGCACGACGCGCCAGATGCTCGGGGTGCCGGTCAACAAGCGCGGCAACTTCGTGGACAAGCCGGTGACGTGGACGTCGTCCAATGCCGCCAGGGTCTCGATTGACGCGACCGGCCTCGCCACGGCGGTAGCCGGCGGCACGGCATACATTCGCGCCACGGTTGCCGGACTAACCGACTCCGTCGCGTTCAATGTCCGCTTCCCGGTCGGGAGCGTCACCATTGATCCGGCCACGCTGACCCTCAATCGAGAGGGCTCGGCGGTGCTGACGGCGACGGTCCTCGACACGGAAGGCACGCCGGTGACCAATCGGCCGGTCACCTGGTCCAGCTCCGACGAGACGATTGCCACGGTGAGCGCCACGGGCGTGGTCATTGCCTCCGCGGTCAACGAGGGGCCGGCGACGATCACGGCGAGCGCCTCCAATGCGACTGACGGAGGAGGGGTCGTGACCGGCACCGCCTCGGTCACGGTCGCCGGCGCGCCGGTCGTGCACACGGTCACGGTGACCGGGGGCTCCGGCTTCCGCGGCAACACCGGGACGGTCCAGTTGACCGCGACGCCCACCTCCGGCTCGGGCAATCTCGTCCCGGGGACGACCATCACCTGGGCATCGAGCGACGTCGGCGTCGCGACCGTTGATGCGACCGGCCTCGTCACCTTCCAAGGCGCCACGGACACGCTGCGCATCACCGCGACGGCGATTGGACAGGGCGCGTCGGCCTCAGACATCGAGGGCGGTGCGGACTTCCGCGTCGCCGTCCACCTGATGAACGACGACAGCCTCGCCGTTCCCACGATCGTCGCCGGCCAGTCCTACGACTACGCGGTGGCCGGCGGCGCGGCCGACTCCGTCCAGATCACGACGTTCGCAGGGACGGCCGGCGACGTGGACCTCTACCTCTTTGCGCCCGGGGTCACGAACACCACGGCCAACAACGCCGGCGGCACGCAGGCGGTCGCCGGGAACGGCTTCAATGGCTGGATGTGTAGGCCCTGGGAGATCGGCAGCGCCGAGGAGTGTCGGCGCGTGCTGTCCACGTCGGGGTGGTACCGCGTCCGGCTCTACGCGTACTCCGTGACGGGCGACGTCGAGGGACTGACGATTCGGATGCGCGTCATCCCCTGAGGGGCGCCGCCGAGTCACCGCCAATGACCGACCTCCGTTACCCGATCGGACCTTACGTCCGCCCAGTCACCAACTCGGCCGGCGAACGCGCCGGGCGGATTGCCACGATCGCCGGGCTCCGCGCGGCGCTCCGCGCCGCGGTCCACGGCCTCTCCGACGCACAGCTCGACACGCCGCACCGTCCCGGCGGGTGGACGGTGCGTCAGCTCGTGCACCACGTCGCCGACTCGCACACGGCGAACTACGCCTGGCACAGTCTGCACCACACGGCGCACGTCACCGCGCTGCGCTCGCGCGAGGGCTGGTAGCGCCCGAACGGTTGCGACGGGTCCACGAACGCCGAACGCCGCGAACCGGTGGTCCGCGGCGTCTGATTTAGCTGGTCCCTACGCCAAACAGTGTGCCTCGCGCGCCGTCATTGGAACTCTCCGTCCTACCGAACGGCGGCGGGCAACTTCTGTCCTGCGAGGGAACCAGCATCATTCCAAGTGGAGCTGAGGGGGATCGAACCCCTGACCTCTGCAGTGCGATTGCAGCGCTCTCCCAGCTGAGCTACAGCCCCGCATTACGTTCCGGTCAGGTCCGGCAAGTCCCACTCTTACGATAACATACGCAGGACGAGCAGGAATAGTTCCGGTCACGCACACGGCCCCGCCTGATGGGACTTGGCGGGGCCGCCGATGCGGATAATTATAGCGGCACCGTGCGTGCCGCGCCACCCCCCGGCAGAGACTAGATTCTCCCGAGTGACCGATCGGCGCCTAGATTATGCGCCGTGTCCCTCTCCATCCGCTTCCTCGGCACCTCCGCCTCGCGTCCCACCGTGGAACGCGGGGTGTCGGCGTTGGCGCTCGTGCGCGAGGGCGAGACGATGCTCTTCGACTGCGGCGAGGGCACCCAGCGCCAGATGATGCGCTGGGGGGTCGGCTTCACGCTCGAGGACATCTTCTTCACGCATTTCCACACCGACCACTTCCTCGGCGTGCTCGGCCTGCTGAAGACCCTCTCGCTGCAGGCGCGCGAGGCGCCGCTCCGCGTCTGGGGCCCGCGCGGCGCCACGGCAATCTTCAAGCGCGCCGAGGGCCTCGGTGCCGAGAAGCTGACCTTCCCGCTCCAGGTCACCGAACTTGAGCCGGGCGCGGTGATCAAGCGCAAGGAATACGAGATCCGTCCGTTCGCGGTCGAGCATCGCCACGGCTCCGCGCTGGGTTACGTCCTCGCCGAGTACGAGCGGCTGGGTCGGTTCGACCCCGACCGCGCGCGCGCCCTCGGCATTCCGGAGGGGCCGCTCTGGGGCCGCATCCACAAGGGCGAGTCGGTGACCCTCGACGACGGCCGGGTGATCGAGGCCAAGGAGCTGGTGGGGCCGACGCGCAGCGGCCGCACGGTGGCGATCGCCGGCGACACCCGCCCCTGCGCGGCGACGATCGAGGCCGCCGCGGGCGCAGACCTGCTCGTCCACGAGGCGACCTTCGGCGACGAGGACGCGGCCCGTGCCGCCGAGACGATGCATTCGACGGCGCGCGAGGCGGCGCAGGTGGCGCGGATGGCAGGCGTGCGCACCCTCGCGCTCACACACTTCTCGGCGCGCTACGCGCGCGACACCGCCGACCTCGCCCGCGAGGCAGGGGAGGAGTTCAAGGGCGAGCTGGTGCTGGCGCGGGACGGCCTCGAGCTCGAGGTCCCCTACAGGGCCTGACGCCCACCAATGCCGGCGTCAATCTCGTGCCAGTGGCTCACGCGCGGCTCGCCCCGCTGCCAGCAGTAGTACACGAGCCGTCCGTCCCGTTCGCCGGGAAAGTCGAGCAGCCCCGTCTCCATACTCTTCACCTCGACGCCGAGCGAGGTCAGTTCGGCGACGAACCCCTGGATGTCGCGCGCCGCGCGCTGGACCTCGCGCGCCAGCCGCTCGGCCTCCGGGTCGGTCCGCTGGGCCGTGCTGCGGAGCGAGGCGACCTCAAACCGGCTGACCAGGTCCTGCCAGGTGGCGTAGTGCTCCACGAGGTCGTCCACGATCCGGCGGATGAGCGGGAGCGCCTTGTTGGCGCGCTCGGGCGTCCAGTTCGGGTCGGCCGTGCCGATGGCACCACGCGGCGGGGATTCGGGCATCGCGGTCAGTTCCTCGGGCGGGCCGGCGGGATCCGTCGCGGCGTGGTGATCACGCGCCCGGGGGACGCGGCGAGATGGAGCCGCAGCGCGCCTGGCGGCGTCCGCGGACGCGAGACAATCCGCGTGTCGGACGAATAGAGCGCGGCCGCGTTGAAGGCGCGCGTGAGCGCCGCCTGCGTCCCCGGCGCGACGAGGCTGTCGTCCGCCCACATCACGCGGAGCACCGGCGCGGGGACGGACCCGAGCCGCCACTCCGTCCCGCCGGCATCGCGAAGGGCGAACGAGACGCGCGCGGTGGGGCCATCGGCGGGACGGGCGACGACCGTGTACTCGCCGTGCGGCCAATGGCGCTCGCCCAGCTCGGCCTCGATCGGGTGCCCCTCGCGCACGCCGTCCCACCACGTGGGCGGCTCCAGCGGGATCGGGGTGAGCTCGTGCGAGACGCCGGGATACCGCGACCCCGACTGCACGACCGTGAAGCGGACGCGCGGCGCGCGGTCGTAGACGCCGAGGATGAAGCTCCGTGGATCGAAGCTCAGCCGGTCGAGCTCCGCCAGGATCTCCTCGTTCCCGTCCGCCGCACGGCGCAGGGAATCGCGGATGGCGCGCCACTCCGCGCTCGCCTCCATCGTGACGCGGCGCGCGACCGGCGCCCCGAAGAGCGCGTCGAGGGACGACTGCACGCCGCTGCGGAGGTCGAGCACGCCGCGCCGCGCGCCGTGCGACGATGTCCCGCCGACGACGTCAACGTCCGTCCGGTACTCGTAGGAGACCCACGGCCCGAGGACGTCGAGCACGAGCACCTCGGCGCTGGCGATCGTCCGCGGGTTCTCGCTCCCCTGCTCGATCGGACTGAGCGGCCGCTCGTCGGGATTCGCCGCGGCGTACGACCGGGCGAGCAGGCGCATCAGCGTGTCGGCAAAGAGCACCATCGAATCGCCGTTGATCAGGTCGCGCTTGAAGAGGCGCTGGCCGACATACACCGCGTCGTAGAACGAGTGGTCGTCGTCGGCCACATAGAGCTCGGTGAAGCGCCCGCCGATGTCGGCGAGCACCATCGGCGCGCCGCGGACGCGGATCCCGTTGTCGTCGGAACGGATCCAGAAGACCGAATCGGCCGCGGCGACGATGAACTCGGCCGGCGGCGCGGGCGCCGGGGGCGTGACCCGCTCGCACGCGGCGAGCAGTGCCGGAATCACCGGAATGAGGAAGAGTGACGCGGGCCGCATCGCCGGAATATAGCCGCTACGCGCGCGCGACCTCGCGGACGGCCGCGAGCAGCCGCGCGACCTCGTCCGCCGTCGTGTAGCAGGCCGCGCCGGCGCGCACCAGTCCCTCGTCGGCCAGCCCGAGCCGCGCGACAATCGTCGAGGCGTAGAAGTCGCCGTTGCTCACGAAGACCGCGCGTTCGGCAAGGCGCCGCGCCACCTCGGCGCTCGGCGTGCCGGCGACGGTGAAGCTGACCGTCGGCGTCCGCGGCTGGTCCGGGTCGGGACCGTAGCGCCTCACGCCCTTGATCTCGCCGAGTCCGTCCCAGAGCTGCCGGAGCAGCGCGCTGCCCTCGCGATGCAGCCGGTCGAAGGCCGAGACGAGTCGCTTGCGCCGCGTCTCGCCAAGCCCGAGTGACGCGAGGAAGTCCACCGCGGCGCCGGCCCCGACGATCCCCTCGTGATTCTGGGTGCCGGTCTCGAGACGGTCGGGCGCCTCGTTGGGCGCGGGGTCGAGCTTGGGCACGTCGAGGCCGGCGAGGAGCCGCTCGCGCCCGTAGAGCACGCCGACGTGCGGTCCGTAGAACTTGTAGGCCGAGCAGCCGAGGAAGTCGCAGTCCATCGCCCGCACGTCCACGAGGGCGTGCGGCGCGTAGTGCACCGCGTCCACGAAGACGAGCGCTCCCACCGCGCGCGCGAGGCGCGCCGCCGCCGCGACATCGGTGATGGTGCCGATGGCGTTCGACCCCGCGCCGATCGCAAGAAGCCGCGTTCGCGGCGTCAGGGCGCGCTCCAGCGACGCCCAGTCGAGCTGGCCGCGGTCGAGGTGCACGTCGGCGCTGCGGATCGTCACGCCGCGCTCGCGCTCGAGCGCGCGCCACGGCGCCACGTTCGCGTGGTGGTCGAGGTCGGTGATGACGATCTCGTCGCCCGGCCCCCAGGCGCGCCCCAGCGCCCGCGCGAGGTGGAACGTCCCGGTGGTCATATTGTTGGCAAAGACGATCTCACGCGGCGACGCATTGAGCAGGTCGGCCAGCGCCCCACGCGCCGCGCGCAGCATCGCGTCGGTCTCGACACTGGTCGGATAGACCCAATGCGTGTTGGCGTTGTGGTGCAGGAGATAGTCGGCCATCGCGTCCACCACCGACTGCGGGACCTGCGTGCCCCCCGGGCCGTCGAAGTAGGCGATCGGGAGCCCGTTGTGCCGTCGCTCCAGCGCCGGGAACCGCGACCGGATCACGACGCCGGTCCCGCGCCCCGGGCCACCGCGGCGAGTT
Organism: Gemmatimonadaceae bacterium; assembly: GCA_040901985.1. Lineage (GTDB taxonomy): Bacteria > Gemmatimonadota > Gemmatimonadetes > Gemmatimonadales > Gemmatimonadaceae > Pseudogemmatithrix. The sequence goes on from JBBDYC010000013.1 coordinate 8,405, forward strand.
CCACCTCGGCGCGCCGCTCGATCCACTTCACGATCTCCACGTGGTCCGCCTCGTCGCCCAGCGCGCGGTGCGCGTCGCGGAAGAGCCGCGCCGTGAGCTCGAGATTCGGCGCGTCGAGGCCCTGCTCGGCTGCCAGCTGCGCGGCGATCCGCGCGTCCTTGGCGAGGAGGGCGAGGCGAAACGTGCGCGGGAACGCGCGCGTGAGCACCCGCGCCGGAAAGAGATGCTCGCTGGTGTTGGACCGGCCGCTCGACGCATTGATCACCTCGAGCGCGAGCGCCGGCGTCACGCCGGCGTTCTGCAGGGCGATCAGCCCCTCGGTGAGCGCGGCAATGTGCTGGGCGAGCAGCGCATTGTTCACCGCCTTCACGGCGTGGCCGGCGCCCACCGGGCCGCAGTGCACGATCCGCTGGCCGAAGGCGGCGAGCGCCGGGCGGACCTTGTCGAGCAGCCGGCCGTCGCCGCCGACCATCACCGTGAGCGTCCCCGCCTCGGCGCCCGCCGTGCCCCCCGAGACCGGCGCGTCGAGGAACCCGATGCCCGCCTCGGCGAGGCGCTCCGCAATTCGTCGCGAGGTCGCCGGGTCGCCCGAGGTGCAGTCCACGAGGACGCTCCCCCTCGACATCGTCGCGAGCAGCCCGTCGGCGCCCTCAAGGATGCCCTCGACGTCGGCCGAGACCGGAAAGCAGGTGATGACCACGTCGGCGCCGCGCGCGGCCTCGGCCGGCGTCAGCGCCTGCTTGGCGCCGTGCGCGGCGGCAAACACCGCTGCGCGCGAGGCGGTGCGGTTCCAGACGCGCAGCCCGAACGGGCCGGCGGCGAGGTGCCGGGCCATCGGGCGGCCGATGGCGCCTAGGCCAAGGAAGGAGACCTTCACTACAGGTGGGAGGTGTGAGGGGGAGGTGTGAATGGACTGCCCCGGTGAAAACTTTACTGGGGTCTGGTCGGGCGCCAGTCGGGGACTGAGATTCCCTGGATGCGGCTCGAGGTCCTCGTTGACGGAATGCTGGCAGTGCACGCCAGGCACGCGCTCTTTACGGCGCTGGGGGCCGTGAGCGGGCTTGTGCGGGCCGAGGTGGAGTTGGGGCGCGTGGAGGTCGAACTCGCGCCGGAGGCCGCTCGCGAGGCGGTGGAGGCCGGCGTGCGGGCTGCCGCCGAGGGCCTCGGGTTCCGGGTCACCGCGGTGCGGGCACTCCCACGCGCGCTGCCGACGCTCTGACCGGACGCACAAAACGCCGAGCGATGCCCTTCACCTCATCGCCCGGCGCTCCGTGTGTTCGGTTCCCTTCGGTTGTGCCGACTTGAGCGGACAGGGGGCCGGCCGGCCCCCCACCAGCACCGACCCGCACCCCGCTGTCGCTCAAAATCGGTCGTACATCCCTTCAGACACGGCCTACGGCCAAAGGGTTTCCCGGGTTTCGCCGGGGCCGACCGGCCGGCCCTGCCGCATCCCCCTCAAAGCGAGAACCAGTACGACGCCTTGATCAGAAAGGTGTTGTCGGCGCGCGTATCGAACAGGTCGCGGAAGTCGCGGAGTGGCGAGAACGAGCCGCCGTCGCGCGTGTCCTGGCGGCCCTGCTGCCAGACGAGGAAGATCACCGACCCCGGCCGATACTCCCACCGCAGCACGCTGTTGGAGCGAAACTGCTTGAAGTTGAAATCGTCCGGTGTCACCGCGCCGTACGGCGTGAAGCGGTCATCGTAGTCGGCGGCGCGCGGATCGGCGAGCTGCCGCAGGTTCGAGTAGTCGCCGCTCGTGGTGAACGGCTGGGCGTAGAGCTGGAACGACAGCGTCGGCGTCATCGTGTAGTCAATGCGCGTCGTCAGCGAGGTCGTCTGCTGCTCGAGCCGGGCGAAGGTGTACGCCGTGCCCCCGCCATCGGGGAAGTTCCCGTACCACTGCGAGTCGTACGTGCCCTTGTTGTGGTTCACCCCGATGCTCGCCTGGACGCTGCTGGCGACCCGGAAGCGGACCTGCGGCGACACCCCGAACTCGGTCGAACCCCCGGCGCCGGGGAGCATATGCCAGCTGTCCCAGACGAAGGTCACCGGCGTGCGGCTGTCCGTCTCGAATCCGAACCAGACGTTCTGGCGGAAGGTGCGGCGCACCGCCGGCCCACCGCGCGAGGCGCGGTCGTCGTAGTTCTCGCCGATCCCGTTGATGTTGTACCCGGTCGAGAACCACCACTGATTGGCGAGCTGGCCATTGAGGTTGATGTTCCCGCCCGAGTTGAGCTTCAGGCCCTCGGTGCTCCACTCGTTCCACTGGTTGAAGTTCACGGAGAGCTGGCGATACAGCGCATTCGGCGTCCGCAGCTGCAGGCCCATCCAGTTGCCATTGGTCAGGAGGTCGGCGCGATTCATAAAGCCGGCGTCGTTGACCTCGTAGCCGGCGCTGGTGCGCGTGGCGCCGACGTTGAAGCGGGTGATGCCGCCGCCGGTCTTGCCGAGACTGACGTTGACCCGGCTCCCGGAGAGCGACGTCGCCGAGCTGTCCACCCGCCACTTGGAGTCGGGGCGCTGGAAGAAGTGCGCCGAGCTCGTCTGGGTGCGCAGGATGCTCGCCTCGCTCCCCGCGACGCGCGACCCGACTGCCGACCCGCTCAGCTGGAAGTTGTTGTTCCAGAAGCGGTGACGGGCGTCCACGCCAAGCGCGTAGGCGTTCTCCCGCAGGAAGTCGCGGGTGTCGGCGTCGAGCGCCCGGTTGGTCGCGGTGAACATCATCCCGACGCCGGAGGCGCCGTTCCGCAGGTCCTGCTGCAGCCGCGTGACGAGGTAATTCGTCTGCGGCTCGATGGTGGCGCCGCCGGCGCCCAGCTCGCGCTGGGTGATGGCGTTGAGGAAGCCGACGTTGAGTCCACCCGCGGTGCGGCCGGTGATCTTGGCGGCGCCGAGGATGGTGCTGTTCTTCGCGTTGTCCTGGTCGTAGTACTGGCCGCTCAGCTGCGGCGCGCGACCGACGCGGCGTGAGTAGAACAGGTTGTTGGCGAACGAGAAGGTGCCGGCGCCCTCGAGGAAGAAGGGGCGGCGCTCCTCGAAGAACTGCTCGAAGGCGGAGAGGTTGAGCACGGCCGGGTCGGCCTCGACCTGCCCGAAGTCCGGGTTGACGGTGCCGTCGAGCGTGAGGTTGGACGTGATGCCGTACTTCACGTCGGCGCCGAGCGTGAAGGTCTGTTGCCGCTCAAAGGTCGTGCCCGTGGGCCGCGCCGCATTCGTGGCCACGGAGTACGGCAGGACCTCCAGCCGCCGTGGCGAGGCGATCCCGGCGAAACCGCTGACCTCGCCCCACTGCGACACGAATCCAGTGCGCGACCGGCGATACACCGGCCAGGAGATCCGCTCATTGTGGCGTGCGACGTCGCGCCAGATCGCGAAGCCGAACGTGTGTTCCTCGGCCGCCGGGAACCGGAGCTGGTTGAACGGAATCCGGTACTCGGCGGTCCACCCGTCCGCGTCCACGGCGGTCGCGACCTCCCAGACGCCGTCCCACGAGAGGTCCTCGTTGCCGTCGTTGGAGATGTAGACGTCGCGCTTCACGCCCATCGGATTGACCGTGAAGCGGAAGCCGGTGCGCTTGTCGTTATAGGCATCCACCATCACGTGGATGTAGTCGGACTGCGTCCGCGCGTCGCGGCGCGAGAGGAACGACATCACCGAATCGGGCGCCGGGTCGTAGGCGCGGACGAAGACATAGAGGTACTTGGCGTCATAGCCGACGCGCGCCTCGGTGCGGTAGCGCGCGTCGGCGTCCTCGACCGGCTCGTGCTGCCGGAACTGGGTAATCGGCGGTGCGAGGCGCCAGATCTCGTCGTCGGCCTTGCCGTCCAGCACCGGCGCCACATCAGCGCGCGCCGCCGTGGCGCCGCGCGCGGTCGGCAACGGGATCACCACCGGGTCGGGGGGCATCACCAGCGGGCCCACGCGTGGCGGGGCGGCGGGACCGGCGGCAACGACTGTCTGGAATGCGAGAGCGAGAATCAACATAAAGCGTCCTGGTGCGATTGCCGGTGGGGCGGCCGTCGGGTGGAACCACGTGCGCAGGCCTACGCCTGTCGGGGGTCACGGGTTTCGACAGTCCATTGGACGGAATCGTTGCTTGAAACCTTCCCCGCGCCTGTTCGCGCTCCGGTTGTCCCATTAGTTTCGTGCTGTCCAACCACTCGACACGCTCGCCCGACAAGCGTCGGCGCGAACGCGTCCCGCCACGGAATCGAGGCCCGAATGACGCCAGACCAGCGCGACCTCGAGCGGACGGAAAGCGTGGCCGCACTCCTCGCGCCGGACCTCCTCGACCTCCTCGAGTCCGCACCGCAGTCCATCGCCGCCGAGACCGACGAGCTCCATCCGGCCGACCTCGCCGACGTCGCCGAGCGGATGCCGCGCGACCAAGTCCCGCGCTTCCTCGCCGCGCTCCCCGCCGCGCGCGCCGCCAACGTGCTCGAACACCTCGACGAGGATATCCGCGCCGAGATCCTCGAGGGGATGGACCCCGAACAGGCGGCCGCCCTCCTCGCGCGGATGACCCCCGACGAGCGCGCCGACGCGCTCGACGAGATGGACGAGGAGACCGCCGAGGAGATCCTCGAGGCGATCCCGGAGCGCGAGCGGGCCGAGACCGAGCGGCTCCTCCAGTACGAGCCGGACACCGCCGGCGGGCTGATGACGACCGAGTTCGTCTCGGTCGCCGAGACGCAGACGGTGGAGGAATCGCTGGCGGCGGTGCGGGCCATTGCGCGCGCGGGCCGGCGCGAGGCGATGAACACCATCTACACGGTGGACGCGCGGGGCGTCCTGACCGGCGTGCTCTCGCTGCGCGAGCTCCTCGCCGCCCCGGAAGGGAGCCGCCTCGCCGACCTCGCCTGGGCCGAGATCGTCACCGTGGAGGCCACGGCCGACCGCGAGACCGTCGCCCAGCTGACCTCCAACTACGACCTCGTCGCCGTCCCCGTGGTGGACGACGAGCGCCGACTCCTCGGCGTGGTCACGGTGGACGACGTCATTGACGTCATCCAGGAGGAGCAGACCGAGGACGCGCAGAAGTTCGGCGGAATGGCCGCGCTCGACGAACCCTACCTGCAGGTCGGCTTCCTCGACCTGCTGCGCAAGCGGACGCCCTGGCTCCTCGTCCTCTTCGTCGGCCAGATGTTCACCGCGGCGGCGATGGGCTTCTTCGAGGACGCCATCACGAGCGCGGTGGTGCTCTCGCTCTTCATCCCCCTGATCATCAGCTCGGGCGGCAACTCGGGATCGCAGGCAACGTCGCTGATCATCCGCGCGATGGCACTGCAGGAGCTCGGCGCGCGCGACTGGCGGCGGGTGATGGTCCGCGAGCTCGGCGCCGGCCTCGTGCTTGGCCTCGTCCTCGGCCTCGTCGGCATCCTGCGGATCGTGCTCTGGGAGCAGATGGGCTTCTATCCGTTTGGGGAGCATTACCTGTTGCTGGCGGCGACGATCGGCGCAACGGTGGTAGGCGTGGTGCTGTTCGGGACGCTGACCGGGGCGATGCTCCCCTTCGTGTTGCGGCGGCTGGGGTTCGACCCGGCGAGCGCGTCGGCGCCGCTGGTGGCGACGCTGGTGGACGTCACCGGCGTGGTCCTCTACTTCTCGGTGGCCCTGCTGATCCTGCGCGGCACGCTCTTGTGAGCGCCGAGCGGCGCGCGTCCGGCCTCATCCTGATTGCGGCGAGCGGGTATGCGATGCTCGCGATCGGGACCGGCCTCGCGGCGCGCGACGGCGTCTCGCTGCCGACCCTGATGGCGTGGCGCTACGCGCTGGCGGCGCCGTTGCTCGCGCTGATTGCCGGGGCAGCGGCCTTTCGCGTGCCGTGGCGGCGCGCGCTGCCATTGCTCGTCCTCGGCGGTGGCGGACAGTCGCTCGTGACGTGGCTCTCGCTCTCGGCCCTCGAGTGGCTCCCCGCCGCGGCGCTCGGGTTCCTCTTCTATACCTATCCGGCCTGGGTCGCAATCTTCGCGGCGGTGACAGGCCTTGAGCGCCTCACCGCGCTCCGGGTCGGAGCGCTCGCGGTGGCCCTGGTGGGGATTACGCTGATGGTCGGGCTGCCGTGGGCAAGCACCCTGCCCCTCGAGGGCGTCCTGCGGGCGCTCGGCAGCGCGGTCGTCTATGCGCTCTACATCCCGATGATCCATCGGCTGCGCGGACCGCTCGACGCCGCCGCGGCCTCGACCTGGATCATCGGCGGCGCGGCGATCGTCTTCGTCCTGATGGCAACCCTCTCCGCCTCCGCCGGCGGCTTCGTCGCGAATATGACGCCCCGCACCTGGGGGATCGCAATCTTCCTCGCCGGATTCAGCACGGTGGTGGCCTTCATCACCTTCCTGCACGGCCTGGCGGTGCTCGGCGCGGTGCGCACGGCCATACTTTCCACGACGGAACCGTTCTGGACCGCCGTGCTCGCCGCGCTCCTGCTGGCGCAACCGATCGGCCCGACGACCATCGCCGGCGGACTCTGCATCGTCGGCGCCATCGTGCTCCTCCAACGTTCGACCCCGGCGCCGAGCGTGGACGCCCCCGCCCCGACCTGATGACCGAGCCCGCCGTCCGATCACCCGCCGACCGATCGCCCGCCGACCTCGGCCAACTCGCGCCGGGCACCTTCTACACGCTCCTCGCCGCCGCGGGGTTCGCCGCCGTCAGCATCTTCACCTCGGTCGCGCTGGCGAGCGGCCTCACGCTGGCGACCGTGCTGGCGTGGCGCTACGTGCTCGCCGCGGTGGTGCTCACCACCTTTGTCGGGGCGCGGAAGTACAAGCGGATTCCGCCGCGCGAGATGTGGCGCTTCGTGACCATCGGCGGATTCGGCCAGGCGCTGCTCGTCTATCTCGCGCTCTCGTCGCTGCGCTACATCCCGGCGGGGACGCTGGCCTTCCTGTTCTACACGTATCCCTCGTGGGTCGCGCTGGTGCAGGCGGTGCGCGGCGCCGAGCGGCTCGACCTGCGGCGCGCGGCGGCGCTGGCGCTGTCGTTCGGCGGGATCGCGGTGATGGTGGGGATGCCGGGCGCGACGGCCGTTGACTGGCGCGGCGTCGCCCTCGCCTTATCGGCGGCGATGGTCTACGGCGCCTACATCCCGGTGATGCGCGTCCTGCAGAAGGACCATCCGGTGGCGCCCACCTCGGCCTACTCGAAGATCGGCGCCGCGCTCGCCTTCCTCGTGCTCGCGGTGGCCGACCGCAGCTTCACCTACCAGATCGAGCCGGCGATCTGGGGCGTGATTGTCGCGCTGGTGATTGTCAGCACGGTGCTGCCGAGCGTCTTCTTCCTGATGGGGCTGATTCGTCTTGGCCCGGTGCGGACGGCGATCGTCTCGACGGTCGAGCCGTTCCTCACGGCGGTGCTCGGCGTGATCGTGCTCGCGCAGCCGCTCACGCTGCCCACGGTGCTGGGCGGGGCGTTGATCGTCGGCGCCGTGGTGCTGCTCCAGTTCAGGCGCGATCGCGTGGCCTGACCGTCCTCGGTTTCACTGCGCGCGTTCCTTAGTCGTTGCGCGCGGGTCGGGTGGCGGGGGGCGCCCAGTCTCTCGCGCGATGGCTCGCCGCGCGGCCCGCACCGCTGAGCGTGACAAGGGAGGGGGGCGGTCGCACGGCGAAGGGGCCTACGCCGTAGCAAGAGACCGC
>JBBDYC010000014.1:0-3758 GCA_040901985.1 Gemmatimonadaceae bacterium
CACCGTCGCCAGTGGCTCTGGCACCTCACGACACACTCGAGGAGCTAACCCACGAATGATCGGGGGGCCAGCCCAGTCATAACTTCTATACCGACCCGAGACAGAACACTGATGCCATCCAGTATCGCGGAGAACGCCGCCTTGCTGCTCAACGCCCTCTACGATGGCGAACAAGACCAGCAGTGGAGTGGAAAAGAGCTCGCGAGTGCAACCGACCTGTCCCCCGCTGACATCAACAACGCTGTGGCTATTCTAGACGACTACGGTCACGTCGAGATTATGCGGTTTCTCGGCACGGCCCCGTTCAACTTCGGATACGTCGAGATTACTCCGCGCGGGCGATTTGAGATTGAGAAGCAGCGCACCGCTGTAAGGCACGCTGAGTCCTCGGCCACAGCTCCCACAGCGTCGCCAGCGCCTATGCGCTTGACTGCTCCACTAACCCCGGTTGGCTCGCCCTTTGGATTCACAGACTACGACTGGGAGATCGTTGCGTCGCGCCGCGGCGACGCTCAGCACCTGAACGTTGTTCTTGGGTGTCAGTTTGAATCGAAACACTACGAGACCTCGAAGCTTGTCGAGAATCTGCGCAGTTCATTTCACGAGGCCGTGACTAGGTACAACGCCACTCCCCGTGCCGTAACGGCTACTCTGCATTTTGTTCCGCTCCATGCAGGTTACGGAGAGCATCTCTTCAACGAGATTGCTCGCGATATCATCGCAGCCGACATTGCAGTGTTCGACACATCTGACTTGAATCCCAACGTGATGCTCGAAATGGGCGTCGCGCTCACTTGGGGAGTACGCGTGTTGCCCGTAAAGAAGATCGGATGCGCGAAGCCTCCGTCGGACGTATCTGGCCAAACATGGGCTGACTACGAAGACGACGCGTCGCGATTCTTGGATGCAGAACACGAGGCGAAGCTTGTGCGGATGGTCGAGCGCGCCATCCGAAAGAAGTCACCCGGCTAGCATCGGGTGCCGGCGGTATAACGACGCTTGCTGCCGACGAGCGCAGCTGCGGTAGCGGTTGTGGGGCCGCTGCTCCATGATATGGAAGTTCTGCAGCGGCCCCACAACCGCATTTCATGGGAGCGCTCGCAGCACAAGCCAACGTTATGCAGCTGACATCAATCCAGGAGGTAGCACATGCGACCCGGTCAGTTTGTCCTTGTTTCAGTCGCCCTCGCTGAGGTCTGCCGGCGGTCGCGAGTCCGCAACGAGACGCCGGAAGCGCGGATGCGCGCGGATCGCGTCGAATTCCGGCATACGGAGATGGCTCCAGAACCCTCCGCCTCGGAGCGCAACGCGCTCCAACAGGTCCAGCGCGCGCTCCTCCTCCCCTGATGCCACCAGCACGGCCGCGGCGTAGACGGCCTGCTGGAATTTCAGGGGACCGGCCTGCGGCAAGTCTCGCAGGAAACGATCCAGCCGCGCTCGCGCGCGCGGCGTATCGCCCGCGTGCACTTCCACCAGCGCCAGGACCTCCTCACCGCCCTCGGGAACGCCCAGCCGGATCGCCAGCTCCGCTTCGGCCCGCGCTCCCGCCGTATCGCCGAGGCGCGAAAGCTGCCGGGCCCGCCACTGGCGCGCGAAGGCGAAGTCGGGATCCAAACTCAGCGCGGAATCCAGCCAGCGACGGGCTTCCACGTCGTGCCGTCCGGCGAACGCCATTCTGGCGAGATGCTCAAGTGTGATGGCCCGGGCGGGGTCCAGCGCGAGCGCACGGTGAAACGACTGCGCCGCCGCCGAATCATCTCCGAGTAGCCACAGAACCCAGCCATACTGGTGGTAGGCTTCCGCGTTGCGCGGATCCAGGTCGAGGGCGCGCTGGAACGCGGCGGTCACACCGATAAAGGCCCGTGGGTCCCGTTCGCTCAGGAGATAAGCGCGTGCCATCCAGACATCGGAGTTGGTCGGGTTCCACTGCATCGCGCGGTCCACCAGGCCGAGGCCCCGGGCGATGAGGCTGTCCCGAGGCAGGCCGGGGTACTGCCAACCCCAGGAGAGGAAGAGCGCATAGCCGTATCCAATGCGCGCCAGCGCTTGCGCAAACCGGGGGTCCAGTCGTACCGCTTCCTCATACTCCCCGATCGCCCGGGCGGCGTCGCGCGGGCTGCGCCGGGCGAGATAAAAATTTCCCCGCAGGAAGTGATCGTACGCCTCGGGACTCGCGGTGGGCCGGGCCGCGAGCGACGCCTGCTCGGCCGGCAGGAGGTGGCCTGCGATGGCGCTCGCGATTCCACGGGCTACGTTCTCCTCGATGGCCAGCAGGTCCGTGTCGGTGCGATCGTACTGCTCACCCCAGACGCGCACACCGGTCACCGTCCGCGCGAGCTCGACGGTCACCCGGATCCGTGGTCCGGAGCGCCGGACAGTGCCGCTCACGAGGTGCGTTGCACCGAGCGCGCTCCCGAGCGCCTGCGGATCTCCGGTGGACTGTCCTCGGAAGGGCTGCACCGCCGTGCGTGACTTGACGGTGAGACGTCCCACTTCTCCCAAGCGGGCGATCAGCGCTTCCGTGAGTCCATCGGCGAGGTACGCGTCGGCCGTGTCTGCCGAGCGATTGTCGAAGTAGAGCACCGCGATCGTCGCGCCGCTGTGGGAGGACGCGGAGGGTGATTGATCACGGAACAGGGCGATACCAAGACCGGTCAGGGCGACCACGACCGCGGCCCCGATGATCGAGTTCCGGGAGCGGGTCCGGACGCCGCGCCGTGACGGCACCGCGTCGGGGGGAACCACCAGCGCCGCTGCGAAGTCCGCCGCGGTACGGAACCGATCCGCCGGCACCCTCGCCAGCGCTTTCGCGATCGCTTGGTCGACTTCCTCGGGGACGCTTTCCCGCACGTCGCGGAGCCGCGGCACGGGGTCGGTGAGTCGACGGGCCAGGATGACCTGAGCCGTGGGCCCGGTGAACGGCGGCTCGCCGGCGAGCATCTCATAGAGCACGCAGCCGAGCGCGTAGATGTCCGCCCGACCGTCGAGAGCGCCCTCGCCGGTCGCCTGCTCGGGACTCATGTACGCCGGCGTCCCGATCGCCAGCCCCGTCGCCGTCAGCGTCCGTGCGCCCGCCGCCGACACCGCCCGGGCGATGCCGAAATCCGCGACCCGCGCATGTCCGCCCGCGAGCAGGATGTTCTCGGGCTTGATATCGCGATGCACCACGTCGTGGCTGTGCGCGTAGCTCAGGGCATCCGCCACGTCGCCGGCAATCCCGAGCGCGTCGTTCAGCGGGAGCTGCTTCTCCCGCGCCAACCGGTCCCGCAGGGATTCCCCCTCGACCAACGGCATGACGTAGTAGAGGCAACTGTCGGCCTCCCCGGAATCGAGCACCGGCAGGATGTGCGGGTGATCGAGCCGGGCGGTGACTGCGATCTCCCGCAGGAACCGCTCGGGGCCCACGGCACCGGCCCACTCCGGCTCGAGCACCTTGAGCGCGACCGAACGGTCGTGCCTCAGGTCCCGCGCCAGGTAGACGATGGCCATGCCTCCGCGGCCCAGCTCGCGCTGCATGAGGTAGCGGTCGGCGAGCGCCACCTGGAGGCGCTGGAGCAGGTCGGGCATGACGGTCCGGGTGGGAAGTCCCAACATACAGTCGGGTGCGGGAAGCGTCCAGAGAACCTCAGGCGGGGGTCCAACCGTTGCGGGGAGGGCCGGGGCCGGCAGGGTGTGCGGTCCGAACGGCGGCACCAGCGGGCCACGCGGCCGCCGCGGGCGGGGTGACCAGAAAAAACCGCCCGGGGGGGGGGGCCCCC
>JBBDYC010000014.1:3768-81754 GCA_040901985.1 Gemmatimonadaceae bacterium
GTGGGCGTGAGCCCACGGCCGATGGTGCGCGGACTCCGCGCGACCGCTCGCAACGAAGTCCAATATTGGCCATTCGGCCGCCGTGCACAACACCAGGGTGCGGGTGGTGGGGTCCGGGATAGGAAATTCAATCGGGGTCGGTCGAGTATCCGTCGAACCTCCAGCGCAATCGCCGACCACGCGAGGGCCGGCGATCGCGCGGCGGCGTGCCCTCCGCCCCGCGGCCGCGCCTCGTCGGCCGTCCGCACGGCGGTTGCCGGGGGCGCCCAGTACCTCGGGGGCCGATCGGACGCTCCGGTGGGACGGACGCGCACGCCGAACGTCCCCGTGCGTCGGCGGGGCGTTAGGGGGAGACTCAGTGGGCCCCGTGGGCCGCGGCGGGTCGTCGCGTGGCATCCGGTGCGGACGGTCCCCGCATTAAGGGAGGACTCCGCGCGGCGGCGTGGGCCACCGTCGTTGCGCAGGTGCGGAGGTGGGAGAGGACTGATCGATCACGAACCGCTCCGTAATGTGATGTTCACCCGGCGGTTTCAAGCGGTCATCGCAACACGTTCAGCGAAGGTTGATCTTCTGCTGCTCTTCGTGAGGTGACCTATGGGACAGGGAACTGGGGCGGCACGCCGACTGTCGGATGCCGAGCGACTGGAACTTCAACAGCGCGTTCGCGCGGGCGCGACACATGCGGCGGCCGCCATCGCGCTCGGGTGTTCGGCCAAGTCGGTGCAACGCCTCCTTCGACGAACAGGTGGACTCAAGCCGCACGCCCCGTTGCGGTCGACGTTGCGCCTGACGTTGGTCGAGCGGGAAGAAATCTCGCGGCGGCTCCTCGTCGGCGACTCCTGCCGCTCGATTGCGGCGCGCCTCGGCCGGGCGCCGTCGGCGCCCAAAGGTGGCGAAGCTGCGGCACTGTCGTCGCCTGCGACGCGCCGTCGAGCGTGGGCTGGCCCGCCGCTGGTCACCGCAGCAGATCGCCGCCCGGCTGATTGCGGACTATCCTCACGACATGCATATGCGCGTCTCGCACGAGACGATCTATCAATCCATCTTCGTGCAGGGGCGCGGGGCGCTGCGGCGAAAGCTGGCCCGCTGCCTGCGGACCGGTCGCGCGCGCCGTCGCGCGCACGGCCGCGTTCCGGGGGCCGGTCGCCTCAAGCAAATGGTGATGATCAGCGAGTGTCCCGCCGAAGTCGCGGATCGCGCGGTCCCCGGCCACTGGGAGGGCGACCTGCTCTACGGACGGCTGGGCCGTTCCGCGATTGCGACGCTCGTCGAACGTACCACTCGGTACGTGCTGTTGGTGGATTGCCCCATGGACGTCGGGCCGAGGAGGTCAAGACCGCGCTGATCTTGCCGATCCGACGGCCGCCCGTCGGCCTGCGTCGTTCCCTGACGTGGGATCAAGGCAAAGAGATGGGCGAGCACGTGCCTTTTACCGTCGCCACGGGCGTGCAGATATACTTCTGTGACCCGCGTAGCCCCTGGCAGCGAGGCACGAACGAAAACACCAACGGCCTGCTGCGACAGTACTTTCCGTCGGGGATGGATCTCGCGGGCTACACGCAGGCGCAGCTCAATCGCGTCGCCGCAGAACTCAACGCACGCCCTCGGGAAACGCTCGGATGGCATTCGCCGGCTGAAGCATTTGCTCAAGTCGTTGCGATGACCGCTTGAAACCGCCGGGTGAACATCGCACGGTGTGGTGGACCGTTCCAGGTGGACTTGCTGGATCTCTGGCGGTGGTCGGGCTGATGAACCTACGCCACGATACCTGCGACGACCTCCTGCTCGCGGCGTTCTCGGGGCTGTTCATAGGCTTGGGCGTGGGGCTCCTTGCCGATGGGTCCAAGGCAAAGCCAGTCAGAGGGTCCACGCCACCAGCGGAGCCGTAGCGGACCTGGTCGCCGGGTTTGTGCGCGAGATGTAGCTTCGAGGCGTGAACGACTCAGCGTTGACGGCGCTCCAGCTGGTCACGGCCGGACGGTATACGATCGAGCGCACGCTCGGCCGAGGCGGTATGGCGACCGTCTATCTCGCCCGCGACCTGCGTCATGACCGCCTGGTCGCGCTCAAGCATATGGACGCAGAGCTCGCGGCCTCGGTCGGTGCCGAGCGCTTCCTTCGCGAGATCAACGTCGCCGCGCGCCTTCAGCATCCCCATATCGTGCCCGTTTTCGATTCGGGCGGCGAGGGGTCGCAACTGTACTACACCATGCCGTACATCGCGGGCGAGTCGCTGCGCGATCTTCTGGATCGAGAGCCGCGCGTGCCGGTGCGCCTCGCCGTCAATCTCGCCCGGCAGGTAGCCTCGGCGCTCTCCGCCGCGCACGCGGAGGGTGTCGTGCACCGGGATATAAAGCCCGAGAACATCCTCGTCCGCGATGGCCAGGCGCTGGTCACCGACTTCGGCATTGCGCGCGCCGTTGGCGATCGCACGACGCTCACCGGCACCGGAGTCTCGCTTGGTACCCCGACCTACATGAGTCCCGAACAGGTCGTCGGCGATCCCGTCGATGGTCGGAGCGACGTCTTCAGTCTGGGGTGCGTGCTCTTCGAGATGTTGACCGGCGCTCCGCCGTTCGTCGGGCCGACGCTCCAGGCCACGCTGACGAATCGACTGATTGAGCCTGCCGCGCCGCTACGGACGGCACGTCCGGACGCGCCGGAACGGCTCGAGGCGGCCCTGGTGACTGCGCTGGCGGTCAATCCCGACCAGCGTTTCGAGACCGCGGCAGCGTTCGGCGCCGCTCTGGACCTCGCGCACGACACCACACCGTTCCGAGCTCGGGCGCCCGCCCCCGCGCCGCTGAGGGCGCGGTCGATCACGACGAGGCCGCTGGTTCTCGCCGCGGTGCTCGTCGTCGGCGGGGCGGCGGCCGTCACGCTAGCGGTCATGCGACCATCAGCCTCTTCCGTGGGCAATGAGCGAAGCATCGCCGTGATGGACTTCCTTAACCGTTCGTCCGACAGCGCCGATGCGTACCTGGCGAGCGGCCTGACCGACGAGGTGACGTCCCGTCTTGGTGACCTCGACCGCCTGCGGGTCAAGGGACGACGTGCCGTCGCGGCAGCGGCCGCGACCCTGCCCGGGGATTACCGTGCCCTGGGACGGGCGTTGGACGTACGCTATCTCGTCGAGGGCAGCGTTCGACGTGACGGGGCCCGGATACGGATTTCGGTCACTCTCGTGACGAGCGGCGACGGGTTCCGGATTTGGAGCCAGGATTACGACGGAACCGCAAGCGACCTGATGCTGCTCCAGGAGGAGATCGCTCGCAGTGTCGCACGGCGTGTCGCCGGCGAGTTGCTGCCGGGCGAGCGTGCGAGCCTGGCCGGACGCAGGACGCACGACGCCGTCGCGTACGACCATCTGCTCCGCGGAAACTTCCTTCTCGCCCAGCGCAATGCGGATGCGACCGCACGAGCCATCGGCCAATACGACGCGGCCATTGCCCGCGACCCGGGGTTTGTCCTGGCGCTGGCCCGCGCGGCCTACGCCCACGCGTTGGTGCTTGACTGGGGCTGGACCCTCCCCGGTGTGCCGAGGGACACGGTGCTGACGCGCGGGCTTCTGGCGGCAACACGGGCCCTCGCTCTGGACTCGACGACGGCGGAGGCGTGGCTCGCGCGCGGCTATCTGCTCACGTTCGCCAATCCCACGACGTTCGCCGGCGTCCAAGATGCGTTCGCGCGTGCCGTCGCACACGACTCACTCAACGCCGAGATCCATCACCAGTACGGCTGGGTGTTGCACGAGATGGGTCGCGACTCCCTCGCGCTCGTACAGTACCACCGGGCCCTCGCATCCGAACCCGAACGAGCGAGCACGCTCCGACAGATCGCGATGGTGCACCTCTTCGCCCAGCGCGACGGAGATGCCGAGCGGTGGCTCGACAGCACGCTGCGGGTCGATCCCGGCTTCTATTCCGCGTACGGCCTGCGGGGGCTGTTGCGCCTTCGGCGCGGTGACATCGCCGGCGCGCGGGAGGATGGGGAGATGTCCCTTCGCCTCAGGGCCAGCGATCCATTGCGCGGCGAGTTCGTGTTGGCGCTCGCGGACGTTGCCAGCGGCAACCCGACCGACGCAAGGCGCCGGCTCGCGCGTATGCACGCCCACATTGGCGGCGGACCGGTGAACGTGTGGGACGCGTGGTACGTGGCGCTCGTACATTTGAGCCTGGACGACCGGAAGGCTACAACCGACTTGCTCGAGCGTGTGCCGGAGAAGGGCTTGCTCGTGCGGCTCGGATTCTCGGACCTCGGCATTCGCGAATGATTCGCTGATGCACTCCAGTGCTTGAGATCGGCCGCGAGGTACACCGTGGCCATCCCGCCCGCGCCGAGTTCACGCTCGATGCGGTAGCGGTCAGCGAGGGCGGCCGTCAGACGATCTGGGAGTGACATTGGAGCGGAAGATGTTAGCCGGACAGGGGTGCCGCTACCTCAGAGGACTGTGATAGAATTGTGGATGCTCAAAAGAACACGCCGCGCGCTTTTTGTCCGCACCGCCATCATCCCGGCCACGCTCTTGGCCCTGCCGGTCTCCGCTTCGCGCGCCCAGACCCCCGTCGTCATCGACGGTCCGCCGCGACCGGTCGCCCCCGCCGTCATCACCCGCGACACCGCGGGCAAGGCGACCGTGCGGGCGATCAAGCTCTCGGCGCCGCTCACGCTGGACGGAATGCTCGATGAGGCGGTGTACGCAGCCGTGGCGCCCTTCGACGGGATGATCCAGGTCGCGCCCGACTACGGCCAGCCGGCCAGCGAGCGCAGTGATATCTGGATCACGTACGACGACCAGAACATCTACCTCTCCTGCCGGTGCTGGGATGCCTCGCCGCCTGAGGAGTGGGTTGTAAACGAACTCCGGCGCGACACCGGCGGCCTCCGCAACAACGAGCACATCGGCGTGCTCTTCGACACCTTTTACGATCGCCGCAGTGGGTTCGCCTTCTACACCAACCCACTCGGCGCGCGCGCCGACTACTCGGTGGTGGACGAAGGCGGTGCAAACTCCGACTGGAATCCCGTGTGGACGTCCCGGACCGGTCGCTTTGATGGCGGGTGGACGGTGGAGATGGCCATTCCGTTCAAGTCGTTGCGATATCGCGCCGGGCCGGACCAAGTGTGGGGCATCCAGATCCGCCGCTCCATCCGCCATAAGAACGAGTGGGCCTATCTCACACTGGTGCCGCGGATCCTCGCTGGTCCGCAGGCCCTGAACCGCGTTTCGGCGGGCGCAACACTCGTGGGACTCGACCTCCCGACAGCCGGCAAGAACATCGAACTCAAGCCGTACGGCGTCGCGCGCGTCACATCCGATCGCCTGAGTACGCCACCGGTGCGCGACGAGTTCGGCGGCGACATCGGCGGCGACATCAAGTACGCCGTCACACCGAACGTCACTGCGGACCTCACGATCAACACCGACTTCGCGCAGGTCGAGGTTGACGAACAGCAGGTCAACCTGACGCGGTTCAGCCTCTTTTTCCCCGAGAAACGCGAGTTCTTCCTCGAGGGCCGCGGGATCTTCGATTTCGGGCGCGGCGGGAGTGGCTTGCTCGGCGGCGGCTCCGACACGCCGTACCTCTTTTACACCCGGCGGATCGGACTCAACAACGACGCCGTGATCCCGATCGACGTGGGCGGCCGTCTCACCGGGAAGCTCGGGCCGTACGCGCTCGGGCTGATGAACATCGGAACGTCGAGCCATGCGGCGTCGAGTACCGAGGCCACGAACTTCACGGTACTGCGGCTCAAGCGCGACGTGCTGCGCCGCAGCTCGGTCGGCGTGATGGCGACCAACCGCTCAGTCGCGACGTCGGGGACGGGCTCGAATGTCGCGTACGGCGTGGATGGTGCGTTCCTCCTCTCCCAGACGTTGACCGCGAGCACCTACTGGGCGCGGACGGCCACCACCGGTGTGACCGACGACGACCAGAGTTATCAGGCCCGCGCGGATTACAGCGCGGACCGCTACGGCGCGCAGGCTGAGTATCTCGCGGTCGGCGCGAACTTCGACCCGCAGGTGGGATTCAAGCGGCGATCCGACTTCAGGAAGGCGTTCGGCCAGCTGCGGTTCAGCCCGCGTCCCGTGCGCTTCACGAGCGTGCGGAAGTTCACGTGGACCGCGTCGGGCGAGTACGTCGAGACCGGTGCTGGCGCCGTGGACGCCCGGGGCTTTGCCGGTCGCTTCAACACGGAGTTCGCGAACAGCGACCGGTTCGCGGTGGACGTCTTCCACAACTTCGAGTTCCTCGTCGCGCCGTTCACGCCGTCGGGATCACCGGCCGCGATCGCGCCGGGCGGCTACACCTTCTCGAGTGCCTCGATCGCCTACGAGTTCGGCGCGCAACGGCGCGCCTCGGGAACGGTCAGGATCCAGGCTGGGGAGTACTACGACGGCACCATCCGCAGCTTGACCGTCGGGCCCGGTAGCCCATTCTCGACCGCCCGCATCGCGATCCTGCAGCGGCTCGCGGTGGAACCGTCGTTCTCGATCAGCCGAATCGAGCGGTCGGCCGGGTCATTCACGACACGGCTCGCCCGGGCGCGCGTGGACTACGGCTTCTCGCCGTTGATGTTCGCGAGCGCGCTGCTCCAGTACAGCTCCGCCGACCGCGGTTTCAGCACGAATCTCCGATATCGCTGGGAGTACGCGCCGGGGAGCGAGCTCTTTCTCGTCTACACGGACGAGCGCGACCTGACGCCCGACGGGTTCACGCCGCCACCGGCGGTGCGGGGGCTCAAGAATCGCGCGTTTGTCGTGAAGATCAATCGGTTGTTCAGGTACTAGCGCCGGCGGAACAATTCCAGCGCCAAACGCCCATTGTCGCGAGCGCCGCCGCCGGAAGGCGACTAAATTGCACGGTATGCGGACAGACAAGAGTCAAATGACCGCTCGGATCGTGCCGCTCGCCAGCGACGAGGCGTCCGACGCACGTGTCGGCGGCACCGCGGACGAGCGGCTCGCGTTGGTTCGTGAGCTCACGCAGCGCATGTGGGCGCTCACGCGACGCCCGATCCCAGCGTACAGCCGGTCCACGATGCCTGTTAAGCTCACGACGCTCGCCGAACAGTAGGCGAGTGGGCCCAGTGAACGAGGACTACCGGGATGTACTGGCCGCACTCGTCGCCGGTGGCGCGCGCTTTTTGATCGTCGGCGCGCACGCACTGGCTGTCCACGGCTACCCGCGTGCCACGGTGGACATTGATATCTGGATCGACCCATCGCCGGAGAACGCGGTGCGCGTCTGGAACGCGCTGGCGGAGTTCGGTGCTCCACTAGTCGCACTCGGGATCAGTGTGCAGGATCTCACCCGCAGGGACGTCGTCGCGCAGTTCGGGCTACCGCCGAACCGCATCGATGTTCTGACGGGCGTATCCGGTCTGACGTTCGAGGAAGCCTGGACCACGCGTATTGAGATGGCGGTTGAGGGAGTTCCAGTGCCGGTGCTTGGCTACGAAGAACTCCTGAAGAACAAGCGAGCAACGGGTCGCGACAAGGATCGCGCCGACGTCAAGGGGTTGGAGGGCAGGGGCTAGGCCGTCGTCCCCAGAGGTCTCACCGCTTGCCCCGCAACGCCCCCAACACGTTCTGGATCAACACGAGATCCGTGTTGATCGAATCGGCCGACATGCGCGCCCAGAACCGCAGGAACCGCTCGTCACTGGGCGCCACCTCAAAAAATGGTTCGGTTGCCGAATGCAGCACCTGCCGGCGGCCGACCGACAGGGTAGGAGCAGTTCGGATCTCCGCTGCCACGATCGCGGCCGGGTACACAGTGGCCATTCCGCCCTGGCCGAGTTCGCGCTCGATGCGGTAGCGGTCGGCGAGTGCGGCGGTGAGCCGCTCGAGGGGGATGGGCACTGGGTCGAAGGTACAGGCGGTGGACTCGGTTGGCGAGTGTCGCGCCAGCCAACTTTCGCCGCCGCAGTCAATCCCGCCGCATCACCGCCGCCGCCGTCGCCCGCGGCTGGTCGAACCAGTTCAGCATGAAGTTCACCCTCCGCTCGGCATTCGCGCCGGCGTCGCGCACGAATACGAACCTCCGCCCGCTGCGATCCACGTCCCACCCCGCGTGGTTTCCCGCCCCGCCCAGTCGGTACGCGTCCCGGAACAGCGCCCGCGTCCGTCCCGCGCGCACCTCGCCTTCCACGATCGTGATCGGCGTCGCGAACACCGAGTCGCGCGCGCGGAACAGCAACTCGCGGCCCGCCGCGCCCCATCGCGGTTCGCGCCCGCCGCTGGCCGAGATCTGCACCCGCCCCCCCGGCCCGGGCAGCGCCCGCACGTAGATCTCGTCGGCGCCCGTCTCGTTCGACACATACGCCAGCCAGCGCCCGTCGGGCGAGGGGGCGATGCCACGCTCTTCGAACGGCGTCACCAGCACCGGCACCGCCTCGCGCGCACCCGTCGGCAGCCACCACACGTCGCGTCGCGTCGTCGGATCGGTCACGCGGAACACGACGCCGCGCCCGTCGGCGCTCGGCACGCCCTCCCACTGATCGTTGGGGCCGATCACCACTGGCTCCTCGACGCCGCTCCCGTCGGACCGCGACCGCCACAGGTCGTAGTCGCCGCTGCGGCTCGTGGCGAAATGCACCCACTTGCCGTCCGGACTCCACTCCGGGTACACGCTCGCCGAGTCGTACGTGACGCGGCCGAGGGTGTTTTGCGCCAAGTCGAGCGACCAAACGTCGGGCCGCCCGCCGAGCAGCTCGCCGACGCCGACGGCGACGCGTAGACCGTCGGGCGAGAACCGCGGACTCTCATAGAGGTCCGGCGGCGTGCCGGTTGATCGCTCGCGGCCCGTCGCATCGACCAGAACCAGTTCGCGGCTCGCTGCAGCGCCGCCCAGCCACGCCAACATTCCGTTGCGGCTGGTGCCAAGCTTCATCGCGCCGCCAGCGCCAGAGCGCACGTTGGTCGTCACTGGGATCGCCGCGCCGAGTACCCGGACGCGTTCGGGATCGAACGGCGCGGCGAAGAGCACACCGTCGTTCGTGCCGTACACCAGCCAGCCGCGACCCACGTAACGCGGATACGTGCCGGTGATGCCGAGGTCGGTCACGCGGCGCGAACGCAGCGACATCGCCTGGATGCGCGAAGGCCCCGCGCCGGCCGTCATGAACAGCACCGTCTCTCCGTCCGGCAGGATCTCCGGCCACCGGTGCGACGCCGTCGAGTCGCGCAGCAGCGTGTCCACCGTGCCGCCGTCCGCACCGGTGCGGAGCAGCATGCCGTTCGTCGCGACGATGATGTCGCCGCGCGCGCTCCACGCCCCGCCCTGGAATCCCCCGCTGACCGGCATCAGCGTGAAGACGGTGCCGCCGGCGATGGACACCCTGCGCAACGCGCCGTTCGACCAGTACGCCACCCACGCCCCGTCGGGGGAGAAGAAGGGCTGGATGGTGTTCTCGGTGTTGGCTAGGACCATGTCGTTCGTGCCGTCGAGCGAGCGCAGGTAGAGCCGAACCTGCGGGTCTGCAATGGTCTGGGCTGCGACGACCAGGCGCGACCCGTCGGGCGACAACGCCAGTGGCGACCCCCCGAGGTCGGTGATCGGCACCGTCAGTTCGAGAGCGAACCCGATGACCGGCGGCGGGGCCTCGAGCGGGCGGGTAGCGAACCACAACGCCGCGAGTGACGCCGCGGCGGCCACCCCCGCGAGGCCCACCGTGAGGGGATCCCACCGAGCTCGGCCGCGAGAACGAACGCCGGCTCCCGTTGCTGCGGTGAGGCCCGGCAACGTGTACGCCGGATTGCCCAACGCCGCCGCGAACTCCGCCGCCGATGCGAACCGATCCGCCGGCAGCTTCTCCAGCGCGTGGCTCACCGCGTCCACCACGTGCGGCGGCACGGCCTTTCGCCACTCGCTCACCGGCTTCACCGGCTCGGCGATGATCTTCATGATGATCTGCTGCGCCGACTTTCCCGTGTGCGGCGGCTCGCCGCTCAGCATTTCGTAGAGCACGCTGGCCAGCGAGTACACGTCGGAGCGCCCGGTGATCTCTTTCTCGGCCGTGGCCTGTTCCGGGCTCATATAGTGCGGCGTGCCGAGGCTCAGCCCTGTCTCTGTCATCCGGCCGCCGGCGGCGGCGCTCAGCGCCAGCGCGATCCCGAAGTCGGCGACCATCGGACGCCCATCGTGCAGCAGGATGTTCTCGGGCTTGATGTCGCGGTGGATCACGCCGTGGCGATGCGCATAGTCGAGTGCGTCGGCCACCTCGCGGGTGATCCGCAGCGCCTCGTCCACGCCGAACTGGTGCTCGCGGTTGAGCTTGTCGCGGAGGGTTTCGCCTTCGATGAACGGCATCACATAGAAGAGGAAGCCGTCGGCGGTACCGCTGTCGAACAGCGGGAGGATGTGCGGATGCTGGAGCGCCGCGGTCGTCTTGATCTCGACCACGAAGCGTTCGGCCCCGAGGACGGCGGCGAGCTCGGGCTTGAGCACCTTGAGCGCGACCTTGCGGTCGTGCTTGAGGTCCTGGGCGAGGTAGACGGTAGCCATTCCGCCCTGGCCGAGTTCGCGGTCGATGCGATAGCGGCCGGCGAGGGCGGCGGTGAGGCGGTCGGGGAGGGGCATTGGGGCAGAAGATGCCCTACGGACGGGTGGGGCGCTACCGCTGGCCGCACGTAATGCCGGTCTTCGTCCACGCACCCGAGATTTGCCGACTGCTCGGGCCGGCGATGCGCTTGCGGCGGCGCGCAGCGGGAGTGACTTTCAGGATATGCCAGCCAAACGTCCTGCTTTCCTTCGTCCCGGACACGTTTGGCCGGTCGTGACCAGGCTGTCCTGCCTCCGTGCACTCGCCGCTGCGTTGCTGCTCCCTGCCGAGGCGGCTGCGCAGGAGACCGTCGCGATCACCGACGTCACGGTCATCTCAATGACTGACACGCTCGCGACGCCCGGCCGCACGGTGATTGTCGCCGACGGCCGCATCGCGCGCATCGGGCCGGCCGGCTCCACGGCCGTTCCACACGGCGCCCGCGTCGTGGACGGACGCGGGAAATGGCTCATTCCGGGCCTGTTCGAGATGCACACCCACGCCTCGAAGTCCCGTGCATCTGCGCTGGGGCTCTTTGTGGCGCACGGTGTGACCACGGTGCGTGACCAAGGCAGCGAGCACGCCGAGGTGCTGCGGTGGCGCGGCGAGATCCGTGCGGGAACGCGCGTGGGCCCGCGTCTCCTTCTCGCCGGGCCGTATCTCGAATCGCTGCGTAACATCGAGCGCATGCGGCGCGATCCGCCCGAGTCGCGAGTAGAGCCGTTCGAGCGTGCGCGCATCCCCGTTGGTACGCCGACGGACGCCTACCGTATCGTGGACTCGCTCGCGGCGCTCGGAGTGGACCATCTCAAGGTCCGCACGGTCCAGGATCGGGCGACCTACCTGGCGCTTGGCGCCGCCGCCAACGCCCGCGGCATCAGACTGACGGGCCACGTGGTCACCAATTCGCCTGGCGACTTCCTCGCTGCAGGGCAGGATGGCGTGGACCACCCGTTCCTGTTGCCGCCGGACTCGCTGGCCGGCGAGCGCGGCACGGTGTTGTGGCGCGAGCTGGCCCGGCGCGACGTTGGCGTCGTGCCCACGCTTGTGGTGCTCCGCGAGTCGGTGCTCCGATCGCAGGCGTACTTCGACTCACTCGTCGCCGACTACCCGGACGACGCCGCGGCGGCCGTGGTCCATCCGTTGCGCCCATATCTCTCGCGCTTTTCGGTCCTCGACTGGCGCGAGCAGGCCAGTGAGCAGACGCCGGATCGCCGCGCGGCGTTCGAGCGGTTTTGGCCCAGGGTGGTGGACCAGCTGAAGCAGATGCGGGAGGCCGGCGTCCGCATCATGGCTGGCACCGATGTCGCCGTCATCAATATGTGGCCGGGCCTGTCGCTGCACGACGAGCTGCGCATCTTTGTGGATTCCATCGGGATGAGCCCGGTCGAAGCGCTGGCGAGCGCGACGCGGGTCCCCGCCGAATGGCTCGGCCTCGCCGATTCGCTTGGCACGGTCACGGAAGGCAAGGTGGCCGACCTGGTGCTGCTGGATGCCAACCCACTCGTGGATATTTGTACTACGCGCCGGATTGCGGCCGTGGTGTTGCGCGGCCGTCTTCTGGACCGCGATGCGCTGGCGCGCCTCATGGCCGACATCCGGGCGATGCCTGACATCCGTGAGAACGACTGGCGGCGCTGACCGACGGCCCGTCGTGCGGGGACCTCAGGTCTTCATGATGCGCTTGCCGACCTTCCGGGACTTGACCGGGCCCTTGCCGCCCTTGGCCTTCGCTGCGCGCTTCTTCGCAGCGGTCATCCGACCGCCTCGGCTCTTCTTGGCCATCTGAACCCTCCTGTGACTGGGTGAGTGTTGGTGGCGCTACGAATGCATTGTCGGTTGGCACCACGCTGCGCAATCCCTCGCGACGTCCGCGCGGCATTAGCTCTTTTGTGCGATGGGGGGAGATGGCCAGGCCGGCGTGCTCGCCCATTCGGGCGATGGCGGCTCATCTTCCCCACGCGTCAGCTTACTGGGGTTAGGGCAATCCACCCCAGAGGTCACCGTGCAAGAGGATGAGTCCACGACCGCCGACGCCCGCGAAGCGGCGCGCTTGAGCGCGATGAAGGCAAAGGTCGGCAGCCACGTGAATGCCGAGATCGGGAGTCAGGCGTCGGTTGACGCCGCCGCTGGCCACGCGCGCCTCAACTCGGTGGCCGCCGGGATGCGCGAGCGGGCGATCGACGAGACGGAAGGCCGGGATCGCTCCCAGGGGCACGCGCGCACCGCGGCGCGCGGCTCGCAATTCCTGGATTATGGGTTCTACCTGCTCTACACGCTCCTCGGCCTGCGGCTCGTGCTGGAGTTGATTGCCGCGCACTCCGGGAACGGGTTCGTGCGGTTCATCGGCGCCGTCACGAATCCCTTCTACGCCCCGTTCAAGGGGATCGTCGCCAGTCCGACGAGCGAGGCAGGGAATACCTTTGTGTTCCCGATTGTCATTGCGATCGTCGTGTACGCGTTGCTCCACCTGGCGATCAACGGCCTGCTGCGTATGGTCGGGAGTCGCAAGACGCAGATCTAGCGGTGCGGTCCCGTGGGACTATCGTCGCGGACTGGCCGCGCGGTCCGGGAAGTGCGATGTTCAACCCCCCTCTGCCGGAGTTGACAATGTCCCGCCTGATGAAGCCGCTGGCGATCCTCACCCTGCTCCTTTTCACCGCCTGCGACGGCAGTACGGACCTTGCGTCCGTCTCCCTCACGGGCACGTGGACGGGCAAGTTCAGCAACGGCATCTCCATCTCGATGCCGCTCGTGCACACAGGCACCGACCTGGTCGGCACATTCGACACGGGGGACACGCAGGGCACCGTGAGTGGGACCTACGCCACGGGCACGCTGACACTGGTCCTCACCAAGACGAGCACCCTTGGAACGCAGCGGAATCTGACGAGCCCGGTCTTGAACGCCGAGCGCACGCGGATCACCGGGAGCTGGGACGACGGCGCTGGCGGACAGAGCGGTACCTTCTGCCTCGCCGCGCCAGACACGACGCCCTGTCCCTGATCCGCGGCACGTCGCAGTACGTCAGCCGCTCCAGGGGCCCATCGTCTCGGTGCCGACGTCGGCCCCTCCGCCGCGGCTCAGCGGACGATGCCACCCCAACCTGGCAGTCCCTCCGCGCCGGGCAAGACCCGATCCACCTGAGCTGCCGTGAGATCAAAACTCGCCCCGATGACGCCCTTCAGCACGCTGCGCGTGTCCAGGGTCGGCGCGAGATCCCGACCCTCGTAGAGCGCGCGCGTCGAGAGCCCAGGCCAGTCAGACACCACCGCCGACCGCGCCACCTTCGGCCCGATCACGAATCCGGCGCCCGCGGTCCCGTGATCCGTCCCGCGCGTCCCGTTCGGGCTCGCCGTCCGACCGAACTCGGTCATCACCACCACCGTCGTCTCCGCCCAATCGTCCCCCATTGCCGTCCGGAAGGCGCCAAGACCACCAGCCAACTGACCGAGTAGCCGGTCGAGGGCGCCCCCGACGAGCCCTTGATTGGCGTGTGTGTCCCAGCCGCTGAACTCGACGGCCGCCACGTTCGGCCCGTTCGGAGCCCGCATCAGCCGCGCCGCAGCCTCGAGCAGCGGCGTCACCGCTCCCCTGCCTGCCGCACCGCGCGCCATCGGCTCCTCGCCAACATCGGCTTGCTGTTGCACCGCCGCCTCCCACCGACCCGCGAGCGCTCGGTCCCGCCGGTAGAGCGTCGCCAGCCGCTCGAGATACGCGTCGTCCACCACACCGAGTTGCGCGGGCGACCAGGTGCGCACTTCGAATGGGCCGCTCATCGAACGCGGCATTCCTGAGGCGACCGCGAGCCCACTCCGCTCGCCCGGCATCACCTGCAACAGTCGGTTCAGCCATCCATCTGAACTTCCGATGGGACGGTCGAGTCCAGTTTCGAGCACGGCCTGACCGTCGAAGTGCGACCGCGTCCGGTAGGGAATCGCCATCGCCTGCAACACCACCAGTTCATCGCGTTGCCAGAACTCGCCAAGGGAGGCGAGTCCGGGCGCGAGCCCGAACAGGTCGTTGAGCGGAGTAAGCTGACTCGCGTCGAACGCCAACTCCCCGCGAAGCGCGCGGTACGCGGGATCGCCATACGGCACCACCGCGGCCAGTCCGTCGAACCCACCGCGGAGCAGCACGAAGACGAGCCGTCCACCCTGGCGGACCCGCGCAAACCGCACCACAGGCATCCCGAAAGTGGCCAGGCCGCCCGCACACATTGACCCGACGAAGTCACGACGGTCCATTGGTCACCTCCACTGAAATGCGGGCGACGCAAACGCGATGGCCGCCCGTTCGGCTGCCGGGATCTCGTCATCCGCGAGGAGCGCAGCGAGCGCGGCATCGTCGGGAACGACCGTCGCGAGCGCCCGAGGGGCGGCAGCGCTGATTCCCACTCCGCGCGCGGCCATCCCGCGCGCCGCACCGGGCGCTGCGTTTCCCGCCCGTCGCGCGATGGTGCGCGCCAGTTCCGCGCGGTTGAGGAGCGAGTCGGGGTCCGCCCATTCCCGCTGCAGGTCGCCGAACCCCTTGGGGGACTGTGGCGACCACATCGGCTGCCGCAACTGCCGGAGGACGTTCAACAGATTCTCCCCGGCTTGACGCGCCCCGGCGGCACGCATCACCGCGACGAGCCAGTCCTGGGGCGCACGAAACTTCACATTGCGCTCATCCCAGCACTCGGGCAGCGCGACGAGTGCTCGCGCCAGCTCGCGCAGGTCGCCCCCGCTCTCGCGAAAGACCTGCTCCAGCCGCGCCACGGCACTCGCCGGCGGCGTATCGGCGACGAAGTGGGTCGCGAGCTTCGTGGCGATGTGTTTTGCGGTGGCGGGATGCCTGCAGAAGGCACGAATCGCGCGCTCCCCCTCGCGCTCACCCTCGCCATAGCGCTCGCCGAGGATCGTCTTTCTCCCGGGCTCGTTGCGGATGGCGACGAACCGAAAGGCAGGGACCCCCCTTGCCGCGATGCCATCGGTGGTCCAGCCCGTGAGCAGTCGCGCGAGCTCGGTGACGTCGGCTTGGGTATAGCCGCCTCCGACGCCGAGCGTGTGCAGCTCCAACAGCTCTCGCGCATAGTTCTCGTTGAGTCCGAGCTCACGCCTGCCGGACGCGCGCTGGGCCGCTTGCGACCGCGGACCCACGCTCTGCGCATTGTCGAGGTACACGAGCATCGCGGGGTGGCGCGCGCTCGCGAGGACCATTGCCTCGAACGTCCCAAGTGCATTCGCGCGAATCACGTCGCGCTCATAGCTGCCCGCGAGCGGACCGACGAGCAACCGACTGCCGACCGAGACGCACAGATGGTCGCCCCAGAACGCAATCAGCCGCTCCGCGAATGGGCGCTCGCTGGTCGCGCGCATCTCGAGCGTGCTCGCGCTCTCCGCCACCGCGATGAGCACCAGACGTCGCCGCGCCGCGGCGCGCGCGGCGCGGTCCTCGGAGCGCTGCAGTCGGCGAAACGCGGAGAGCGAGGCTTCAATTTCGGCGCTGGCGGCCCCCGCAGGCACCGAGCGCGCCGGAGGCGCACCGGCCAGCTGCCCAAGCAGCCATCCGCGGGGGTCGCCAAGTCGGTCCGCCTCGCCTGGGCGTGCGCCAAGACCAAACCGATTGAGCGCGCGAAGTGAACTGCTCATGCCTGCCAGACGATCCAGGATCGCAATTGTTAGTGTGCAGCGCGGCAGGGCCGGGCCGCTCACGAATGCCAGAGCGCCTGCAGGCCGAACGAAGCTCGTTTCCCGTAGGTCGCCGCGGGCGGGCGGTCCGTCACGTCAATGCAGTTCGGAGTCGCCCCGCACGCGCCGCCGCCCTGGTCCTCGCGATACCAGCGCAGCTCAGCCGTGAGGACGAAGTAGCACAGGAAGCCAAGCTTCGCGCCGACCGCCGTGTTGAAGCTGTAGTCGTACGAGTCGAGCGCCTCGTACTGATACGAGTCGTCGGTGAGATCGAACTCCTCGAACTCGCCCTGCGTGTACCAGCCGGGCGCGACGGTCAAGAACGGAACGAGCGCGACAGCGCCGGGAAGCGCGTAGCCGACCGTGAAATCGACCGAGTGGAAGGTGATCTGGCGCTCGGTGACGCGCCAATCGGTAAACAGTGCCGTCGCGCGATCGTATCCGACCTGCACGAGCCATTTATCGTCGCCCAGGAGCCACGAGCCGCCGACGCCGAGTGCGATGCCGTCCGCCTCGCTTCGTACCGGCGGGCTGTCCACGCCCCCCGGATCGGTCGGGCGATAGCTCACCGGCACGTCGGAGAGCGTAGCGCGCTGGTACGAGAGGTAAATCCCCTTGTGAAAGACGGCACGTGCGACCGAAGCACGCTCCTGCGCCGTCGCCCTGCCGGCAGCCACGACGTGCACAAGCAGTAGCAGCGCAATTGCGTTGCGTCGGGACATCCGTGCCTCGCAGTCAATGCAAAGTCGGGGGTGCGCCTACCTGCTGGCCGAGAACGACACCATCAGGCGGCCCTTCAGACGGCCGGTGTCCGGATCAGACGCGCGGAGCGAACCTGGCTGCACTCCCCTCGCCCGGCGGCCACTGCGGGGATTCAGCGGTTGGGGGTGCGCAGCGAAGAACACCGCCACGCACCCCCGAATCACAGGCCCAACGGCAACCGCTGTTCGCGTTACGTCTTCACCGCCGTCCAGGTCAGATTCACGGTGCTACTACACCCCGAGAGGCTCCAGTTGAACGTCAGGTTGCCGCTGGCGCTCGTGCCTCCAATGAACGTGCCAGTGATGGTCCATCCAAGCGGTGAACCGCTCACGGTCCGATTGATCGTCCCCGACGCAATGCTGAACGGCGTGTTGAAGGTGGTCGTGGTGTTGCCCGTGACTCCGCACGCCGGAATGCGGAATCCCAGGTAGATCTGCGTCACCGCGTTGTCGACGACGGTGATCCGGACAGTGCTGTCTTGCGATGAGGTCCCGACCCACGTGCCGCTCAGATCGGGGGTCACATTCAGCGTGACGGTGACGGTGCGCGGCGTGTTGGTTGCGCCCGGGGCGGCTATGGTGATGGTTCCAGTGTAGGTGCCGGCCGCGAGGCCCGTGGTGTTTGCGGTGACCGTCACGTTCGACGGTGCGCTGCCGCTCCCGGCCGAGAGCGAAAGCCAGGCCTGATCGTCGCCCGCCGTCCAGTTGAGCGTTCCCCCGCCGGTGTTCGAAATCGCGAGTTCCTGCGCGGCGGGTGACGCCGCGCCGACCATCCCCGAAAACGTCATCGCTGTCGTCGAAACGCCAATCGTCGATGGAGGCTCAACGGTCAGGGTGACGTTCACCACCTGCGGCGAGTTGGTCGCGGTAGAGGAGGAGATTGCGACAGCGGCGTTGTACGTGCCCGCCGTCAATCCGGTGGTATTCGCGCTGACGGTGAGCGAAGTACCGGAGCCGCTCGCCGGCGCTAGGCCGACCCAAGCTTGGTTGGCCGTCGCGACCCACTCGAGCGTCGAGCCGCCAGTATTGGTAATGGTGACGACCTGCGAAGCCGGGCTGACTCCGTCGGCAACACCGGTGAAGACGAGCGCTGCCACCGAAAGCGAGATCGTCGGCGGAGGACCCGAGGTGCCGGTGGGTTGATCACACGCGACCGCAAACGCGAGCGGCAGGATCCGACCGGCGCCGAGCAGGGCGCGGATCCTCCGCCAAGTGACCGGGCGGGTCATCACCAGGACCTCCCGAGCGACAGGTTGAGCATCCAGACGAGATAGCGCTCGCTGCCGGCACTTCCCGAGCCGTCCTTCCACGTGTCGTCCGAGCCGAAGGTGCCGAGCAACCCGCCGAGGACAATCGAGAATCCATTTGGCTTGATCCACCGGTGGCCGAACGTTCCGCCGTACCCCACGATCTGCGAGTAGAACGTCTGGTTATCGGTCCTCCCGACCTCCACGTGGGGGCCGACGTACCATCGCCGGAGCCGGCTGGCCCCAGGGTAGTAGCGCCACGTGCCGTAGACGGTCCAGCCCGACTCGATTCCGTCGTTGATCAGGTGGGAGACCAGGCCAAACGCCGGCAGTCGTACGCCTCCGCCGAGGGAGGCCGCGTCGCTGATCGCGCGCTCGTACTCAATGTTCGGTCCGAGCTGCAGCGGGCCCAGGATGTTCGTGGACAGTGCGGACGAAACCGGCGTATGCCCGGCCGACTGCGCAGCGATCTTGGCAAACGGACATCCGAGACAAACAGCGATGGCTAAAGCGGTCGCGAGCGGTCGGGACGATCGTGACAAGGCGCTCTCCGGATGAGGGGTCCCTCCCTCATCGCGGAACCGCCGCAATTGTGACCGGGGCAGCCC
This sequence comes from Gemmatimonadaceae bacterium, assembly GCA_040901985.1. Lineage (GTDB taxonomy): Bacteria > Gemmatimonadota > Gemmatimonadetes > Gemmatimonadales > Gemmatimonadaceae > Pseudogemmatithrix. The sequence goes on from JBBDYC010000014.1 coordinate 22,605, forward strand.
CGTTCGCGAACAGGACATAGGGTGCCCAGTCGATAGCAGAGACCCCGGCGGCCCGGAGCGCCAGTTTGGCGCCGCGAACGGCTGCGGCGGGCGATTCGCCCGCCACGAGGCGCGGGTAGAACTCGGCCGCAAAGTCGGCGGAATGCTCGCCGACCGACCAAAGCGTGGCGACCGTCGCGGCCGCGCCGGCGGCGAGGAAGCTCCGGCTCAGGCTGAGCACCCCCTCGCCCTCCAGCGTGCGTCCGGCCGCCGTCTCGCACGCGCTGAGAACGACGAGGGCGCCGGCGGAGTTCAACCGCGCGATCTCGGTCGGCGCAAGGTCTCCGTCGTGGCCCGCGTCGGCTGCGAGGAGCACGCGCGCGTGTTCAGGCCGCGCGGCACTCGCCTCGGCGTGTGTGGCAAAGTGAAGGACCGAAGCGCTCGGGGCGACGGCTCGCAGCGCAGCAACGGTCGCTCGAGCGCCCTCGAACACGTGCAGCCGTCCTTCGGGAACCGCCCGCCGCATTATCGCCAACTCGCGCGCTGCGCCGGGGGCATCTCGTGCTGTTCCCGGAGCGAGGGTGAGGATCACCCCAGGTCGCAGTTGCGGGCGCGTTGCTCCGAGCGGCGTCATGGCTTGGGTGATTTCGAATCGGTCCAGAAGCGCGAGCGTCGCCTCGGTCCTCGGCGCGGCGCGCGTCGGATCGCTGAACGGAAGCGCGTCGAAAGGGACGAGGAAGAGCGCACCGTCCGGCACGATCATAACCCGCTCGATTCCCGTGAGCAGCGGGATGACCGGCGTGATGATTGCCTCCGAGAGCGCGCGCGCGGCCTCCACGTCGAATCGCGTCCGAGAGCGGTCAAGCATGGTACCGACCCGCGCGCGCATCCCGCGTGCAAGGCGCCCGATCGCGGCCCGGATCGAGTCCGCGGGCGTATCGAGTCGCGTAACAGACGCTCCCTGAGGTCCGATGACCAACACCGCCGCCACTGTGTCGAGCAGGACGAAGTCGAGGATCGCCTCTTCCGCCGAGGGACGCGGCAGGTGCACCCCGGTGGGTCTTCCCAGCTTCGAGTCGCCGGACTCGCTGGAGCGCAGTGCACGCGCCTTTCGCCGTTCGGACCAACGCAGGAAATGCGCCGCAGCGCCTGGCCGGTCACGTTCCGCGATAATTGCCGCAAGTGCGCCATCGTAGACGCGACGCTGAGCCGACCGGAAGCCCGCGCGATCGGGGTCGAGGGCAATCCCCTCGGCGACAGAATCGGAGAGATCGGCCGCGCGAGCGAACATATCGAGTGCAGCGTCAATTTCCCCGGCGCTTGCGTGGAGTTCCGCGGCGAGTCGTCGGGCCGAGATGCGGAGCCGCGCGTCGCCGCCGCGCTCGATTTCCGCGTGCACGACCGCCGCGCGCCGCCGCGCGCTCGACCCGCTGCGGCCGCTGCCGCCGCGCGCCTGAGCCAACGCGCTGAACAGCTCCGCACGTTGCGCCGTCCCAATCTCCCCCACGCTCTGCGCAGCCACACGCGCGCTGTCGGCCAGGCGGTGACCCGCACTCGAATGACCGAGCGCGAGCTCGACCTCCGCCAGATCCAACGTCAGTTGCGCCCACGCGGCTGTTTGCCCCCGCGCCGTCGTCTCCCGCCGCGCCGCGTCGAAGGCGTCGCGCGCCTCACCGAACTGGCGGGCCTCGAGAAGCACCGTCGGGAGCAACGCCGCCGATTCCGGGCGCCCGATGGTGCCCCGGCGCTGGTCGTGTCTCCGCGCGAGCCGCGTCGCTTCGGCGAAGTCGCCCTCGGCAAGCGCCAGCCGCGTCAGCCCCTCAAGCACTCTCGCCGTCTCCTCCTCGACGCCAATGCTGCGGAGGTAATACGCGTGCGCGCGGTCGAGGTCGCCGCGCGACTCGTAGTACTCGGCGGCGTAGTTAAACTGCGTGCCGAGCGAGTCGATATCGGCAAGCATCCGCCCGAAGTGGACCGCCGCCGAGTCCGATTCGCCCCTCGCCTGCAGGAATCGACCGTAGTCGCGCGCGCTCATCATCCTCACCTGATCGAGCCCCCCCATCGCCGCGTAGTGGACGAAGCGTCCTCCCGCGTCGCGTGCATCGGCGTGCCGCCCCAGGGCCTCGAAGAGGTGCAGAAGATTGTGTTCGACCTCCTTGGCGATCTTCGGGGAGTCGGCGCGCGCAACGGCGACGCGTGCGCGGACGAGCGAGGACTCCGCGGCCGCCGTCGCGCCGCGCTTGACTTGCACGCGCCCCAGGCGCATCTGCGCTTCCGCCACGAGCGCGTCGTCGCCCAGCAGCCCCGCGAGGCCGGCAACGCGCTTCCAGACCGCCTCGGCGCGGCCGAGATTCCCCGTATTCAACTCGTGGAGGCCCACGTCAACCAACACCAAAGCCGCGCCGAGACGGTCGCCTTCGTCGGCCGCGGCGCGGCGCGCGGCATTTGCACTGTCAATCATCGCCGCCGAATGGCGTAGTTCGTCTGGTGTAGCGCCCCGCGCGTGGCGGTCGAACGCGAGTCCGTGGACCCCAATGGCGAGCCAATAGCGCGCCCGGAAGCCGGGCCTCGACCACGCTGGGTCGGTGCGCGCGCGCGCCTCGGCCTCAACCGCGCGCCCGTGGTCGCCCAGGGCGTGCCAGGCCCCGGCCTCGAGTGCGTAGGAGGCGGCGCGATGCAACGGGTGATGTCGGAGGTCCTGATGCTCACGTGCCCACCGTTGCTCGGCGCGCCACTGCTCGAGCGAGGTCGTGGGCGCCACGCAGTGCAGCGCGATGCGCGGTGCGTCCGCCAGCCGTACGCGGAAGCGGATCATCGCGTCATTCACAGGCGGACACCCCGACAGGGTCGAACGGATCACGAGGGAGAACATCAACGCGCAGTCGTTGGCGGCCGACGTTGCGTCGCCCACAGACACCGGCTCCGGCGCATATCCGCGCGCGGTTCGCGCGATCTGACCGAGACAATGGCGAAGCTTCGGTGAAGTGGCGCGCGCGGCGATCGAGTCGAATTGCGCGAGCGCGCGACTTGAGATATCCGTCCGCAACGCTGCGTAGTACTCGAAGAGAGGAGGCAGCCAGGTCGGATCGCTGCGAAGGGCGGCCTCGTATTCGTCCCGTGCGACCGCCAACTGCAGATCGAGTTCGGCCTCGAGCGCGCGCACAAAGTGCGCCCGGGCTTCGGGGCTCCCGGCTGAGGCGTCACGGCGAAGCAACTGGGCCGTGACCGCGCCCAACACGAACACCACTGCCGCACCTGCGGCGATAACCCCGCTCCTCGTCACCGCGCCCCCCGAATGCTGTCCGCCAGCGCACGAAGAGGGACGAACGCCGCGCTCGATCCGCGCCGAGGTGGCTCGAGAACCGCCAACGCCGAGTCCGCGCGCCCGAGTCGGAGCCACGCCTTCGCTCCGAGCCGCCGCGCGTCCACCTCGAACGGGCCGCCGATTTCCGACCACGCGATCTCCAAGGCAGGCAGGGCCCGAGCGGGGTCGCCGGTCAGCAGCCGAGAGGCTCCGAGGAAGAAGCTCACTCCGGGCGTCGAGTCTTCGACGGCGGCCTCCGTCAACCTGGCCGCCGCGCGAGCGTAGTCCCCGCGCAGGTATGCCTCCATCCCGCGGTCAATCAGCGCGGCGGTCGCAGACGCCGGGCGGCCACCGCGCACCGGCTGCGGGTCGAACAACGGCGCCGTCACCACGTGCAGGGGATCATAGGACGGCCGGAGCGTCCACGGGAGCGACCGCGGGTAGAGCATCAGGGCGACGCTCGCGGCCACAAGCGTTACGGCGCCAACGACAAGTCCACGTCGCAAGCGCCGAGGTCCTGGCGCCCGTCCAGCAATAAGCGCCCGCTCGAGCGAGGGGCGCGTCGGAATGGTCCGGAGCGCGGCGCGCACCCCGGCGCCGAGCCGCACCCGCGCGCGGCACTCGGCGCAACCGAGCAGATGGATCTCGAACGAGTCGAGTTGATCGGAAGTCAGGGAACCCGCCACATAGGCGGGGGCCTCATCATCAGCGCGCAGGCAGTTCACGAGGCTTTCATCGCGTTACGTGCGGGAACGTGACCATCGGGGGCGGCCACGGACAGGGCTTCGCGAAGGCGGCCAAGCGCGCGCGACTTGCGCTTGCGGAGGCGCGCGGCCGGCTCGCCGAGCGCGCGCGCGATGCTGCCGATCCGTTCGCCATCCACGAAGCAGCGGTGGAGGAGTTCGCGATCAGCGGGCTCAAGTGTCCTGAGCGCGTCGGCGAGTTTCGCGCGCTCTTCTTGGCTCACGAGCAATTCGAGCGCATTTGCCCCAGGTTCTGGCGCGTCCACACCGAGTGCGACGACGCGCTGCCGGGCGCGGAGCACGTCCACAATGACGTGCCTGACAATTCCGTGCGCCACTGGAGCGATCTCGTGATCCGGCAACGGAGGGCCACGACGCAGGCGATCGAGGAGCCGCGCCACGCACTCCTGCGCCGCGTCGCGCGCGTCCTCGAGCTCCCCGAGTCGCCGCAGCGCGATGAGCTCCAACCCTTCGCGGAGCTCCGCAAGTCTACTGTCTGGGAACGTCTCTGGCAGCAGGCGCGGCAACCCAAGCTCCTCGACCGGATGCCCATAGCTTAACGCTCCCGAGCGTGCCCCGCGCTCGGGACAGGAAATTCAATCGGGGTCGGTCGAGTATACGGTGTGATGCCCCGCCGCGCGAGCACCGGCGGGCGGGCGACGGGGCGACGGCGGAGGGGCCGTTCGGGCGGGTGCCACAGAGCGAGTGAAACTGGCGTTCCTGCCGCACCCAGGGCACGTTTCGCCATGGGACTCCGTTCGTTCTTCCCGCTCGCGGCGAGCCTGCTCGTCGCATCTTGCGGACCAGCCGGGACCGGACCCGGCGGGTCCGGCCCGTCAGTTCCAACTCTCGCGAGCGTCACGCCCGCGTCGGGGAACACCGGCGCAACGGTCAACGTGACAGTGGGGGGCACCGGGTTCGACGCCGGCGCCATCGTCACGATCAGCGGCAGCCACGTCGCGGTCTCCGCGGTCACCGTGCCCTCTGCCACCCAGGCCACCGCCACGTTCACCATTGATGCGGTGGCGGCCACCGGCGCCCGCAACGTGTCGGTCACCACCGCCGAGGGGACCAGCAATACGGCGACCTTCACCATCAACGCCGCGGCGTTCGCCGTGGACATTGATCTGAACCGCGGCACCGTCCGATTCCCCAACTCCTACCAGAACTGGCAGATCGGCGGGGGCTCAGCCACCAACTTCGTCGCCTACCCGCAGGGTTGGACCGTGGGCGGGGGCTCGGCCAGCAACTTCGTGCCGGTGCCGCCGGGTTGGTCCGTGGGAGGAGGCTCGGCGACCAACTTCGTCGCGTACCCCGGCAACGGGGTCACGACCCTCGAACTCAAGTTCGACGACCCGGGGTGGCTCGCGTTCTTCCAGGCACTCCAGGCGGGTGGCTCGATGACCGAACTTCAGCTCGCCGATGTCGTCACGTACGTGTATTTCACGTACCGGCCCGAGCACATCAATGGCAGCGGCAACACCGCGACGACCCACTCGCAGGGAGACGCGGCGACCGGCGTGTGGTGAGGTCCTCGACCGCCGGAAGCCCCTTGTTCCCGCCGGGGCCGCCAGTGAGTTTGCAGGATGGCGCTCACGGCCAAGGGGCTCGCGGAAGAGCAAGCGTGGCTGATCACGGTCTCCCTGATCATCCTGGCGGCCGTGGCCACCGCGCTCGCGCTGTCGTGGACCCGCCCGGTGATGGTCCCGCTCGTCCTCGCGACGTTCGTCTACTATCTGGTCTCGCCAATCGCCGAGCTCCTCGAGAGCCGCCTGCGCTTCCCGCGCTGGGCCTCCACGCTGGTCACGCTCCTCCTGGTCGCCGGCGGACTCGTTCTGCTGGGATTGCTGGTCACCACCGGCGCCCGCGGCCTCGCGGCGTCGGCCGACATCTATCGCGAGAAGCTGCTGGCCTGGGGGGTGCGTCTCGCACAGTTCCTCGACGGGCGCGGCATTGACATCAGCCAGGACGCGTTGGTCCAGAGCGTGCAGGACCTGCCGATGCGCGGGATGCTCCAGGCCACCGCCGGCACCGCGCTCACGCTCGTCACGAACGGCACGCTGGTCTTGATCTTCGTGGTGTTCCTGCTGCTCGGCCGGAACCGCGAGCTCGTCAGGAGCCGGGTCTTCCGGCAGATTGACCGCGAGATCCGACGGTATCTGGTGGTGAAGTTTGCGCTCTCGGCGGTCACCGGCGCATTGGTGGGCATCATCCTGTCCCTCTTCGGGCTCGAACTCGCCCTCGTGTTCGGCGTGCTGGCGTTCTTCCTCAACTTCATCCCGAGTGTGGGCTCGATCGTCGCCACCATCCTGCCGTTGCCGCTGGCGCTGGTGCAGTTCGATACCGCCGGGCCGGTGATCGCAATCTTCGTCCTGACGCTGCTCGTGCAGTTCGCGATCGGCAACGTCATTGACCCCAAGCTGATGGGGAAGCGGCTGGACCTGAGTCCGGTGACGATCCTCGCGGCGCTTGTGTTCTGGGGCCTCCTCTGGGGCATCGTCGGGATGCTCCTCGCCGCGCCGCTGACGGCGATCCTGCGGATCGTGCTCTCGGAGTTTCAGACGACGCGTGTGGTGGCAGACCTGCTCGCGGGGCGGCTGCCGCCGGCCGGGCAAACACCGGAGTTCTCGTGACGGCTCCAGCATCATCGTGACGGCGAATCCGGCGCCACACCGGCGAACGTGCTTGTCCGCGTGCGCTGACCGGCGCGCCGACGCATCCGGTTGCGCTCCCCCGAGCCCGGTGCGACCTTGGCATCGTGCACCAGCGGCGCGAGCGTCGCTCGCGCCTGCGGGCGCGTTCCACGTAGCGGGCGCGGTCCGCGCCGGAGGGAGTGAGAGGAGCATGACGCCGTCGGAGCCCCACGCTTCCAGTCCGCCGAAAGTCGTCGCTGTCCTGCCGACGAGTGATGCTGCGCGCGGCTGGGCGGACGCGACGCCCACCGCGGGGTTGCACGTCCATCAGGTTGAGACGGTACACGGCGGCCTTGCGTTCGTCATCCCGCTCGGGATTCCGCCCCGCCGGGTGGGTGCGTCGAGCACCGCCCCGACGGCGCTCGAGGTGGCCCTCGACGCGGTCTTCGCGATCCGGGCCGTCCTCGAACCCTGTGGCACCTCGACCGAGGACGTCACGGCGCTGACGCTTGCTGCGGGGAATGCACAGGATCTCGCAATCGCGGTGGGGTGCCTCCGAATGAGCTTCCGGGCCCCGCGTCCGGTGCTGCAGTCGTGCGTGACCGCGCTCCCCGCCGGCTGCATCGTCGCAGTCGGCGCCGTCGCGGTCCCGAGGCGCCACGCGGCGGTGCGCCCCGACTATTCCTCCGCGACCCTCCTGTGACGGCTGCGCTGGACGCGCTGGGCGCGGCGGGAGGGGTCCTGCGGGCGGTCGCTCGCCCCGACCGGATCGCCAGGCCGTTGCAGTGGCAGCTCGCCTCGGTGCGCTTCGTCCGGCAAGTGACGGAGAGCGCCCTCCCCCTCATCGGCGCGGCCATCGCCACCGCCGCGCTCATTTCGTTCGTGCTCCACGACCAACTGGAGCGGTTCGGGCTCGTGACCCTCGTCGGGCCCCAGCTTTCCCTCGTGCTGGTCCGCGAGATGGCGCCGGTCGTTGCCTCCTTTGTGCTCCTGACGCGCACGGCGGCGAGCCTCACCGCCGAGCTGGCGACCGAGCGCGTGGAAGGCGAACTCGACGCGCTCGATGCGATGGGACTCAGCAGCGTCGAGCTCCGCCTCGCCCCACGCGTCATCGCGATGACCGCGACCGGTGCCGTGGCGATGCTCGTCGTTACGCTGCTCGCGGTGCAGACCGACCTGCTGCTCACTCGATTCCGCGGCGACGGGGACTCGGGCTCGCTCACCGACGTCGTACGGATGACCTTCTCCCCGTTCGAACCGCTCTGGACGGTCCTCCTCGGCGCCGTCGTCGGCGCGCTGCTCGCCGTCGTCGCGATCCACGTCAGTGCCGACGCGCGGGCGCAACACGACGTAGCGGTCGCCGTACGCCGGTGCGCGCTTCTCGGCCTCGTCCTCCTCCTCGTCGTGCACGGCCTCGACACGGCGTTCCGCCTCGGGTTGCAATGACCGATGCCCCGTTCCTCGTCGAGGGACTCGCCGACCCGGAGGATGCCGGCGGCGTGCCACTCACGCTCGCCGTGCGCGCCGAGGAGTGGGTCGTCGTCCGCACGTCACCGACACGCGCCCGGCGCCTGCAGTTCGCACTCCTCGACCTGGAGCGCGCCGGGACGACGGCGGCGCCAACCGCGGCACGGGTGCTCGGCGAGCCGATTCCGTTCCCGTCGCGGCGCGTCGGCGACGGCGTGCGCGCCCGACTCGGCACGCTGCTCAATCCCGACGGGCTGATCTCGGCGTGGACGCTGTGGGAGAATCTCGCGCTCCCGCTGCTCGCACGGCGCCAGGCCACGACGACCAGCCGCGTTCGTGTCGAGCGGGCACTCGAGCGATTCGGCATTGGCGCCTGGCGCTTCGCCCGCCCACCCGGCGTCCCGAACGACGTGCGCCAGCGCGCGGCCCTCGCGCGCGCCACGATCACTGATCCCGAGGCCCTCCTGCTCGACGACCCGCTGGCGTCGGTGGCGAGCCGCCACGCCGATGCGCTCTACAGCGAGTTGCGGGTGCGCGTGCCGACGGCGCTGATCCTCGTGCACCGTCGCGCCGAGTCGCTGTATGCGCGCGCCGACCGGGTCGGCACGTGGGACGCGCGCGGCTGGCGCCAGATGGGGAGCGACCGATGAGTGGACAATGGGGGGCGGCCGACCGTCGCGCGGGGATCATCCTCGCCATCGTGGCGGTGTTGCTGGTGGGCACACTCGGGTGGCTCGCGCTCGACGTCACGGGGCCCGAAGAGCGCTGGTACGCGGACTTCGACCGCGTGGAGGGACTCGCGCTGCAGGCGCCGGTGCGGGTCGAGGGGTTCACGGTCGGACGCGTCACCGCGGTGCAGCCGCTCATCGGCGCGGATGGCCACGTGCGCTTCCGCGTCAGCCTGCGCATCCCCGTCACGCGCGATCCAATTCCGCTTCCCGAGGGGACCGTGGCCCGCATCTCACCGCCCCTGCTCGCGGGGCAGGGGGCGCTCGAGCTCGTGCGTCCAATCGGGATGGCGGCGACGCTCTCGGCGGGGAGTGTCCTTCCCGGCGAGCTCGCGCCGGGCCTCGTGGGCGAACTCGCGCTCACCGTGGAGCGGCTGCGACGGACGGCGGAGAGCATCACCCGGCTGAGCGACACGATGACGACGCTCTCAGCGGGGGTGCGCGGCGACATCACGGGTGTCGCGCGCAGTGCGTCGGCGATGCTCGTGCGCGCCGAGTCGACGATTGCCGCGCTGCAGTCCGAGATTGCGGGGCTCGGCGAGGTCGTGGACGCGGGGCGCCAGGTGCCCGAACGCATCGTGGCGCTCGTGGACTCCCTCGACCGGCTCGCCGGCGAGACGCGCGCGGCGATCGTGCGCGCCGATGGGATGCTCGCCGCGGAGGGGCCGCAAATCCGGCGGATCGTCGCGCAACTCGACACGGCGACGGCGGCGATGAATCACGTCATCAAGCGATTCGCCCGCCGGCCGCTTCGGATCTTCACCGGCCTCGACACGACCAACTTCCCACCACCGGCGCCGCTCGATACGACGAGGCGAGACGAGGGGCGCCCGTGAATGGTCGTGCCGAATAGTGTGAAGTAATACCTAATACCCGGGACCGATCCTCGTCGCGCACGGAGCGAACGATCCGATATGGTCGGTGGAGGATGGTCCGGATCACCTGCGCGGTACGTTTGCGCGCCACGGTGTCACGTCGCGCCGCATCTTCGACGACGAGCAGCACGGCCTTTCGGATTGGGGGGCGATTGCCCGTCGGATGCTCTTCCTGAAGTTCCTGGAGCATACCCTCGCGCCGTGATCATCCCCACGCATCGGCAGTCAGCGCCCTCGGAAAAACTCCCACATCACCCGCGTGGCGTCCAGCGCTCGACTGTCCGTCCCCGAGAGCCACGCGGGGCCCGCGCCCCCGCCGGGCCACACGTGCCCGTCCCCGTGCAGCGTGTACAGCACGACGTCGCCGCCTGTGCAGGCGGCATAGCTGCGCTGCGACGCGGCCTTCGAGAGGACGGAGTCTCGTGGAATCGGCGCGCAACCATTGCGCTCAGCCCACTGCGCCACCCAGTCGGTGACACTCGGGAATGCCCTCGCCGAGATCCAGGTCGTCCCTCCGCCATACGGGACCACGGGATCCTCCGTACCGTGGAACACCACAACGGGCACGGGCGGCGCGCTGACGCACGCGCCCCACGGCTGCAGTTGGGCGCCCGCCACGATTCCCGCGGCCGCCACCCGGTGCGGCTCGGCGCACGCGAACGCGAAGGTCATCGCGCCGCCATTTGACAGCCCGTTCACGTATACGCGTGCGGGGTCCACGCCGTACCGCGCCACGAGCGTGTCAATGAGCGTCGCGAGAAACTCGACATCCCGCGTCACATTGGCCCCCGCGATGGCGCGCCACGCCCGCGGCGATGCGCGCCCGGCACCCGACGGGTACGCGACAAGGAACCCCTCGACGTCGGCGAGGTCGTTCCAGCCGCTGATGTCGCGCTGGGCCGCACCCCAGAGATTCCCTCCGTGCAGGCTGATCACGAGCGGCACCGGGCGCGAACGGTCAATGCTCCGCGGCACGTGCAGGAGGTAGCCGCGCTCCACTCCACTGATGGTGATGAATCCCGTGCTCCGGTTCCGCGCGTAGAACGGTGCGCCCTCCACCAGCGCCACCACGCCGGGCAGGTTGATGCAAAAGAGCAGTCCGGCGAGGACGCTGACGCGCCGCCGCGACGGTGCTGAGCCGTTCATCGGTGCCGGTTCCACGCCAGGGCGAGCGGCGCCGCCGACACGCGGACGAGCGGCACACTGACCGTCGCGAGCATCAACAGGAGAAAGCGTGGCGCATACGGCGTCGCGAAGAGCCAGAGCAGCGTTCCGTACACGGCTGCCACGCCGCCCAGCCAGGTCGCGGCACCAATGACGAGCGAGCGCTCCGTCATCTGATTCGCACGATGGAGCCGCACCGCGATCCACGACCCAAGCGCCATCCGCGCGGCGATGATGACGCCAAGCGTCCAATAGAGGGCCACCCAGAACCAGGCGCGGGCGCCGCTCTCCCACGCCCAGTCGAGCACCGGGACGATCACGGCAATGAGGCAGAGCATCGCGATGGCGCTTCCCTTCACGAGCGCCGCACGCCCCGTGAGGCCCAGGTAGAGGCTCTGCACGATCTGGCGCCACGTGGTGAGCATCAGCATCGCGAGTACCAGCGCCGCGAACACAATCGCGCGTGGCGTCCCGGTCACGGCTGCAATGCTGCCCGCTCGTGTGGCGACGACCCCCCACGTGTCCGACAGCACCAATGCCGCCGGCACCGCGAGAAGCACCAGCGTCCACGCGGCGGCGGTGCTCCACACGGCCACACGGATCAGCGCGGCCACCAGCGCGGGGCTCGACAGCGGTCGTGTGGCGGTGAACGGGCTCACGCCGTAATCGTCCCCCGCGCCAGCGTGCCGCGCCGCCACCGCGGTGAACGACGCGAGGAACGGGGGCGTGAGCGCGACGATCACGAGTACGGCGAACACCATCGCCGGGGCGCCTCGCGCCGCCCACAGGATGAGCAGTTCCACCGGGAGCACGATTGCCACCATCACGGGGAGCGAGCGCCCGAAACGCAGCCACTCGAGCCAGCGCTGCGCAGCAGCCGCGCTCGTGAACGGCGGGCGGGTGCCGCGTTGACGTCGGACGAGTCGGCCGAGCGCCGAAGTCGTGCCGCTCCAGTCCGCCACATCGCCACGCCGCGCCCTCGCGACGGCGCGCCAGGCCACGAGGTATGCGAGTGGGAGCTGCGGCGCGAGCAACGCGATCATCCGCGCTTCGCTCACCCCGTACTCGATCGCGAGCACCTCTGCCACCTGGATCGCGGACATCACGACGACCGCGACAGCGACGCGGAGCCCCGGGAGCGGGTATGAAGTCCACACGATTGCCTGCAACCACGCCAACAGCACCATCAGCACCAGCCCGATCCACAGATACGGCACTGTGTCGGCGAGTGCGGCGGGCAGCGGCGCCAGCATCCGCGCGGCGAGCCAGAGCAGGCCGACCGCCGCGCCTCCATAAAGCATCGGGCACGCCGCCAGTGCTGCGTTCGTCACCGGCAACGCGAGCAGGCGTGGTGGAAAGATCGATCGCCGTCCCGCGAGGTCACCAGAGTATCCGAACGTGAACACGACGACGAGCCAATAGAACACCGCTGACCCGGGCACCAGTATCGCAAAGGCGTACGCCCCGCCGAACGTGGCAAACATCGGCTCTCCCACGGCACGTTCGACCAGCCGCAGCCCGACCAGCACCACCATCCACGCCGCGAGCGCGACCCAACCCCAGCGGTGCTGGCGGAGGAACTGCCAGCCCAATGTTGCGGCGTGCGTGCGCACCCTAGGCCAGCGGCAGCGGGGCCGCCGGCGTGCCGACGCGCGCGTGGAACACCTCGCTCAGCGTGGGCGCACGCCCGTCCAACCGGTGCGACTCCCGAATCTCCGCGAGTGGCGCACTCAGGATGATCCGGCCCTCACTGATCATGATGACGTGATCCGCCACCTCCTCCACCTCGTCGAGCAAATGCGACGAGAAGAGCACCGTGCGCCCTTCCTGCGCGACGGTCCGCAGCACCGCGCCGAGGATGTCGCGGCGGACAATCGGGTCGAGGCCGGACGACGGCTCGTCGAGCACCAGCAGCTCCGGGCGATGTGCCAGCGCCGCCAGCAGTCCGGCACGCGCCTTCTGCCCTTTCGAAAGTGTCTGGAGCCGCGCCGAGGGATCGAGGCCGAACGCACGACGCAAATCGTCGGCGTACGCGTCATCCCAACCTTCGTAAAAGGCACGTGTGTAGCGCAGCAGCTCCTCGACCCGCATCCACCCTGGCAGGTCGTTCTCCTCCGACAGGTAGCCGATGCGCGACAGCACCGCGACCGGCTCGGCCACGGGGTCCAGACCGAACACGCGCACCGTGCCGCTTTCCGCGCGGAGGAGGCCGAGGATGTGTCGGATGAGAGTGGTCTTGCCGGCGCCGTTGGCGCCGACAAGGCCGTAGACGACGCCGCGCGGCAGCGAGAGCGTGATGTCGTCCAACGCTGGCCGCTGCGCGAAGCGGCGCGAGAGCTGTGTGAGCTGAATGACCGGTGCGGCCACGCGATGGCCGACGTCGGGCTGACTGTCCATCAGCGGCAATCTCCACTTTGCCGGCTCCGGCGGCCAGTGCCCGGGCCTTGGATTCACGGTTCGACTGAACCTCACCCGCTACATTGGACACTGGAGTCAAGTTCTCGAAGCAGGGGAAGATCTGTGTGAATCCGTCCGTGACCTTCCCGTGTGCATCCGCCACCGCCAAATTTCAGGGATGGGCAGCGACCGTCGTGCGATGACCGTCCGCATCGTTCCGGTAGCCAGTCGCGAGGCGGCGCAGCCGCCCGCCGGGACCTCGGCTGCCAAGCCAACCTTGAAACGCAACACTGAGCCTCACGGGACGTAGACCTCCTCCGGGATTCTGAAGCCTAGTCGCTCCCTCACCTCGCTACCCCGCAACCGACTACGGGCGTTAACTTTAGCGCCCGATGCCATCCGCCTCCCCCCGCATCTCCGAGCTCGGCCCCAAGGTCGGCGCCACCGTCACCGTCCAGGGCTGGGTCACCACGACCCGCTCCTCCGGCAAGGTCGCCTTCGTCACCGTGCGAGATGGCTCCGGCCTCCTGCAGTGCGTCGTCGTCAAGCCGCAGGTCACGCCCGAGGTCTGGGACGCCTTCCAGTCCCTCACGCTGGAGACCTCGCTCGCGGTGACCGGCGAGGTCAAGGCCGACGCCCGCGCCCCCGGCGGCGTCGAACTCGGCATCACCGACCTCAAGGTCCTCGGTCCCAGCGCCCTCGACTACCCGATCCAACCCAAGGAACACGGGATTGATTTCCTGCTCGACAACCGCCACTTCTGGCTCCGCACGCCGCGGCAGGTGGCGATCGCGCGAATCCGCAACGAGATCGAGCAGGCGATCCACGACTTCTATTATGAGCGCGGCTTCCTGCGCGTGGACACACCGATCCTCACCGCCGCCATCGGCGAACGGAGCGGGCTGTTTTCCACCGAGTACTTCGACGAAGGAACCGCCTACCTCGCGCAGACGGGCCAGCTCTATGGCGAGGCGGCCGCAGCGGCATTCGGGAAGATCTACACCTTCGGCCCGACCTTTCGCGCCGAGAAGTCCAAGACGCGCCGGCACCTCACGGAGTTCTGGATGATCGAACCCGAGGTGGCGTTCAACGACACGCACGCCAATATGGACCTGCAGGAGGAGTTCGTCATCTACCTCGTGCAGCGCGTACTGGAGCGCCGGCAGGCGGAGCTCAAGGAGCTCGAGCGCGACGTCTCCAAGCTGGAGAAGGTGAAGGCGCCGTTTCCGCGCATTGACTACACGGACGCCGTCGCGACACTCAAGAAGAAGGGAAGCAAGACGGTCTGGGGCGAGGACCTCGGCGCCGAGGACGAGACGCTGCTGGTAGAGGATTACGAGACGCCGATCTTCATCTGCAACTATCCGAAGGAAGCCAAGGCCTTCTATATGAAGGAGAACCCGGCCGACCCGCGGACGGTGCTTTGCGACGACCTGCTCGCCCCCGAGGGATTTGGCGAGATCATCGGCGGGTCGCAGCGCGAGGACGACCACGACCGGCTGCTCGCACGGATCCACGAGGAGAAGCTCCCGGTCGAGGCCTACTCCTGGTACCTCGACCTCCGGAAGTACGGGACCTTCGTGCACTCGGGCTTCGGCCTCGGGCTGGAGCGGACGGTGGCCTGGATTTGCGGCACGCCGCACATCCGCGAGTGCATTGCCTTCCCGCGAATGATGCACCGCCTGCACCCGTGAGCCAGCCCCTGGCGCGCAACGCCGGCCAGCCGCTCGACCTCGACGTCGTGCGGGCGATTCGCGTGAACCGGAGCGCGGCCGAGCGGCGCGCGGCGACGATCCCTACGCGCCGCACGGTGAAGAAGGAGTGGCAGGCGGCGTGGCTGCTGAAGGCGATCACGCTGATGGACCTGACGACACTCTCCGGCGACGACACGCCGGGGAACGTGAAGCGGCTCTGCGCCAAGGCGCGCCGCCCGTTGCGCGAGGATATCGTCGCCGCGCTCAAGGCCGAGTCGCTGGGCATCACCGTCGGCGCGGTCTGCGTCTATCACCAGCTGGTGGCGGTGGCGGTCGAGGCGCTCGACGGGAGCGGCATTCCCGTCGCGGCGGTCTCGACGGGATTTCCCGCCGGGCTCTCGCCCTTTGAGCAGCGCCTGGCGGAGATCCACGCTTCGGTGCAGGCGGGCGCGCGCGAGATTGACATCGTCATCACGCGCGCGCACGTCCTCACGGGGGACTGGCCGGCGCTCTACAACGAAGTCAAGGCGTTCCGCTCCGCCTGCGGTGATGCGCACCTGAAGGCGATCCTCGCCACCGGCGAACTGGCGACGCTCACGAACGTTGCGCGCGCAAGCTGGGTGGCCATGCAGGCGGGCGCCGACTTCATCAAGACGAGCACGGGGAAGGAAGGCGTGAACGCGACGCTCGCCGTGTCCCTGGCGATGGTGCGGCAGATCCGCGAGTATGAGGCGGCCACGGGATTCAAGGTCGGGTACAAGCCGGCCGGTGGGATCCGCACGGCAAGGCAGGCGCTGGATTATCTCCTGCTGATGAAGGAGGAGTTGGGTGATCGCTGGCTCCAGTCAGACCTTTTCCGCTTTGGCGCCTCGAGCCTGCTGACCGATATCGAGCGCCAGCTCGAACACTTCGTGACGGGTCGCTATGCGGCGGCCCATCGCCACCCGATGCCCTGAGCCCCGAGACAGGACGAGCGATGCCAACCGTTGCCGAGATCTTCCAGACGATGGACTACGGGCCGGCGCCGGAGAGCGACGCCGAGGCGCGCGCCTGGCTCGCCCGTCACGGGAGCCGCTTCGGGCACTTCATCAACGGCGGCTTCACCAAGACCGGCACGACCTTCGACGTGATGGACCCGAGCACCGGCGACACGCTGGCGAAGGTCACGCAGGGGAGCGCGAAGGACGTGGACACGGCCGTGGTGGCGGCGCGCAAGGCGTTCGGCAAGTGGTCCAGGCTCAGCGCGCACGCGCGCGCGCGGCACCTTTACGCGCTGGCGCGGATGGTGCAGAAGCACTCGCGGCTCCTCGCGGTGGTCGAGTCAATGGACAACGGCAAGTCCATCCGCGAGACGCGCGACCTCGACATCCCGCTCGTGGCGCGGCACTTCTACCATCACGCGGGCTGGGCGCAGCTCTTCCCGACGGAGTTCGCCGGTTACACGGCCGTGGGCGTCGTCGGGCAGATCATCCCGTGGAACTTCCCGCTCCTGATGCTCGCGTGGAAGATCGCGCCGGCGCTCGCGGCGGGGAACACGGTGGTGCTCAAGCCGGCGGAGTTCACGCCGCTCTCGGCGCTGCTCTTTGCCGAGCTCGCGCACGAGGCGGGTGTGCCGCCGGGCGTGATCAACATCATCACCGGCGATGGTCGCACCGGCGCTGCGTTGGTGGAGCACAAGGACGTGGACAAGATTGCCTTCACCGGCTCGACCGAAGTGGGCCGGATCATCCGCAAGGCGACGGCGGGCAGCGGCAAGAAGCTCTCGCTCGAACTCGGTGGCAAGTCGCCCTTCATTGTGTATGAAGACGCTGATCTCGATGGTGTCGTCGAAGGCGTGGTGGACGCGATCTGGTTCAACCAGGGCCAGGTCTGCTGCGCCGGCTCCCGCCTGCTGGTGCAGGAGGGGATTCACGACCGGCTGATCGCCAAGCTGCGCGCGCGGATGGAGAAGCTCCGCGTCGGCAAGCCGCTCGACAAGGCGGTGGATATGGGCGCGATTGTCGCACCGGAGCAGCTCGAGCGGATCACGGCCCTCGTGAAGCAGGGACAGGAGGAAGGCGCCACGATGTGGCAGCCGAGCTGGAGCGTGCCGAAGAACGGCTGCTTCTATCCGCCGACGCTCTTCACGAATGTCGAGCCGGCGAGCACGATCGCCCAGGTGGAGATTTTCGGCCCGGTGCTCGTCACGATGACCTTCCGCACGCCGGAAGAGTCGGTGGCGCTGGCGAACAACACGCCATTCGGCCTCGCGGCGAGCGTCTGGAGCGAGAACATCAACCTCGCGCTCGACATCGCGCCGAAGCTCAAGGCCGGCGTGGTCTGGGTGAACGCGACGAACCTGTTTGATGCGGCGGCGGGATTTGGCGGCTACCGCGAGTCCGGATTCGGACGTGAAGGTGGACGCGAGGGAATGTTCGAGTACTGCCGGAGGGAGGTGGGAGGTGGGAGGGGTAAGGGAACGACCGCGCGACTCGGAGTCGCGGTTACCTCACGCCTCACCCCTCACACCTCACCCCTGCCGTTAATGGACCGCACCCCCAAGCTCTTCGTCGGCGGCAGGCAGGTGCGTCCCGATGGCGGCTACTCGCGCGTGATTGTCGGGCCCAAGGGTGTGCGCGTGGGCGAGGTGGGGGAAGGGAATCGCAAGGACGTGCGCAACGCGGTCGAGGCGGCGCACGCGGCGGCCACGGGATGGGCCCGGAGCACGGGGCACCTGCGGGCGCAGATTCTCTACTACATCGGTGAGAATCTTGCTGCGCGCGGCGATGAGTTCGCGGCGCGGCTGCGGGCGATGACGGGGGCGAACGCCAAGGACGCGCGGCGCGAGGTGGACGCCACCGTGGCGCGGCTCTTCAGCTATGGCGCCTGGGCCGACAAGTGGGATGGCGCGGTGCACAGCGTGCCGATCCGCGGCATTGCGTTAGCGATGCACGAGCCGATCGGCGTCGTTGCGGTCGCGGCGCCGGATGATGCGCCACTGCTCGGGTTCATCTCGGCAGTCGCGCCGCTGATCGCGACCGGGAACGCGGTGGTCGCGCTCCCGAGTGAGCCGCATCCGCTCAGCGCCACCGACCTCTACACCGTCCTCGAGAGCTCCGACCTGCCGGGAGGCGTGGTCAACATCGTCACCGGCGCCAAGGACGTGCTCGCCAAGTCGCTGGCCGAGCACGATGCCGTCGAGGGGATGTGGTACTGGGGCTCGCGCGACGGGGTGAAGCTCGTTGAGTTCGCCTCGGCGTCGAATATGAAGCGGACGTGGTGCCACGCGGCGTCGCCGGACTGGCACGACGCGGAGGACGGCGAGGGGCGGCACTTCCTGCGCGAGGCGACGCAGGTCAAGAACATCTGGGTGCCGTACGGGGAGTGATCAGCTGGCGCGGTAGCGGGCCAGGTATGCCTCCGCCCACGCGCCGAAGGTGCCGGCGCTGAGTTGCGCGCGCGCCTCGCGCATCAGCCCGACGAGGTAATGGACGTTGTGGAGGGAGAGGAGTCGCAGCCCGAGCATCTCCTCGGCCACGAACAGGTGCCGGATGTAGGCCCGATCGTAGTGCGTGCAGGCGAAGCAGTCGCACCCGGCGACCAACGGCCGCCGGTCGAGCTTGTGCTCGGCCCGCCGGATCTGCACGGTGCCGTCGGGCGAGAAGAAGGTCCCGTGCCGCCCCATCCGCGTCGGCACCACGCAGTCGAAGATGTCCACCCCGCGCCGCACGCTCTCCACGAGATCGTCGGGGAACCCGACCCCCATCAGGTAGCGCGGTTTGTCGTGCGGGAGGTCGGGGACGCAGACCTCGATGGTCGCGTAGGTGTCGGCCTTTGCCTCGCCGACCGAGAGCCCGCCGATGGCGATGCCGTGCCAGTCGCCGGCCTGGCGGATTCCCTGGACGGAGGCGCGGCGAAGCCCGGGATGGATCCCACCCTGGACGATCGGGAAGAGGGCCTGCCGCGGCGCGGCGAGATCCGCCGCGCGGTCGAGCGTCGCGAGCGCCGGCGCGCCCTCGGCGGCGACGAGCTCGTCGAGCGGCGTGCGCCCCTCGCGCCCGATCCGCTCGAACTCCGCGCGGCAGCGGTCGAGCCAGCGCAGGCTCCGCTCCATCGCCTCGCGCGACGCGGCGAGTTCCGATTGGCCCTCGACCAACTCGTCGAGCTGCATCACGACGTCGGCGCCGATGTTGCGCTCGATCTGCATCACCCGCTCGGGCGTGTAGTCGTGGAGCGAGCCGTCGAGATGGCTCCGGAACTCGATCCCCTGCTCGCGCACGATTCGATGCTTGGCGAGCGAGAAGACCTGGAAGCCGCCTGAGTCGGTGAGCATCGGCCCGTTCCACCGCGAGAAGGCGTGGAGCCCGCCGAGCGCCCGGACAATCCCGTCGCCGGGGCGGAGATAGAGGTGATAGGCGTTGGCGAGGATCATCTGCGCGCCGGTCGCCTTGACCTCGTCCACCGTGAGCCCCTTCACGGTGCCGTGCGTGCCGACGGGCATAAACGCCGGCGTCTCGACGCCGCCGTGCGGCGTGTCGAACGCGCCACGGCGGGCGGCGCCGTCCTCGTGCGAGGGGCGGAAGGCGAAGTCGGTCGTCGGTGCGGAGGTCACGCTTCGCCGCGCTTGACCTCGTCCCAGAGCGCGTCGAGCGTCTCGAGACCGGCGGTGCGCACGTCAACGGCGCGTGTGGCGGCGAGCCGTTCGACGGCCTCGAAGCGGCGCTGGAACTTGGCGTTCGCGCCGTCGAGCGCGAGTGCGGGGTGTACGCCGGCCTTGCGACAGAGATTCACGACGGCAAACAGCAAGTCGCCGAGCTCCTCGGCCACCTTGGCGTGGCGCTGGTCGGCGGTCGGCACCCCGTGTGTGTCGAACGTCGCACCATTCGCGTCAATCTGCTCGCGGACCTCGGCGAGTTCCTCGGCGACCTTCTCGATCGGGCCGGCGACATCGGGCCAGTCGAAGCCGACGCCGGCGGCGCGCTCCTGCAGTCGGTGGGCGCGGTGGAGGGCGGGGAGCCCGTGCGGCAGGCCGTCGGCGAGGGAGCGGCGCGACTTGGCCTTCATCTGTTCCCAGGGCGTGCGCTCGCTGTCGGTGCCGTAGAGCCAGGGGTGCCGGCGGGTCATCTTCGCCACCAGCGACCCCGCCACCTGCTCCGGGCCGAACGCGCCGCGCTCCTCGGCGATCACCGAGTGAAAGAGGACCTGCAGGAGGACGTCGCCGAGCTCGCCACAGATGGCCGCGTCCTTGCCTTCGCGGAGCGCGTCGTCGAGTTCGTGCATTTCCTCGTTGAGGTAGGGGCGCAGCGACTCGTGCGTCTGCGCGCGATCCCAGGCATCACGGGCGCGAAGATCGCGCATGATGGCGAGGGCATCTTCAAGCGTGGCTTTGTCTTGCATCGTTCTGAGGGCTCCGGTACACTTCGGGCTTCTGATGCCGACGCAATCTACTCTTGAGGCGAAGCCGCGCGCTTGGGTGGAGGTGC
This sequence comes from Gemmatimonadaceae bacterium, assembly GCA_040901985.1. Classification (GTDB taxonomy): domain Bacteria; phylum Gemmatimonadota; class Gemmatimonadetes; order Gemmatimonadales; family Gemmatimonadaceae; genus Pseudogemmatithrix. The sequence continues at coordinate 43,051 of JBBDYC010000014.1, forward strand.
ACCTCGGCGCGCTCATAAGGAATGCGCGGGCGCTCGAACGCCAGTCGCGCACGCGGCTCCTGCCGATGGTCAAGGCCGATGCGTATGGGCTCGGGGCGTTGCCGGTGGCGCGTGCGCTCGAGGCGCTCGACCCGATCGCGTTTGGCGTGTCGTCCATCGTCGAAGGCGTCGAACTGCGGCGCGGGGGGATCTCCCGCCCGGTCATCGTCTTCACGCCCACCCTCGCGCACGACCTGGACCGTCTGCGCGCCGACGAGCTCACGCCAACGCTCGCTGCGGCAGATGGGATTGCCCAGTGGGCGGCGCTCGGCGGCGGGGCGTGGCACCTCGCGATTGAGACGGGGATGCATCGCGCCGGGATTGCGTGGGATGCAGTCGCTTCACTCGGCGATGCGATTCGCGCCTGTCCCCCCGCCGGCGCCTTTACACACTTTCACTCGGCCGAGTTGGACGACGGCTCGCTGGAGCGTCAGGAGGCCCGGTTCCGGCAGGCCGTCGAGGCGCTGCCGATGCGGCCCCCGCTCCTGCACACGGAGAACAGCGCGGCAATGGCGCGGCGGAGTCCGTCGCCCTGGGACTGCGCGCGGCCTGGCGTGTTTCTCTACGGAGTGGGAAGTGGGGCAAAGGCGGCGATCCAACCGGAGCCGGTGGTGCATCTCCGCGCCCAGGTGCTGGAGGTGCGCGACGTGGCATCCGGCGAGACGGTGAGCTACGACGCCACCTGGCGCGCCGACGGGACGCGGCGAATCGCCACAATCGCGTGCGGTTACGCCGACGGCTATCGGCGCCAACTCGGGAACGTCGGCCGCGCCGTCGTCGGCGATGCGATTGTCCCCGTGGCGGGAACCGTCACGATGGATATGACGATGCTCGATGTCACGGGCTTGCCGTGTGCGCCCGGCGACGTGGTCACGCTCATCGGAGGTGCGGGAGAGCGCCTCCTCACCGCCGAGGACGTCGCGAACTTGGCCGGGCTCTCGCCGTACGAGCTCCTGACCGGACTGCGGCAACGGTTGGTGCGCCGGTACGAGACCACCTGATGGCCAATCGCGCGATCATCCTGGTGCTCGACGGCGTCGGCATCGGTGCGGCGCGCGACGCCGCCGAGTATGGGGACGTCGGGTCGCACACGCTCGGCAATCTCGCGCGCGCAGTCGGCGGCCTCGCCGTGCCGAACCTCGCCCGCCTCGGACTTGGCAACATCGCGCCGCTCGACGGCGTCTTTCCTGCCGCCGCGCCAGCCGCGGCCTGGGGGCTCCTCCAGCCACAGAGTGCCGGCAAGGACAGCACCACCGGCCACTGGGAGATCGCCGGGGTGCACATCGAGCGGGCCTTCCCAACCTATCCGAATGGGTTCCCCGAGGACGTGATCGGCGAGTTTGCCCGACGCACCGGGCGCGGCGTGATCGGCAACGTGGTCGCGAGCGGGACCGCGGTGCTCGACCAGTTCGGCGCGGAACATCGGCGCACGGGGAAGTGGATTGTGTACACCTCGGCCGACTCGGTCTTTCAGGTGGCGGCGCACGAGGAGACCGTGCCGCTGGACGAACTCTATTTGGCGTGTGCGACGGCGCGCCGGATGCTGGTCCCGCCGCACGACCCCTCGCGGGTGATTGCGCGCCCGTTTGTCGGTGCGCCGGGCGCCTGGAAGCGAACGCCGAACCGGCGCGACTACTCGATCGTGCCCCCGGAGGAGACGTTGCTCGACGCGCTCGAGGCGGCGGGGATCCTGCGCACCGGGGTGGGGAAGGTGGACGACCTCTTCGCCCGGCGGGGCCTCGACGGGGGGCACACGTCCGGGAACGCCGAGGGGATCACCCGCATCCGTGACTGGATAATAAAGGGCCCCAATGGGTTGTTGTTCGCCAACCTAGTAGATTTCGACCAATTGTTCGGGCACCGGAACGATGTTCCGGGGTTCCATCAGGCGCTGCGCGACTTCGATGACGCGCTTCCCGAACTCATCGCTGCGCTCCGCGAGGACGACCTGCTCTTCATCACCGCCGACCACGGCAACGATCCCACGACGCCGTCCACCGACCACGCCCGGGAGAATGTTCCGCTGCTGGTGGCGGGACCGCGCGTGCGCCCGCACGACCTCGGCCACCGCGAGACCTTCTCCGACCTCGGCGCCACCGTGGCCGAGTGGCTCGGCGTGGCATTCCGGGGCCGCGGCACGTCGTTCGCCGCTGCGCTGACCCGATGACCGGGAGTCCAGTGACGCCCCGCCTCGCCGAGCTCACGGCGCGCGCGCGGTTGGCCCAGGCCAACGCCTACGCCCCGTACTCGAACTTCCGGGTCGGGGCGGCGCTGCTCTGCGCCGACGGGACGATCGTGGACGGCTGCAACGTCGAGAACGCCTCGTACCCGGCTGGCACCTGCGCGGAACGCGTGGCGCTCGGCACCGCAGTCGCCGCCGGCCATCGGCGCTTCTCGGCAATCGTCATCGTCTCGGACGCCACCTCGGCCACGCCCCCCTGCGGGATCTGCCGACAGGCGCTGGTGGAATTCGGCCTCGACGTAGAGGTCATCGCGGTGACGCCCGAGGGCGCGGCAACCCGCTGGACGCTCGACGCCCTCCTGCCGGACCCCTTCACGCCCTCTTCGCTCCCGACCCGATGATCCGGCGCCTGTCCCGCGTCCCGCTCCTGCTCGCGCTCCCGGTTGCCGTCGCCATCGGCGGTTGCGGCGAGGACCTCGAGACCGGCAATACCTGCCCGCTCCTCTGTCCGGGCCAGGAGATCGTCATCCGCGACACGGTGATCGAGCCGGCGTATGTCTTTGACTCGACACTGACCGGGTTTCCGCTCCAGGGGCTCGAGAATACGCTGCTCCTCTCGGCGCGCGGCGACACGGCCGACGTCCGGGCGGTGATCCGGTTCGACTCGCTGCCGCGCCTGTTCCTGCCGGTCGGCGGCGACACGCTGGAGCGGATCAACTACGTGGACTCGGCGTACCTCTCGATCCGTGTGCAGGCGAGCGAGGTCCCGCTGCCGGCGTCGTTCTTCATCGAGGCATTCGACGTCTACGATCCGACGCTCGCCGACACCGCGATCGTCGAGCTCGCCGCGCATTTCAATGAGGACCGTCTGCTGGGCGGCGTACGCATTGACACCGTGAACTTCTCGGACTCGGTCCGGGTGCGGATCCCGCTCAACCGCGACCGGCTGCTGGCGATCATCGCCGACGACAGCGCCCGCCTGCGGGTCGGCCTCAGGCTGCGCGCCCCGACGTCGGTGCAGGTCCTCGTCGCCTCGTACTTGCCCGGGGGCGAGGGCGCGTTCATTGACTTCAACACCTCGCCGGACACGCTGGCGCAACAGGTTCGGTTCCTGCAGCCGGTATCGTTGACGCCGCCGAAGCCGGGACTGGTCACCGGGGACTACGTGGACTTCAACGTCGTGGTGAACGCACCCGGCATCTTCGCGCCAGGGACCTTCAGCGTCGGGGGGATGCCGGCGGCGCGGCCGTATCTGCGGTTCGACCTCCCGCTCTGGCTCACTGACTCGGTCAGCGTCCTGAAGGCGGAACTCGAACTCACACAGGACCCGCTCCCCGGGCCGAACGATGCCGACACCGTGGCGGTGCTGGTCCACCTGGTGCTTGCGGGAGAGACGGTGACGGACATCTACCGTGCGGCCACGCTCCTCTCGCCGGGCGGCGTGCTCACCAACTCCATCGTGACGCTCCCGAGCGACTCCGGACTCCAGGTCATCAAGCTGAACACCCTCGTGCAGCAGTGGCGCACACGCGATGGCGTGCGCAGCATCCCGAGCGCCCTCGTCCTGCGGACCAATAACGAGGGGTCCTCACTGTTGGCCGCCCGCTTCTTTGGGATCGACGCCGCGGACCCAGCGGTCCGGCCCCGCCTGCGCGTGAGTTACGTGCCGGCGTTCCTCTTCGGGAGCCCGTGATGCGCGCCCTGACTGCGGCCGTCGCCCTGGCGCTGCTTACGCCCCTGGTCCCGGTTGCGGCGGCGCAGGGCGCGCTCAGCAACCAGGGGTTCGGCTACCCGACCGGCCAGTTGAGTGGCGCCGCGCGCGGCGCCGGCGGTGCGACCGTCGAGACCGATCCCAACTCCCCGATCAACCCGGCGGCGGTCACGCAGTCGAGCCGCTATTCGGTGCTGATGCAGTTCGAGCCGGAGTTCCGGCGGACCGCAATCGGCGGGAGCGCCGCGACGGCGAAGATCCCGCGATTCCCGCAATTCTCGGCGAGCGGGGCATTCCGCCGCTTCGCCTACGCGGCGAGCGTCTCCACGTTCCTCGATCGCTCGTGGGAGAACGCGTACGCCGACAGCGTGCTCGTGGATGGCCAGTGGACCGAGTCCACCGTGCACACGAGGAGCAATGGCGCGATCGGCGACGCGCGGCTGGCACTTGGCTATGTCGTGCATCGGCGGCTGCAGGTGGGCGTGGGGCTGCACGCCTTCTCCGGCGAGAATCGCGTGTCGTTCCTCCGCACCTTCCCCGACACGTCGGGAATCACCGGCGTGGCGCAGGCATCGTCGGTGACCTACGTGGGGCGAGCCCTCTCGCTGGGGCTCGTCGCGCGCCCGCTGGACGGGGTCGTCGTCGGCGTCTCGACGCGCGTCGGCGGCCGGCTGGGCGCCGACCAGGCCGGGGGGTCGGTGGGCGGTGACGCCAGCGTGCCATCGCGGACGGGGATCGGGATCTCCTGGCTCGCGCTCCCCGGCGCCTCGCTGAACGCGCGGTTCGACCGCACGAAGTGGACGGAGATGGATGCGCTCGGCTCCGCTGATGTCGTGACGTTCGATGCCGACGAGATCGGCCTCGGGGTGGACGTGCTCGGTCCGGCGTTCGGCGGCGTGAACTCGATCGTGCGACTGGGGGCGAAGAGCCGCACGTTGCCCTTCGGCGTCAACGGGGACCAGGTCTCGGAGCTGGCGTTCAGCACCGGGCTGGGCGTGCCGGTCGCGCGCGGGCGCGCCCAGCTCGACTTCGCTCTCGAGCGCGCCGGCCGGCGGGCCGCCGGCGGGACCGAACGCGGCTGGTTCATCAGTGTCGGGCTCGGCATCCGGCCTTGACCGTGCCGACCGTCTACATCGAGACCTACGGCTGTCAGATGAACGTCAGCGACTCCGAGCTGATGTACGGCAAGCTCGAGGCCGAAGGGTATGTGGCGGTGGACGCGCCCGGCGGCGCCGACGTGGTCCTCGTCAACACCTGCGCGATCCGCGAGAACGCCGAGCAGCGGGTGATCGGACGCCTTGGCGAGTTGCGCCGCGACCTCAAGCCGGGCGCCGTGCTCGGCGTGACCGGGTGCATGGCGCAGCGCCTCGGGCCGCGGCTCCTCGCGACCGACACTCGCGTGCAGCTGGTGGTCGGTCCCGACGGGTATCGCGCACTGCCGTCGCTGATCGAGGGCGCGCGGAACGGTGAACGCTTTTCGGCCACCGACTTCGACCTCGAGGAGCACTACGAGGACTTCACCGCGCGCCGGTTCGAAGGGGTGAAGGCGTGGATCCCCGTGCAGCGCGGCTGCGACTACCGCTGCACCTATTGCATCGTCCCGACGACGCGCGGCCCCGAGCGGAGCCGTCGGATGGCCGACGTCGTGCGGGAAACCGCCGAGGTGGCCGCACAGGGGATCACGGAGGTCGTGCTCCTCGGCCAGACGGTGAACTCGTACCACGACGGCGCGCACGACTTTGCCGACCTCCTCCGCGCGGTGGGCCGCGTGGACGGGATCCGCCGGGTGCGCTACACGAGCCCGCACCCGAACGACTTCTCCGACCGCGTGATTGCGGCGATGGCCGAGACGCCGACGGTCTGCGAGCACGTCCACCTGCCGATGCAGAGCGGCTCGACGTCGGTCCTCAAGCGGATGCTGCGACGGTATTCGCGCGAGGAATACCTCGCGAGCGTGGAGCGGCTGCGCGGTGCGATTCCCGGTCTCGGCCTGACGACGGACATCATCGTCGGCTTCCCGGGGGAGACCGACGCGGAGTTTGCCGAGACGCTCTCGCTCTGCCGCGAGGTGCGGTTCGACGACGCGTTCACCTTCAAGTTCTCGGCGCGCGAGGGGACGCCGGCGACGCGGATGCCGGCGGAGTGGACCGTGCCGACGGCCGTCGTGGACGCGCGCTACGAGGCGCTGGTGGCGACGGTGCGGGGAATCTCGCGCGAAAAGAATCTCGGCCGGCTTGGCGAGCGGATGGAAGTCTTGGTAGAGAAGGAGGCGCGCAAGGGCGACCTCCTGCAGGCGCGGTCGCGTGACTTCAAGACGGTGTTGGTCCCGGGCACGCCGGAGCTGATCGGCACGTACCTGACGGTGGAACTCACCGGGACGACCGGCGCGACCTTCACCGGGACCCCGGTCGCCGAGCGTCAGGCGCTGCCGCTGGCGGGGTAGCGGTCCGGGGGCGGCGCGAGGCCGCCTCGAGCGGCGCGCCGCACGGTTCCGCGCCGCGTTGCATTGATAGGGTGAACCGGCCGAGGCGGCTGCCGTGAGTGTTCGGCGGCGATGCCTCTCATCCTGCGCGCGGCGATCGTCTGGGCAGCTGGCACCGCGGCGGGGCTGAGCGGTCTCGGCGGCCCGGCGGTGATCATTGCCCTCTGTGCCGGGACAATTGTTGCCATCGCCGTGGCCGACGACCGCGGCCTCGCCGTCGCCGCGCTGGCGCTCCTCGGCGGGACCGCGCTGCTCCTTGGTGCCGACGTGCGCGCCGCCGATGCGCGGTGCCTGATGGACGCGCAGCGCGCCACGAACTGGAGCGTCCGGCTCCTTGACCACGCCGCGCCGGGCAGCTTCGTGCGCGCGACGATCCGCGGCGACGGATGCAGGGTGAGCGTGGCGCTGGCCGTCGCAAGCGGCGAGGCGCCGGCCGGGAGCACGGTGCGGGTCACGCGCGCCGAGCCGAGCAGCGGCGACCGCGGGCTCCTGCTGCGCGGTGCGCGGCTGGCCGTCGAGCGCGCACCGGGGCCGCTCGACCGGTGGCGCAACGGTGTAGGCGTGAAGCTCGATGCACTCTTCGGCGACGATGCGGCAATCGTACGCGCGCTCTTGATTGCCGACACCAAGGGGCTCTCGCCGGCGATCCGCGAGCGCTACGCCGATGCGGGCCTAGTGCATATCCTGTCCATCTCGGGGTTGCACGTGGCGATCGTCGGGGGCGCGCTGCTCCTGCTCTTCGAGGCGCTGCGGCTGTCGCCGGTGGCCGCGCGCGCCGCCGCGGTCGGCGTGACGGCGCTCTACGTACTGGCAATCGGCGCGCCGCCGCCGGCGGCGCGCAGTGCCACGCTCTTTGCGGTGCTCGCCATCTCGCGCGCCGCCCAGCGCCCGGTCTCGCCGTGGGGGAGCTACGCCCTCGGTGCGCTGATCCCCCTCGTGGACCCTCGCACGGTCCTCAACCTCGGCTGGCAGCTCTCGCTGGCCGGGTACGCGGCGATCATCGTCTCCGGGCGGCTCTCGCGCCGCGTGGTGCCGGAGCGGTGGCGTGGGTGGCGACGCACCGTGGCGCGGGACCTGATGGCCGGGCTCCTGACGACGCTCGCCACGGCCCCCCTCGTCGCCTGGCACTTCGGGCGGTTGAGTCTCGTATCACCGCTGTCGAACATTGCCGCCGGTCCAGTCGTCGCGCTGCTGCAGCCGACGCTCTTCCTGGCGATGGCGATGCCGTTCCGCGGCGTGGCGGCCTTTGTGGCGGACGCGGCCGCGCCGATGCTCGTCGCGCTCGACGGCATCGCCGCGATGGCGGCGGCCCTCCCCGGTGCCGCGATGGTCGTCGCCCCGAGTGCCGTGGCCGCCGTGCTGAGCGGGATCGCGGCCAGCTCACTCCTGGCCGCCGGGTGGGCGCGGCAGTGGCGCCCGCCGCTCACGGTCGCCGTTGCGGCGGTGGCGCTGATCGCGTGGATGCCGGCCACGCCGCTGGCGGCCGACCGCGGCGCCGAAGTGCATCTCCTCGACGTCGGACAGGGGGATGCGATTGCCATCCGGTCGCCTGCAGGGCGGTGGGTCCTCGTGGACGCCGGCCGGAGCTGGTCGTCGGGCGACGCCGGCCGAAGCACGGTCATCCCGCATCTTCGTCGCCGCGGCGGACCCCTGGCGATGCTCGTCCTCACCCACCCGCACGCCGACCACATCGGGGGCGCGGCGAGCGTGTTGCGCGCGCTCCGCCCCGCCGAGGTGCGCGACGCCGCGTTCGTCGAACGGAGTGCCGGATACCTCGCACTCCTGCGCACCGCGCACGAGGTCGGCACGCGATGGCAGCGGGTGCGCCCCGGGGAGGTCGTGGAACTCGACGGGATGAGTCTGGAGTTCCTCGCGCCCGACTCCGCGTGGACGACTTCGCTCAGCGATCCCAACGAGGCGAGCACGGTGGTACGCGTCCAGTTCGGCGCGGTGAGCTTCCTCCTCACGGGGGACGCCGAGGCGCGGGAGGAGGCGTGGCTGCTCGACCACGCCGCCGAGCGGCTCGCCAGCGACGTGCTCAAGGTGGCCCATCACGGGTCGGCCACCAGCACCACGCCGGCGTTTCTCTCGGCGGTGGCGCCGCGGCTGGCGGTGGTCTCGGTGGGCGCCGGCAACACCTATGGGCACCCGTCGAGCGAGGTGATGCGACGTCTCGCCGCTGCGGGCGCGACGGTGCTCCGCACCGACCAGCTGGGGACGGTGGTCCTGCGCACGGACGGAGCGCGGATCGAAGTGGTCGCGGCCGGCCACCGGTGGACCGCCGCGCAGCCATTGCCCGAAGCGCCGTGACCCGGCCACCTTTCCCCGGTCGCTGGGCCCTCGTTCACCCGCACCCCGCACGCCGTGGTCAAGCACACCGAATCCTCGGTCGTCACGATCGAGCGCTTCATCATCGAGCAGGAGCGCCTCCTTCCGCACGCCACCGGGGAGCTCTCCGGCGTCCTCGCCGACCTCGCCATCGCCAGCAAGATGATCGCCAACAAGGTGCGGCTCGCCGGACTGGCGGACGTGCTCGGCGAGCACGGGACGCAGAACGTGCAGGGGGAGGCGCAGCAGAAGCTCGATGTCCTCGCCAACACGATCATGGTCAAGGCACTCGACCACGGCGGCCGCCTCTGCGCAATGGCGTCGGAGGAGGAGGAGGGGATCATCCAGATTCCCGAGCGCTTTCGGCGCGGGAAATATGTCCTGCTGTTCGACCCGCTCGACGGCTCGTCCAACATTGACGTCAATGTGCCGGTGGGGACGATCTTCTCGATTCTCCGGAAGGTCACCGACGGCCCGGACGGCACGCTCGAGGATATGCTGCAGGCCGGCACGGAGCAGGTCGCGGCGGGCTATGTCATCTACGGGGCGAGCACGATGCTCGTCTATACCGCCGGGCGGGGCGTGCACGGCTTCACGCTCGACCCGTCCATCGGTGAGTTCCTCCTCTCGCACCCGGACCTGCGGATTCCCGAGCACGGCCGCTACCTGAGCGTGAACGACGCCTACGAGCGGGACTGGGCCGAGGACGTGCGGGCGCTGATGCGCCGCTATCGCGGGATGGATGGAGAGCGCACGGCGATGAACGTCCGCTACGTGGGCTCGCTGGTTGCCGATTTCCACCGCAACCTCCTCGGCGGCGGGCTCTTCGCGTATCCGGCCAACGCCAGGTATCCGCAGGGCAAGTTGCGCCTCCTCTACGAGTGCAACCCGCTCGCGTTCGTGGTCGAGCAGGCCGGCGGGTCGGCGATTGACGGCCGGCAGCGGATCCTCGACGTGAGGCCGACGGCGCTGCATCAGCGCTCGCCGTACTACGTGGGGTCGAAGGCCGACGTGGCGATCGCCGCCGAGATGCTCGGGGCGCGCTGATGGCGCGCGCGCCGGAGGACGCCGGGCGGCTCTCGCCCTCCGGGATCCCGATTTCGCCGGTCTACCGGCCCGAGCCAGCCGGTGCCGACCACGCCGAGGAGCTTGGCAATCCCGGCCAGTTTCCGTTCACCCGCGGCATCCAGGCCTCGATGTACCGCGGCCGCCTCTGGACGATGCGCCAGTACGCCGGATTCGGGACGGCGCAGGAGACGAACGCGCGCTTCAAGCTCCTCCTCGATGCCGGCCAGACCGGCCTCTCGACGGCGTTCGACCTGCCGACGCAAATGGGGCTCGACTCCGACGCCCCGCGCGCCGCCGGCGAGGTGGGCCGGGTGGGCGTCGCGATTGACAGCGTCGAGGATATGCATCTCCTCCTCGCCGACCTCCCGCTCGACAAGGTCTCGACCTCGATGACGATCAACGCGACGGCCGCCGTGCTGCTCGCGATGTACGTGGTGGTGGCCGAGGAGCGCGGGGTCGAGCGCGCCCGGCTTTCGGGCACGATCCAGAACGACATCCTCAAGGAGTACATCGCGCGGGGCACGTACATCTTCCCGCCCGAGCCGTCGCTGGCGCTGATTGCCGAGGTCTTCCGGTTCTGCGCGGCCGAGGTGCCAAGCTTCAACCCGATCTCGATCTCCGGCTATCACATCCGCGAGGCGGGGGCGACGGCGGTGCAGGAACTCGCGTTCACCTTTGCCAACGGGCTGGCCTATGTGGAGCGGGCGGTGGAGGCGGGACTCGAGGTGAACGCCTTTGCGCCGCGGCTCAGCTTCTTTTTTGCCTGCCACAGCGATCTCTTCGAGGAGGTCGCGAAGTTCCGCGCGGCGCGCCGGATCTGGGCGCGGCTGATGCGCGCGCGCCACGGGGCCGACGATGCCGCGTGCAAGCTCCGCTTCCACACCCAGACCGGGGGCGTGACGCTCACCGCGCAACAGCCGCTCAACAACGTGGTGCGGGTGGCGGTGCAGGCGCTCGCGGCGACGCTCGGTGGCACGCAGTCGCTGCACACGAATGGCTACGACGAGGCGCTCGCGCTGCCGTCGGCGGAGGCGGCGACGCTCGCCCTCCGGACCCAGCAGATCGTCGCGCACGAGACCGGGATCGCGAGCACGGCCGACCCGCTCGGCGGCAGCTGGTACGTGGAGTCGCTGACCGACAAGCTCGAGCGGCGGACGCTGGAGCTGCTCGCGCAGGTGGAGGCGCTCGGCGGATCGGCGGCGGCGATCGAGGCGCGCTTTTTCCAGGAGGAGATTGGGCGCTCGGCGTACGAGCACCAGCTGGCGGTCGAGCAGGGCAGCCGCGTGATTGTCGGCGTGAACCGCTTTGCCGACGGTGAGGAATCACCGATCGTTCCGGTGCCGGACTTCAGCGCGCTCGCGGCGGGGCAGCGGGACCGGTTGGCGGCGGTCCGCGCCAAGCGCAACGCCAAGGAGGTGAAGCGTGCGCTCGAGGCGATCGGCGCGGCAGCGCCGGCGTACACGGCGGGGAGCGGGAAGCGCACTCCGTTGATGCCGCTGATCGTGGATGCGGTGCGCGCGCGCGCCACCGTCGGCGAGATCTCCGACGTGTTGCGTGGGGTCTGGGGCGAGTACCGGCCCGGCTGACGCCGCTTGAACGCCCTGCGGACGCCGGCTAACTTTATCTGGCTCCGCACGTTACGCCCACTCCGCCCAATGCCCACTTACGAGTATCGTTGCCCCGAGGGGCATGAGTTCGAGCGGTTCGTCCAGAAGATGAGCGACGCCGTGTCGGCGCTCGCCTGTCCGACGTGTGGCGTGATGGCCGAACGCCGGATGTCGGCAGGCGGTGGCTTGGTGTTCAAGGGCTCGGGGTTCTACATCACCGACTACGGGAAGGACGGGAAGAAGGATCAGGCCGCGGCGGCGAAGGCGGCAAAGGATGCCAGCGCGCCGGCGGCGGTGCCGGCGACAGCGGCGGCCCCCAAGGAAGGCGCGCCCACCGCGGCTGCCGTGCCCGCGACCTCGGCGACCTCGGCGACCCCGGCGACTCCGGCGACTCCAGCGACACCGCCGACCCCAAAGTCCGGCCCCGAGAAGTGAGCGGCGTCGAGGGATTGCGCGCCGCCCTGGTCCGCGCGGCGGTCGCCATCGGTGCGCCCGCCGACGTGCAGGTGACCCTCGAGCGCCCGCGCGATCCCGCGCACGGCGATTGGGCCACCAACGTCGCGATGACGCTCGCGCGCCCGCTGGCAAGGAAGCCGCGCGAGATTGCCGACGCACTCGTCGCCGCGCTCGACACCAAGGCCGCCGGGGTCGTCGAGGCCTCGGTGGCCGGCCCGGGGTTCATCAACCTGCGCCTGGCGACGGCCGACCTCGCGTCGGGGATCGCGCGGATCCTGCAGCAGGAGCGCGCCTGGGGCAGCGGCACCGGCGGGATCGGAAAGACGGCGATCGTCGAGTTCGTCTCGGCGAATCCCACCGGGCCGCTCCACGTCGGCCACGGTCGCCAGGCCGCCCTCGGCGACGCAATCGCCTCGCTCCTCGCGTCGCAGGGGTGGGCGGTGACGCGGGAGTTCTACTACAACGACGGCGGCGTCCAGATCCAGAACCTCGCCCTTTCCGTGCAGGCGCGGCTGCGCGAGCGCGCCGGCGAACCGCTGACGCTTCCCGAGGGCGGCTACCACGGCGAGTACATCAAGGACATCGCCGCGCGCTACGCCGAGGAGTTCCCAGGGGATACGCGTGGCGACGACCTCGAGCAGGTGCGTCAGGTGGCCGTGCGCGAACTGCGCAAGGAGCAAGATCTCGACCTCCGCGCCTTTGGCGTGACCTTCGACGTCCATTTCCTCGAGTCGTCGCTGTACACCGATGGGTTGGTCGAGAAGACCGTCGTGGGCCTGCAGCGCGCCGGACACACCTTCGAGGACGAAGGCGCGCTCTACCTCCGCACCACGGACTACGGCGACGACAAGGACCGCGTGATGCGGAAGAGCGACGGCACCTACACGTACTTCGTGCCCGACGTCGCGTACCACGTCACCAAGTTCGAGCGCGGCTTCACGCGGGCGATCAACGTGCAGGGCGCCGACCACCACGGCACCACGGCACGCGTGCGCGCCGGACTGCAGGCGTTGGAAATGGGCATCCCGGCGGGCTACCCGGAGTACGTCCTCCACCAGATGGTGACGGTGATGAAGGGCGGCGCGGAGGTGAAGATCTCCAAGCGCGCCGGCAGCTACGTCACCGTGCGCGACCTCATTGACGAGGTCGGGCGCGACGCCGTCCGGTACTTCTTCCTGATGCGCAAGGGCGACTCGCAGCTCGTTTTCGACGTGGACCTCGCGCGGTCGCAGTCGGAGGAGAATCCGGTCTACTACATCCAGATGGCGCACGCGCGCCTCTGCGGGATCTTCCGCGTCGGCGCGGTGGACCCGGGGAGCGTCACCGGCCGCGACGTGGACTGGAGCGCGCTCGACACCGTCGAGGAGCGCGAGCTCGTGAAGACGATGCTCGACTGGCCGGACTTCGTGGCGAGCGCCGCCGACGCCCTCGAGCCGCACCGCGTGGCCAACTGGCTCCTCGAGACGGCGCGACTTGTGCACACCTGGTACCACAAGCATCACGTGCTGGGCGAGGAGCCGCGCGTGATGCAGGCGCGGCTCGCGCTCGCCAAGGCGGCGCGGATCACGCTCGCCGACGGCCTCGGGCTGCTCGGCATCGGCGCCCCGGAACGGATGTAGTTTTGGCAAGGGAACGCGGCCACCTCTTCGCCTGGAACCCGGAATGAGCGTACTCGTCGTTGGATCGGTGGCCCTCGATTCGGTCGAGACCCCGTTCGGCAAGGCCGACGAGGTGCTCGGCGGGTCGGCCATTTACTTCGCGGCCGCGGCGTCGCACCAGACGCCGGTCCAGTTCGTCGGTGTGGTCGGCCACGACTACCCGATGGACAGGCTCGAGCCGCTCAAGGCACGCGGCGTGGACCTCGCCGGCCTCGAAAGCGCCGAGGGCGAGTCGTTCCGCTGGCGCGGGCGGTACCGCCACGACCTGAACTCCGCCGAGACGCTCGAGACGCGCCTCGGCGTCTTTTCGCGCTTCAAGCCGAAGATCCCGGCGCAGTTCCGGTCGGCGGAGTACGTGTTCCTCGCGAACATTGACCCGCGACTGCAGCTCGACGTGCTGAGCCAGGTCACGAAGCCGAAGCTCGTCGCGTGCGACACGATGAACTTCTGGATCGAGTCGCGGCGTGCCGACCTGCTGGACTTGATCAAGCGGGTGGACCTGATCACGCTCAACGACGCCGAGGCGCGCCAGCTCACCGAGCAGGCAAACCTTGTGCAGGCGGCGCGCTGGATCCTCGAGCGGGGGCCGCGCACCGTGCTGATCAAGAAGGGCGAGCACGGCGCCTTTATGTTCACGCGCGACACCGTGTTCTTCGCGCCCGCCTTTCCGCTCGAGTCGGTGTTCGACCCGACCGGGGCGGGCGATTCGTTCGCCGGCGGCTTTATGGGCTGGTTGGCGCGGACGCGGGACGTCAGCGAGGCGAATATGCGCCGCGCGGTGGTGATTGGGTCGGCGATGGGGTCGTTCGTGGTCGAGCAGTTCTCGATTGGCCGGCTCCTGGAGATCACGCGCGAGGACATTGATGCGCGGGTGGGCGAGTTCCACCGGCTCGTCGCCTTCGACCAGGCACTGCACGCGTGAGCCGCGCCAAGGGCCGCGCCAAGCCGCTCACCTACGCGAGCGCCGGCGTTGACATTGACGCGGCGGAGGACTCCAAGCAGCGGATCAGGCGGCTGGTGGAGTCCACGTTCACCGCGGGGGCGCGCGGCGCCTTTGGCGGGTTCGGCGGGATGTTCCGCGTCCCCGAGGGCGCGCGGAAACCGCTTCTCGTGGCGAGCGCCGACGGCGTCGGGACCAAGATCAAGGTCGCGATCGAGGCCAACCGACACGACACGATCGGCCACTGTCTCGTGAACCACTGCGTCAACGACATTCTCGTGCAGGGCGCCAAGCCGCTCTTCTTTCTCGACTACGTCGCGTTCGGGAAACTCATCCCGTCGGTTGTCGAGGGAATCGTCGCCGGCGTGGCGGCCGGATGCCGCGAGAACGGCGCCTCGCTGATCGGTGGGGAGACGGCGGAGATGCCCGGCGTTTATACGCCGCCCGACTACGACCTTGCCGGATTCATCGTCGGCTGGGTCGAGGAGGACGAGGTCATCACGCCGGCGGGGGTGCGCGACGGCGACGTGCTGGTCGGACTCGGCAGCACAGGACTCCACACCAACGGCTATTCGCTGGCCAGGCGGATCGTCACCGAGCGGCTGCAGCTGGGCCCCGAGGACCCGTTCCCCGACGCCGGGGGTAGGAGCGTTGCCGATGTCCTCTTGGCCGTGCACCGGTCGTATCTTTCGCTCCTCGGCGGCTCCCTCCGGCGGGTTCACGCGATGGCACACATCACCGGGGGCGGGATTCCGGGGAACCTCGACCGGGCGCTCCCCCCCAACCTCGACGCGGTGGTCGAGACCGCGGCGTGGAAGATACCCCCTACCTTCCGGGTGCTGGAGGCGGCGGGTGGAGTGGCGCGGTCCGAGATGTACCGCGCGTTCAATATGGGCGTAGGAATGGTTGTGATTACGGACACATCGGGTGCCGTGCATATTCGTGACATTGCGTCGCAGGCCGGCGTCGCCAATTGGGTCATCGGCCACACCCGCCCTGGATCGGGTCGGGTTCACCTCGTCTAACCTGGGAGTTCACTCAGTATGCGTCGTCTCCTTGTTGCCTCACTCGCGCTGGCGGTGTTGGCCATTCCCGCCCGGGCGCAGAATTGCGCTGCCGATGGCATCACCGAGGATGCGTGCGTCAAGGCGCGCGACCTCTTCCTGTATATGGCCCCGCAGTTGGGCACGGCCATCAGCGGTGGCAGCCACACACTCGGCGTCGGCACCACGCTCGGCGGCTTTCCGCACTTTGCGATTGCCCTCCGGGCGAACGCGGTGATGGGCGACCTGCCGACCATCGACAATGTCACCGTCGGCGCGGCGACCGTCTCGACGATCGAGAGCGAGGCGAACCCCGTCCCGATGGTCACCGCCGACTTTGCACTCGGCGTCTTCAAGGGCGTCTCGCTCGGTGTCACGCGCGTCGGTGGGGTGGACCTGATCGGCGGCGTCACCTTCGTGCCCAAAGTGGAAGACGACAACACGTCGCTCGTGCCGCAGAGCAGCACGTCAATCGGCCTTGGGGCGCGGATCGGCCTGCTCGAGCAGTCGGCGGTCGTTCCGGGCGTCTCGTTCTCGTTCATGAAGCGGAACCTTCCGGTGCTCGATTTCGGCTTTGCGACCGATGGCGGCGACCAGTTCAACATTGACGATTTCACGGTGAACACGACGTCGTGGCGGCTCTCGGCGCAGAAGAACCTGTTGCTCTTCCAACTCGGCGCCGGCATCGGCGGCGACAAGTATGATTTTTCGACGACCGCCACCGGCGACGTGGACGGGGCCACCTTCGGCTTCGGCGCCAAGGAGTCAATGAGCCGCACGACGATGTACGGCACGCTGGGCCTCAACCTCTTCCTGTTCAAGGCGGTGGCCGAGGTCGGGCAAGTGAGCGGTGGCGACCTGGTGACATACAACGACTTCACCGAGCCGGCGGACAAGAATCGGCTGTACGCCACGGTCGGTCTTCGCATCAGCTTCTGAGTGACCCGCAGGGATCGATGACCCCACCGAGGGCCCCGCAGGACGGGGCGTTTATGCGCCGCGCGCTCGTCCTGGCGCGGCGCGGGTGGGGGCAGACGGCGCCAAACCCAATGGTTGGCGCCGTCGTCGTTCGTGGCGGCCAGACGGTCGGCGAGGGATGGCACGCCGAGTTCGGCGGGCCGCACGCCGAGGTGTTGGCGCTCGCCGCGGCAGGCGACGCGGCGAAGGGGGCGGACGTCTATGTGACGCTCGAGCCCTGCGCCCACCACGGCAAGACGCCCCCCTGCGCGTTGGCGCTGATCGCGGCCGGGGTGCGCCGCGTGGTCATCGCCCATCCGGATCCGAGTCCGGTGGCCAAAGGCGGCGCGGCCGCGCTGCACGCGGCGGGGATCGAGGTCGTCGAGGGCGTCGAGCGGGATCGTGCGGCGGACCTCAACGCGCCGTTTCTCTTTCAGCACGCGGTATCCGACCGCCCCTTCGTCACGCTCAAGCTGGCCCTCTCGAGCGAGGGCGCGCTGGCGCGCGCCGACGGACGACAAATCTGGCTCACTGGCACGTCCGCCAGACGGCAAGTGCACCGCTGGCGCGCCGGTGCGGATGCCATCGCCGTGGGTGTCGGCACCGCGATCGCCGACGACCCCGCGCTCACCGTGCGCCACGGACACCGGCCCCGGATTGCCCCAAAACGGGTGGTCTTCGACCGCACGGCCCGGCTTCCGCCCACCGGCAAGCTCGTGGAGACCGCCAGGCGAGTCCCTACCTGGGTGATCGCTGAGCGGCCGGACCCCGCACGGGCCGCGGCGTTGGAGGCGGCCGGCGTCGTCGTCCACCGGGCCGCGGGGCTCGGCGCCCAACTCGCCCTCCTGCGCGCCGAGGGCGTCGGGCACCTGTTCGTGGAAGGCGGGGCCGGACTGGCCGACGCCCTCCTGGGCGCCGGCTGGGTGGACCGGTTGATTATCTTTCGGGCGCCGGTCCCCTTGGGGGCCGGGGCCTTGGCCGGACTCGGGACTGCGGTCCCGCCGGTCGAAGGGACGGAGCGGTGGCAGGTCCTGGAGCGCCGGACCTACGGCGACGACCAGATGACCCGCTACCGCGCCGTCCGCTGATTCCACTCACGAACGCACGCCGCGCATGTTCACTGGCTTGATCACTGCGGTCGGAGAGGTCGTGGCGGTGTCCGACACGGACGCCGGGCGCGAGCTCGTCATCGCCGCTCCGTACGAGGGCGTCACGGTCGGCGAGAGCATCGCCTGCAACGGCGCCTGCCTGACCGTGCGCGAGTGCTCGCCGGGACGCATCACCGTGGCGGCCGTCGTGGCCACGCGCGAGCGCACGACGATCGCCGACTGGACGGCCGGGACGCGGCTCAACCTCGAGCGCGCGCTTGCGCTCGGCGAGCGGCTCGGTGGGCACATCGTCCAGGGGCACGTGGACGGCGTCGGCCGCGTGCTGCGCGCGGAGACCGACGGCGACGCCTGGCTGGTGGACATCGAACTGCCGCCGGAGATTGATGACCTCGTGGTGCCGCAGGGGAGCATCGCGGTGGACGGGGTCAGTCTCACCGTGCAGGGCCTGCCAGGACCCGGCGTTGCGCGCGTCGCAGTGATTGACCACAGTCGGCGGCACACCACGCTGGGCGAGCTCCGGCCCGGCGACGCGCTGCACGTCGAGGCGGACATCCTCGCCAAGCATCTCAAGCGCCTCGCGGCGCCCCTACTGCAGAGTTGACGATGTTCGGGACCATCGAACAGGCAATCACTGACCTGAAGGCCGGCAAGTTCATCGTCGTCGCTGACGACGAGGACCGGGAGAACGAAGGCGATCTGATCTGCGCGGCGGAGTTCATCACGCCAGAGATGGTCAACGTGCTGATGCGCGCGAAGGGGATGATCTGCGTGGCGCTCTCGCCGGACCGGGTCACCCAGCTCGGTCTGACGATGATGGGCGCCGAGAACACTGACGCGCTGCGCACAGCCTACACCGTGACCATTGACGGGGCGCCACACCACGGCGTGACGACCGGGATCAGCGCGCGCGACCAGGCGACGACGATCCGCCTCGCCGCGAGCCCGACCGCGCACCCGAGCGACCTCCGCCGGCCGGGGCACGTGCACCCGCTGCGGGCGCGGGAAGGCGGGGTCCTGCAGCGCGTCGGCCACACCGAGGCGGCGGTGGACCTGATGCGGCTCGCCGGGCTGCAGCCGGCCGGCGTGATTTGCGAGATCCTCACCGACGACGGATCCACCGCCAAGCGGCCGGAGCTCGAGCAGTTCGCCCTGACGCACGGCCTGACGTTCATCACGGTGGCGCAACTTGTCGCGCATCGGCTGCAGAACGAGCGGCTGGTGCACCGGGCCGCCGAGGCGCGGTTGCCGACCGAGTTTGGCGAGTTCCGGGTTGTCGGCTACCGCAACGACGTGGACACGCACGAGCACGTTGCGCTCGTGTTCGGCGAGGTGAGGGGTGCCGAGGAGGTGCTGGTGCGGATGCACTCCAAGTGCCTCACCGGCGACACCTTCCATTCGCTCCGCTGCGACTGCCGGTGGCAGTTGCACGAGGCGATGCGCCTGGTGGCCGAGGCGGGGCGGGGCGTGATCGTCTATCTCGACCAGGAGGGCCGCGGGATCGGGCTCCTCAACAAGCTCCGCGCCTACCAGCTGCAGGACGAGGGCGCCGACACGGTCGAGGCCAACGAGCGCCTTGGCTTCGCGCCGGACCTCCGCAACTACGGCATCGGCGCGCAGATCCTGCTCGACCTCGGGCTTACGTCCATCCGCCCGATCACCAACAACCCGAAGAAGCTCGTCGGACTCGAGGGCTACGGACTCCGGCTCGGGGAGCGGGTGGCGATCCAGTCGCCGTCCACGACGGAGAACGCCAGCTACCTCGAGACCAAGCGCGCGAAGCTCGGTCACCTCCGGGCGATCTGATGGCCGAGTTCATCGGCGTCCCCTCCGGCGCCGGGCGCCGGGTGGCCATCGTCGCCAGCCGGTTCAACGGCAGCATCACGCAGCGGCTCGCCGACGGCGCCACCGAGGCGTGCCTGAAGCACGGCGCACGCCTCGAGGACGTTGACGTGATCTGGGTGCCGGGCGCCTGGGAGCTGCCGGTGGCCGTGGCGCACGCACTGCAGACCGAACGCTACGACGCCTGCGTCGCGGTGGGTGCCGTGGTGCGGGGCGAGACGCCGCACTTCGACATCGTGGCCGGCGAGGCGGCGCGCGGCCTGGCGCTGCTGCAGGGGGAGTTCGGCGTGCCGATCGGGCTCGGCCTGCTGACCTGCGACACCATCGAACAGGCCGAGGCGCGCGCCGGCGGCGCCCACGGCAACAAGGGTTGGGACGCGGCGGTCGCCGCGCTCGAGATGGCCGACCTCTTCTCGCGGCTCGACCAGATGCACGCGGAGGGGGACGATGCCGGCGCGGATTGAGACGCGTGCGCGCGCCCGGGCCCTGCAGGCACTCTACGCGTGGGATGTGCGGAAGGATCCGGCCGGGATGGAACGGATCGCCGAGCTGGTCTGGGACGACCTCGCGGTGCCGGCGCCGGAGCGGGCGTTCGCGAGCGCGCTCGTGCGGTTGATCGCCGCCGAGCGGCCGGCGATGGACGCCGAGCTCGCCGAGGTGACGACCAACTGGCGTCTCGAGCGCCTGGGCAACGTCGAGCGCTGCGTCCTTCGGCTCGGCGCCGCCGAGCTGATGCAGGGGGCCACCCCGCCGCGCGTCGTGATCCAGGAGTACGTGCGGCTGGCCGAGCGATTCGGGTCGGGTCCGAGCGCCCGGTTCGTGAATGGCGTGCTCGACGCGCTCGCGCGACGAATGGGCCGCCTCGCGTGAGGATCGTCGCGATCAACTGGCAGGACCTCGACAACCCGCTGGGCGGCGGGGCCGAGATCCACCTGCAGGAGATCCTCGAGCGGCTGGTGGCCTTCGGCCACGAGATTGTGCTCCTCTGCGGCGGCTGGACGGGGTGTCCGCCGCGCGGCGAGCGCCGCGGCGTCGAGATCCACCGCGTCGGCACCCGACAGACCTTTCCGTTCCACGTCCGCTCGTACTGGGAGCGGCATCTCCGGCCGCGATCGCCCGATCTCCTCCTCGAGGACATCAACAAGGTGCCGCTCTACACCACGCGGTGGGGCGCACGGCGCGTGGTGGCGCTGGTACCACATCTCTTTGGCGCCACCGCGTTCCAGGAGCTCAACCCACTCCTGGCGACCGCCGTCTGGCTCGCCGAGCGCCCGCTGGCGCGCCTCTACCGCGACGTGCCCTTCCAGGCGATCAGCGCGAGCACCGCCGCCGACCTCGTGGCGCGCGGCATCGCGCCCGAGCGCGTCGTGGTGATCCCGCCGGGCGTGGACGCGGCGTATTACACGCCCGATCCGGCCCGCCGCACCGCCACACCGACGGTGGCCTATCTCGGCCGGCTCAAGAAGTACAAGGGCGTGGACCTGGTCATCAGGGCCTTTGCCCGGATGGGGCGCGCGGATGCCGTCCTGGAGATCGCCGGGGCGGGAGACCACCGGCCGGCACTCGAGGCGCTGGTGGCGTCGCTTGACCTTGGTTCGCGCGTGCGGTTTCTTGGCTTCGTGACCGAGCCGGAGAAGCTCGCGCTGCTCCGGCGGTCCTGGGCGGTGGCGCTGGCCTCGCCGAAGGAAGGATGGGGACTGACGAACGTCGAGGCGGAGGCGTGCGGCACCCCGGTGGTGGCGTCGGATTCTCCGGGAATCCGCGAGTCGGTCCGGCACGGGGAGACGGGGTTCCTGGTGCCGCACGGGGACGTGGCGGCAATGGCCGCCGCGTTCGAGCGGTTGGCCGCCTCGCCGGCGCTGGTGGCGGAGATGGGAGCGAAGGCCCGCGCCTTTGCCGAGTCGTTCACGTGGGACCGCTGCGCGCGCGCGACCGAAGCGCACCTACGGCAAGTGACCAGCCACGGAGGGTAGCCCCGGTGGAGATTGTCTTTCGCGCGCCGCTGAGCCGACCATGGCCGAACTGACGGTCGGCGCGCTCTACGAGCGGCTCAAGGACATCCTCCAGCTCGAGCTGCTGGGGAGTCCCGAGGGGCTCGCGCGCCCTGTCGAGACCGACGATGCATCGGGCCCTGGGCTGGTCCTCGCCGGCTACACCGGGCGCTTCGTCCACCAGCGCCTGCAAGTGTTGGGCGAGACCGAGATCAGCTATCTGCACTCCTTGCCCGCCGCCGAGCGTGACCGCAATCTCGGCGCGTTCTTCTCGTATCCGATTCCCTGCGTGATGGTGACGAAGGGGCTTGACCTGCCGAAGGGGATGGAGGCGATGGCGAAAAAGGCGGGGATCGCGATCCTCCGCTCGTCGCTCAAGACGCAGGAGTTCTACCAACGGCTCGGCCCCTTCCTCGAGGACGCCTTTGCGCCGACCACCAACCTGCACGGATCGCTCGCGGACGTCTACGGCGTCGGATTGCTCTTCACCGGCGTGAGCGGAATCGGGAAGTCGGAATGCGTGCTCGACCTCGTGGAACGGGGGCATCGGCTCGTCGCCGACGACGTGGTGATCGCGCGGCGGAAGAGCGCCGATGTGCTGATCGGTATCGGGCACCCGCTGCAGCGGCACTTCATGGAGATCCGCGGTGTCGGTCTCATTGACGTCCGGGCGATCTTCGGCATCCGGGCGGTGCGCCAGCAGAAGCGGATCGAGGTCGTGGTGGTGCTCCAGGCGTGGAAGGAGGGGATGCCGGTGGAGCGGACCGGGCTCGAGCGCGACACGATCGAGATCCTTGGCGTGGAGATCCCGCGGCTGACGGTGCCGCTGAATCCGGGGAAGAACATCACCGTGGTGGCCGAGGTGATTGCGATGAACCACCTCCTCCTCTACAGCGGCGAGGACCCGGCGCACAGCTTCAACGAGCGCCTCAAGGGCCATCTGCGGGCGAAGGCGGACGTCCAACGGTACCTGCTCGATGACACCGAATAGCGCGCGGGCGCTGGTGATGGGGCACGGGGAGTTTGCCGCCGGGATGATCTCGGCGGTGGAGCAGATTGCCGGCCGCGGCGACGCGTTCGTGACACTGGGGAACAGCGGCCTCTCGCCCGGCGGGATCGAGTCGCGGCTGCGCGAGGCGCTCGCCGCGTCGGGGGCGCGGGTGATCTTCACCGACCTTCCGGCGGGGAGCTGCACGATGGCGGCGCGGCGGATCGCCAAGGCGGAGGGCGACATCACCGTCGTCACCGGGGCGACGCTGCCCACGCTGCTCGCCTTCGCGCTCGGCGCCGACGCGCGCGAGGCGGCCGAGCGCGGCCGCGAGGCACTGCTCGTCGTGGAGGGCGGTGGTGGCACTTGACCGCTTCCGCATTGATGACCGGCTCATCCACGGGCAGGTCGTCGTGGGGTGGGGGCAGCCGTGCGGATTGCGATTCCTCGTCCTTGTGGACGACGCGGTGGTGGACTCCGACTGGGAGCGGGAGTTGTATCGGATGGGCGTCCCGCCGGAGATCGAGATCCGGTTCGATTCGGTCGAGAGTGCGGCACGCCACCTGGAGTCGTACCGCGCGGACCCCCGCACCGGGATGCTCCTCACCAGCGACATCGAGACGATGCGGCGGCTCGTGGCGGCGGCGCCGGGAATCCGCGCCGTGACGATTGGCGGCATCCACCACCAGCAGGGACGCACGGAGCGGCTGCGTTACGTGTTCCTCTCGCCGGAAGACGAGGCGGCGCTGCGCGCGCTCGCGGCGGGCGGCGTGACGGTCATCGCCCAGGATGTGCCGGGCGCCACGCCGGTGGCGCTGGCGGACATTCTCGCCGGCGGCGGGACGCCCTGATGGACGCCGAATGGCTCCAGCTCGTTCCGCTCGCCGTCCTCGGCGCCGTCCTCGGGCTCGACGTCGTGAGCTTCCCGCAGGCGATGCTCTCGCGGCCGATCGTGGCGGCCACCGCGGCAGGCGCGATGATCGGGCAGCCGGCGCGCGGGCTGGCGATCGGTGTAGCCCTCGAGTTCTTCGCCCTCGAATCGCTCCCGTTCGGGGCGTCCCGATATCCCGAGTGGGGGTCGGCAGCGGTCGTCGGCGGTGCGCTCTTCGCGATGACCCCCGACGGCACCGCGGCGGCGATGACGATCTCTGCGCTTGTCGCCCTCCTCACCGCGACGCTCGGCGGGACGTCAATGGTGGGGCTCCGGCGGTGGAACGCGCGCTGGACGCGGCACCAGCAGGCAGGGATCAACCGCGGCTCGGGGAACACCGTCGTCGGTCTGCAGTTGGCCGGGTTGACCGCCGACCTGCTCCGCGGCGGCGCACTCACCCTCGGGGCGCTGCTGATCTTCTCCCCATTGCATCGCGCGATGCTGGGGAGCTTCACTTACCCGGCGACCTTCTCCCGCGCGGTGGTGGTGGCGACTGCGTCGGCGGTCGGGCTTGCCGCGGTCTGGAAGGTTGTCCGGCTGACGGACGGCGCTCGCTGGTGGTTGCTTGCGGGCCTTGCCGTCGGGTTCGTCCTCGCCGGGGGGATTGCGTGACGCCGCCGTACCTGCCGTGGCACGCCCGCGCCGCGATCCTCCTCCGCCTGTTGGCGATCCAAGGCGTCTGGAATTACGAGATGATGCTCGGCAACGGGATCGCGTTCAGTCTCGAGCCGGCGCTGCGGCGGCTCCCCGGTGGGCGGGGCGGGGCGCCGTACCGCGCCGCGATGGCGAGGAATAGCGGATACTTCAACGCGCATCCCTATCTGGCCTCGGTGGCGGTCGGCGCACTCGCCCGGGCGGAGCTGGAGGGAATCGGCGAGGAGCAGATCGAGCGATTCCGCCGCGCCGCGCCCGGCCCGCTCGGGTCGGTCGGCGACCGATTGATTTGGGCCGGCTGGCTGCCGTTCTGCTCGGCGCTCGGCCTCCTCGCGTTCGGGCTGGGGGTGTCGCCCGCTGGCGTGGTCCTGATCTTTCTCGGATGCTATAACGCGGGCCACCTGGCCCTGCGGATCTGGGGGTTGCACGCCGGGTGGCGCAATGGGCTTCGCGTGGCGACGGCACTCGGCAACCCGGTGCTGCGCCAGGGGCCGGCGCACCTGGCGCGCGCGACGGCGCTGGTCGCCGGGATGGCGTTGCCGGTGGCGGCGGCGGGCATCATCGGTCCGGGGCGGGTGCTCCTCGGCGGCGTCCTCGCCGCGGTCGCCGGCGGGGCGGTCGTGATCACGCTGCTCCACGGCCGGCTCGAGGGATGGCGCCTCGCAACCTTGACGTTGGCCGGATTCGTCCTCTACTCCATGGTGCGCTGATGCCGGAACGGGACGTCGAGGTGGTGAACCCGAACGGCATCCACGCGCGTCCGGCCGCGGAGATTGTGAAGGCCGCCGGCCGCTTCAAGGCGCACATCACGCTCACGCGCGAGGGAATGGAAGTGAACGCGAAGAGCATCATGGGAGTGATGATGCTGGCTGCCGAGCGCGGATCCACCGTGCGCATCGCGGCCACCGGCGCCGACGCCGCTTCGGCGCTCGAGGCGCTCGCGGCAATCATCGGCTCCAACTTCGGCGAGCACTGAGCGATGCCGTCTGAACTCCAGGGCGTCCCGACCTCCCCCGGCATTGTCGTCGGACCGGCGCACCTCCTGCTCTGGGAGGTGCCGGAGGTGCCGAACCGGGTGATCCCGGACTTGGAGGTGGACAACGAGCTGGCGCGGCTCAAGGCGGGAATCGCGCGCGCCATTGACCGGCTCCGGTCGGTCAGGACCCGCGCCGCCGAGAAGGCCGGCGAGGCCGAGGCGGCGATCTTCGACGTGCAGATCTCGATCCTCGAGGACAAGGAGCTGCACCAGCAGATCGAGCTCCTGGTGCGGCAGAACCTTGCCGCCGAGCGGGCGTTCGACCTCGTGATGCTCGAGTGGCGTGACCACTTCGGGCGCTCGGCGAACCCGATGATGCGTGAGCGCATCGGTGACCTGGTGGACGTGCAAATCCGCCTGCTCTCGATCCTGCTCGACCTGCCGGACCACGACCCGGTGGACCTCGCGCCCGGGGCGAACGCGATACTCGTCACCCACGACCTGACGCCGAGCCTGACGATCCAGCTCGACCGCCGGGCCATCGCCGGGATCGCGACCGACGCCGGGACGCGCACGTCGCACGTGGCGATTCTTGCCCGATCGCTCGGGCTGCCGGCGGTGGTCGGGCTCATTGACGCCACCTCGCGGATTGTCGCAGGCGAACGGGTGATCCTCGACGGGACCAACGGGAGGCTGATCGTGCGGCCGACGGCGGCCGAACTCTCGCAGTTCGCCGACCGAGCGCGACGCCAGGTAGCCGCGCAGGCGGAGTTGGCGTCGCTCGCCGGGTTGGACGCGGTGACGACCGACGGCCATCGGGTGACCCTCCGCGCGAACGTGGACCTCCCAGACGAGGCCGAGGTGGCCGCGCGCAGCGGCGCCGAGGGGGTCGGCCTGATGCGCACCGAGTTCCTCGTGGTCGGCCGGACGACGATGCCGAGCGAGGAGGAGCAGGTGGATGCCTATACCAAGGTCGTCAAGGCCTTCGCTGGCCATCCGGTGATCATCCGCACCTACGACGTCGGGGGCGACAAACTGCCGATTGGCGGATTCCCGCACGAGCCCAACCCTTTCCTCGGCTGGCGGGCGATCCGGATGTGCCTCGACGAGCCCGAGGTGTTCAAGGTGCAGCTGCGGGCGCTGATGCGAGCGGCGGTGCACGGGGACCTGCGGGTGATGCTGCCGCTCGTGGTCTCGGTGGACGAGGTGCGGCAGTCGCGGTTCCTGCTCGCCGAGGCGGCGGTGGAGCTCGCGGCGCGCGGCGTGCCGCATCGCGCCGACCTCCCGCTCGGCGTGATGATCGAGACTCCTGCCGCCGCCGTCACCGCCGACGCCTTTGTCCGCGAGGTGGCGTTCTTCAGCATCGGCACGAACGACCTCGTGCAGTACACGCTCGCAGTGGACCGTGGGAACGCGTCGCTCGTGACGCGCTTCACGCCGCTGCACCCCGGGGTGCTGCGGTTGATTGCGCGGACGGTCGAGGTGGGGCAGGCGGCCGGCCTCGAAGTCAGCGTGTGCGGCGAAATGGCCTCGCAGCCGCTGATGGCGTACGCCCTGATCGGGCTCGGCGTGCGGCACCTGAGCGTGGCCGCGGTGAGCGTGCCGATCGTGAAACGGCTGGTGCGGGGCGTGAGCGTGGAGGCGGCGGTCGAGGCGGCGCGGTCGGCGCTCGACGCGGGGACGGCGCGCGACGCCGGGCTGCGGCTGCGAGAGGCCCTGGCGAAGGAACTCGGCGAGGAACTGCTCGACGGGTTGCTCGGCCTCAGCTAGGGGCATTATCGTTCGGCGTGCGCACTCACCGTGCGGCCGGCCGATGCGCCGGC
Source organism: Gemmatimonadaceae bacterium (assembly GCA_040901985.1). Taxonomy (GTDB): domain Bacteria; phylum Gemmatimonadota; class Gemmatimonadetes; order Gemmatimonadales; family Gemmatimonadaceae; genus Pseudogemmatithrix. The sequence continues at coordinate 69,833 of JBBDYC010000014.1, forward strand.
CGTTCGTTTTTACCCAGCCCCTCTCCCCACCCATGCTTCACCGCCATCTCTTCACGTCGGAGTCGGTCTCCGAAGGGCATCCCGACAAGGTTGCCGACCAGATCTCGGACGCCGTCCTCGACGCGCTCCTCGCCATTGACCCGCACTCGCGCGTGGCGTGCGAGACGATGGTGACGACCGGGCTCGCGACGATCTTCGGCGAGATCACGACGACCGCGTGGGTGGACCTCCGCCAGATCGTGCGCGAGACGATCAAGCAGATCGGCTACACCGAGGCCGGGATGGGCTTTGACGCCGACTCCTGCGCGGTGCTCAACGCGATTGGCCAGCAGTCGCGCGACATCGGCCAGGGCGTGGATACCGGCGGCGCCGGCGACCAGGGGATGATGTTCGGCTTCGCCTGCGACGAGACCGAGGAGCTGATGCCGCTGCCAATCACGCTCGCGCACGCGCTCGTGCACACCCTCGCCGACCGCCGCAAGGATGGCAGCCTGCCGTGGCTGCGGCCGGACAGCAAGTCGCAGGTCTCCGTCGTCTACGAGGACGGCCGCCCGGTGGAGGTGGACACGGTGGTGCTCTCGACGCAGCACGACGCCTCCGTGAAGAACACGGTCATCCACGAGGCCGTCACGCGCGACGTGATTGAGGCGGTCATCCCGCGCGAGTTGCGCGCCCGAAAGATGAAGATCCACATCAATCCGACCGGTCGCTTCGTCGTCGGCGGACCGCAAGGCGACGCCGGGCTGACCGGCCGCAAGATCATCGTGGACACCTACGGCGGGATGGGACGCCACGGCGGTGGCGCGTTCTCCGGCAAGGATCCCTCGAAGGTGGATCGCTCGGCGACTTACGCCGCGCGCTGGGTGGCGAAGAACATCGTGGCGGCCAAGCTCGCCACGAAGGTCGAGGTGCAACTGGCGTACGCCATCGGCGTCGCCAAGCCGGTCTCGGTGATGGTGGACACCTTCGGCACCGGCACGGTGGACGAGACGGTGATCATGAAGGCCGTGGGCAAGGTGTTCGACCTGACGCCGGCCGGGATCATCAAGGCACTCGAGTTGCGGAAGCCGATCTACGGCCCGACCGCCGCCTACGGGCACTTCGGGCGGAAGTTTGAGCGCGTGGAGCGGTTCGGCCGTCCGGTCGGCCTCTTCACGTGGGAGCGGACGAACAAGGTTGCGGACCTCCGGCGCGCGGTGCGCGCCGGTTGAGCGGTTCAGGCGTCGGGTGATGGTCGAAGTCTCCGTCTCGCGCCTCGGGCTCGACGCCGCTTCTCAGGCGTTCGTCGTCGTGCTGGAGGAGCGTGCGGGAAATCGCGTCCTGCCGATCTGGATCGGACGGCCGGAGGCGGAGAGCATCGCCGCCCACCTCAATGGCATCCAACGCGAGCGGCCGATGACGCACGACCTCACGGCGTCGCTCATCACCGGCCTCGGTGGCCTCCTCCGTCGCGTCCAGGTGACGCGGGTGGTGCAGGGGACGTATCACGCCGAGCTCCATCTCACGCGCGGCGGGGCGCCGGTGGTCGTGGACGCCCGCCCCTCCGACGCGATCGCGATTGCCCTCCGGCTCGAGGCGCCGATCTTCGTCGCCGATTCGCTTTTCGACGACAGCGAGAGCGAGCCACTGGGGCCACCGCCGTCGGCCGACGCCGACCACCTCACGGCTGAGGAACTCCAGCGGCATCTCGCGCAGCTCCGCCCCGAGGACTTCGGGAAGTTCACGCCGTGAGCGGCGGCTGCCGGCTGTCGGTCCGCCGCGCGGCGCTCGTGGTCGCCGCCGTCTCGCCGTTGTTGGCGCCGTGGCGGGCCGTCGAGGCGCAGCACGACACGCGGGTGATTGCGGGGCGCGTGATTCGCGCCGCGCCAGATGGCGGGACGGTCCCGGTGGTCGGGGCGTGGGTGGTGCTGCATCGCGTCGGCTCCGACGCCGCGGCGCCGATGGACTCGACGCGGACCCGCACCGGCGGCGCCTACGCGTTCCGCTACCGGCCCGTCGGCGACACCGCCGCCGTCTATTTTGTGGCCACGTCGCGGGGCGGCATCGCCTACTTCACGCCGCCGACGACGGAGGCCGCGCTCCGCGGTGGCGCCGCCGACCTGATGGTCTACGACACGACGAGCGCGCCGGTACCGATCACCGTGCGCGGCCGGCACCTCGTGGTGACCGCGCCCGACGCCGAGACCCCTCGCCTGCGGACGGTGATCGAGGTCTATGAGCTGAGCAACGACACGCTGGTCACGCTCGTGCCCGGCGACGCCCGCCGCTTCACGTTCCGCGTCGCGCTCCCCGACGGCGTGCCGCAGGTCTTCGGCGGCGAGGGCGACCTCTCCCCGGACGCAATCCGTCTCGAGGACGGCGAGGTTCGCCTCTATGCGCCAATCGCACCGGGGCTGAAGCAGTTTTCGTTTCGCTACACGCTCCCGCTGTCGGCCGCCCCGATGCGCTTCCCGTTTGAGGGGAGCACGCCGGTGCTCGAGGTGCTCGTGGAAGATCCGCGGGGAACGGCGACCGGCGCCGGCCTGCTCGAGGTGACGCCGGTGTTCGTCGAGGGAAGGCCGTTCAAGCGGTTCCTCGCGCAGGATGTGGTGGGCCCGCACGTGGTGGACGTCAGCGCGCCCGGGGCGCGTGCCGGGGCGAGTCGGATCCGCCTGCTGCTCATCGCGACGGCGGTGTCGGCGGCGCTGCTGCTGGGTCTGGGCGGGGCCCTGATGCGCCGCGGACCCGGCGCGTTCCGTCGGCGGCGTGAGGACGACCCGGACGCGCTGGAGCGCGAGATTGCCGCGCTCGACGCCGAGTTCTCCGCGCAGGCCGCGCCGAGCGAGGACGCGCGCTCCGCACACCTGCTCCGCCGCGCGCATCTCACCGGACGATTGCACGCTGCGCTTGCCAAGCGCGATGGGCTGACATAGCTTCGACGCACAATCGTAAGCGAACGCGGGATACGGAAGCCGGTGAGAATCCGGCGCGGCCCCGCCACTGTAACGGGCATCAACGTCCATTCGAGCACAGCCACTGGATCCTGCGGGATCCGGGAAGGCGAATGGAACGGCCCCGAGTCAGGAGACGACCTGCGTTCGCGCCACATCGTGACCCTCGGGGGAGGGTTCGGTGGCGTGCCAGCGGGTCCGTCTGCAGGTGGCCGGACCTCCCCACGCGCATCCGGGCTTCTCTCTTCGCGGGAGGAGCCCGTTCTCGTGTCCGGTCGTCTGCGGTCGCTCGTTGCGCTACTCGTCTTCGCCTTCGCGTGCGGCGGCCCGTCGGCGACACCCTCGATGTCGGGGACGGTGGACGACTTCGGCGACACGCTCGGCCTCGTCGCGCCGGCAACGCGCGTGGTATCGCTGAACCCGGTCACGACCGAACTGCTCTTTGCGCTCGGCGTTGGCGAGCGACTCGTCGGCCGCACCAGCTGGGATCTCTTCCCCGACGCCGCGCGCGCGGTGCCCGACGTCGGCAACGGGATGCAGCCCAACGTCGAGGCGGTGCTCGGCCAGCGGCCGGACCTGGTGTTGCTCTATGCGAGCGCGTCCAACCGGCTCGCCGCCCGGCAACTGCGCGCCGCCGGCGTGATGACGCTGGCGCTGCGCACGGACCAGGTGGCCGACCTCGCGCGCGTCACGCCGATCATCGCCGCGGCCCTCGGCGCGGCGGAGCGCGGGCGCCGGGTGGTGGACAGTGTCCGGGCGTCACTCGCCGCCGTCGGGGCGATGCCGCGGCCGGCGGCGCCGGTCACCGCGTTCTGGCACATCTGGGACGCGCCGCTGATGACGATCGGCGGCGGGAGCTACCTGAGCGAGCTGCTCGAGATCGCCGGTGCAACGAATGTCTTTGCCGACGCCGCCGCGCCCTCGCCGCAGGTGACATTGGAGGAGGTCGCCGCGCGCGACCCGCGGTGGGTCCTGGCGGGCCCGCTCAGCGCGGTGCGGATCCGGGCGCATCCGGGGTGGCAGGCCGTGCGCGCGGTGCGTGAGGGTCGAGTGATCACCATTGACACCACCGTCGTCGGCCGGCCGGGCGTGCGAATGGGCGAGGCCGCGCGCTACCTCCGGCGCGTCCTTATTGACGCGCCCCCGCGCTGAGCGATGCGCGTCCACGTCTGGATCCTGCTGGTCGCGGCGGTGGTCGCCGCCGCCCTCGTCGGCATCGGCGGGGGCCCTGTGGCGCTCTCGCTCGGCGAGGTGTGGGGCGCGCTCCTCGGCGAGGGCGACCCGACGCACGTCGCCATCGTCCACGGACTGCGGCTGCCGCGGGTGGTGCTGGGCCTCGTCGTCGGCGCCGGCCTCGCGGCGAGCGGCACGGCGCTTCAGGCCACGCTGCGGAATCCGCTGGCCGAGCCGTACCTGCTCGGTGTCTCCGGCGGCGCCGCCGCCGGGGCGGTGCTCGCGCTCACGCTCGGACTCGTCGGGCCGGCGCTGGTGCCGCTCGCCGCCTTCGCCGGCGCGACGGCTGCCGTCGTCGTCGTGCTGCTTGTTGCGCGCGCCGTGAGCGGGCACGCCGACCCGCGGGTCCTGCTGATGGCCGGCGTCGTCGTCGGCGCCTTCTGCACGGCGGCAATTATGGTGGCGCTGGCGACGGCGTCGGAGAACCAGGTCCGCACCGCGCTGTGGTGGATGATGGGGTCGCTCGGCGATGCCCAGTGGGCGTCGCTTCGGTGGATCGCCCTCTATGTGTCGGCCGGCCTGATCCTCCTCGCCACCTGGGCGCGCGACGTGGACGTCCTCGCGCTGGGCGAGGAGGCGGCGGCGTCGCTTGGCCTCGAGGTCGAGCGGGTGACGCGGCGCGTCTATCTCGCGGCGTCGCTGCTCGCCGCAGCGACGGTCGCCGGCGCCGGACTGATCGGCTTCGTCGGCCTCATCGTCCCCGCGATCGCCCGTGCCCTCGGCGCGAGCAACACACGCCAGACGCTGATTGCCGCGGCGCTCGCCGGTGGCGCGTTGGTCGTCGTCGCCGACCTTGCCGCCCGCACGGTGATGCGTCCCGCCGAACTTCCGCTGGGCGCGGTCACCGCGCTGATCGGCGTGCCGTTTTTTCTCTGGCGCCTGCGGAGTCTCCGATGATTCGCTTCGAGGACGTCGTCGTGCGGTATCGCGGCGCCGCGGAGCCGGCGGTGCAGGGCGTCTCGCTGGCCGCCCTCGCCGGCCGCGTCACCGCGGTCGTCGGCCCCAACGGGAGCGGCAAGTCCACGCTCGTCCGCGCGCTGCTCGGCCGGCTGCCGCTCGCATCGGGGCGGCTGCTACTAGAGGGCGTGCCGATCGGGGGCCTCGACCGACGCGCAATCGCGAGGCGCGTCGCCGTGGTCACGCAACGCGAGGAGCCCGTCTTTCCGCTGGCCGTGCGCGAGTACATCGGGCTCGGCCGGCATCCCCACGGCGGACCGTTCGCCGTCCGCGACGACGCGGACCGCGCGGCGATTGCCCGCGCGGTGGCGCTGGCCGACGTTGGGGCGTTTCTCGACCGCACCACCGACGCGCTCTCGGGCGGCGAGTGGCAGCGTGTGCGGATTGGCCGCGCACTCGCCCAGGGCGGCGCGGCACTCGTCCTCGATGAACCGACGACCTTCCTGGACATCGCCCACGAGATGGCACTCTTCGAGCTCCTCGACGCCCTGGCGCGCGAGGGGCAGGCGGTGCTGCTCGTGAGTCACCAACTGAATCTCGTCGCCCGATTCGCCGACCACATCGTGCTGCTCCACCGCGGACGGGTCGCCGCCGCGGGGAGCCCCGCCGAGGTGATGCGCGGCGACGTGCTCGAGCGCGTCTACGAATGGCCCCTCGTCGTCTCGCGGGATCCCGCCGTCGGCGCTCCCGTCCTCGTGCCGCTACGCGGCCGTGGCACCCGCTGAATTCTCCCCCTCACTCTTCACCTGGAATCCACACGATGCGCGTAGCCCGATTCGCCGCCTTGGCGCCGCTTCTTGCCGGCGCCACCCTGCTCCTCGTCGTCGCCCCGCCGCCGCTCCGCGCGCAGGCGTCGCGCGACACCACTGCGCTGCCGGTGAGCGTGATCACCGCGACACGCATCCCGACGCCGGTCACCTTGCTGACGGCGAGCGTCCACGTGCTCGACGGGGCGGCGCTGCGGCGCGAGGGCGTCACACACGTCGGCGACGCGCTGCGCCGCGTACCCGGCCTCGCGATCGCGCGGACGTCGTCGTTCGGGTCGCAGCAGGCGCTGTTCCTGCGCGGTGGCCAGAGCAACTACGTGCGTGTGCTCGTGGACGGCGTGCCGATCAACGAACCCGGCGGCGTGCTGGACCTCGGCCGGCTCACGCTCGACGACGTGGAACGGATCGAGGTCGTGCGCGGGCCGGCGAGCGTGCTGTACGGATCGGAGGCGATGGCCGGCGTGATCCAGATCCTGACGCGACGGGGCGGCGGTGCCACGCGGGTCAACAGCGAGATCGGCGGCGGTACGTACGGCGCACGTCGGGCGTCGCTCGGCGGGTCGGGCGGTCTCGGCAACGATGGCGCGTTGGCCTGGTCGCTTCGCGGAGATCATCACGCCTCGGCCGGCATCCTGCCGTTCAACAACGGGTATCGCAACGACGGCGCGGTCGGATCGCTCGGCGTCGCGGCGGGCAAGCGGTCGGACATCCGGCTGACGGCGCGCTACAACACGTCCATCTATCGCTACCCGACCGGGTCGGACGGGAGCGTGGAGGACCGCAATGCCGAGCGCACGGAGCACCGGCTCCTCATCGGGGTCGACGCGGAGCGTCGGTGGACGGACCGCGTGACGTCGCACGTCCAGCTCTCGGCCGCGGACCACCTGCCGCGCACCAACGACGGCGCCGACGACGCGGGCGACACGCTCGGGTTCTACGGCTACTTCGCGCGCGGCACGGTCACCCGGCGGATGGCCGACGTCCGCACCACGCTGCGGCTTGGCGACGCCCAGTTTGTCACGCTGGGGACGGAAGTCGCCCGCGATGCCGAGCGGAACCGGTCGGTGTCACAGAGCGAGTTCGGCGACTTCCCGGACAGCTTCCGGGCCGCACGCGACAATCGGGCGGTCTATGCGCAAGTGCAGGGTGAGGTCTCCCGTTTCACCTACACGCTCGGGTCGCGCCTCGACGACAACAGCGCCTTTGGCGGCTTCGAGACGGTGCGCGCCGGTGCGGGGTGGCAGCTGTTGCCGGCGTTGCGCGTCCGGGCGTCGGCGGGAACGGCATTCAAGGCGCCGAGCTTCTTCGAGAACTTTGCCTCCGGCTTCACCGTGGGGAATCCCGACCTGCGGCCGGAGCGGTCACGGTCGGCCGACCTCGGGCTCGAGGTGGCCCTGCCACGCGGCACCTCGCTGCGAATCACTGGGTTCACCCAGCGCTTTCGCGATTTGATCCAGTACACCGGCGCGCCGCCGGCCGGAGAGCCCAACTACGTGAACCTCGCCAAGGCGAACGCCGGTGGTGTGGAGCTCGAGGCGTCGCTCACGTTGCCCGGCGGATTCGGGATCACCGGCGGGCACACCTGGACCGACACCCGCGTGGTGGACGCCGGCGTGGAGACTGCACCCGAGGCGAACTTCGTGAACGGGGGCCGCCTCCTGCGGCGACCCGACCACGTCACCACCGTCCAGCTCACGCGCTCGCTCGCCGCGCTCGGGACGCTCTCGGCGCTCGTCGTGCGGACCGGCGAGCGGGAGGATCGCAGCTTCACCACCTGGCCGGCGACGATCGTCGTGCTCGAGCCGTTCACGACGGTGGACCTGAACGCCGAGCTCGCGGTCCCGCGCTGGTTGCTCGCCGGCGCGCGGCTCCAGTTGCGCGTCGAGAACGCCGCAAACACGCGCTACCAGCAGATCGCCGACTTCGACTCGCCGGGGCGCGCGCTCTACGCGGGACTTAAATTGGAACGGTGATCGAGACCGAGGCGATCGTCCTCCACGCATTCGACTATCGCGAGACCAGCCGCATCGTGCGGCTGGCCACCCGCGACGTCGGGGTGATCTCGGCGGTCGCCCGCGGGGCCAGGCGGCCGCGCAGCAAGTTCGGCCAGGGACTCGACCTCTTCACCGGCGGCACCGCGCACCTGATTTTGCACGCGTCGAGCGACCTGCACGCGTTGACGGCGTTCGACGCCTCGCGCGCGCGGCCGGCGCTGGCGGGTTCGTTGCAGCGCTTCGGCGCGGCCGCCGCCCTCTGTGAGCTCTGCCTGCGCTTCGGCACCGAGGCGCCGGCGAGCGTGCACCAGGCCCTCAGCGAGGGGCTCGACGCCCTCGCCGTCTCCGACGATCCCGTCGTCGCCGCACGCGCGCTCGCGGCGGCCTGGCGCATCGTCGCCGAGCTGGGCTTTGGTCCGTCGCTCGACCAGTGCGTCTCCTGTCACCGTGCGCTCGCGGATGACGAGGAGGTGCGCTTTGCCCATCGTGCCGGCGGCGCGGTCTGCTCCGCCTGCCGCGATTCGGCTCCCGGCGCCCGGGCCCTCCCCAGTGCCGCGCGCCGGACGCTGCGCACCTGGCTCGACGGGGATGACGACGTCACCCCCGACACCCAGACGGCCAAGGCGCACCAACGCCTGCTTCGCGAGTTCCTCGAGGAGCACCTCGTGGACGGCCGCCCCCTCCGTGCCTGGGCGGCGTGGGAACGACTCGCCCGCTGACATTCCGGCGGACAATCGCGGCCTTCCCTGACACCGAACCAGTCGAAACGGCGTAGCTTGAGGGGCGCAAGCCTTGCGGTAGTGAGGTGAGCGCCGTTGTGCCCCTCTCACCGCTCACCGTTCGCCTCTCAACCTGAAGTTCAGATGCTCAATCCCGATCGCCTCACGGTCAAATCCTCGGAAGCCATCACTGACGCCGTCGCCAACGCGCGGCAGACGGGAAATCCGCAGGTGCACGATGCCCATCTCCTGCTCGCCCTGCTGGCGCAGGACGAAGGGATCGTCGTGCCCGTCCTGCAGAAACTCGGGGTCGGCATACCGGCGCTTCGGGAGGCGCTGGAGCGGGAGATTGCGCGGTACCCCAAGCAGAGCGATGCGCAACCCGCACTTGCCCGCGAGCTGAGCGCCGTCCTCGACAAGGCGGAGCAGGAGGCCAAGGCACTCGGTGACGAGTACGTGTCGACCGAGCACCTCCTGCTGGCCCTCGCCGAGGCCAAGGGCACCGAGACTGCGGCACTCCTCAAGGCGCAGCGCATCACGCGGGCCGGCCTGCTCGAGGCGCTGGAGGCGGTCCGTGGCGCCCACCGGGTCACCGACCAGACGCCGGAGAACCAGTACCAGGCGCTGCAGCGCTTCACGCGCGACCTCACCGAGGACGCGCGGAAGGGGACGCTCGACCCGGTGATCGGCCGCGACGAGGAGATCCGGCGCGTCGTCCAGGTGCTCTCGCGGCGGACGAAGAACAACCCGGTGCTGATCGGCGAGCCCGGCGTCGGCAAGACCGCGATCGCCGAGGGGCTCGCGCAGCGGATCGTGAACGGCGACGTCCCGGAGTCGCTGCGCAACAAGCGGCTGGTCTCGCTCGACCTCGGTGCGTTGATTGCCGGGGCGAAGTTCCGCGGCGAGTTCGAGGAGCGGCTGAAGGCCGTCCTCAAGGAGATCGTCTCCAGCCAAGGGCAATTCGTCGTCTTCATTGACGAGATGCACACGATTGTCGGCGCCGGGCGCGCCGAGGGCTCGATGGACGCCGGCAATATGCTCAAGCCGTTGCTGGCGCGGGGCGAACTTCGCGTCGTCGGCGCGACGACGCTCGACGAGTATCGCAAGCACGTCGAGAAGGACCCGGCGCTCGAGCGCCGCTTCCAGCCGGTGTTCGTCGGCGAGCCGACGCTGGAGAGCACGATCGCGATCCTCCGCGGGCTCAAGGAGCGCTACGAGTCGCACCACGGCGTGCGGATCACCGACGGCGCGATCGTCGCCGCCGCCACGCTCTCCAACCGGTACATCGGCGACCGCTTCCTCCCCGACAAGGCGATTGACCTGATGGACGAGGCGGCGTCGCGGCTGCGGATCGAGATTGACTCGCTCCCCCAGGAGATTGACGAGGTGGAGCGGCGCGCGGTGCAGCTGGAGATCGAGCGTCAGGCGCTGGCGAAGGAGAAGGACAAGGCGTCGGTCGAGCGGCGCGCTGCGCTCGAGCAACAGCTCGCGCAGCTCAAGGAGCAGAGCGGGGCGATGAAGGCCCAGTGGCAGCTGGAGAAGGATGCGCTCGGCGAGGTCGGCAAGCTCAAGGCGCGGATCGAGGAGGCCCGCGGCGAGGTGGACCGCGCCACGCGCGCCGGCGACCTCGGCAAGGCCGCCGAGATCCAGTATGGGACGGTGCCGAAGCTCGAGGCCGAACTCAAGCAGGTCGAGGAGCGGCTGGCGTCGCAGAAGACCGGCGGCACGCAGTTCCTCAAGGAGGAGGTCACGGCCGACGACATTGCCGAGATCGTGGCGCGATGGACCGGGATCCCGGTCACGCGGATGCTGGAGTCGGAACGCGAGCGCCTTGCCAAGCTCGACCAAGAGCTCGCCAAGCGCGTCGTCGGCCAGACCGAGGCGGTCACTGCGGTCGCCAACGCCGTCCGGCGCTCGCGAGCCGGCCTGCAGGATCCCCATCGTCCCATCGGCTCGTTCATCTTCCTCGGCCCCACCGGTGTCGGGAAGACGGAGACGGCGCGCGCGCTCGCGCAGTTCCTCTTCGACGACGAGCACGCGATGGTGCGCATTGATATGTCCGAGTATATGGAGAAGCACGCCGTCGCCCGGCTGATCGGCGCGCCGCCGGGTTACGTCGGCTTCGAGGAAGGCGGCCAGCTCACCGAGGCGGTGCGGCGGCGGCCGTACAGCGTGGTCCTCTTCGACGAGATCGAAAAGGCGCACGCCGACGTCTTCAACGTCCTGCTCCAGATCCTCGATGATGGCCGCCTCACCGACTCGCAGGGGCGCACGGTGGACTTCCGCAACGCCGTCATCATCATGACGTCGAACATTGGGTCGTCGTGGATCCTCGAGCACGGGACCGGCGACTGGCCGCTTGTCGAGGCCCAGGTGACGAACGCCCTCCGGCAGCACTTCAAGCCGGAGTTCCTCAACCGCGTGGACGACATCGTCATCTTCCGGCCGTTGGCCGAGGAGCAGATCGCCCACATCGTCGAGCTGCAGCTGGTGCGGATGGCGCAGCTGCTCGCCGACCGGAAGATCACGCTCGAGATCACCGACGGGGCCAAGGCGCTGCTGGCGGTCGAGGGCTTCGAGCCGGCGTTCGGCGCCCGGCCGCTCAAGCGGGCGATCCAGCGGCTGCTGCAGAATCCCCTCGCGCTCGCGCTGCTCGACGGACGCTTCGCCGATGGCGACCGGATCCGCGTCACCGCCGAGGGCGGCGCGCTCAAGTTCGAGAAGGCGGCGTGAGCGGCCCGGTCACCTTCGCCACGCGCGACGACGAGGACGCGTGGTGGATGGCGCAGGCAATCGCCGAGGCAACCCGCGCGGCGACGGCGGGGGAGGTCCCGGTCGGCGCAGTCGTGGTCCACAACGGCGCGGTGATCGCCCGCGGCGCGAACGCGATGGTCGGCAGCAGGGACGCCACCCAGCACGCCGAGCTGCGCGTGTTGCGCGCCGCGGCCTACGCCGCCGGCGACACGCGCCTGACCACGGCGACGCTCTACGTGACGCTGGAGCCCTGCGCGATGTGCGCGGGCGCAATTGTCCTCGCGCGCGTCGGCCGCGTGGTGTTCGGGGCGTGGGACGACAAGGCGGGGATGGCCGGGTCCGTGGCGGACCTGCTGCGGCATCCGAAGCTCAACCATCGCCCGGAGGTGCAGGGCGGGGTGCGCGAGGCGGAATGCGCGGCGCTCCTCACGGAATTCTTTCGCCCCCGGCGTGGTTGAGCTCGTGCGACCCGTTGACCCTCTCTCGCCGCGCTTCTAGCTTTCGTCTTCCCCCGGACAGGTGGCCGAGTGGTTGAAGGCACCGGTCTCGAAAACCGGCATACCGGCAA
>JBBDYC010000015.1:0-13734 GCA_040901985.1 Gemmatimonadaceae bacterium
GGTCCACCTCGAGGATGCGCACGTTCATCGCCATCCCTTCCCACGCCACGTCGGCGGAGCTGTTGACCTGCGCGCCGGTGAGGTTCAAGTGCGAGAGCGGCACGCGGAGCAGCGCAATCTCGCGGTCAACCACGACCACCTCGTGCCACCCGCTCGGAGCGCCGTCGATGACGAAACGTCCGGGCGCGTCGGTCACGGCACGCAAGGGCGTGCCGAGCAGTTGCACCTCGACGACGCCCCAGGGTGCGCAGGTTGGCAGGCAGTCGTAGACCACACCTCGCACCATCGGCTCTCGGAGCCGAGCCGCCTGGGTCAGCACAAGGTAGACCGTCGTGCTGCTCTTAGCGAGAAAGTCGCGGAATCAGATAGGAGAAGCCGAGGCCCCATGACCAAGCGAAGTCGACTCGCCCGATCGGAGAGAACACGTCGGTCGGAATTCCACGCGACTGCTCAGCGAAAAACCTCGCAACGAGCGTTCGGTCAATGCTCGCTCCTATTCCTGCGCCCAGCAGTCCGTACTGGAATTCGCGTGTAGAGTCCCGGGGCGACGCGAAAGGACCGCGGAAGTGAGCGGTCGAAGTCCAAATCGACTCGTACGAGACATTCGCGACGAGGGAGACCCGGCTGCCAGCCATACGTTCGGCGCCGACAGCAACCCCGAACCGGTGCCCTCGCGACGACATGCTCTGGGACTCAAGAAGAATGCGCTTCGGTCCAAACCAGCGAAAGGCGCCAGCCGAGGCGCACGCCTCAAGGCCGGGGACGATTCGGAGGCCTGAGCCAAGTGTCGCCTCCAGCTCTGGCACCTTGGCCGCGATCGACCAGTCGCTGGTTTCAGCGAGGCGAATCGTTCCGAATCCAACAGACTCGACCCTAGATACCGAAACGCCGACAGTGCGGCTGGTAGCATGCACAATGGATGAAAGCGAAATCGCATGCCCTCCACTCTTGGGAAGGGGGCGTCCGATACACAGCTGGGCGTGCGCCACACCAGAGGCGAAGTGGATTCCGGCTAGAAACACCGCGACGCCACTTTTTCGGACCCAGCTACGGCGCAACACGCACCACCTCAATCGCCGAACCAGCGGGGTTCGTATACCGGGCACGAATCGTGTCTCCGGAGACGAACTGTAAGATTCCATCCCTGAGCCGCGCCGCACCGTTCTCGAGTGCGATCGGACCGCGTAAAAATGCCTTCAACGAACAGCCCGGACAGGTTGAGTACGAGAGCGACGAGGAGCCGACTCCCGGCCACGCCGCCGCGTCACGGGCGAAGAGCGCGATGCGCAGCGGATGGTTCACGACGACGAGCCATCTATTGGTCAGGCGTACCTCCCTTCCCCCGATAGCTCGCACACGATGCCTTAACGCGACCGAGTCGTAGCCCGCCAAGAGCGCTATCGAAAAATCGTGGCAGTGAAAACCGCGAAACGGAGAGCCAACCGGACACGTCAGGTGGTAAAGATCCAGCCTCTCGCTATCGCCGCCTGACGTCGAGACTTCCAGGGCGACACGCTCATTCCCTGAAAGCTCGAGCACTGTATCGGAGAGCTCGGCAATGACCACCAAGACGCCTCCATCCCGAATCGCAATCGCCAGCTGATCAATCTCCAACGAGACGAGCTCAGGCTGTTCGTACTCGACTGGTGCAGTGAACAGGCCACAGGCCGCGACGATTGAAGTCACCGACATTATCGCAAGGAAGTCGGAGGAGCGGCGGCCCGATCCCGGCCGCCGCTCGTATCCGCGGACCACTGAGTCCGTCACTGGGGTCGGTGAATCTGATTCAGACACACAAGCGGCGCGCACGGGTTCACGGCAGAGTTGGTGACACCGGTCGTTGCTGTGGCCGAGACGCCGTTGGCCGAGATCGTTACACGAAGCCAGAACTCCGGTGGCGGCCCCTCCAGCACTAGACGGTCTACCGTCGCCGACGTACCAATCTCCTCAAACGGACCATCCGCCGCCTCCGCGTACTTCCACGAGTACGAGAGCGGTCCGCTACCCGAGGTAGATGCTGACCACGTGTAGCTACCCTCGGTGGTGATATGTGAGGGACCAGTGATGGACACCGTCAGTGGCGGCCCGACAACCGCACCAATGGCGTACAGACGTCCGGTCGTGAATGACGCGCCCAGCGGGGCTGCGGAAGAAATAATTCTCTCACGCACCTGACTCGCGGTCCAACTGGGATTCTGCGTCCACACCATGGCAGCAACCCCCGAGACGAGGGCGGCGGACATGGAAGTGCCGCACAGTATCCCATACTCGCCATGCTTCGTCATGCTAACCGACCAAAACGGAGCCACAAGTCCGAGTTGCGGACCAGATCGTGCGCCCTTGGCGCCGCAGGCGGCACTTTGCGACTCCTCGTTGCAACTGGACGCAGTGCACGGAATCGGATCGGGATCGCCATCGCCGCCCGGAGGAGGCGGGCGAGGTCCCATTGGCACGGGGGAGTCTCCTGGGTTGACTCCGCCGACTGCCAAGACGCCCGGATATCGGGCAGGATACATGACATCGTGAATGCCGATATCGGATTGCGCGTCAGGACAGTCCCCATCGTCTGCGTAGGCGTTTCCGGCAACCGCGACGACAAGAATTCCCGCGTTCTGCGCTCGAGTAATGGCGGAGAGGTAACTCTTTTTGTGGTGGCAGCTGCCGAGGCTGATATTCAGGATTTGGCGGGGGAGGCCTAGCGATATCGCCCAATCGATACCTTCGATGACCCAGTCAGTCGGGCATGATCCGAGCCGATGACAGACTCGGATGCTGGTGAACTGGCCGATTTCGGGCGCCGTCCCGATGTATCCAGATCCGTCGTCTCTTGAGGCAATCAGGCCCGCGACATGGACGCCGTGAGAAGAGCCGCCGAGGTAACAACTCGGGTTGTCCTCATATCCTGGTTCCGGCGAGACCTCCTCGACGTAGAAGCAGTTGAGAATCACGTTCGCCGGCCCGTCGCCGCTAATGAGGTGAGTCTGATCGATTCCGTGGTCCAGAATTGTGACGCTCGACCACTCGCCGCGGTTGCCTGGCCCGTACTGTGATGCCCAGACTGAGGGCGCGCCGATTGACGAAACGGCCCAAGACGTGTCCTGAGCCACCTGCGAGGACTGAGCGCGACTTTGTCCGATAGCCTCGATGTAGTCCACCACTGGAAGTCGAACGAGAGTGTCAAGATCCTCGACCAGTATCTTCGCGGCGAGTAGCGGCCGGAAGCTGTACGACCGCTCAACAACGACGCCTCGCGCCTCCAAAACCCGGATCGCCTCCTGCGCCTCAGCCAAAGTCAACGCAGACAGGACGCCGCTGTCCTCCACCCGCGCCGCAGAGGCACGCTTCAGCGCGATGAATACTCGCCCGCCAGAGACGTGGACCTCATTCCGAAGCTCCTCAATGGACTGCCTACGTTCACTTACTCCGATTCGAAGCGCTGGCACGGAAGACGGAATCTCTCGACGCCTTGGAATGCGACCGGCCGTACCACCACTTGGATTAATCTCGCTCGGGGCCAGCGATTTCGGCCCGGAGGGACCGACAGTTTGCGGCTCACACGCAGCGAGAGACGCGAGGAGAATAGCGGCCACAGCGACATTCTTCATAAGGATTCCTCGCAGGAATATTGTTCACGGACAGGATGCTTCATTTCAAGGAATCGTGCCGTGTCGTCTAAACGTTATCTCTGACGCCCTGATCAAGAACGCCCCGCCGAGCTGGACTCGGGCGGGGCGCTGCGCACTTTTTAGGCACTGACGTGGTCTCGCCCACCAGATTCTCCGTCCTACTCCTCGTCCACTGACGCGTCCAGGTCCGCCGGAATCTCCGGCACCTCATCCTCGGTGTGCACCTTGCTCGGCTCCGCCGGCCGCTCCTGGCCCGCCGGGATGTCCACCACGCCGAGCACGATCCGGCGGTGGATCGGGTCCACCTCGAGGATGCGCACGTTCATCGCCATCCCTTCCCACGCCACGTCGGCCGAGCTGTTGACCTGCGCGCCGGTGAGGTTGAGGTGCGAGAGCGGCACGAACCCCTCGATGTCGTTGCCGACGTCCACCACGACCCCCTTGTCCATCAGGCGGGCGACCTTGCCCGGCAGCTCGGTGCCGACGGGATAGGTCTCGCCGATGCGGAGCCAGGGATCCTCGCTCGCCTGCTTGAGGCCGAGCGAGATGCGCTTGTTGTCGGCGTCAATGTTGAGGATCACGACGTCCACGCTGTCGCCCTTCTTCACCACTTCCGACGGATGCTGGACGCGCTTGGTCCAGCTCATGTCGGAGATGTGGATCAGCCCGTCAATGCCCGGCTCGATCTCGACGAAGGCGCCGAACGAGGTGAGGTTGCGGACCTTGCCGTTGAGACGCGTGCCGACCGGATACTTCACCGGCAGCACCATCCAGGGATCCTGCTCGGTCTGCTTCATCCCGAGCGAGATCTTCTCCTCGGTCGGGTCCACCTTGAGCACCACGGCATCAATCGCCTCGCCGATGCTGACGAGCTTCGACGGATGGCGGACGTTGCGCGTCCAGCTCATCTCGGAGATGTGGACGAGGCCCTCGATGCCCGGCTCGAGCTCGATGAAGGCGCCGTAGTTCGTGATCGAGACGACCTTGCCCGAGATCCGCGTGCCGACGGGGAACTTGTCGGCGACGTCCTTCCACGGATACGACTGGAGCTGCTTGAGGCCGAGCGAGATGCGCTCGCGCTCCCAGTCAATGTCGAGCACCTTGACCTCGAGCTCCATCCCGATCTGGACCATCTCGCTCGGGTGGGCGATGCGGCCCCACGACATGTCGGTGATGTGGAGCAGGCCGTCCACGCCGCCGAGGTCAATGAACGCCCCGAAATCGGTGATGTTCTTGACGACGCCCTTCCGCACCTGGTCCTTGGCGAGCTCCTTCATCAGCTTCTCGCGCTTGCCGGCGCGTTCGGTCTCGAGAATCACGCGGCGCGAGACGACGATGTTGCGACGGCGCTTGTTGAGCTTGATGATCTTGAACTCGTACGACTGGCCGAGCAGCTCGTCAATGTTCGGGACGCGGCGGAGCGCGATCTGCGACCCGGGGAGGAAGGCGTCCACGCCCATCAGGTCCACGACCACGCCGCCCTTGATCTTCTTGACGAGGGCGCCCTGCACCGGCTGGTCGGACTCGTAGGCGACGCGGATGCGCTCCCAGACGCGCATGAAGTCGGCCTTCTTCTTCGACAGGACGACCGAACCCTCGTTGTCCTCGAGGTGCTCGAGCAGGACCTCGACCTCGTCGCCCGCCTTCAGGTCGGGCATGTCCTTGAACTCCTCGAGCGGGATCGTCCCTTCGGACTTGAACCCGATGTCGAGGACCACCAGGTTCTCGCGGATCTCGAGGACGGTGGACTTCACGATCTCGCCCTCCTCGATCGAGGCGAGCGTCCCGTTGTACATATCCATCATCGCCTCGAACTCGTCGGACGAGAGTTCGTCCTCGTCGTAGAGCTCGGGGCGGCGGTTGGCGAGAGGGCGGAGCTGCGCGCGCTGGGCGTCGCGCTTCTGACGGGCGATCTCTTCGGGGGTCAACTCAGGCGTCAGGGTCTCTTCGGCTACGGTCATCACTGCTCCAGATCGCGGAGGGTTCGGCTCGCCGCGTCGAGGCGTTGGTGGATGCTGCAAAGGCTCCCCCGCAGGGTGCGGGAGAGCCTTGTAACGTATCCGTCCAAGTGTCCGTGGTCAATGGGCTTAGGCCACTGGGCCTATCGCATTGCCTGCCGCGCCATCGCCACGATCCGCTCGACCTGTTCCTCCTGCGTGAGGTAGGTCGTGTCAATCAAGACCGCCTCCGGCGCCCGTTGAGTCTGGGCCTCGTCCTTGGCGTCGCGCAACACCAGCGCCTCGGTCTCGGCGGCAATCTCATCATCGCTCGGGAGCCGCTCGAGCCGCTGGACCAGCCGGCGCTTGGCCCGCTCCCACGGGTCGGCGACGAGAAAGATCTTCACCCGCGCCCGCGGGAAGACGACCGTGCCCATATCCCGGCCGTCCACCACCACCGGCAGCGTGCTCGCCGCCGCGCGCACACCCTCGGTCACCCAGGCGCGCACGCGCGGCATCCGGGCCACGAGCGACACGTGTGCCGTGACGTCGCCGCCGCGCAGCTCCTCGTCAATGTCCTCGCCGTCGAGATGCGGATGAAACGTGGTCTCGCCCGGCTGGAGCGTCACCCCACGGGCCGCCTTGAGCACGGCCGCCTCAGTCCACTGCGCCGGGTCCGGCTCGCGCCGCAGCATTGCCGCCGTCGCCGCGCGGTACAGCGAGCCCGAATCCACGTGGCGGAACCCGAGCGTGCGCGCGACCCACTGCGCGGTGGACGACTTCCCCGACGCCGCCGGCCCGTCAATCGCCACGACGAGCGGCCGCCGCCGCTCGACCTTGTCCTTATTGTCCTTGGCCACGGGAGAGTCGCTGGAGGTCATCCCAGAACGTAGGGTACGACACGGCGACGCACGATGGGTCGTCGAGCGTGATCGCATTGCCGGGGAGGCCGGCGAGGACACCGAACGCCATTGCGATGCGGTGGTCGCCGTGCGTGACGACACGCCCCGCCAGTGCGCGCGTGCTCCCCCGGACGACGAATCCATCGGGCAGCTCGTCCGCCTCGGCTCCGAGGGCACGGAGGTTGGCCACCACGGCCGCAATCCGGTCGCTCTCCTTCACGCGCAGTTCGGCGGCGCCGGTCACCCGCGTCTCGCCGTCGGCGCACGACGCGACGCAGGCGAGCAGGGGGAGTTCGTCAATCATCCCGGGCACCTGGTCGGGCGTGATCGTGATTCCGCGGAGCGGCGCGGGGCCGACGACGACAGTCGCGACCGGTTCCCCGCCCTGATCCGTAGTCGCGTCGTAGCGGAGCTGGGCGCCCATCGCGACCAGCGCGCGCAGGCCGCCGGCGCGCGAGGGGTTCACGCCGACATTCTCGATGGCGACGGTGGCGGCTGACGCGCCGCCGAGCGCGGCAAACCCGGCGAGGAAGATCGCGCTCGAGGGATCGCCGGGAATCTGCGCGTCGCAGGGGTCGAGCCGTCCGCGTGGCACCAGCGCCACGACGAGACCGTCGGTGCGCACCTCGACCCCGCGCGCACGGAGCATCCGCTCGGTGTGGTCGCGCGTGGCGGCACGCTCGTGCACCTCCACCGGCACATCGGCGACGAGGCCGGCGAGGAGGATGGCGCTCTTGATCTGGCCGCTGGCGACCTCGGGTGTCCAGGTCACGCCACGCAGCGGCGTGCCGCGGACGGTCATCGGAAGTCCGCCGTGCGGGGGGACCGTGATGCGCGCGCCCATCGCCTCGAGCGGTGCCGCCACGCGGCGCATCGGACGCCGGCTGAGACTCGCGTCGCCGGTGAACGTCGCGTCCCGCCCGGCGCCGGCGACGATCCCCGCGACCAGCCGCGCGGTGGTGCCGCTGTTGCCGCAGTCGAGTTGAACGGCCCCACCGCCGTGGGCGCGGACCGCGCCAAGGCCAACACCATCTATCGCGACCTCTCGCTCGCTCAGCGTCGGGATCGGCATCCCCAGGGCGCGTAGCACGGCGGCGGTGGACTCGGTGTCGGCGGAGCGGAGGAGGCCGCGCAGGCGCGAGCGGCCGTCCCCGAGCGCGGCCAGCATCAGGGCGCGATGCGAGATGGACTTGTCGCCGGGCACGCGGACGCGCAGCACGACGCCGGCGCGCCCGCTCAGCGCGCGCTCATCGCAGCCACCCCTCGAGGGCGGTCGCGAGGTCGGTCTTCTCGTCGCGGTACTTCACGATCACCGGCGTCTGGAGCGAGAGCCCCTGCTCGGCGGCAAAGCCGCCCCTCACCGCGCGCGCGCCGGGGACGACGACCGCGCCGGCGGGAATCTCCAGCGCCGCGTCGGCGCTCCCCCGGTAGATCGCCTCGCGCACGAGGTCGAACACCGGCGTCCCGCGCGTCAGCACCACGCCGGCGGCGAGCACGGCCTTCTCGCGCACGATCGTGCCTTCGTAGACGCCGCAGTTCCCGCCGACGATCACGTCGTCCTCGATCACCACCGGCGACGCGTTCACGGGCTCGAGGACCCCGCCAATCTGCGCAGCGGCGCTCAGGTGCACGCGCGCGCCCACCTGCGCGCACGACCCGACGAGCGCGTGTGAGTCAATCATCGTCCCCGCGCCCACCCAGGCGCCGACATTCACGTACATCGGCGGCATACAGACCACGCCGGGCGCGAGGTAGGCGCCGCGGCGCACGGCAGACCCGCCGGGGACGATCCGGACGCCGTCCTCGAGGGAAAACCCGCGCGTCGGAAACGTATGCTTGTCGAAGAAGGCGAACGGCGACCCCCTGGGCGACTGCCGCACCACCCGCCCGACGCGAAAGCCGAGCAGGATCCCGCGTTTGACCCAGGGCACGGCGTTCCATCGCCCATCGGCACCCCGCACGGCGGCGCGCAGCTCGCCCGCCTCAAGCGCGTCGAGCAGCGTGGCAACCGTGTCCTCGGCGTCCTTGGGCATCGCGTCGGCGGCGAGCGGGAAGAGGGCCTCCACCCGCTGCTCGAGCGCCGCCGCGTCCGCCTTCTTCACAGCGATACCCCGGCAATCCGCAGCGCCGCCGAGAGATGCGCCTCGTGCCTGGCATCGAGCGGCACGAGCGGGAGCCGGAGCACGTTCTGCATCTTCCCCATCATCGCCAGGGCGGCCTTGATCGGGATCGGGTTGGACTCGACGAAGGCGGCGTCCACCAGCGGCGCAAGCCGGTGATGGATCAGACTGGCGGTCGCGAGGTCGCTCTTCACCAGTGCGTCGGTGAGCTGGGCCACGAGCTTCGGCACCGCGTTCGAGATCACCGAGATCACCCCGTGGCCGCCGGCGGCCATCACCGCGAGCGTGACGCCATCATCGCCCGAGAGGACGGTGAACCCCTCGGGGCGGCCGCGCAGGATCTGGTCAATCTGCGAGAGATTCCCCGACGCCTCCTTCACGGCCACGATGTTCTCGTGCTCCGCCAGGGCGAGCGTCGTCTCGGCGGCCATATTGCTCGCCGTGCGCCCCGGCACGTTGTAGAGGACGACTGGTACCGGTGCCGCGTCAGCGATGGCGCGGAAGTGCGCGAGCAATCCGCGCTGCGGCGGCTTGTTGTACATCGGCGAGACGTGCAGGAGGTGCGTCGCGCCCGCCTTTGCCAGCACGCGCGACGCCTCGATCGCCGCCGCGGTGTCGTTGGACCCGGCCCCGGCAATCACCGGGACCCTGCCCTTCGCGCGCTCGACCGTGATCCGTACGACGCGCTCGCGCTCGGCGAGCGACAGCGTCACCGCCTCACCGGTGGAACCGACGGGCACGAGCCCGTGGATTCCCTCGGCGACCTGCCAGTCCACGAAGGCGGCGAGCGCGCCCTCGTCCACCTGGCCGTCCTGCTGGAATGGCGTGACAATCGCGGTGATGGCACCGCGCAGGGTGGCGGGAGTGGTCATCGGGTGGTCGCTCCGAGGAAGTCGTCGAGAGTGTACACGCCCTGACGGCCGACCAGCCAGCGTGCCGCCGCGAGCGCGCCGGAGGCAAAGACCTTGCGGTCCCGCGCCTCGTGGACGAGCCGGACCTGCTCGAAGGGGGCGTCGAAGACGAACTCGTGCGTCCCGGTGACGTCGCCGGTGCGGATGCTGCTCACCGGCACCGGTCGGCCCGCGGCCCGCTCCGCGGCCGCGGCAAGCATCTTGGCCGTCCCGCTCGGCGCGTCGAGCTTCTTCGCGTGGTGGGTCTCGACAATCTGCACGTCGAACAGTCCGCGCGCCGGCCCCGTGGTGAAGGTCCGCGCCGCGTCCGCCGCCACGCGGGCAAAGAGGTGGACGCCGAGCGCGAAGTTCGGCGCCCAGAGGAGCGCCCCCTTCGACTGCCGGACCACCGCCTCGATGGCTGGCCGTTCGGCGTCCCACCCGGTGGTGCCGCTCACGACCGGAACGCCGAGCGTCGCGCAGTTGCGCACGATGCCGGCGGCCTCGCCGGGGACGGTGAACTCGATGACCACCTCGGCGCCGTTGAGCGTCTTGGCCGTGAGCCCACGGCCCGTCTCGGCGCGCCCGAGCTGCGCGACGACCACGAAGCCCGACTCCGGCGCGAGCGCCGCGACGAGTGTGCCCATCTTCCCGGTCCCGACGATTGCCAGCTTGGTCACGCCGCCGCCTTGCCGAAGAACTCGCCGTGCAGCCGCCGCATCGCCTCGGGGACCACGTCGCCGTCCATGATCAGCGTCAGGTTGATCCCGGTCGCACTGAGCGAGACCATATGGAGCCGCAGGTCGCCGAGCGCCGCCAGCGCCCGGGCCATCGTCACGGTGCTCTCGCCGAGGCCGGCGCCCACCAGCGCGACGATCCCACGGTGGCGCTCGATCGCGACGTCGCCGAACGCCGAGAGCTGGGCGACCAGCGTGTCGAGGTGCTGGTCGTCGTCAATCGTGACCGACACCGAGACCTCCGACGTTGCCACGACATCCACCGAGGTGCGGTTCCGCTCGAACACCTCGAAGATTGCCCGCAACGCCCCGGGCGCGGCGAGCATCCGCGGCGAGCGTACCTTCACCACCACCGTCCGGGTCTTGCCGGCGATTGCCCGCACCGGCACCCGCGGCGCATCGAACGTGATGCGCGTGCCGGCGCCG
Source organism: Gemmatimonadaceae bacterium (assembly GCA_040901985.1). Lineage (GTDB taxonomy): Bacteria > Gemmatimonadota > Gemmatimonadetes > Gemmatimonadales > Gemmatimonadaceae > Pseudogemmatithrix. Next base: position 10,639 of record JBBDYC010000015.1, read on the forward strand.
TCGGGCCGATGCGAATTGTAGACGAAGACGGGAATCCCCCGTTTCACCGCCGGCGTGATCGTGCTCGGGTGCAACACCTTGGCGCCGAAGGTGGCGAGTTCGGCCGCCTCGTCGAACCGGATGTGCTCGATCAGCCGTGCGTCGGGGACGACGCGCGGGTCGGCGGTGAGCATCCCGTCCACGTCGGTCCAGATCTCGATGGCCTCGGCGTCCATCGCCGCGCCGAGGAGCGAGGCGGTGAAGTCGGAGCCGCCGCGGCCGATCGTCGTCGTGACCCCGGTGGCCGTGGACCCGATGTAGCCGCCGAGCACCGGCACCCTCCCCGCCTTCAGCAGCGGGAGGAGTTGGGCGCGGCAGTTGAGGGCGATCTCGTCGGGCCGCGGCTCGGCGCGCCCGTAGTCGTCGGTCGTCGCCATCACGGTGCGCGCGTCCACGAAGGCCGCCGGGATCCCCGCGCGCGCCATCGCCGCGACGACGATCGGCGTCGAGAGACGCTCCCCCATCGCGGCGACGGCGTCGTGCGACCGCGGCGTGAGATGCCCCAGTACTGAAAGCGCCTCGGCGAGGTGCGCGAGCTCGTCGAATAGCGCCCCCGTCTCCGCCGACACCTCGGCGTGCGAGGCATCGCCCCGGAGGAGCGCGTCAATCGCCTCGAAGTGCCGCGCCCGCAGTTCCTCGAGGATCGCCAGCGCCACGATCAGCTGGCCCGTCGCCGCCTGCTCTGCGATCTCGATCAGCCGGTTCGTCGTCCCAGCGAGCGCCGAGACGACCACCACCGGCTGGCGCGGGACGCGGCCGCGGACGATGGCCACCGTGCGCGCAATCGCATCGGCGTCGCCGACCGAGGTGCCGCCGAACTTGGCGACGATCACCGCGCCCCCGTCCCGGGCGGCGTCCAGCCGAGCCGTCCGCTGGCCGCGAGGAGCTCGGCGTTGAGGATCGAGCCGCCGGCCGCGCCGCGGATGATGTTGTGGCCGAGCGCCACGAATCGCAGGTCGTGGCTCTCGTCCTCCCGCACCCTGCCGACGGTGACGGTCATCCCGTTGCCGGCCATCACGTCACGCCGCGGCTGCGGCCGGTCTGCCGCGTCGGTCACCACGAGCGCGCGCGGGGGCGCGCTCGGCAGCCCGCGCACCGCAGCCGCGCCGCGCCACTCGCGCAGCGTCGCGATCGCCTCCGCCACCGACGGCTTCCGCCGGAACCGGACCGAGCACGTCACGAAGTGCCCGTGCTCGACGGCCACGCGGGTGGCGTGCGCGCTCACCGTGAACTTGGCATCCACGGCAACGCCGCCCGACACCGTGCCGAGCATCTTCCGCAACTCGCGCGCGATTTTCTCTTCCTCCTCGCCGATGAACGGGATGACGTTCCCGAGGATGTCGAGCGAGGCCACGCCGGGATAGCCGGCGCCGGAGATTGCCTGCAGGGTCGTGATGACGAGCTCGGTCACCTCGTACCGCTCGTGGAGCGGCGCAAGGGCCAGCGCGGCGACGGTGGCGGCGCAGTTCGCGTTCGTGACCACCCCGCCCGTCCAACCGCGCGCGCGCTGCGCGTCGAGCAGGGCGAGGTGCGACGCATTCACCTCGGGAATCACCAGCGGCACGTCGGCCGCCATCCGGAACGTCTTGGTGTTGCTGAGGACGAACCGTCCGGCGGCCGCGAAGCTGGGCTCCACGTCCACGGCGGCGGCGGCATCGAGCGCCGAGAACACGACCGTTGCCCGGACCACCTTGGGATCGCAGGTCGTGACGACGAGATCGGCCACTCCGGCCGGCATCGAGCCCTCGATCCACGTCGTCGCGTCGGCGTAGCGCCGACCCGCCGAGCGCTCCGAGGCGGCGACCTCGGTCAGCGTGAACCAGGGGTGATCAGCCAGCAGCCGGACGAACGTCTGGCCGACGGCGCCGGTGGCGCCGAGCACGGCCACGGGAAGACGGGTCACGCTTGGCAGAGTGGAAAGGGGAAAGGGGAAAGGGGAAAGGCGACGGTGGGTCACTGCAGCAACGTCTTCACCAGGGTGATGTAGGCGTCCACGCTCGCCTTCAACTCCGCCTCCTCGACGTACTCGTCCGGCGTGTGGGCCACGTGGATCGAGCCGGGGCCGAAGAGCAACGGCGTGCCCCAGCGCGGGAGGAGCGGGATGTCGGAGGTGTACGCCATCGGGGCGGACTTGAAGCCGGGCACGGTGTGGAATCGCTGGGCGGGGATGAACGAGCCGTACTCGAGTTCGGCGCGGCCCTTCGCCCACCGTTCCAGCGTGGCCTTCACTGGCGCCACGTCGCCGACGAGACGCACCATCATCTCCGCCTCGCAATGGCCGGGGACGATGTTCGCCTCGGTCCCGCCGCTGATCAGGCCGAGGTTGACTGTCGTGTCGCCGAGCACCGGGTCCTTGGGGAAGTCGAGCGAGTCGAGTTCCGGCAGCATCGCGAGCATCGGCGCGATCGCCGATTGGCCGAGATGTGCGTAGGCCGAGTGCGCCTCGCGCCCCGCGGTGCGGACGATGACGCGCAGCGATCCCTTGCACCCAGAGGCGAGCGCGCTCTCCGTGGGCTCGCCGTTGATCAGCCACTTGCTCGTGGCCGGCAACTGATTGGCGGCGCGCGCACCGTCCGACCCGCGCTCCTCGCCGACGACGAAGAGGAGATCCACGCGCTCCTCCTTGGCCGCGACGAGACGGTCGGCGGCGATCATCATCGCGGCGGCAATCCCCTTGGCGTCGCACGCGCCCCGGCCATGGATCCGTCCGTCGGCGCGACGCGGCGGCACGTATGGCGGGACGGTGTCGAGGTGCGTCGAGAGCGTGACGCCCCCGCCCTTGCGCGACGCCCAGACGTTGCCGCGTCCCGGCGTGACCTCCTGGACCGTGACGTTCCAGTCGCGCGCGACCAGCCAGCGCGAGACGAAATCCACGACCGCGCCCTCCTCGCGGGTGGTCGAGGGAATCGAGAGGAGTTCGACGGCGAGCGAGACAACGTCTGCCATGCCACAAAGTTAGCCGTCCCGCTTGCCGCGCGCGCCGGGGGGGCCTAACCTTCGCTCACGCGGGAATAGCTCAGTTGGTAGAGCACAACCTTGCCAAGGTTGGGGTCGCGG
>JBBDYC010000016.1:0-8617 GCA_040901985.1 Gemmatimonadaceae bacterium
AGGATGTCGCCGCTTTGATCGGCTGGCCATCCTCCTTCCAGATGTACTACGGGACGGAGTTCCACTCCTATAAGAAGCTCGAGGCCGTGGTCGACACGAAGTGCTACTTCGCGACGCCGCATCACTCGTGGGAACGTGGGAGCAACGAGAACGTGAACGGGCTCTTTCGCCAGTACGTCCCGAAGCGCACGTCGATGGAGCATCTGACCCAGCGTGACTGTCAGCGCATCGCCGACAAACTCAACCGCCGACCGCGCAAGCGCCACGGCTTCAGAACCCCGGAGGAGGTCTATGCTCCTTGACGCTCAGTGTTGCACTTCAAAGTTGACTTTACACACCCGCTCGCGACCGACGACGACGTTCAGAGCTGATGCGGTCCGCGAGGTACACTTTCAAGAGACTCTGATACGGCACGTCTCGCTCATTCGCGAGCAACTTGAGTTCCGTCAACAGCGTCTCGGGCAAGCGCACCGAGATTGCGGTGGACGTTGGCCGCAAATTCGGGAATCGGACGAACCGCGCCTTGGACCAGTCCACGTAGGCCGTGGAATCAGCCGTGGCCCAGAACTCGCGTTCTGCGTCCTCCGACTTAAACGTCGGAATCTTTTTCAGCGCGCGCTTTGGCTTGCTCATAGTCTCGTCGCTCCTTCCGGTTCATGTTTCGCGCGGCCAGCACCCTAATACTTGATCCTCGCAGCGTAAACACGAGGTACAGTGTCCGCCCGCTCAAGGTCATTCCAAGTGCACGCCAGCGCTCCTCGACCTGTGAATGCCGCGCGTCGGCCGACACCAAGAGGGGCGCGCCGAAGAACACCTGCTCGCACTCTCCTGGCTCCACGGCATGGCGTGCGCGGACCTTCGGGGCATTGCCGTCATCCCATTCGAAGCTGTCGCAAAGGGCGAGCCGGCCGAGGATGTCGTCGGTCACCTACGAAGTATATGTGGGGTATATACACCAGTCAAGTCGAAGAATCACTGGTGTGCATAACGTGGGCTTGTGCTGCGGACACTCCAATAGATGCGGCCGCGGAGCGGCCGCTTCAATAGCGTGGCCGTCTGCACCAAGCGATGTTAGCCAGCAGCGCGCCGCACCCGTCCAGTCGACGTCACGGACTGTGGCCGAACGTCGCGCTCGTGCTGGAGCGCGTCGATGAGAGGGCATCGGACGTTCCCGGTGGCCGCGCAGCATTCCTCCACGAGCTCGCCGAGCACTGCCTCGATTCGCTGAAGGTCGATCAGCTTTGTCCGCACTCCAGCGAGCTTCTCTTCCGCAGCCACGCGTGCCTCGACGCAGTGCGTGCCATCCTCCAATCGGAGCAGACCAGCGATCTCATCCAAGCTGAAGCCCAGCCCTTGCGCCGTCTTGATGAACCGCACACGAGCGACGTCGTCCGCACTATACCGACGGATCCGCCCGAATGGCCGCGGTGGTTCGCGGAGCAGTCTGCGGCGCTGGTAGAAACGGATGGTCTCCACGTTCACGTCCGCTGCCGCCGCGAAGGCGCCGATGGTGAACTCCTCGTTGGACATGGGGCCTCCCCTTGACTCCGTAGTTCGGTACGGTTGTAAGGTTAACCATTATGGAGACCCTACGAAAGCCAGAATCGCCCGCGACCGCCTCCGCCGGACGGGTCGCACTGTTCGCTGGCGGGCTGGCCGCCCTACTCGCCTCCGCCTGTTGCCTCGGCCCGCTTGTGCTGCTGATGCTCGGGATCAGCGGTGCCTGGATCGGCACTCTCACGGCCCTCGAACCATACCGACCGATCTTCATCGGCGTCGCACTGGTGGCGGTGTACTTCGCGCACCGCAGGATCTTCCGCCCCGCTGCCGAGTGCCTGCCGGGTGAGGTCTGCGCAGTCCCCGCGGTCAGCCGGGCGTACAAGATCCTGTTCTGGGTCGTCGTGGCGTTGCTCGGCGTCGCACTGATCTTCCCGTACGTCGCCTCTCTCTTCTATTGACTGGAGCACCCTATGCGATTCCTGCGTTCCGCAGCCATTGGCCTGATGGTCCTGATGACCGCCGCTTGGGCCACGCCGAAGACGATCACACTCTCGATCCCCGGGATGACGTGCGCCGCCTGTCCGATCACGATCAAGGCGGCACTAAAGAAAGTGCCCGGAGTGACAGAGGTGACGGTGAGCTACGAGACACTCGAGGCCGTCGTCACGTTCAATGACGCGGAGACCAACACCGATGCCTTGATCAAGGCGACCACCGACGCGGGGTACCCGTCGACGGTCAAGCCTGCCCGGCGTCCTGGGAATGGGTCTCGATGAACGGACCTGACCAGTCGTCGGTACGCGTGGCGGTTATCGGCAGCGGCGGAGGCGCGATGGCTGCCGCACTGAAGGCGGCGGAACTCGGCGCGCAGGTCACGCTCATCGAGCGAGGCGTCATTGGCGGCACCTGTGTCAACATCGGGTGTGTCCCCTCGAAGATCTTCATCCGCGCGGCACACGTCGCGCAGCTTCGCCGAATCAGCCCGTTCGACGACGGACTCAGCGCCGCTGAACCGACGGTTCGGCGCGCCCGGCTCCTTCGTCAACAGCAGGCCCGAGTGGACGAGCTGCGGCACGCGAAATACGAGAACATCCTCGCCGAGCGAGAGTCGATCACGGTGGTGCACGGCTCGGCGACTTTTCGCGATGCGACCGCGCTCTCCGTCACGCTCCCAGACGGCGGAGTACAGGTCGTCCACTTTGATCGCTGCGTGATCGCGACTGGCGCAAGTCCGGCGGTCCCGCCGATTCCAGGGCTCAGCGGAACGCCCTTCTGGACTTCGACCGACGCGCTGGCCAGTGACGTCATCCCCGAACGTCTCGCCGTGATCGGCTCCTCGGTCGTCGCAGTCGAATTGGCGCAGGCGTTCGCGCGGCTCGGCAGTCAGGTGACCATCCTGGCCCGAAGCACCCTTCTCTTCCGGGAGGATCCCCTCCTCGGCGAGGAGCTGACGGCGGCCTTCCGCGTCGAGGGGATCGACGTCCGCACCCAGACCTCGGTTCGACAAGTATCCGTTTGCGACGGGTGCTTCCGGATCGAGACAAGCGCGGAATCGATTGAGGCGGAGCAGCTGCTTGTCGCGACGGGCCGCACGCCGAACACCGCCGATCTCGATCTCGTGCGGCTCGGGCTCGTCACCGACGAGCGCGGGGCGATCGTGGTCGACGAGCAGATGCGGACGAGCATCCCGCACGTGTACGCGGTCGGAGATTGCACAACGCAGCCGCAGTTCGTCTACGTCGCCGCAGCTGCAGGCACGCGTGCGGCCGTGAACCTCATGGGCGGCGAGGCCAGGCTGGATCTGTCCACGATGCCGGCCGTGATCTTCACGGATCCACAGGTTGCCACCGTGGGCCTCTCGGAGGACACGGCGCGATTGACCGGCGTCGAGACCGATAGCCGAACGCTCGCGCTCGAGCATGTGCCGCGTGCGCTGGTCAACTTTGACACGCGTGGAGCGATCAAGCTCGTGGCGGAGGCCGGCACCGGTCGGCTGCTCGGCGTGCAGGTGATTTCGTCCGAGGCGGGGGAGATCATTCAGACCGCCGTGCTCGCAATTCGAGCCCGTATGACAGTGACGGAGCTCGCCGACCAGCTCTTTCCGTATCTCACGATGGCCGAGGGGCTCAAGCTGGCGGCACAGACGTTTACGAAGGACGTCTCGCAACTGTCCTGCTGCGCGGGTTAGCTGTAGGCGCACGGCCGGTGTCACGCGATACAACGTGAGCGCGGTTGGTTCTCGTTCGCGCGCGCTCTCAGCAGGCTGTGCGTCCTTCGTGTCTGGCTAACGGTGGATTGCACCGCAATCATCCAACACACCTACAGAACACCAATCCTCACCCACCCCCAGTTCCCCGCAAGTCCATCGCAGCGCACGACATCACCGTCGCTGGCCTCAGCTTCTCACAGCAGATCGCCGCGTGATCCAGCTGCTGGCTATTCCAACCCCTCAAGGATTATCCGGCCTGGCGCCGCCCGTGAGCGCCCCCCGTAAGCGCCGCCCTGCGCCCACCCAGCCCCCCTTGCCGCAGCACCCGGCGCGGCCCGACATTCGCCCCTGCCCTCCGACGACGCTCCCGCCCCACCCACCCGACCTACGCCACCTTGCCCCCCCCCACCCCCCCCACCCTCTCCAAGTCCGACTTTAAGCTCGCCCGCACCTGCGCGGCCAAGCTCTACTACCGCGAGCTGAAGTACCCAACGACACTCGAGGACAACGAATACCTCCAGCTGCTCGCCGAGGGCGGCTATATGGTCGAGCTCCTCGCCAAGCAGCAGTTCCCGGACGGCATCACGCTCGACTACGGCAGCAAGCCCGCCACCGAGGCCGCCGCCGAAACCCACCAACTCCTCGACCAAGCGGAGGCATCCGGCAAGCCAATCACCCTCTTCGAAGCCACCCTCGCCGACGGCCAACGCCTGTCCCGCGTGGACATCCTCCGCCGCTCACCCTCCGGCTTCGATCTCTACGAGGTCAAGTCGTCGAGCATTGACACCGTGGACGCCGAGAAGCGGATCGCCAAGACCGGCAGCGCCTTCCGCTCGCTCACCAAGCCCCACGGCATCGCCGGCAAGTGGCGCGAGTACCTCGAGGACGTCGCCTATCAGGTCACGATCCTTCGCGACCTCTTTCCCGGCGTCCCGGTCCGTGCGCACCTGATCCTGATGGACAAGGCGCGCGAGGCGGAGTTCGACGAGATGCCCTCCTGGTTCCGCATCGTCCGCCGCCCCGATGGCCGACTCCACACGGCGGAATTCATCGGCGACCAGGACAAGGCGCGCCGCGCGCCGCTCACGATTGCCCTCGATGTCACAGCCGAGGTGGACGAACTCGAGCCCGAGGTCCGCGCCGCCACCGCGACCTTCCTCGCCTCGCTCTCCCCCACGCTGACCCGCATCCCGGCGCCGCTCGGCGGCCACTGCCGCGACTGCGAGTTTCGCGTCGGGCCTGGCGAGGCGCGCAACGGGTTTCTCGAATGCTGGCGAGAACGCGGGACGGCGGAGCCGCACATCCTCGAGCTCTACCAGGGCCGCGACCTCCTCGCCACGCTCATCGAGCGCGGCGTGGACCGCATCACGGAGATCCCCGACGAGACGCTCGCCGCGCGTGGCGGCGCCTACGCCGCCCGGCAGACGATCCAGGTCCGCCACTCGCGCTCCGGCGAGGAGTTCGTGGACCCCTCCCTCGCCGACGAAATCGGCAAGGCGCGCTGGCCGCTCCACTTCATTGACTTCGAGGCCGCTCGCATCGCCGTGCCGCACCATCGCGGGATGACGCCGTACGGCCAGCTCGCCTTCCAATGGAGCTGCCATACGCAGGCCGCGCCGGGCGCGGCGCTCGAGCATCGCGAGTTCCTCAACACCGACGCGCGGTGGCCCAACGAGGAGTTCGCGCGCTCACTCCGCGACGCCGTCGGCGACCACGGCACGCTCCTCGTCTGGTCACACTTCGAGAAGTCGGTACTCAATACCGTCGCCGAGGAACTCTCGGCGCTGGGCACCGGCGACAAGGATCTCGCCGGATGGCTCCGCGAGGCCGCGCTGCACATCCCGGCGGCCGGCGGACGCCAGCTCGACCTGCTCAAGCTCTGCCGCACCAAGTACTACCATCCGGCAATGCGCGGGAGCAACTCAATCAAGGCGGTCCTCGACGCGCTCTGGGCGCACGTCCCCGCGGTCCGCGCGCGCTACGCCGAACTCACGGGCCGCGAGGGCGACCCCGCACTTGGCCCCTACGCGGCGCTCCCGCCTCTCGAGATCGACGGCGTCGAGCAGCGCGTCGCCGAGGGCACGGGTGCAATGCAGGCCTACTTTGCGATGGTCTACGGGGTCGAGCGCGAGGACCCGGCCACGCGTGCGGCGTGGTCCAAACTGTTGCTCGAATACTGCAAGCTCGACACCCTCGCGATGGTGCTCATCTGGGAGCACTGGCAGCGCGTCGCCAGGCAGCGCTGACCGTCAACGTTGTACGATTCGCGCGGCGCGTGCGAGGACTATGCCGGCCGCGGCGGCAGCTCCACAATCTCGAGCCAATAGCGACCGAGCACGTTCATCGCCTCCACCAGCCCGGTGAAGGTCACCGGCTTGGAGATGAACGAGTTCACGCCGAGCTCATAGCTCCGGAGGATGTCCTGGTCGGCGCGCGACGTGGTGAGGATCACGACCGGAATCTCGCGGAGCGTGGGATCCCCCTTGATGGTCTTCAGCGCCTCGCGGCCGTCCATCTTCGGCATATTGAGGTCGAGGAGAATCAGCCCCGGACGCGGTGCGGTCCCGTTCTCGCCCGCGTATTTGGCCCGCTGGTAGAGATAGTCGAGCAGTTCCTCGCCGTCCACGACGGTCTCCACGGCATTCGACACGTGGGCCGCCTCGAGGGCCTGGATCGTCAGCAGCCGATCGTCCTCGTCATCGTCGCAGAGGAGGATCGTGATTGGGATTCGGTGTTGCCGTTCCATTATGCGCTATGTCCTTGAGTCTGTTGCCTGTCGTGGCTGACTGGGAGGTCAACCCTGAAGGTCGCACCATCGTCCGGCGCGCTGGTGGCGCTGATTGAACCGCCGTGTCGCTCGACTATCCGGCGGCAGAGGGCCAGTCCAATCCCAGAGCCCGCGTACTCCCCGCGGCCGTGGAGTCGCTCGAACATCTTGAAGATCTTGTTGGCGTACTGCTGCTTGAAACCTATCCCATTGTCCGAGACGGTAATGGAACAGACCGGACCCCGACCATTGGTGGCGGAGAGAATGACCACCGGCTGACGTCCCGGACGGCGGTACTTGAGCGCGTTCCCAATCAGATTTTGCAGGAGTTGGCGCATTTCCAAGGCGTCGGCGTCCAACACCGGGAGGCTCCCGACCTCGACTTTCGCGTCGGCATCGGCAATCGCCGTGTCGAGGTCGGCGATGACCTCGCGGGCAACCCGGCCGAGGTCTATCGGAGCGAATTGTGTCACGCGCGTGGTGAACTGCGAGTAGAGCAGGAGGTCGTCAATCAGGGTCCGCATCCGAGCCGCGGCGGCCATCATCCGATCCAACTGCTGACTCTGCGTGGCATCGAGCGCGGGACCGGTGGTGTTCACCAGCTGCTCGCCGAACGACAGGATCTTGCGGAGCGGCTCCTGGAGGTCGTGCGAGGCGATCGAGGCGTACTCGTCGAGCGCGACGTTCGACCGCTCGAGCTCGCGACGCTGGACCGCGAGGCGCCTCTCGTTCTCGCGGATCTCCGTGACGTCCTCAATGGAGAGGAGGATCCCCCGCGGCTCGTCGGGGTCGTGCGAGACGAGCCGGGCGTTGAGCAGCATCACCTTCCGGCCGATTCCCGGAAAGACGTGGTCCACGTCGAAGTCCTCGAGCTGCGACTCCAGCGGGAGCTTCTCGCGGAGCATCTCGCGGAGCGGCGCGATGTCCCATTGGCCGTCCCCGAGTGCGAAGAGCACCGTCCCGATGGTGTCGGTCGGATTGACCCGGAAGGTCCGGAAGAAGGCGCGGTTTGCCTGGGTGACCCGGAACTTGGCGTCGAGCACCAGAAGGGGCTGCCGGACGGTGTCGAGGATGTCGAGCAGGAGCCGCTGGGCGACGGGTACGCGTTCCGCCACGCCGCCGCTGGGCGTCGGAGGGGAAATCCCGGTATCTGGCAGGGCCATGGCGCCTCTGGAGACAAACGGCGGCAGAAGCACCGACCGTCCCCAGCAGGCTACTGCGTGACCCGGTCCGGCACCATCAGCCATTAGTATTAGAATGGGGTACTTCCTTTTCGTTGCAGGCCCCATACCCCACCCCAGGCGCCGGATCCGATGCCCCGTAGCGAGTTGATCGCGGTCGCAATAATTGACGACAACCTGTTGGTGCGACACGCGTTGGCGACGCTGCTCGGCGCCCACGCGGAGTTGCGCGTGGTCCACACCGGCGCCGCCGAGTCGGCGGAGCTGACGGCCTCGGCCCCAGACATCCTCCTGCTCGACGCAGGGCTCTTCGACCGCGACAGCCTCGGCGTCGCCGCCGGATTCCGCCGGGCGGTCCCGAAGGCGCGAATCATCATTATGGACCTCCTCCCCACCGGCGAGGACGTTCGGGAGTACGTGAACGCCGGGGTCGCGGGATTCGCGATGAAGGACGCCACCTTCGAGGAGTTCATCGAGACAATCCGCGCCGTCGCCGACGGCAAGAACGTGTTGCCCCCGCGGCTGACCGAGTCGCTCTTTGCCCAGATTGCCCGCGAAGCCAACGCCACCGACCGCGCGCAGGTGATCGAGAACATCCGGATGACCTCGCGCGAGCTGCAGGTCATCGAGATCATCGGCGAGGGGTTGAGCAACAAGGAGATCGCCAAGCGGCTCAACATCGCGACGCATACGGTCAAGAGCCACGTACGGAACGTGATGGAGAAGCTCTCCCTCCACTCGCGGCTGCAGATCGCGAACTACTCGCACCGCCTGAAGCGCGACTCGTAGCGGGGGCCACTGGGGCGCTATATTCCGTACCCTATGCCCCGCACCCCGATCTACCTCGACCACGCCGCCACGACGCCGGTGCGCCCCGAAGTCCTCGAGGCGATGACGCCGTTTTTCGGCGCGCGCTTCGGCAACCCCTCGTCCACGCACCGCTGGGGCCGCGAGGCCCGG
>JBBDYC010000016.1:8627-33101 GCA_040901985.1 Gemmatimonadaceae bacterium
CCCCCCCGGGGGGGCGCCGGCCGCCCCGCGCCGCGCTCGACGAGGCGCGCGAGCGCGTCGCCACGTGCCTCGGCGCCGCCCCGGACGAGGTCTGCTTCACCGCCGGCGGCACGGAGGCCGACAACCTCGCCATCCTCGGCGCCTGGCGGACGCTCCGCGGCCAGGGCAAGACGGCCGTGGTCTCGACGCCAATCGAGCACAAGGCCGTGCTCAACACCGTGCACCAGGCGGCGCGGGAAGGCGCCGAGGAGCGGTTCCTCAAGGTGGACGCCGCCGGCACCGTGGACCTCGACGACGCGCGCGCGCGGATCACCGCCGGCGACACGGCGGTTGTCTCGGTGATGTGGGTCAACAACGAGATTGGCGTGGTGCAGCCGGTTGCGCGCCTCGCCCAGCTGGCCAAGGCGGCAGGCGCGGTGTTCCACACCGATGCGGTGCAGGCGTTCGGCAAGTTCGAGGTGGACGCGCGGAAAATTCCGTTCGACTATGCGTCCATCAGCGGTCACAAGCTCGGCGCGCCAAAGGGGATCGGCGCCTTCTTCATCCGCCGCGGGGCGCCGTTCGAGGCGATGACGTTCGGCGGCTCGCAGGAGCGGGGTCGCCGCGCCGGCACGGAGAACGTGGCCTACGCGGTGGGACTCGCGCGCGCGATGGAGCTCGCGCTCGCCGAGCGTGCCTCGCACGGCAAGACCATCGCCGCGCTGCGCGACCGGCTCGAGGCCGCGCTTGTGGCGCGGATCCCCGACGCGGTGGTCCACGGCCGCAACGCGCCGCGCGCGCCGCACATCCTCAACATCTCGGTGCCCGGCACCGACTCCGAGTCCCTCCTGATGGCGCTCGACCTCCAGGGCGTCGCGGCGTCCAGCGGCTCGGCCTGCCAGAGCGGGAGCATCACCCCCTCGCACGTGCTCGCCGCGATGGGCGTGAACGACGAGCTGGCCAGCGCCGCCATCCGGATGTCGCTCGGCGCGCTCTCCACGGAGGCCGACGTGGACCGGGTCGCCGAGCTCTTCCCGGCGTTGATTGCCAAGGCGCGCGGGCTCTCCGGGGTGGCGTAGCGCGATGGCCCCCGCGGCATCGCCCACGACCCGCGGCGCGAAGCCGCGCGTGCTCGCCGCGATGTCGGGCGGCGTGGACTCGTCCGTCGCCGCCGCGCTCTTGGTGCAGCAGGGCTACGACGTGGTCGGCGTGACGATGAAGCTCTTTCACGACGGCGGCGACCTCCCCGACCGCCCCTGCTGCTCGCTCGACAGCGTGAACGACGCCCGGCGCGTCGCCGAGGGGTTGGGCATCCCCCACTACGTGCTGAACCTGCAGGACGCCTTTGGCCGCGACGTGGTGCAGGAGTTCGTGGCCGAGTACGCGGCGGGGCGCACGCCGATTCCCTGCGTGCGCTGCAACACCTTCACCAAGTTCCGCGACCTCCTCGCCAAGGCCGACGCGATTGACGCCCCGTTCATCGCCACCGGCCATTACGCGCGCGTGGCCGACGGCCGGTTGCTGCGCGGTGTGGACGACCACAAGGACCAGACCTACTTCCTCTGGGGCATCGAGCGCGCGGTGCTCTCGCGCATCTTGCTCCCGGTGGGCGAGATGACCAAGGCGGAGACCCGCGCCGCGGCGCGCGCGCTCGGGCTCCTCACCGCCGAGCGCCCGGAGAGCCACGAGATCTGCTTCGTCCCCGACGGCGACTACGCCGCCGTCCTCGAGCGCGAGCTCGCGCCCGACGCGCCGGCGCTGATGCCGGGGCCGATCGTGACGGGCGACGGCACGGTGGTCGGCACGCACGACGGCTTTGCGCGCTACACCATCGGCCAGCGGCGCCGGCTCCCCGGCGGCTTGGCCGAGCCGATGTTCGTCGTTGCCCTCCGCCCCGCCGACCGCGCGGTGGTGATCGGCCCGCGCGAGGATCTCCTCGGCAGCGGGCTCACGGCGCGCGGCATCAACTGGCTGGTGGCCGAGCCGCCGGTGGCCGGCGCGGCGGTGCAGGTGCGGATCCGCCACCGCGCCACCCCTGTTGCCGCCACGCTGCTCCGCGCCGACAGCAATGAGGTGGAGTTCGCCCTCGAGGAGTCGGTCTACGCCATCACCCCTGGCCAGTCGGTGGCGATCTACGACGGCGATGTGGTGCTCGGCGGCGGAATCATCGAGCGCGGCAGGCGTACGCTCCCGGTGCGGGCGGCGTAGCCGCCGGTCGGCCCTCAGGGTGCGAGCTTGGCTGCCGATGCAAACTGCCGCATCAGCTTCTCCTGCTCGGGGCTGAGGCCGACCGGGACTTCGACGTGGACCTCGACGAGGAGGTCCCCCCGCTGGCCATCCTTTGCGATCCCCTGCCCGCGCACCCGGAAACGCTTCCCGCCCTGCGTCCCCGCCGGCAGAGTGATCGTCACGGTCTTATCGTCGAGCGTGTGCACGCTCACCTTCGAGCCGAGCGTGGCCTGCGCAATGTTCACTGGCGCGGTCACGATCAAATCGAGCCCCTCCCGCGTGTACGCCGGGTCGGGCGTCACCTGGAACGTGATGACGATGTCGCCGTTGGCCCCGCCGCGCACGCCGCGCCCGCCCTGCCCCTTGAGCCGGAGCTTGCTCGCGCTGTCGGTTCCGGGCGGCACGGTGATCAGCAGCTTCTTGTGGCTGCGCGACGCGCCGGCCCCCTTGCACGACGGACACCTCTCCGACGGCACGGTCCCCTTGCCGAGGCAGGCCGGGCACGGGCGATTCACCGCAAACCCACCCTGCCCGAACGAGATCATCCCGCGCCCACCGCACTCGGCGCAGGTCTGCAGCTTGGCGCCCTTCGCCGCGCCGCTCCCGCCGCAGGTGCCGCACTCCTCGTTCACCTCGAGCTCAATTGGCACCTTGCCGCCGAGCGCTGCGATGCGGAACGGGATCTCCAGCGTCGTCTCCACGCTCTGGCCCTTCTCGGGCCCGCTCGGCCGCTGCTGACGCCCGCCGCCGAACATCGAGCTGAAGAGGTCCCCGAGGCCGCCAATGCCGCCGATGTCGAAGTCCTCGACCCGCGGTCCGGCCGAGCCCGCGCCGGGACGCGCGCCGCCGCGGGGGCTGCGGGCCGTGAACGGATCGAACGCACCCAGCCGACGCATCTCGTCGTATTGCTTTCGCTTCTCGGCGTTGCCGAGCACGTTGTGCGCCTCCGAGATCTCCTTGAAGCGCTCGGCCGCCTTGGCGTCGCCCTTGTTGGAGTCCGGATGGTACTGCTTGGCGAGGCGACGGTACTGCTTCTTGATCTCGTCGGCGGTGGCCGACGCGCTGACGCCGAGCACCGCGTAGAAGTCCTTCTGCGCCATCACCCGTTCCATTGCTTCACCACGACGCGAGCCGGGCGAAGCAGGGTGCCGTTGAAGACGTAGCCCACCTGATAGACCTGCGCGACGAGGTGGTCCTCGTCGGCGTGCTCGGCGGGGACGGTGGAGATCGCCTCGTGGAGCGCGGGGTCGAACGGCTCCCCTTCGGGGCTCACGACCTCGAGTCCGTGGCCGGCGAACGACTTGAGGAGCTTTTTCTCGACCATCGCGACGCCTTCGACGACGGTGCTGGCGTCGGTCGAGGCAGGATCCACGTGCGCGACGCGCGCGAGGTCGTCGAGCATCTCGAGCGTGCCGCGGAGGAGGTTGCCCATCCCCCGGTGCTCGGCCTCCTGCCGGTCGCGCGCGGCGCGGCGGCGGAAGTTCTCGAATTCGGCGTAGAGGCGGAGATACTTGTCCTTCTGGGTCTCGGCCTCGCGGAGGGCGGCGGCGAGCGGGTCGGCGGCGAGCGGGTCGGCGGCCCCGGCGGCGGCGTTGGCGGCCTCTGTGGCGGTCTCCCCGACGGTGTCGGTGCCCTCGGCGGCCCCGGCAGCGTCTGTGGCGGCATCGCCCGCCTCGGCGGCGTCAGCCAACTCGTCCGTTTCAGGGGTCTTGGGGTCGGTCATAGGGAGAAAGTTCGTTGATTGCCCCAGTACGGGGCAACACGCGTGCCACCCGGAGCGCGCCGGAAGTGCAGCGGCGGCAGGGAGTTGCGCTCCCTACGGCAGATTCGGGCTGACGTTTCGGCGCTCGTGGGCCCGCTAACCGTCGAGGACCACAGCGAAGTAGGCGGTCAGGTCGAGCTCGAACGGTTCGACCGCTCCGGCCGGCGACCAGGCCAGTCGCTCCGTCAGGATCTCCGGGCTGGCGTCCCCGGGGCGCCACCGTTCGACGAGGCGGGCATCGAGGTCCACGATCCAGTACTCCTCGACGCCGGCGCGCTGGTAGAAGCGGCGCTTGACGATCCGGTCGTAGCGGGCCGTGGACGCCGAAACGACCTCGACCGCGAGACGAAGACCGACGACGTCCGGCCAATCGCGAATCCGCGTCTCGCCGGCCCGATGGCGGGGAACGTAGAGGTCAGGTTGGACGAGCGTTCCCGGAACGACCTCGATGTCGGCCGGCGACCACATCAACCGGCCAATCCCGTTTCCGCGGATATAGCCGGAGAGGGCATCGTACAACTCCACCAACGCCAACTGGTGAGGCGGCCGCGGTGACGGCGTCACCAGCAGCGCCCCATCAATGCACTCGTACCGATTGCCGTCATCCGGCAACTTGCGTACGTCCGCCGCGGTCCAGTGGCGCTCGGCGAGGTCAGGCATACCCATAGCGTACGCTCGGCAGGAGGGGGATGTAAAGAGGCCACGCGGGAACGTGACCGCGCGACCTCGACACATCATCACCGAACGTCTGCGGGGCGGCGCCGATGCGTGCCGGTTAACCCCGAGCGAGTAGACGCCACAGCAGGCCCAGCGCCGCCTGCGTGCTCCGCTGCCGCACCTCGTGCCGGTCGCCGACCGAGTTGGTCCGCCGCGACTCCACGTCGCCGCGCAGGTCCACCGCCACGCAGAATGTGCCCACGGGCTTCTCCGGCGTCCCGCCCCCCGGCCCCGCCACGCCGGTGATGCTCATGCCGACGTCCACGCCGAAGCGCGCGCGGGCGCCGCGCGCCATCTCGCGCGCCACCTCCTCGCTCACCGCGCCGTGCGCCGCAATCGTCGCCTCGCTGACGCCGAGCTCACGCACCTTCACCGCGTTGGCGTAGGCGATCGTCCCGCCCTCCACCACGTCGCTCGACCCGGGGATTGCCGTGAGCCGCATCCCGAGCATCCCGCCGGTGCAGCTCTCGGCCACCGCGAGGCGCATCCCGCGTTCGCGCAGCGCCGTCAACACGAGCGCCGCCAAGTCCGCGTCGTCCTCACCGTAGATCCATCGTCCCACCTTCGCGCGCAGCGCCGCCTCGGCGGCGGCAATCCGCGCCGCCGCCTCCGCCTCGGGCGCGTCCCACACGGTGAGGCGGAGGTCCACGCCGTCCCACCCGGGGAGGTAGGCCACGCCCACGCCGAGTGCGTCCTTCGCGAGCTCGCCCAGCGCGTCGGCCAGCGCGGACTCGGCGACGCCGGTCGTGCGCAGCGTGCGCGAGCGCACGACGGTGCGCGGGGCGGCCCCTGCGGCGGAGCCCGCGGCCCGGAGCAGTCGCGTGAGCCGCGGCAGGAGCTCATCGGCGCACATCCCGCGGAACTCACGGGGCACGCCGGGGAGCATCGCCACCCAGCGGCCGTCGGCGTCCTCGAGCCAGATGCCGGGCGCCGAGCCGTGGCGGTTGGCGAGGATCGTGGCGCCGGCAGGGATCATCGCCTGCGAGCGATTCGCCTCGGGGAGCTCGCCGGGCCAGCCGCGCGCCTTCCAGCGCGCCTTCAGCGACTCGTGGATGGCCTCGTCAAAGAGCATCGCCCGCTCGAAGAGCGCGGCAATCGCCGGCTTGGTCAGGTCGTCGGCGGTGGGGCCGAGCCCGCCGCTGGTGATGACCGCGCCGGTGCGCGCGAGCGCCTCGCGCACCACGGCGGCAATCTCCTCGGGGCCGTCGCCGCAGGTCGTCCGCCGCACCACGCGGATCCCCTGCGCGGCGGCCTCGCGCGCGAAGTATGCGGCGTTGGTGTCAATGGTGTAGCCGAGCAGCAACTCGGTGCCGATGGTCACCAGCTCGACGTTCATCGGCCGGCGCGCCTCACCGCGCGAAGACGCTGCGGTGGCGGATGAGGTAGTCGCCGAGCGAGACCAGGGTGAGGACGAACGCGACGCTCATCGCGAGGGACCCGATGGCGCCCACCACGTGCGAGAGGAAGCCGGAGATCGGCCCCGTCCAGTCGTTGCGCACGATGGCCAGTTGGAACCCGAACCAGCAGAAGGAGGCGCCCATCCAGGTGTACTGGAACCCCGCCTTGTACTTGCCCAGCCGCTGCGCGGCGATCACCAGGCCCCGCTTCCGGGCGTACTCGCGGAACCAGGTCATAAACGCCTCGCGCGCGACGATCGTCACGAGCACCCACCAGGGGAAGTGGACCGGCCCGACCAGCCAGGTGACGAACGGATACTGCGACGCCTCGGTCGCGCGCGGGAGCAGGTGGAGCAGGACGTCGTTGGCCGGCGCCTGGAGGATGAACATCGGCACGAACGTGCCGAGCAGGAGGAGCTTGTCGGCGAGCGGGTCGAGGATCTTGCCGAGGTCGGTGACGAGCCCGCGGTTGCGGGCGATCACCCCGTCCACGTGGTCGCTGATGGCGGTCGCGAGGTAGAGGAAGAACGCGACCACGCGCACGCTGACGGACGGGACGAAGGGAAGCACCGCGAGGAGCGGCGCCGCCACGATCCGCGCGACGGAGATGGAGTTCGGAAGATTCACCGTCGGCGTCCGCCTCGGGAAGGGCGGCCGATCAGGCGAGCGTCTTGAGGACGAGCTTGCTGACCGCCTTCAGGGTGTCGAACACGCCATCGCCGGTCACGGCGACGGCCTCGAAGAAATGCGCGCGCTCGACCCAGACGCCGTCGGCGTTCTGCTCGATCACGTTCTCGCCCGGGCGAAACTGGTCGGCGGTCACCTTCTGGCGCTCCGGCTCGGCGACCTCCCACCCCGGGTTCATCGTCGCCTGCAGCTCGGCGAGCGGCGCCGCGTTCGGCAGGTCGCGCTTATTGTACTGGATCACGAACGGCATCTTGGTCAGGTCGTAGCCGTACTCGGCCATATTGTCGTACAGGTTCTGCATCGCCTCGAGATTGGCCTCCATCCGCTCCACCTGCGAGTCGGCGACGAAGACAATCCCGTCCACGCCCTTGAGGATCAGCTTCCGCGAGGCGTTGTAGTAGACCTGGCCCGGCACCGTGTAGAGATGGAACCGCGTCTTGAAGCCGCGGATCGTCCCGAGGTCCACCGGCAGGAAGTCAAAGAAGAGCGTGCGCTCGGTCTCGGTGGCGAGCGAGATCAGCTTGCCGCGCGTGTCCGGCTTCACCTTCCCGTACACGTGCTCGAGGTTGGTCGTCTTGCCGCCGAGGCCGGGGCCATAATAGACAATCTTGCAGTTGATCTCGCGGGACGCGTAGTTGATCATCGACATTGCTGTTCTCCTTATCCGAACAGCTGGTCGATCTCGTCGTCGGCGCCGGCGAGGAGCCCGGGCTTGGACGTGGCCGACTTGCCGCGCGTGAAGACCTCGTGGAACAACGTCGTCAGTTCGAGCACGGTGTCCTTGATCTTGAGGCGCACGAGCCCGAGGGTCGTGCGGTTGTCGAACAGCGCCACCAGGATCACCCGGCGCGCGATGTCGGCGAGGTACATCGATTCCTTCTCGCCCTGATGGAACAGCGAGTTGAAGTCCGTCTCGCCGATCAGCTGGGCCAACTGGTCATTGGCGCTGAAGTCCGCCGCGGTCAGCGTCGCAAAGGCGGTCGGGTCGAAGTTGGGCTGTTCCCCCACCGTCGCCACCAACTGCCCCGAGCGGTCCACGAGGAGCGCGCAGCGCGCATTGGTCTCGCCGAGAAACTTCTGCAGCGTGCGCGTGATCGCGCCGAAGTCCTCTTCGGTGAATGACCAGCTTGCAGAACCCACCGCCATTGTCCCGTCCTAGTCCAGGGCGTTCTCGAAGCGTGTCAGGAGGCGCCGGGCCCGGCGCCGCAACACGGGATTTTGCTCCCAACCAATGTACTCGCGCAACATCACCATTGACTCGGCGTTCGGCTGCCCGCTGAGCCAGCCCAGCGCCGCCAGCCGCCGCAAGGGGCGTCCGCTGTATAGCGCCCGCTGGTTTTGCGCCTGCTCCCGGGTCCACCAGCCGTACCCGGCCAGCACCCCGCCGAGCAACCCGACCCAGAATCCCACCGCGCCCCGCCTCACATTGCCCGCCGTGCGGAGAGGGCCTGGATGATCGTCACGCCGTCCGCGTACTCGAGGTCGCCGCCGATCGGCAGTCCGCGGGCCAGCCGGCTGACCACGACGCCCGCCCCCCGGAGTTGCTCCTGAAGATACAGCGCGGTCGCCTCGCCTTCGAGCTTGGGATTGGTGGCCACGATCACCTCCCGGACGCCGCCCCCCGTGGCGCGCCGCACCAGCGCGCCCACCGTGAGGTCGTCCGGCCCCACCCCGTCGAGTGGCGCCAGCCGGCCGCCCAGCACGTGGTAGAGGCCGCGGAACTCCCCGGTGCGCTCGATGGACGGGATGTCCGACGCCTCCTCCACCACGCAGATCACCGTCCGGTCGCGCCGCGGGTCGGCGCAGAGGGCGCAGGGGACCTCCTCGGTCAGGTTGAAGCACTCCGGGCAGGGCCGGATCCGCTCGGCCAGCGTCAGGAGGGCCGTCGCCAGCCGTTGGCTCTGCTCGGTGGGCTGCTTGAGCAGGTGATACGTCAGCCGGAGCGCCGACTTTCGCCCGATCGTCGGGAGGCGCGAGAGCTCGGTCACGAGGTCGTCAATGGCGGACACGCGTCCCGGCGCCTCAGAAGGGGAGCTTGAACGGGAGCCCGCCGAGCCCCATCCCGCCGGCCGCCTTCTTCATCTCCTGCTCCGTCAGCTCGCGGGCCTTTTTTTGCGCCTCCTGCACCGCGACCGTCACCAGGTCCTCGAGCATCTCGACGTCGGCCGGGTTGGCCACCGACGGGTCAATCGAGATTCGCTTCACGGTGCCCTTCCCGTCTGCCTCCACGCGCACCATCCCGCCCCCCGACGTCCCGGTCACGGACATCCGGGCCAGCTCGTCCTGGACCTCCTGGAGCTTTCCGGTCACCTGCTGCGCCTGCTGCAGCATCTTCATCAGGTCGGTCATCTCAGTCGAGGAGTTCGAGGTCGAGCGCCTCGACGGCGGCGTCGAGCAGCTTGGACTGTTTGCGGAGCATCGCGATCCGATCGGCCTTCACCGCGCTCTCGTTGAGGCGGCGCGGCGGCTGGCCGGCGTCGCTGGCGGAACTTACCACGAGCGTGGTCACGCCGTCGAAGCGGCGGCGGAGCGCGGCGAGGATCGCCGCGCTGCCCTGCGCAATCATCTCGGCGTCGGCCGCGGCGTCCACGGTGAGCGTCACCACGCCCTGCGCGGTGACCGCCGAGGGCGCGGCGTGCCCGAGCGCAGCGGCCAGCACGGCACGGCCGTCGCGGTTCACGCCGTCCACGACGGCGTCCCAGTGCTCGGCGAGCCGGTTGATGTCGAGGGCAAGCAACTTCGCCGCCGGCCGCGGCGTCGGCGCGTCGGCCACCTCCGGTGCGGCCTCGCTCGCCCCGCCGCCCCCCACCCCGCGCAGCACGTCCTCCAGCGCCACCGTGCGGTCGAGCAGCGCAAAGCGCACGAGGAGCGTCTCGAAGAGCATCTGCTGCTGCGCGCTCCGCCGGATGTGCGGCTCCAGCTCGACGATCATCGCCAGCATCCGCAGGAGGTCGCCGGCGGTGAAGTGCTTGGCGCGCCCGGGCAGTTCCGCGCGCAGGTGCTCGGAGACGTCGGGGAGCGCCCCGCCGAGCACCACCGCGAGCTGGGCGCGCAGCAGGTCGGCGAAGTCGCCGAGCAGCACGGCGAAGTCCACGCCGTGGTCGGCGAGCCGCCCGACCGCCTCGAAGACGTCGCCGGCGCGGCGGCCGATGACGAGATCGAGCAGCGCGAGGTGCTCGTCCTCGTGGACGAGCCCCAGCGCGTCGCGCACGCGCGGCGCGGTGATCGCGCCGTCGCCGAGCGAGAGCACCTGGTCGGTCAACGAGAGCGCGTCGCGCATCGAGCCATCGGCGGCGCGCGCGAGCATCGCCAGCGCGTCGGCCTCGGCGGGGATCCCCTCGGCGGCCAGCACCGTGGCGAGTCGCGCCCGGACGTCGGCCGGCCCGATCCGCTTGAGGTCGAAGCGCTGGACCCGCGAGAGCACGGGCGCGGCGGCCTGCTGGATCTTCTGCGGCTCCGTCGTCGCGAAGACGAACACCACCCGCGGCGGCGGTTCCTCGAGGATCTTGAGGAGCGCATTCCACGCCTCGCGCGTGAGCATATGCGCCTCGTCAATGATATAGACCTTGTAGCGGTCGTCCCCCGAGGGCGCGTACATCGCCCGCTCGCGCAGGTCGCGGGCGTCGTCCACCCCGCGATTGGACGCGGCGTCAATCTCCACCACGTCGAGCGAGGCCCCGCCGCTCCAGACGCGGTCGCACGACGGGCACTCCCCGCAGGGCTCGCGGTCCGGACGCCGACGCTCGCAGTTGAGCGCCATCGCGAGCACCCGGGCGAGGGTCGTCTTGCCGGTCCCCCGCGGCCCGCAGAACAGGTACGCGTGGGCCAGGCGGTCGCCGAGGATGGCATTCCGCAGGGTATTCGCCACGTGCGACTGGACCGCCACGTCGGCGAACCGTCGCGGGCGATACTTGCGGGCCAGGGCGAGGGACATACACGTGAATTTAGCCCGCGCGGCCGACGAATGCACGACGCGCGGGGAGCGACGCCACAAGGCGTGCTCACCCGCGCGAGTGTTCCAGGCCTGACGGAGCGACGACGGACTCCACGTACCGTTGCTGCCTTTCGACCCTGGCGGAGTTGGTGGGCCGAAGCCCCCCGGGACCTGGAACAACCGGAAGCTAGTCGCGCCGCCCGGCGCCAACAACGGGCCGCGTCAGCCCATGCTCAACCAGGTCGCGGCGGCCACCGCGAGGAACCACATCCACCCCACGTGGCGCCCCCGCGCAATCACCAGCGAGAGCGCGGCCAGCGCCACGAAGGTCGCGGTGAGGAGCATCATCACCGGCCGCCACGCCGTGCCGAAGGCCGCGCCGTCGCGCGCCGCCTCGAAGAGGATCGCCGCCAGCCCGACCAGCACCACGCTCAGCGAGTGCCAGGCGAGACTCAGCGTCTGCCGCGTCAGCGGGTCGTCCCCCGCGCGCCGGTTCGGCCCCTCGCGCTCGGCCGCGCGCCGGAAGAGCCGCTGCAGCACGACCTTCTCGCCGAGCAGCGAATGGGCGACCGCCGCACCCAGCAGCAGCATCGCACCGACCACGAGCCACCAATTCATCGCAGCACCTCCGCCAGGGTCTCCGCCGCACGGTCGCACGCGGCGTCATCCACGTCCAGGTGCAGGACGCACCGGAGTCGTGTCCGGCTCCAAGGAGTGACGAGCACCCCGGCCTCGCCGGCACGGGCGACCACCGCATCGGCGCTGAGGCGCGCGGGGAGATCCACCATCACAATGTTGGTATCGGGTCGCACCACCTGGACGTCGGGGACGGCGCCGAGGCGCTCGGCGAGGCGCTGGGCGCGGGCGTGATCCTCGTGCAGGCGCGGGAGATGCACGTCGAGTCCGTGGAGCGCGGCGGCGGCGAGGATCCCCGACTGGCGCATCCCGCCGCCGAGGCGCTTGCGGACCTCCCAGGCGCGTGCCATCGCCCGTTCGCTTCCGGCGAGCGCCGCGCCGACCGGCGCGCCGAGCCCCTTCGAGAACGAGACCATCACGGTCTCGGCGCAGTCGGCGAAGGCGGCGAGCGGCGTCCCGGTCGCGATGTGCGCGTTCCAGAGCCGCGCGCCATCGAGATGCACCGGCAGGCCGGCCTCGGCGGCGACGTCGTGGATCTCCCGCAGCTGCTCCACCGGCGTCACCATCCCGCCGGCGCCGTTGTGGGTATTCTCGGCGCAGACGAGCGAGGCGCGCGGCGCGTGCGGCGACGCGGGCCGGAGCTGCGCCCGGAGCGCCCGCGCCGTCAGCACGGGGGCCTCGCGCACGAGCCGCACCTGCAGCCCCGAGAGCGCCGCCGCGCCGGCAATCTCCCAGTTCACGATGTGGGAGTCCTCGTGACAGAAGACCTCGGTGCCCGGCGTGCCGAGGAGCCAGAGCGCCGACTGGTTGGCCATCGTCCCGGTGGGGAAGAACAGCGCGCGTGGTTTGCCGAGCAGCGCCGCCACGCGCTCCTCGAGCTGCCGGGTGGTCGGGTCGCCGTCGAGCACGTCGTCCCCCACTTCCGCCTCGGCCATCGCCCGCCGCATCGCGGCGGTCGGGCGCGTCACCGTGTCACTGCGCAGGTCAATCGCTGCCGTCGCTGGCTTCACTGGCTTCACGGGCTTCGCTGGCGTCACTGGCTTCGGGTGGGTGCGTGCGGGTCCACGGGGGCTGGGGCCGCAGTTGCGATTCGACCGCGCTCGCGAACTCGGCCCCGACGACGAAGATCATCGCGGCATAGTACGTCCAGAAGACGATGATGACCAGCGCCCCCAGCGTCCCCGTGTAGATGGACCCGGGCGGGAAGCTCCGGACGACGACCGAGAAGAGCACCCGCGCCACCTCGAACAGCGTCCCGGCGACCACACCGCCGGCGATCGCGCTGACCCACGGCGTGCGGGCCTTGGGCAGCCAGCGGTAGAGCGCCACGAAGACGCCGATCAGGATGGCGATCGCAAGCAGCCGGAAGAGGACGACTTCCAGCCCGCTCATCACGTTGGCGAGCAGCCCATAGTCGGTGAGCGCGGCCCCGAGATTGCCGCGCGACACCGCAATCCAGGCCGAGACGACCACCCACCCGGCGAGGAGCACCGCCGACAGCACCGAAAGTTGGAGGTCCCAGAGCATCCCACCGAGCACGGAGCGGTCGGTGCGGTGCTCGAATGCCGTGGTCATCACGCTGCGCAGGGAGCGGAAGAGGCGCGCCGAGAAGACCAGGAACCCGATGGCGCCGCCGATCCCGAACGCGGCTCGGGTGCGCACGACGTCGGCCATCACCGGGTCGAGCATTGACCCCTCGACCTCGAGGGCGCGCGGGAGGACGCGGTCGAGCACGTGCTGGACCATCGCCGTCGAGGCGTCCTCCGATGCGCCGAGCAGGAACCCGAGCCCGGACGCCAACAGGAGGATAAACGGAACGCCGGCGAGGAGGACATTGAAGGCCACCCCGCCGGCGAGAAATGTCACGCTATCCCGGGCGGCGTTGTTCCAGACGTCGCGCAGGAGCCGAACTGGCTGGATTGTCAGACGCCGTCATCCTCTCCATCGAAGGAATCGTCCTTGACCGCCTTCTTGTGCTGGGCGAGGCGCTTCTCGATCGCCCGTCGGGCATCGCGCGCCGCGGACTTGCCGGTCTTGCGCATATCGTGCGCCGCGTCGCGGCCGGTCTCGGCGATGTCGTGCACGGCGTCGAGCCCCGTCTGCCGCAGGTCGTCCATCGCGTCGCCGGCGGTCTCGGCGATGTTCGTGGCGCGGGGCGGCGCCCCCCCCCCCCCGCCGCGTGCCGCACCGAGTCCCGCATCTCCTCGCCCGACTGCGGGGCGAGCATCAGCCCGAGTCCGGCCCCGATCGCGAGGCCGAGGAAAAAGAGGCCGGGCCCGCCCCCAGAGCGCCGTTCGATCACCAAGGCCTCACCATTGTGTTCAGTCACCGTACCGCCCGGTTAGAGTTCGATCAGGACGAGGAATCGCGAGGGCCGCCAGAAGGTCACCGGCGACGATATCTTCAATGTACCCTTGAACCGCCCGTCCGTTGGCGCCGCGTCCAACCCCGTTATGTCGTTCGGCGAGATGATGCGGTACGACCGGTTGGGGTCGGGGAGGGTGAGCTCGAGCGTCGTGGAGCGGTCAATGGCCGTGAACTCGCCGGCGTCGAGGCTCCGCGCCAGCACCGACGTCCGCCCAATCCCGAGCATCCCGCCGCGCAACTCGATCACGCCGCGACGGAGCAGGTCATCCCGACGGCCGGCAATCCAATAGACCGTGTTCTGCTCGGCCAGCAGCGACTCGTTGTCCGCGCTGAGCATCGCCCGCTCGCTCGCCAGCTGGACGTTGGCGTCGCGCAGCTGCGCGTTCTGGGCGGTCAGCGCCGAGACCTGGTCGAGCAGGGCGACGATCTCCGACTTCTGGTTGTCAATCAACGTCTGGAACGCCGCAATCGTGGAATCGAAGCGCGTGGTGAGGTCGGCGTTGCCGGCGGTCAGGACGGCGATCCGGCGACGGCTCTCGGCCATCCGCTGCTCGGCCGTGCGTACGCGCGCCGTCAGTTCGGTCACGCGCGTGAGGAGCTGGGCGCGGGCCTGCGTGGGCGAGAGCGTCTCCATCTCGCCGGTCGTCGAGGCCACCGGCCGACCGGTCCGGACCTTGTCGAGCTCCCCACTCACATCGGCGATGAACTGCGACGTCGCGACGACCTCGCCGAGCAGCGAGTCCTTCTCGGCGGAGAGCGCGGCAGAGTTGGCGAGTGCCGCCTCGTGTTCCTTCTTGGACACGCAACCGGTGACGACGACCGCGGCGACGAGGAGGGCAAGGACCGTACGCATACAGAGTGCTCCAGTGGGGGATGATCGGGACGGCTCTAGCACGGCGACCGGGCGTTTCCCGGACCGTTCACTCACCCGCGTCGGGATCGTCGGGTGCCGCCGCCACCGCAGGGCCGCCCGTCCCGGGCGCCGGTCGTGCGATGCGTGGCCCGTTCACATACCGCCGCACGGCGGCTGCTGTTCCACCGACGGCGAGCTGGTCGAACAGGAATCCGAACTTCTCATCATACGCTAATGCGAGTTTCATCTTCACGTCGTCGCCGAGGTCCCAGAGTTGCCGCTTGAACGGCCCCAGCGCCTTCTTGCGCGTCTTGTAGAAGAATTGCTCGTCGCTGTCCCCCGGCTTCCGCTCCTCGGCCGCGTTGGCCCGCAGCCAGGCGTAGATCTCGTCGCGCAGCCGAGCCGGGAGGTGGTCGTAGAGCAGGTTCTGGAACCCGGTCGCCAGGTGGATTTCCGCCGTCTCGGTCCGCGGGAAATGGTGGAACGCGTCGTCGTGCAGCGTCGAGGCCCCGTGCTGGACGGCCCCACTCAACCCGTACTTGCGCCGCGCCACCTCGGAGAGCTTCCGCAACGTCTCGAGGTCGAGCGCCACCTCGGCAATCGTGCCGTCGGGCAGCACCACGCCGCCGTGCGAGGTCCCCGACTGCACGGAGATCTTCGACAGCCCGGTCATCCCCTTCGCCTGCGCGGCGAGGGTCCGGGTGTACCCGTCCATAAACGCCTCGAGCTCCGGCACCGTCGAGTTCTCGGTGCCGACCTCGCCGATCTCCCCCCCGAGCGAGATTGTCACGCCCTTGGGCTCGAGCCCACGCACGAAGCGCGTCAGCTCCACCGCGACCTCGAAGTTCAGCCGCTGCTGTGCCTCGAGCGTCGGGTGCGAGAGGTCCACCAGCGTGGACGTGTCAATGTCCACGTTGTAGAACCCGGCGCTGACCGCCTCGCGGGCCAACTGCTTGACCGCTGCGACCTCGGCGGCCGGATCGGCCTTGTACTTCTTGGCGTTCACCTGGAAGTGGTCGCCCTGGATGAAGACCGGCCCGCGATGCCCTTCGCGCAGCGCCGCGGCGAGCATCACCGCCACGTACTCGGCCGGCCGCTGCTCGGTGTAGGCGATCTCGGAGCGGGCGATCTCGAGGATGAACGCGCCGGCGTCCATCCGTCTGGCGGTCCGGAAGATCGCGCGTGCGGTGTCGTACGCCGCGCCGCGGATGTTCATCGCCGGGACGGTCACTGGCGGCACGTCGCCGCGGCCGCGCGCCATATAGAAGTCGTGGATGGACGCCGAGAAGGTGCCGACCGCGCGGCCGGCCTCCCAGATCGCCCAGCGCGCCCACTCCTGCTCCGCCGGGGCGCCGAAGACGGCGAGCCGCACGAGCGTGTCCATCGTCGGCGTGGCGAGCGCGGCCTCGTCCCTGAGGGTCAGGCGCCCCTTGGCGATCGAGGCGACGGCGCCAAGGGCGCTGGCTACGGAGGCAGGACAGTCAGACATCGGTCGTGTGATGAGGGTCGGGCTAAAGATGCCAGTCGGGGTCGGCGCCGGGTAGCGCGTCCCAGACGGCGCGCATCTGCTGCCAGTCAGGGTGGCCGAACTGAAAGTACGTGAGCTGCTTCCCCAACTCCACGCCGGGCTGGTCGAGCGGGTCCACGCCGTAGAGCTGCGCGGCGTAGATCGTCGCCAACTCGAAGAACATAAAGAGGCCGCCGAGGTGCCAGGCGTCGGCGCGCTCGACGCGCAGCGTCATCGTCGGGCGTCCGGCGCGGGCGAGCGCGCCGGCCGTCGCCCGCGCCTCGGCGCGCAGGAGCTCGGCAAAGCCGTGGCCGCGCAGGTAGGCGAGCTCCGGCGGCGCGTCCACCGTCGGCGGGATCACGATCTCGTCGTGCGTCTCGACGTCCACGAAGGTGACCGTCTTGTCGTCCGGGCCCTCCATGAAGAGCTGGACCTGCGCGTGCTGGTCGGTCGCGCCGACGGCGGCGATCGGCGTCGGACCGACCGACTCACCCGACGCGGCCCGCTTGCCGAGCGACTCCGCCCAGAGCTGGACGAACCAAGGCGCGAGGTCGCGCAGCGCCTCGCTGTACGGCATCAGGACGTGCGTCCCCTGCCCGGCCGCGGTGTGCGCGCGCCACTGCAACGCGGCGAAGGCGAGCGCCGGGTTGGCACGGAGCACGCCGGTCGCGCAGCGGTCGCGCATCGCGGTCGCGCCGGCAATCAGCGCGTCCACGTCCATCCCGACCAGCGCGGCGGGGAGCGTGCCGACCGGCGTGAGCACCGAGAAGCGCCCGCCCACATTCTCCGGGACGGCAAACGCCGGGATCCCCTCGGCATCGGCGATCCGGCGGAGGGCGCCGCGCGACGGATCGGTGACGAAGGCGAGGTGCTTGCGCAGGGAGAGGCCGGCGGCGCGCAGCCGGTCCCGGACCAGGAGGTACTGCGCCATCGTCTCGGCCGTGCTCCCCGACTTGGAGATGGCGACAAAGCGCGCGCCGGCGAGCGGCACCGTCCGCGCGTCGAGCAGGCCGCTCACCGCGCGCGGGTCCACGTTGTCGAGGACGTGCAGCCGCGGCCGGCCGCCGCGCGCGTCGCGCGCCCAGAGGTTCCACTCGCGTCCGAGGAGTGCCGTGCGCAGCGCCACCGCGCCGAGCGCGGACCCGCCAATCCCGAGGACGACGACGTCGTCCGTCTCGGCGGCGGTCGCCGCGGCCCAGTCGGCGGCGCGGGTCCGTTCGGCGGCCTGCGCCTCGAGCTCGCGGAAGCCCAGGACACCGGCGGCGGCCATCGCGAGCAGGGCGTCGTGCGCGGCGGCGAGCCGCGGCGCCAGCGCCGCCAGCACCGCCAGCACCGCGTCGCCCGGACCCGACGGGATTGACCGGTCGAGCATCCCCGAGACGTCGAGCCGGATTGTCACGACGGCACCTCGACCGAGAGCCCGTCGTAGGCCGCGTGCACCCCCTCGGGAAGCGACGCCGAGAGCGCGGCGTGCGACGACTCGTGCGTGAGGTGTGTCAGGTAGGTGGCCGACGCGCCGACCTTCCGCGCCACGGCCACCGCCTCGGCGACCGACAGGTGCGTGGGGTGGGCGGCACGGAAGAGGGCGTTCAGCACCAGCACCCGCACCCCGCGCAACTGCGCGACGACCTCGTCGGGGATCGTCTTGGCGTCGGTGATGTAGGCCAGCGCGCCGATTCGGTAGCCGTAGACGCGCATCGGGCCGTGCGGGACGGACAGCGGCGTGACGTCGAGGTCGCCAATCCGTACCGTGACGCCCGGTTCGAGCGGATGGGCGAACCCCTCGGGCTTGCTCGTGCCCGGCAGCGGCTTCATCGTCGGGTCGAAGATGTACGGGAAGCGTCGCGTCAGGGACGCGAGCGTCTCCGGGGGACCGTACATCGGGAGCGCGCCGTCGCGCCGCACCGAGATCGAGCGGACGTCGTCAATCCCGTGCGTGTGGTCGGCGTGCTCGTGCGTGAAGAGCACCGCATCCACGCGGTCCACGCCGGCGGCAATCAGCTGCAGCCGCAACTCGGGCGGCGTGTCAATGAGGAGGCGCTGCTGCCTCGACTCGACCACCGCCCCGACGCGGGTGCGGCGGTCCCTCGGGTCGTCGGAGCGGCAGACGGCGCATCCGCAGCCGATCTGCGGCACCCCGAAGCTCGTGCCGGTCCCGAGGAAGGTCAGCCTCACACCGTCTCCACCTTGAGCTGATTCGTCGAGCCCGGCACGTCGAACGGGACGCCGGCGGTGACGACGACGCGGTCGCCGGGCTTGGCGAAGCCGCGCTGCACGAGGTGCTCGCGGGCCAGCGCCGCCATCTCGTCGTAGGTGTTGCAGTGCGGCACGAGGATCGGCACGACGCCCCAGACCAGGGCCAGTTGGCGGTAGGTGCGCGCGTTGTCCGTGAGGACGACGATCCGCACGTTGGGACGCCGCGCGGCGACGATCCGCGCCGAGAAGCCGCTCTTGGTGAAGACGACGATTGTCGAGGAGCCGAGCAGGCGCACGGCGGTCACGCTGGCGCTGGCAATCGTCTCCTCGATGGTCGCGCGTCCCGGCTCAAGGCGGTCAATGCCGCGGCCGCGTTCCACCGGCGCCACCTCGGCGGCGTTGGCGATCCGGCGCATCGCCTTCACCGCCAGCTCCGGATGCAGTCCTGCCGCCGTCTCCGCCGAGAGCATCACCGCGTCGGTACCGTCGAGGATCGCGTTGGCGACGTCGCTCGCCTCGGCGCGCGTCGGCCGCGGATGCTGGACCATGGACTCGAGCATCTGGGTCGCCGTGATCACCGGCCGTCCGTACCGATTCGCCAGGCCGATGATGCGCTTCTGCTGCAGCGGCACCTGCTCGAACGGCAGCTCGACGCCGAGGTCGCCGCGGGCAACCATCACCGCGTCGGTGACCCGGAGGATCCCCTCGATCCGCTCGAGCGCCGAGTCCTTTTCGATCTTGGCGACGATCAGCATCCCCTTCGGGAGCAGCGCGCGCAGCTCCTCGATGTCCTCGGGGCGCCGGACGAAGCTCAGCGCGAGGTAGTCGAGGTCGTGTTCGATCGCGAACGGGATGTCGGCGCGGTCCTTCTCGGTGAGCGACGGCGCCGAGACGTCCACGCCGGGGAGGTTCATCCCCTTGTTGCTCTTGAGGAGCCCGCCGTAGCGGACGCGCACGTGGACCCGCGCGCCGACGATTTGCTCGACGCTCAGCGCGATCAGGCCGTCGTCCACGAGGATTGTGCCGCCGACCACGACGTCGCCGGCGAGGGCGTCGTAGGTGACCGGGATCTCGCCGTCCTTGGCGCTTTCCTCCGGTGCGAGGACGACCTGTTCGTCCTCCACCAGCGGGATGGCATCGCTGAGTGCGCCGATGCGGATGCGCGGGCCCTGCAGGTCACCGAGGATCGCGAGCGGCCGCCCGAGCTCCTGGGCGATGCCGCGGATCGTCTCGACCGTGCGGGCGTGCTCCTCTTGGGCGCCGTGCGAGAAGTTGAGCCGCGCGACGTTCATTCCCGCCAGCACCAGCTTGCGGATCACGTCGGGGCTCGTCGAGGCGGGCCCGATGGTGGCCACGATCTTGGTGACGGCGTCGCCGACGGCCGTGCCGGGGAGCGGGGTCACGGGATCAGCGATCCACGGCAACGGGACGCCCGAGCGCGGCGGTCTTCCGCCCGATCCCGGCGACGAGGCTGTCGAACGACTTCTGGAATGACGCGAGCCCCTCGACGAGGAGGCGATCGGTCACCGCGTCGAGGTCAATCCCAATGGCACCGAGGTCGCTGAGGAGCCGCTCCGCCTCGGCGGCGTTGGCGTCCACCGTGCGCTTGACCACGCCGTGGTCGCGAAACGCGTCGAGCGTCGCCGGGGGCATCGTGTTCACGGTCTCGGGGCCGATCAGCTGCTCGACGTACATCACGTCGCGGTAGGCCGGATTCTTGGTGCTCGTGCTCGCCCAGAGGGGGCGCTGGACCTGGGCGCCACGGGCGCGAAGCGTCCCCCACCGCGGGCCGCTGAAGCGCTCGGTGAAGAGGCGGTAGGCCCGCTTGGCGTTGGCGATCGCGGCGCGGCCCCGGAGTGCGGCGGCACGGTCGGCGGCGAGCGTGCCGGCGGCGACCGTGGCGTCGAGCGCGGCGTCAATGGCGCTGTCCACCCGGCTGACGAAGAATGACGCCACCGACGCCACCGTCGTGAGGTCTCCGCCGGCGGCGGCGCGCGCCTCGAGGCCGCGCAGGTATGCGTCCATCACGCGGTCGTGCGCGGCCACCGCGAAGAGCAACGTGACGTTCACGTTGAGCCCGTCGGCCACCAGCCGCTCGAGCGCACGGCACCCGTCGGGCGTCCCGGGGACCTTGATCATCACGTTCGGCCGCGCGACGGTCATCCAGAGCCGGTGGGCCTCGGCGATTGTCGCGTCGGCGTCGTGCGCCGCGGCTGGCGAGACCTCGATCGAGACGTAGCCGTCGTGCGCCTTCGACGCCACGTACACGTCGCGGAAGGCGTCGCAGGCGGCGCGCACGTCGTCGGTCTCGACCAGTTCGAAGAGCTCCAAGGCGGTGCGGCCCTCGGCGGCCTCCCGGAGCTGCGCGTCGTACGCCGTGCCCTTCTCGAGCGCCTTCTCGAAGATCGTCGGGTTGGACGTCATCCCGGTGAGCGCCTCGTCCTCGATCCGACGGCGGAGGCGATTGCCCTCGAGGAGGTCGCGGTCAATGAAGTCGAGCCAGATGGACTGGCCGGCGGCGCGGAGGGCGTGGAGGGGCGTGCGGGGCGCGGACATTGCGGTGCCGGTTGGAGGGGCGTGGCGACCCGGGCAATTTACCACGCCGCCGTCGCTGGCGTCGTCCGCGCCCCCGGGCGACCTTTCGACCGACCCTCTCCCGCCGACGTGGATCTCCTCGAACCGCACTCCGCACCGTCCTCCCCGCGCCTCTCCTCGTGGCGGAGTCTCCCGTTCACGGCGCAGTTGGCGGTGGTGGGGATGCTGGTGGCACTGGCCTGGTTCCTGACGGCGCGCCTTGCTGCCGACGAGGCCGAGGCCGCTGCGCGTGAGCGCAACGAGGAGCTCGCGCGCATCCACCAACTCGAAATGGCGGCGGTCCGGATGATAACCTCAATCACGGCGATGTCCGCCGCCCATCGAGGCTTCATCCTCTCGGGCACCGAGGATCGGCTGGTATCGTTCGGCCAGGCGCGGCGGTCCTTCTCCGCCGACTCGGTGCTGCTCCACGAGTATGGAGCCCGCGACGCGCGGATCCGCGCCGGCCTTGCGCGGATTGCCCGCACGGTGGACCGCTGGGAGCGCGAGGTGGTCGGGCCGAGCGTCGAGCGACGTCGGCGCGGCGGACTCGACGCGTTTGCCGAGGGGACACCGGGTGCGCGGTTCGTCGCGCGCGGCGCCGCCTTTCTCGACACGTTGCGCGTCCAGCACGCGCAGCTCCTCCGCGACCTCCGCGACGATGTCATCCGGCTCGAATACCAAGCCGAGGCCTTCGCGGCACGCGACGAATGGGAAGCCTTCGTCCTCCGCGCGGCAGCGGTGGCGGTCTTTCTCCTTGCCCTGGCGCTGTTGATGCGTCTCGTCGCACGCGCGATGCACCAGGTGGTTGGTGCGGCGGAAGCGCTCGACGCTGGCCGCTACGGCGACGCGCGGCTGCCGCACGCGAAGCGGGCGCCCAACCGCGAGATGGCGCGGCTGGCGCACACGTTCGACCGGCTCGCCCAGAGCATCGAGATGCGCGAGCGCCAGCTCCAGGACGACATCGAGAAGCTGAAGGAACTCGAACGGCTGAAGGCCGACTTCGTCTCGACGGTGAGCCACGAGCTGCGGACACCGCTGACCTCGATGCGCGGCGCGCTGGGGCTCCTCATCGGGGGCAAGGCCGGCGAGGTCCCGCCCAAGGGGCTCGAGCTGCTGCGGATCGCCCTCACCAACACCGACCGGCTGATCCGGCTCATCAACGACATCCTCGACATCGAGAAGATGGATGCCGGCCACGTGGCGATCCGCCACGATCGCCTGCGCCTCGTGCCGCTGATCGAGGCGACGATTGCCGGCCTCGAGGGGTACGCCCGCGACGCCGACGTGCGGTTCGTCCTCACGGCCGAAAGCGATGTGGAGGTGATTGGCGACTCGGACCGCCTCATCCAGGTCTTCACGAACCTCGCGTCGAACGCCATCAAGTTCTCGCCAAAGGGCTCCGCGGTGGAGGTCACGGTGCACGCCGCGTCGCACCGCGTGGTCGTGTCGGTGCGCGACCACGGGCCGGGCATCGCTCCCGAGTTCGCCTCGCGCATCTTCGGGCGGTTCCAACAGGCCGGTGGCGCGCAATCCAGGCAAAGCGGCGGCACGGGGCTCGGGCTCAGCATCGCGAAAGGGATCACCGAGCTCCACGGCGGCCAGGTCGGGTTCGAGAATGCCGAGGGCGGCGGGGCGAGTTTCTGGGTGGCACTGCCGATCGCGGCCGCGACGGCAAGCCGCGCGGACGCCCGCGCGGTGGTGTTGGTCGTGGAGGACGACGAGTCCCTGCGCGCCGTGCTCGCCGCCTCGATTGAGCCCTTTGCGCGGCCGATCGCCGTCGTTGGCGCCGAGGCGGCCTTGGCGCTCCTCGCCACGGAGAACGTGAAGGTCATCATCGTGGACCACGGGCTCCCCGGGATGGACGGACTGGCGTTCTCGCGGCGGCTCCGAAAGGATCCCCGGCATCGGGCGCTCGCCCTCATCCTCTACTCGGCGCACGAGTTCACCGCCGACGAGCTCCGCGAATCGGGAGTGCGCGTCGCCGACGCCTTCGTGAAGACACGCGATCGGCACGAGATGGTGGTGGACCGGGTGCGGCGCGAGCTCCACGGCGCCGCCTGAGCCGGCCCCGGGCGACCCGGGAGCGGCGCGCGCTCAGCGCGGCCGCGCGCCGAACCCCTCGCGCGTCATCGTGCCCCAGCTCTCCACGCCGCGCGCGTACTTCCAGAAGGCCTGGAGGCGGAAGAGCACCGTCATCTGGCGGAAGCCGAGGCCCTCGATCAGCGCGTAGCCGATCAGCCGCCAGAAGTCGCGGCGCCGACGGTAGCGCCGGAAGCTCAGTTCCTCGAGCACGATCGCCCAGATCGAGAGGAGCGTGCCATAGCCGATCGCGACGGCGAGAAAGACGAGCGCGAAGCCGCCGTCCACGGCGCCGACCAGCAGCCCGACGACGAGCGCCAGCCAGCCCCCCACCTCGACCAGCGGCGCGATCATCTCCCCGAAGAGGTAGAACGGCACGGCCACCATCCCGATCCGCCCGTACTTCGGGTTGAACAGCATCGTGCGGTGCTCCCACAGCGTGCCGATGAGCCCGCGATGCCACCGCTCGCGCTGGCGGGCCAGGACGCGCGCCGAGGTCGGCACCTCGGTCCACGCCACGGGGTCGGGGATGAAGGGGAGCGACGCCCGGATCCCGTTCTCGCGCAGGTACCGATGCAGCCGCACCACGAGGTCCATATCCTCGGTCACGTTGCCGGTCCGGTAGCCGCCGATGGCCATCAGGTACTCCCGGCGGAAGAGGCCGAACGCCCCCGAGATGATGAGGTTGCCGCCGAGCCGGTTCCACCCGAGCCGGCCGAAGAGGAAGGCGCGCAGGTACTCGACGACCTGGCATCCGGGGAGCCAGCGCGGATCCACCCGCGCCTCGACCACGCGCCCGTACTCCACGATGCACTCGTTGGCGACGCGGATCGTGCCACCGACCGCGGCAATGTTGTCGCCGAGCAGGAAGGGTCGCGCGAGCCGGATCAGCGCGTCGGGCTCGATCAGCGTGTCGGCGTCCACCGCCACGACGAACGGATGCCGGGCCGCATTCATCGCGGCGTTGAGGGAGTCGGCCTTCCCGCCGTTCTCCTTGTCTATCACGAGGAGCCGGGAGTGGCGCCGCGACCGATGGTAGTGCCGCACCGACTTGGTCGCAATCGTCACCGGATAGGCCGGCGGCACCTCGTAGAGATCGAACTCGCGTACCAGTACGTCCATCGTCCCGTCTTTCGAGCCGTCGTTCACGACGATGACCTCAAGATGCGGATACTCGAGGGTCAGGAAGGAGAGGAGACTCGAGGTGATGCTGACCTCCTCGTTGTACGCCGGCACGAGGAGGGAGAGAGGGGGGAGGGCGTCCGACGCGAGGAGGCGCTGGAGGTGCTCGTCGGCGGCGAGACGCCAGTGTCGCCAGAGCTCGGGGACCGAGAGGATCAGCAGGATGGCGTAGCCGCTATTCAGGGCAAGGAGGTAGGCGAGGGCCGCGTGGTCGGCCCACCAGAGGATGCTGCGGATGGCGTCGAGGAGGACGGGATCCGCGATCACGCATCCGCCATATCGAGCACCGCGCCGTCGCTGAGGCCGCTGACGAGCGTCGCCGTGTCGCGGGCAAACCGGTCCGGGCTCTCGCGCGCGGCGCGGAGCGCCGCG
>JBBDYC010000016.1:33111-61014 GCA_040901985.1 Gemmatimonadaceae bacterium
CCCCCCCCGCCCCCGTTCGCCGACCTGCGCGAGCGCGAGCGCGGCGCGCAGGCGCACCATCCACGCCGGGTCGGCGAGGAGCGGGGCAAGCACCGGCGCCGCCCTGCCCGCCCCGAGCTCGCCGAGCGACGTCGCCGCCGCCGCCCGCACGCTCGGCGCGTGGTCACGCACCAGCACGGCGAGCGCGCGCGCCGACTCCGGATCGGGGTGTCGGGCGAGCGTGCGGGCGACGGCGCGCCGCACCATCGCGTCCGGGTGGTCGGCGTGGGCGAGCGACGCCGTGATCGCCTCCGGGGCATCGAGCGCGCCGGCGAGCGCCACCTGCGCCGCGAGCTCGACCGCCTCGTCCGTCACGCGGATCCGCCGCGCGAGTGCCGGCCCGATGGCGCCCGGCGTCGCCCGCAGCACGGTCGTGAGATAGTGGCGCAGCACCTTCGGATAGGTGAAGAGGCCGTCGAGGACCTCGTCGAGCAGCACCGGGTCGGCCACGCGCGGCAACGCCGACGCCGCCGCGATCTGCACCGCCGGGTGTTCGTCGCGCAGCAGCCGCGACACGGCATCCCGGTCGTCGCCGGTGCCGACGATCGAGAGTGCCCGCGCCGCCTCGAGCCGGCGCCACCAGAAGCGCGAGTCGCGCTGCCCTACCGCGCGCCTCACCCACGTCTCGCCTCGGAGGGCCTCCGCCAGTTCGTCGCGCTGCGCGGCCGGAATCGTCTGCCGCGCGAGCAGCGACACGTACCCAATCGCCGTCGTGCGCGGCAGCGCCCGCAACGCGCGCACCACCGGGTCGGCGTGCGCGCCGGCGACGATCCAGTTCCGCAACGGCACGTCAAGCGCCGCCCGCGCGGCCCGGAAGGCGGCGCGCTGGGTGCGGTCGTAGCGCCGGCGAATCGTCAGGAAGAGGACGAGCAGGAGGATGAAGCCGGCCTGGACGATCGCAATCACCGCGAAGACCCAGGCGGCGATCACGGGGTCGGCCCCAACGCGCGCCAGCTCACGATCTTGGCCATCAGCACGCGCAGGCTGAGCGGCTTGGCGAGGTAGTCGAGCGCGCCGGCGCGTAACGCACGCAGCTGATCCGCCTCGCTCGCGTGCACCGACATGAACACCGTGCGGAAGACCCCCGCGCGCTCCACGCGCAGCTGCTCGTGGAGCGAGAAGCCGTCGAGGCCCGGCAGGTCCACGTCGAGGAGGATGAGCGGCGAGCGGCCGTGCACACGCATCGCCCGCAGCCCATCGAGCGCCGCCGGGCCCGTGGAATAGACGATGTAGGTCAGGCCGCGCGCCGCAAGCGCGAAGCTGATCAGGTCGGCGAGCGCCGAGTCGTCCTCGACGACGACCACATCGGGGGCGATCCCAGCGTCCCGCTCGTGCCACCAGTGCACGAGCTCCCCCCCGTCGCGCGCCGAGATCCACGCCTCCTCGGCGAGGTGGGCCAGCCGCCGTGTGCTCGGGTCCGCGCCCGGCCGCAGCGCCGCGATCCCGGCGATCCACGGCTGGTGACCCGCGTGCGACTCGGCGGCAAACGCCTCAAGTTGCGCGACGGCCCGCTGGGGCTCGCCAGGCACCAGCAGCATCGCCGCACACTCGTCGCGAAATCCTGCCGCGACGCCGTCCGCAGCGAGCGCCTGCGTGACCCGGCGGAGCTCGCGGTGCCAGAGCGCCGAGCGCTGGGCTCCGTCCGGCGGCTCCAGCGGCCGGAGCAGCGCCACCGCCATCGGCTCGGCTACCGCAGCGGCGGCGCCGAGCCGCTCGTCGAACGCGCGCAGCGCACGGTCGGGGAGCCAGATCCCCGTGCCCGGATGCACCCCGCGCGAGAGCTGGCGCTGGCGGGCGAGGTCGAGCAGGCGAGAGACCCGGCGCAGCAGCTCCTCGGCGACCACCGGCTTCGACTGGAAGTCGTCGGCGCCCGCGACAAAGGCCGCGGTGCGGGTATCCACGTCGGTCGAGGCGGAGACGAGGACTATCGGCAGGTCCTCGTAGTGTGCATCGCTCCGCAGCTCGCGCGTCGCCACCAGGCCGTTGACGCCCGGCAGCCCGATGTCGAGGAGGAGGAGGGCCGGCTGGACCGCGTCAATCGTTGCCTTGAGATCGCGCGCGTCACCACGCGTCTCGACGAACATCCCCTGCCGCTCACCGAGCGCGCGCAGGAGGTCCGACATCGCCGGATCGTCCTCGACGACGAGCAGCGTCAGGCCGACGAGACCGGTCCGCGTGGCGAGCGACTCGGCCATCAGCAGGACTTCCTGCGGGTCGGAGTTGATGTCGAGCACCCGCGCGCCGAGGTTGGAGGCGACCGCCACGCCGGTAGTGCGGAGTTGGATCAGCGGCACCCCCTCCGGCAACGAAAGCGAGACGTGCGCGCCCGCCACCACGATCGTCGGCGCCGACGATTCCAGGACCTCGACCAGGGCGCCGGCCGACGCCTGCTCCACGTGGTAGCCGCGGTGCATCGCCTCGGCGACAAGCCCCGACGCCGCCTCGTCGGGCACCTCGACCAGCAGCACCCGGTGCAGCGACGTGTCGGGCGCCGAGACCGACGGCGCGTGCAGCGCCGCGCCGAGCCCGCGCACGAACTGCCGGACGATCGGCGCGCGGCGCGATCGGTCCAACTGGGGATTGGCGGCCCATTTGACCGCCAGCGGCTCGAGGGCGCCCGCCAACCGGCTCGCTGCCTGAAAGCCGTAGCTTCCCGCGGTGCCGTGCACGCGGTGCAGTTCCCGGCGCAGCGTCTCCACGACCTCCGGCGCCGCGGGCGTTTCGTGCAACTGCTCGGCGAGCTGCGCGAAGGCGGCGATCGTGTTGCCGCTCGAGGCCAGGTAGCGCTCGCGCAGCTTCGCGAGAACGTCCTTCAGGTCTCCGGGTTCCGGCATTCGGGGGCGATCGAGGAAGGCTGCGGCCGAGGAGCCGCGCCGTACCTAATGATCGCGTCCGTCCCCTCGTCCCGACAGCCCGCGTTGCGCCGCCGCGCGTCCAGCGGCCACATTTTCCCCCTATGCGACTCCTCTGCGCCGACGACGAACCCGACATCCGCACGATCCTCGAGCTGGCGCTCGGCCTGGAGCCGAGCATCGAGGCCGAGGTCGTGCCGTCGGGGGCCGCGCTCCTCGAGCGGGCCCGGGAGGCGCCGCCCGACGCGATCCTGCTCGACGCAATGATGCCCGAACTCGACGGCTACGAGACCTGCCGCCGACTGAAGGCCGACCCAGCCACCGCGGCCATCCCGGTGGTCTTCCTCACCGCGCGCGCACAGAGCGGCGAGCGCGACGCGGCGCTCGAGGTCGGGGCAATCGCCTGCCTGACGAAGCCGTTCGATCCGCTGACCATCGCGGGGGAGCTGCTCGTCGTCCTCGGCCGCTGAGGGACGCTAGAAGGTCCAGCGGCCAGTGAGCGTCGCCGCGCGATAGCGATAGTCGTCCGCGGTGACCGTCCCCGCGCCGGCCACCGAGGCGTGGACGAATCCGGCGACAATCTCACGTCCAGGGCGCGGCCTCCACCCGACCTGCACGGCCACGCGAGGCGCGCGGCTGCTCGACGTGGGATCGCCCTCGAACCGGACCAGCTGTGCACCCAGCCCCGCCTCGGCGGTGGCAACGAGCCCGAGGTCGCGCGGCCGCACCCAACGCACGCTCCCCTCGGTGAGCGCAAAGCGCTGCGGCGCGAAGAAGACGCCGAACTGCGGGTCGTCCCACGCCACCTCACGGTGGGTCACGGCAAGCTGGAGGCCCGGCGCCAAAGTCCAGCGGGCCGCGCCCAGCGCGGTGGTGCGTTTGTCGCCTAGCGCGCGACCGCTGACCTCGCCGTGGCTCGCCGCGACGCCGAGCGAGAGCTGCGGATGCACGACGAAGCCGAGCTCCGCGTCAGCCGTCGTGAGCATCAGCGCGCGGTCCACCGTGGACGCGAGGTCGTCGAACGGCTCACGCCCCGCGCCGCCGCCGACCGTGAGCCGCGGCCCGAGCCGTCCGCTCGCACGTCCGCCGATGCGGAGGTGGCCGGACGCGGCACCCGCCCCCGCCGGGAACTGCACGACACCGAGTTCACCGCGCAACGTCCAGCGCCCCTCGCCCGGCTGCCATTGGACCACCCCGTGCGCTCCCGGAACGACTACGGCGCTGCCGACGGAGCCCGTGGCCACCTGCTTCCCGCGCAGCGTGCCGGTAATGCGATGATTGCCGCGCGTCAGCATCGCGCCGCTCACCTCGAGATGATGGAGCGTATTGCGCTCCGAATCGCGCGCCCAGACGATCCCAAACGACGACGACGGCCGGACGTCTGCGCGCACCCAGGCCGCCTGCTCGCGCGCATCGCGGTCGTCGGGAGCGAGCGCGAGCGCGCGCGCAAGCGCCTCCTCGGCGGCGACGAAGCGTCCCCTCCACCGCAGCACCTGCCCGAGCCCCGTCCACGCCTCGGCGTCGTCCGGATGGTCGTGCGTGATGCGTCGCCACCGGTCCTCGGCGGGGCCGAGGTCGCCGCGCCAGGCCAAGACCCGCGCCTCCCCCTTCGCGGCCTCGCGCGTTGCGCCGCCCCCGGCGAGCGAGGCGTAGAGCGCCAGCGCGTCGTCGTAGCGACCCGACCAGGCCAGCGTGCGCGCGATGGCGAGCTGCCCATCGAGATCGTCCGGGACGAGACGCACGTAGAGCCGATGGCAGGCGAGCGCGGCGCGGTAGCGGCCGCGCCACGCGTGCAGCGTCCCAAGCCGGAAGAGGGCCCGCGTGGAGTAGGCGGAGTCGGCGCGCACCACCGCGTTGTACGCCGCGAACGCGCTGGGATGATCCTCCCGCGCCCACGCCGCGTCGCCTGCGCTCAGGCGCGCCTCAAGGTCCGCGCGCGCGGGATCCTGCGCGGCGGCGGTGCTCGACCAGAGTAGCAGTCCCAGCACCGCCCCGCGCGCCATCACTTCGCCGACCAGTCCGTCGTCAGCTCGAGTGTGCCCCACGAGATGGACAGCACGCCCCCCGCCGGGCCCTCGGCCGCCGGCACGAAGGCGATCTGCAGCGATTCCAGCGGCTCGGCGCGCGTCCGCGCCCGCAGCGGCACGCGCACGAGGTCCTTGGTGGCGTCGTACTGCGTGCCCCACTGTCCCGTGTTCTGGTTGATGATGAGGAAGTACCGGCCGCCGTCCCGGATGGTGTAGATCGAGTACGCGCCCTTCGGCACATCCGCGCCGCCGATCACGAGGTTCGCTTCGGTCGTGAGCGTGGTGGACGCGTTGGCGCCGGTGCGCCAGATCGTCCCGTCGGCGGCCAGCTCGGTGGGGACCGCACGCCCGCGGACGTGCGGCTGGCCGTAGTCGAGCCTGATCGTGAGCGCGGTCGGCGCCGGCTGGCCCTGCACGCGCGGCGGGTTGAGGGTCACGACCGTCGTCGCCCGCGTGCTGGCGGCGGCGGTCAGCGGGCCCTGTTGGGCGGCGAGCGGGGTGGCGGCGAGGAGGGTCGCGGCAACAACGAAAAGACGGCGCATCGGCAATGGTTCCTCTCTGAAGGACGTGCGGGTCCCCACTGGACCGCGCTCGCTGGTAAGATACCATCAGTCCGCCGCCCCCCGCAGTGCTTCCCGCCACCCCACGCCCCGTGGCCAGAGACTTCCCCGACCATCGCGACGCCGACCTCGTCCTCCGGCTCTACGAACTCCGTCGCGAGCCCGTGATGCGCCAGTCGCGCGACGCCCTCAACCAGAAGTTCCTCCCCAAGTCGTTCGACGAGTTCGCCGCCGTCACCAAGACCGAGCACCCGCTGAATGCGGCGTACCGCCAGGTCGGGAGTTACTGGGAGCTGGCCTACGGGCTGATCAAGCACGGGGTGCTGAACCCCGACCTGGCGATGGAGAGCAATGGCGAGGGGATGATCCTGTTTGCGAAGGCGCATCCCTGGCTGGAGCGGATCCGGACCGACCTCAACCCGCGCGCGTTCCTGAACGCCGAATGGGTGGCCACCGAGACCGAGACGGGGAAGCGCGTCTTCGCGATCCACGCGGCGCGGGTGAAGAAACAGCGCGGATAGCCGCGCGACGCGGACGGGGACGGCAGCGCGCGGCCCGCCTCTACGGTCAGGGCGCGCGGCCGTCGAGTCGCTCGATCGTTGCCGTGCTCGGCGGCCGCTCCCGCTGGAGCCGCGCCGCCACCTGCTCCGAGCGCTCAAAGGCGCGGAGCACGTTCTCCCCGGCGAGCTTCCGCAGGTCGGCATCGCTCCAGCCGCGCCGCGCCAGCTCGGCGAAGAGGCCCGGATAGCTCGCGACGTCCTCGAGCCCCTCCACCACCTCGTCAATGCCGTCGAAGTCGCCGCCGATCCCGACGTGGTCAATGCCGGCGACGCGCCGGATATGCTCGATGTGCTCCACCACCTGGGCGATCGTCGCCCGTGGCGTCGGCATCGCGCGCTCGCCCTCCGGCCGGCGCGAGCGGTCCACCAGCTCCTGCGAGATGAAACCGGGCACGAAGGTCACCATCACCACGCCGCCGTTCCGCGGCAGGCGCGCCAGGATCGAGTCCGGCACATTGCGCGTGTGGCTGGCGACGGCAAAGGCGTTGGAGTGCGAGAAGATCACGGGCGCCTCGGTGACATCGAGCGCATCGCTCATCGTGCCCGGGGAGGTGTGCGAGAGGTCCACCAGCATCCCGAGGCGGTTCATCTCGCGCACGACTTCCCGGCCGAACGCGGTCAGCCCGCCGTGGCGCTGGCCGGATGGGTGCGCGTCGGCCCAGTCGAGATGCTGGTTGTGCGTCAGCGTCATATAGCGCACGCCCATCGCGTGGAAGGCGCGCAAGGCGCCGAGCGAGTTCTCGATCGCGTGGCCGCCCTCCATCCCCATCACCGACCCGATCCGCCCGCGCGCAAACGCGCCGCGGAATCCGGCGGCGGTCGTCGTGAACTCGAACACCTCCGGGTACTTGGCGAACACGCGCAGCGCGATGTCAATCTGCTCGAGCTGCACCTTCGCGAATCCGAGGCGCGCGGTGGCCGTGTCGCCGGGGATGTAGACGGACCAGAACTGGCCGCCGAGCATCCCCGAACGCAGCCGCGCGATGTCAGTGTGCCCCGTGGTGGTCCGGCGGAGGTCGTACGCCTCCACGTCGTGCGGTGCGGCGGCGAAGTTCCGGATCGCCCACGGCAGGTCGTTGTGGCCGTCAATCAACGGCGCGGCGCGGAGGACCGCGTGGGCGCGGGCCAGGTTGGGGTCGGCCGGGCCCGTCGTGGCCGGGGGCTGCGCGCAGCCGACGACGGGAG
Organism: Gemmatimonadaceae bacterium; assembly: GCA_040901985.1. Taxonomy (GTDB): domain Bacteria; phylum Gemmatimonadota; class Gemmatimonadetes; order Gemmatimonadales; family Gemmatimonadaceae; genus Pseudogemmatithrix. The sequence continues at coordinate 40,335 of JBBDYC010000016.1, forward strand.
CCGTCAGCAGCGCGGCCGCGAGGAGGTAGGTGGAGTGTCGCATCCCGTGAATCTACACCGCCCCGAGCGTGATGCTCACCGGGCAGTGGTCGCTGCCCATCACGTCAACGTGGATGTCCGCGGCCTTCACCGCCTTCCGCAGCACCGACGACACGAGCACATAGTCAATGCGCCACCCGACGTTCCGCGCGCGCGAGTTCGCGAAACGACTCCACCAGGTGTAGTGGCCGTTGCCCTGCCGAAAGATCCGTAGCGTGTCCACGAATCCCGCGTCAATGAACGCCTGGAATCCCTGCCGCTCCTCGACGGTGAACCCCTTCCTGCCGACGTTCGGCTTGGGGTTGGCCAGGTCCAGCTCGGTGTGCGCGACGTTGAGGTCGCCGCAGAAGATGACCGGCTTTCTCCTCTCCAGTTGCTTGCAGTGCGCCAGGAACGCCGGGTCCCAATGCTTGCGTCGCAGCGGCAGGCGGCTCAGGTCGTCCTTGGCGTTCGGCGTGTACACGGTCACCACATGGAACTTCTTGAACTCCGCCGTGATGACGCGGCCTTCGTCGGCGCTGTCGCGTCTCTCGCTGTCGGTGAATCTGTAGCGCCGTGCCAAGGCCTTCGGAAAGTCGTTCGTGACCGACAGCGGCTCCGTCCGACTGAAGATCGCCGTGCCCGAATAGCCCTTCTTGGCGGCCGAGTTCCAGTACTCGTGATAGTCGGGCAGGTCAATCTCCACCTGCTCGCGCTCCGCCTTCGTCTCCTGGAGGCACAGGATGTCGGGCCGGTGCTTGGCGATGAACGACTGGAACTGGCCCTTCTTCAGCACCGCGCGAAGGCCGTTCACGTTCCAGGAGTAGATCTTCATTGGCGGGAAGGTAACGCGCCTCCCTCCCCGCTAGTACCGGTAGTGGTCCGGCTTGTACGGCCCATCCACCGGCACCCCGATGTACGCCGCCTGCTTCTCGGTCAGCTTGGTCAACTTCACGCCCAGCTTGTCCAGGTGCAGCCGCGCCACCTTCTCGTCGAGCTTCTTCGGCAACACGTAGACCTTCTTCTGGTACTTGCTGCTGTTGGTGTGCAGCTCGATCTGCGCCATCACCTGGTTGGTGAACGACGCCGACATCACGAACGACGGATGCCCAGTCGCGCAGCCGAGGTTGAGCAGCCGCCCCTCGGCGAGGATCAGCACCGAGTGGCCGTCGGGGAAGATCCACTCGTCGAACTGCGGCTTGATGTTGTTGCGCCTGATGCCCGGGTAGTTCTTCAGGCCGGCCATGTCTATCTCGTTGTCGAAGTGGCCGATGTTCCCTACGATCGCCTTGTCCTTCATCCTCGCCATATGGTCAACGGAGATGATGTTGGCGTTGCCGGTGGCGGTGATGAAGACGTCCGCCGTCGTGACGACGTCCTCGAGCGTCGTCACCTGATAACCCTCCATCGCCGCCTGCAGGGCGCAGATCGGGTCAATCTCGGTGATGACCACGCGCGCGCCCTGCGCGCGCAGCGACTGCGCCGATCCCTTGCCGACGTCGCCGTAGCCCATCACCACCGCGACCTTGCCGGCCAGCATCACGTCCGACGCGCGGAGGATGCCGTCGGTGAGCGAGTGCCGGCAGCCGTAGAGGTTGTCGAACTTCGACTTGGTGACCGCGTCGTTGACGTTGATTGCCGGGAAGAGGAGCGTCCCCGCGGCCATCATCTCGTAGAGGCGGTGCACGCCGGTGGTGGTCTCCTCCGAGACGCCGCGGATTGCCTGCCCGACTTTCGTCCAGCGCGTCGGGTCCTCCTGGAGCGTCTGGCGGAGCAGCCCGAGGATCACGCCCCACTCCTCGGGGTCGTTCGTCGGGTCAAAGGCCGGGACCTTGCCGGCGGCCTCGTACTCGGTGCCCTTGTGGACGAGCATCGTCGCGTCGCCGCCGTCATCGAGGATGAGGGTCGGGCCGGCGCCGTCGGGCCACATCAGCGCCTGCTCGGTGCACCACCAGTATTCCTCGAGCGTCTCGCCCTTCCAGGCGAAGACCGGAATCCCGCGCGGCTGCTCGACCGAGCCGTCCTTCCCCACCGCGACTGCCGCCGCGGCGTGGTCCTGCGTGGAGAAGATGTTGCACGAGACCCACCGCACGTCGGCACCGAGCTCGGCGAGCGTCTCGATGAGGACGGCGGTCTGCACGGTCATATGGAGCGACCCCATGATGCGCGCGCCCGCGAGGGGCTTCTTCTCCCGGTACTCGGCTCGGAGCGCCATCAGGCCAGGCATCTCGTACTCGGCGAGGCGGATCTCCTGGCGTCCCCAGTTGGCAAGGGAAAGGTCCTTCACCTTGAACGCGGGACGGGCGGAGGACTTTGGCTGGGGCTTGCTGATGGTCGCGGACATTGGATTCTTACGTGAAAGGTGAAAGGTGAAAGGTGAGAGGTGAGACCTTACCCCTCACACCTGCAGTACGGCGGTAAACAGCGTCGGCCCCTTGGATGCCGGGGCGGCGGGGAGGGCGTGTTGGCGTACGGAACGAAATCCGGCAGCGGCGCCCCACTGGGCAACCTGTTCGGCGTCGAAGCCGAGCCAGACGTGACCCATCGTCTGTTTGAACTCGGCGTGGTCGTGGGGCAGCATGTCCACGAGCAACAGGCGGCCGCCGTCTGGGCGGAGTGTGCGACGGACCTCGGTCAGCACCGCCGCCGGATCCGCCACGAAGTGCAGCACCAACGAGAGCACGGCGATGTCGAGCGTCGCGTCGTCAATTGGCAACGCCTCGACCGCGCCCTGGCGCAGCTCGACGTTGGGGAGCGCGCCAAACCGCGCGCGGGCAGCCTTGAGCATCGCCGCCGACTCGTCAATCGCGATCACGCGGCCGACGAAGGGCGCGACGGCCTCGGCCAACTGTCCGGTGCCGCACCCGAGGTCGCCCACGACGTGGGAGGCGTCAAGCAGGCCGAGGAGGGCGAAGAGCTCCGTGCGCGTGCCGAAGAGCTCGGCCCGGAGCCGATCCCACTGCGCGGCGGACCCGGCGAAGAACGCCTGCGAGCGGGTGTGACGCTCGGCGAGGACGCCCTTCACGCGCAGGGTGTCACGGCGGGCCGCCGAATGCGCCTCGGCCTCCTCGCGCACCGCGGTCCACAGCCGGCGCGAGGCGACGTCGAGCCCGCGCGCCTCGAGCCGATATCGGTTGGAGGTACCGTCCTCGCGCGAGGTCAGCCAGCCGGCGTCGGTCAGGACCTTGAGGTGCCGGCTCACCGTGGACTGCGGGAGCTGCAGCACGGCCTTGAGCTCCGAGACCGTCAGCTCGTGGCGCTCGAGGACGAGCAGGAGCCGCGAGCGGATGGGGTCGGCAAGGGCCGAGAGGCGGTCGAAGAGGGCGGGTCGTTTCATCCGTTTATCCGGATGAAAGGTTACCTAGTGTGGCCGCCCCGTCAAGTCTCGGCTCCGCTCAGGCGCAGCCGCCTCGCGGTCCTCGCGCCACATCAGGATCGCGAGCAGCACCGCGCCGACCGTGACGCCCATATCGGCGATGTTGAAGGTCCAGAAGCGCCAACTGGCCGTGCCGACGTCAATGAAGTCCACGACGCCTTTGCCGTGGCGGAGGCGGTCAATGAGGTTGCCGAGCGCGCCGGCCGCGATCAGCGCGAGGGCCGCCGGCGTGGCGCGCTCGTGCGGCGCCGACTGCCGGTAGAGATGGAAGAGGTAGCCCAGCATCAGGATCGCGACGGCGCTGAACACGACCCGCGACGCGTCGCCGACGGAGAGATTCAGCGCCGCCCCGGTGTTGTAGGTCAAGGTCCAGCGGAGCCAGTGCCCGACGACCTCCTCCGGGAAGTGCAGCTCGAGCGCCCGCTCGGCCCACCGCTTGGTGACGATGTCGGCGAGGACGATGGTCAGGAGGACTGGCCAGAAGACGCGATGTCGCGCGCCAATCAAGGGCGCAGGCGGTGCGGGGCTCAGTTCGGTAGCGGTCATCGGAGCGAGAAGGCGTGATGGTGGCGGGACTCCGGGAATACCCCGGCGCACCCTAGCGGAGCCAGCTCGGCCGCGGGATCGTCACCCACCGCGCCTCGCCGTGCGAGTAGCCGAACCACGCGGTGTCGGCGCCGCCGCGCGGGAAGGCGCGCACGAGCTGGTCGGCGCCCCCGAACCCAAAGCGGTCGCGGCCGACGTAGCCGACCGACTGCGCCGAGTCGAGCGGCGCGAGCGTCAGTCGCCCGATCATGCCGCCGGTGTCGGTGTAGCCGAAGAGCGCGCCGGTGTGCGATGGGTCGATCGCCATCGTGGCGATGAAGAACTCGCCGCGGCCATCGCCGTTCACGTCGGAGGTCCCGAGAAACCCGACCGTCCCGTGGCGCGTCTCGGTGAGCGTGGCGAGGGTGTCGGCGCCGCGCGTGAAGACGACCTGGAACGTGCCGTGGACGCACCCCTCGCCCGGCGGAATGACGACCTCGGCGACCAGGTCCTGGAAGGAGAGGACACGGCTGCCGAAGCAGGCCGGGTCGGCGGCGGCCGGACGACGCTCCTCCGCAGAACAGGCAGCGGTCAGGGCGAGTAGCGCGAGTGCGAGTGAACGGACGGACATCGGCAGCCTCCGCGGTGCGTAATGGCTCGGACGGTGTACACCAATATAGAATACGCCGTGCAACCTCGCGTCCTCCTCCTGCTGCTCGTGGGTGCCGCGTCCGTGGCAGCCGCGCAGGATCGCGGGTGTACCACCCGACGGCCGCGCGTCGAGGGGCTCGCGATCACCGGCAACCGGGCGATTGCCGATGCCGACCTCCGCGCGATGCTCTACACCGAGCGCGCCGGCAAGCTCCGCCGCTGGTTCGGCTGGAACGTCGGGCCGACCGCCTGCCTCGATTCGCTGGAAGTTGACCGCGACACCCGCCGCATCGCCGCGTGGTACGCGATGCGCGGCTACCCCGGCACGACCTCGCGCGTGACGCTCGACCGGACGGGTGCGAGCACGGTCAAGGTCCACTTCCGCGTGACCGAGGCGCGGCCCGTGCGGATGGACACCGTGCAGCTCGCCGGACTCCCGCCCCGCGTCGTCAACCAGGGGGCGCTGATGGCCTCGCTGCGCGGCAAACCGATGGACGATTCGCTCCTCGTGGCGGTGATGGACTCGGTCCAGCAACTCCTCCGCGCCGCGGGGTACGCGCGCGCGCAGCCGCCGAGCCGCGAGGCGCGCGTGGACAGTGCGGCACGGCGCGCGCGCGTCACGCTCCACTTCGCGCCGGGCAACCTGATCCACGTCGGCGACATTGCCGTGGACCTGACCGCAAACGACCCCGCGCACCCGGCCCTCTCGACGGCCGACATCCGCACGCTGCTCAAGTTCGAGCCGGGCGACGTCTACCGCGCGAGCGACGTCGGGGCCAGCCAGCAACTGCTCTACTCCCACGACGTCTATCGCACGGTGGCGATTGACACCGTGCCCAGCGGCGCGCGCGGCGACACGATCCCGGTCCGCGTGCGGCTGGTCGAGGGCCGCCACAGCGCGCTGCGCGCCGGCGGCGGCTGGGGCACGATTGACTGCTTTCGCACGCAGGCGCGTTACACGCAGCAGAACTTCCTCGGGCGCGCACACCGGCTCCAGCTCGACGGCCGCCTGTCGAAGCTCGGGATCGGCGCGCCGTTCGACGGCTTCGAGAGCGCCTGCGCGGCGGGCGTGCGCGCCGACACCTTCAGCACGCGGCTCAACTACTACGTCGGCGCGACGCTCCAGCTGCGCGGCGTGATCGGCGACGTCTGGCATCCCCAGTTCACGCTCTACAGCGAGCAGCGCACGGAATTCCAGACCTACGTGCGCGAGACCGCGATTGGTGGCCTGGCATCGGTGGAGCGCCCGCTGATCCCGCGCATCAACACGTCGTTCGCCTACCGGTTCGACGCCGGCCGCACGATCTCCGACCAGGCGGTGGCCTGCGCCGTCTTCGGCCTCTGCCGGTTCGACGACCGCCTCCTGCTCCAGTCGCCGAGCGTGACGCACGCCGCCGGCGTGACGCTCTCGCGCTCGGCGCCGGCGCTCGGCGTCTTCGCCGTGAACGACGAGCGCTGGGCGGTCGAGACGCGGCTGGGCACCGTGCGCGTCGGCGACCCGGGACAGCGGATTAATTTCAACCGCACCCAGCTCGAGTTCGCGCTCTACCGGCCGCTGACCCGCGGACTCATCGGCGCCGCGCGCGTCGCCGGCGGGATCATCGCGACCAAGCAGGAACTCGCCGCGTTCGTCCCTCCGCAGGAGCGGTTCTACTCCGGCGGCCAGAACACCGTGCGCGGCTACGGCCAGGGCCAGCTCGGGCCGGCGGTCTACATCGTGCGCTCCATCTCCGACACCGTGATCGTGGGCGGTGAGGAGGTCGGCTTTGCCGACCCCGCGGACGGATTCGACCGGCTCTCGCCCGCCGGCGGGACCGCCAGTGCGCTGGTCAACCTCGAGCTGCGCACGCGCGGTGGCTGGCCGACCGACATCCTGCGGTGGGTGGTGTTCCTCGACGCCGGACGCGTCTGGAACGCCTCCGGCAACTACGCGGTCACCGGCCTCCGTGCAACGCCGGGCGTCGGCGTGCGGTTGGTGACGCCGATCGGGCCATTCCGGGTGGACGTCGGCTATAACCCACACGGCTGGGAGGCCGGGCCGGCCTTCTACGTGCAGCGGGCAACCAGTGGCGTGCCGGGGCGCGCAATCTGCGTCTCGCCGGGGTCACGGGAACCCCTCGACGCCGCAGCGAGCGATGCGCTCGGGCCGGTGCCCTGCCCCACTTCGTTCCAACCGCCGCGCCGCAACGGCCTCCTGCCGCGGCTCCAGTTCCATTTCAGCATCGGCGAGGCGTTCTAGATGGTCCGTCGGCTGCGCATCGCGTTGTGGACTACGCTCGTGCTCGTCGGCGGCCTCGCCGTCGTCGTCATCGGTGGCGGCGCCTTCCTCTTGCGCAGCGACTGGGGCCAGCGCCTTGTGCAGACGCGCGTCGAGCGCGCAATCCAAAACGCCTTCAGCGGACGCGGCGACCTCGCCCTGCACGGACTCGTCCTCGCCCCGCTCGGGTCGGCGTCGCTCGACTCGCTCGTCCTCCGCGATGCAACCGGCGTGGCGATCCTCTCGACCGGGGCGGTGACGGTCGAGTACGCGCTGATGCCGCTGCTCGACCGGGTGCTGCGACTCCGTCTTCTTCGCATCGTGCAACCGCGCGTGGACCTCGTGAAGGACGCCGAGGGCCGCTGGAACCTCGGCCGGGTAATCACCGACGGCACGGCCGCCGACACCGTCGGCCCACCCCGGGCCCGGCCCGATTGGCGGATCGTGCTCGATTCCCTCGCCGTCATTGGCGGCGACTTCTCCATCACACGGCCGGACCGTGAGCCGGGAGCGCCCCTCAAGCAGACGACGGTCCGTGGCGTGCAACTCGCCCTCGGACCATCCACCTACCGGACCCTCGACGGCACCGGCACACTTGCCCTCCGGCACGCGCGGGCGGACCTCAACGCGCCGCCGGTCCCGCTCCGCCACGCCGAGGGGACAATCGCTCTCTGGCCTGACTCGGTGCAGGTGGACCTCACCCGATTCGCGCTCCCGCGCTCGCGCGCCTCGCTGCGCGGTGGAGTCGGCTGGGACGACAAGGCCGCGGGACCGCGGATCGCGCTGGTGATGCGCGCCGACACGGTGGACCTCTCCGAGATCACCTGGATCAGCACGTTCGTGCCGACGGAGGGCGCGGGACGCGCCACGGTCCGGATCGGCAATGGACCGACGCGCGGCGTGATGCGCTACGCGATTGCCGATCTCGATGTGCAGACGGACGACTCGCACGTAAGCGGGCGGCTGGTCGCCGATGTCGGACCCGACATCGCCATCCGCGACCTCGACCTTGCGGCGGCACCGCTCGACCTCGCGTTGGTCCGCCAGTTCTTCGGCGACTCGGTCCCGCCGGCGCCGTGGGACGGCACGCTGCGCGGTCGGTTTCGCGCCACCGGGGGCACGCTCGACGCGTGGACAATCAACCCCTCGTCGCTCGAGTTCGAGGACCGCCGCGCGGGTGGCGCACGCTCCCGCGTCACCATCGCCGGGACGCTCGACCTGCTGGCCCCGACGGCGCTGTTGGCGCGCCTGGATGTGACCGTGGACTCGCTGGACGTCCGCACGCTTGGCGCGGTCGTCGCGGTCGCCGATTCGCTCGACGGGTATCTCACGGGCCGCGTGCAACTCACCGGCCCGGTGGACAACGTCCGGTTCGGTGACCTCGCCCTCGTCCATCACGATGGCCGACTCCCGCGGTCGGTCGTCCACGGCAGTGGGCGGGTCGCCACCGATCGGCGGCGCACCTGGCTCGAGGCCACGCTCATCCTCGACACCGTGAGCGTCGCGGCAGTGGGCAAGGCATTCACCGCCGAGCCGCTCGACGGAGTCGTCCACGGCACGCTCGCCGTGTCGGCACGCGGCGACTCGATGGCGCTCGACCTCGCGCTGCGCGGCGAGGGCGCGACGATGCGCTTCGACGGTGCGACGTCGCTCGACTCCACCCGGCTGGTGCTGCAGGGCGCGGTCACCACCGAGGGACTCGACCTGCGCCGGTTCCTTCCCAAGCGCGCCCTCCCGTCCCATCAGGTCACGGCGAGTGCCACGCTCGGCATTGACGGCCCCCGGACCGGGCCCTCGGGCCCGCTGACCATCATTCTCGACGCGGAGAGCGAGCTGGCCGGACTCACCTTCCACGATGGACGCGTGCTGCTCGAGCTCGAGCCGGGCGGAATCCGGGTGGACACCATCGCCGTGGAGGGGCCGGCCGGACGCATCAGCGCGCGCGGACGGCTGAGCCGCGATCCGGCGCTGCGTGACTCGTTGCGATTTGTGGTGACGGTGGACTCGATTGCGCTGCTGCAGGGATTCCTCCCCGACTCGCTCCGCGCGGCGTGGGCGGACTCACTCGGCGGCAGCGGCCGGCTTTCCGGTGTCGCGCTCGGCTCGCTCGATTCGCTCGACGTGCGCGCGGAGCTCACGGTGGACGACCTCCGGGCGGGCACGACCGCGGTCGGACATCTCCGGGCCGACCTGCTCCTCGACGGCGTGCCCAAGGCAACGCACGGCCTCGCGACCATTGACGCGACCGCGCTCGTCCTCGGCGGGGTCCCGATCGCGCGGCTCTCCGCCGAGGCCACGGTGCGCGATCCGGCCTGGGCCGACGTCTCGCTCCGCCTCGTGGCCGGCGACACCCTGCGCGCGACCGCCCGCGCCGACGTGCACTATATGGGTGACAGCCTGCGCATCCAGCTCGACTCGCTTGACGCGACGACACCGGACGCGGCGTGGGCGCTCCACCGGCAAGCCGTCCTCTTCGTCGGGCCCGACCGCATCGCGCTCGACTCGCTCGACGTGCGCAGCACCGACGGCGGCCAGTTCCTCCTCGCGATGCGCCTGGCGAGCGCCGGCCCAATCACCCTCACCGCGCACGCCAGTCAGGTACCGCTCGCCCACGCCCGCTTCACCGGACGGCTGCCGGCCGGGATTGACGGGCGGGTCTCGATTGACGCCGACGTCACTGGGACGCGCGCGGCGCCGGTGATGATCGTCACCGCTGCCCTCGATTCGGCTCGGGTGGACGGCCACATCGCGCCCGCGCTGGCCTTCACCGGCGAGTACGCGGACCGCTCGGCCGAGGTCACGGTCCGCGGTCAGATGGCCGGCCGCGAGTCGTTCCTCGTGACCGGCGCACTGCCGCTCGACCTGCGGCTCGAGAGCCTGCCGCTCCGTCAGCGTCTCGCCGACGGCTCGCTCTACGCCCGCCTTGTGGCCGACGGCTCGCCGCTCGCCGGCCTGCAGACCCTCCTGCCCGCCATCGGGGAGTTGCGGGGCGCCTTTGACGCCGACGTCCAGGTCACCGGGGAGTGGGACAACCTCGAACCGCGCGGGTACCTCCTCGTCCGCGACGGCGCCTTTTCCGTCCCCGTGCTCGGCACCGGATTCCGCGAGCTGGATATGGACATCGCGCTCGCGCCGGATTCGATCGTGATCCACCAGGCCCGGCTCTCCGACGAGCGCTCGACCCGCGACTCGGCGTCGGTCGAGGGCCTGGTGGTCCGCACCGCGGAAGGCTGGCGGGCCGACGTCCGCACGACGGCCAGGTCGCTGCGCGTGATTGACGATCCGCGCGTGGCCGAGGCCGACGTGAGCTGGCAGCTCCACCTGGTCGGACCGCTCGACGCCTTGGTGCTGACGGGCGATGTCACCGTGCCCAATGCGAACCTGATCATCGGCGCGCAGCGGCGGCAGATCCTCGTGCTGGCGGAGGAGGAAGTCGAGGACAACATTGCGGCGCGATATGCGCCGCGGCTCGACGGCGTGCGCATCCGGCTCGGGAACGAGGTCCGCCTGCGATCGCCCGAGGCGAACGTGCAGCTCACCGGCACGGTCGTCGTCGCGGGGACGCTCGACGAGCCCGACGTGCGGGGCGACATCTACGCGACCCGCGGGACGTACCGGCTCGACCTCGGCCTGCTGCAGCGCACCTTCCAGGTGGACAGCGGGCGCGTGCAGATGAACGGCCCCCTGAGTGTCTCGCCGTCGCTCGACATCCAGACGTCGTACGTCGTCCGCCAGGCCGAGCGCGACGACGTGCGGATCGGCGCACGGCTGACCGGCACGCTGGAACAGCCGCGCCTGGTGCTCTCGAGCGCCGACCTCGGCACGACGGCGACCGAGACCGAGCTCATCTCGTACCTGTTGTTCGGCGCGCCGAGCTTCGCGCTCGACGGCCAGAGTGCCTCGGCGGTGCGCCTCGCCACGGCGGCGCTGGTCCCGTCGCTGGGCGGCGCCGCCGAGCGCGCGCTCGGCGGGCGGATCCCGTTCATCAGCGAGCTGCAGGTGACGACCGTGGCCGGCGACTCGCCGCGCGACTTCACGCTGAACTCGTTCGAGGGGCTGCTCAACAGCTTCGCGTTGACGGCCGGTACGCAGATCGGGACGGACTCGTATCTCCGCCTCTCGGGTGGCGTCTGCCGCGGCGAGAATCGCGCCGCCCAGTCGCTCCCCGCCTGGTTCGGCGTCGCCGCCGAGTACATCCCGGTGGAGAAGTGGTCGGCGCAGGTGTCGCTGTCGCCGGGATCGTCGCCCTGCAATCGCATCGGGACCTTCACGCAGATCTATCAGTTCGGTCTCGACCTCTTCCGCGACTGGCGCTGGTAAGCGGGAGGGCGGGCGGGTTAGCTTGTCCCGCACCGCCCCCTGCCCCGCCTCCGATGCCCCTTCGCGCCCTGCTCACCGTCGCCATCGTGGTCCTTGCCGCCGCGCCGGCCGCCGCGCAGGACGCACCCGCCGTCGTCACCACGTTCACTGCCGACTTCGGCTATGTGGCGACGAGCGGGAACACCGAGGTCACGACGATGAGCGTCGGGGAGAAGCTCACGCAAGAGCGCGGCCGCTGGGCGCTCTCGCAGACCTTCGCGCTCGTGTACGGCGAGCAGGACGGGGCGGTCAACACGAACAACCTGCGCGCCGGCGTGCGCGGCGACTACCAGCTCGACCAGCTCTTCGCCCTGTTCGTCGGCGGCGGGTTCGACCGCAACCGGTTCGCCGGCATCGAGCGCCGGTTCGAGCAGCAACTCGGCGTCCAGCTCCGCGCGCTGGCGGCGCAGCGCGACACCGTCCGCCTCGAGGCCGGCGCCACGGCGACGCAGCAGGGCGCCGTCGGCGGCGGGCGCTCCACCTTCCCGTCCGCACGCGGGGCGGCGATCTGGCGGCACGCGTTCACCGACGCCGCGTACTTCCAGCAGAACGTCGAGACGATCGCCAATCTCGACGAGACGGACGACTGGCGCGTGAACACCGAGTCGGCGCTGATTGCCCCGGTGTCGCAGCGCATCGGGCTGAAGGTCTCCTTCGTGATTCGCTACGACAACGTCCCCGAGGCCGGGTTCAGCACGACCGACCGCCTTTTCACGACCGGCCTCCAGCTGACCTTCTAGTTCCCGCCCGCCGAGCGGGACGGCGTGACCCCGTTCCCCGCTGGCGCCTCAGCGGATCACGGCACCGGTGGTGAAGTCGTACATCGTCACGCGCCGCAACCGGTAGTGGGCCACCCAGTAGCCGCGGAGCGCCTGCAGGTAGCCGAGGAGCGCCTGGTCCTTCTCACTCTGGGCCTGGTAGAGATTGTCCATCCCGATCCGGCCGATGATGTAGCGATTCTTGGTCACCTCGAACCGCTTGGCGCCGACGGTGTCCGCCTTGGCGGCGATGGTCAGCTGGCGACGCGCCAGCGCGACCTGAAGGGCCGCGAAGTGCGCCTCCTGCACTGTCTGCTCGCGTGTCTGGCGCGTGGTGTGCGCGACGCGCTGCCCGTCGAACCGTGCGGCGCGGACGTTGGCGCTCCGGCCGCCCCACTGCACCAGCGGCATTGAGATGCTGAGGTTGAAGCGGCGCGCCTCCTCGAGGTCCCGATACACGTCGTCGAACACCGTACTCGTCTGGTTGAGGCCCATCGAGGCCTGGAGCGTCCCGCCGAAGCCGGAGCCGAACCGCGCCTCGGCGATCCGCCGGTCCGCCTGCACCGCCTGCAGCTCCACGTCGCGCATCTGGGCGCGGTTGCGGAGCGCCTGCGCGACCGCCACCAGCGTGTCGGCGACGAACTCGGGAATCTCCGTCGGTACGATGATCTCCAGTGCCGAGCCGGCGGAGAGGCCGAGACTCAGCCGGAGCGCGGCGAGCGTCCGGTCGTGCTCGAGGCGCGCGCCGTCGAGCGACACCTGCGACCGTAGCAGCGCGAGTTCGCTCTGCAGCAGGTCGTTCTCGCCGATGCGCCCGACCTCGAATCGCCCGGTGTTGAGCGTATAGAGCGTGTCGTTCACCGCCGCGTTGGCGAGCGAGTTCTCGAGGTTGAGCTTGGCCGTGTAATAGTCGAAGAACGCGTTCGCGGCGGCGATCGCGACGTCCTCCATCGCCTCGCGATACGCGCGCTCGGCGATATCGGCGCGGAGGACCTGCTCGCGGGTGTCCCAGCGCTGGCGGTTGGGGCGCAGGAGATCCTGCCGGATCCCGACCGAGATCGGCGCCGAGGACCAGCGGCGGAACGACGTCGCGCCGGTGGCGTCGAGCCGCGAGAGCTCGGAGTTGATGAAGAGGTCGCCGCCAATCACCGGCAGCCGCTGCGTGATCCCCATCGCCACCTGGCCCAGCATCTGGTCCTGCGCGCGGGGGATCGTCGAGCCATCGCCCTGGACGACGTTGATGATCGAGCGGTTGTAGCTTGGCACGGTGCCGGTCAGGCCGAGCTGCGGCAGCAGGGCCGCGTCGAAGGCGTCGTCCCGCTGGCGCGCCGCGTCGCGCGTCGCGCGCGCCGCCTGGGCGGTCGGTCCCTGGCTCTGCGCGCGGGTGATCGCCTCCGGGAGCGTCAGCCGCAGCGCCTCCTGGGCGGGGAGCGACGGACCGACGAGGGACGAGGCGGTGCACAGGACGGCAAACACCGTCAGCGAGCGGCGTGTCATCTCATTCATAGCGGAGGCAGACCACGGGATCCTGTTTGGCGGCCCGCCACGCCGGCACGATGCCGAAGACGAGACCGACGGTGAACGACACGCCGAAGGCGACCACGATCGAGAGGAGGGACACGAGCGTGCGGATTCCCGCCAGGCGCTCGATCCCGACGCTGATTCCGGCGCCGACGAGGATGCCGGCGACGCCGCCGGCGACGCTGATGATCACCGCCTCGGCGAGGAACTGGCCGAGGATGTCGCGCTGAGTCGCACCGAGCGCGCGCCGCACGCCGATCTCGCGGATCCGCTCGAGGATTGAGGCCAGCATGATGTTCATGATCCCGATCCCGCCGACGATCAGCGAGATGGACGCGATCGCGCCGAGGACGACGTTGAAGATCGTCTTGGCCCGCTGTTCCTGCTTCAGGAGAAGCTCGGGGACCGTGACCTCGAAGTCCACGACGCCGTTGTGTCGCCGGGTGAGCATCCGCCGGACGACGTCGGCCACCTGCGGCACGTGCCGCGAGTCGGCGACCCGCACGACGATCCGGTCGAGCTGGTGGTAGTTCGTGCGCTCCGCCCGCACCTCCTCGGAGACCTGCTCGTCCTCGGCGGTCGTCACCGTGACCTCGCGACCGGCGATCTCAATGTCGCGCTGCGTGACCTGCGCCCGATTGCGGTAGCGCAGCAACATCGTGTTGATCGGGACAAAGACGTCCATCCCGACGTCGCGCAGGCCGAGCCGATCGGCGTTCTCGCCGGCCACCTGCCGGTCGGCGAGGACGCCGACCACGGTGAGCCAGGTCTCGCCGACCTTGATCGGCTTGCCGATCGGGTCCTCGGTGGTGAAGAAGCGCGACCGCACGCCGTGGCCAATGATCGCGATCGGACGGCCCTGCGCCGTCTGCTCGGCGGTGAACATCGCGCCGCTGGCGAGGCCCATATTGAGGAGGCGGAAGTACGCGGGGTCAACGCCGACGATCTTGCCGGTGCGCCGGCGCCCCTCGCGCGTGATGACCGAATTCATCACGATCTCGGCGCTCACCGTCTCGACGCCCGGCACGTGCACCTGGATCGCCGCGGCGTCGAGGTAGGTCAGGCCCGGCGAGTACCGTTTGACCTTCTGCTTGTCCGCATCCTCGCCGGCGGCGCCCTCGGCCTGCTCCTCGTAGGGCGTGATGACGACGTTGTTGGAGCCGAGCAGGCGCATCTGCTCGAGGATCTCCTGCTCGGCGCCGCGCCCGATGGCCAGCATCGCGATCACCGAGGCGACGCCGAACAGGATGCCGAGCGAGGTCAGGCCGGCCCGCAGCCGGTTGTGCGCCACCGCCTCGAGGGCCGTGCGCACCGCGAAGACGACGTGGGCGTTGATCTCCCCGCGCAGATGCGCGAGGCGGGCGCGGTCAATCGCCACGCGGGACCGTCCGAGGGGGCGCTGCCGAATCGCCGCCGGTGGCCTTCGTCCCGCGGGTCGAGCCCGGAAGGCGCTGCGGCGTCAGCCGATCGGCGTTCGCCGGGGGCACGAGGAGGACCTGATCGCCCGCCTCGAGTCCCGCCAGGATGACGACCTCGTTCTCGTTCATCACGCCGGTCTCAACCTCCTGCTTGACCACCCGCGCGCCGCTCCGGCGATACACATAGGGCACATCGTCGGTGGAACTCACCGCCTCCAGCGGGACCGACAGCGCGTTGGGGATGCTCGACGTCTCGATCGCGTTGCTCGTCGTCATCCCGGGGCGCAGCGTGGTATCCGGAAGCGCCACCGTGACCTTCACCTCGAAGACCTTGGCGTCGGAGTTCGGCCGCTGTTCGCCGACGTTGGCGACGGCGGCGACCGTGCCGGTGAGCCGCTTGGAGGGGTCGGAGTCGAGCGCGATCGCCACCGACTGCCCCACCGCGACCTTTCGCACGTCAATCTCGTTCACGTAGGTGATGGATTCCATCTGCGAGAGGTCGGGCAGCGTCGCCACGGTGGGCTCCCACGGATTGATCTGCGAGCCGGCGGTCTTCTTCTTGCCGTTCCACTCCTTGACGTAAATCACCATCCCGGCGGCGGGCGCCCGGATGGTGAAGCCGGCCATCACGTTCTGCACGATGGAGAGCAGGTTGCGCTGGCGCTGCAAGTCGGCGCCGACTTCGCTCATCTTCGCCTTGGCCTGCTCCACCCGCGTCACGTAGTCGAGCCGCGCCTGGGCGAGGGCCCGATCGGCCTTCTCGAGGTCAATCGCGGCCTGCCGGCGGATTGTCGGCGCCTCGTACACCGCCTGTTCCTCGGCCAGGCGCTTCTCCTCCAAGGCCAGTTCCATCGTGCGGATGTCCTCACGCGCCTTGGAGAGGTTGAGCGTCGAGTCGAGCATCGCCTGCTCGTACTGCGCCTCCGCCTTCTGGAGGGCCAGCGAGACGTCCGAGATCCGCTGGGCGAGGATCGAGCGGTCGAGGTCGGCCACGACGTCCCCTTCCTTCACGACCGTGCCCTCGGGGACGATCGTCTGGATCTTCACGTTGAAGGCCCCCGCCTGCTGCATATTGGGTGGGCCCTGGATCTGGACGAAGGACCGTGCGCGGAGTTCGCCGGCGGTCGTCACCGTGACGATGAAGTCGCCCTGCCGCACCGTCGCGACGAGTGCCGATCCGTCGTCGCCGGCCGGGCGTGCGAGGAGCCACGCCGTCGGCGCGCCGACGACGAGCAGCGCGAGGACGACGAGCGTGCGACGGGAACGGAACAGGCGCATACGGGTGCCTCGACGGCGGATGGGGGCGGCATTCAGGACCCCGAGGGCCATCCCCGAGGGCGTCCTTGGTGAGACACGGCGGCGGTCGGAAGGGTTGCGACGACCGCCACGATGCACGGCCGCGGCGCGCCGCGCATCCCCCTTAATGGATTTCTAATCGTTGCCTCAGGGCCACGGCAGGGGGATCACCGCAAAGCGCGAGCGCCGCGCCGGGTCGTCCGTCCCGGCGAAGTAGCCGGCAATGTCGCGCAGCGCCGCGGCGGCAAGCGCGCGGTCGGCCAAGGGCCCTTCCGTCTGCGCCGCCAGCCGCGTCGCCAACGCACTCAGGTGATACTCGGCCACCTGCCGCACGTCGGGGAGCGCGCGGGCATCGCCCGCCCGGTCGAGCAGCGTGTTGAGGACCACGCGCTGCACCGCGCGTCGGAGCGCCTGCTCGTTGGGCGAGGTCGGGGTCGGCGAACCCCACGCCCGCGCCACGACGGTCCGGAGGACCTCGTCGAGCGTGGGCAGCTGGGGATCGCGCGCGTGGAAGAGGACGACGCGGGCGAGCCGTTCCCGGTGGAGGATCCCCTCGATGACCTCGGTCGCCAGCCCGCCGGCGAGGGTGATCTGGTCGAACCCCGTCCCGGCCGCCGACCCGATCCATTCGAGCGACCCGTCGCCGCCCGGGGGGACCGGCGGGATCAACGCCATCACCCGCTCGGGGACGGCCAGCGCGGCGGGCTCCAGCGCGTCGAGCGCCATCGTCAGCGCGCGGCGCTGGTCGGCGGCCGGCAGCACGCTCGTCGGCGTCTGGCCGTCGCCGCGCACCGCGTACCGGAAGTCCATCCCGCCGATGTACTTGATCAGCCCCTCGAGCGAATAGCGGTGGTGCAGGTAGACGTGGGCAAAGCGCATGTTGAGCAGGTACATCGGCTCGCCGGGTTGGATCGCCCGTTCATCGAACCTCTCGATCGCCACGCGGCGCACGGCCGTCGTGCGCTCGACGGCGTCGAACATCGTGGCGCCCTCCACCCAGCGCGTCGCGTGCGGGAGGGAGCCGTCGGCCCCGGCGTGGGCGTCACCGACGAACCGCAGGCCGCGCCGGAGTCCCTCGCCCACGACCGCGGCGAGCCCGGCGGCCTCGGCGCGCGCGTCGGCATACCAGCGGTAGCCGTAGCGGATGGCAAGCGAGTCCCAGGCGCCGGCGTGCGGCGCGTAGGCGCGTGAGAGGTCGAGCTGTCCGCGCGCATCCACGGTGATCAGCGGCACCGGATAGTCCATCACCGAACTGCGGTCCTGCGTCGCGGCGATGAAGTTGTGCGCGAGGCCGAGGGTGTGGCCGATCTCGTGCGCGGTGTGCTGCCGTCGCCGCGCCATCGTGAACGCCTCCGCGCTCACGTTGAGCCCGCCCGGACCGGCGGCCGGCACGAGGCCGGCGTAGATGTTGAAGTCAATCAGCGAGCGCCACGAATCCATCCGCACCACCGTGCGGATGATCTCGCCGGTGCGCGGGTCGGCGAACGACGGACCGACCGACGGTCCGGGGCCGCTGCGGTGGACCCAGTAGATCATTGAATAGCGGGCGTCCATCGGGTCGGCGCCCGCCGGGAGGTCGCGCACCTGGAACGCGTTCCGGAATCCGGCCGCCTCGAATACCGTGTTCCACCACATCCCGCCTTCGCGGAACGCCTCGCGGTAGGGCGCCGGAATCGCCGGGTCGAGGTAGTAGACGATCGGCGTCACCGGCTCGACGAGCTGGCCGCGCCGGTACGCCGCCACGTCGCGCGGCACGAGGCGCCAGCGGTTCGCGAAACCGTCACGATACGTGCCGTCGAACCCCTGGGCGAAGTCGTAGAAGCCGGTGCCGAAGAATCCGCTGCGCGGATCCCCGGCGCGCGGGCGGAATCCCTCGGGGTCCGGGAGCGCCACCAGCGAGTGATGGATCTCGAACACGGGGGCCGAGGCGTCGGCCGCCGTCCGTCGCAGCGCCGGCCCGGCGTTGTCCACCGCAAAGGTCAGCACCGCGTGGATCTCGGCGTTGCGCGGGAACGCCTTGGTGCGCTCTCTGTCGAACCAGCTGCGCGCCGCGTCCACGCGGGCCGAGCCCTGCTGCGAGCGGCGGATCGTCTCGGCAATGCCGTACGTGTCGCTGAGGAAGAACGAGGTGGCATCCACCGTGAGGACGCCATTCGCCTCCGACTCGATCGCGAAGGACGCGATCACCGCGCGCGGGAATGCCTCGGCCGCGGCACGTTGGGCCGCCGCGTCGGCGCCCTGGGCGCGCGCGGCAAGGTTGTTGCGGACCATCAGGACGCGCTTGCCCTGACGCTCGAACCGCACCACCGCGCTGCCACCGGTCTGGCCGCGGTCGAGGCCGAACGCCGAGCCGGCTCCGGTGGCGAGGACGCTCTGGTGCAGAAGGTCCCGGTCGAGCTGCGCGGCGGGGATCTCGAGCAGCAGCTTGTTGCGGTCGGCATCCACCCGCACGCCGACGAGCGGGGCCCCTTGCGCGGCGATCGCGCCGGGGACGAGCGTGAGGAGGATGGCGACGGTCGCGACGGTGCGGTGGGCGGTGCGCATCAGTCCCTGTGGGATGGGGTGGTCGGGGTCACGGCGACGCCACGCGGCATCACCCGGGGCTACGCGTCTACTGCTGGGACCGCTGGCTCGGGTCGGCGAGCGCCCGGGCCGCGTCGTGCCGCGACGCCAGCAGCTGGGTGACGAACCGCTGGCCCTCGCCGATCCGCTCCACCTCGATTGCCACCGACTCCACCGAGCGTTCGATCGTCAGGAGTCGGTCGCCGAGTTCCGGCGGCATCGCCTGGACGACGGTCTGGCGCCGCCAAATCCGGCGCGCGTAGGCGATCGTCAACGGGATGGCGACGGCGAACAGCAGGAAGAACCCCGCGACAAAGACCTCCTCGGGGATCAACTCGGGCTGCGGCGGCTGGACGATCACCGCACCCGGCAACGCCGCCGCCTGCGCGACCTGCGCGTCGGCGACGAGGCGCTGCGCCTCGACCTGCGTGATCCGGCTGTCAATTTGCGCGAGGCGCGACTCGAGGCCCGTCCGGTCGGCGCCCTGGATGTTCGGATTGCGCAACTGTTCCGAGAGGCGGCCGCGCGTCTGTTCCAGCGAACGCACCTGGTCGGCGAGCACCCGCGCCTGCGCCCGCATCGCCTCGTACATCTCGGCGGCCGTGGCCGGACCGGTGGGCAGGGCAACCGGCGGTGGCGCGCCCTGGAGAGCGGTGGTGGGCTGGGCAGTCGGTGGCGCTTGGTCCTGCACTGATCGTGCGGTCACGCGAACCTCTCGTGGTGGGGGCTCCCGGGCTTCGGCCCGGTGGTCCGCCCTACGGTCGATCCCCGGCTGGGGATTCGGCCGTGGTCACCGCCAATTTAGTCCAGTCCCCTCAGTCCGGCCGGAAGAGGTCCAGCATCGAGAGGTAGCCCACGGTGGCGATCACCACCGAGGTCAGCGCGACGGTCCGGTGGAGGTCGCGGTCGTCGGGTGAGGTCTCGGCCCGCTCGGAGAGGATCCCTGTTGCGGCGAACCCCGCGCTCGCCGTGAGCATCATCGTCGCGTGGAAGAACCGGCGGGCGCGCTCGTTGGGGTCGCGCCGGCCGGCGATGAGGTTCGGGACGCCGGTCGCCACATTGGTGCCGAAGAGCACGAGCACGCCCGTCGCGCCGATCCGATGGCCGACCTTCGCCCACTCCGGGGCCTGGTCCCCTTTCTCGTAGAGCTGCGTGCCCGCCGCGTATTGCAGCGCGAAGAGCGGGAGGATTGCGTAGCTCGCGGTGCGGTGGATGGCGAGCCGCTTGAAGTAGGCGTCGGTGTACACGACGTCCTGCGCGCGACCCACCTCGGTCGGTGAAGGCAACCGAGGGGCTGCGGTCAGCAGCTGGGTCGCGAGCAGGACGGCGAGCGTGGCATCCATCGGGGCGCGGGGTGGAGGTGGCCGGTCCGCGGCGGAACGGCGCCGGGCGGGGTACTTTTCACGGTCCCCGAACATCTTCTCCTGGATCCCAAGATGCAACGTCGCGCGCTCACCTGCCTTGCCATCCTGCTCCTTTTGTCCAACGCGCTGTCCGCCCAGGGCGCGGCGCCGGCGGCGCCGGCGGCGTCGCCACAACCGGCGCCGGAAATCTACTTCCGCGCTCCCGCCGACGGGGCGACGGTCGGTCCGGTGTTCGAGGTCGCGTTCGGGCTGCGGAACTACGGCGTCGCCCCGGCCACGGTCGCGTTCGGGAATACCGGCCACTTCCACATCCTGATCAACGCCGAGGCGCCGCCGCCGGGGACGGTGATTCCCGCCGATTCGCTGAACCGCCACTATGGGCTGGGACAGATCGAGACGATGCTGACGCTCGCACCGGGCACCTACACCCTGCGGCTCGTCCTCGGCGACCACGATCACCGCGTGATCAGTACCGCACTCGTCTCACGGCCCATCCGCATCACGGTCCGGCCGCGCTGAGCGGCCGTGGGGGGGGGGGGGGGGGGGGGGGGGGGGGGGGGGGGGGGGGGGGGGGG
>JBBDYC010000017.1:0-202129 GCA_040901985.1 Gemmatimonadaceae bacterium
GCTTGCAGGCAGTTCCCTCAAGCAGTTGTCGTTAGGCGTGTTCGAGCGGATAACGTGGGCTTGTGCTGCGGCGGGTCAAATAAATTGCGGCGGTGGGGCCACCGCGTACTCGCCTCAAGATAGAGCGGTGGCCCCACCGCCGCTTCACTAAACCGCCGTCAGTACCAAGTGTCGTTAGACGGCGGTCCGTGAGCGAAACGCCCAGGCCGCGAACGTGCCCGCGATCCCTGCGGCAACCGCCGATGCCCAGATCGGGACCTCGACGCCAGCGACGTTGATGGGCCATTGCATCACGATTCGCAGAAACTGCAGACCGCAAAGCAAGGAAAAAAATATTCCAGAGACCGTCGCGTAACGTCGCATCGTTTCTCCGTCCGGCTAACGTCAGCTTCTGCTGCAACCGCTCCAATAAGACGCGGGGGCGCCGAGTGCGACAGCACTCGGTGACCCCGCCAACCCATTCGGTTGGCAGCAGCAAGCGATGTTATCCCGCGCTCGCGCCAATCTCCTCGAGGTTAATCTGCGGCAGCTGCGCAACTCGCGCGGCGTGCTCAATGGTCATGCTCACGAGGTTACCCTGCTTGTCGAGATCGACGTAGACGTTCTCCGAAATCTCCCGAGTCTCGTCCACGAGGCCCTCGGAGAACTCGAGGAGTGCGGTGTCAGTGTCCTTGAAGTACTTGACTTTCATGGGCGGAACCTACGGTCGAAGAACGCGTTGTGGACGGTCTCTCCGTCCGCGAGCAGCACGACGCGGAGGTGGCGACCCTCCTCTGGAATGTATACCCAGCGGCGAATCCGGCCATCCCCCTGGATCGCTTCGGACTCGGGCGCTTGGATGGCGCGCAGGATCCACTCATCGCGAATCTGGGCACGGTCGGGCCGTTGCCGGGTGTATCGGAAGTACTCGGTGGACTTGAAGACGCGCGGATTCCTCTAGTCGGGATAACAATTCATTCACCTGCACAAGAACCTACCCCCACTTTCCCAACCCCAGCAACCCACCCCGCAATATCCAGTATCACCCCAACAACCGGTCCGCCGGACTCCGAACCCCCAGTCCCCCGCGGTTCAGTACGTGCGTGTAGATCATCGTCGTACTCACGTCCCGGTGCCCCAGGAGCTCCTGCAGCGTGCGGATGTCGTACCCATCCTCCAACAGGTGCGTGGCAAAGCTGTGCCTGAGCGTGTGACAGGTCGCCCGCTTGGGAATCCCGGCCGCACGAACTGCGGCCTGCATCGCCCGCTGCATCACCGTCTCGTGCACGTGATGCCGCCGCCGCTCGCCGGTCGCAGGGTCGCGATACCGCCGCGCTGCAGGAAATACCCACTGCCAGGCCAGTTCGCCGGCCCAGCTTGGTGCCTTCCGGTCAAGCGCCGTCGGCAGCTCCACCCGACCACCACCGCTTCCGCAGTCACGCTCGTGAAGCAGACGCACCCGCTGGAGCTGCGCGCCGAGCGCCGCGCGCGCCAGTGCGGGCAGGATGGTGACTCGGTCCTTGCCCCCTTTCCCGCGACGCACACGGATCTCGAGCCGCTCCAGGTCAATGTCCTTCACCCGCAACGTCAGACACTCGGTGAGGCGAAGCCCCCCACCATACAGAAGGAGCCCCACCAGTCGGGTAGTCCCGCGCAGTTCCTTCAGCACCGCGCGAACTTCCGCGCGCGTCAGCACTGCCGGCAGATGCGTCGGTGACGTGGAACGCAGCACCCGCCTGAGGTCAGGGACCGGCACACCCAGCACGTCACGATAGAGGAACTGCAACGCGCTCAACGCCTGCATCTGCGTGGAACGCGACACACGCCTCTGGTCGGCGAGATGGGTCAGGTAGGCGACAATTTCCGGCTCCCCCAATTCGCCCGGATGCCGCTTGCCGTGATACCGGATATACCGAAGGATCCAGCCCAGATAGGCCTGCTCCGTACGCGGGCTTAAGTGCCGCGCACGAATGCGGCCTCTCACCTGATCAAGCAATCGCGGGGACCGAGGGGGCAGTTCGGACATATCCGTTCACGTGGCAGGATATCGCTGCGTTCCGCCCACAACCTTGGGCCCCGCCCCGACCCAACCCCCACCCACACGCCGCAAACGGAATCCTCCCAACTCCCCCACCCATCCCTGCCCCCTCAGCCGCGCCCCACTCGGCCGTACGCCCCGCACCAGCGCCCCTTGCCATCCGTTCATCCGGATGATAGAATGGATGCACAACCGTCCCGTGGCGATTTCGAGGCAACTTGCGGCCACGTTAAACAACCAGCTAAAGCGCCGGCCCGGTGCGCCTCGATGCGTCGGGCCTTTTTCGTCCCCCGGAGTCGTCGTGAGCTCGCTGGCCGTCCCTACCCCGTTCCAGGTCTCGTTCGAGTTCTTCCCTCCGAAGACCCCGGAGATGGAGGCCACGCTCTGGCGTTCCATCACGCGTCTGGCCCCGATGGCCCCGCGCTTCGTCTCGGTGACCTACGGCGCCGGCGGCTCGACCCGCGAACGCACGCACAACACGGTGCGCCGGATCCTCGGCGAGACCTCGCTCGTCCCCGCCGCCCACCTCACCTGCGTGGCCGCGACGAGCGAACAGATTGACGCGGTCGCGGACGACTACTGGAACGTCGGCGTGCGCCACGTGGTCGCGCTCCGCGGCGACATTCCCGGCGGCGAGGCGCCCTACTTCCCCACCCCGGGGGGCTACGCGTACGCCGCCGAGCTCGTCGAGGGCCTCCGCAAGCGCCACGACTTCGAGCTCTCGGTGGCGGCCTACCCGGAGACGCACCCCGAGGCCAAGTCCCCCGAGGCCGACCTCGACAACCTCAAGCGGAAGATTGACGCCGGCGCCACCCGCGCGATCACGCAGTTCTTCTTCGACAACTGGACCTACATCCGCTTCGTGGACCGCGCGCGCAAGGCCGGGATCACGGTCCCGATCGTCCCCGGCATAATGCCGGTCACGAACTTCACGCAGATGGTGAAGTTCGCGAAGGTCGCCGGCGCCACGGTCCCGCCCGCCTTTGCGCGACTCTTCGAGGGGCTCGACGACGACCCCGACACGCGGAAGCTCGTTGCCGCCACGGTGGCCGCCGAGCAGTGCCAGCAGCTCGCCCAGGCGGGGATCACGGAGTTCCACTTCTATACGCTCAACCGCGCCGACCTCGCGTACGCGATCTGCCACATTCTCGGGCTGAGGCCGACGGCGCGATGAGCGATCGGATCGCACGACTGCACGAGGAAGCGGCTAGGCGCATCCTCATCATTGACGGCGCGATGGGGACGATGGTGCAGGAACACCGCCTCACCGAGGCCGACTACCGCGGCCTGCGCTTCGCCGACTGGCCGCGCGACCTCCGCGGGAACAACGACCTCCTCGTCCTCACCCGCCCCGACATCATCGGCGCGATCCACACGGCGTACCTCGACGCCGGCGCCGACATCGTCGAGACGAGCACCTTCAACTCCACCCGCGTCGCGATGGCGGACTACGGGATGGAGGAGCTGGTGCGCGAGCTCAACCTCGAAGGGGCCCGCCTTGCACGAAGCGCCTGCGACGCCGCCGAGGCGACGGACGGCCGGCCGCGCTGGGTGGCCGGCGTCCTCGGCCCCACCAACCGCACCGCAAGCATCTCGCCCGACGTCAACGACGCGGGGATGCGCAACATCTCGTTCGTCGAGCTCGTCGCGGCCTACGCCGAGGCCGCGCACGCCCTCCTCGACGGCGGGGCCGACCTGATCCTGATCGAGACGATCTTCGACACACTGAACGCCAAGGCGGCGATCTTCGCCACCGAGGAAGTCTTTGCCGCACGCGGCGCCCGGGTGCCGGTGATGATCTCCGGCACGATCACCGACGCCTCGGGCCGGACACTCTCGGGGCAGACCACCGAGGCGTTCTGGAACTCAGTCGCCCACGCCAAGCCGTTCAGCGTGGGCCTCAACTGCGCGCTTGGCGCCAAGGAGCTCCGCGCCTACGTGCAGGAGCTCTCGCGCGTCGCCGACTGCCTCGTGACGGTGCACCCCAACGCCGGGCTGCCGAACGAGATGGGGGGCTACGACGAGACGCCCGACTTTACCTCGGCGATCCTCCGGGAGTTCGCCCTCGCCGGGATGGTGAACGTCGTCGGCGGCTGCTGCGGAACCACGCCGGCGCACATCCGCGCAATCGCGGCGGCGGTGCGCGACCTTCCGACGCGCCCCGTGCCCGAGCTCCCCAAGCGGCTCCGGCTCTCGGGACTCGAGCCCCTCGTCATCGGCCCCGACTCGAACTTCGTGAACGTCGGCGAGCGGACGAACGTGACGGGGTCGAAGAAGTTCGCCCAGCTGATCCTCGGCGGGAATTACGACGAGGCCCTCGAGGTGGCGCGCCACCAGGTGGATGCCGGCGCCCAGATCATTGACGTCAACTTCGACGAGGGGATGCTCGACGCCGAGGCGGCGATGACGAAGTTCCTCAACCTCGTCGCCAGCGAGCCGGGCATCGCGAAAGTCCCGGTGATGGTGGACTCGTCCAAGTGGCGGGTGATCGAGGCCGGTCTCCGCTGCCTCCAGGGCAAGGGGATCGTGAACTCGATCTCGATGAAGGAGGGCGAGGCCGAATTCATACGGCAGGCCACGCTCGTCAGGCGCTACGGCGCGGCGGTGATCGTGATGGCGTTCGACGAGCAGGGGCAGGCCGACACGGTGCAACGCAAGGTGGCGATCTGCGAGCGCGCGTATCGCATCCTCACCGAGCAGGTCGGCGTCCCGCCGGAGGACATCATCTTCGACCCGAACGTCTTTGCGATCGCGACGGGGATCGAGGAGCACAATCGCTACGCGCTCGACTTCATCGAGGCGACACGACTGATCAAGGAACGGTGCCCGCACGCGCGCATCTCCGGCGGGGTGAGCAACGTCTCGTTCTCGTTCCGCGGCAACAATGCCGTGCGGGAGGCGATCCACTCGGTCTTCCTCTACCACGCCGTCAGGGCGGGGATGGATATGGGGATCGTGAACGCCGGCGCGCTCGTCCTCTATGAGGACATCCCGGCCGAGTTGCGCGAGCGGGTCGAGGACGTCGTCCTCGCGCGGCGGCCCGACGCCACCGAGCGACTTCTCGCGGTGGCCGACGACGCGAAGGGGCAGGCGCAGAAGCAGAAGGTGGACCTCACCTGGCGCGAGGGCCCGGCGCACGAGCGTCTGGTGCACGCGCTGGTCCACGGAATCGCCGACTTCGTCGTGGACGACACCGAGGAGGCGCGCCGGCTCTTCGACCGCCCGATCGAGGTGATCGAGGGACCGCTGATGCAGGGAATGAACGTCGTCGGCGACCTCTTCGGCGCCGGAAAGATGTTCCTTCCGCAGGTCGTCAAGTCGGCGCGGGTGATGAAGCGCGCGGTGGCGCACCTCATTCCCTACATCGAAGCCGAGAAGGAGCGCAACGCCGACACCCGCGCCAAGGGCAAGGTGCTGATGGCGACGGTCAAGGGCGACGTGCACGACATCGGCAAGAACATCGTCGGGGTGGTGCTCCAGTGCAACAACTACGAGGTGATGGACCTCGGCGTGATGGTGCCCTGCGCGCGCCTGCTCGAGACCGCGCGCGCCGAGAAGGTGGACCTGATCGGGCTGTCCGGCCTGATCACGCCGTCGCTCGAGGAGATGGCATTCGTCGCCGCCGAGATGGAGCGCGAGGGCTGGACGATCCCGCTCCTGATCGGCGGTGCGACGACGAGCCGCGTGCACACCGCGGTCAAGATCGCGCCCAACTACTCGGGGCCGGTGGTGCACGTGCTCGACGCCTCGCGCGCGGTGGGCGTGGCGGGCGCGCTCCTGAGCGATGGGCTCAAGGAACAGTTCGTCGCCGACACGCGCGCCGAGTACGAGCGGGTCCGGAAGGACCGGGCGGCGCGCCAGCAGGAGGTCAGGCGGCAGAGCTTCGCCGCGGCCCGCGCCAACAAGGCGAAGCTCTCGTGGGGCGCGCACCCCCCGCCGACGCCGACCTTCGAGGGCGTGCGGGTCTTCGATGACTTCCCGCTCGCCGAGCTCGTGCCGCGGATTGACTGGACGCCGTTCTTCCAGACCTGGGAGCTCGCCGGCTCCTACCCGAGCATCCTCGAGGACGCCAAGGTCGGCGAGGCGGCGCGGAATCTCTTTGCCGATGCACGCGCGATGCTCGAGCGGATTGTGGACGAGCAGTGGCTGCACGCGCGTGCGGTGGTCGGGTTCTTCCGCGCCGCGTCTGACGGCGCCGAGGACATCCGTCTCTGGGGGGCCGGCGACGGACCAGGGAACGGGTCGGCGCCGATCGCCACGGTGCACTCGATCCGCCAACAGATGGTCAAGCACGACGGCCGGCCGAACATCGCCCTCGCCGACTACGTCGCCCCGGAGTCGCTCGGCGTGCCCGACTGGATGGGCGCGTTCATCGTCACCACGGGGATCGGACTTGAGAAGAAAGTCGCCGACTTTGAGACGACGCACGACGACTATTCATCCATAATGGTGAAGGCGCTCGCCGACCGCCTGGCCGAGGCGTTCGCCGAGCGCCTGCACGAGCGCGTGCGGCGCGAGCTCTGGGGGTACGCACCGGACGAGCATCTCGACAACCAGTCCATCATTCGGGAGCAATATCAGGGAATCCGGCCGGCACCCGGATACCCGGCCTGCCCCGATCACACCGAGAAGCGGACCCTCTTTGAACTCCTCGACGGGGAGCGGAACGCCGGCGTACATCTCACCGAGAGCTTCGCGATGCAGCCGGCGTCGGCGGTCTCGGGGTGGTACTTCTGGCACCCCGAGGCGCGCTACTTCGGCGTCGGGAAGATCGAGCGCGACCAGGTCGAGTCGTACGCGGCGCGGAAGGGAATGAGCGTCGAGGTGGCGGAACGCTGGCTCGCCCCTATCCTCAACTACGACCGGGCCGGCAGGTAGCGATGCGCGCGGGAGGCCGGGAGGCTGTTGCCACACGCGTCAGTAGGCCTGGCGGCGGATGCGCCACGCGTCCCCGGCCTGTAGAATGCCCTGACCGACCCGCGCGCCCCTCCCCGGCCACCCCTGATGACCGCACCTGAACTCCGTCGGGTCCTGCTCGTGGACGACGACGACGCCGTGTTGACAGTGTCGAAGTTGTTGCTGACGCGCTCCGGCTTCGCGGTGGACGAAGCGCCGTCCGCCGAGCGCGCGCTCGAACTGCTCAGCGCGCGCAGCTATGGGGCGATCCTCTCCGACATCAATATGGAGGGGATGAGCGGGCTCGACCTGCTGCGGAAGATCCGCGAACGCGACCTCGACACGCCGGTCATCCTCATCACGGGCGGTCCGTCACTGAGCACGGCGATTGATGCGATGGCCTGGGGCGCGCATCGCTACCTGCTCAAGCCGGTGCCAGCCGACGAACTCGTCGAGACGGTGACCCGCGCGGTGCTCCTGTCTGACCTCGCGCGCCTCAAGCGCGAGGCGTTTGCGCTCCAGAACTCGACGGTGCTCCCAGTGGACGACAGCGAGGAGCTGAACGCAAGCTTTTCGCGCGCGATTGCCGGAATTTCGATTGTCTTCCAGCCGATTCTTTCGGTCGGGCGGAGCACGGCAATCGGGTACGAGGCCCTGCTTCGATCGAGCGAGGCGAGCCTCGGCCAACCGGAATTGTTGATAGACACGGCGCGGCTGCTGGGCCGGCAGGCCGAACTCACGAAGGCGATCTACCACCATATCGCGAAGCGCGCGACCACGATGCCGGCCGACAAGTTGCTCTTCGTGAACGTGCATCCCCCCGACCTCCTTGACGAATCGCTCCACAGTATCGGGTCGCCGCTTGCGCCGTTCGCCGACCGGATCATCCTCGAGGTCACCGAGCGCGCCTCGATCGAGCGGATGGGCGACATCAGCGGCGTGGTGCGCGCGCTCCGCCTCCTCAAGTACCGGCTGGCCGTGGACGACCTCGGCACTGGCTACGCCGGCCTGGCGAGCTTCACCCAGCTGAGCCCCGACTTCGTGAAGCTCGATCGCTCGCTGGTCTCGGGCATTGATAGCAGCCCCGTCAAGCAGCGCGTCGTGAAGGCGATGACCGCGCTCTGCGCCGACCTCGGCATGCAGTTCATCTGCGAGGGCGTCGAGACGGAGGCCGAGAAACAGGCGCTCCTCGCCATTGGCGCCGACCTCCTCCAGGGGTACCTCTTCGGCCTCCCCGCGCCCGGGTTCGACGAACCGCGCCTCTGACAGCGCGCCCCGGGGCAGGTAGATTGGGGGAGCCCGGCGAACGCTGCGCGCCGGCCGTCCCGAACCATCATCCGATGCCGCACGACACCATCTCCGCCCACCCGCCGCTGTCCGTCCTCTCCGACGAGGAACAGGCGTTCAAGGACGCCGTCGCCGAGTTCGTCAACGGCGAGGTCCGCCCACGGGTCGTGCAGATGGAACGCGACGCGAAGATGGACCCGGCGCTCATCAAGGCCTTCTTCGAAATGGGACTGATGGGGATCCAGGCGCCCGAGCAGTACGGGGGGGCCGGCGGTACGGTGATGCTGGTGACGCTCGCGGTGGAGGAGATCAGCAAGGCCGACGCGTCGGCGGCGATCCTCGTGGACGTGCAGAACACGCTGGTCGCGCATCCACTCCTCGCGGCCGGCACTCCGGCACAGCTCAAGCGCTGGATGCCGCGGCTCTGCGGCGAAACGGTCGGGGCGTACGCGCTTTCCGAGGCGTCGTCGGGGTCGGACGCCTTTGGCCTGCAGACCCGCGCCGTCAGGAAGGAGGGCGGCTGGGTGCTCAACGGCCGGAAGATGTGGATCACCAACGGCGCCGAGGCGGGGCTCTACATCCTGTTCGCCACGGTGGACCCCTCGAAGGGCTACAAGGGAATCACCGCCTTTATGGTCGAGCGCGAGATGAAGGGCTTCGCGGTCGGCAAGAAGGAGGACAAGCTCGGGATCCGCGCCTCGAGCACGACGGAGCTGATCCTCGAGGATGTCCTGGTTCCCGATGAGAACGTGCTGGGGCCCGTGGGCCAGGGCTACAAGCTCGCGATGGAGACGCTCAACGAGGGTCGGATCGGCATCGGCGCGCAGATGGTGGGGATTGCGCAGGGCGCGCTCGACGCCACGGTGGCCTACGTGAAGGAGCGCGAACAGTTCGGAAAGCCAGTCGCCGAGTTCCAGGCGGTGCAGTTCCAGCTGGCCCAGGCGGCGACGGAGATCGAGGCGGCGCGGTTGATGGTCTACAACGCGGCGCGGTTGCGGGACGCCGGCCGCGAGATTGCCCAGGCCGGCGCGATGGCCAAGCTGCTGTCGTCCCAGGTCTGCGAGCGCGTCACCTCGCTCGCGGTGGAACTCTTCGGTGGCTACGGCTACACCAAGGACTACCCGGTCGAGAAGTACTATCGCGACGCCAAGATCGGGACGATCTACGAAGGGACGAGCAATATGCAGCTGGCGACGATCGCAAAGGCCTTGCTGAAGTGACGGGTGGGGGGCCGCCGGCTGCCGTGCCCGCTCACGCCCGCATCACGTCGCGCACATCGGCATCGAGTTGCCCCGCCGCGCGCTCCCGCGTTGCCAGCGACACCGCGAGGAACACCGAGAGCGACGTCACGAGCGTCAGGCCGGTGACGGTCACGCCGGTCGGGAGCGAGAGCCACTTGAGCCAGGCGGCGGACTCGAGGCCGAGCGTGAGGACGAGCCCGACGGCGATGGACGCAAGGGCGCCCTCACGGGTGGCGCCCTCCCAGTTCAGTCCGATCGCCAGCGCCGGCACCAGGGTGCAGGCGAAGAGCCCGTAGCCGAAGATCCCCAGGAAGGCGACGAGCGTTCCGCTCTGCTGCGCGAGGATTGCAGCGGCGATGCTGAGCACGATGGTCCAGGCCCGACCGCGGAACAATTCGTGGGACGGCCGGCGCCCGAACGCGCGGGGCAGGTCGTGGGTGACCGCCGCCGCGCCGATGTTGAGAAACGAGTTGACGGTGCTCATGATCGCCGCGGCAACGCCCGAGAAGACCAGCGCCGCAACCAGCACCGGAACCGACCCAAGCAGGAACGTCGGCGTCGCATCATCGGGCCGTGCGAGCGCGGCGATGTCGCCCCGCACGACCATCGCCTTCACGGCGACGCCCACGCCCACGAACAGGAGCTGCGCAAGCAGCATCGCCAGGGTCATCAGCGCCGGATACCACTTCAGGCGACGCGGCTCCTTCAGCATATAGTACTTGTGCGCGATGTGCGGCTGGCCGAGCGACCCGACCGCGAAGACGAAGAAGAACGAGAGCGCGACCATCGCGCCGCGCGTCCCCCACGGCCCGAGGAAGGAGGGATCCACCGCCTGCACGGCGCGGGTGATCGCCGCGAGCCCACCGCCCGAGTCCAGCGCGAAGCAGAAGACGAGCGTGCTGGCGACCGCCATCAGCAGCCCCTGGAACACGTCGGTATAGATGCCGGCGAGAATGCCGCCGCCCGCCGAGTAGGCGAGCGTGACGGCGGTGCCGATCCAGATCCCGCGCACGAGCCCCACGCCGAAGATCGCGTCCACGACGAGGCCGAGCGCGAGCACGTTGGTGGCGACGTAGCCGACGACGCCGACGAGGATTGCCGCCGCGCTGAGCCCCTGCGCCGCCGGGGAACGATAGCGCGCGCCGATGGCGTCGGGGATTGTGACGAGACCGCGCGCCGTCCCAAGTGACCGCAGCCGCTTGCCGAGCACCCACGCGCCGGCCGTGTTGGTGATTGCCGCCGGCAGGATGATGAACGCCGCGGTCATCCCGATTGCGTAGACCAGCCCCGGCCCGCCGATGAATGCGAAGCCGCTCAGCGTGGACGCCATCGCCGCGAGGGCGAACGGGACGAGTCCAATCCCGCGTCCGGCTACAAAGAAGTCCTCCGCGGTCCGCGTCCGGCGCGAGGCCCACCACCCGATGGCGCCGCAGGCCAGGAAGTAGGCGACGCCGACTGCGACAATCACCGGCTGACCGGGCGCGACCGCCTCACGTGTCGGCCGGCATCACGTGACGATCGAACAGCAGGGCGTACGCCAGCGGGAGCGCCACCAACGGAACGGCGCCGGTCAGCAGCAGCATCACCGCAGTGACGCGCGGCAGGCCGAGGAGCAGTGGGCCGTCCACGGCCGGCGGCGACGCGAGCAGGGCGAACGCGAGGCCGCCGAGCGTCGTGAGCGCGACGACCACGACCACCGCGCCGAGTGCTGGCGCGACGCCACCGCGTCGCCGCGCGCCGAGCCAGAGCAGCGCGGTGAGGATCGCCGTGCTGCCGACGGCAAGACACCACGGACCGACGATTGTCGCGTCGCCTCCGAGCAACACCGTACCGTACCCGATTGCCACCGCGACGAGACCGGCGGCAAGCAGGGAGATGGGAGCGCGGGTCACCGCGTTCCGATCAACCCATTGAAGACGAGCTTGAAGGTCCCGTGCGGCTGCGCCCGGAAGAGCGCCTCCGGACCGATCAGCCGCACCGTGCCGCGTCCGACGCGCGCGTCGGCGGCGGCCACGCCGTTCTCGAGATATCCCTGGCCCCACGCCCAGCCGCTGCGAAGCGGCGTCGCGCTGTTGAACCAGAGAATCGGGCGCACCCCGCGCGCCGCGGCGTCCGGTGCAAGCCGGAAGACCGGGCTGTTGTCGAACATCACGATCGCGCGCTGATCCATCCCGAGCGCGGCGGGCGCAGTGTTGTCCACCGCCACCTCGAGCAGCGAGCCCGGCACGTAGAACTTCGCGCTCCCGAGCGGCCGCTCGGAGCCGTCCGGCAACCGCTCGGCCAGGTGGTCGGTCAACGGCAGTTCGAGATGCGCCGCGAGGGTCGTCGAGCTCCCGATGGCGATGACCATCCCGCCGTTCTCGACAAACCGCTTGATCTGCGGAATCGTGCGGTCCTGCGTCACGTTGCCGAGCGCGCGGCGCCATTCCGCTGGAATGGACGCCGTATCGGGCATCCCGCCGCCCCCGCCCCCGCCGCCGCCGAAGCCACCGCCGCCCTGCTGGCCGGCCCGCCGGGGCACCGGGATTGCGCCGTCCACGAAGATCAGCGCGTCGAACTTCGCGTTGAGATTCCCCGCGTCGAGCTCCTGCGGGAAAACCACCGAATACTGGAACTCGTACTGCTCGAGGAGCCAGCGCGTCCAGCCGGACGGCATCGAGCCGCCGTAGCGATCCCACAGTCCGACGCGGAGCGACCGCACGGCCGTCGCCCCGGTGCTGTTGCCGGCGGCAAAGGAGAGTCCAAGCTCACGCGCCGCGCGTTCGACGATCGGACGGCTCGTCGCGTTGTTGGCGATGATCCAGGTGCCGTCCGGCCGACGCGCAACGCTTGCATTGGCCCTGAGGAGACGGTTCACGACGATGAACGCGTCGTTCGTGGCGCCGGAGAGCGCCCAGACCTGGCCGCCCGCCACGGTGCCGGCCGGCGGCGAGACGCGAGCCGCCGGACCGATCTTCTCCAGCGGCCCCTCGGCCGCATCGAGGATGCGGTCGTACTTCACGCCCATCTGCATCGCCAGCGTCCAGCCGGCGTTGTCGTACGGCGGGGTCGGCGCGCCGCCCGGCACGCGGAAGTCGTTCGGGTGGTCCTGCGGTTCGAACATATCGAGCACGTGCGCGCCGAACGCCTGGGCGGTTTTCACGACGAACGACCCCGCCGGATACCGCTTGCCGCCGGCCGAGAATGCCGCCGTCGCACGATGCACGTCCACGCCGGCCTTCTGCAGCGCGTTGATGAAGCGCACCGCGGTGGGGAAGTCCGGCTGGTCGGAGGGGAGCACGTACGCGCGCGGGTCGCGCATCGCCGGGTCACTGAGGGCGGCCATCATCTGCTGGGCCGCGTCGCCGCGCCGCTGCACGGCGGCGTTGCCGAACCCGCCGAGGAATGCCATCGGGTTGTCGCCCTGCTGCTGGATCCGTTGCTGCCGATTCTCCTCCTCGATCCGCGCCTCTATCGCCGCAATGCGCTTCGGCCAGACCGTCCAGCTGTCGCGACTGCCCTGCGCGATCCGGTCGTGCCCCATCTTCCAGATGTTGTAGAGGAAGGTCTCGCGGTTGCGCGACACAACGTCGAGGACGGCCTTGTTGGCGGTCACCGAGTACTCGACGGATTGCCGGAACTTCCACGGCCCCGGCTTCACCGGGAGCGGAAGGTCGGCGCTGCTGATCTGCCGCGACGCGATGAAGGGGATCTCAATCGGTGTTGGGTTGCCGATGGTCTCGGTGAGGAGCCCGATCATATTGTGGAAGTAGACCGTGGTGCGCAGTCCGCCGTTCCACCAGGTCGAATAGCCGGCGCCGAGGCGCATCACGACGCCGCCCTTCTCCTCCTGGACGAACCGGTTGTGCATCGCGCCGCCCACGACGTCGAGGCCGGTGCGGACGAGCGGATGGATGTTGAAGTTCATCGGGTCGCGGAACGGCGGCGCGAACATCACGGTGCCGGCCGGCCCGGTCTGATGGTGGTTGTACATCACCTGCGGATACCACTCGGTGTAGAGCACCCGATTCATGTTCTCGGACTCGGGCTGCGAGGCGAGGTAGAAGTCGCGGTTGTTGTCGTGCCCGATGTACTTCTGATAGAGCCGCGGGATTCCGCCACTGCTCCGGCGCTGCGGGTTGGGGTTGCGCATATACCAGTCGCTCACCAGGTCCATGCCGTCCGGATTGGCGTGCACCATGATCACGATCAGGTCGTTGCGGAACCGGGCGGTCTCGTCGTCGTTCCCCGAGACGAGCTGCCAGCTCGTCTCCAGGAGCTGCTGGGCGCCGAGCACCTCGGTGGCGTGGAGGCCGCCGTCTATCCAGACAATCCCCTTTCCCTCGCGTGCCAGTGCTCGCGCCTCCGCCTCCGACACACCCTCGGCGCGCGCCAGCCGCTCGGCGATCCGCCGGTACCGCTCCCGGTCGCGGAGATTCTCCGGGCTCGAGATGATGGCCATCAGCTGAACGCGACCTTCGGCCGTCAGGCCGATGGTGTCGAGATCCATCCGGTCGGACTCGGTGGCGAGCCGGCTCCAGTACTCGGCGAACTTCACATAGTTGGGAAGGACGTAGTCGGCGCCGATCGCGTGGCCGAAGAAGTCCTGCGGGGAGGTCAGCCGCTGTTGCGCGGCGAGCGGAACGGCAAGGAAGGCGGTCAGCGCAAGGGCGTGACGGAACGGGCGCCAGGACATCGCGGGTCACTCCGGTGGAGGGGTACCAGTCATAGTCTACGCGCCCGCTCGACGGTCCGCTGGGGCCAGTGCGCGGCGGCCTCCGACGCCACATCTTCCGACGTCCCTGCACGCCGTCCCGCCCCCGAGTGCCACCGCCGATGATCCGTCCTCTCGTCCTGCTCCTTCTCGCCGCGCCGCTGGTGGCGCAGATGCCGTCCGCCGCGTTCGCAGCGAGGCGCGACGCGCTTGCCCGAACCGTCGGCGACGGCGTAATAGTCGTGCTCGGGTCGCCGGAGCCAACGCCGGACTTCCTGCCGTATCAACAGTCCCGTCCCTTCTTCTATCTCACCGGCGTGCTCGAGGCCGACGCGGCGCTCGTGATGATCCAGCAGGGCGAGTCGCGGCGGGCCGTCCTCTTCGTTCAGCCCAAGGACCCCGCCCAGGAAGTCTGGACCGGAACGCGACTCGGCGTGGACGGCGTCGGCGCGCTGGGCTTCGACGGGCGCGAGGCGTCGGTGCTGCGGACGGTGCTCGATTCCCTGCTCGACGCCGGCACCGCGCTCTTCGTGGCCGGCGACTTCACCGGCGGTCGCGGGCCGCGGACGCCGCACGACCAGTTCGTCGAGGCCCTGCGGGCCGCGCACCCGACGGCGCGGATTGCCGACGCCACCGGGGCGATTGCCGCATTGCGCGGCACCAAGAGTCCTGCCGAGCTCGAGCGCTTGCGCATTGCCGCCGAGATCAGCAACCGCGGGCACCTCGCCGCCATTCGGTTGACGCAGCCGGGCGTCGCCGAGTTCGAGCTGCAGGCGATTGCCGAATACGTCTGGCGCCGCGAGGGCGCCGACGGACCGGGCTATTCGTCCATCGTCGGGTCGGGGCCGAACTCCACCGTCCTGCACTACGGCGCCAGCACGCGGGTCGCCGAGGCCGGCGAGGTGATCGTAATGGATATGGCGGCCTCGTTCGACGGCTACTCGGCCGACATCACCCGAACGATCCCGGTGAGCGGACGCTTCACCGACGCCCAGCGGGAGCTCTACAGCGTGGTGCTCGCGGCGCAGAAGGCCGCCGAGCGGCAGGTGCGAGTCGGCGCCCCGGCGCGGGCGATGATCGACTCGGCGAACGCCGCGCTGCACGCCGGCCTCACGCAGCTTGGACTCGTCGAGGCGCCGGGAGCGACCTACGACTGCGGCACGGCGGAGCGACCGCGCCAGTGCTCCCAGCTCTCTCTCTACTCTATGCACGAGCTCGGCCACGGCATCGGCCTCGATGTGCACGATCCCGAGCAGTACTACCGGACCGGGACAATCGGCGTCGGCAGCGCATTCACGATCGAGCCGGGTGTCTACGTGCGCGAGAACACACTGGCGCTCATTCCGGACACGCCGCGCAACCGGGTGCTGAAGGCGCGGATCGGTCCGGCCGTGGCGCGCCACGCCGGCACGGGGGTGCGGATCGAGGACGACTACCTCGTGACGGCCGCTGGCGTCGAGCGCCCGTCGGCGCTGGTGCCCCGGGAAATTGACGAGATCGAGCGCCTGATGCGCGAGCCGCGGACGGAGCGGGATCCGGCGGTGGTTGAGCGGTACCTGCGACTCAAGACCGGTCGCTAACGCGTGGGTGCGGCGCGGCGCGTCAGGGCACCTGGCGTCCGGCAAGGATCCCGGCGCGAATGCGGCGCGCCTTGGACGAGGCCCGCGGATCGGGCACGATCTGGCGGTCCAGGCGCGTCAGGGTCTCAACGACCGCGGTGAGCGCCACCGTCTCCTCGCCGCGACGGACCTCGAGCGGCATCGCGGCGCCGGGCCGCGTGCCCCAGTAGGACCGCCAGCGCTCCCCGAAGTCCGGGTCGAGCGTTGACCGGCCACCGATTCGCGTGATCACGTCGCCGCGCTGCAGGCCGGCGCGCGCGCCGGCGCCGGCTGGATCAATCGCCGAGACGAGTACTCCGGCCGTGTGCGGACGCAGCAACGCCCCGAGTCGGGGCTCGGCAATCGAGTCGGTCCGCAGGCGCCAGCCGGCGCGCGGAAGCCAGTCCTCCCAGGGAAAGGCGTCGCGCCCGTCAATGTAGCGTCGGGCGAAGTCGCCGAACGACCGACCGCGCGTCGCGCGCGCCACCGCGTTCCAGAAATCATCGTGCGTGAATCCGCGCCCCTGCTTCCAGGTCCGGTCCCAGAGTTCGCGCATCACCGCGTCGAGCGACTGGGAGTTGTCTGACGCGTCGCGGATCAGGATGTCGAGCGCCAGGCCGGCCAGCGAACCCTTGTCGTAGTAGAGGTCGGACGTGCCATCCCGCATCCCCAGCCAGGCCTGGACGGACGCATCCTCGAGGGCGGTCGGCGGGCGGTTGGCCACGCTCTCCATCTTCTTGAGCGTTGCCTCGAGGAAGCCGGTCTCGTCAATCAGTCCGCTCCGCACCAGCGCGAGGTCGGCGTAGTAATCGGTGATCCCTTCACTGACCCAGAGCCACGGCGTCGGCTGCGGCGCGTCGTAGCGATACGGCACCAGGTCCGCCGGACGCAGGCGCTTCACGTTCCAGGCGTGCGCCAGCTCGTGTGCGTGGATGCTCATCACGAACGGCTCGTCGAGAAATGGCGTC
Organism: Gemmatimonadaceae bacterium; assembly: GCA_040901985.1. Taxonomy (GTDB): domain Bacteria; phylum Gemmatimonadota; class Gemmatimonadetes; order Gemmatimonadales; family Gemmatimonadaceae; genus Pseudogemmatithrix. The sequence goes on from JBBDYC010000017.1 coordinate 16,701, forward strand.
CCCACAATCGCCAGTTCGCTCTCGGAATGCTCGAGCGCCGACATCCCCGGAAACTCGTCGTCGGCAACCTGGAGAACGGTGTAGCTCGTCCACGGCACCTCCCCGAAGACCTCGAGGAGCGGTTCGACGGAGCGGGAAAGTCCGTCCCAGAGCGCCGCGCGCCGGCGGCCGTCCACGCTACCCACCGGCCACGTCGCAAGTCGCATCCACTTGTCCTGCACCCGCGTGCTGTCGAGGTCAAAGCGCCCGACGAAGACCGGATGGTCCACGAGGTCGTGAAAATCGGTCGCGCGAAATCGGTGGGTCGAGTCGTCCGGGGTCATCCCGGTCGCGACGAGCCAGCCCGGCGCGGTGCGAACCACCACCGTTGCCGGGGTCTCCGTGCGCCCCTCGACGGCAAGGAACAGTGTGGTGCCGTTGAAGAAGGCGAAGTCGGCCGCGGTCCAGCTCGCCGCAACGTCAAGTTCGTCGGCCCGCGCCCGATACCGCAGCTCGACCACCCCGGCGCCGGTCGGCACGATCCGCCAGGTGTCGGGGTCGAGCTTGTCCCAGCGGACTGCTCGTCCCGACTGGCTCGCCGTGAACCCCGAGACGTTCTTGGCGAAGTTCGCAATCTCATACGAGCCGGGAGTCCACGCCGGCATCGAGAGCAGGACCGGCTCGCGCCCGGCGGTGCGGAAGCGCACGGTGACGTCGAGGCGGCGGTCACGGAGCTGTTCGGGCCCGACGGTCACCTCGAACCGAAGGTCGGTCACCGGCGCCGAGGTGGCCGGTCGGTCCTGGCCGACAAGGGCGAGCGGCAGCGCGCCGAGAAGGGCGGCCGCCAGCAGGGCGGCTGCCGGGAGGGTGGCCGGCGGTAGGGCTGAGGGAGGCATCCAGAAGGGTCAGCGGAGCGGGGGCCCCTTGGCAAGGTGACGTGCCGTTCCCGCGGGCTGAATCGTCATTCCGGTTGGACCCATCCATCCCATCCTATTTCCTATGACAGCCCCCGCCAACCGCGTCCGGCACCAAGAGAGCAAGCGCCTGCACGTCGTCCTCCGCGATGGGACCCTGCTCGAGGGATCCATCTTCATCGCTGAGGATATGTCGCTTGTCTCGTTCCTTGGCAGCCGCAAGGGCGGATTCATGAACATGGTGGACGCCCGCCGGCCAAAGCTTGAGGAGGCACCGGGCCACCTGATCGTGCAGACCGACCTGGTGGTGCTCGTGTCGGCGCCGGACTCCAACGTGCAGGTCGTCAGCCAGGGTGGCGCGGGGGCAGGGGAGCGCGAGGTGGATGTGTACCTGATAGGCGGCAAGGGTCTCCGCGGCGTGATGTACCTCGCCCCGATGCAGCGGATGAGCGATTACCTGCACCACTGTGGCAAGTTCGCCGGGATTGCCAAGGCGGTCTTCATCGCCGACGGCGCCGAGGTGGGGGACGTGGCGGTGAACACCGCGGCAATCGCGATGATCCGCGAGGCGCGTCCCCCCGAGGAACAGCCTACCGGCTGAGGCGCCGCAGTTCGCCTGGGCGGTCGGTGAAGACGCCGTCCACGCCAATCGAGAGCATCCAGCGCAACACCTCCGGCTCGTTCACCGTGTACGGGTGCACGGCCAGTCCCGCCGCGTGCGCCGCCGCAACCAGCCGTGCGCCCACGACCTTGCGCGAGGGGCCGATCCCGACCGCGTAGGCGGCGATTTCCTCGAGCCGCAGGGCAAGCGAGTCGGGCGGAATGGCGTCCTCAAACAGCTGGACGAGAGCCACGGCCGGCTCGAGCGCGTGCATTCGCCGCAGGCTCGCCGCACTGAAGGACTGGACGATCACCCGACCCACCTCGGCTCCCGCGCCCGCCAGCCGATGCCGTCGCAGCAGTGCGAGGAGCGCGCCCTCCATTCCGGGCGCCTCGTCGGGGTCCTTGAGCTCGATGTAGAATCGGGCGCGACCGGCGTAGCGGGTCAGCACGGAATCGAGCGTCGGGATTTTGGCGCCGGCGTACTCGGCCCGGGCGCGCTCCGGATACTCGTCGTTGAACCAGCTTCCCACCTCGCAGCGGGTCAACTCGGCGAGCGACCGATCGCGGACGAGGCCGGTGCAGGAGGCGGCGGGGCCGCGCGCAGTGCGGTCGAGCGAATCGTCGTGAATCACCACGAGTACGCCATCGCGGGTCAGCTGCAGGTCCTGCTCGATCCAATCCGCGCCCTGGTCGAGCGCGAGGTCCCACGACGCGAAGGTGTGTTCCGGGGCGTCCCACGACGCGCCGCGATGCGCGATGAGGACGACCTCCGGCGCGAGCGCGGGCGCGGGTGCGCGACCCGGCGCGGCGGCGGCGAGCGCGAGCGCCGCAACGGCCAGCGCGACGAGTGGGCGCATCAGCGCGGAAGGCTCCAGGCGCCGATCGGGACCGGCGGCGGCGAGTCGGTAGCCAGCGCGGCGAGCGCCTCGCCGCTCGCCGGAGCGAACTTGAACCCGAATCCGTTGCACGGGCTACCGAGGACAATCTGACGGTGCTCCGGGTGCCGGTCGAGGATGAACTGCTTGTTCGGCGTGTTGGTGTAGAGGCAGGTCGCCGACCGACGATGGGTGCCGACGTGCTGCGGCAGGAAGCGACGCACGATTGCCTCCACCGGGGCGATGTCCGACGCGCGGATGGACCGGTCAATCGCCTCCGGCGGACCGAACTCCCCACTGCCGTGTCCCGCCGCCTTGATCAGCCCGTCGCGGGTGGGGAAGACCGCCGTCACGTGGCCGGCGCCGTCGCCGAGGAGGAGCACCGGCATCCCGTCGGCGGCGTCAAGTGCGGCCGGACTTGCGTCGAACCAATGCATCGTCAGGCGCTCGACCGCGCAGGTGACGCCGAGCGGGGCCAGCACCTCCGGCATCCACGCTCCGGTGCAGAGAATCAGCCTATCGGCGCGGAGCGAATCGCGCGCCGAGCGTACCCGCACGCCGTCGCCGTCGGCGGCCCATTCCAGGATCGGTTCATCCAGGCGCAGCGTCGCCCCGGCGTTCCGCGCCGCGTCGAGCGCGGATTGTACGATCAGCTCGGGGTAGAGCACCCCCGCGCTTGGATCCACGAACCCCACCATCCCTTCCGGCGCCTGGAGAAATGGATGCCTTCGCGCAATCTCCTCGCGGCTGACTACCTCGTGCGGGAGTCCGGCCGCTGCGGCGCACGCGCGCGACCCGGTAACGAAATAGTCGGCCGGGGCGCCGATGAAGAGGCCTCCGGTGCGGCGGACGAGCGCGTGGCCCGTCGCCTCCTCGAGCTCGGCGATCAGCGCGTTGGCGCGGCGGACGAGCGGGACGTACTGCGGTCCCTCCCACGCCGTCAGGCGCGTCACGCGCGTCTCCCCGTGAGTGGAGCCGTGGCCGTGCGGCGGCGACCAGCGGTCGAAACCGGTCACGCGGTGCCCCTCGGCGGCGAGGCGCCACGCGGCGGCACTCCCCACCGCACCCAACCCGACCACGATGACGTGCGAACGAGACACGGCGCGCTCCCTCCCGTCGCCGGAAGGAAACGCGCCGTGCTCCAACGCGCTACCGGTACTGGAACTTGTACGTCAGCCCAAGGTCGTACGACGGCCCCTGATAGGTGCGTTCGCCGCCGAAGTTGTCGAGGAACCGCGTCCACTGGAACCGGGCGCCGGCGTTCAAGGCGAGCGACTGGCTGAACCACCACTCGACGCCCGTGCCGGCCTGGAGGGAGAATCCCGGAATCAGCTGGACGCCGCTGGAGCCGGCCCCACCGAGCAGGCCACCGCTCGTCTCGCGGTCGTCAATCCCGATGCTGACGCCGGCGCCGCCCATCACCCAGGGCTCGACGGTCGCGCCGGCGTCGGTCGCCGGGAAGAAGCGGATTGCCGTGGTCTGTGCGATGATCCAGCTCTGGACCTCCTCCGACGCCGTGGACTGGACGCGGCGCCAGACGCCGACGCTGTTCTCGAGGGCGAGCCGGGCGTCGAGCCCCTTGCGCATGAAGCCGGTGATGATCGGAAGCGTCGAGACATCCACGCCGGCGCCGGGCTCGACGCCGCGCAGGTCCCAAAGTCCGACGGTCACGCCAGCCGTGCGGCGCGCGAGGCGCGCCCTCGACTCGGCCTCGGTCTCCCCGTCGGTCGGCTTCACCTGCGCGCTGAGGGGCGCGGCGAGCGGCGTAGCAAGCAACAGAGCAAATGGAATGAACTGCAGCAGTCGAATGGAACGCATCACGGAACTCCGGGTGGGGCGGGATCTTGCCGCGGGAATATGCGCGGACCGATGGAGCGGCGCCTCCCACCCTACACAGCCGACACTGGCGCGTTCCCCGTCGTGCGGCGAGAATGAGCGGGTCGTGACGCACCTCACCCTCTCCTCGCCCCCGATGTCACAGCTTGGTCGCCTTCCCACGATCGCCGCGCTCCTCGCGCTTGCCGCAGGGCCGCTCGAGGCGCAGCAGCCGGCCGCCGACCTCGTTGTCGTCAACGGCCGCATCTACACGGCGGACGGCGCCCGCCCGATCGTTGACGCGATGGCGATCCGCGGCGGCCGGATCGTCTTCGTCGGCGACGTTGCCGGTGCGAGGGCCCTCGTCGGCCCGCGCACCGAGACGCTCGACCTCGCCGGCCGCACGGTCATCCCGGGGATGACCGACGCGCACGCGCACGTCGCCGGCATCGGCCAGGCGCTCCGCACGGTCAACCTCGTCGGGACCACGTCGTACGACGCGGTGATTGCGCGCGTGGTCGAGCGCGCGCGCACCACGCCGCGGGGGGAGTGGATCACCGGACGCGGCTGGGACCAGAACGACTGGGGCGCGACCGCGTTCCCGACCCACGAGGCGCTCACGCGGGCCGTCCCCGACCACCCGGTCTACCTGACCCGTGTGGACGGCCACGCCGCGTTGGCGAACGCGCGCGCGATGCAGGGCGCCGGCCTCACGCGCGCCACGGCCGACCCGAGCGGCGGGTCAATCGAGCGCGACGTGAGCGGCGAGCCGACCGGCGTCCTCATTGACAACGCGATGCGGCTCGTCGGCCGCTCGGTCCCTGCGCCGACGCGCGCGCAGGTCAAGGAGTCCATCCGCGCGGCGATCGCCGAGATGCACCGCTGGGGACTCACCGGCGTCCACGACGCCGGATCGTCGGCCCTGGTGCTCGAGCTCTACGAGGAGCTGGGCCGCGAGAACGCGCTGAACATCCGGCTCTACGCGATGATCTCCGACCACGCGCCGACGATTGACGCCTGGTTCCGGCGCGGCCCGCAGAGCGGCCTGCACGACGGGATGCTCTGGGTGCGTTCGGTCAAGCTCTACCAGGACGGCGCGCTCGGGTCGCGCGGCGCCGCCCTCCTCGAGCCCTATAGCGACGACGCGCGCACGTCGGGACTCCTCGTCTCCCAACCGGCGCACATCGAGGAGATTGCCCGCCGGGCGCTCGCGGCGGGCTTCCAGGTGAATACGCACGCAATCGGCGACCGCGGCAACCGACTGGTGCTCGACTCGTACGAGGCCGCGCTCCGGGCGCGCCCGACCGCCGACCACCGCTTTCGCGTCGAGCACGCGCAGATCATCCACTATGACGACATCCCGCGCTTTGCCGCGCTGGGCGTGATCCCGTCAATGCAGGCGTCGCACCAGACGAGCGACATGTACTGGGCGGGCGCGCGGCTCGGCGAGACGCGACTCCGCGGCGCCTACGCCTGGCGGTCGCTCCTCGCGAGCAACGTGATCATCCCGAACGGATCCGACGCGCCGGTGGAGTCGGTGAACCCGCTCATCTCGTTCAGCGCCTCGGTGTCGCGGCAGGACCGGCACGGCTGGCCGGCCGGCGGCTGGTTCCCCGAGCAGCGGATGACGCGTGACGAGGCCCTGCGCTCGATGACGCTCTGGCCTGCCTATGCCGCGTTCCAGGAGCAGGAACTCGGCTCGCTGACGATCGGCAAGCGCGCCGACTTCGTCGTCCTCGACCAGGACATCCTGCGCGTGCCGGCCGAGGTGCTGCTCGACACGCAGGTGCTCTCGACCTGGGTCGGTGGGCGACGCGTCCACGAGCGGAAGTAGCCCGGTGCCCTCGCTCGCGCTCCTCCCGGTCCCGCGCGAGCGGCTATGACCCGGGTGGTCTCGCTGCTGCCGGCGGCGACGGAGATCGTCGCCGCCCTCGGCGCGGCGGATCGCCTGGTCGGCGTGACCCACGAGTGCGACCACCCGCCCGAGGTGACGTCGCTTCCCCGCGTGACGACATCGGCGGTGGATGCCCGCGCCGACGCGGCCGACGTGGACGCAGCGGTCCGCACGCTGGCCGGATCGGGTGGCGCGCTCTTCCGGCTGCTTGAGGAGCGGATCCGGGAGCTGGCCCCGGACTTGATCCTGACCCAGGCGCTCTGCGAGGTCTGCGCGGTGATGGAGGGCGACGTGCGCGCGCTCGCCGCGCGCCTCTCGCCCTCGCCGCGCGTAATCACGCTCGCGGCGACATCGCTCGACTCGGTGCTCGAGGACATAATCGTGGTCGGCGCGGCGCTGGACGCCGCAGACGAGGCGGAGGAAGTCGTGGCGGGCGCGCGAGCCCGGATGCGACGGGTCCACGGGACGCTCAAGGCGGCGCACGCACCGCGGCCGCGCGTGGCAGTGATCGAGTGGACGGCGCCGCCCTACGCGGCGGGCCATTGGGTCCCCGAGATGGTGAGGCGCGCCGGCGGCGTGGACGTCCTCGCCGCGCCGGGCGCGCATTCGGTGGCCGTCACCGCCGACGCCGTGGCGGCCGCCGATCCGGAGGTAGTCGTCCTGGCGCCGTGCGGCTACGGCCTCGCGCGCGCCGTTGCCGAAGGCGCGCAACTCCTCGCCCGCCCTGAGTGGGTGTGGGCGCGCGAGCGGCGCGTCTGGGCCATTGATGCCAACGCGTTCACGAGCCGGCCGGGGCCACGCCTGGTCCACGGCGTCGAACTCCTCGCGCGGTGCTTCCATCCGACGCTCTTCTCCACCGCCGACCGACGCGCCGTCCAGCCGCTCACCGCGGCCGCCGCGCACTGACGCGCGCTTCGTCTGGTATCTGCCGGAGCGGTCTGGTAAGATTCGTCCGATGCCCACGATACGCGCTCGCTCGCCTTGGACGATGCTCCCTCGCCACCTTGTTCTCGCCGCGCTCGCCCTCGGCGCGTGCCGGGCACCGATTGCGGATCCGGCGCTGCTCTCGGACGCCCCGGGGACCGCTGCCGCACTGCGCGCCGACATCGCCTGGCTCGCCGACGACGCCCGCGAGGGGCGCGGCACCGGGACCGCCGGCCACGACTCGGCGGCGGCATTCGTCGCCCGGCGCCACGCCGCGCTCGGCATCGCCGCCGCGCCCGGACTCGGCGGCTATCTCCAGCCCTTCGTCGCGCGCACCGTGCCGACCCGCGGCGCGGCGCCGATCGCACTCGCCACGCAGAACGTCGTCGCGCTGATCCCGGGACGCGATCCGGCGCTCGCCGGCGAATACGTCGTGCTCGGCGCGCACCTCGACCATCTCGGACGCGGGACCGTCGGCGCGCTCGACCCCGAGGCCGGGGCGGCGATCCGCAACGGGGCCGACGACAACGCCTCGGGCAGCGTCGCGATTCTCGAACTCGCCCGGCGCTTCCGGCTCGCGCCGGGGCGCCGCTCGATTCTTATCGTACACTTCAGCGGCGAGGAGTTGGGACTGCTCGGCTCGCAGTACTTCGTGGACAACAGCCCGGTGCCGCTGGCCAGCATCCAAGCGATGCTGAACTTCGATATGGTCGGTCGGCTCAAGAACGACCGGTTGATCGTCTATGGCGTCGGCACGGCGGCCGAGCTGCCGGCGCTGGTGGACAGCGTGAGCGCGGGCTCGGGGCTCGTCGTGAACAAGGTCCCCGACGGCATCGGCCCGTCGGACCACGCGTCGTTCCACACGAAGGATGTTCCGGTGCTTCACTTCTTCACCGACATCCACGAGGACTATCATCGCGCCACCGACGATGTCGGGCGGATCAACGCCGACGGGCTCTGGCGGGTGGTGAACGTCGCCGAACAGGCGGCGCGCGCGCTGGCCGACCGGCCGGGGAAGCTTCAGGTGCAGCGCACGGTGGCCTCGGTCGGAGCTCCGGCCGCGTCGCGCCAGTCGTCGGGTGTCTACCTCGGCTCGATCCCCGACATGGGCGCGGCGGATGTCGTCGGGATGCGCCTCACCGGCGTGCGGGCCGACAGCCCCGCCGACAAGGCCGGCCTGCGCGCGGGCGACATCGTCATCGAGTTCGGCGGGAAGCCGGTGCGGGACATCTACGAGTACACCGACGCGCTCAACAGCTTCAAGCCCGACGACGTGGTGACGGTGGTCGTGCTGCGCGACGGTCAGCGCGTCACGCTGCAGGTCACGCTCGGCCGCCGCGGCAACTGATCACCTTCAATCCGGTCCCGACTCCAATGCGCCTCGTCCTGCTGGTCCTCGCCGCGGCGATAGTTGCGCCGCTCCACGCGCAACTGCCCACCGCCGGCACCGGCACGGTCGTCCTCCGCGCCGCCCGCATCATTGACGGGACGGGCGCCGCCCCGATCACCAACGGTGTGATTGTCGTGACCGGCGACAGGATCGTCGCGGTCGGGCCGGAGCGGAGTGTACGGATCCCCGCCGGCGCGCGCCGCGTGGACCTCGGCGACGCCACGCTCCTTCCCGGCTTCATTGATATGCACGTGCACCTCCTCGGCCGCGAGATCGAGGACGCCGGCGCCTTTGACGCGTCGGTGCGCGACTACCCCGGCTTTGCCGCCGCGCTCGGCACCGAGCACGCCCGACGCACGCTGCTCGCGGGGTTCACGACGGTCCGGATGGTTGGCGCCGGCGGATTCGAGGATGTCGGCCTGCGCAAGGCGATTGACGGCGGCTACGTGAGCGGCCCGCGAATCCAGACTGCCGCGCACTCGCTCGGCATCACCGGCGGCCACTGCGACGAGAACAACTATCGCCCGGGGCTCATTGACGGGACGCCGCAGACCGGGATCGCCGACGGCGTGGACGAGGTGCGCGAGGCCGTGCGCTACCAGGTGAAGTACGGCGCCGACGTCATCAAGACCTGCGCCACCGCCGGCGTGCTCTCTGGAGGCGGCCAGTCAATTGGGGCGTCACAGTATTCGCTCGCCGAGCTCCAGGCGATGGTGGACGAGGCCCGGAAGCTCGGCCGCAAGGTCGTCGCGCACGCCCACGGCACGGAGGGGATCAAGCTCGCCACCCAGGCGGGCGTGGCGAGCATTGACCACGGGTCGTTCCTCGACACCGAGGGCGCCCGGATGATGGCCGAGCGCGGGACCTACCTCGTGCCGACGATGATGGCCGCCGAGGCCGTGCTGCGCGCCGCCGATGCGGGGACGATGCCCGAGTACGTCGCCGTGAAGGCGCGCGCCGCCGCCGCCGCGATGCAGAATGCCACGCGGATCGCCAAGGCCGCCGGCGTGATGATCGCGCTCGGCACCGACGCGGGCGTCGGCCGCCACGGACAGAACGGACACGAGTTCACCCTGATGGTCCAGTGGGGCGGCCTGACGCCGATGGAGGCGATCGTCGCCGGGACATCCTCGGCGGCGAAGCTGCTTGGCTGGGAGGATCGGGTGGGAACGCTCGCCGAGGGACTGCTGGCCGACATCGTCGCCGTGCCGGGCGACCCGACGCTCGACGTGACGCTCCTCGAGCGGACGACCTTCGTGATGAAGGGCGGCGTCGTGTTCAAGGGCGAGGGCGCGGTCCGCTAGCGACGTGCCCCCGATCCCGCCCCCGGACGCTGAAGGGCTGACCAGCCGCACGGCGCTCCCGCTCTACTGGTGCCGCTACGGACCGCCTGAGCCGCGTAGCCGGATGGTGGTCCTGCACGGCGGCCCCGGCGCCGACCATCGGTACCTCCTGCCGCAGTGCCTCACACTCGCCGACGAACGCGAATGCCTGTTCTACGACCAGCGCGGCGGCGGACGCTCGCAGACCGAGGACCGGACGCCGATCACCTGGCACACCCACGTCGTGGATCTCGCGGCGCTCCTCGGCGAACTGGCGCCCGGACCGCCGACGCTCGTCGGGTATTCGTGGGGCGGACTCCTCGCGATGCTCTACACAATCGAGTCGGCGGCCGGCCGTGCCGGACCCGTGCCCCGGCGTCTGGTGCTCCTCGACCCCGCACCGGTCACCCGCGACTTCCGACGCGCCTTCGAAACGGAGTTTGACCGTCGGCAGGCGGACCCGAAAGTCGCGGCGCGGCGCGCCGAGCTCGCGGCGAGCGGTCTCCGGGAACGGGACCTCGCCGCGTTCAAGCAGCGGGCGTTCGAGCTCTCGGTGGCCGGCTACTTCGCCGATCCATCACGGGCCCGCGACCTCACCCCGTTCCGGGTGATCGGCCGCGTCCAGCAGTCCGTCTGGGAGTCGCTCGGCGATTACGACCTGCTTCCGCAGCTGCGAGCCCTGCGGGTACCGACGCTCGTCGTCCACGGGAGGCAGGATCCGATACCTTTGGCCTCGTCGGCGGCGGCCGCCGAAGCGCTACGCGCCGAGACGGTCTGGCTGGATGACTGCGGCCACGTGCCGTATGTTGAACGACCCGAGGCGCTCTTTGCGGCGGTCCGCGGGTTCCTGGCGCGGACCGAGTCCCTCAGCTCCCCTTGAGATGGCATCGCACGACGAGATCATCCAGCCACACGTGACGGCCATCGAGAGCGAGGGTCGCCGGTACAACGTGTCGGTACGGGTGATCTTCGACGGGATTGAGTACGTTGGCCGCCTCTGGTTCGCCGACGAGACGTGGGACGATCTCGGGATCCCCGACCGCGGCGCCCTCCCGGGCCGGTCGCGCGAGGAAGTGATTGCGCTCGCCAAGCGGCTGACCGCGCCCGAACTCATCCGGCGGTACAAGCGCGCCCAGGCCGAGAAGCGCCGCTTCCTCGGACTGCGCAAGCACACCGACGACATCCTCGCGAAGATCCGCTACCTGAACCAGGTGGCGATCTCGATGCGGGCCGGGCTGCTGGATGTCGAAGGCGCGGCGCAGGAGATTGACCTCACCGAGAAGCAGTTGCACGGGTTGATCGACCACATTTCCGAGCACGCAGGCAAGGAAGAGTAGAAGTGCGGGAGCGGTACCCGGTACGGCGCTCCCCTCCCCTCTCCCACGGTGCGCCAGTAGCTTGAGTGATGGACACGCGCGCGGCCGCCCACCTCCTCCACGAGATTGTCGCCCTGCTCGAACTGCAGGGCGAGGACGCCACGGTGGCCGCGCCTTTCACCGAGGCCGCGCGGTCGCTCTCGGCGCTGGAGTCGCGGCCGCTCGCTGAGGTCCTGAAGCGCGACCGACGGCGCTTCGCCCCCGAGGCCGTGGAGGTGCTCGAGGAACTGTCCGCGCAAGGCGACGCGACGATTCTCGACCGGCTACGGGAGTCCACGCCGGAGGGACTCTTCGAGATGATGCGAGTGCCAGGGCTGGGGCCGTCGCGCATCCGGCGCATCCACGAGGGGCTGGGGCTCGACACGCTCCAGGAGCTCGAGGACGCGGCCCGCGACGGCCGGCTCTCCAAGCTCCCCCGATTCGGCGAACGGATGGCGGAGCAGGTGCTGCGCGGGATTGCCTGGTTGAAGGAGAGCGGCGCCGAGGTACTCCTGCCGCACGGCCGCGCGGAAGCGGAGCGGCTGCTGGCGGCGGTGCGGCGCCAACCCGGGGTGGTGCGAGCCGAGATTGCCGGCGCGGTCCGTCGGCATTGCGAGACGGTGCGCGAGGTGGAGATCGTCGCCGCCTGCGCCAAGCCGCCCGAAGCGGTCGCCGCCGCGTTCGCGCGCGTCCCCGGCGTGCGCGACTCGATCGGCAGCGGCACGCGCGAGGTCTCGATTCGCTTCGACGACGGGATGCGCCTCCTGCTCCGCTGTGTGCCGAGCGCCGAGTTCGTCGTGACCTGGTTCCGGGCCACCGGCGTTGACGCGCACGTACAGGAGGTCGCCGCGCGCGCCGCCCGGCGCGGACTCACGCTCGGCCTGCACGACCTGCGCGACGCCGGGGGCCGCGTGCTCGAGCTGGCCGACGAGCCGGCGCTCTACGCGGCAATCGGCCTGCCGTGGCTCCCTCCGGAGCTGCGCGAAGGGATGGGCGAGGCCGACGCCGCCGCGGCGGGCAGGCTCCCCGAACTCATCACGCTCGCCGATATCCGCGGCGTCCTGCACTGCCACTCGCAGTATTCCGATGGCGGCGCCACGATTGCCGAGCTCGCGGCCGACGCGCGCCGGCGAGGTTGGAGCTACCTCGGCGTCTCCGACCACTCGCAGTCGGCGTTCTACGCGGGTGGCCTCACCGCCGACTCGCTCGCCCGGCAGCACGAGGAGATTGACGCAATCAACGCGTCGTTCTCTGACTTCCGCGTGCTCAAGGGGGTCGAGGCCGACATCCTGCCCTGCGGCCGGATTGACTATCCGGTCGAGGTGCTCGATCGGTTCGACTACGTGATTGCCTCGGTGCACTCGCGCTTCGGGATGAACGAGACGCAGATGACCGACCGCGTGCTGAAGGCGCTCGACGATCCGCATATGGCGGTGCTCGGGCACCCGACCGGACGGCTCCTGCTCACGCGCGAGCCATATGCCATTGATATGGACGCGGTGCTCGCGCGCGCCGGGGCGCTCGGCGTGGCGGTCGAGCTCAACGCCGACCCGCATCGGCTCGACCTCGACTGGCGTCTCGCGCGGCTGGCCAGCCGGCACGGCGCCCGGATCGAGATCGGCCCCGACGCACACTCGGTGGACGGGCTCGAGAACATGGCGCTCGGCATCGGGATGGCGCGGAAGGCGTGGCTCGCCGCTGACGACGTGATCAACACGCGGAGCGTGGCGGAGGTCGTGTCGTTCGCGACGCGGCGCCGCCTCGCGCCCACGAGCGCGTGACGCTCCGCGCCCACGCGCGGCGCATCCAGCGCCGGCTCGTTGCTGCCTACCCGACCGCACACTGCGAACTCGACCACCGCAATGCGTTCGAGCTCGCCGTGGCGACGATTCTCTCGGCGCAGTGCACCGACAAGCGGGTGAACCTCGTCACCCCGACGCTCTTTTCGCGCTGGCCGGACCCAGCGGCGCTCGCCGCCGCGCCGCTCGGCGAGATAGAGGACGTCATCCGCAGCACGGGCTTCTTCCGTAACAAGGCGAAGTCGCTCTCCGGACTCGCCCACGCGCTCCTCGAGCATCACGGCGGCGAAGTGCCTGCCGAGATGGACGCCCTCGTCGCCCTGCCGGGCATCGGCCGGAAGACAGCGAACGTGATCCTCGGAAACGCCTTCGGCCGCAACGAGGGCATCGCCGTGGACACGCACGTCCAGCGCCTCGCCGGCCGGTTTGGCCTCACCCGCGAGACCGACGCGGTGAAGGTCGAGCGTGCCCTGATGCCCCTCTTTCCGCGCAAGAGTTGGGCGATGCTCTCCCACCTGATGATCTGGCACGGCCGCCGCACCTGCGACGCGCGCAAGCCACGCTGCAACGACTGTGTCCTCGCTGACATCTGCCCGTCCGCCAACCCCTGAACCTTTCCGGAATGTCCCCCCGCACCCGCCTTCTCCTCCTCGCCGCGGTGGCCGTCGTCGTGGCCGCCTGCACCTCGACACCGCGCATCCGGAACGCCGAGTTGCTCGCCGCACCCAAGGATTCCTGCGAGCTCGCGCGCGAGGATGCCGCGCTCGACCCCCGGCTTGAGGTCGAGCGCGTGCCGATACCGATCGCGATGGTGCCGCCGCCGATTCGCCGCCCGATCCCGAGGACGGCCCTCCGCCGCGATGGAAGTTCGTCGCTCAAGGTCGAGGTCCTCGTGGACACGCTGGGGAAGGCCGATATGACCACCTTCATCGTCATCGAGTCCACCAGCGCCTGGCTCACGACCGGCATCCGGCGGGCGATCGCGCAATGGACCTTTGAGCCGGCACTGCGCAACGGCTGCAAGGTCCCCCGCTACTATCAGTTCAGCGCAAGCTCCCCCCCGCGCCGCTAGATTGTGGACTTGCCGTTTGCCGTTGCGGGGGGGGGGGGCCCCCCCCCCCCCCCCCCCACCTCCCACCTTCCACCCGCAGTTCAATGAAGACCGTCACCTTCGAGACGAACAAGGGCACGATCACCGCCGAGCTGCACGAGAAGGACGCGCCGGGCGCCGTCGCCAACTTCGAGAAGCTCGCCAACGCGAACTTCTACGACGGCATCCGTTTCCATCGCGTGATCCCGGACTTCGTCGTGCAGGGCGGCTGTCCCAACGCCAGGATCGGCGGCACCCCCAAGGGCGCGCCAGGCACCGGCGGCCCGGGGTGGACCATCAAGTGCGAGACGGCCGGCAATCCCCAGACGCACAAGGTCGGCGCGCTTTCGATGGCGCACGCCGGCAAGGACACCGGCGGGTCACAGTTCTTTATGGTGCTCTCCGAGGCCAACACGCGGCACCTGAACGGCGTGCACACGGTCTTCGGGCAGATCACCGCCGGGCTGGACGTGATGAAGCAACTGACGGACAAGGATCAGATGGTGTTGGTGCGCGTCAGCTGACGCCACGCCGGCCCTTTACCTCCAGAGGACTCCCGAATGAACGCTCCGCTCTCCGGCCGCGACACCGCGGCGGCCTTCAAGGGCCTGATCGTCGGCCTGGTCGCCCTGGCCGTCATCGTGCTCACGATCGTGAACCTGACCAACCGGAAGTTCGAGTCGCACGAGACGCCTGCAGCGACCTCAACGCCCTGACGTGACCGCTGTTGCCGCGGCCGAGCGCCCCGCGTCCTCCGAGGGGCGCGGGGCGCTCCTGTTCCTGCGCGACGCCGCCCGCATTCCGGCGCTGACGCTCCTCGCGCTCGTGGTTGGCGGCCTCATCGCACTCTCACCGACGGCCCGGCCGTGGGTGCAGCCGGGACTCTTCGTCGCGCTCGTGTTGCTCGGCGCGCCGGTCGTCCTGCGCACCGTGCGAGGATTGCTGCGGGGCAAGTTCGCCGCCGACGTCGTCGCGATGTTGGCAATCGTCACCGCAATCGCCCTCGCTGAACCGATTGCCGGCCTGGTGATCGTGCTGATGCAGACCGGCGGCGAACTGCTGGAGCGTTACGCCGAAGGCCGCGCGTCGGCGGCGGTGCGCGAGTTGGAGGCGGCCGCCCCCCGGATTGCCCATCGCCTGCGCGGCAACCGGCCCGACGACGCCGAGGATGTCGCCGCCGATCGCGTGGTGGTGGGCGACCGCGTCCTCGTCCGGCCGGGAGAGATGATCCCCTGTGACGGCGTCGTCGCCGACGGTTCGAGTTCGCTCGACACCTCGCGCATCACCGGCGAGCCGCTGCCGGAGCGGGTCGGCCCCGGCGCGACGGTGCGCTCCGGCGTCGTCAATCTGCAGAGCCCCCTGATTGTCCGCGTGACTGCGTTGGCCAGCGCTTCCCTCTATGCGCAGATCGTCGAGCTCGTCCGGACCGCCCAGGCGGAGAAGTCCCCGATTCAGCGGATGGCGGACCGGTGGGCCGTCTGGTTCACGCCGGTCACGCTCGCCGCGTGCGCGGTGGCCTGGTGGCTGTCCGGAGACCCGGCGCGCGTGCTCGCGGTGCTGGTCGTGGCCACGCCCTGCCCGCTCCTCCTCGCCACTCCGGTGGCGGTGATTGGCGGGATCAACCGCGCGGCACGGCGCCAGATCATCGTGCGGAACGGGACCGCACTCGAGCAGCTCGCGCGCGTGGACGTGGCGGTCTTCGACAAGACCGGGACCCTCACCATCGGACACCCGGAAGTGGATGCCGTGGCCGCAACGCCGGGGACGAGCGAGGACGAGGTGCTCCGCCTCGCCGGCGCGCTCGAGGTCGGCTCCGGCCATCTTCTCGCGCGCACGACCGTCGCCGCCGCCCGCGCACGTGGCCTTGAACTCGCCGCGGCCACCGAAGTCGTCGAGCATCCCGGACAGGGCGTCACCGGCCTTGTCGGGGGGCGGCGCGTGAGCGTGGGGTCACTTGGCCTCGTCGCCGCGCAACATCCGGGCGCACTCGGCGCGTTGCGCGGCGTGCACGGGGCGGCGAGCGGCCTCCGCGCCTACGTCGCGGCGGACGACGCGGCGATGGGGATGATCCATTACGCCGACCGGGCGCGCCCCGGACTCCGCGCGATGTTCGACCGGCTGCGCGACCGGGGCATCGTGCGAGTCGTGCTCCTCTCTGGCGACCATTCCGCGAGCGTGGTGCCGATGGCGGCGGAGGTCGGGATCACCGATGCCCGCGGCGACCTTCTTCCCGCCGATAAGGTCGAGGCCGTCCGCGCGCTCGAGCGCGAGGGGCACCGGGTGCTGATGGTCGGCGACGGCACCAACGACGCCCCGGCGCTCTCGGCGGCCACGGTGGGCGTGGCGCTCGCGGCGCACGGCGGCGGGATCTCGGCCGAGGCGGCGGGGATCGTCCTGCTTGCCGACGATATCACCCGCGTGGACGAGGCCGTGGCGATCGGCCAGCGCACCGTGCGAATCGCACGGCAGAGCATCGTCGCCGGCCTGGTCCTCTCCGGCACGGCGATGGTGGTCGCGGCGCTCGGCTACATCCCGCCGACCCTCGGAGCGCTGCTGCAGGAAGGGATAGACGTGGCCGTGATCGTGAACGCCCTCCGCGCCGCCCGCGCCGGCTGACCCGCCCGGGGTGCGGGCAACCCCGACGCTCGTTACCCTGTCTAGTCCCAGTACTCCTCCGCCCGGATCCCGCGCCGATGACCGACCCCGCCCTTCCCGCCCGCGCCGACGCCCTCGCCCTGATGGAGAGCTGGACGGCCAGCGATTCGCTCCGCAAGCATATGCTCGCGGTCGAGGCCGCGATGGTGGCCTACGCCCGCCGCTTCGGCGAGGATGAGGCGCGCTGGAGCCTGGCCGGCCTTCTCCACGACTTCGACTACGAGCGCTTCCCGAACGCCGCGCACGCCGCCGACGTCGAGCACCCCGCAGAGGGTGTGCGCCACCTGCGCGGCCTCGGCTACCCCGAGGACGTCCTCCAGGCGATCCTCGGCCACGCCCACTACACCGGCGTCGCGAGGGAGACGCGGATGGCCAAGGCACTCTTCGCGGTGGACGAACTGACCGGACTGATCACTGCCGCCACCCTCGTGCGGCCGTCGCGGAGCGTCCTCGATCTCGAGGTGTCGAGCGTCAAGAAGAAGATGAAGGACAAGGCGTTCGCGCGGGGGGTATCACGCGAGGATGTCGTTAACGGGGCCGCCGAACTCGGCGTCGAACTTGACGCACACATCGCCTTCGTCATCGGGGCGATGCGCGAGCGCGCACCCCTCCTCGGCCTCGCCGGCCCGGCTCCCGCGTGACCCCCGAGTCGCCCCCGCGTCGGACGACTGCCAACGCCCCAACGCCCGATGTCCGCGCCGCGTACAGGAGACAGTGACCAGTGAGCGTTCAGAGTGACCGCGGTCGCCCTGCCGTGGGGGCAAGCGCCCCGTCGGGCCGTGACTGAGCGTCCCGCCGACGAGCGTGACCTCGTGCTTGCCGCCCAGCGGGGCGAGCGCGCTGCCTTCTCGGAGCTCGTGCGAAGGCACCAGCGGCGGGCGTACGTGGTCGCGCGGTCAATCGTCATCAATCACGAGGATGCCGAGGATGCGGTGCAGGACGGGTTCCTGCACGCGTTCAAGGCGATCCACCGGTTCCTGCCGGACCAGGCATTCGGGGCGTGGCTGCACCGGATCGTCGCGAATGCCGCGTTGGACGTGACACGGCGCCGCAAGGTGCGTGACGCGGATGAACTGCCCGAGACGGTGGCCTCACCGTTCAGGGACCCGGCCGAAGGCGGGGAGCTCCGCCGGCGGCTGGCGGAGGCGTTGGAAACGCTCCCCGCGCGCCAGCGCTCGGTGATCGTGCTGCACGATGTGGAGGGCTACAAACACGCGGAGATCGGGAAGCTGCTGGACATCCCGGAAGGGACCGCCCGGTCCGATCTCCATTACGCGAGGTCCCATTTGCGCCAGGTGCTCGGCGCGGTGAGGAGCGGATTATGACCGATGAACTGACCGGCCCGGCGTTGGTCCGGGACGATGAAGTGACGAACCACCTGCGGGCCATCGTGGCGCCGCCGGCGGCGGAGTCGTACTGGGCCGGGCTCGAGCGGCGCATCCTGGCGCGGATCGAGCGGGGCCAGGACCAGGGGCGTTGGTGGGCACTGTCGGAGCGCGCCTACCAGGTCGGCCTCCTTGCCGCCGGGCTGACGCTGGTTATCGCCGGGTCCGTGTTCCTGCGCGAGCGCGCGCTCGAGCGCCGGATGGCGTACGAATCGGTGATCGAGACTCCCGCGCGGTCGCAGCAGGTGTTTGCCCGTCGCGGGCTGGTGCCCGACCGGCAGGCAACCCTGCGCGCCGTCACCGACCACTAACGGAGCGAGGGGACGATGCGTCGAACCCAGGTACTGGCGCTGGCGTTCTTCGTGGCCACGGCCGCGGCAGGTGTCGCGATCGGGATTACGGCGGACCGGTGGTTCCTCCGGGAACGGACCGAGCGGCAGTGGGGGGATCAACGGGCGATGCGGGCGCGGCTGGCGGACGACCTCCGGATGACGGAGGCGCAGCGCGCCCAGCTCGACTCGGTGCTCGACGGCCGGAACCGTCAGTACGACTCGCTGATGGCCCCGGTCCGTCCCGGCCTTGACTCGCTCGGGGCGGCCACCCGCCAGCGGATCCGGCAGCTGCTCACGCCCGAGCAGCAGGCCACCTACGACCAGATGTTGCGCGAGCGCGAAGAAGCTCGTAGCCGGGAGAAGAAGCAATGAAGGGGTTCGTGAACGCGGTCGGAACGCTCCTGCTCATCGTCACTCCATCGGCTGCCGCCGCGCAGGGAGAGGCTCGGCCAATTCCACTCGACGAGGCGGTGCGGCTCGCCCAACGCAACGCGCCGGCAACCGTGCAGGCGCGCAATGCGCTGAGCACCAACGCGGCGACCGTTCGCCAGCGCTACGCCGCCTACGTCCCGACGCTGAGCTTCGGCTCGAACGTCAGCCGGCAGGTCGGCACGCGATTCGTCGCCGACCTGAACGAATTCCGCCCCAATCCGCAGCCGTGGCGCGGCGGCCACAGCTTCAACTCGAGCATTGACCTCTTCAACGGCCGGCGGCTGTTCGACCTCCAGTCGGCGCGCTCCAATCTCGACGCCGCCGAGGCGACCGAAGTGACGCAGACCTTCACCGTCGCACTCCAGGTGAAGCAGCAGTACTACGGCGTGCTGGCGGCGCGCGAACAGCGCGCCGCTGCCGACAAGCAGCTCGAGCAGGCCGAACAACAGCTTCGCGCCTCGACGGCGCGCGTCGCCGCCGGTGCGGCCACGCGGTCGGACTCACTCCGCTCATCCATCCAGGTCGGGAATGCGCGGCTCGCCATCCTGACAGCCGACAACGCGATCGCGACGGCCAACGCGGCCCTCTCGCGCCTCGTCGGCACCGAGTCCATCGTGACCGCCGTCGCCAATGACACCTCGGATACCGGCGAGATCGCCCTGAGCGACGCCGACCTGCTCGCCCTGGCCGAGCGCGGGCCGGCGGTGCGCCAAGCCCGCGCGCAGCACGCGGCGGCGCTCCAGTCCTCGCGTTCGAGCAAGACCCTGTACCTCCCACGGGTCTCGGCCAGCGTCGGCTGGGCCTACTCGGCCGCCGATACCGGCATCCAGTTCCTAGGCGACAAGGAGCTTCGCAACACCACGACGCGACTGACCGTCAACTTCCCGCTCCTCGACGGCCTCAGCCGCGAGACGCAGGTCGCCACGGCGTCGGCGAACGCCGACAACGCCCGTGTGCAACTCCGGGACGCCGAGCTCAACGCGCGCCAGCAGATGATCCAGCAGCTCGGCGCCTACCGCACGGCGCAGGCCCGGGTCGAAATCCAGCTGGAGACGGTCGCCGCCGGCGAGGAGGACCTCCGCGTCCAGCAGGAGCGCTACAACCTCGGCGCCTCGACGCTCCTCGACCTGCTCTCCTCGCAGACGACGCTCGACCAGGCGCGGCGCGACCTCATTCAGGCGCGGCTCGACGCGCGCACCGCCAAGGCCCAGATCGAAACATTGATCGGCCGCGACCTCTAGTCGGTCCGCCGACTCGCATCCTCGCAATCCCCCGGAGTCTCTCGCCGTGTTCCGCCAGTCGCTGTCGCTCGCCCCGCTCGCCTTGATCCTCGCCGGTTGTGGCAGGTCGCAGGCATCCTCCCTCCCGATCCAGACCGCCACCGTCGAGCGGCGGACGATCGTCGTGCAGGCCGAGGCCACCGGCATCATCGAGCCGATCAATGTCGTCGAGGTGAAGTCGCGCTCGTCGGGGCAGATCATCGAGATGCCGATCGAGACCGGGTCGCTTGTCCGCCCCGGGATGCTGATCGTCCAGCTCGACACCCGCGATGTGAAGAACCAGTTCGACCAAGCCAAGGCCGACCTCGAGGCGTCGGAGAAGCAGCTGGAAGTGGCCGAGGTGCAGAAGCGCCGGTCCGACGAGCTCCTCGCGGCGAAGATCATCACGCCGCAGGAGAACGAGGCCACGCAGCTCAGCTACGCCAACGCGCTCTCGTCCATCGTCCGCGCCCGCACCAATCTCGACCTCGCCCAGCAGCGGCTCGATGACGCCCGCGTGACCGCGCCGGTGACCGGCACGATCATTGACAAGCCGGTCGCGCTTGGCCAGGTGATCCAGTCCGGCACGAGCACCGCCGGCGGCGGCACGACGATCGTCAAGATGGCCGACCTCACCAAGGTGCGCGCCCGGGCGCTCGTGAACGAGACCGACATCGGCCGGGTCCAGCAGGGTCAGGCGGCCACCGTGATCGTTGACGCGTTCCCCGACCGTCCCTTCGCCGGCATCGTCGAGAAGATCGAACCGCAGGCCGTCGTGCAGCAGAACGTCACGATGTTCCCGGTCCTCGTGTCGCTCGAGAACCGCGAAGGCCTCCTGATGCCAGGGATGAATGGCGAGGTGTCCATCATCTCGGATCGCCGCGAGAATGTCGTGGCGGTGCCCAACGAGGCGATCCGGTCGGTGCGCGAGGCGGCGCAGGCGGCGGAGATCCTCGGCATTGATCCTGATTCGGTGCAGGCCCATCTGCGGCGCGGTATGGCGCCGGCGGGCGGGATTGGTGGCGGGATGCCGGCCGGAGGGCCGGCCGGCCGGCCGCGTCAGATCCCGGTGAGCTCGCCAGGGTTCGTCGCATTCAGCGAGCCAGTGGGCCAGCAGGGACGTCCCGGCCAGGGCGGCTTCCAACTGCCCAACGTCACCGACGCGCAGTGCAAGGGAGTCGAGGACGCGCGGCTGGCGAAGCCGGCGGCGGCGAAGAAGGTGGACGACCTCACCGCGCGAATGCGCGACCCGAGCGCGGACCGCCAGGCGCTGACGGGCCAACTGCGCGCCGCCTACACGGAACTCGGCGTGGACATCAACGTCGTGCGTGCCTGCCGCGCACGCGCGGGTACCGGCCCGGCAGGTCAGTCGGCCACGCCGGCCACCGCGGGCAACCCGACCGGCACTCCGGCCACTAACCCGGCGGGCAATCCGGCGGGCGCGCCTCGCCAGACAGCGGCCGGCACGCCGGCCACCCCGACCCGGGCATCGCGCACCGCGACCCGCGCCGGACTCGTCTTCGTCCAGCGCGCCGACTCGAGCTGGGAAGCGCGAATGGTCCGCCTCGGCGTCGCCGACTACGACTTCACCGAAGTGATCAGTGGCCTCGAGGAGGGCGATCGGGTGGCCCTGCTCAGCGCGGCGGCGCTGCAGATGCAGCGCCAGCAGAATCAGGACCGGATGCGGGCGATGACCGGCGGCGCGAGTCCGCTTGGCGGCGCCACTGGCGGCGCGCGACCCGGGCCACGGTAGCCGACCAATGCTCTTCGGCGAGACCATCCGCGTCGCCCTCGGCGCCCTCCGCGCCAACAAGATGCGGTCGCTGCTCACGATGCTTGGCATCGTGATCGGCGTCTCGGCGGTCATCGCGGTCGTGGCACTCGGCCGCGGCGCGCAGCAGGCGGTGAATGATCGCATTGCGTCGCTTGGGACCACGCTCCTTACGGTGTCGCCGGGCCAGGCGCGCACCGCCGGCGTCTCCTCATTTGACGTGCGTACGCGCCTTACGGTAGAGGACGCCCAGGCGCTGGTGGACCGCGGGACCGTCATCACGGCGGTCCAGCCCGAGATGTCGTCCAACCTGCAGGTCCAGTATCTCAACAAGAACGCCGGCACCCAGGTCGTCGGCACGACGGCCAACTATCCCGTGGTCCGCAAGTACGAGATTGCCGCAGGACGCTTCTTCACGCAGGGCGAGGACCTCAGCCGGCAGCGGCTGGCCGTCGTCGGACCGACCGTCGTCGAGAACCTCGGCCTGCAGAGCCCCGACGGGCTGGTTGGCGAGAACATCCGCATCCGCGGCATCCAGTTCACCGTCATCGGCGTCTACAAGTCGAAGGGCCAGGCGAGTCCGTTCAACAACCCCGACGACCAGATCCTCATCCCGATCCAGACGGCGCGCTTCCGGGTGATGGGGAGCAACCGGCTGCGCTCGATCTCCGTCCTGGCGCCAAGCGAGGCGCAGATCCCGGACGCGATGGCGGACATCCAGAAGATCCTCCGGCGGGAGCACAAACTGCGCCCCGAGCGCCCGGACGACTTCCAGATCCGCAACCAGGCGGACTTTCTGAACACCCTCGGCGAGACCACGCAGGTCTTCTCGATGCTCCTCGCCGGAATCGCCGCGGTCTCGCTCCTCGTCGGCGGCATTGGGATCATGAACATCATGCTCGTCTCGGTGACCGAGCGAACCCGTGAGATCGGCATCCGCAAGGCACTCGGCGCGACGAAGCTGAACATCCTCTTCCAGTTCCTGATCGAGGCCGTCGTGCTCTGCCTGGTGGGCGGGGCAATCGGCATCGGCGTAGGCGCGGGCGGCGCGATGGCGTTCACGAACCTGCTCGGCTGGTCCACCCAGGTCGGCGCCTCGTCGGTGGGCCTGGCATTCGGCTTCTCCGCGGTCGTCGGGCTGGTGTTCGGCGTCTACCCGGCGAGGCGCGCCGCCGGACTCGACCCCATCGTCGCCCTGCGCTACGAGTGACGGTGCTCGGACACCGACTGTAGATTATCGGTCGAGATGTCCGACGAGAATCCGCCCGCAACACCGACCCCGCGTCCCTCGACGAGCGGGATGACGGCCGAGTATCGGCCGCCGGAGCGACACCACGTCGAACGCAATCCGACCGGGAAGCGACTGGCGGTCCTCACCCTCGGGGCCCTAGGCGTCGTCTACGGGGACATCGGCACCAGCCCGCTGTATGCGCTTCGCGAGTGCTTCAGCCCGAAGTACGGCATCGCGCCGACGCCGCAGAACGTCTACGGGATCCTCTCGCTGATCTTCTGGGCGCTCGTGCTGGTGGTGACGGTCAAGTACATCGTCTTCATCCTCCGGGCCGACAACCGGGGCGAGGGCGGGATCCTCGCGATGCTCGCGTTGATCCTCCAGAAGGAGGCGACGGCGAAATCGCGGCGATTCCTGCTGATCTCGCTGGGGCTCCTCGGCGCAGCGCTGCTCTATGGCGACGGGATGATCACACCGGCGATCTCAGTGCTCAGCGCGATGGAGGGCCTCACGGTCGTGTCGGAGAATTTCTCGTTCCTCGTCGTGCCGCTCTCGATCGTGATCCTTGTCGGACTATTCCTCGGGCAGCGCTTCGGCACGGCGCGCGTCGGTCAGATCTTTGGCCCGGTGACGCTGCTCTGGTTCGTCACGCTCGCCGTTCTCGGAATCCGCGAGATCGTGCAGGCGCCGGCGATACTCGGCGCGGCGAATCCCTGGCACGCCGTCCAGTTCTTCATCGCGAACGGGAAGGCGGCGTTCCTCGTCATCGGCGCGGTGGTCCTCGTCGTCACCGGGGCAGAGGCACTCTACGCGGATATGGGGCATTTCGGACGGCGGCCGATCCGCCTCGCTTGGATCGCGCTCGTACTCCCGGCTCTCGTCATCAACTATTTCGGCCAGGGAGCGCTGATCCTACGCGATGCGGCGGCGGTGGCGAATCCGTTCTTCCTTCTCGCGCCGCGTGCCCTGCTCTACCCGCTGATTGCCCTGGCCACGGTCGCCACGGTGATCGCTTCGCAAGCGATGATTTCGGGAGCGTTCTCGATCACGCAGCAGTGCATCCAGCTCGGCTACAGTCCGCGGATGACGATCACGCACACCTCGGCGCGCCAGTTCGGCCAGATCTACATCCCCGAGATCAATAACGCCTTGATGGTCGGTTGCCTGCTGATGGTGCTCGGCTTCCGCAGTTCGGAGGCGCTCGGCGCGGCGTATGGGATTGCGGTGACGGGGACCTTCGTCCTCGCGACGATCCTCTATTTCGTGATCGCACTCCGCCGCTGGCAGTGGCCGGCGTGGAAGGCGGGGATCTTCTTCGGCTTCTTCATCGTCGTGGATCTGACACTCTTCGGCGCGAGCGCCCTGAAGTTCATCCACGGCGGGTGGGTCCCGATTGTGATCGCCGTCGCGATCTTCACCTTGATGACCACCTGGAAGCGCGGCCGGGCGATTCTCAGCGAGCGGATCCAGGACATCTCCCTCCCACTGGACACGTTCCTCGACGACATCGGCGATCGACGCGTGACCCGCGTGCCAGGCACGGCGGTCTTCATGACCTCCGAGCATTACGGCGTGCCGGTGGTGCTGCTCCACCACCTCAAGCACAACAAGGTGCTGCACGAGACAGTGATCCTGCTCTCGATCCGTGCCGCCGAGATCCCGGAGACCAACCGCGCGGAGCGGGTCGTGATTGAGGCGCTCAATCACGGCTTCTTCCGCGTGATTGCGACGTATGGATTCATGGAGTCGCCGGACGTGAAGGAGGTCCTGCAGCGATGCCGTGACCACGGCATCGCCGCGCGCCCGCTCGACACGAGCTACTACCTCGGTCGCGAGCAGCTCATCCCGCGCCGCGGGCCGTGGAAGAAGCACGGAATGTCAATGAACATCGCCCGCAAGAAGCTGTACGCCGTGATGGCGCGGAATGCCCGTTCGGCCACGCAGTACTTCCAGCTCCCGCCCAACCGGGTCGTCGAGCTCGGGACGCAGATCGAGTTCTGACGCCTTTCCACTACATCCCACGCGACCGATGACCCGCCTCCTTGCCTGCCTCCTCCTGCTCATTGTCCCGGCGCTGCCGGCGCAGCGCCCCGCCGTGGAGACTCTCCGCGACGATCGCGACTTCAGTTTCTACGCCAAGGGACCATACCGCGCCGCCGTGCCGCGACCCGAGGCGATCCTCGGCTACGACGTCGGCCGCTGGCACACGCAGTACGACCGCCAGGAACGGGTACTGCTCGCGATCGCCGAGGCGGCCAACGACCGGGTGCGGGTCGAGGAGATCGGCGTCAGCAGCGAGCGCCGGACGATGCGGATCTTCATCGTCAGCAGCGCCGAGAACATCGCGCGACTCGACGCCATCCGCGCCGACCTCGACCGGATCGCCGACCCGCGCGGCGCGAGCCAGGCCCAGCTCGACGCGGTGATCGCCCGCACGCCGGCGGTGGTCTGGTTCTCCGGCTCCGTCCACGGCGACGAGGTCCCGGGGTTCGAGGCCTCGATGCAGCTGCTCTATCATTTCGCCGCCAGCGAGGACCCGGCGACACTCGAGCGCCTCCGCGACGCAATCGTCATCATCAACCCGAGTTCGAACCCGGACGGCCACGAGCGCTTCTCAGTCTGGAGCAACAGCATCGCCGTCGGCAGTCCCGAGCGTCTCGCGCTGGAGCAGCAGCGAGGCCAGCCCTGGTCAATCGCCGGCCGGTTCAATCACTATCGGTTCGACATGAACCGCGACCTGATGGCGATGACGCAGCGCGAGGTGCAGGCTATCGTCGGCGGGATGTTGCGCTGGCACCCGATGATCACCGCCGACCTGCACGGGTACACGTCCACGTACTACATGGCACCGGCCGCGCGGCCGGTGAACGTCAACATCTCCGGCTGGCCGTACAAGTGGAGTGAGGCAATCGGCCGCGGCAACGCGGCGGCGTTCGACGCCTTCGGCTGGCTCTACTTCGTGCGCGACGCGTTCGACCTCTACTATCCCGGCTACTACGACTCGTGGCCGGCGCTGACCGGCGCGATGGGCACGACCTACGAGACCGACGGCGGGCCGGCGCTGCTCAAGCGCCGCGACGACGGCACGCTGCTCTCGCTCCGCGACGGCATCGCCAAGCACTACGTCGCATCAATCGCCAGCTTCGAGACCGCCGCCTCGCGGGCGCGGGAGCTCGTCCGTGATTACGCCGCGTTCCGTCAGCGTGCGGTCACCGACGGCCGCAACGGGACGATGAAGCGCGTCGTCTTTGTGCCCGGTTCCGATCCGGCCCGGGCGGCTGAGCTGGCGGCGGCGCTGCTGCGGGCCGGCGTCGAGGTCACCCGCACCACCGGCACCTTCACCAGCGCCCGGGCGCACAGCTACACCGACGACGGGCCGCGCAGCCGCAGCTTCCCCGCCGGCGCCTACGTGGTGGACCTCGCCCAGCCGCAGGGCAAGGTGGCCAAGGCCGTCCTCGAGGCCGACCCCGAGCTTGACCCCGTCTTCGCCAGGGAGCAGGTGGCGAAGTTCGAGCGCAACCAGACGCGTTCGCGCAACGCCAACGACACCGAGGGCTACGAGTTCTACGACGTCTCCGCGTGGGCGCTTCCGGTGGCCTTCGGCGTCGAGGCCTACTGGACCGAGGACGCGTCAGCCGTGAGCGGCGCGCCCCTCTCGCTCGCCGGCGGTCCCGCACAGAACGGCGAGGTGCTCCCGCACGCCATCGCCGGCGGGATCGTCGAGGGCGCTGACGCGCGCTCGGCGTTTCTCTGGCGCAACGATCGCAACGGCGCCGCCAAGGTCGCCACCCAGCTGCTCCAGGACGGCTACCGCGTCGCGGTCGCCGCCGAGCCGATCCAGACGGCCGGCACCACCTGGCCGCGCGGCACCTGGGTCGCCCGCATTTCGCGCAACGACGCCACGCTGGCGGCCAAGCTCGACTCGCTGGCACGGGCGGCCGGCGTCGAGGTTCGGGGCGTCAACACCGCCTTCCCGGACGATGCCCAGTATGGCACCGGATCGGGCGTCGTCGTCGCACTCAAGGAGCCGCGGATCGCACTCGTCGGCGAGACCGGAATCTCGCAGACGAGCTATGGCGCGCTGTGGTGGAGTCTCGAGCAGCGCTACGGCGTCCGCTTCACGCCGATCGCCGCGTCGGCGCTCGGCGGCGATCTTTCGGCGTTCAACGTGATCATCGTGCCAAGCGGCGGCCTCGGCTCACTCGGCACTGGCGCCAATCTCAAGCGGTGGGTCGAGGGCGGCGGCGCGCTCGTGACCTTCGGCGGCGCCACGCAGTGGGCCACCCGCGAGGATGTGGGGCTGACCTCGGTGCGGCGGATCCAGTGCGAGGAGAAGAAGGACCTCAAGCCGGCGCCGGCCGACACGGCGCCGCTCGACTCGACACGCGCCGTCGCCAGCCCGAACGCCTGCGCGGACCGGATCGCCGACGTCCCGGGAAGCCACTTCGACGTCGTCCTCGACCTCACCAATTGGGTGACCTTCGGAATGGAGCGCCAACGGATGCCGGTGCTCGTCGGCGGAAGCAGCTTCTACACGATCTCCAAGGACGGCGGGAACGTCGCGGTCTTCCCGACCACCGGCACGCTGCGGCGCGG
Source organism: Gemmatimonadaceae bacterium (assembly GCA_040901985.1). Taxonomy (GTDB): domain Bacteria; phylum Gemmatimonadota; class Gemmatimonadetes; order Gemmatimonadales; family Gemmatimonadaceae; genus Pseudogemmatithrix. The sequence goes on from JBBDYC010000017.1 coordinate 44,322, forward strand.
CGGCTGGGTCTTCCCGAACAACACCGAGCGCCTGTTGAAGGGCAGCGTCTTCGTCGCCCAGGAGCGCGTCGGCCGAGGAAACGTCGTGATGTTCACCAATGACCCGATGTTCCGGGGCTGGTGGCGCGCCCTCGACCGGATGGTCCTCAACGCGGTGCTGCTCGGCACGTCGTTTTGAGTGACCCGGTCTAGATTGACACCACCCGACCGCGGGTGACTACCGGCGCGCGCGGCGCGGCCGGGGGCCGCGGCGCCACCATCGGCCGCGCCGGCATCGGCGGCTCCGCCATCCGCAGCCGGAACTCCTCCAGCGGCTGCAGGAACCCGCTCCAGTCGCTCCCCGGCAGGTCGCTCGCCTTGACCGCCGTGACGCGGACCGTGCGCGTGCGGCCCGCCGAGACGACCGTCAGTTCGGCGGTGTCGCCCGCCTTCAGCTTGGCAATCTCGCGGCGCAGCCGGTTGGCCTTCGCCCCGCCGACGGCGGGGTCGGTCGCGTCCTCGCGAGCCACGCGAACGCTCACGCCGTTGATTGCCGCGATCCGGTCGCCTTCGACGATTCCCGCCTTCTCGGCCGGACCGTCCGTCGTCACCGACGACACGAAGACGCCCAGCGTGTCGCGGGCGCTCCCGCTCGAGCCGATCGTGAGCCCGATGACTGCCCGGTCGGCGTCCATCGTGGACCACGAATAGCCCGACACGCGTCCCATCAACTCGGACGCCTTCACCGGCGTGACGCGCACGGCCCGCGACTGCGTGCCGGAGAGCACCCGAAGCTCGATCGTCCCGCCCTCGGTGGTCTTCTGGACCTCGCGCGTCAGGCGCCGATTGAGCACGCCGTCGTAGTCGTTCTCCCCGGCGTCGGTGCGATCGGCGCGGAGACTGACGCCGTTCACCGATTGGAGCCGGTCACCGGCCTTGAGTCCGGCCTTGGCGGCGGGCGAGTCCTCGCGAACGTCCTCGATCAGGAGGCCGAGGGTATCGGCGCGCTCGCTTGCCGTCGCCGTAGTGACGCCGATCATCGGACGGTCGGCCGCGAGTTCGACCAACGCGCGCCGCTGGGGCGAGGTGAAGATCCGCACGTCCTGGGCTGAGGAGGCGAGCGGAAGGGCCACGGACGCGGCCGCGGCGAGGAGCAGGAGTCTGGTCATGGGTCGGTTCCTTGTGGTTGCAGAGGTCCGCCCATTCCGTCACGCCGGGCCCGCCAAAGGTTTCCGTCGAGCGGGCCGGCCCCACTGGTACTTCCAGTTCGTAGACCGTCGGTGACTCCGCGACGGATGCCTGACGCAATCTCCAGCGAATCCTGAGTCCCATCGCGGCCCTCGCTACGGGTTGCCCAATTCACGCAGTCGCCGCAGCGCCTCACCGAGCCGCTGCATTTCCGTCCCGTAGGTCGCCCAGTCGTCGGCGCGCTGGGCGGCGCGCGCCCGATCGTAATGCTGGACGGCCGTGCGCACCAGTGCGGCGCGCGCCGCGTCGGCGGACGGCGTCAGCGGCGTGCTGGGCGCGCCCCGCTCAACGACGGTCGTCGGCCGGACGCTTCGCCCGGGCGTCCGCCCCGCGTCCCCGAAGAGCACGCGCAGCCCTGCGTCGAGCGTCTCCTCCATCACCACCCGTCCCTCGTGCGCGACGATCACCCGCTTGAGCTCGGGGATCTTTCCGCCCTGCGCCCGCAGGTACAGCGGCTGCACGTAGAGCAGTGATGCCTCGATCGGAATCACCAGCAGCTCGCCGCGGATCACTTCCGAGCCACCTTGGTCCCAGAGGGAGATCTGGCGCGACACCTCGGTGTCTTGGCCGATCCGGTTGGTGATCTGCGTGGGCCCGAAGACGAGACTTTGCCGCGGGAACCGGTAGGCGATGAGCTTGCCGTAGTGGTCGCCGTCATTCCGGGCCACCATCCACGCGGCGAGATTGTCCTTCTGCCGCGGCGTGAACGGCCGCATCAGCAGGTACTCGGCGTCCGCCTCGCCGGGAAGCCGCATCACGATGTGCCGGGTGTAGCCGGCCCGTACCTCCGTCTGCCGCGCCGCCGGAATCTGCCACTGGTCCTCGCGGTGGTAGAAGGTCTCGGGATCGGTCATATGGAATGTCGCATAGAGCGCCGTCTGCGCCCGGAAGAGATCCTCCGGGTAGCGGATGTGGCGCCGCAGGTCGGAGGCGAGCTCGTCGAGCGGCCGCAGCAGCCCAGGGTAGATCCGGGCCAGCGTGCGGATCATCGGGTCGGCCGGGTCGGCGAGATACGCCCGCACCTCGCCGTGGTAGGCGTCCACCACGACCTTCACGCTGTTGCGGAGATAGTTGACCCCGTCGCTCATCCGCGCCGAGTACGGATAGCGGCTCGTGGCGGTATAGGCGTCGAGGATCCACTTCAGGTGCCCGCTGTCGCTGACGACCAGGTACGGATCGGCGTCGAAGGTCAGGAACGGCAGCGCGAGCTCGGCGCGTTGGCGGACGTTCTGGTTGAACAGGATGCGCGTCTCGTCGGTGAGGTCACGCGAGAGCAGGATGTTGATCGAGCCGAAGCGCATCGCGAAGAGAAGGCGCCGGACGACCGAATTGATCGGCACGCCGGCGGTGCCTGCGTAGGTCGAGTACACCGCCTCGTCGCCCTCGGCGGAAGGGTAGTCGAACTCCCGCTGCCGCGACGGCGCGAGGACGAAGCTCGTCGGCAGCTCGCCGAAGTAGATTTGGGGACGCGTGACCTTGAGCGCGAGGCTCGAACTGGGCGGCAGGTCCTTGATCCAGAGGACCGGGAGTCCCTCGGCGGTGACCTCGTTCGACGGCCCGAGCGTGAGCCCCATCCCGTGCGTGAAGGTGAGGTGCTCATTGACGAACGTGCGGGTCGGGAGCGCGGCCGGATCGAGCTCACGCGCCGAGAGCAGGACGTGCCGGAGCTCGCCGTTGATCAGGTAGCGGTCGTCGTCCACGCCGACGAAATCGTAGTACGTCCGGATGGACTGGATCTGCCCGAAGGTCTGGAGCAGCGGCTCGCGGTCCCAGAGGCGCACGTTGTCAATCGTCGCCCGGTTATTCTCGAGGTCGCGCGCCGTCAGTTCCTGGTCGGCATCGAGTTCGCGCCGCTCGACCGCGTCGAGGCCCCAGGCGGTGCGCGTCGCCGCGATATGGTGCGCGATCTGTGCGGACTCGCGGGCGAGCTCGTTCGGCTGCACGACGAGCCGCTGCACCGCCGCCGGGACAATCCCGGTGACCAGGGCCGTCAGGGCCACGTTGGCGATCACGACGACCAGGAGCGCCCGCACGAGGTTTCTCCGTCGGGCGCTCCAGATGAGGTAGCCGGCGCCGATGAGCAGCAGCACGGCGAGAACTCGCATTCCGGGGATCTGGAGATACAGATCGGTGTAGCTCGCGCCCTGCAGCGGCCCGTGCACGCCGAAGAGGAGCGACGGGATGCCGACGAACAGCACCCGGAGCGCGGAGATGGCAAGCCAGAGCGCGGCGAGGATTGCCAGATGCCACTCGGCCGGCTGTTCGATCACCAGGCGATTGACGCGCCACGTCACATCGCCGCGCGCGAAGTAAATGGGCGCCGCGACGGCAATCAGCGCGAGAAAGACGATCCCCCAAGCAAAGTCGAGGCCCGCCTGCACCGTGGGCAGGGTGAAGACGTAGTACGCGATGTCGCGCCCGAAGACCGGATCGGTGGTGCCGAACGGCGTGCGGTAGTAAAACTGAATCAGCGTCCGCCAGTGGCTGCTCGCCCCCATCGCGAGCAGCGCCGAGAGCACCAGCGTCGCCGGGAACGCGGCGAGCTGGGCAATCTTGGTGAGCAGGCGCTCGCGCGTCCGAATCCCGCCTTCGGCGAGCACCACGACGCTCTCCCGCGACCGCTCGATGCCGCGGAGAGCGAAGCGCGCGTTGCCATAGAGGACCGCGAACCCGCCGACGCCGGCAAGGAGGCCCAGCGCCCACTGCGCGATCAGCTGCAGCAGGAAGACGCGCTCGAAGCCGATCTCGCGGTACCAGAGCCAGTCGGTGATGCGCGAGGCGAGCGCCGGCAGCGCCAGCAGGAGGAGCAGGGCGGCCACGACGCCGACGACGAGGCGGCGCTGCTGCATTACGGAGCGGTTGATGGTCATCCCGAAGAATGGCCCGGTGGCGCGTTTCGCGCGAGTCGCTTGAGCATCGCCACCTGCCCGGTGTGGTAGATATCGTGCTCGCCGAGCGAACGGATCATCCCCCGGATGCTGATGCCCGGCGCCGACTCACCGGGCCGCGGCTTCACGCGCGCACTCAGCTCCTCGTCGCTCAGCCCGCGCACCAGCGCCGCGAGCTCGGCGTGGGCCGCGTCGAGACTCTGCAGGCACTCCCGCCAGGCCGCGGCCGTCGGCGGGGGCGGCGGCGGCCAGTCGCCATCCTCGGGCAGCGCCGACACGCCACCCCGGGCGCGTCGCGTCACCTCGCGCGTCCAGCTGCGCATATGGAGCACGATCGCCCAGATGCTGTGCGCGTCGGGCGCCGGGCGAAATGCCGCCTCGGCGGCGGTCACTCCCTTCAGCACCGCGGCTCGCGACGGGCCGTGCCAGGGATCGCCGTCGTGTACGCGATCGAGCGCGGCGGCGCTTCGCTCGGCCTCGCTCATTGCGGCACGACCACGACACGACCGCTCATCTGCACGTTCCTCCGGGTCCGGGCAAGGGTTCCCAGCGAACGTATCGCCCGACGCGGCGCGGCGGAAGTTCGCGCCTAGTCGGCGCGCATCGCGTCCGCCGGATCCACGCGCGTCGCCCGCCGCGCCGGGATGAAGCAGGCAATCATCCCGGTGATCGCGAGCACCGCCGCCACGCCGCCGAACACCGCCGGATCGAGCGGCTGGACGTCGAACAGGATCATCGTGAGCAGCCGCGAGATCCCCGCCGCGAGCAGCAGGCCGATGCCCAGCCCCAGCCCGAGCTGCCACGCGCCGTTATTGAAGATCAACCGCACCACGCGCCGCGGCGTTGCCCCGAGCGCCATCCGGATCCCCACCTCGCGCGTCCGCCGGCTCACCGCGAAGGACATCACCGCGTACAGCCCGATGCTTGCGAGGAAGAGCGCGACGAGGCCGAAGATCATGAACATCGTCCCGAAGACGCGGACGAACCAAAGCGGCTCGGCAATCGCTTCGTCGAGCGTCATCGACCAGTAGATCGGGAGGTCGGGATTGAGGGACGCGACGGCATCCCGCACCGGCTGCGCCAGCGAGAGTGGCGGTCCCGGAGTGCGCGCGACGATGTACGCGAACGGTGTCCGGGCCTGGGCGAACGGGCGGAAGACGACGGCCGGGCGGGGGTCCTCGGGATCGCCGGCGAACACGTCCGGCACCACGCCGACGATCGTCAGCCAGGGCTGCGGGTTCTCGAGGCTGCCCAGCCGGACGCGCCGCCCGAGCGCGTCGCCGCCACTGAGGTGCTGGCGGACGAATCGCTCGTTGACGATGGCGACCGGGAGCGCACCGGCGCGGTCGCCGTCGGTGAAGAGGCGTCCCTGCCGCAACGGGATATCGAGCGCGGCAAAGAACCCCGGCGTGACGGAGGCGCCGCGCGTGTTCGGGAGGTCCTGCGTCCGTTCGTAGGTCGCGCCGTCGAGCGCAACCCGATTGCCGTTGAAGCCCTGCTGCGCGCCCGGGAGCCCGGACGCGACCGCCGCCGCGCGCACACCCGGGATCTCCCCCACGCGTTCGGCAAGCTGCGTAAAGAACTGCAGTTGGGCCACGGTGTCCGTATAGACGACCGGGAATCCCACTCGCGCCGTGAAGACGTCGGCGGAGGTGAATCCGGTGTCACGCGTCTGCGCCTTCGTTACGCTCTTGATCATCAGGCCGGCGGCGACGAGCAGCCCGCAGGAGAGCGCGATCTCGAACACCACCAGCACCTTGCTCAGCTTGCCGATCCGGAGACTCGACGCGCCGCGCGACTCGTCCTTCAGCACCTCGGCGATGTCCGACCGTGACGACTGGATGGCCGGGATCAGGCCGGCGAGGAGGGTGGCGAGGAGCGACACCCCGATCGCGAAGAGCAGGACCGGCGGGAAGAGCCGGATGTCAATGAACGACGGTGGGTCGGTGCTCACGATCGCCCGATTGAACGCGTCAATCCCGACCTTGGCGAGCACGATGCCGAGCACCGCGCCGCCGACCGCGAGCAGGAGCGCCTCGGCGAGGAACATTCGCACCACCTGGCCACGCGAGGCGCCGAGCGCGGTGCGCACGCCAACTTCCTTGGAGCGGTGCGCCGCGCGGTCGAGAAGCAGGTTCGCCACGTTCGAGCAGGCGATCAGCAGCACGAAGAAGACCGCGCCCAGCATCGTCCAGAGCAGCTGCCGCGGCTCGTCGCCGATGAAGGCGTCAACGAACCCGGTCGAGTACGCCGTGTAGTCCTTGTTGGTCTCGGGGTGGTCCGCCGCCAGACGCGCGGCAATCGTCGCCATCTCGACGTTGGCATCGTCAATCGTCAGCCCCGCGCGCAACTTGCCGACGGTCTGCACGAACTGCCCGTCGCCCCGGCGGCCGACGAGTGGGTCGGTCTGCAGCGGCAACCAGAGCTGGCCGCCGTCGGGGAAGTCGAAATCCGGCGGCATCACCCCGACGATCTCGTACGGCGCGCCGTTCACGCGCATCGAGGTGCCGAGCACCGACGCGGCGCCACCGAATCGCTCCTGCCACATCGCGTGCCCGAGAATGGCGACCTTGGCGCCGCCCGGTGCTGACTCGCCCTCGAGGAAATCCCGCCCGAGCAGCGGCCGGACCCCGGTCATTCCGAACACCCCGGCGGTGATCCACGTGCCGGCATACCGCTCCGCCCGCTCGGTGCCGGAGACGTTCATCGTGCCGCTGGTGTATGCGCCGAAAATCTCGAACGACCGCTGCTGGGCGCGATAGTCCGCAAAATCCTGGATCGGCAACGACTGTCGTTCGACGTTCTGGGCCGGATTCGACCGCCAGACGATCAGGATCTTGTCGCCGTCCGGATACGGCAGTCCACGGAGCATCGCACCGTAGATGATGCTGAACATCATCGTCGTCAGCCCGATGCCGAACATCAGGGCGATCACGGACACGATGGTGAGGCCCGGGCTCTTGATGAGCGTGCGGAGCCCGAGGCGGATGTCGCGAAACAGATGGTCCATTGGTCCGGGGTGCCGAGGTCTACCCGGCTTACGGCGCGCCCCCGGCGCGGGTTTCAGCCCTCGCCCTCCCGCGGGCGTCCGGCGCGCAGCTGGGCGAGCGACCGTGTCAGGTTGCGGCGCGCCGCCGTCTCGTACCGGTCGTGGAAGTATGGCGTGCCGAAGATGCTGGGGCGTCGCAGCAGCGCCTCGAGAATCGTCGCCCGTCGTTCGCGGAAGGGTTGGTCCGGCACCCACGCATATTCGGCGCGGATCTGCCGCTCGTACTCGTCGAATCGCTCGTCACTCGCCCCGAGGATCGCGAGGTCCACGTCGCAGAGGAGGCGCGCATCGGGGTCACTCGGCGCCTCGTCGTGCCGCGTCGCCATCACCAGCGCGCTCACGCGCTCCACCACCTCGCGCGCGAGCCCCGCGTCGGCGGCGACTTGGGCGGCCCAGGCGGCACTCCGCTGCTCGTTGTCGCCGTGCGCCGGATCGTAAATCGCGTCGTGGAACCAAAGCGCGAGTTCCACCTCGTCAGGGCGCACCGCGAAGCGGCGCACGCCGTCCAGATGCGCCAGGCAATCGCGGAGGTGCGCGAGGCCGTGGTACGACCGCTGGTCCGCGGCGTAGTGTGCGACCAGCTCCTGGAACGCCTCGACCGGGACTCGCCTGACGGAAAGGCGGGACCAGAGTGCGTCCCAGGCGTCGCTGAGGTCGTGGTGCGCGCGCTCGGTCATCGGTCCCTGTCGGACAGGGCGACGGCCAGACTCGCGCGCAGCAACCGCTGGGAATCCCGCATCGATTGAAGCTCCGTCGGGGGGTGTACGCCGCCCTTCCGTCACCGGCCACTGCAACAAGGTTGCACCGCGCGCGTAGGAATTCCCATAGGTTACGCCCACCCGCGCCCGGCTTGAAATGCGAACGCTCCCGCTCGCCGCCGAATGACGCACCTCACACCGACGATCCAGCGCCCGCGGTCGTTGGGCGCCGCCATCCGGACGCACGCCACCGTCCTCGGCGCGTCGCTCACGTCGGTGTGGGCGGGCTTCGGCGCCGACCGGATCGTCGGCGGCGCGCTCCTCCCCTACGGGGTCCAGCCGCGGTCGCTGACCGGGCTGCGCGGCGTCCTCCTGGCGCCGTTCCTGCACGCGAATTTCGCGCACCTGGTCTCGAACACCGTGCCGCTCGTGCTGCTCGGCTGGCTCGTGATGTGGCGCGACGCGCGGCACTTCATCCCGGTCACGCTGCTCGCGATGCTCGGCGCTGGCCTGCTGCCCTGGCTGATCGGCGCGCCGGGCAGCGTACATATCGGCGCCAGCGGCGTCGTCTTCGGCTACCTCGGGTTCCTGATCCTGGCCGGCTGGTTTGCCCGCAGCGCGACGGCCATCGCGCTCAGCCTGATCGTCACCGCCGTCTGGGGCGGGCTGGTCCTCGGCGTGCTCCCGGGCCAACCGGGAATCAGCTGGGAGGCACACTTCGGCGGATTCATCGGCGGGGCGCTGGCGGCGAAGTGGCTGGCACCGCGACGGAGCTGACCGGCGCCCGACCGATCAGCCGGACGCCTTGCGTCGGCAGAATCGCCTTGTTGCCTCGGCAAAGATCCGCACGCCGGTCTCGAGCGCGCGCTCGTCAATGTCAAACCGCGGATGGTGGTGCGGATGGACGATCCCGGCAGCGGCGTTCCCCGCCCCGATGAAGAAGAAGGTCCCCGGCGCCTTTTGGAGGAACGCCGAGAAATCCTCGCCCCCCATCGTCGGCCGCAGCGTCACGAGCACGTCCTCGCCGCAGACCGCCTCGACGACCGCCGCCAGTTCGCGCGTGACCTCGGCGTCGTTGATCACCGGTCGGTAGCCGCGTTCATACGTGAACTCGTACGTGGCTCCGTGGGCCTCGGTGACACCGCGAATGATCCGCTCCATCACCTGGGGGATCCGCGTCCGGAGCTCCGCATCCGCCGTGCGCACGGTGCCGTTCAGCTCGGCGACCTCGGGAATCACGTTGTGCGCCGTCCCGGCGTGGAACTGCGTGACGCTCACCACCGCGCTGTCGAGCGGATCCACGCCGCGCGAGACGATCTGCTGGAGGTTCGTCACGACCTGCGCGCCTACCGCCACCGGGTCCACCGCCTGCTGGGGGATTGCCGCGTGCCCACCCTTGCCGCGCACGGTGATCCAGAAGGTGTCGGGCGCTGCCATCGCCGCCCCCTCGATCACGCCGACCTTCCCGACCTCCAGCGACGCCCAGAGGTGCGCGCCGATCACCCGTGCGACGCCGTCCATCACCCCCAGTTGCACCATCTCCTCGGCACCGCCCGGAAAGATCTCCTCGGCGTGCTGGAAGATGAATCGCACCTCGCCGGCGAGCGACTCCCGCTCGGCAAGCAGCTGCCGCGCCGCACCGAGCAGCATCGCCGTGTGGCCATCGTGGCCGCAGGCGTGCATCACGCCCGTGTTGGCGCTGGCGAATGGGAGTCCGGTCGTCTCGGTGATCGCCAGCGCATCCATATCGGCGCGGATTGCAAGCACCGACCCCGGCCGACCGGTGACGAGACGCGCCAACACGCTTGTCGCGGTCGGGCGCGAGATCTCGAGGCCGCCGAATCCGGCCAGCCTATCGTGCACGAACTGCGCGGTCTGTTCCTCGTGAAACGACAGCTCGGGATGCCGGTGCAGGTGGCGGCGCCACTCAATGACCTGCTCGCGCAGCGCCGGCACGGGACCGCTGTCTGCGGTGGGCAGGGGCGTCATGCGGTGGCTGGGCTGGCTTTCCTGGCGGCGAGCGCGAGGGCAATGTGTCCGACGAACACGGTGGCTCCGCTGAGGGGACTCCCCCAAGCTTAGGGCACGCCCCGTCATTCTGCGACTGGGGGCACTGCCAGCGCCCAGCGGCTGGACCGCGTAGAGTTCGTTGTCCCCCTTTCCCACGAGACGATGCCAGCTTTCAGGTCGTTCGCGCCCGCCGCGCTCCTTTTCTACCGGCAGCCGGAAGGGGGCGGCGGCGGATTCGGCGACCCACGCAACCGCCGCTACCAGACCACGGAGTCGCGCTTCAACACCCTGCTCCTGATGGGAGAGGCGATGGTCGAATGGCAGGAGGTCGACCATCCGCAGTTCGGGCGCATCGAGGTCGGCGGGATGAAGAAGAACTTCGGCCGGGTCGAACCGGGCTTCCTGCTCCAGTCCGACGCGCACCGGAACATGATGTTCACGCTCTTCCAGACGTCACAGATGCCGCTGGTCGAGGTGGATTCGGTGACGACGCGGCCCCTCGGCGGTGGGTTGACCGAGGTGACGGCAGTCGTGGTGAATCGGCGGATTGCGCCGACGCATACGCAGCAGGATGTCGAAAACCGCATCTCGCGGCCCAACCTGATCACGCTCACCGGCGGTCGCGTGGTCGCCGGATTCGTGATTGACAACCCGCTCAGCGGCGACGCGACGGAGCAGAAGCGCGACCCGGCGACGATCCGCGTCGCGAACATCCCCGGTCAGGGGATCGTGCGGGTGCGATGGATCGTGCAGGGGGCGGGCCCGTACACGGTGACTGCCGACTCGCCGAAGGGCGGAGTGGCGACGGGCCGCTCGCGGTAAGGCGGGAGCGACGCTAGACGACGATGCTGAGCAGTCGTCCCGGGACGAGGATGACCTTCTTCGGCTCGCCGGTGATGAACTTCGCGATCCCCGCATCGGCGCGCGCCGCGGCGAGGGCCTCGTCCGACGTCACCGTCGTCGGGACGGTGACCTTGCCGCGCGTCTTCCCGCCGACCTGCACCACGAGTTCCACCGTTTCGCGCGCGAGGAGCGACGGGTCGAACGCCGGCCACCGCGAGTCGAAGACACCCGTCCGGTGGCCGAGCATCTCCCAGAGCTCCTCGGCGATGTGCGGCGCGAAGGGCGCCACCAGCTGGACAAGCGGCTCCACCTCGGCGCGGTGCGGGGTGCGTTCACCGCGGCGCAACGTGTTCATGTACTCCATCATCGCCGCGATCGCCGTGTTGTAGCTCAGCGCGGGGATGTCCCCACCGACCTTCTTGATCGTCGCGTGGAGCTTGCGCTGCACCTCGTCATCGGCGGCGCCCTCGTCGCTGCAGTCGCGCACCGACGCCCAGAGGCGGTCGAGGAACCGCCGGACCCCGCTGATCCCCGCATCGCGGAAATCCCCGCCCTCCTCGAACGGCCCCAGGAACATCAGGTAGGTGCGGAAGGCGTCGGCGCCCCACTCGTCGATGTACTCGTCGGGATTCACCACATTTCCCTTTGACTTCGACATCTTCGCGCCGTCGCGGATGATCAACCCGTGCGCACGGAAGCGCGTGAACGGCTCCTCGAAGTCGAGCCGGCCCGCGTCGTGCAGCACCATCGTGATGAAGCGCGCATAGAGCAGGTGCAGCACGGCGTGCTCGTTTCCGCCGATGTACGTCGTCACCGGCAGCCACTTGCGGGTGAGGGCCGGATCGAAGGCCACGTCGTCGCGCGGCACGCTCGGGTAGCGCAGGAAGTACCATGCGCTGTCGAGAAATGTGTCGCTGACGTCGGTCTCGCGGCGCGCCAGCTTCCCGCAGCGCGGACAGGGCACGCGGTACCACTGCTCGTGCCGCGCCAGCGGCGACACGCCCGAGTCATCTGGCTTGAAGTCGGCGACATTCGGCAGTACCACCGGCAGCTGGTCCTCGGGCACCGGCACCGTGCCGCAGGCGTCGCAGTAGATGATCGGGATCGGCGGACCCCAGTAGCGCTGCCGGGAGATGCACCAGTCGTGCAGGCGATAGTGCGTCACCGGCTCGCCGGCGCGGCGCGCGGCGAGCCAAGCGCTGACCTTCGGGATGGCCTCACTCACGCCGAGTCCGTCGAACTCCCCGGAGTTCACCAGGACGCCGTCCCCAGGGTAGGCACCGTCGGCCAACGGCGTCCTCGCGGTCTGCCCCTCGCCGGCGACGACCCGCTCGATCGGCAGCTCGAACTTCGTCGCGAACTCGAAGTCGCGCTCGTCGTGCCCCGGCACCGCCATGATCGCGCCGGTGCCGTATTCCATCAGCACATAGTCGGCGATCCAGACGGGGATCATCTCCCCGGTGGCCGGATTCACCGCGTATGCCCCGGTGAACTCGCCCGTCTTCTCCCTGTTCGTCCGGCGCGTAACGAGGTCCTGCCGGGCCGCACGGGCGCGGTAGTCGGCCACCACGCCCGCCTGCATCGGCGCGGTGATCTCGTCCACCAGCGGATGCTCCGGCGCGAGCACCAGATAGGTCGCGCCGAAGATCGTGTCCGGGCGCGTGGTGAACACCTCGATCTCGGTGCCGCCGGTGCGCACCTCGGTCGTCACCGCCACCACAGAGCTCCCGGCGTCGGTCAGCGGATCGAGGACGCGGAAGCGGATCCGCGCACCGTCGGAGCGGCCAATCCAGTTCCGTTGCGCCTGCAGCGTCGTCGCCGACCAGTCGAGCGTGTCGAGATTCCCCAGCAGGCGCCCGGCGTAGTCCGAGATGCGGAAGAACCACTGCTCAAGGAAGCGCTGCTCGACCATCGCGCCGCAGCGCTCGCAGCGGCCGTCCACGACCTGCTCGTTGGCGAGCACCGTCTTGTCCGACGGACACCAGTTCACGGCCGCCGCCTTCTTGTAGGCGAGCCCCTGCTTGTAGAGCTGCAGGAAAAGCCACTGGGTCCACCTGTAGTAGGCCGGGTCGGTCGTGTCCACCGAGCGCGACCAGTCGGCCATCAGCCCGGCGCGGTCGAGCTGGCGACGGAAATTGGCGATGTTGCGCGGAATCAGCTCCATCGGATGCACGCCGACCTTCAGCGCGTGGTTTTCCGAGTGGATCCCGAACGCGTCGTAGCCGAGCGGCTCGAACACCGTCCGGCCTTGCAAGCGCTGGAACCGGGCGTAGATATCACATCCGGTGAACGCGAAGAGGTTCCCGACGTGCAGTCCCTCGGCAGAGGGGTACGGGAACATCATCAGGGCGTAGTACGGCCGCTCGCCGTGCTCGAGGTCGGTCTGGTGCGTGCCGCGGTCGGCCCAACGCTTCCGCCAGCGCCCCTCGACCACCGAGGGGTCGTAGCCGAGTGGCTCTGGAGCGGACCCAAAGGATGTGGTCGGAACGGAAGCTGTCATCGTCTGTGGAAGGGAATCTGATCAATTTAGCGGCCCCGGACCCGGGAACCAACACGCCCGCCGCGCCCGAGCGGGTGCGGACGCACATCATCGACCGGCTCACGAGCTGGGCGGCGATCGCGGGCATCGGCGGCTTCCTCCTCCTCGCGGTGCTCCGCTGGGACCAGGTGGCCGCCCTCGTCGCGGCGGGCCACCTCTGGCTGCTGGTCGGTCTCGGGCTCGCGATCGCCGTCGCGGCTTCCGCGCTCGTCTTCCGCCTCGTCATCTCGCCGGTCGTCGGCAATCAGTTGCGTGGCCTCGCCGACGTCGCCGAGGCGATCGCCGGTGGGGACCTGACACAGACGCCCGAAGCGGCGCGGGAAGGCGGCCAGCTCGGACGTCTCGCCCGCGCAATGATCGAGATGACTGGGACGCTCCGCCGCCTCGCCACGCTGATCCGCGACAACGCCGCCGAGACGGCGCAGCGGTCCACCGAGATCACGGCGAGCACCGAGCACATGGCCCAGGCCGCCTCGTCAATCGCCGAGACGGCGAGCGGGCTCAGCCATCAGGCGACGACGATGGCGGACACGATCCGTGCGCTGGCGCTCGACGCCAACCGGTTGACTGCCGTCGCCTCGACGGTCTCGACCGGCGCCGCCGAGGGCATCGCGCGGAACCAACGGCTGAAGGCGCTGGCCACCGAGAATCACGAGATCCTCAACGAGAGCGCGCGCCGTCTCGATGAACTCAACGAGGACGTGCAGGAGACCGCTCGGGCCGCGGAATCGCTCGCCACGGCGTCGGACCAGATCCGCGGGTTCGTGACGCTGGTGCAGAAGATCGCCCGCCAGTCGAAGCTGCTCGCCCTCAATGCGGCGATGGAGGCCTCGCGTGCCGGCGAGCACGGCGATGGATTCACCGTGGTTGCCAATGAAGTGCGCCGCCTCGCCCAGGGCACGTCGGAGGCCGCCGAGCACACCGACCAGCTGATGAAGGAGCTGATCGCGCAGATGGAGATGGCCCGCGAGTCGAGTGCGCGGTCGCTGTCGACCGTCGAGACCGTGCGTGGCGCCACGGCGCGCGGGCGCCAGGCATTCACCCAGGTCGAGCGCGCCGTGGGCGAGGCCGACCAGTGGGTCGGCACGATGGCGTCATCGGCGGCCGCCGGAAACAACCTTGCGGTCGAGATCACCCAGAAGCTCGGCACCCTCTCCGATGGCACGCAGGCCTTTGCCAGTTCGATGCACGATGTTGCCGCGGCGAGCCAGGAGCAGAGCGCGAGCACCGAGGAGATTGCCGCCGCCGCCAACGCCCTCGCCGCCGCCGCCGATCGGGTCAGCGGAACGGCAGCGAGCTTCCGCACCGGGGAGCACCGCGCAAGAAAGGGGTGAGGTGGGAGGTGCGAGGTGTACGGGTTGAGGTCCAAGAGGGGCGCCAGGCAGGTCCAGGTGCCCCCTCACACCTCACCCCTCACCCCTCACCCCTGCCTCACCGTGGTCTCTCCGACCGGGCGAATAAGTACGCGCACGGCTCCACGCGCGCCCCGCGCTCGTCGCATACCGCGAACCGCGCGCCCTCATAGAGCGCCGCGCCAGCGTAGCGCCCGTCCTTTGCCAGCGCGTAGAACTGCAGGTCGAACCGCGGCCGGCCGCGCGAGTCGAGCAGCCGCGATTCGGTCATCGCCACCACACGCTCGAGCGTCTTGAGCGCCGCCGCCTGCGGCGCGAGGCCCTGGCGAAGGAACTCCACCGTCAGGAAGGCCCCGCACACCTTGATGTTTGCCTCGCCGCGCCCCGTTGAGCCCGCCGCGCCCACGGTGTTGTCGCAGTATTGGCCCGCCCCGATGATCGGCGAGTCGCCGACGCGGCCCGGGACCTTCCACCCCATCCCGCTCGTCGTCGTCACCGAGCTGATGTCCCCCGCCGCGTCCACCGCGTTCATGTTGATCGTGCCGCTCGTGAACCTGATGTCCACGTCGCCGGTGTAGTCGAGATACGCATCGGTCGGATTCCGGGTTGCCCGCCAGCGCAGCCAGTCCTGGCGCGTCTTGTCGGTCAGCAGGTCCTGTGTCTTGAATCCCATCTCCACCGCGAAGCGCCGCGCATCGCTGCCGACAAGCAGGATGTGGTCGGTGTAGTCCATCACCGCCTTGGCGACGAGACTCGGCGTCGCGATGTCCTCGAGGCAGCCGACCGCTCCGGCGCGACGGGTCGGACCGTGCATGCAGCTCGCGTCGAGTTGGACGACGCCCGCGGCGTTCGGGAGGCCTCCGAGGCCCACCGACTGATCGTCCGGATCGAGTTCCTGGATGTTCACGCCGGCGACGATCGCGTCGAGCGTGTCGCGCCCCGCCACGATCTGGTCGTAGGCGACCCTGACGCCGCGCAGGCCGTTGGCGGAGGCAACGACCGTGGGCCGGGCCCGGCGGGCAATCGGTCCGGCTGCGCCAGCGGCGCCGGCAGCCCCGGCGGCCCCGACGAAGCGGGGCGCAAGGGACGAGGCAGCGACGGCGGCTGCGGCAGCGGCAAGGAAGTCGCGGCGAGAGGGCGGTGTGGGCATCGGAGTCCTGGCGGAAGGGGAGGTCGCCCGAAGCTACCGCGCCGTGCCCTCGGGCGTGAGGCGGACCGTTCACCGAGGTCCCGGGCGGGCGCGCGAAGTGTAACTTTCAGCCATATGGGCACCGCCAATCTCGCTGAGATCCCGTTCTTCGCCGAGCTCCCTGACCAACTCCTCTGGCATCTCGGCCGCGCCGCCGAAACGGTCTCCTACGCACCCGATGACCGTCTCTTTCGGAGCGGAAGTCCGCGGCAGGCCATCTGGGTGATCCTCGAAGGCACGCTCGCCATCGAAACCGCCTTCGGCGACCTGCCGACGCGCTTGGCGACCCTCGGGGCCGGCGACGTGATCGGCGAGAGTCTCCTCCTGCAGGACGAGACGCACCACACCGAAGGGCGCGTCCTCCAGCCGCTCAAGGCGCTGCGCTTCGACCGCGCGGTCGGCCCGGGTGATCGCCGACCGCCTCAAGCGCGCCGACGCGTCCATTTCCGGTCGCAACCGGCTGGCCGGCTTCGGCGGTCCGACGCGCCGTGAGCACGACCTGCTCGGCGAGCGCGAGGTCCCTGAGGCTGCGCTCTACGGCGTACAGACCCTCCGCGCGATCGAGAACTTCCCGATCACCGGCGTCACCCTGCAGGCGTTTCCCGAACTCATCACCGCGCTCGCCCAGGTGAAGGAGGCGGCGGCACGCGCCAATCACGACCTCGGCCATCTCACCGACGACGTCGCCGACGCGATCATCCGCGCCTGCCACGAAATCCAGACCGGTGCGCACCACGAGCACTTTCGCGTGGACATGGTCCAGGGCGGCGCCGGCACCTCGACCAACATGAACGCCAACGAGGTCATCGCCAACCGCGCGCTCGAGCTCCTCGGCGAGCCGCGCGGCAACTACGATCGCGTCCACCCGAACAGCCACGTCAACCTCGCGCAGAGCACCAACGACGTCTATCCCACCGCGGTCCGGCTCGCGTTGCACTATGCGATCGGCGGGCTGCAGCAGCAGATGCGCGGCCTCGTCGCCGCCTTCCTCGCCAAGGGCGCCGAGTTCACGCACCACGTGAAGATGGGCCGCACGCAGCTGCAGGACGCCGTGCCGATGACGCTCGGCCAGGAGTTCGCCGCCTTCGGCCACACCATCGCCGAGGACGTGGATCGGCTCGAGGAGGCGAAGGCGCTGATCCGCGAGATCAATATGGGTGCGACCGCGATCGGCACCGGCATCAACGCGCCCGCCGGGTACGCCGAACACGTCCGGGAACACCTGTCGAAGGTGACCGGCCTCCAGCTGATCACCGCTCCCGACCTCGTCGAGGCGACCAGCGACACCGGCGCGCTCGTCCAGCTCTCCGGCGTCCTCAAGCGCTGCGCGGTGAAGCTCTCGAAGATCTGCAACGACCTGCGGCTCCTCTCGAGCGGCCCCCGGGCCGGCTTCGGCGAGATCAGCCTCCCGACAATGCAACCAGGGTCGAGCATCATGCCGGGCAAGGTCAACCCGGTGATTCCCGAGGCGGTCAACCAGGTTTGCTTTGACGTGATCGGTGGCGATATGACGGTCACGATGGCCGCCGAGGCGGGGCAACTGCAGTTGAATGTGTTCGAGCCGATCATCGTGTTCCGGCTTCTGCGCCACATCAGCGCGCTCCGGAACGCCTGCCGCATCCTGAACGAGAAGTGTGTCGTCGGCATCGAGGCCAACCCGGCCGTGATGCGCAACTTCGTGGACCGCTCGATCGGCCTCGTCACCGCCCTTGTTCCTACGCTGGGGTACGACCAGTGCACGGCCCTGGCGAAGGAGGCGCTCGACACCGGCCGCGGCGTCGCTGAGCTCGTGCTCGAGCAGAAGCTCCTGACCCGAAAGCAGCTCGATGCGATCCTTGACCCGAAGCAGATGACGGTCGGACCGCAGAAAAAGCGGTAGGGCGCGGTTACCCTCACACCTCTCACCTGGTGGTAAGATGGCTGGCCTGAAGCTCGACGGCGCGGGCGCGCAGAAGATGAAGACGATCGAGGAATCGCTGGTGACCATCCAGACCATCCACGGCCTGGTGGAGCGGATGGCCATCGAGGTCAAGAACAACAAGGGCGCGGGCTCGATTCCCTCGGCGATCAAGCGGATTTCCATCCCGTTGCAGGGCCAGTTGAAGGGCCAGTTCGGCCCGATTGCCGACATCGTCTCGGCGATGATCCTGGCGCTCGGGCGCGGGGGCGGCGACCAGGTCCGCGTCCGCACGGCGCGCGAATACGTCGGGATGCTCCGGCAGGCGCTCGACTTCGCGCAGAACAAGGTCAAGAAGGATCATTCCGTGGCGATCGAGACCTCGGGCGACTGATCCGGCAGGCGGTGTTCGCCTTGCCCCTCCCCCAAGGCCGGGATAACTTCTCCCGGTTCCAATCCACGTCCCAAATTGGCGGTCGCGACCGACGGTCCGTGGTCGCGGTGCTATTCCCCCAGCCACGAGACCCGATGTCGATGCTGCGCCTGCGCCAGGCAGCACCAGCGATGCTCATTGCGGCCATCCTGCTGGCGCTCACCGCGTGCGGTACGGAGTATCCGAACTCCACGTTCAATCACCATACGGATTTCAACGCATCAATCGACGCCCTCTGGGACCTGCTGCTCTTCTGGGGCACGATTGTCTTCATCGTCGTCGAGACAGCGCTGGTCGTCACAATCATCCGGTTCCGGAAGCGGCCCGGCGGACCGGCCGCCAAGGCGATCCACGGCAACGCGGCGCTGGAGATTGCCTGGACGGCCATCCCCGCGGTGATCCTCGTCCTGATTGCCGTGCCCACCGTGCGGACGATCTTCCAGACGCAGGCGCAGGCGCCGGCCGGCGCGATCACCGTCGAGGTCATCGGCCACCAGTGGTGGTGGGAGTTCCGCTACCCGGAATACGGCATCACCACCGCCAACGAGATTTACCTCCCGGTCGGGCGCCCGGCGAACTTCGTGCTCAAGTCGAAGGACGTGATCCATTCATTCTGGATCCCCCAGATGGGCGGCAAGCGCGACGTGATCACGAACAGGACGAATTATCTCTGGTTTACGCCCAACGCCGACCTCGGCACGCAGGCGTGGAACGGGTTCTGCGTCGAGTACTGCGGGACGAGCCACGCGAACATGCGGTTCCGGCTGTTCACGGTGCAGCCCGAGGAGTTCGCGTCGTGGGCGGCGCACCAGGCCAGGCCTGCGCTCCCGCACACGCCGCCGCCGGCACCACCGGTCACCCCCACTGCCCGCCGCGGCGGCGCCGCGCAGTCGGCGACCGAGCCGGCGACGGCCGAGGTCGGGTACGTCTTCCCGCGCGAGTTGCTCCCCGACCACGTGGTACCGCGGACGCCGATCCCCGCCGGCCTCACCTATGACGACACGCTCCTCCCGCAGGGCGACGCCGCCCGCGGCCAGCAGCTCTTCGTCTTCTGCATCGCCTGCCACACCGTGCAAGGCAACCCGATGGCGGTCGGCGTCCTCGCGCCCGACCTCACGCACGTCGCGTCCCGGCATACGATTGCCGGCGGGCTCTTTCCCAACGAGCCGCAGGTCCTCGCGCGCTGGATCAAGAACGCCAAGAAGATGAAGCCCGGCGCCATCATGAACGTGTTCGGCCTCGGCGAGTACGAACCCGCCCTCAAGCGCAACGTCACGCAGGGCGGCTTCGATGACCGGCAGATCGCCGACATCGTGGCCTACCTGCAGACGCTCAAGTGATCCGGAGACCCTGAGACCATGGCATCCATCGCAGCCGCCGCGCCCGCGTCCGCCGACGACGCGTACTCGGAGCAGACCGGGATCTGGAGCTGGATCACGACGGTCGATCACAAACGGATCGGCACGCTCTACCTCTGGACCGCGCTGATTTTCTTCCTGATCGGCGGCCTTGAGGCCGTCCTGCTCCGTACGCAGCTGATGCAGCCCAATATGGGCTTCGTCTCCGCCGAGACGTACAACCAGCTCTTCACGATGCACGGCACGACGATGGTGTTCCTCGCCATCATGCCGCTCTCGGCCGCCTTCTTCAATTACCTGATTCCGCTCCAGATCGGCGCCCGCGACGTCGCGTTCCCGCGGCTCAATGCCTTCTCCTACTGGGTCTTCCTCTTCGGCGGCATCTTCATCACGCTGCCGATCCTCTTCAAGGTCGCTCCCAACGCCGGCTGGTTCGGCTACGCGCCGCTGACCAGCAACCAGTTCTCGGCCGGCCCGAACATCGACTTCTGGGTGCTCGGCCTGCAGATCCTCGGCATCTCGTCACTCGCCGCCGCGTTCAACTTCATCACCACGATCATCAACATGCGCGCCCCGGGCATGTCCCTGATGCGCATGCCGATGTTCACCTGGATGTCGTTCGTCGTCCAGTTCCTCGTCATCCTCGCCTTCCCGCCGATCACGATTGCGCTCTTCTTCCTGCTGATGGATCGCTTCTTCGGCACGACGTTCTACGCGATCGCCGCCGGCGCCGACCCGCTCCTCTGGCAGCACCTCTTCTGGGTCTTCGGGCACCCCGAGGTCTACATCCTGATCCTCCCCGCCTTCGGCCTCGTGTCGGAGGTGCTGCCGACCTTCTCCAAGAAGCCGCTCTTCGGCTACAACGTGATGGTCTATTCGGGGATCATGATCGGCTTCCTCGGCTTCGGCGTCTGGGCCCACCATATGTTCGCGGTCGGGATGGGGGCCGTCGCCGACTCGATCTTCTCGATGATGACGATGCTCATCGCGATCCCGACCGGCGTGAAGATCTTCAACTGGATCGCCACGATGTGGAGCGGCGAGATCCGCTTCACCGTCCCGATGAAGTTCGCGATCGCGCTGATCGCGATGTTCACCATCGGCGGCATCTCCGGCGTGATGCACTCGTCGCCGCCGGCCGACCTCCAGCAGACCGACACCTATTTCGTCGTCGCGCACTTCCACTACGTGCTCTTCGGCGGCTCGATCATGGGCATCTTCGCCGGCATCTATCACTACTTCCCGAAGATGACCGGGCGGATGATGAGCGAGCGGATCGGCAACTGGCACTTCTGGCTCAACTTCATCGGCTTCAACCTGACCTTCTTCCCGATGCACTTGAGCGGGCTGCTCGGGATGCCGCGCCGCATCTACACGTACGACGCCGGTCAGGGGTGGGAGCTCTTCAACCTCCTCGCCACGCTCGGCACCTACCTGCTCGTGATCTCCACCGCGATCTTTGTCTGGAACTTCCTCCGCAGCCGGAAGCACGGCGCAGTCGCGGGCAACGATCCGTGGGGCGGAGCGACGCTCGAGTGGTCCATCCCCTCGCCGCCACCCGACTACAACTTCGCGCAGATCCCCGAGGTCGCGTCGCGCTACCCGCTCTGGGACCTCAAGGACCCACAGAAGACGGCAGGGATTGAGCACTCGCACGCCGACGCGATGACAATCACCGACGCGCACGCGGTGCCGGTGCACGAGGAGACCGTGCGCCACACGGCGAAGTCGCTCGGCATCCCAATGCCCTTCCCGACCGCCAAGCCGGCCGTTGCCGCCTTCGCGCTGATCATGATGTTCAGCGGGCTGCTCTTCCTGCGCAACGACCTGTTCGCCGTCTTCCTGACCGTCACGCTCACCGGGGCGGCCCTGTTCGTCGGCGGGCTCTATAGCTGGCTCACCAGCCCGCTCGAGTAACCGGAGACCATCGCACGTGTCCACCCACGCCGCCGCGCACCACCACTACACGACGACCGGACTCGACCACCGGAAGATCGCCATCTGGGCGTTCATCGGGTCCGAGTGCATGCTCTTCGCGTCGCTCATCTCGACCTACCTGATCTACAAGGGGCGGTCCATCACCGGCCCCTTCCCGCACACCGAATGGGTCAACGAGGCAGGCCAGGTCTTCAAGCCGATCCTCGACATCCCGGTGACCTCGGCGTCCACCTTCGTGCTGCTGATGTCGTCGCTGGCGATGGTGCTCGCGCTGCAGGCGGTCCAGCTCAAGGGCGTGCCGCTTCCCGACGGCGCCGGATGGTGGACACGCGCCCAGCGCTCGTCGCAGCTCTGGCTCTTCATGACGGCGCTCCTCGGCGCCACCTTCCTCGGCTTCCAGGCGTACGAGTTCACCTCGTTCGTCCACGAGGGGCTGACCGTCAGGACGAACCTCTTCGGCTCGAGCTTCTTCACGCTCACCGGATTCCACGGCGCGCACGTGACCGCCGGCGTGCTCTGGCTCCTGACGCTCCTTTTCATTGATCGCAAGCGCGGGCTCGCCGGTCCGGCCGACGTGCTCAACGTGGACATCGCCGCGCTCTACTGGCACTTCGTTGACGTGGTCTGGATCGCGATCTTCACGCTTGTCTACCTCATCCAGTAGGCCGCGATGTCACACGACTCCCATTCCGTCAAGCCGGGCGAGCACGCGCACCCGGGCGGGTGGACCTACCTCAAGGTCGCCGCGATCCTCGCAATCATCACCGTCGTCGAGGTCTGGGCCTACTACGTGCCAACGCTCGTCGCGTCACCGCTCTTCAATCCGGCGCTGATCGTCCTCTCGGCGGCGAAGTTCGCGATCGTGGTGCTGTTCTATATGCACCTCAAGTACGACCACCGCCTCTTCCGGGCGCTCTTCACCGGCCCGCTCATCATCGCGATGGCCACGATCGTCGCACTGCTCTTCCTCTTTCATCAGTTGAGCATCAGGTTCTAGTGCGGCGGATGGCGGAGGCGAGTCAGACCTGTCCCCCCAGGACCCGCGTCATCCGCTCCGCCAGCTCCGGATGCCGCTTCCACAGGTACCATCCCATCAGCCCGGCCGCGACGAGGTTCGCGGCGCCGACCTGGTACCACGCCAGCTCGCCGAGAAGTGCGCGCGCCGAGAGCAGCGCGGTGAGGCCGTAGAAGCCCGCCTCGAAAATCACGAAGAAGAGCAGCAGGCCGACCAACACCGGCGGCGTCCGCTGCGAGACCTCGACGATCCAGGCGACGATCGTGCCGATTACGACAAACGCCGCGACGTGGACGACGGTGTAGGCGAGGACGTAGCGCAGCGGCGACCAGTCAATCCCCTTGCCGAGCACGCTGAAGAGCGTGCGGCCGAGCAGTTCCGGAGTCGCGAACGCGCCGCCGCCGACCAGGTCCACGAGCAGGAACCAGAAGGCGACGCCGCCCGCGCCGAGCAACCCGGCCACCATCCCCTCCTTCCAGACCCGAGCATCCCGTGGCATCGGCCCCTCCGAGGTTCGGCGTTCCGGCGGACTGCGTCCGTCGGGCACAGCCACTAACTTGGGCCGATATGTCAACGCTCGCCAGCGAATGACCCCGGTCCTCTTCCTCCATCCAAACGTTGACCTCTCGCAGGGCGGCTTCACCGTGCACTGGAGCACGGTGGCCGGCCTCGCCGCGCTCTGGGCCCTCTGGCTCGCCCGCGCCTGGACGCACGCGCGCCTCGCCGAGCGGCGGCCGACGACGCGTCAGGCGGCCGCGTTCGCCGGCGGCCTCCTCGTGATGTTCCTCGCGCTCAACGGCCCGCTCCACGACATCAGCGACTACTATCTCTTCTCCGGCCATATGGTGCAGCACCT
Source organism: Gemmatimonadaceae bacterium (assembly GCA_040901985.1). Classification (GTDB taxonomy): domain Bacteria; phylum Gemmatimonadota; class Gemmatimonadetes; order Gemmatimonadales; family Gemmatimonadaceae; genus Pseudogemmatithrix. The sequence continues at coordinate 67,614 of JBBDYC010000017.1, forward strand.
CGTGCTCACCATCGCCGTGCCGCCGCTGCTCCTGATCGGTACGCCCGGATGGATGCTCCGCCCCGCACTCGGCATCCCGGCGGTTGCCGCCGTTGCGCGCTTCGTCACCGCTCCCGCGGTGGCGTTCACGATCTTCAACCTCGTGCTCGCCGCCTGGCACCTGCCGCCGCTCTACAATTCGGCGATGTACTACCACAGCGTGCACATCGTGCAGCACCTGATGTTCCTCGTCGCCGCGGTGATCATGTGGTGGCCGTTGCTCAGCCCGCTTCCCGAGCTTCCGCGGCTCAGCTATCCCGGCCAGATGCTGTACAGCTTCCTGATGACGCTGCCGATGACCGTCATCTCGATCTACATCGTCTACGCCGACCACGTGCTGTTTCCGGCCTATGCGAGCGCGCCGCGGCTCTGGGGGCTTTCGCCACTCGAGGATCAGCGGCTCGGCGGGCTGATCATGTGGATCCCCGGCGGGCTTTTCTTCTACCTCCTGACCTCGGTCATCTTCTTCAAATGGTCCGCCTCCCAGCGCGACGACCGGGCCGGAGCGCAGGTCGGTGCTTGAACCCCCGTGCGCAGAGGCTAACATCCGAGGATGGTGAGACCCCTGCTCCTGATCACGCTCGCGGCCTGCTGGGCCGCTGAGGGCGCTGGACAGGGCACCGGCTCCCCGACGCCGCCGACGGCGCGTCCGCCCACCGCCGCCGCCGCGGGGGGGGGGGCGCCCCCCCGGCGCCCCGCCGCCCACCGCTCGTGGCCACGCTGCCACAGGGACGCGCGGCGCTGGAACACGACCTCGAGACGCTCCTCGGCCGCTCCACGCGCAGCGGCCGCTGGGGCGTTATGGTCCTCTCGCTCGCCAGGGGCGACACCCTCTTCTCGCGCGACGCCGATGCGCAACTCCTCCCGGCGTCCACGATGAAGCTCTACACGGCGGCAATCGCCTTCGAGCGCTTCGGACCAGCGCACCAGTTCCGCACCGAGGTCCTCCGCAACGGCGAGCTGCTCGGCGACGGCACCGTGGACGGCGACCTCATCCTGCGAGGCGCCGGCGACCCGTCGCTGGCCCCGAAGTACGCCATCTGGAACGACGGGCTGCGACCGATGGACGCGATCGCCGACCTCGTGGTGGCCGCCGGCGTCCGCCGCGTGCGGGGCGACATCGTCGGCGACGCCAGCGCGTTCGACGACCGACGCGTCCCCGATGGCTGGCGCCGGCGCTACCTGCAGGCGGGGTATGCGGCGCGCGTCTCGGCGCTCTCGGTGAACGAGAACATCGCGCACGTCAGCGTGCGCGCCACTCCCCGCGGTGCCGCGGTGCAGTTCTCCGAGCCGCTGATGGGTATGCCTATCAGTTCCACGGTGACGGTGCGTCAGGGGAGCCGGAGCGCCTTCATCCGCGTCTGGCAGGACACGACGCGCGGCTACTTCCGTGTCCACGGCTGGATCGGCGCGCTCAGTCCCACGCGCACCTATCAGGTCGTGGTCGAGCAGCCGGAGCACTTTGCGGCGGCGGCGTTCCGGGGCGCGCTCGAACGGCGCGGCATCGTGGTGGACGGCGTCGTTCGCGCCGACCACGCCCCGCCGACCGCCCAGCGCGTCACGGCGTGGGGTTCGCCGCCGCTCGCCCAGCTCGTCGCGACGATGAACGGCGAGAGCAACAACCACTTTGCCGAACTGCTCTTCCGGAACACCGCGCGCAGCACCGGGGGCGTGGGCTCGGCGGACGTCGCCAACGAGTCGCTGCAGGCGTTCATGGCTGACCGCGTCGGCGTCGAGCGCAACGCGGTCTTCGCCGCCGACGGCAGCGGGCTCTCCACGCTCGATCGCGTGACGCCCCGCTCGATGGTGATGCTGCTCGCCTACGCGGCAGCGGCGCCCTGGGGGCTCGTCTATCAGTCCACGCTCCCCGTCGCCGGGCGCTCCGAGACGCTGAAAGCCCGGATGCGCCACACGGCGGCGGCGGACAATCTGCGCGGAAAGACCGGCACGACAAACGACGTCACCTCGTTGGGCGGCTACGTCACCGCGCGCAACGGGGAACTGCTCGCCTTCGCATTCATCTACAACGGACGTGAGCTTTCGCGGGCCCGGGCAACGATTGACGCGATGGGCGTGACGCTCGCCGGGTGGGCGCGCTGACCCGCCGCCTCAGCTGACCAGCGGAGGCGGCGGCGCTTCGGGGTCGGTCGCGGCCGTCGCATCGAGCAGCCGCACGGCAGTATCCACATCACCTTGTCGCACCACGAGCCGTACCGGGTGCATCACGTCGAGAAACGGCAGCATGCCGCTGGCGTTGTCCTTGAGCAGCATGCTCGCGATGCCATTGGCATCGAGCACCGCCCGCGCGAACTCCGCTTCGACGCTGTTCGGGAAGGTACGGACGACGAACGCATTCTCTGGCATCGCTTCCTCCTTCCGTTGAGGTGTGTCGGGATGGTAGCGCAGCGTCCGGCGGTTGGCTACCCCGCCGACGTCTGCCTGATGAGTACCCCGCGCCTGCCAAGCTCGGTCACATAGCGGTCGCCCGGCACGCACTCGTCCGGCGTGTGCACGCCGGCCGGCTTCACCACGCCCGCCGCCTGCAGCAGTCCGGTGATCGAGAGGGAATACCCCGTGCAACGCATCATGGCGCTGACGTCGTGCGCCGCATCGTGGCGGTCCACCAGCTCGAACCCGTGCGTCACCGTCTTGCCGCCCTTCCGTCCCTCGACCACCACGCGCAACGCGACGAGGTCCGGCGCGTTCCGGCGCGTGAGCCGCGGCTCCATCTGGGCGATCGCCACGTCGCGCGGCACCACCGTCGTGCCCTTCACCTCCACCGGCTCCAGGTCGAGCAGGCCGAGGTCGCGGATCGCCTCCATGATCCGTGCGTGCCCCGGGTATCGCAGCGTCTTGTACTCCATCGTCGGGATCTTGCCTTCGTAGCGGTGCGCCATCGTCGAGAGCCCGCCGGCCGTGTGAAACGCCTCGAGCTCGCCGAGCGCGTCGAAATGCACCGGCACGACCTCCGAGAGCGCCGCCATCTGCGCTCGCTTCCCGTCGCGCAACACCCACGACTCCGTCGTGTAGTAGTCGAGCACCCCCTCGATCGAATAGACGATCTGATACTGCAGGGGTCCCTCGGGATGCTGCGGCAGCCCGCCGACGTAGATCCGCACGGCATCAACGCTGTCGCAGCGGTCAATCCCCATCTGGGCAAGGATGTTCACCATCCCCGGAGCGACGCCGCAGTCGGGAACGACAGTGACGCCGGCCTTCGCCGCCTTGGCATCCAGCGCCTTCTGTCGCTCGACGATCTCGGTGTTCCCTCCGAGGTCCGCGAAATGCGCACCGGCGGCGATTGCCGCCTCGGTCATCCCAAGATTGAGGTAGTACGGCAGCGCGCACATAACCGCCTTGACGCCCGACATCGCCTCCGTCACCGCCGCCGCATCACCGGCGTCCAGCGCAATCACCTTGAGCCGCTCGCCGCCGACATAGGGCTGGAGGAACGACGGCAGGTGGTCCACCGCGCGATCCGCCAACCGGACCTCGGTGACATTCATATCCTGCAGGAGGTCGTAGGCGCAGGCCGAACCCTGCAGCCCCGCACCGAGGACGAGCATCCGCATGAGCACTTCTCCGCACGTGGGGTAGATTTGCCGATAGCCCTGCAATTTAGCCCATTTCGGCCCCCTTTTCACCCCTCGGACGTGTCAACTCGGCGCGGACACCTCCTCGAGACGGACGAAGAGATCGCGGCGCTCCTCGACCGGGTTGCCACGGTCGCCGTGCTCGGAATCAAGCCGGCCGAGACGGGCGCGCCCGCCTATTACGTGCCTGAGTATGCCCAGCGCGCCGGGCTCCGGATCATCCCCGTGCCCGTCTACTATCCCGAACTGCGCGAACTGCTTGGCGAGCACGTGGTGCGCACCGTGAGCGAGATCGGCGAGCGGGTGGACCTCGTGAACGTGTTCCGGCGCCCGCAGGACATCCCCGCGCACGTCAACGACCTACTGACGGCGCGCCCGCGGGCCATCTGGTTTCAGTCGGGGATCCGACACGACGCGGCCGCGGAGACGTTGGTCGCCGCGGGGATTGACGTGGTCCAGGACCGCTGCCTGCTCGTCGAGCTGCAACAGCGGGGGCGCTAGCTGGCGGTTCCAACCCGTTTCCGGCGCTAGCGCAGGATGACCACCGTCGCGTTGGCGGCGTGCAACTGCCAGCGCGTGCCGCGCAGGAACTCGCGCGCCTCGCTTCCCTGCAATTGAAGGGGTGGCCGCCCCGGGAGCACCACCAACGAGAGCCCGGGGAATGTCAGCACGAACGGCAGTTGCTGCAGCGACCGCAACTCCGACGCCGAGCCCGGCGGTCGCCCGAGTGTCAGCGTCCCCGCGCGCTCGTCAAAGATCGGGTCCGACGTCCAGAGCACGTCGAGTCCGATGCGGATCTCCGTGTCCCGAAGCGCGCGATCAACGGTCGACCGGCCCACGGCCAGCCGGCGCGCGCCGACCCAGACCTCAGACACCCAGCCGCTCGCGACGATTCCCGTGACCTGCGGGTCGAGGACCGCCATCCGCTCGACATTTCCCGTCCGCACGGAAAAAGTCCCCAGGGTCTGGCCGTCCACGCTCGGCTCGAAGGGTACCTCGACCGCCGGGCCGCTCGCGCGGGTACGGTAGGGCGCCATCGCCGCAATGGCCCGCAGCACCGAACCGCTGTCGGCGCCGAACCGTCGCGCCTCCTCGAGGAGGACCTCGGCGATCCGGAAGCGTCCACGCGAGGCGAGATACAGGCCGAGCTCGCCGCGCGACTCCGGCGCGCGCGGGCGCGCGCGCACCGCTCCGTAGAGCGCATCCTCGGCGGCGGCAAGGCGCCCTGCCGCAAGCATCGAGTCGGCTCGCGAGGGCACCGCGGGCGGCGCCTGTGCGGCGAGCGGGGGTAGTGGGCAGAACGGGGAGAACACCACCGCCGCCGCGACGAGCCGGCTCCACGCGAGCGCGCCGCGCGCCCGACACCCACGCGGCCGGTCGATCAGCCCGCTGCCTCGCGCAGCGCCGCCGCGAACTCCGGCGCCGTTGCGTGGCGGTCGGCCGCGTCGCGCGCCATTCCCTTCAGCAACACGGCGTCCACACCCTCGGGGATGTCGGCGCGACGCGTACGCGCCGGGATCGGATCGTTCCGCAACCGCGCGATCATCAGCTCCTGCTGGTTCCGGCCCTCGAACGGGAGCTTCGACGTGAGCATCTCGTACGTCATCAGCGACAGGGAATAGATGTCGGTCCGCGGGTCGAGCGGCTTGCCACGCAGCTGCTCCGGGCTCATGAACTCCGGCGTGCCGAGGATGATCCCGGTCGCGGTCAGCTTCTGCAGCTCGCCGCCCGCCTTGCGTTCCTTGGCAAGCCCGAAGTCCATCACCACTGCGTACTCGGTGCCGTCGGGCTTCTTGCAGATCATGATGTTCTCGGGCTTCAGGTCCCGGTGGATGATCTTGAGCCTGTGCGCGACGTGCAGCCCGTCGGCGATCTCACCGACGAAACGCACCGCGTCGGCGAGCGTCGTCTGCCCCACCCGGTAGTTGCGGTCGCTGAGGATCTCGCCCTCGACGTACGGCATCACGACGTAGGCGAGCCCGTCCTCGGTCTCCCCCATCCGCACGATGTGGCAGACATTCGGATGCGCGAGGCGGATGCCAAGCGCCGCCTCGCGGCGCAGGCGCGCCATCGCATTCTCGTCCTTGGCCAGCGCCGGCGAGAGGATCTTGATTGCGTAGCGCTCCTGCGAGGCGACGTCGTGGGCGAGATAGACATACGACATCCCGCCTTCGCCAACCTTCTTCACGATGGCGTACCGACGGTCGAGGACCTGGCCGGCCATGTTCGCGTGGCTCGTCGCGCCCCTCTTGGCCGGCGCGGGCGACGTCGGATCGGGCGTCCGCGCCGACGTGGGGCGCGGCGCCGACGGCCCTTCCGACGCGACCAGCCGGCCGCCGTCCTTGGGGCAAAAGCGCGAATCGTCGCCGTATGTCGCCCCGCAGGTGGGGCAGCGCATCGCCATCGTCAGGGCGCTCCCGTCGCGGCGTCGCCGAGCAGCGCGCGTACACCGTCATACTCGATGTTGCCGCCGCTCAACACGGCAACCGTCGGGCCGACCGGCTTCACGATCCCCTCGAGCAGCGCGGCGAGGGTGATCGCCCCGCTCGGCTCGCAGACAAGCTTCAGCCGGTCGAGCGCAAACCGCATGGCCGACGGGAGCAGCCCGTCCGGCACCTGGACGACCGCATCGAGGTGCGCCGTAAGATGCGCGTAGTTGCGAGTCCCGATGCGCACCGCGAGGAGTCCGTCGGCGAGGCCATCCGGCTGCGCGGCGACCGTCACCGGCCCGCCGGCGGCGAGCGCGCGCGAGTACTTGGGGGAGCCCTCAGGCTCGACCCCGACCATCCGGACACCGGGGACGAGCAGCTTGAGCGCGGTGGAGACGCCGCTGCTGAGACCACCGCCCCCAATCGGCACCAACACCGTCCCGACGGTCGGCAGGTCCTCGGCGATCTCGAGTCCGCAGGTTCCCTGACCGGCGATGATCGTGTTGTCGTCGAACGGCGGGACCATCACCGAGCCCTCGGCGCGCTGGATCTCCTCGGCCTTCTCCATCCGCTCGGCGGTGGTGATGCCGTGATAGACGCAGTTGGCGCCCAATCGCGCCGCGCCGTCCCGTTTGGCTCGCGGCACGGTGGTTGGCATCACGATCGTCGCCGGGACGCCGAAGAGCTTTGCAGCGAGCGCGACCGCCTGTCCGTGGTTGCCCGAGCTGGCGGTGATCACGCCGCGCGCGCGCTGCTCCGGCGCCAGCCGCGCGACGAAGTTGTAGGCGCCGCGGAACTTGAACGCCCCGCCGCGCTGCAGCATCTCCGGCTTCACGAACGCGCGCGCGCCGATTGCCTCGCTCAGCGCGTCGGAGTGAAGGAGCGGCGTGCGCACCGCGACGCCGGCGAGCAGCGCGGCGGCCGACCGCAGGTCCTCCAGCGTGACGAGTGCGGCCCCAGCGGCCACGGCAGTGGTCATCGGCGGTGTCCGGCGCGCGACGGCGGGGCCGTCAGCGGGAGCCGCCATCCGAGGGCTGCGCGGACTGCCCGCGCGCCTGGAGGTTCGCTGAGGGTGGGGACGCCGGCACGATCGGTCGCGGATCCGTTGCGACCGGGGCCGGCTCGGTGGTCCCGGGGCGCCGTTCCTGGCAGAACGGCACTGCCGCGGGTCCGTCTGGTTCGAGGGCCGAGATGACGACGAAACAGGTGACGGGGGAGAGCGCTGCATGCGTCGCGGTGGCGGCCATTCGCGCCTTCTCGCCCGTCAACGCCGGCGGCTGTGCCGGGGACGGGCTCGCGAGGAGCGCCAACCCGACGACAGCCGGAAGCAGATTGCGGGCAACGACAGACGCCATCGGCGCGGGTCTCCAAAGGGGCACGAACGGGGGTAATCTGCCGCCCTGCAGAGCCATCCGCAACGCTCGCGCCCTCCGACCTACGGGCGTCCGGCGGGCGGCAGCATCGTCCCGCAAGGCTCTGTCTGCGGGGGATTCGGGGGTCCGTACCGCCCCTCGACGAGGCGGACCGCATTCCCGACGATCACGAGCGTGTAGAGGCCGTCATAGTGATGGTCGCAGAGGTTCGCCCGGGTCGGACCGCCGAGCGCAGACAGGTAGGGCATGATCGTGTTCGAATGCCCGACCACGACGATCGTCTTTCCCGGATGCCGCCGCACCGCCTCCGCGACGACCTGCGCGTGAACGGCCATCGGTCCGAGCGGCAGGACCTCGGGCGTCAGCCCGAAGCGCTCGGCGACCGGTCGTGCCGTCTCGCGTGTGCGCGTGGTCGGGGTGTGCATCACTGCACCGACGCGCGCGTTCTTGAGCAGCTCGGCGAGTGCCTGGGCGCGCGCCGTCCCGATTTCGGTGAGCGGCGGGTCGTTGGCCGGTTCGGCCGCCTTCTCGGCGTGCCGGACGAGGATGACGATGGTCGGGGCGCCGGGCGCCGCCTGCGCGACGACTGGCGACGGCGCGGCGGCGAGCAGTGCGGCGAGTAGGCCGAGCGCGAACGAACGGGGGAACATTACGACTCCGGGACAATGGGGACCGCTCAGGCCGTCGTGATCTGGCCGCGGAAGACGAAGTACACTGCGCCGAGCAGGCAGAGCGCCGCCCAAAGGAAGTCCAGCTTGAGCGGCTGTTTCATATAGACGACGGCGAACGGGACGAATACGCTGATGGCGATGACCTCCTGCAGCATCTTGAGCTGGCCGAGCGAGAGCACGGTGTAGCCCATCCGGTTCGCCGGGACCTGCAGGAGGTACTCGAAGAGCGCAATCCCCCAGCTGACGAGGGCGGCGAGGTACCACGCGCGATGCTGCAGGTTCTTGAGGTGGGCGTACCACGCGAAGGTCATGAACGCGTTGGACGCCACGAGGAGGAGCGTCGTGCGAAGCACGATTGACATAAGAGGGGTGCTGCAAGTGTTGGGGTGGAGGTGGCGCGCCGCCCTCGGCGTCCCGGGAGCTTAGGCCCGCCCCGGCCGCCCCGCCACCGTCCCGGCGGCCGTCGCCAGCGCGATCGCCCCGAAGAGCGTCGTCGCGCTCGTCCCGATCACCAGCGGAATCAGTGACGCAATCATGGTCAGCGTCACCATCATGATCATCCCCGAGCGGTCGAGCGCAGCCCGGAGCACCTGCGCGCCGCGCAGGCAGCTGGTCGCCGCAGCGCGGCGACAGAGGGACATCCGTGCTCCAGCGAGGAGAAGAAGCTCAGGTCCGTACGAGTGGTACGGGAACGAGGAAGTATACTCCGTCCGCTACCTGCCTCGAAATGCCAGCTGGTGGCTCAGCGCGAGCTGCCAAGCGGTCTCGCCGCGCGCTCTCCAGAAGGGAAAGGTCAGCTCGTCTGGGTCGGGAAACGGGACCTGTACGAGCGCCGCGATTGCAAATCCCTCGCCGAAAAGGATTTGAACGCCGGTGCCGATCTCGATGAAGGAACCGCGCCGACGCCGCGCGCGGTCCTCGAACGTCCAGCGCTCCGATGTCGTGATATGCCGGACGCCAAGAGAGGGGATGATGCGCACGCGGCCAGGGACGGCAATGGGCAGCGCGACGCCGAGTCCCACCGAAATGTCGGTCGCGTCCCGCGAGCCTCCCACGATCGCGAACCTGTCGGGGCCGAGGACGAAATCAACCCGTAGCGCCGGACAGAACCAAAGTCCTTCCGCGGAATCGGCGGGCACGTCCGCCACCAAGCCCAGGCCGACGATCTTCATACTGGCGGCGAACTCGCGGTCGTAGAGGCTCTCGAGGCTCACCGATCCCACGAGCCGGCGGTGCGCGGCGGCGATTGCCGCGCCCTTTCGGCTGGCGTAGCGGTGTTCGCCGGTCCAGATCGAACCTCTCGCATATCCCCCGAACACCGGTCCACTGCCGACGCCAAGGCAGTGCTGCGCCGGCAGACTGCCTGCGAATCCCGACACTGCAAGGAGGACGAGCGCAGCGCGCGCGCAGGCGTTCACGACGGAGGGATTACATACGATCGGACGAGCACGCTCCCGCCGGGATTAAGGTAGCTAAGGGTTACGGTGTCCCCGGGCGCGTACTGCACAACCCCATCGCCGACGACAGGGCTGCCCGGCTCCAGTGGAATCGCGGCCGCGAGTTCAGCCTGAACTGCATTCAGCCACTCAGGGCCGCACTCTACGCATCCGGGACCTTCGAGCCCTGCGTTCGAAACCTCGGCCCAGTCAAGCAACTGTTGTCGGCGCGCCATCAAGCCGCTCGGCGCGGGGAAGATGACCACAGCCCAATCCGGACTGAACTCACTGACATAGCTGAATCGGCCACCGATGTCGACAACCCGCGTCTCAAGTTCCGTCACGTTGACGCCTGGCCTCGTGACCAACACAAGCGAATGGCACGCGTAGAGCGGCAACGCGCGATGGGGCGGACACCACAGTCTGTAGAGCGCGACCGATTCGGAATCGCCAGCCGATGTCGCAATCTTCATCCCTACGCGCCCGCGACGCGGAAGCCGAAAGCTCGGATCGGCCGGGCTCGCAGTGATTTCCACAACGCCTTGCGTTCTCGGCCAGAGAAAGGCGCGCGCGTCCGACAGTTCCGGATTCACGTTGCGGAGCGGCTCAAGCGAGTCGCACGCGCCGAGCAGAAGGGCAGTTGCGGCAATGCCAAACCAGCCAGCGCGCCGCCGGTCGCCCTCAGTCCGACCCAGGCCGCTCATCGCTGTCACTTCGGCGTGCCCTCGTCCGGCGACCTCAAACAGACGAGTGGAGCGCACGGGTTGCTTGTCTCGTTTATGACCTGAATCATATCGCCTCCGACAAGCGTCCCCGACGTCACTTCGAGTCGAAGCCAGAACGGCGATGCCGTCCCCTCGTCCACCAGCATCTGTACGCTTGTGGCGCCCTTGAGCGACGTAAAGGGCCCCGTGCTCGCTAGCGCCCAACTCCACGCATACACGTATCCGCCGGTACCCCCGGAGACGTTTGAGTTCCACGTGTAGTACCCCGGCGTGAAAATCACATCGGCACCCGTGATCGCGACAAAGACGGGAGGAGGGGGAGGGTATGCGGCCGCAGCGACGTCCACCCTACCCGCTCCGAACTGTTCCGCGCTTCCCAAGTTCACTGCGTATGTCTTCAGTTGGTCGCGCACCTGTGAGGCCGTGAGTGTTAGATGGCGCGACCAGACGAGTGCGGCCGCGCCGGATACGAAGGCAGCCGCCCCCGACGTTCCGCAGTCGCTACCGTATGTTCCGCCCGAAGTCAGGCTCGTCGCAAAGTGCGGTGCCGAAATTTCAATTTGCGGTCCGTACCGCGATCCCTTCGCGCAGTCGAGTTGTTCTTGCGGTGGACATTCGGGGGCGGGGATCTCCGTGTCGCACCCATCTGGGAGGGGCGGAGGGGATGAACCCCCGGTCACCGTCGGTGGCCAAGCGAACGCATCAGTTGCAGTTACTCCGGAGACAGCCATCACCTCCGGGTAGCGTGCTGGGTACTTAACATCCGTGGTTCCGAGGTTCCCAATCGATCCGCAGTCGTTGACGTTCGCCCACGCGTTCCCTGCGGCCGCGACGATGAGGATTCCCGTATTCGCAGCCGTTTGGAGTAAGCTACGGACATCTGAATAGTGCGAGCACCACCCTAAGCTGATGTTCACGACGTGTCTCGGGTGACCGAGCTGAATCGCCCAATCCAGCGCTGCCATCAGGGCCGAGGGTTTGCAGTCGTTTCCACTCCTGCAGATCTTAATCGAAGTGAAACTCTGCAACGAATGCGCCACGCCAATGACGCCTTGGTCATTGTTTTCAGCGGCAATGATTCCCCCCATGAACGCGCCGTGATGCCCGTCGTTGGCGTAGCAGTGGGGCCCTTGGTCCGGATCGACCGACTGGATTGTATACAGGCAAGACCCGATTGGCACGGGACCATCACCATAGAGGAGGTGTACCGCGTCGAGACCAGAATCAATGATGGTTACGTGAACATTCTGGCCGCTGGTCGATGGCCCGAGTGAGCCGTTCCAGACATCCGGTGCCCGGATCTTGAACACGCCCCAAGCCGTGTCCTGCAAGGGAACGGTGGAGTGCAGTATCGAGGACTCGACGCTGCCAACGGCATCCGCCGCGACGTAGTCGACCACTGGCAGCGCCCGCAACATCCGAACCTGGCTTGCGGAAATCCGGGCCGCCACGCTGCTCGAGTAGCGGAAGCTCGCGTACGGCTCAATCCCTGCGGCCCGAAGTGCGTTCCTCGCGGCGAGCGCTTCCGCCCGGCTGATCGATGCACGCACGCGCGCGACGGACGAGCGCGGGGCGGTGGGGGATTTTAGACCAATCAAGACGAATCCCCCCGCGCGCTCCACCTCGCGTTCCAATTCGTCGTCCGTGGGCTCACCGGCAGGGTCGTACTCGTCGAATCGGTACTCGGGAACTACGTCAATCAGCTCCGGGAACGCGGGTAGGGGGGTAAGTCCCAAATCTAGTTGAAAAAGCAGGTGGTGCCTCCATACTAGGGCGTGAATCCCGGCAAGGATTTCCGCACCCATACAGAGGACACCACCCATGCGTAGAGTACGATCGCAGCCCGTCGCTCGCCAGTCGGCCCCAGTCCTGGATGCACCGAGTCCCGTGCCGCTCGATGACGGCAGCGTCACCGTGGCGATGATCCAGGCGCTCATTCCCCTCGGCCTCCGCGCCGTGGAGGACGCGTTGCAGCAGGAGGTCCGCGCGTTGGCCGGCGCGCGGTACGCGCGCGACGACGGCCGCCCCGGCATCAGCCGCTGGGGCACGCAGCCGGGCTCGATCTTTCTCGCGGATCAGAAGCTCGCGCTCGAGGTGCCGCGGGTGCGCGACCGGATTGCGCGCCACGAGGTGCCGTTGCCGACCTACCAGCAGTTGCAGACACCCCGGGCGCAGGATGTCGGGCTCTTCCGTCGCGTGCTCGGCGGCCTCTCGTGTCGCGAGTACGAGGCCGCGGCGGAAGCGGTGCCGGAGGCGTTCGGGCTCGCGCGCTCGAGTGTGTCGCGCCGCTTCATCCGCGCGAGTGCGCACGAGTTGCGACGCCTCCAAGAGCGGCGACTCGACGATGCCGAGTGGCTCGTGCTGGTGCTCGACGGCAAGACGTTCGCGGGCGATCAGCTCGTCGTCGCGCTCGGCGTGACGACGACGGGCGAGAAGAAGATCCTCGGGCTCGTCCAGACCGCGAGCGAGAACAAGCGCGTCCTCGCGGCGTTCCTCCGGGAGCTCGGCGAGCGCGGCTTCCCGCTCGACCGGCCGCTCTTGGTCGTGCTCGATGGGGCGAGGGGGCTGCGCGCGGCGGTGCGCGAGGTGTACGGCGAGGTCCCGGTGCAGCGCTGTCAGTGGCACAAGCGCGAGAATGTGGTGAGCTACCTCGCCAAGCAGGACCAGCCGACGTGGCGCCGCAAGCTCCAGGCGGCGTACGCGCACCCCACGTATGCGGAAGCCAAGCGCGCCCTGGACCGCCTCCACCGCGAGTTGCAACTGCGGAATGCATCCGCGGCGGCCAGCCTGGCGGAAGGACTGGAGGAGACGCTGACGCTGCATCGGCTGGGCGTCTTTCCCGCGCTCGGCGTGAGCTTCAAGACGACGAACCTGATCGAGAGCGTGATGGCGCGCCTCGAGGCGAAGACCCGCCGGGTCACGCGGTGGCGCACCAGCGACCAGAAGCTGCGCTGGTGCGCGTCGGCGCTCTGGGCAACGGAGCGGCAGTTTCGCCGTGTGAAAGGTCATCGCCAGCTGCCCTTGCTCAAGCAGGCCCTCCACGCCACACTCTCTCGCACGATCCCCGCAGCGGCGTAAGCCGCATCTCCGGCGGCATCATCTGCTTTTCAACTAGACCTGGGACAGACTCCGGGTAGGGCGCCAGGGTTAGTGCTCCCAGTAGTCTCCACCGCTGCTCCCACTTGGCCAGGATTCGTGGGGACATCGTGGCACGCGAGTGCGAGAACTGCTAGGAGTACGAACGAGGCTCGCGAAGTAGCCGCAATCCGAAATGCGGGGGGGGGGCGGGACGCGGGGCAACATAAGTGGACTCTCCTCAAGCGGAGGGGGAAAATCAGATCAGTACGACAACGTCGCAAACTCGGCGCATCATATAGTCTTTGCGACGCAGGAGACTGTCAATAGCGCATCGCTCCGCCCGATTCCAGCCCGCCCCCGCCGCCCCGCCAGCATCGCCGGCAGGACCAGCATCGCCCCCACCGTCCCCGCCACGGTCCCGCCAGCCGTCGCCAGCGCAATCGCCCCAAAGAGCGTCGTCGCGCTCGTCCCGATCGCCAGCGGAATCAGTGACGCAATCGTGGTCAGCGTCACCATCATGATCATCCCCGAGCGGTCGAGCGCCGCCCGGAGCACCTGCGCGCCGCGCAGGCGGCCGGTCGGCGAGGCGCGACGCTTCTCCAGCGCCGCGTCCACCAGCAGGATCGCCTGGTTCACGGCCAGCCCCACGACGAGGATCACCCCGACCGCGGCCTCGCGCGTGAACGCCGCGTCGGCCCACCAGAACGCGGCCATCACCCCGGCCAGCGCCAGCGGCAGCGCGGCGAACACCATGGCCGCACCCCACATCGAGTCGAACACCATCGCCACCGCCAGGATCACCAGCGTGACGCCGATCGCGAAGACCAGCCAAAGCCCACGCTGGCTCGTGTCCTGCTCGCGCTGGAAGTCGCTTGCGTCCTGCACGGTGAATCCCGGCGGCACGGCGATGCTCTGCATGAACGCCTCGTGGGTCCGCGTCGCCAGTCGGTTCGGCCCGCGGAACTCGTACGCCACCACGCGCAGGTACTGCTGGTCCTCGCGCGTGATTGTCGCCAGCTGCTCGCGCTCGTCCACCCGCGAGAGGTCGGCAATCCGCACCGGCGTCCCGCGCGACGTCGGCACGAGCGCGTCGCGCAGCTCGTCGAGCGACCGTTCGCGGGCGCCCTGCGCCTTCACCGAGATCGGGATCTCCTCGCCGCCGATCTCCAGTTGCTGGCCACCCACCGGGCCCCGCACCTCGCGCCCCACCGCCTGCGTGAACTGCAGCGCGGTCACGCCGTAGCGCGCCAGCGCGTCGCGGTCGGGGTCGAGTGTCACCGCGAACGCGCGGTCGCCGCCGAAGAAGCTCCCGCTCGTCACAATCGCATTCCGCACCCGGTTGATCCGCTCCAGCCGCGACCGGATGTCCTCGGCGAGCGCCTCGACTGCCGAATAGGAGTAGCCGAGCACGCGGATGCGGAACGTGCTCATTGTGCCGATCCCGCCGCCGGAGCTGAAGGCCGGCCCCTGCCCGTAGACGCTGATCCCCGCGCCACCGATATAGACGGCGCGCGCGGTCAGCTCCTCCTGCAGTTGCAGCGGCAGTGCGCCGCCCTCGGCCTCCGGCCTGAACGAGACGCGCATCCCGGCGCCGAACACGCCGCGGCTCTGCGCAATCACCTCCTCCACCCCGGCGCGCCCGACTGCGACGGCCTCCATCTCGCGCATCGCCGCGTCGAGACTCGCCGGGTCCGACCCGCGCGGAAAGTTGATGTTCACCGACACGGTGTTCCGCTGCACGCCGAATCCGCTGAACGAGAAGCGCGGCACTTTCTTCACGAATGCGTACGACAGGCCGCTCACCGCAGCGACGGCGAGGACGATTGTCGCCCACCGCCACCGTAGCGCCTTGGCGAGCACCCAGCCGTAACCGCGCTGCGCCCGAGGCCAATGCGTCTCCCGCAGGCCGTGGCCCGCCGCGAGCGCGGGTATCATCACCAACGCAGAGATTACCGAGCACCCGAGCGCGAGCGTGAACGCCGCCGCGAACGGGAAGAAGGCCGCCCGCGCATTCCCCTGGAGATACAGGAACGGGAAGAGCACCACCGCCGTCGTCAGCGTCGCCCCGAGCACCGCCGGCGCCATCCGCTCCGCCACCTCGGCGCGCCCGACCGGCGTGTCCGCCGAGCCGCGCAGCCGCTCCACGATCACCAGGCCGTTCTGCACCAGCACGCCAATCCCCATCCCGAGGCCGGCCAACGTCAGCATGTTCGCCGGGATCTCGAGCAGGAAGAGCCCAAGCGCCGTCCCGAAGATCGCCAGCGCCGCGCTCCCCATCACCAGCGCCACCGCGCGCCAGTTGCGAAGGGCGACCGCCAACACGAGCGACACGGCAAGGAAGGCGATCGCACCGCGAAGGAAGAGGTCGTTCAACTGCCGCTCGAGCTCGATTGACTCGTCGGCGGTGATCCGCCAACGCACGCCGGCCGGGAGTTCGTCGGCGAGGTCGGCGAGCGCCCCGCGCACCGCCTTGGCGGTCTTGATCGCATCGGAACCGGCCTCGCGCGCCACGGTCAGCGCCAACGCGGTGTTCCCGTTGACGCGGAAGAACATCCCGCGCGAGTCCTCCTCCGGCCGCACCTGCGCCAGTTCGCCGAGCCGGAAGACGCGGCCGCCGCGGCCGGCGATCGGCAGGTGCTCGAGTTCGACGAGCGCGCCCGGCTGATCGCGCAGCACGACCTCGCGCTTGCTCGCCCCGAGCCGCTCGGTGCCGAGCGACTGCACCACGCGCGCCTCGCGGATCGCGTTGGCCAGCGCCTGCGGCTCGACGCCGACCTGGCGGAGGAGCCGCGGATCGTACGACACGCTCGCGCCGAACTCGGTGCCGCCGCCGATCTGCACGCCCGACACGCCCGGCACGGCGCTCACGCGCGGCGTCAGGATGTCGTCGGCGATGCGCTGCAGGGCGCCCGGCGTGTATGGCCCATTGAGGAGGATCCGCAGCAGCGGCGGTTCCTCCAACTCGGCCGGCACGAGGTTTCCCACCTGCGGCGCCGTGGCGCCGATCGGGAACTCGGGACGCAGCAGCTCGAGCCGCTCGAGGATCGCCAGTCGCGTGATCTGCACGTCCACGTTCGGGTCGAGCTCGATGGTCAGGCGCGCCGTGCCGTCGCGGGAGTCGCTGCTCGTCTTGCGCACGCCGCGCACTCCCTGCGCCGCCGCCTCGATCGGCGACGCGATGTACATCTCCACCAGCTCGGCCGACGCGCCGGCCCAGCCGGCCGTGACCTGCAGGCGCGGCAACTCGACCGTCGTGCGTGTCGCCAGGGCGAGCCGCGTGAACGACACCGCGCCGCCGAGCACGAGGGCGACCGCGATCGCCCAGATCACCGCCGGCCGGCTCACCGCCCAGCGGATCACGGGCGCCGCTCCTTCCAGCGCTCCATCACCGTGTACGCCACCGGGAGGAGAAAGAACGTCACGACCTGCGCCGAGATCGCGCCGCCGATCACCGCCGCCGCCAGCGGCTGGTAGAGCGCGCCGCCACTCCCGATCCCGAACACCAGCGGCAGCACGCCGAAAATCGTCGTCAGGCTCGTCATCGTGATTGCGCGGAGCCGCTGCCGGCCGCCAAGCAGCACCGCGTCGTGCAGCGAGTGGCCGAGCGCACGGAAGCGGCGGATCGCGTCGAGCTTCACGACCGCCTCGTTGTCCGCCATCCCGATCATCACGACGATGCCGATCAACGACACCGCGTTGATGCTCTGCCCGGTGATCCAGAGCAAGGCGAAGCCGCCCGCCGCGGCGAGCGGCACAGTGATCATCACGACAAGCGGGATGGTGAACGACGCGAACTCGCCGGCAAGCACAAGAAAGACGAGGGCCACCGAGAGGAGCGCCACCAGCGCCAGCTGCTCGGTCGTCCGCCGCTGCTCGACGTCGGCACCGGTGATCGCCCAGGTCAGCCCGGCCGGCGGCGACAGCTCCTCGAGCTGCCGCGCCACGTCGGACGATGCGCGCGACGTGCCGCCGCGCTCGATCAACCCCTCGACGATGCTCACCGGCCGCTGGTTCACCCGCACGACCTCGATCGGCGCCCGCACCTCGCGCCAGGTCACGAGCTGGCTCAGCGGCACGCCATTCACCGGCGTCGCCAGCGCCACCTGCAGGTCCTCGTTCGCGTTCCCCGCGAAGCGGACGCGGATCGGCGTCCGACGGTCGGTCTCGCGCAGCTCGCTGGCGTCCACCCCACCGAGGCCGCCCTGCAGCGCACGCAGCACGGTCTGCACCGGAATCCCCCGCTCGGCGAGCCGCGACCGCTCGAGCGCGACCTCCACCTGCGGCTGCGTCGTGCTGTAGGCATCACGCACGTCGCTCAACGTCGTGAGCGTGGCCAGCCGACGCCGCACCGAGTCCGCCCACTGCTGGCTCTCGGCGAGCGTGCGCGCGCTCACCTCCACCCGCACCAGCCGCCCCTCGCGACCGATCAGCGAGCCGAACTCCGACTGGCCCGCGAGGTCGAGGGCGAGCATCCCGCCGTCCGCGAGGTCGCTGACGCCCGAGCGCAACGCATTCGCGAAGCGTGCCGCGTCCATCCCGTCGGGTACCGGGACCAGCAGCTGCGCGGTCGCCGACGTGCCCGGCTCGGCGCCGGAGAGCACTTCCTCGTCGGTGGCGATCCCCACGCGCGAGTAGACGCCGCGCGAACCGAGCGCGCGCGCCGCCGCCTCGACGCGCCCCACCTGCCGCGCCGTCTCCTCGATCGCCGTGCCCTCGGGGAGCTGCAGCGCCGCGACGACCATCCCCTCGTCCACCTGCGGGAGGATCTCCTTGGGCATCCTCCAGAGCGCGACGACCATCACCGCCACCATCGCGAGACCGACGCCGAGCATCGCCGGCGGCCGGAGCAGCGCCCACTCCATCCCGCGCTCATAGACGTCGGCGCAGCGTTCGCCGAACGCGATCAGCCGCGTTTCCGCCGGCCCCGGCACACGCGGCGGCGCCGGCGCGCGCGCGGCGAACTTCCGACGGCCGACGATCATCACCGGCATCAGCGTGAGCGCCAACACGAGCGACCCCGCCACCGAGAGCACGACCGCGAGCGACAGGTCGCGGAAGAGCGCCGCCGCAAGTCCCTTCACGAAGATGATTGGCCCGAAGACCAGCAGCGTGGTGAGCGTGCCCGCGAGCAGCGGACCGGCCACCTCATCGGTCGCCTCGATGGCCGCGTCGGCGAGCGGCAACCCGCCCTCGACCACCCGTCGCTCGGTCGCGTCGGCGACGACGATCGCGTTGTCCACCAGAAGGCCGACGCCCAGCGCGAGCCCGCCCAGCGAAAGCACGTTGACCGTCACGTCGAAGAGTTGCAGGAAGACCAGCGCAATCATCACCGAGAGCGGCAGGATCACCGCAATCGCGAGGGACGAGCGCCAGTTCCGCAGGAACACAAGAATCATCAGCAGCGAGAGCATCCCGCCAAGGAAGATCTCCTGGCCAAGATTCGAGAGGGCAGCGACCACGAAGTCGGCCTGCGCGGCGACCACGTGCATCCGGATGTCGGGGAACTCGGCCTGCAGGAGCGCCACCACCGCCTGCATCCGCTCCGTCACCGCCACCGTGTTGGAGCCAGCGTCCTTGTAGACGACGAGCCCGACCGCCGCGCCGCCGTCGAGCCGTGTCATCGTCTGCGGATCGGCGATCGTTGACGTGATCGTCGCGATGTCACGCAGCCGCAGGTTCGCACCCGTCGGGCCCACCGGCGTCTCGGCGATCTCGTCGAGCGCGCGGAACTCGGTCAGCGCGCGCACCGAGAAGCGGAACTGTCCGCGACGGATCGTCCCGCCGGCGCCGTTGGCGTTCGCGGCCTGCACCGCCGTCGCCACCTGGTCCGTCGAGAGCCCGAGCGCGCGCATCCGCTCGGGGTCCACCGCGATGCGGATCTCGTCCTCTGGCGCGCCGACGACCGCCACGCTGGCCACGCCGGCGATCTGCTCGAGCCGCCGTGCGTGTACATCGAGCGCGGTCCGGCCGAGCAAGCGATGGTCGTTCAGGCCGGTCAGGCCGATCACCGCGATCGGCCGTTCGCCGGGATCGCTCGTCAGCAACGTCGGGCGCGCCGCGCCTTCCGGCAGCCGTGCCCGCGCCTGGTCGAGCCGCTCGCGCACCGTGAGGATCGTCGTCGGCATCTCCGTCCCCCACGAAAACCGCAGGGTGGTGACGGCCTCCCCGTTCCGGCTCACCGAGCGGAGCTCGACGATGCCCGGCGTCGCCGCCACCGCCGCCTCGATCGGCTCGGCGACGAACCGCGACACTTCCTCGGCGGCCGCCCCGGGATACGTCGTCCGGATCGTCAGCACCGGGAGCGTCACGTCCGGCAGCAGCGTCACCGGGAGCCGGGTGAGCGAGACGCTCCCGAGGAGGACGATAGCCAGGGTCGCCGCCACCGTCGTCACGGGACGACGGACGGCAAAGGCGGTGATGGACACGGGGCGGTCGGCGGCGGTGGGCGTCAGTCCGGCGCGCCGGGCGACTGCTCACGCGCCGCCACCATCCGCACCGGCGCGTCGTGGATCAGCGTCAGGTGCCCCTCGACGATCACGCGATCGCCCGGCTGCACCGGAATCACGCCGGAGACCGAGTCGGGAAGGATCTCCGTCTCCCGGCCGTTCGAGCGGCCGGGGAGGACGTAGGTCCACTGCGCGCGCCCATCGCGCACGACGAAGACGAGCGGGCGGCCGTCGCGCTCGATGATCGCGCGGCTCGGCACCAGCCGACGGCCGCTGAGGCGCTGTGCCTCGAGCCGTACGTCGGCATACATCCCCGGACGGAGCGCGCCGCCGCCGGTCGCGCGCACGAAAACCCGTCCGGCGCGCGTCGTGCTGTCCACCAGGGGGAGGATCGCCTCGACCCGGCCGGCAATTGCCTGCCCCGGGATCGCCGCGCTCGTGATCACCGCCTCGCCACCGATCCTGATCAGCGGCAGGTCGTGCTCCAGCACCGCCGCCTCGACCCGGATGTTCGCGAGGTCCACCAGCGTCGCAATCTCCTGGCCGGCGTTCAGCCGATCGCCGACGACCGTGTTGATCCGGTCAATCGTCCCCGCGAAGGGCGCGATGATTCCCGCGCGCTCGCGCGCGAGCTTTGCCCGGTCAAGGCGGACGCGCGCCGCGGCGAGCCCGGAGCGAATCACAAAGGCGTCGAGCCGCGTCTGCGACGGCATCTTCCCCGTCGCCGCGGAGTCGGGACGATACAGGTCCTCGTACTGTTGCTGCGCCACCTGCAGCGCGACCTGCGCCTCGGCGAGGTCGAGGTCCAGCGGGCGCGGGTCGAGCTCCACGATTGCCTGGCCGCTGCGGACCCGGTCGCCGGGCCGGACCATCACCCGCGCCACCGTGCCGGCGACTTCTGAGCGGATCCGACCTTCGGAAGCGGAGCGGACTTGGCCCGTCGTGTTGACCGACAGCACGAGGTCGCCATCGGTCACCTCGGCGGCGACGACCGGGAGACTGATGTTCGAGGCCGTCGAGCCGCCTTCGTCGGCGGCCGACGAATCGGCCGCCGCGGCCGCCGCGTCGGCCGATCCCCCGAGCTTGCCGCACGAGGCCAGCGTGACGATGGCGATGACCAACGCGACTTTACGGCGGAAGGCCGGCATCAGCAGAGGGGCGAGAGTAGTGGGATCAGCGTCAAGCGAGCGACCGACGGCACGGTTGAAGCTGTGCCCAGTTCGACCCACCGCGCCAGCGGATGGTTGCACGACGCGTGGCGGGCGCCCTCACCGGATGACCCGGAAGCGGGTCAGAAGCTGGCCACCGCTCTCTGCGTCGTGCACCGGCACGAGGAGTTCACCGTTCGGGAGGAGCCCCACGGGAAGCGCCATTCCGCGCACGGTGCCGGCGTACGCGCCGTCCGAGGCGAAGACGTCGACGATCTGCGGCCGCTCGTCGCGCCCCGAGCGCCGGACCCACATGGTGCCGTCGGACAGCAACGCGAGGCCGAAGACAAATGGCATCGTCTCAGCCAGCCCAGCGGTCATGAGAACCTCAATCGGAAACCCGCAGGTCGGCCCACCGGGGATCGCCAGCTTGAGTCCATCGGGATACAGACGCCGGACATCGTCGTCGGTCGGGGCACGCGTGGGAATCTCTCGCCGGATGCTCGCGATGAGGCGTGGCCCTTCGTACAGGCGCAAGTCGTATTGCGGTCCCACCGTGGCCAGCAGCCGAGGTCCGGAGGCCGTCCACCGGAGTTCGGGGCCAAAGAACGGCGGAAGTGAAATGGCCATGTCGCAGGCCCGCAGGATGACGCCGCGCGGCTTCGCGGCACTCAAGAGTTGAACGCCCCCGACGGTGTCCGACATCAGGACCGTTCGGCGTCCTTCGGGAGTGAAGCTCGAAGTCTCAACCCACGCGCCGCCGCTGCGGAACGCGATGTCTTCAACGCCCGTCAGTGCGCCGCGCAGTCCGAGATCGTTCAGTGGCTCGAGCGTCGGGCCCCACCGCACCAGCGCGTTGCGCTGGTGGTCCAGGACCGCCAACGAATCCCCCTGCACCATGAGCGCGCCCGGATACTCCATCTCGCCTGGCGCCCCGCCCTTCCGGCCGATGCTCCGCAAGTAGGCGCCGTCGCGCCCGAACTGCAGGACCGCCGGGTCGCCAACCAGCACGTACACCCGGCCCAGCCGATCTGTCACCACCCGCCGCGTGGTGAGACCCTCAAAAATGAACGGATCCCCGACCGAGTCGCGCAGCACGCCGACCGTATCAAAGCGCCAAGCCAACGTCGTGTCGGCACCCGTGGACGTAATGACTCGCACGCCAGCGGAATCCGTACGGACCACGCTTGATGCCGTCGCGTCGCCCGAACCGCAGGCGGCCAGCGCCGCCGCCGCCGCGAGCGCCGCAATCCGCGTGATGTGGCCGATCTTCGCCATGGCGACCTCCATCACGGCGTCCGAATCCGATACACCACGACGTACGGCAGATCGTCCTCGTCGCGCACAATGGTCACGAGTCGGCCGCGCACAATGCGATACAGCGGGTAGAACTCCCAACGCCCGGGCGCCGCCACCACCGCGATGCGCCGCCCCGACGCGTCCCACACGTCGAACGCCAGGGTGCGGTCGGGGAGCTCGCGGCGCACCCAGACCCGCCCTTCGTCGTCACCCTCGATCCAATTGAGGGCACCGCGATCTCGCGGGACGCTCCCTCTGTCCCACGGCTCAAGCGCGCCCCCGGTGCTGGCCAGAAAAGTGTCCACCTCCGCAATCGCCGCGTCGCGCTCGGCGCGCGTGATCGGCACGCGAGGCGCGTCAAGGGCAAGCTGGCGATCGTGCCGCGTCGCGCCAACGGGAAACCGCCGGGGCTTGTACTCGTCGGAATTTGCACACCACAGCGCGCCTTCACGTGAAAGTGTCAACACCAGGCGCGCCGCAAACGGAAACGAAGTGAATCCGCGCCGCGACGCGACCGAGCTCCGCGGCGGCGGGAGATCGCTGCAGGTGGTCGGCAGATCCACCGTGTCGGCGCTCGACAGGTCGGGCGCGTAGCGCGTCATCACCCGCACGCGCGAGTCGCCCCGCGTCACCGAGATCATATCGAGGATCCGTCCCTGGGCATCCACCGTGCCGTCCCAGCGATACCCATACCCGTGCGAGGGGACGAGATACTGGCGGTCGAACGTGCCGTCCGCGGCAAACACCGTGAGCCGCTGATTGCGGTGGTCGCGCACCCACATCCGCCCGTCCGGTCCGAGTCGAATGCCGTTGGCGTTGGCAATCTCACCCGGCCCCGCGCCGCGTCGCGCCACCTCCTTCAGCGGCGCGCCATCTGGCGCGAACAACCGAATGGACTGCGTCTGTCCGTCAAGCACCCAAATCCTGCCATCGTACCCGAGCTGCACATCCACAATCTGATTGAACGACGCCAGCCCCTCGTCCTCACCGCCGACCCGCACGACTTCTTCCAGCGCCCACCGCGCCTGCGCGCCGAGCGGCGCGGCCAGCGCCGCCGCCAACACGCCACCCAAGACCGAGAGCTGTTCGACGCGACAAGCCATCATCCTAGATGTCCCGGTGCGCGGGAGGCGTCAAGCCACTCGCCTCTCAAACTTCCCATCGTTTGCTTCTGCTGTGAACGCTCCAATAAAAAGGGTTTGGCGTGGCGTCCGCAACCAGCCTAGGGCATCACGGACGCCCCGCCAAACCCAATCCGCAC
Source organism: Gemmatimonadaceae bacterium (assembly GCA_040901985.1). Taxonomy (GTDB): domain Bacteria; phylum Gemmatimonadota; class Gemmatimonadetes; order Gemmatimonadales; family Gemmatimonadaceae; genus Pseudogemmatithrix. Next base: position 91,112 of record JBBDYC010000017.1, read on the forward strand.
CGCGTTCATCGGCAGCAAGCGTCGTTATGTTGCGCCTCGGCTTGCGAGCGCCTTGCCCCACCGCGAAGATTGCGGAATGCGAACCCGAATGCTTCTCGTGAGCTGGCTGGCGTACGCGCTGGTTGCCACGGCGCATGCACAGTCCATCCCAACGTGGCGTCTCAGCGAGGCGCCGACATTGCGGCTGGAGGAGGATGGGACGCCCGAACGCGAGTTCACGCGCATCATCGGCGCGTACCTCGTCGGAGACGACCGCATTGCCGTCGCGGAGAACGCCTCGAGCGAGGTACGCATCTTCGAGCGCGATGGCCGATGGACGGGGAGCGCCGGACGACAAGGGTCAGGCCCCGGGGAGTTTCAATTCTTGCTCGCGGCATTCCGAGCGGGAGATACGCTCTTCGCGTTCGATCCAATGCTTAAGCGCATCACCACGATTGTTAGCGGAGCGGAGCCGCTTGTGGCGTACGGGCTTACGCTGAACGCGCGAGGCGGGCGCTCCTTCGAAGTACGCGGGCGAACCGCCGATGGTCGATGGGTCGCGCAGTACGACGACGCGGCGGGTTGGGACGCCCCGCCCGGCGTCCATCGGTCGCGCGGCGGCGTGGGAGTCGTGCCAGCTGACGGAGCGGGCAGCGTGCAATGGCTCGCGGCGCTTCCGGGCATAGCCTCGTTCGTGCATAATCCGACGGGGAACATTCGCGCGGCACGTAGAGGTCCGATCGCGTTCACGCCACGGCTATACGTGGCGGGCTCGGGGCGAGCGCTTTGGTTCGGGGAGTCGAGCACGGCGGAACTCGTACGGTACGACGCTCAGTCTGGAGCTCGGCGGGGATGTTGCTCCACTTTCGTTGACACCCTGAGTTCGGCCGCGCGGCGTTCTGACCTCATCCCGAAAAAGTTGGGCAGGTTGAAACTGGAGGAGGCAGGAGGCGAAGTTCAGCGGTCCACGCCGCCCCCGAGGGCAAGGACGGACCATGAAGGGATCGAGATTCTCGGAAGAGCAGATCGCGTACGCGTTGCGCCAAGCCGAGGGCGGGACCCCTGTGCCGGATGTGTGCCGGCCGTTGGGCGTGAGCGAGGCGACGTTCTACGTGTGGAAGAAGAAGTACGCGCACCTGGGCGCGAGCGAGTTGCGCCGGATGCGGCAACTGGAGGACGAGAACACGCGACTCAGGCGCGTCGTGGCCGACCTCACGCTCGACAAGCACATACTCGCCGAGGCACTTCAAAAAAGGCTGAGGCCAGCGCAGCGTCGGGAGCTCGCCGGGTAGTTCATCGCCACGTTCGCGGTGGCAGTCCGGCGGGCCTGTGCGCTGGCCCAGTTCAGTCGGGCGGCCTAATACAAGAAGAGCACGGCGAAGGACCAGACGGCGCTGCGGATGCGGATTCGCGATCTGGCGCACGCGCGGCCACGCTTTGGCTACAACCGGATCTGGGCGATGCTGCGGCGTGAGGGGTGGCTGGTCAACCGGAAGCGTGTGCGGCGTCTGTATCGGCTCGAGGGCCTGCAGGTGCGGATGCGCGTGCGGCGGCGCAAGCACATCGCGCTCCACCGCGGCCCGGCGCCGGTGCCGCTCGGCCCCCGCGAGCGGTGGAGCATGGATTTCGTGCACGATGCGTTGGTCGATGGCCGGCAGTTTCGGATCCTTACCGTCGTGGATCAGTGGAGTCGCCAGAGTCCGATGCTGGAGGTGGCGTCCAGTATGTCAGGCCACGGCGTTGCCGAGGCGCTCAATCGTGCGATCGCGCGATCGCCGTCGGCGCGCCACTGCGCTCCATCACGGTCGACCACGGCACGGAGTTCATGAGCCGCGCGCTCAAAGACTGGGCGTGGCGGCGCGGCGTGCAGCTCGAGTTCATCCGGCCAGGCAAGCCGGTCGAGAACGCGTACATTGACTCGTTCAACGGCAAGCTGCGGGACGAGTGCCTGAACGCCAATCAGTTCCGCTCGCTCGACGGTGCGAAGGAGAAGATCGAAGCGCGCCGACGCGACTACAACGAGCACCGACCGCACTGCTCCCTCGGGCACCTGACCCCGAAGGAATTCGCCGAAACACGTCAGGCAGCGAGAGCCGCTGACGCCGCCTGATTCCGGTTTAGACCTGTCTCTAAACGGGACCAAGGTCAAGCTGCGCAGGGCAGGCTAACCACGGTGTCCACGAGAGTGGGTGAACTCCATTTCCCGCTACCGTGAGAGCGTCCAGACGACGTAGCGTTGCCATCGCTGGTAGAACTGTCCGGAGGGTAAGCGCCGCCAGAAGACGCCACTTGCCGCGAGGAGAGGGCCGGGTCCGCCGTTCGCCGCCGGTGCGAAGACTACCTCGCCACCCGCCTCCTCTTTGCCTCTCGCTGGATTCCAGAAGAGCCATCGCGCCTCTAGCAGTGTGGCTGCGCCGTCCAGCCGGAGTGTGCCGTCGAGCCCCGAGGCCCGGCGATTTCGCGCACAGAAGCGAAGAACTGTTGCGCCAGAGGGGCTGCTCGTGAAACGGAAGGTGTGCTGCGTCGCAAAGAGCTCGTCAACGAAGTGCCCCGCCAGTTCCGCGTACAACGCTGGATACGCCCAGAGGCCGAAATCATCACGCTGATGTATGTCTCGGAGCGGATATACGTAGCCGAGGCGCGAAATACCGCTTCGAGCTGTTGCCATTCCCGCCGCGGTATACTCGCGTGACCCGGTCCCCAGCCGGTCGCGCGCGAAATCGGCGACGCCCGCCGCTGAAACGGTACCCACCGCCTGCTCGAAACGACTATGTCGGCCCTCCAGCGACGGGGTGAGATACTGCCTACTGGCCTGGGCCCAGCGCTCCCTTGCCGCCGGATCGTCCTGCTGCGGACAGGCCTGCGACACCGCCGTTACGGTGACTTCCGGCAGTGGCGCGGACACCGGTTCGAGAGTGACCTCAGTGACCCGGGCTTCCGCGACCGCCACCCGCGCGGGCAAAAAGCCGATGTGTCGCACCAGTACGGCCACGGCGCCTTGTGCTTCCATATCTCCGAAGACAGCGGTACCGCGTTCGTCCGTCAGCCGAGAGGCTAACAATGTGGTAGCAGACCACAGGTCTGCGCGCGCGCCCGCGAGAGCCCGACCCCCGTTCTCGCGAACTGTCACGCTCAACTGCGCCTCCGTGGTCGCAGCAAATGCTACGACAAGCCCGGTGAAGCTGATGAGGCGGCTAGCATGCGGCGCCAGCAATGAGAAAAGCACGGACGAGCCTCCGGTTGCGCAAACGTGGCCTGCTACCACAGCTGCTAAAATAAACGGCGCGAGCGTAACTCGCACCAATCGATGCGCCTACCGGACGCAGCAGTGCGACCGCACAGGCCCCAGCTGGACGCGCTGGCGGAATGAAGGCCAGGACGCGGCAAACATCAATCTCGGCCAAATGACCTAGCACGAGATTGAGCGAAAGTCGGCGACCTGGGTCGCCGCGTCGTCTTGAAGCAGCCGAGTTGGTGCGGGACAGTCATGTACTTCTGTGAAACGCCCTGGGCCATTCTGCCTAGGGCATGATTGGCGCACTTGCACTCCTAGGTGACAACGTCCATGGTTCCGGCGCGCTGGCGGAAGTCCCGCTGCCACGCTCAATCCGTTCGCGGCCGTCGCTCGCTTGCCGGACTGTGAACATCACCTTCGGAGGGCACCGTGAGACGCGTACTCCTGCGGTTGACGTGCATCACCATCCTTGGAATTGGCGCGCAGTTTGCGAGCCCCGGAACTGCCCTCGCAGATCCGGCAAGCTGCCCGGAGGATCCTTCCACACTGTGCAGCCCTCCGCCGAATTACGGAACCTGTAGCGCAACCTGCACGACAACGTCAACCGGTATCGTCTACGAGTGCGTCTATCGTCCGTTCGAGTGCATGGACGAGTAGGACCTCGCGTGGTCTGCCCGGTCAAGCACGAGTCTTGACCGGGCACACCGCTTGACTCCGAACAATCCTCTAGGCTACCGCGCGTAGCCGCTCTCGGCGACGAGCTCCTCCGCGTTTCTACCACTCATTACTTTGACTTCGAAACTCTCAGACTTCGTGCTGGTCGTGTGCGCGCTGGTGATGGTTGCGCTGGTCGCGCGAAATCAATCCAGGGGTGGCACTGCTTCTGAATCCGAGACACCAACCGACAGCGTAGTTTCTGATGCCGACTACTATCGCGATCTGAGTCGCAGGTCCGGTAGCGAGGATGTCCAAGCTGAGATCGTGGTGTTTACGGACTACCAGTGCCCGTTCTGCAAGAGGCTCTGGCATGCGCTCGATTCCTTGCGTGCCGAGTCACCCGACGCCGTTGCGTTGACGGTGCGACACTTCCCGCTCGCTGGCATTCATCCTCAAGCGCGGGCGGCAAGCGCCTTCGTCGAGTGCGCACGCCGAGAGAACAAGTTTCGAGAGGCTGACTCGATTCTCTTTGCCTGGCCGGACTCTGTCGAACGCGGCGCTTGGACATCGATCGCATCGCTAATTGGAATGGAGTCTCCGGCTTCCGTCAACAAATGCATGGCGTCGAACGGGATTACGGAGTTGATCGACGCGGACATCGCCGCGGCACGGCGTCTCGGTGCGACAGGTACGCCGATGATGCTTGTCAACACTGTTCGGGTGCGCGGTGCGAGGTCGGTTGAGCAGATCCGACGCATCATTGCAGAGTCCCACGGATCCGACTAGCATGCTCACACGCTCGATCGGAATGCTGGGCTTAGGAGACTCCTCGTGGCCTGCCGCCTTTGTGACCACTCACACCGCTTTCAGGCTGAACCCCGTATTCGCGGCCGCGCTACTGATACTCGTTCCTGCATCAGTCGCAGCTCAGGTGCGAGAGCTGAAGCTCCCTCCGCCAAGCGACTCCTTGTCGCACGGGTTCACCAGAATCACTGCCGTCCGCGAGCTAGCGGACGGACGGGTTCTCGTGCTCGATGCACGCGATCGCGCACTCTTCCTTGCGGATCTTTCGGCTGACGCGGTGCAAACCGTCGGCCGCACGGGAAGCGGTCCGGCTGAGTACAGGAGGCCGTTGCGCCTTGTGCCGCTGGCTGGTGACAGCACGCTGCTCGTCGATGAGGGAAATCAGCGGTGGCTGATGCTCGCGGGCCCTCACATCGCGGTCACAGTTCCTCCGAGCGATTCTGTTCTCGCTCTCACTGGACTCAGAGTATTCGCCGTCGGTCACCCCGACCAGTTTCTTGGCGTTGTCCTAGTCGACCGTGAACGGCTGACCGGCGATCGCCAGCGCAACAGGCTGGCTGTCGTGCGGGTTCAGAGGCGCGCCTTGTCAGTTGACACCGTCGCGGCGCTCAAAGGTGTGGAGGTACACGTGCGTACAGAGGGCACTGCTCAGGCTCGTGGCATTCACGTGCTCGAGGTAATGTACTCGGTCGCTGAGCAGGCGCTGCTGTTCGCTGACGGATGGATCGCCCTGGCGCGGCAGAATCCCTATCGCGTCGACTGGCTGACCCCGGACGGAGGATTGTTGCGAGGCCCGAACCTCCCGTGGTCCAGTCCTACGATTGGCGCAAGCGAAATCGAGTGGTTCAGAAAACGGATGGAGCGTCGCCTTGGTCGCCCTATCCCGGCGCCACTTGAGGGTCTGGCGTTCGCCACAGTTGTTCCTCCGTTTCGAGAGAACGGTTTGAATGCGCTTCCCAGCGGTCACTTGCTCATCGCTCGTTCGGAGTGGTCCGGATTACGCGGGACCGAGTATGACGTCGTTAATCGTCGAGGGCGGCTCGTCGCGCGGATGAGCTTGCCGAGTAACGTGCGAATCGTCGACGTCGGCGCACAACACGTTTTCAGTGTTGCCGTCGACGATGACGGTATCGAGACGCTTCGACGGCACCGCTGGCATTGGAGTGCCACCGGCAACGAAATGTGAGAAGAATTGGCTGCTGGAATAGTCGCTTGCAGGGCTATTCCTCGGCGATTTGCGGTCGTTGGGCTCTTCAGCGGGTAGAGCCCGAGGTGCTTAGAACGGCCACGCGCATTCGCGTGCGCCTGCGTGGGATGCGGGGAAGGTGAGCCCCATGGCGGCCCTCAGTATCGGGGTGACGCGCGAGCTTGGTTGCTCGCGCCAGGTTACCCTGGAACGCATCCTGGCCGGCCTCGCTCGTCCGCTGCCTAGAACCTATCTCGTAAACGAGTAATGCCCGGGTGAGGTCATTCGTCTATGGAGGACGCGCGTGGTGCGTGTCCCCTTCGGAGTTGACGAATGGACCGCACCGATGCCCAGTGGTGCCGCCTCGAACCACTCGTCCCGCGACCGCGGGTGCGCCCCGATGGGAAGGGCCGGCCGTGGCGCGATCCGCGCGATGTGCTGCATGGCGTGCTGTGGGTGATGCGCACCGGCGCACCGTGGCACGACCTCCCGGATCGCTACCCGCCCTATAAAACGTGGCATCGGCGGTTCCAGCTCTGGGCGCGGAATGGCACGCTGTACCGGGTGCTCGCCCTGCTGGCGCGGGAACTCGCCGCGGCGGGTGGCTACGATTTCACCGAGGCCTTCATCGATGCGACCTTCGCGGGCGCGAAAAAAGGGGCGGCGCCGTCGGACTCACCCGCAAAGGCAAAGGCACCAAGATCATGGCAATCACAGACGGTGCTGGTCTTCCTCTCGCCGTTACTGTCGCAAGTGCGAATCCCGGGGACATCTCCCTCGTCGAGGACACGCTGAAGGCGCGCTTTCTCCGGCCGCTGCCGAAGCGAATTATCGGCGACCGCGGCTACGACAGTGACGCCGTGGATGCCCGGATGGCCAAGCGCGGGATAGCGTTCCTCGCGCCGCACCGCTCCACCCGGAGATACATGACCCAGGACGGCCGGCAACTCCGGCGCTACTGCCGCCGCTGGAAGATCGAGCGCTTCTTCGCGTCGTTGCAGTACTTCCGCCGCCTGGTGACCCGCTACGAATGCCATGCGGAGAACTTCCTCGCGTTCGTGCAGTTGGCTTGCATCATTATCCTCTCCCGGCAGTTTACGAGATAGGTTCTAGGGCGAAACACACCGTCACATGCTGGGGGCAGTCAGCCGGCAAGAGCGACTCTGGACTAGACTCGCAGAAGCTGAGATTCTCGGCGCGGCGGTATCGGCCTAGGGGGCGCGCGCGGACCGGAATGCGGCGTCAGAACTGATGTCGCCGCAAATTTCCGGGTGACGATGGATAAGCAGCGATGTCATTGGCCGAGCCACTTCGCCGCGAAGTCCGTATAACTCCCATCTTAGTCTGACTATCCCCGCAACGCCTGCTCCGGCACCGCGTGCCGCTGCAGGTACACGAGATCGTCCTCGTCGAGCGTCGTCGTGTAGATCGTGCCGTTCCCGAATCCGACCAGCGTGAGTCCCTCGCCCAACCGCACCTGATGCGTCACGACACCCTGTCGGTTGATCACGTCGTAGAGCGTCCCCTTCGCGCCGGCGGGCTCCGTCCGCCGCACCCAGAGCTCGCCATTCGGGCGCGCCCAGACGCTCGCCATGCCGGGACGGAAGGGTGGCTTGACGTCCGGCCAGTCGGTGAGTGGCGGAGGAGGAGGCGCGTTCGCGCCGGGGCCCACGGACGCCGAGCGCCGCGTCCCGCCCGGTCCGGCATCCATCGACACCGTCATCTGATTCGCCCTTGCGCGTAGCCGAAGCGCCTCCTCCTCCCGCTTGTCGGCGTCGGTGATCCGGATGGGCGTGTAGCGGATCGGCCCCGACGACTGGCGCGTGCCGTTCGGCTGGATCCAGTCCACTCGATAGCCGTCCGCGCGCACCACCGCCACGCGTCCGTCGGGGAAGACCGCCCACTCGTCGCGCGGCGTCAGCGGATTGGAACCGCCGATCATCATCCGCATGTTCCCCTGCCCGCCACTCACCTCCACGTTTTGTTTCTGAAGCTTCACCCAGGTGAGCGTGTCCGTCCGCTTGGTGACGCGGTCCCAGCGAATCAACGCCGACGAGTCGGCCGACTGCGGCCGCCCGTCCGGACCCATAGAGAATCCCGGCGTCTCGGCGTACAACCGGCCGTCGCCATCGCTGCCGCGCGCGAAGATCATCCCGCGCATCCGAACCCCGCCGCCACTGCTCGACTCCTCTTCGACCCGGAAGGTCGTCACCGGCTTTCCGTCTGGCCCGATCACCAGGTAACGTGTATTCAGCGGGTCGAACAGGAAGGTCGTGTCGTTTGCCGCCGGGAAGAGCCGCATCGGCATCCCGAACTCGCCTGGACCGCTCCCCTCGCGACCGATCGCCGTGGCGCTTCCGGTCCGGAAGTCAATCAACTGCACGACCTTGTCGCGTGCGTCTGCGACGATCAGGCGACCGTCCCGAAGCTCCCGGATGGTCCCCGGGGCGATGGAGCTGAACGGCTCCTCGAACGTGGCGTCGGGAGCTGGCAACGAGCGCGCAGGCTGCACCGGCGGCTGGGCAACCAGCGGCGCCGCCGCGGCGCAGAGCGCGACGGCGAGCGGGACAAGGCGTGGTGACGGGAGCATCGGGAAACTCAGCGATGAGGTTGGAGACGCCGCAGCGCACCGGCGGCCGGCAGATGACTCGATGGGTGAGTCACCGGCCGGCCGCCAGTGGTTGCCTCCGGACCCGCAGTTGCCCTACCGGCGGTCCTTGTGCGTCTCGTAAAGGACGGTGTGACGCGTGTCGAGCGGCACCAGCCGCCCGTCAATGAACAGGTGCTTCACCAACGTCCGCGCCTCCAGCAGGTCGCCGTCCGTCACCACCACATTCGCCACCTTCCCTGCCTCAAGCGTGCCGAACCGGTCGGCCAGCCCGAAGATCTGGGCTGGCCAGAGCGTCACGCTGCGCAGTGCGTCGTCGCGACTCAGGCCGAACGCCGCCGCCATCCCGGCCATCGAAGGCAGGTCGCGGACCTGCGCCCCGTTGTTCCCCGTCGAGATCGCGAACCGTACGCCGGCCGCGGCGAGCTGCCCAGGCATACTGAAATAGACGTCGTACGGATCGTCCTCACGCGGCGGCATCTGGCGCAGCCGCGTGAAGATCACCGGCACGTCCTTCTCCTTGAGGAGATCGGCCACGGTGAGCGCGTCACGCCCGCCGAGGATGATTGCCTTGAGTCCCTCCGTCCCGGCAAACTCCACCGCCGTGCGGATGTCCGCCGCCAGGTCGGCCTCGAAGATCACCGGGAGCTCGCCCTTCACGTACGGGACCAGCGCGGCCAGTCTCACGTCCGGCGTAGGCCGCGGGAGCGCCCGATCGCGCGAGGCGGCGTTCATCGCCTGGTCGTACGCCTTGGCGTCGGCGAGCATCGCGCGCAGCGAATCAAGCTGCGCCTCGCGCTGGCGCTGCGCGGCCGCCGCATTGGGGCCGCCCCCGCCGCCGCCGAACTGCGCGGCGAACCCGAACCCACCCCCGCCGGCACGCGGCAGCGACACGATCAGCGCCGCCTTCTGGCGGATCGTCATCGCTGCCGGCGTCCACCCGGCGAGGTTGGCCAGCGTCCCCTGCCCCGCAATCACGCCGCTCGACGGCCGCGAGAGCACGTGCGTCACGCCCACCACCCGCGTCACCCCAACGTGCGAGTTGTGCGGGTTCATCGCGTAATAGGCGATGGCGTTCGGGTTGAAGCTTCCGACCTCAGTATTGTCCATCGTCGGCGTCGCACCTTGCGTGATCTCGGCAAGCCCCATCTGGGTCGCGGCGTCCATCATCCCGGGATAGACCGAGAGCCCGGTGCCGTCAATCACGTGTGCATCAGGCGGCACGGCCACGTTCGCCCCGACGGCGGCAATCCGACCGCCGCTGATCACCAACGTGCCGCCGGCAATCTCGGGGCCGGAGACCGGCACGATCCGCGCATTGCGGATCGCGAACGTCCCCTGCGCACCGGGCAGTGGGTTCGGCGAGCCAAGCTGCGCCGCGGCGTCAGCGGGCGGGAGGATCGCGGCGCCGGACAGGCCAAGCGCGGCGATGATCGAGTGAAGAAACTTGGGTTGGCGCGACATCAGCGGTTCCCTCCAATGGATGCGCCCGGACGGCCGCCAGGTCCGCCGCGTGGTGCCGGCGCCTGGTTCGGTTCGGCACGTTCGAGCTCGGCACGCTCGGTGGCCATCGCAGCGCGGGCCGCCGCATCCTGCGCCCGGTCGAAGTACGTCTCGCCATCAATGATTGTCCGCTCGACGCGGCTGTAGACGCTGAACGGATGCCCGTTCCAGATCCCGATGTCGGCATCCTTCCCGACCTCGATGGACCCGGTGCGCGCCTCGAGTCCGACCTGCCACGCGCCGTTGATCGTGATCGTCGCCAGCGCTTCGTCCTCGGTCAGGCCGCCGTACCGCATCATCTTCGCGGCATCAATGTTGAGTCGCCGGATCCGCTCGTCCGAGTCAGAGTTGATCGTCGAGACCACGCCGTTCCGCACCGTGATCGCCACGTTGTGGGGAATCGCGTCGAACGCCTCGATCTTGTACGACCAGCTGTCGGCAAAGGTGGACATCCCCGCCCCGGCCTCACGGATCTCCGGAGCGATCTTGTACGCCTCCAGCGCGTGCTGCAGCGTCCGCACCTTGAACCCGAACTCGGCGGCGAGCTCCAGCAGCATCAACGTCTCGTCGGCGCGGTAGGTGTGGGCGTGGATGAAGCGGCGCCCATCGAGAATCTCGACCAGCGGCTCGAGCTCGAGGTCTCGACGCGGCGCGATCGCGGCCGGGGCGTTCCGTCCGGACGGCTGCGCGCGGTACGCATCCCACTCCGCCTTGTACGCACGGGCGCGCGTGAAGGCGTCGCGGATGATTTCCTCCTGTCCCATCCGGCTCGTCGGGTAGCGCGGTGGCGGCGCACCGGGGAAGTTCGCCCGGTTCTTCCGCGTCACGTTCTCGCCCAGCGCGAACTTGATCCCCGGCGGCGCGTTCGGCACCAGCATTTCCGCCGTCGAGCGCCCGACTTTCAGCTTCACCGTCGCGCTCTGGCCGCCGATCGTGTTGGCCGATCCGTGCAGGAGATTCACCATCGTCACGCCACCGGCGACCGCCCGATAGATGTTCGGCGCCGTCGGGTTGAGCACGTCGTGCACCCGCGTCATTGACGTCACCGAGAGCGAGCCCTCGTTGATGCCATCCATCATCATGTGCGAGTGCGGGTCAATGATCCCGGGCATCACGTACTTGCCCGTCGCATCATAGACCTCGACGCCCGCCGGAGCCGAGAGGTTCTGGCCAATCCGGGCGATCTTCCCGTTCTCGACCAACACGTCGGTGTTCTGCAGCGTGCCGCGGGTGACGGTGAGCACCGTGCCGTTGCGGATCAGGATCGAGGCGCGGCGGGCCCCCTGCGCCGCCAGCATGGACGCGGCCGCGGCGACCAGGAGCGCCGCGCCAAGCGCCCGCGTGGTGTGCGAATGAATGGACATCAGCGCTCCTCGTGGTTGGTGGTGATCGCGCGCAACCCGGCGAAGCGGCCAGCGTCGTGACCGACGATCTCAATACGGCCGGCAAAGACCCCGGCCTCGAGCTTGCCGCGGAACCGCGCCTCCTCGGTCCCCTCGGGGAGCGTCACGCTCGCGCTGAAGGCGATCGTGCCGTCGGGCTCGACCTCGACCGCGGTGATCTCCGACGCGCCGAGGTCCCCTTCGAGCGTCCCACGCAGTCGGTCATCCTCACCGCGCAGGTGCAGTGTGACGAACTGTTCGCCGCCGTCGAGCGCGATCTGCAGCGCCCACGCGCCTTCGAGCCCCGGCCGCGCCGCTGGTCGTCCACCCGGCCCACCGGCGGTCGTCGGCGCCGGAATGGCGTGCGGCCGACCGTCCACGTAGACCGTGGCCACCCGCGCGTCAGCGGCAAGAATGTCGCCGCGGACAACGGTGAGATTCGCGATCTTCCCCACCTCGAGCGAGCCCAGCCGATCCGCCGCGCCGAGCAACTCTGCCGCGCCGAGGGTGACCGCGCGCACCGCCTGATCCGCCGGCAACCCGCCATCCACGGCGCGCCGCAGGTTGGGAAGGAACTCAGTGTAGTTCGCCCCGCCCGAGTGGAACGCAAACCGCACCCCGGCGCGCGCCAGCTCGCCCGGCGTCTTCGGCGCCTGCACTCGGTCGCGCAACACGCGGAGCGGCTCCGGTTCGGCGGTTGCCGCCCCCGCCGCCCCCGCCGCCCCCGCCGCCCCCGCCGCCCCCGCCGCCGCCGGCGCGGCGGTGCGACGCGGGAAGTTCAGCGACAGCAGCACCGGGACGTTGTCCGCCCTCAGGCGGCCCGCCACGCGGTACGCCTCGCTCCCGCCGCCGATCATCGCCTTCAGGCCGAACTCCTTCGCGAGGTCCAACGCGCGCTCAATCTCGCGCTGGCTCGTCGCCCGAAATACCACCGGCATCGTGCCCGCCAGGACGGGCTGCAGCGCCTCCAGCGACGGATCGAACGCCGGACGCCGCATCCCGCGCGAATTCCGTGCGTACGCCGCCTGCACCTCGCGGTACCGCTGGGCGTCGAGCAGCGACTGCCGCAGCGCCGCCATCACGCCGAGCAGCGAGCCCGGATACTGGCCGCCGCCGATGCCCTGGAAGCCGACGTGCAACGCCACCGTCGGACGGACCACCATTGTGCTGAAGTCGGCACCGTCGAGTGTGATCAATGCGCTCTGCCCTTCATACGTGCGTCCGCTCGGCGCCGTCAGTGCCGCGGTCACGCCAGCGGCGTGCGCCGCCGAGAAATCGGGGTTCTCCACCAACTGGTCCACCGCCCGCACCTCGGGCTGGAGACCGACAGGCATCGTGGAGTTCGGGGAGCCGGCCGGACGCGCAGGCGCCGCGCCACCACCGAACCCGCCTCCGCCGAAGCCACCCCCGCCGCCTGTGGGTGCCGCGCGGAGGCCGAGCGACGAATAGGCGTCAATCAGCCCCGGATAGACCGTGAGACCGGTGCCGTCCACCACGCGGGCGTCCGCCGGCGCGGTGACATTGGCGCCGATTGCGACGATGACGCCGTCGCGGATGACGATTGTGCCGCGTGCAATTGGCGCCGACGAGACGGGCACCAGGCGCGCGTTGGTGATGGCGTACGTGCCTGGGGTGGCGCGCTGCGCCGAAATCGGCGGCGCGAGGGTGGCGACGAGTGCTACGGTCGCCAGCGTCTGGGCGGCGCGGGAGCGAAGGGGCATGTTCGACTTTCCTCGTTGAAGGAGGGACGCCGAACATACGCGGTCGGGCGGCGGAGCGCTGGCGGCGGCCCGTGGGCGCGCCCCCGCCGTCCCCGCCGCCCCCGGGACATCACTCCCCCGTGCTCAGCTCAATCTGCTCGTCCGGCCCGCCGTCGCCGCCATTCTCGCCGTTCTCGCCGTTCTCCCCTACGCCCGCCTCGTCCTTGTCGTCCGAGACCACCCGCGCGATCGCCGCCACCACGTCGCCGAGCTCGAGGTCCTTCAGCTTCACGCCCTGCGCCACCCGGCCCGTCTCGCGGATGTCCTTCACCGCACAGCGCAGCGACTGGCCTCCGCGGGTGATCAGCATCAGCCCGTCCTCCGGGAGCACCTCGAGCAGCCCGACGACGTCCCCGGTCCGGTCGGTCCGCTTTACCGTCAGGATTCCCTTCCCGCCGCGGCCCTGGACGCGATACTCGTCCACATTGGTGAGCTTGCCGAGCGCGAGCTCGGTGACGACGAGCAGTGCCGCGTCGCGCTTCACGACGACCATCCCGACCACCCGGTCGGAGGCGGCAAGACTGATCCCCCGCACCCCGGTCGTGTCGCGCCCCATCGCACGCGCATCCTGCTCGTGAAAGCGGATGCTCAGTCCGTGTCGCGTGACGAGGACGACGTCGTTGGTCCCCGTCGTGATCTGCACGTCCACCAGCTCGTCCCCTTCCTCGAGCTTGATCCCCTTGATGCCCGTCGAGCGCACGTTGGAGTAGTCGGAGAGCGCGGTCTTCTTCACCGTGCCGTTGCGCGTGCAGAACATCAGGAACTCGGAGTCCGTGAACTGCTTCACCGGCACGATCGCCTTCACCGTCGTGTCCGGCGAGACGTTGATCAGGTTGACGATCGGCTTCCCCTTCGTCGCCCGCCCTGCCTCGGGGATCTCGTGCACCTTGAGCCAGAAACAGCGGCCATCGTGGGTGAACACGAGGAGATAGTCGTGCGTCTGCGCGACGAAGAGATGCTCGACGAAGTCGTCGGTGCGCAGCTCCGTCCCCTTCGTCCCCACGCCCCCGCGGCGCTGTTTGCGATAGGTCGAGATGTTGGTGCGCTTGATGTAGCCGGCGTGCGAGATGGTCACCACCATCTCCTCGTTCGCAATCAGGTCCTCGATCGAGAACTCGCCCTCGTTGCTCACGATCTCGGTCCGCCGCTCGTCGCCGTACGCGTCCACGAGGCTCGCCAGCTCTTCCTTCATCGCCTTCATCCGCTTCGGCTTCGACGCCAGCAACGCATCGAGTTCCTTGATCGTCCCGCGGACCTCGCCAAGCTCTTCCTCCAACTTCTCGATCTCGAGTCCGGTCAGCTTGGCGAGGCGCATGTTGAGGATCGCCTCGGCCTGCCGCTCCGAGAGTTTGAACCGCGACTGCAGCTGCGTGCTCGCCGCCGGCGAGTCCTCGGCCGCCCGGATGACCTTGATCACCTCGTCGATGTTGTCAACGGCAATCTTCAGGCCCTCGAGGATGTGCTCGCGCTCCTTCGCCTTGTCGAGGTCGAACTGCGTCCGGCGGACGATCACCTCGTGCCGGTGGGCGATGTAGTGCTGCAGCACCTCGCGCATCGCCATCACCTTCGGGACGAGCCGCTTGCTCGTCGGGTCCGGCACCAGCGCCAGCATGATCACGCCGAAGGTGCTCTGCATTGACGTGTGCTTGTAGAGCTGGTTGAGCACCACCCGCGGGATGGCGTCGCGCTTGAGCTCGATCACGATCCGCGTCTGCGCGTCCGACTCGTCGCGCAGGTCGGAGACCCCCTCGACCTTCTTGTCACGCACCAGATCGGCGATGCTCGTGACGAGCGTCGCCCGGTTCACCTGGTAGGGGAGCTCGGTGACGACGATCTGCGACTTGTTGGAGGACTCCTTCTCCTCGATCACCGCGCGGGCGCGCATCACTACCTTGCCGCGTCCCGTCTCGATGTAGTCCTTGATCCCCGCACGGCCATAGATGAACGCGCCGGTCGGGAAGTCGGGACCCTTGATGAGGGCGTGGATCTGTTCGGGCGTGAGGTCGGCGTTGTCAATCATCGCCGTCACCGCCGCCGCCACCTCGCGGAGATTGTGCGGTGGGATGTTCGTCGCCATTCCCACCGCGATCCCCGACGACCCGTTCACCAGCAGGTTCGGGAACGACGACGGAAGGACCGTCGGCTCCTCGAGCCGGTCGTCGAAGTTCGGCGCGAAATCGACGGTGTTCTTGTCGATGTCGGTCAGCATCTCCACCGCGATCCGCGTCAGCCGCGACTCGGTGTAGCGGTACGCCGCCGCCGGGTCGCCGTCCACCGACCCGAAGTTCCCCTGCCCGTCCACCAGCGGATAGCGCAGCGAGAAGTCCTGCACCATCCGCACGAGCGCGTCGTACACCGACTGGTCGCCGTGGGGATGGTACTTGCCGAGCACGTCGCCGACCACCGTTGCCGACTTCTTGTACGGCCGCCCCGGGACCAACCCGAGCTCGTTCATCGCATAGAGGACGCGCCGGTGCACCGGCTTCAGTCCGTCGCGCACATCAGGCAGCGCGCGCGAGACGATGACACTCATCGAGTAGTTGATGAACGATTCCCGCACCTCGTCCTGGATCAGCCGGGGGAGGATCCGCTCACGGTTGTTCGGTGCGGTCATGGGAGGGGCAGGGGGGTGTGGAATTGCGCGCCGCGCAGACCCCGAAATCTAGCCCATTGCCGGGCGTCCAACAACGCATTTTCCGCTCTGCCGAACGTCAGGTCTGGTCCCGATTCTCCCGCGCGACCGCTTCCCGCTCGGACGTCCACCGGTCGTACCATCGGCGCGTGACCTCGCCGGCCAACTCGCGGTTGCCGAGCCCGAACGAGAGCGCCAGCGCCAGCGCGACCGCGCCGAAGATGATCGCGAACGCCGTCGTCACGATCCCCGTCGCCACCCCCAGTTCCTGGAGCGCCATGAAGACCGCGAGCACCACCACGCCCGCCTTGCCGAGCCGTGCCAGCGTCGCGCCGCCATAGAGCGCGCCGGTGGACGCCGCCACGAGCGCCGCCACCAGGTCGCCCAGCACGAGGCCGAGGATCACGATCACCACCGCGGCAATCACGCTCGGCACGTAGCTCAGCAGCTCCGAGAACGCCCGCCCGAGGTAGTCGATCCCGAGCGTGTCCGCCGCGACCAGCATCGCCGTGAAGAGGATGAACCAGAACACCACGTTCGCGATCACGCGCGTCGGATTCAGCGGCGTGCCGTGCGCACCGAGCGGCGGCCGCACCCCGCCCTTCTCCAGCGCTTCGTCGAGGTGGACGCGTTGCAGCAGCCGCTGCACCGTCCGCTGCCCGAGTCGGGCGAGGAAGAAACCCACCGTGAGCACCACCGCCGCACCGAACAGCGACGGCGCGAACTCCCAGAGACGATAGAGACTCTCCCGCAGGCGATCGAAGAACGTCATCGGGTCAATGGCCCTCGGCAGGCCGGAGGCTAGAAGGTGAACCGCACGATCGAATGTGCGCCGGGGGCGCGCGCCGCCACCGCGGCCGCCCCCAGCGGGTTGAACTCGACGCGCCCGAGCAGGTACTGCCGCCCCTCGTCACGCCGCGGGGCCACGTACCGCTCGGTGAGGATGACGCCTCCGAGTCCGCCCAGCGACGCGAGGGCGAGGGTCAGCGACGCGCCTCGCTCCGCCTCCCCGGCGATCAAGACGCCCACGCCGATGCCCATCAGGCCACCCGCCAAGCTGCCGAGCGACACCAGCGTCCCATCGGCCGTCGTGTGATCGTATTGGCGGACGAGCCAGCGGTCGGCCGCCCAGATCCCGCCGAGCCCGCCGACGAGAATCGTCGCCGCCACCGCCTGCCGGCTCGGTTCCGCCTCGGCGATGATTGCCCAGACCGTCGTCGTGCCGAGCGAGGCGCCCACCCAGAGCAGCATCGCGTCGCCCGGAGTCACTTCGTAGAACGCAGTCGCCGCGTAGCGGTTGCCCAACGCGTATCCAACCCAGCCGAGCGCCGTGGAGGCCAACCGACGCGTCTGTCGGCTGATGCCGCGGCCATCATAGTCTGTCGGGTCGATGATGTAGCCAATCAGCAGCGCCGAAACATAGGCGACGTCGTGACCGACGACCA
Organism: Gemmatimonadaceae bacterium; assembly: GCA_040901985.1. Taxonomy (GTDB): domain Bacteria; phylum Gemmatimonadota; class Gemmatimonadetes; order Gemmatimonadales; family Gemmatimonadaceae; genus Pseudogemmatithrix. The sequence continues at coordinate 108,303 of JBBDYC010000017.1, forward strand.
TCGAGACCGCCTCTCCCTCCGTGCGGCCGCGACCGAGCACCAGCCCCGTCGCCGTCCCGCCAACGCCGCCGAGCAGCGTCAACGCCGCGGCCGGTCGCCGGTCCAGGTCGAGCACACTGGCAAGCTCGAGGCCGTTGAGCGTGCCGCGCCAGGCCATCCGCGACGAGAGGAACTGGCGCGACGGCGTGATCACCGCCCGCCGCGCAATCTCGTTCGCCGCAAAGAACGACCCGCCCGCCAGCACGAAGTACGCCGCGGTCGCGGTCACCGCATCGTCCGCCACCATCGCCGAGAATGCCGGCCCGTACACCGTGAGGCCCAAGATGGTCTGGGACCGCACGAACGCCGTCCGCAGCTCGCGGGAGGTCACGGTCGCGGTGTCGCGCGGCGCCTGGCGTTCGACGCTGTCGGTGCCGAAATCGAGCCGGCGCGGCGGCTCCTCCTGCGCCATCGCCGCCGGGGCGATGCAGAAGAGGACCGCGAGCGCGCGGAGGAGTGGTCGCATGTTCCTCATAATGTACTTGGGCCCCTTCAGTTCCGCGTGCCGCGCTTCAGGTCGAACAGCACGCTCCGCCGGCAGGTCGGGCAGAGGAGCCATTCGCGCTTGCGCGCGTAGCCGAGCCCGAAGCTCCCGCCGCCGATCGCGCGCTCGTGCATCCGCACCGCGCAGCGCGGGCACTCCGCGTGCCCGTCGCGCGCGTACGCCTCGCGCACCGCGCGTTCCTCGTCGGCGTCGAACCGGGCGCGCTCAGTCATCGCCAACCGCCAGCACAAGCTTGCCGAACTGCTCGCCCCCCGCCAGTCGCTCGAACGCCGCGCGTCCCTCGGCGAGTGGCCGCACTGAATCCACCGGCGGGAACAGGCGCCCCGCCGAGAGCTCGGCGACGATCGCGTCGAACTCGGCGTCGTTCCCCATCGTCGAGCCGAGAATGGACCATTGGTTCCAGAACAGGCGTCGGACATCCATCTCCAGCGTCGTCCCCGACGTGCCGCCGCACGTCACCAGCCGGCCGCCGCGCGCCAGCGCGTGCAGCGACTGCCCCCAGGTGCGTTCGCCCACCGAGTCGAGCACCACGTCCACCCCGCGCTTGCCGGTGCGCTCGCGCACCGCGCGCCCGACATCGAGCGCGCCGTGGTCGAGCAACTCGTCGGCGCCGAGCGCGTGCGCCCGCTCGAGCTTCTCGGCGCTCGACGATGTCACCCAGACGCGCGCGCCGCGCGCCTTGCAGATCTGCAACGCCGCCTGCGCCACCCCGCCGCCGATCCCCCAGATCAACACCTCGTCTCCGGCACGGACCTTGGCGCGCGTCACGCACATCCGCCACGCGGTGAGCGTCACCAGCGTGAACGCCGCCGCCACCGCGTCCGGCACGTCGGCGGGAATCCGGCGCACATTCGCCGCTGGTACCACCACGAACTCGGCGAAGGTGCCCGCTCGGTGCTCGCCGAGGAGCAGGTAGCGGATGCAGAGCGAGTGCTCGCCGGCGCGACAGAACTCGCAGGCCCGGCAGGAGATCCCGCCGTTGATCACCACCCGGTCGCCGACGGCGACGCCCGTGACGCCCGTCGCGACCGCCTCGACCTCGCCGGTACCGTCGGCGCCGAGAATCCAAGGCGGTGTGATCGTGATGCCTGGCAGGCCGCCGACCGTCCAGAGGTCGAGTCGGTTGAGCGCCACCGCCCGCAGCCGGACCCGCACGTCATCCGGCGCGCGCAATGCGGGGACCGGAACGTCCTCTCGATATCGCACCTGCTCCGGCCCGCCGTGCGCTTCAATGGTCAACGCTCGCACCGCTACCTCCTCCCGCTATATTTGCAGCATGATCGAGATCAAGGTGCCGCCACTCGGGGAATCGATCACCGAAGCGACCGTGTCCCGCTGGCTCAAGCAGGAGGGCGAGGCCGTCGCCGTCGGCGATACCCTCGTCGAGCTGGAGACCGATAAGATCACCGTTGAGGTGCCCGCGCTCAATGCCGGCGTGCTCGTGAAGCGCCTGAAGGCCGAGGGGGACGTCGTGCATCTGGCCGAGCCCCTTGCCCAACTCGATGATACTGCCGGCGCGACCGCAACGGTGAAGCCGGTTGCAGCACCAGCGCCCGCCGCACCAACGCCCGCCGCACCAGCGCCCGCCGCACCAGCGCCCGCCGCGTCGGCGCCGAGCACCGACGTCCGTGCCGCGCCTTCCGCGACCAAGCTGGCCGCCGAGCAAGGCGTGAACGTCGAGCAGGTCGCCGGCACCGGCCGCGGGGGCGTGGTCAGCAAGCCCGACGTGATTGCCGCGATGGACGCGCGCCGAGCCGCGCCCGCCGCCCCGCCACCCGCCGCCCCCGCCGCACCGCCGCGGCCCGCCGGTGAGCGCGAGACACGCGAGAAGATGACGACGCGCCGCAAGCGCATCGCCGAGAATCTTCTGCAATCGCAGCACGCCACCGCGCGCCTGACGACCTTCAATGAGATTGATATGTCGGCGGTCTCGGGCCTCCGTGACCGGATGAAGGAGAAGGTGGAGAAGGAGCACGGCGTGAAGCTCAGCTACATGCCCTTCTTCGCCAAGGCGACCTGCATCGCGCTCAAGGCCTTCCCGGTGATCAACGCGCAGGTGGATGGCGAGGAGATCCTTTACAAGCACTACGTCAATCTCGGGATTGCCGTCGCCAGCGAGGCCGGCCTCGTCGTCCCGAACATCAAGGACGCCGATCGCCTTGGGATGATCGGCTTCAGTCGCGCCATCAGCGCCGTCGCCAAGCGCGCCCGCGACGGCAAGCTGACGATGGACGACCTTACCGGCGGCTCGTTCACGATCACCAACGGCGGCGTCTTCGGCTCGCTCCTGTCAACGCCGATCATCAACTATCCGCAGGTCGCGATCCTCGGGCTCCACAAGATCCAGGACCGCCCGATCGCGCTCGACGGACAGGTTGCGGTCCGGCCGATGATGTACGTCGCGCTCAGCTACGACCATCGAATCATTGACGGCCAGCAAGCGGTCCTCTTCCTCGTCCGCCTCAAGGAGCTGATGGAAGACCCCGCGACGATGCTGATCGACGACTGAGATGACCGCCACCCCGCTGACCCCCGACGTCGTCGTCATCGGCGGCGGTCCGGGCGGCTACGTCGCCTCGATCCGCGCCGCGCAGCTCGGCCTCTCCGTCGTCTGCGTCGAGTTCGAGCGGACCCTCGGCGGCACCTGCGTGAATGTCGGGTGCATCCCGTCAAAGGCGCTGCTCGGCTCCTCCGAACATTACGAGTGGGCGCAGAAGCACGCCGGCGCGCACGGCGTCAAGCTCGAGGGCATCGGCCTCGACCTCGCGCAGATGATGAAGCGCAAGGACGATGTCGTCGCGCAGAACACCCGCGGCGTCGAATTCCTCTTCAAGAAGAACAAGGTCACCTGGGCGAAGGGAGTCGGCACCTTGCGGCCGGGGAACGTCGTCGAGGTGAAGGCGATGGACGGCACGCTGACGACCTACCGGCCGCGACACGTCATCATCGCCACCGGATCGGTGCCGGTCACGCTCCCCTTCTTCCCGTTCGACGAGGAGCGGGTCCTCTCGAACGTCGGCGCCCTGCGAATCCCCGAGGTGCCCCAGCACCTCGTCGTGATCGGCGGCGGCGTGATCGGCCTCGAGCTCGGCTCGGTCTGGCGACGGCTCGGCACCCAGGTCACCGTCGTCGAGTTCATGCCGACGATCCTGCCGGGGAACGACGACGACATCATCAAGGAGGCGGCGAAGGTCTTCGCCCGGCAAGGCCTCGAGCTGCACACGGCGACCAAGGTCGTGGACGGACGCCGGGACGGCAGGCGCGTCATCGTCGAGACCGAGCGGTTGGCGGACGGCGGAAGGCAGACCTTCGAGGCCGACTACCTGCTGGTCTCGATCGGTCGCCAACCGGCGCTGACCGGCGTGGATGCCGCCGCACTTGGGCTCGCGCTCGGCCGCCGCGGCGAGATCGTCGTGGACGACCAGATGCGGACCAACCTGCCGAACGTCTTCGCCATCGGCGATGCCGTCGGCGGAAAGCTCCTCGCGCACAAGGCGGAGGAAGAGGGCGTGATCGCCGCCGAGGTGATTGCCGGCCGGGCCGCGCATATGCACTACCACAACATGCCGGCGGTGGTCTACACCTGGCCCGAGATCGCGACCGCCGGCATAACCGAGGCCGAGGCAAAGGCCGCCGGCCGCGCCGTGAAGATTGGCAAGTTCCCCTTCTCGGCCAACGGCCGCGCGCGCACGATGGCGAACACCGACGGCTTCGTGAAGTTCGTGACCGATGCGCGCACCGACGAGATCCTCGGCTGCCATATGATCGGTCCCAACGTCAGCGACCTACTGGCCGCGGTCGTGCTGGCGATGGAGTACCGCGGCACCGCCGACGACATCGGCGAGACGGTCCACTCCCACCCGACGTTGGGCGAAGCGGTGAAGGAAGCCGCGCTCGGCGCGCTCGGCCGCGCGATACACCTCTAGGAACGTCAGAGGTAGCGTTCCTGGATGATCCCGAGATGGTGAAGCAGGTGGCCCGCACTGATCCAGGCGAGCGCGCGCACGCTGACCTCGGCGCCACTCGCGGTGCCGCGCCGCGTCCACGCCCCGGCCGGCAGGCCGCTGAAGAGCGTCACGGTGGACTCGCGGACGGACTCAAACTCGTCGAGGATGGATTCGAGCGGCCGCACCGCGGCGCCGCTCATCGGCGCGTAGGCATTCTCGTCCCAGCCGGGCAGCGGCGTCGCGTCGCCGCGCCCGATCCGCAGCGCGCGGTAGGCGAAGATTCGCTCGGCGTCGGCGCAATGGAGGACAACCTCCTTGAGCGTCCACTTGCCCGGCGCGTAGGCCCGCCCGGCGACGCTCTCGCTGAGGTCGCTGAGCAGCGCCGCCGCGATCTCGGCTCCACCGATCAGCGCCTCGACGACGTCCCCGTCCGGCACTTGCGCGATGTAGCCGGCATAGAACGGCGCGAACTCGTCGGCGCTGGGACGGATCCTGCGGTGGGCGCTCACGGGCGGGGCTCAGGGAGGGGAGGTGCCCGAAGAATCTATCCTCCCGGCCGGCGACCCGCCCAACGAAAAAGGCCGACCCCCGCCTGGGGGCCGGCCTCGGCGCGGTCGCGGCGGTCAGTCGTCGGCCAGCTTCGCCAGGATCTGCCTGGTCACGTGCGCCGGTGTCACCATCTTCCGGCGCTTCCCGGCCTCGGCGCTGATCCGCTTCCAGAGCTCGAGTTCGCGCTCGGCACCCGAAAGGGCCGAGTCCGACACCTGATCTCCGTCGAGGTACGCGTGCACGGCCGTCGAGAGCTCGCTCGCCGGGAGCGGCACCTCGCGGTCCGCAGCCGACGGCTCGGCTGGCGCCGGGGGGCGCGTCTCGGCCGCGCGCTCGGGAGCCGCGTCACGCGGGTCTTGGGGATCAAGCTTCACGAGTACCGTTCCTCCAGGAGCTTTTGCAGCGCCTCACGGGCGCGGTGGACACGCATCTTCAGGGCACCGACTGTCGCGTCGAGCAACACGGCCATCTCTTCGTACGACCGTCCCTCGACGTGCTTCATCACAAACGCTTCCCGCAATGAATCCGGCAGGGCCAACAGCGCCGCGTCCAGATCGTCCCGCAACTCCCCCCGGTCCAACTCCTCATCCGGCGTCTCGAGCGCCGAGGGCTGATCGTCCTCTTCGTAGCTCAAGTGCGTGCGCCGGATGTTCTTGAGCCAGTCCTTGCACCCATTCGCCACGATCCGGAACACCCACGCATCGAACCGGCCGCGCACCTCGGCGAGGTGATGGAACGCCTTGATGAACGACACCTGCAGGATGTCCTCCGCGACATCCGCGCTGCCGGTCATCCCGAGGGCGTGGCGGTACAGCGGGTCGCTGTAGCGCTCGATCAAGAGACTGAAGGCGTTGCGGTCCCCGGCGAGCACGCGGTCAATGACCGCCTGATCGGCATCGAGAAGGTCGTCCTGCGGCGCTGGCTCGGTCGATTTCAGGGGCACGTCGCTAGTGTAATCCAACACTCGCGTCGCGGACAGGGCTGAAGCACTGCAGCACGCCCGGCTCGAACCCGGGTCGTCGCATATGAGGGACGAGTAAAAGCGAGCGCCGTCACGTTGCGGCCGCGGCCCCGTTGCCGTCCGACCGAAGGAATGCCACCCAGCCGTCGGCGCGCACCGCGGCGCCGTGCGCATCAAGCCGCGGCGGAGGCCGTCGCACGGTGCCCGGCGCCTGGGGCGCGACCCCGGTGAGCGCCGACGCGCCGACCGCCTCCAACGCCTCGAGCACCGGCTTCACCACGCCGCACGGAACGCCCACCGCGTCCAGGCGTTCCACCCACTCCGCCGCCGGCCGTGCGGCCACGGCATCGGCGATCGCCGAGACCACCGACTCACGCGCCGCGAGGCGACCGGCGTTCGTCGCCAGCGCCGGATCCGCCGCCAGCGCCGCGAGGCCCAATGCACGCGCACACGCCGTCCACTGTCCGTCGCTCCCCACCGCGATCACGAGGGGACGGTCGGCCGCCGCGAAGAGCTGGTACGGCACGAGACTCGGATGCGCGTTCCCCCAGCGTCGGGCGTCGCGCCCGGTGACGAGCGCATTCTGCGCGACATTCGTGAGTGCCGCCGTCGCCCCGTGGAGCAGCGAGACCACCAAGTGCCGATTCCCGACCCGACCGCCCGCGAGCGCGGCAAGGATGGCGATTGCGGCGTCCTTGCCGGCAAGCACATCCACCAGTGCGACCCCCGACTTCATCGGCGGGCCCGCCGCTTCGCCCGTGATTGCCATCCATCCGCTCTCGGCCTGCACCACGACGTCGTAGCCCGGCCGGTTGGACGAAAGGCCGAAGCCAGTGATCGTGCACCAGAGGAGCCGCGGGTGTCGGCCGAGCAACTCGCGGGGGTCGAGACCGTGCCGTTTGAGCACTCCGGGGCGGAAGTTGTCAATGACCACGTCCGCCTCGCCGATCAACTGCGCCACGAGCGCGCGGTCGGGTGCGTCCCCGAGGTCGGCCGCGACGCTCAACTTGTTGCGATTCGAAGCCAGGAAGTACGCGCTCTCGCCGCGCGCGTCGAAGGGCGGACCCCAGCCGCGGGTCTCGTCGCCGGTGCCCGGGCGCTCGATCTTGATGACATCGGCACCCAGATCGCCAAGAATCATCCCAGCGAGCGGCCCGGCGAGAACTCGGGAAAGATCCACTATTCGTACGCCTTGCAGCGGTAATGGCATTATGGTCGCTCGATAGTGTCTTTATGTTGTTCTAACAACGCCGAACGAAAAACCCGAAAAATGGGCTAAATTCCTATCGTTCAGTCACTTGCGTAGCTCACAAAAAATCATATACTTGCGCCCGTTCATCTCGCGCAGCACCTCGCAACAGGACAGCCCTACTAATGCCAACCACCGCGAAGCCGGCTGAAGCCGCCGCTGAGAAGCCCCCCGTCGTCCCCCCCAAGCGCAGCCCCGGGCACCGCGGCGCCGACGTCCGCGACACCGTCGCCGAGATGGCGGCCAAGGCGCACGAGATCTCGCTCGAGGCCGGTAGCAAGATGGCAGCCGCGATGAAGGAAGTCATCGGCGCCGCCGCCGGTCTCTCCGCCTTTGCCATCGAGAGTGCGCGTGACCTCGTCCAGTACATGGTGCGCCGCGGACAGATGACGCAGGACGAGGCGGACAAGCTGATCCGCGAGGCGGAAGAGGCGTGGAGCAGGAAGCACAAGGGCAGGTCGCCGACCGCGAAGTCCGGCGCCACCAAGGGCGCCAAGCCGGCGTCGCGTGCCGCGGCGGCCAAGAAACCGGCGGCCAAGAAGAAGCCTGCCGCCAGGAAGCCGGCGGTCAAGAAGAAGAAGCCCGCCGCCAAGAAGCCAGCGCCGAAGAAGTGACGTCCGGGGGCTCCCGTGCGGCGTGAAGCGAGCGCACCGCGCGGCGATGCCCTCGCGCTGACGCGCGCGCTCGTCGCCATCGACTCCCGGAACCCCGCCCTCGCCGACGACGGGCCGGGGGAGCGCGCCGCGGCCGAGCATCTTGCCGAGGTGCTCACAGCGTGGGGCTTTGCCGTGGATCTCCTCGAGGCGCTCCCCGGACGTCCCTGCGTCGTCGCCCGCATCGGCGGCGGCCACGGCGGCCGCTCCCTCCTGCTCAATGGCCACCTCGACACGGTCGGCGTCGAGGGGATGACGCATCCGCCCTTCACCCCCGCCGAGCGCGACGGACGGCTCTACGGTCGCGGGTCGGCGGACATGAAGGGCGGCATCGCCGCGATGTGCGCCGCCGCCGCCCGCGCCGCCGACCACGACCTCGGCGGCGAGGTCGTCCTCGCCATCGTCGTGGACGAGGAATGGGCCAGCGCCGGCACCAAGTTCCTCCTCGAGGCCGGCATCACCGCCCACGCCGCGATCGTCACCGAGCCGACGCGGCTCGCAATCTGTCCCGCCCACCGCGGATTCGCCTGGGCCGACGTCACGGTCCACGGGCGCGCCGCCCACGGCTCGCGCTACGACATCGGCGTGGACGCCATCACCCACGCGGCGCACCTGATTGCCGAACTCGACGCCTTCCAGGCGAGGACGCTCGCCGCCCGGACGCATCCGCTCCTCGGCCACGCCTCACTCCACGTCGGCACGATCCAGGGCGGGAGCGGGATCAGCACCTACCCCGAGCGCTGCACCTTCAGCGTCGAGCGCCGCACCCTCCCCGGCGAGCGCGGCGCCGACTTCTTCGGCGAGCTCGACGCCGCCATCCAACGGGTCGGCGCGCGCGTCCCCGCGTTCCGCGCCGACGTCACGCCGCAACTCGTGCAGGAGCCAAACGACGTGCCACCCGACCATCCCCTCATCGCCGCGCTCTCCGACGCGTCGGCGAAGCACGGCGGGCGGGCGCCGATCGAAGGCCTCTCCTGCTGGACCGACGCCGCCCTCCTCAGCGCTGCCGGAATCCCGGCGCTCTGCTACGGACCCGGCGACATCGCGCTCGCCCACGCCGCCGAGGAGTGGGTTCCGGTCGCCGAGATTGTGCGGGCAACCGACGTGCTGACCGAGACGATCATCGCCTGGTGCGGGCCGAAGGGGGTCGCGTGGGGCAGTTGACGGTGGCCGAGTACGACGCCCTCGAGCGCGCCATCACCGACGGCGCGCGAATCCTCGTCCAGCGGCGCGGGACGGACTTCCTCGTCATCCCGCAGAAGCTCGCCGTGATCAAGGGCCGCGAGGCAATCCACGCGCGGCATCCCTCCACCGGCGCCGCGCTGGTGCTGTACCTGGACGAGGCCGACCGCGTGACGGTCGTGCGATGAGCGACGACTGGCCGCTGGTCGCGATCTTCGCCGATGAGTCGTGCCTCGGCAACGGCCGCGAGGGCGACAATCCCGGCGGCGCAGGGGTCCTCCTCGAGTACCGGCACGCCGATGGCCGGATCACCCGCCGCGACCTCTGGATCAGCGAGCCCGCGACGACGAACAACCGGATGGCGTTGCGATCGGTGACCGAGGCGTTTCGCGCGCTCGGCGGCAAGGACGGGCGCTTTCGTGCCGTCTTCACCAGCGACTCGCGCTACATCGTGGACGGGATGACCAACTGGGTGCACGGGTGGGCCCGCGCCGGCTGGAAGCGGCGGACCGGCCCGATCGAGAACCTCGCGCTCTGGCACGACGCGCTGCGCGCCGCCGGCCCGCACGAGATTGCCTGGCGGTGGGTGAAGGGTCACGCCGGCCACCCGCAGAACGAGTATGCCAACGACCTCGCGACGCGCGCCGCCGCCGATCAGACGGCGTCCGACGGCGCCGTCCCGTCCGGCTTCGACGCGTGGCTCGCCGCGCGGCGCGCCAAGGGCCGCATTCGTGACGTGGTCGCCGCCTTCCCCGATGGCGAGGCGTTCCGCGCGTCCGCATCTTTGCCACGAGTGGAGTGAATCATCGTGGATGCGCTTGATCTCCTGTTCCGTCGCGTTGTCCTCGCGGCCCGCGCGGCCGACGCCTTGGCGCGCCCGCTCGACGTCGGCGAGGTGCTGGAGAAGCTCGTCCCCTATCGCGCCGCGCGCCGCGACGGACTCCTCGAGACCAACGACGACTACCTCCACGCGCTGATGCGGCTCTTCTCCGGCGAACGCGACCTCATCTACGCCGACGAGTTGCTGCAGGACGACTTCAAGGCCGAGCTCGCCTCGCCGAATCCCGACCTCGGTCTCCTGCGCACCTACGTCAACGCGAGTCTCCGGCTCTCGACGACGGCGGTGCAGAAGGTCCTCGCCGGCGACACCGAGATTGACCTCCGCCCACCGACGCCGATCGCCACCGCGGCCGCCGTGCGCGCCGCCGCCGCGGCGACGGCCGAACCGCCGGCGTCGGAGCGGGTACCGTCATCCCAGCTCTTCGACGCGGTCGCCGCCCAAGCGCCCAAGGCCGCGCCGCCGCCCGCTGTCACCGGCGAGGGCGGATGCCCGTACTGTGCCCAGCCGCTCCCCGGCGACCGCACCGTGAAGTATTGCCCCAGCTGTGGCCTCAACCTGCTCATCCGACGCTGCGCCGGATGCAGCGCGGAGATCGAATCCGGATGGAAATTCTGCGTCACCTGCGGCCGTTCTTCCTCGTAGTCGCCGCCGCGGCGCTCGCGCTCCCCGTCGAGGCCCAGCGACGCGCTCCGGACCGGCCGGCCGCCCAGCCGGCCGCGCACTGGCCGGTGAAGACGCGCGAGCACGTGGACCTCTGGCTCCACGGCTTCGCGCTGATCCAGCCGGACACCGCCACCGTGCCGCTCTTCGACCGCGGCTACCGCGAGCGGATCACGATCCTCAAGAACTCGCGTGCCCTCGTCACCGAGTTCGACACGGCCAGCGTCGCGCTCGCCACGCTGGCCGCCGCGCGCCCCGATCTGGTCAACGCCCATTTCCTCGCCCTCTACTTCGGCTCGTGGGAGGAGCTCGTCCAGGCGTTCGACTACTTCTTCCGCGCCGACGGCGACCCGCGTCGCACCAACAACCGCGAGGTGCAGGGGATCGTCGCCTTCCTCGCCCAGTATTTTCCCCGTCCCGCCGATCGCGACTTCGCCCGTCGCTTTGTCGCCGGCCTCGCGCGCGAGCGCGCGCAGTTCCATCACGAGTGGTGGCTGGCCGAGCGGCGCGCCCGCGATGCCGGCCTCGCCGCCGCCGATTCGCTCTGGCAACACCGCTGGCGGCCGGCCCTGCAGCGCTACCTCAACCACACGCAACAGCCGAGCGGCGACCTGATCCTGACGCTCACCCTCGGCGGCGAGGGGCGCGCGCTCCCGGTGGGGAAGAGCACCAATCAGTACGCCGTCGCCTGGCCCGCCACCGCCGACTCCGCCGAAATTGTGCTGTTCACCTTCGCGCACGAGGCGATCGGCAGCGTCGCGCAGGTCGCGGTGGACGACCACCTGACGCCGGCGCAGAAGCGACTCGGCGCCGGCGCCACTTACGGGAGCGCCGGACTCGTCCGCGGCGGCGCCCTGCTCGTCGAGCGCGTCGAACCGGGGATGGGCGAGCGCTACGCCCGATGGTATCTCGCGCAGATGGGACGCCCGGTACCCGTGGGCGGCGCCCTCGCCGCGCTCTGCGAGGCCTTCCCGATGCCCGACGAGATGATTGCGTCAATGCAGCGCCAGATTGACATCTCGTTCGGCGGAATCTGACCGTGACCGACGTCCCGCCGCCCGTCCTCCACCGCGCCGCGCTCGAGCGCGTGCTGCTCCGCGCCGCCGAGTTGCAGGCCGCCAGCGCCGACGTGCCGGAGACGCTGACCGAGGCCGAGCTTTCCGAGCTCGCCGCCGAGGTCGGGATCACCCCCCTCGCGCTCCGGCAGGCGCTTCTCGAGGAGCGGATGCGCGTCGTCCTGCCCGAGGAGAGCGGGGCGCTCGCATCGCTCGCCGGCCCGGCGACCTTCGTGGCCAATCGCGTGCTGACCGGGACGCCGAAGGAAATCCTCGCCCGGATGGACAGCGACCTGCTGCGGGAGGAGAACCTCAAGGAGCGTCGGCGATTTCCCGATCGCGTGGTCTGGGGGCCGCGCGGCGGTTTCGCCGGCGCAATCCGCGAGCTGACGCGGCTCGACGGGCGCGGCTTCCCGCTCGCCCGCGCCGATGAGGTCAGCGCGGTCGTCGTGGCCGCGGAAGGCGGCCGCGCGTATGTGCGGGTCGAGGCCACCCTCCACGGCCGTCGCGTCGGGGCCGCGCAGTCCGCCGCCGCCGGAATCGTCAGCGGTGCCCTGCTCGCCGCCGTCGCCATCGCGCTCTCGGTGATGACGCCCTTGGCCGTCGCCGGGGGTGCGGGAATCGCCGCCCTCGCCATCTGGACGTCCCGCCGCAACTACCGGCGCGACGCCCGCTTCGCCCAGCTCGCGATCGAACAGACCCTTGACCGGATCGAGTTCGGCGAACCCAAACGACGAACGCTATTTTCCGGGCTATGACCAGCGCCCCGGCCCTCGCGACATCGGCGGATTCCGCCACCCGCATCCGCGAGGCCGAGCGCTTTGGACACGAGATCCTCCCCGACGTCTCGCGCACGTTCGCGATCAGCATCCGCTTCCTTCCCGGTACGTTGGGCCGGGCGGTCCGCACGGCGTACCTCCTCTGCCGGATCGCCGACACGATCGAGGACGACGGCGCCACGCCACCGACGCGACGCGCCGAGCTGCTCGACGAGTTCCTGCGGACGCTGGCCGACCGAGACGCCGCCGATCGCTTCCCCGCACTCGCCGCGTCGCTCCACGGCGACGCCGCGCACCTCGCGCTCGTTGCGCGGACCGACCTCGTCCTCGTGACCTTCCGCACCCTCCCGCCGCGCACGCGAGAGCGCGTCGCCCACTGGGTGCGCGAGATGGGACGCGGGATGGCGAAATTCGTCCGCACCTACCCGGCCGGCATCCGCATCCAGACGCTGGCCGAGTACAAGGAGTACTGCTACTACGTCGCCGGCACCGTCGGCTGCCTGCTCACCGAACTCTGGCACGAGCACGCCAGCGCGATCGGGACGCGTGAGTTCGACCGGCTCTGGGTGAAGTGCCAGGCGTTCGGCGAGGCGCTGCAGACGGTGAACATCCTGAAGGACATCGCCTGGGACGCCCAGCACGAGAACGCCATCTACATCCCAGCGAGCGACCTCGCCGCGGAAGGCAGCGGGCACGACACCCTCCTCTCACCGGCGCACGTCGAGCACAATCGGAAGGCGGTCGCGCACTTCATCGAGCTCGCCCAGACCGATCTCGACGACGCACTGGAGTACCTCCTGATGATTCCGCGGCGCGCGCTGGCGGTCCGCGCCTTCTGCGTCCTCCCCCTCCTCTTCGCCTTCGCCACGCTGCGCGACCTTTCCGGCTCGCGGGCGATGCTCACCGTCGGCGGCACGGTGAAGATCTCGCGGCACGAGGTGAAGGCGTTGATGGTCGCCGGCCTGCTGGCGCTCGTCAGCAATACCGCGCTCCGTCGGCTCGTCCGCCGCGTGAAGGCCCGACCCTTCACGCTCGTCCCCGTCGGCACCTGAGCGCGCGCGTCCCGGTGAGCGCCGGCCTCTCCGTTCCGCACCGATTCCGGGGCGACTTCCGCACCGACGACGTGGCGCGGGCCGTCTACAGCGAGGCCGCCGGCGTCGGGCGGATCATCCCCGCCGCCGTTGCCGTCCCCGCGACCGTGGACGACCTCGTGACGCTGGTGGGCTGGGCCACCGCGTCCGGCCACTCCCTCGTGATGCGCGGGTCCGGAAGCTCGATGGCCGGCGGCGCGATCGGCCCCGGCGTGATCGTGGACCTCGGTCGCCTCGACGCGTTCGGCCCCGTGCGCGCCGACGAGCGGCGGATCACCGTCGGTCCGGCGGTCACGCGTGACCGTGTGGAGGCCGAGGCGGCCCAGCACGACCTCATCTTTCCGGTGGACCCGTCGAGCGGTGCCTTCGCGACAATTGGCGGGATGTGCGCGACCAACGCCGGCGGCGTGCGCACCGTCCGTTACGGCCCGATGCGGCGCTGGGTGGCCGGCCTCGAGTGCGTCTTCGCCGACGGCTCACGCGGCTGGCTCAGGCGAGGCGCCGAGGCGCACGACCTCGCGCCGGTAAAGCGGTTCCTGAACGACGTCGCGCCGGGAGTGCGCCGCGCCGGTGCCGACGCCCTTCGCCACACCGACGTCCGCAAGGAGTCCTCCGGCTACGGCCTCGCCGACTGGCTCGAGAGCGGCGATGCGCTCGACCTGGTCATCGGCAGCGAAGGCACGCTGGCGTGCATCGTCGGCGTGGAACTGATGCTCGCCCCGTTGCCGATCGCCACCGCGTCGCTCGTCGCCGGGTTTCCCGACCTCGAGGGCGCGGCGGCGGCGGCGGGGAGGCTCGCCGCCGCCGGCGCCAGCGCGGTCGAGCTGCTCGATCGGAGCTTTCTCGAGATCGCCGCCAGCGCCGGCGAGCCGCTTCCCGTCGCGCTTCCTGCCGGTCTTGAAGGGGTCCTGGTGGTCGAGGTCGAGGCGACCACCGCCGCCCTCGCCGCGAGTGCCCTCTCCGAGCTTGCCGGCTGGTGCGACGCCGGCGGCGCGACCTTCATCACGCGAGCCGTCGAGCCGCACGAGGAGACGTTGCTCTGGACATTGCGCCACGCGGCGAGCCCGATCCTGACCCGACTCGCGCCGCGACTCCAGAGCCTGCAGCTTGTCGAGGATGGCTGCGTTCCGCCGGCGCGATTCGCCGAGTATGTGCGCGGCGTGCGGAGCGCGCTCGCCGACGCGCAATTCCGCGGCGTGATATTCGGCCACGCGGGCGACGGCCACGCGCACGTGAATGTCCTCCTGGACGTGCACGAACCCGACTGGCGCGTGCGAATCGAGCGGCTCCTCCTCGACGTCACCGTGCTCGTCGCGCGACTGGGGGGCACCCTCGCCGGCGAGCACGGCGACGGCCGCCTGCGCGCGCCCCTTCTGCCGCGCGTCTGGCCCGCCGAGGCGGTGGCGCTCTTTGCCGCGACCAAGCGCGCCTTCGACCCCGCGGGAATCCTCAATCCCGGCGTGATCGTCGCTGCGGCCGGCGCCGTGCCGATTGACCACGTGAAGTACGACCCCGCGCTCCCCGCGCTCCCCGCCGCCGCGCGCGCCGCCCTCGACCTCGTCGTGCGGGAAAAGGCGTGGGCCCGCCACCGCCTCGACCTCCTGCCTCCGTCATCGCAGTAGTTTTGTCGCACCTCTCCCATCTCACCTCTCACAGCTCACGTCTCCCATCTCCCCCCAAGATGCCCGAGTTTTTCTCCGAGCCCCGAATCACCGTCCTCTCGCGTCCGGCCTTTGCCGAACCCAGCCACCTCCCCGTGAACTGGCTGGGCCCGAGCACCGACGGCGAGCGGCTTGCCGAGTTCGCCGGCCGGCTCTGCTATATGAGCCAGAAGAATCCTGCCAGCCGCGAAACGCGGGAGTATCTCGAGAACATCAAAAAGCAGGGGCACGGCTCGGTGCTGGAGCACGCCAACTACTCACTGCTGCTTGAAGGCGTCTCACGGTCGCTCACGCACGAGTTGGTGCGGCACCGGGCGGGATTCGCCTACTGCTTGGACGGCGACACGTTGATTTACAGCGAACGGAAGGCATCAGGGCGGCGCAATGGCCCGACCAAGCGTCGCCTCAAGGATCTCTTCGCGATGACGCTGAGTCCGCACGGACGTTCACGCCTCAAGCTCCTGCGACTGCGGTGTCTTGATGAAGCGACCGGGACGTTCACGACGGGGAAGGTGAAGGCGGTCATCCGGTCGGGAATGAAGCCCGTCTTCACGGTGACACTCGAGGACGGCAAGACGATCACCTGCACGAAGGACCATCGTTTCCTGACGCCTGAGGGATGGCAGCGGCTCGAGGACGCGGTCGGCGGTCTTCGGATGAGCGCCGGCGGACTCGCAGTGGCTGGCCGGCTCGGGGGCGAACTGCTCGTCAACGGGGAGCTTGCGTATCGCGACCGCGCCTGGCTGGAGGAGCAGTACGTCGCGCGTGCGTTCAGTCAGGAGAGCATCGCCCAGATGGCGGGCGTTTCAGCGCATACGGTCCGCGCGTGGATCAGGAAGCACGGACTGCAGAAGCCGCCGGGCTCGTGGTCGCGCGGACGGCGCCCGTGGAACGCGGGTATTCGGTATGTAGCCGGCTGGCGGCACTTGTCGGTCACGAAGGCACTGCTCGCTGCCGCCAAGCGAGGCGAGAACAATCCGCAGTGGAGGGGCGGGATCACCCGGCACGCGGTGCAGCTTCGACAGGCGACGAACAGCCTCCGTGCCGAGGTGTTTGCGCGCGACGCGCACGCCTGCCGGCTTTGCGGTGTACGCGGTGGCCGCCTGACCCTGCACCACATCCTTCCACTCTGGTCACGTCCCGACCTCGCAGCCGACGCGGCCAACCTCGCGACCGTGTGCAGCCGTTGCCATTCGGGCCGGGTGAACGGGCACGAGCTGGAGTTTGTCGAACGGCTCGGCCGTTCCCTCTCGGAGCTTGCTGCCCTGGGCGCCCGGGCGCGCGGTGGCGGACGCGTCCTCGTCCCGCGGCGACGGCGGATCGTATCCGTGGAATACGCCGGCGAGCGCGACACCTATGACATCGAGATGGATGGGTCAAACCACAATTTCGTGGCGAATGGAATCGTCACCCACAACTCCCAGCTGAGCCAACGCTACGTGGACGAGTCCCACGCCGCGTTCGTGATTCCGCCGGCCATCCTCGGCGACGACGCCCTCGTCGCCGCGTGGACCGCGCAGATCGAGGCGGCGCAGGCGACGTATGTGGCGCTCGTCGAGAAGCTGATGGACCGCTACAAGTGGGTGGACGACAAGGTCCACCGGCGGAAGATGGCGCGCGAGGCGGCGCGCGGCGTGCTGCCGAACTCGACCGAGACGAAGATCGTCGTGACCGGGAACGCGCGCGCCTGGCGCACGATGCTCGAACTCCGGTCGAGCGAGGGAGCCGAGTTCGAGATCCGACGGATGGCGATTGCGGTGCTGCGGGTCCTGCAGGCGGAGGCGCCCGGATTCTTCAGCGACTTCGAGTTCTATATGGCCGCCGACCGCGCAGAAGCCGCGCGGATCGCGTACCACAAGGTGTGAGGTCACGCGGCGGCAAGCCGTCCTGACCCGTCTACTCCGCCCCCAGCTCCTTCGTCACCTTCGCCACCACCTCCGCCGGCGCCTGCTCGAATCCGTGCATCCGGTAGCGCACCGTCCCGTACCCGTGCGTGAGGCTCTGCAGGCGCGTCGCGTAGAGATGCAGCTCGGCCATCGGGACCACCGCCTTGACCACCGCGCCCGACGTTTCCTCCGCCGGCTCGGTCCCGATGATGTGTCCGCGGCGGCCGGAGAGATCCCCCATCACGTCGCCGAGGTAGGCGTCGGGCGTGAACACCTCCACCGTCATCAGCGGCTCCAGCAGCACCGGCCGGGCCTTCGGCGCCAGCGTCTTGAAGGCGAGGATTCCCGCCATCCTGAACGACGCCTCGTTCGAGTCCACCGAGTGGTATGAACCGTCGAAGCATTCGACCTCGAAGTCCACCATCGGGTAGCCGGCGAGCACCCCGCGTTCGGCCGCCTCCTGCACGCCCTTGTCCACCGCCGGGACGTACTGCCGCGGGATGACGCCGCCGGTGATCTTGTCCACGAACCGGTACCCGGTACCGCGCGCAGCGGGGCGAATGCGGATCCAGCAGTCCCCGAATTGCCCCTTGCCGCCGGTCTGCTTCTTGTGCCGCCCCTGTCCCTCGGCCGCACCGAGGAGTGTCTCGCGATACGGCACGCGCGGCGCCCGGAGCGCGGCCTTCACGCCGAACTGCCGTTCGAGCCGCGCCAACGCCACCTCGAGATGTCGCTCCCCCATCCCCTCGATGATTGTCTCGTGGGTCTCGGCCTCGAAGTGGGTCTGGATCGTCGGGTCCTCGTCGTGCAGGCGATGCAGCCCGGCCTGGAGCTTCTCCTCGTCGGCCCGCGCGGTGGCCTCGATCGCGAACGATACCAGGGGATCGGGGAACGGGACCGGCGCCATCCGCACCGGATGCTCCTTGGTCGAGAGCGTGTCGTTGGTGTGCGTATTGCGCAGCTTCGCCACGCAGCCGATGTCGCCCGGATGCAGGCACGACACCTCGATCCGCTCCTTCCCCTGCGTCACCGCAAGGTGCGACAGCTTCTCCGGCGTCGAGCGGGTGGCGTTGAAGACCTCCTGGCCGTTGTTGACGGTTCCGCTGAACGTCCGGAAGTACGACACCTCGCCGACGTGCGGCTCGTTGGTCGTCTTGAAGACCAGCGCCGTGAAGGGCGCGTCGGGGCGCGGGTGCACCTCGACGAACTGGTCGCCCTCGGCGCCGCGGAGTCCCTGCTGCTCCTCCATCTCGTAGGCGTTCGGCATCAGCTGCACGAGCATATCGAGCACCGCCCGTACGCCGTACGTGAGCTGCGACGAGCAGCACATCAGCGGGAAGAGCTCGGCCCGCTTCATCGCCTCCTTCATTGCCTGCATCTCGTCATCGCCGGCAATCTCCTCGCCGGCAAAGAAGCGCTCGAGCAACTTGTCGTCCGTGGCCGCGACCGCCTCGACCAGTTCGGCGTGGTAGCGCTCGAAGCGCTCCTGCTCGGCCGCCGGGATCGGCACCTCGTCGTATTCGCCCGCTTTCGTCCCCGGCCGGAAAAGGTGCGCCTTCTTGGTGAAGAGGTTGATGATCCCGTTGAAGTTGGAGCCGGAGCCGATGGGGATCTCCACCGGCACCACGTTGGGCGTCAGCCGCTCCTTGATCGAGGCGTATGCCTTGTCGAAGTCGGCGTACTCCTTGTCCATCATCGCGACGACGAAGAGCACGGGGTCCTTCCGCTTGATGGCCTCGCGGAACATCCGTTCGGTACCGACCTCCACCCCGCCGGTCGCGCCGACCGTGACCAAGGCCCCGTCGGCCGCGACGAGGCCGGCAATCGCGTCGCCCGCGAAGTCGGCGTACCCAGGGGTGTCGATGAGATTGATCTTGGAGTCGCCCCACTCGGCAAAGGCGCAACCGACGGCGATTGAGTACCCGCGGGCGATCTCCTCGGCGGAGGTGTCGGTGAGGGTGGTCCCGTCCTTCACCGTGCCGTGTCGTCGCGAAGACCCCGAAACAAAAGCGAGCGCGTCGACCAGTGTGGTCTTCCCGCTCGCTCCGTGACCGACGACCGCGACGTTCCGGATCTCGGCGCTCTTATACTCCCGCATGGGACACCCTCCTCCCGCCAGCTGACGGGCGTATCAGGGGCATCCACCATGCCACCCGGAACGGGGAGCGTCATGTCAGGGCCGGCTGCCGTCCGGAGCCGGCTCCGGGTCCGAGCCCCGGCCGACGTTCGGCCGACGTTCGGCCGACGTGCCTAGGCCTCGTCGGAGAAGTTGTCGGCGTCGGCCTCGCGGAGCATCGCCAGCATATCGGACGTCCGCGTTGCCACGGCGCAGGCGAGCTGGAAGGTCAGCGCCCGGCGGGTCCCCTCGGGCCAGTCCGGCATCAGGAGGCCGGCGAGCAGCCGCCGGATTCCCTGGCCTCCCTCGGTCAGGAGGTCGGCGGCGGTCTCGCGCAGCACCGTGAAGGGGATCGAGAGCTCGCGGCGGATCAGCTCCCCGGTGTCCCGGTCGCGCCACGCCGTGTCGCCCACCGCTCCAGTCGCCTCGGACACCGTCAGCTCACGCGACGCGCTGGCGACTCCGGCGGCCACCTTGCGGGCCTCGAGCGCGGCCGCCAGCGCGAGGGCGAGCGACTCCGGCGTCGGGGTTCCATAGAGCGTGACAACGTCGCGCGACGGCGACTCGTGGGTGTCGGGAGACGCCACCGAACTCACCCGGGCAAACGACGACGACCCGGTCGTCGACTCATCCAACTGCACCATCACGTCCATCGAATCCTCAAGCCAACCAGCGAAGTGTGAACCAACCCTGCAATCATTACCCCACAGCGTCTCTTCGGTGTCACCGACGTACGCGGTGACTGCAATCCGGTCAGGAGTTTCGTGTCACGAAGTGCGGTTCCGCTTGCGGCACTTGGCACGGAACGCCATGTTCAGGCCATAACCCCAGACCTTCTATGCCAATCCGACGCCCCCGCGGTCCCAAGCCTGCCCTCCGGCATCTTCCCTTCCTCGAGGCCACCGCCCAGGCGAAGGAGGACTCCGGAGATCGCCGCGCGCTGCAGGCGGCCTTTCTCACGCTCCGGCTGCTGGACCATTGGATGGCGCTTGGCGCCGAGATTGCCGACCCAAGCGGCCAGGCTTTCAGGGCGACGCGCGTTGCCATAGATGCTGTGGATGACGATTCCGAGTCCCGGAGCGCGCTCGCGGGAATCGTGGACGCGATTGCGATGCTCCAGGACCCCGATGCGCAGCCGCTCCTGCCGCGCGTCTTCGCCTACGGGGGCCTGATTGAAAACCGAGGGGCCCTCCCGCTTGCCGCGGACGTCTATGAGACCGTGACGAGATACGTGGACTCGCGTACGCACTTCGATCTCGCGTTCGACGCCCATATGCGACAGGGCTATTGCTTCCGGACAATCGGCGAATTCGACCGCGCGGAACGCGGCTACGAGACCGCCGGTGCGCTCGCCGCGCGGACGCGCGATCGCGGGCGCGTGCTCTACTCGCGGATCGGCGGCGCCAAGGTGGCGTGGTCCCGCGGGAATCTTCCCGAGGCAGACACCAACTTGCGCGCCATCGCCGCCGAGGCGGAGACGCTCGGTGATGCCCGGCTCCACGCGATTGCGCTGCACGACTGCGGCGCCATCGCACGCCTGCGCGGCGACCTGCCGCGTGCGGTACGCCAGGTGTTCGAGGCGTTCAAGCGGACCACCGACGAGTCGGAAAAGGAACGCGTGTTGATGGACCTCGGCGCCTACCTCGGCGAGTCGGGTGCGTTCCGCACGGCGCGCGCGGCGCTGTCCATCCTCGAGACCGGCGCCCGGACGCAGGAAATGCGTTGGCACGCACAGGTCAACCTGCTCGACCTGGCGGTCCTCGAGCGCAGCGAACCGCTCTTCGAGATGTACCTGCGTCAGTTGGAGTCGAGTGCGCTTCCGACACGCCTCCAGCTCTCGTTCCTGCGGGACGGCGCGCGGGGTCTCGCGCGATTCGGGCGCACTCGCGACGCCCGGGCCTTCGTGAACCGCGGCGCCGAACTCGCGGAGGCGACCGGTACGCAACAGCTGCGGTTCCAGTTCGAGACCCTCGCCGCCGAGCTGGATCAGGTGGCGGAGGAGTACAAGCGCAATCGCCCGACGCCAACGCCGGCGCCGGACGACATCGCCACGACAATCGAGGAGCTACTCCGGGGGACTGCCGTGCCCGCGTGAACCGCTGGCGGGCACGTCGGCTCAGACGCCTGAGCTGGCGGTATCGCCCGTCGGCGCCGGTCCGGTCGGGTTGGTGCAGGCGCTGGCCGAGACGGCGAGGGCGGCAAGCACGACGAAGATCGAGAGGCGGATGGCGCGCATTGTTGGGACTCCGAGAGGGAGGGGTGACTACCTAACTGTCTGGAAGCTAAGCATTTCTGAGATGTTTGTTCCTGCTGTTTTGAGTCGCTAAACAGCTATTTTGAGACTTTCGACGCCTAATTACACCCCCCTGAACCCTTTTCTTCATATGATTGTCGCCGCCTGCGTCGAACCGCCCAAGCTCGCCCGACTCCGGGGCGCCGTTGGCGAGAACCACCGTCTCCACGTGGCGCTCGACTGGTCGCACGCGGATTCCATCATCCGCCGCCAGCCCATAGACGTCCTCGTCGTTGATCCGCATTTCGGATCGACTACGCAGCCGCGCACGCAGCCGATCCGCGACCTGCGCGCCGAATTCCGCTCGGTACCATTCGTCGTCTATTCCGTGCTCGCCGCGCAGACGCTCCAGCCGCTGATTGAGCTCGGCCGCGAGGGGATGGAACAGCTTGTCCTTTACGGCGTGGACGACGACCCCAGCCAGCTCCGCCGCGTCCTCGAGCGCCAGCCGGGCGTCGGGCTCGCCGAGAGGCTGATCGGCAAACTCGGCCCGCGCCTGCGGACGCTGCCGGCAGACGTCGGCCGCGCCATCGAGCGGGTGATCCACACCCCGGCGGCCTTCCGCGGCGTCCCCGACCTCGCGGCCGCGGCCAACGTCTCGCGTCGCACCATCTACCGCGAGTGCGAGCGCGCCAACCTCTCGTCACCGCGCGAGTTGATTGCTGGCGCCCGTGTCCTTCGCGCCTACGCCTTCCTCCGCGAATCCGACTACGCGATCGAGGATGTGGCGGACCACCTTCGCTTCTCGAGTCCGCACCATCTCACCAAGACGATGCGCTGGGCCTGTGGGCTGACGACGGCACGGGCGCGCGACCGCCTGGCCCCCGACGATTTCGTCGCCGTACTCGCACAGCGCCTGATGCCCAACGCGGACGCGGTTCCGCTGGCCGATGCCGTCAACTGACGCCATCGCCCCTCACGTCCTCCTGGTGGACGATGACCCCGCCGTCGCGAACGTCCTGGCGATGGTGTTGCGGCGCGCGGGCTATCGCGTAACCACCGCCGGGTCGGGGCATCAGGCCGAGCAGTTGCTGGGCGAGCGCTTCGACGCGATGGTACTCGACCTCCGGTTGCCCGGGATGCGCGGCGACGCGTTCTACTTCCTGGCCAGCACACGCCAGCCCTGGCTCGTCTGCAGGGCGCTCTTCCTCACCGGCGACATCACCGAACAGGCTGAGGAGTTGATTGCCGTCACCGGGTGCCGCTGGCTGCGGAAGCCGTTTCACCTCCCGGACATGCTGGACGCCGTGGCGGCAATGGCGCCGCTGCCGCTTGAACGGATGCCGCGCGTCAGCTGACGGTCGGCCGTACCGACTTCAGAAGCTCCACTTCCGCAACGTGCTGAGCGCGCCCGCGAGCGCACTGCGCTCGCCGTCGTCGGTGGCACCGGCCAACAACATCTCATAGGTCCCCACTGCCAGCTTGAGCGCCACCGGGTCGTTCTCGGCGCTCGCCACGCTGGTCGCGTTGTCGGCGAGCGCGGCGTGGGCGAGCTTGTCGTCGGGGAAGCGCGTGGCCACCTGGTGCCAGCGGGTCATCCGCCCGCGCGGCGATGGCTCGGTCAGCGCCCAGAGGTGCCAGGCCGCCCGATTGGATGGGTCGGCGGTGAGCGCCCGGGAGGCGAGCGCCCCCACGACGTCGGGACCGCGCCCGGTGAGCCAGTACGCGTTGGCGAGCGCGACGAGGGCGGTCGCGTTCTCCGGCTCGCGCTCGACGACCCGCTCGTACACGGGGCCTGCCACCTCGTGAAGCTCCCGGTAGGGCTCGACGGCCTCGACGAGCGCGGCGGCGCTGGTCGTCTCGGCGCAGATCGTGTCGAGGCGCGTGAGGAGTCTCGCAATGTCGGCGTCGCCCCGATATGCTTTCACGGCAGCGGCGACTGCACCGCGCGCGTCGGATACGGATCGGGCCATCGCCCAAAGTTATCGGCTCGCTGAGACCCGTGGCACCGGAGATGTCGTGGAATCGACCGACCCGAAGAAAGGCCTCCTGCACGCGCTGAACAACCCGCTCGGAGGCCTCCTCGCCGAGCTGCAGCTCCTGGAGATGGAGGACCTCGCCCCGGCGCACCGGGAGGGGGTGGAGCGTTCGATTGCCCTCTGCCGCCGAGTGATCCAGCTCGTGAAAGAGCACGTCTCGCCCAATTAGAGGGTTGCGCGGAAGGGCCGAACGGCCCATACTCCATACAACCGCCCGTCACGGTGAGGCCCTTGCCCACCCGGACGGCTGCGTTCCCAGACGCTCCCCCGTTGCGCCGATGCGCAGCGCTCGCCCGGCACACTGGCCGGGATTCGGTCGGAACCCGTCAGGACGCTTTGTTCAGACATCGCTGGAAAGCGGCACACGCTTTCGCCACGACCCCCGTGGTCCTAGAACCCAACTGAATGACCGATCGTCAACGTCCGCCCCGTCGTGGGCGTGGTGTGCGCCCACGTGGCTCAGACGCGCCCGACGCACTCGCTGAAGCGGATCCCTACCGCGACACTCCTGCCTCTTCCGATATGGACGGCTCACCACCGCCTCCCTCCGATTTCGATGACGTCCCCGCGGCGTCCTCCCCCCCGATGACCGATGGTTCACCGGCGGGCGCCCAGCCGGGTCCCGACGGCGCGCCGCGCGAGTCGCCGAACGGCCGACCCGGATCTGACCGCGGGGAGCGCGGCGACCGCCCTGAACGCAATGGACGGGGCCGGCGTGGCCGGCGTCAGCGCGGCCGCGGCCGCGATCGCGGCGACCAGCCCCGCGGTGAGCCGCGCGAACCACGCGAGTCGCGCGCACCGATGGACTCGTCGCCGCCGGTCATCCTCGTCGTGGACGGCGAGGCCTCCGGATGGTTTGATCCGGCACGCGACGCCGGCTTCATCCGGCGGGCCGAGTTCAGCTACCTGAATGAGCAAGGCGACGCGTGGGTCCCCGCGCATCTCGTCCGCCAGTACGGACTCCGTCGCGGCGACGCGATTGACGCCCGGACCGGCATTGACCAGCGCGGACGGACGGCGGTCGCCGAGATTGTCGCCATCAACGGGAACGTGCCGGACGAGCAGCTCCGCCGTCCCGACTTCCAGACCCTTACCGCTTCATATCCTGAGCGGAAGCTCACGCTCGAGACCGGCCAACCCGCCAAGGGCGGCCCGGAACTCACCCGTCGTGCGATTGACCTGATTGCCCCGATCGGCTACGGCCAGCGCGCCCTCATCGTCGCCCCCGCGCGCGCAGGCAAGACGATGCTGATGCAGGCGATCACCGAGGGGATCGCGATCAACCACCCTGAGGCGACGCTCTTGATCCTGCTGGTGGACGAGCGCCCCGAGGAAGTGAGCGAGGCCATCTCCTGGGGCGTCGGCGAGGTCGTCGCGTCGAGCTTCGACCAGCCCGCCAAACGTCACGTCGAGGTCGTCGAGATGGTCCTCGAGCGCTCGCGCCGCCAGGTCGAGATGGGAAAGGACGTGGTGATCGTCCTGGACTCGCTGACCCGTATGGCGCGCGCCTTCAACACCGCCGAGCGCGGCACGGGGCGCACGCTCTCGGGCGGCCTCGACACCTCGGCGATGGCGCGTCCCAAGGCGTTCTTCGGCTCGGCGCGGTCAATCCTCCCCGAGAACGGCGGTGGCTCGCTGACGATCATCGCCACCGCGCTGGTCGAGACCGGGTCGCGGATGGACGACGTGATCTTCGAGGAGTTCAAGGGCACCGGCAACTGCGAGATCAAGCTCGACCGCTCGTTGGCCGAGAAGCGCATCTTCCCGGCGTTCGACATCGCCACCTCGGGAACGCGGCGTGAGGAGAAGCTCTACAAGGCCGAGCAGATTGACGCGATCTACACGCTCCGCCGCGGCCTCCAGCAGATGCCCCCACAGGCAGCGATGGAATGGCTCATCAAGCGGATCGCGGGGACCACGTCGAATGACGCGCTGTTGGCAGGGCTTTGAACTACAGGTGAAAGATCCAAGGTGAAAGGAGGCCGCCCGCCTTTCACCTTTCACCGTTCACCTGTAGTTCGTCCCATAGCGCCGCCACCGCCCGCATTCCCTTGCGGAAGTTCTCCTGGCTGATCCACTCGTCCGGCGCGTGGGCGTTCTCGCCGGGGAGGCCGAAGCCGATCAGCAGCACCGGGGCGCCGAGGATGCGCGCGAAGTCGTTCACGACCGGGATCGAGCCGCCCTCGCCGATGATCACCGGCGCGCGGCCAAAGGCCGCCGTCAGGGCACGCGCCGCGGCGTCGTAGAGCGGGCCCGAGAGGTCGGCGCGCCAGGGATGGCCGCCGTGCAGATGCGTCACCTTCACCGTGACGCCCTTCGGCGCCACCGAGCGCACGTGCGCCTCGAGCTGGCGGCCTACCTCCGCCGGGTCCTGGTCCGGCACGAGCCGACAACTCACCTTGAGCATCGCCTGGCCGGGGAGCACGGTCTTCGCCCCTTCGCCGGTATAGCCGGAGAGCAGCCCGTTGACCTCGCAGGTCGGGCGCGTCCAGAGTTTCTCGAGCGTCGTGAAGCCGGGTTCGCCGCCCAGTGCATCCACGCCGAGATGCCTCGCAAACTCCTTCTCGTCGAACGGGAGCGCCCGCATCCCCTTCCGCACGGCGTCGGGAAACGGCCTCACCGGGTCGTAGAATCCGGGAATCGCCACGCGACCCTCGGCGTCGTGGAAACTCGCCACGATCCGCGCGAGCGCGGTGGCCGGATTCACCACTGCGCCGCCGTACATCCCCGAGTGGAGGTCGGAGCCCGGGCCGGTGATGTCCACCTGGAGATACGCGAGCCCGCGCAGCGAGGAGAGGATGCTCGGGATGCCCGGCGCAAACATCGTCGAGTCGGAGATCACGACCGCGGCACAGGCGAGCCTCTTCTTGTGTCGCTCGACGAACGCCGGCAGGTGTTCCGATCCGACCTCCTCCTCGCCCTCGGCCATCAACACCACGTTGATCGGGAGCGCGCCGCGGGTCGCGAGATGGGCCTCGAGTGCGGCGACGTGCAGCCAGAGCTGTCCCTTGTCGTCCACGCTGCCGCGGGCAAAGATCTTCCCGTCGCGGATGGTCGGCTCGAAGGCCGGCGTGGTCCAGAGCTCGAGCGGCTCGGCGGGCTGCACGTCGTAATGTCCGTACACGAGAACCGTCGGCGCGCCGGCAGGAGCCTTCCGCCACTCCGCCAGCACCACCGGGTGGCCCGGCGTGTCGAGCGTTTCGACGGTGAAGCCGATGCGCGCGAGACGTTCGTGTAGCCAGCTGGCCGCGCGGCGCACATCAGGGGTGTGCTCGGACCGGGCGCTGACGCTCGGGATGCGCAGGAAGTCAAAGAGTTCGTCGTGCAGGCGCTGGTCATTTGCGTCCAGCCAGGCCGCGAGCGCCGGGGCCAGCTGGACGGGGGTGGGCGTGGTCATCGCACTCGGGGTGGTGTGGGGACGTCGCGAGCAGGAAGGGTGCCGGACCAGCCGGCGAGATACCAGAGGCGGCGGGCGCCGATGATGGCGTCGCCGCGCTTCAGCTGGAGCACGGGGCCGGCGGTGGCTGCCGCAAAGTGCGGGGCGAGCACGGCGATTTCCTTCTGCGCAACGATTGTCGTGTCGTTGAGCAGGAGGAGCAACGTCGCGCCGGACGCGACGGCGTCCGCGAGCGGCGGCCAGAGATCATACTGGTTGCGGCGTCCATTCACGTTGAGCGAGTACACGGTCGGGCGGTCACTCAGGTGCCACGCCAGCATCGCCGCGTCCTGATAACGGTTGGCGACGACCACGACGGGCCCGGAGTCCGCCGGAACCCACCGACGCGTGCGCTCGACGGTCCAGGTCACCGCCGGCCAGCCGTGCGCCCTCAACGTCGGGTCGCGTCCGGCCGCAATCGGTACGAAGGGCCGCAACGCGTGCAGGAGAACCATCGCCGAGAGTCCACCAGCGAGCCAGACGCCCCGGTGCTCCCAACGCGTACGCAGCGCCGGCCGCAGTGAGGCGAGGAGCGCGATGCCGGGAATCCAGACAATCACCGGCCAATTCGGCTCCACCGGCCGGCGAGTTGCGCTGAACGCCAGGACGGCGAGACACAGTGCGGCGACCACGGCGAGCGTGAAGCGGAGCGGTTCGCGCGGGGCGCGAAGGCCCCGCGCCAGCGCGGCCAGGATCAGGACCAGCAGGATCGGCGTCACCAGTCCAAGCTGGCCGCCGAGCAGTTCCAGTTCGCGCATCCACCAACTGCCGCGCGCCGCCACACCGAATCCGTGGTCCAGCTGGAATCGGAACGCGATCCAATCGTGCTGCACATTCCAGCGGAGCACAGGGATCATCATCACCGCCGCCAGCGCCGCGGCGATCCAGGGTCCGGCCGAGCCCAGATGCCGACGGAGCACTGGGTGCGCGGCGAGCGCGAGCCCCACGCCGGCGGGGACGAGGACGCCGGTGAACTTTGACGCCATCGCCAGGCCCGCCGCCACGCCGGCGAGTGCCCAGTGACGCGTGGCCACCGCCGGGTCCCCGGCGTCGAGCGCGCGCACCACGCCGTACAGCGCGAGGGCGAGCGCAGCGACCAACGGTGCGTCCGGCGTCGCGAGCACGAGGCCTGCGGCGAACACCGGGAGTACGGCGAAGACGAGCGCGGCGAAGCGGGCCGCAGACGGGCCCGCGAGATGGCGCGCGGTGCCGGCGATGGCCAATCCGGTGACACTCCCGCAGAGGATCGGGAGGACGCGCACGCCGAATGTCGAGTCGCCGAAGAGTGCCGTGCCGCCCGCAATCAGCCAGGCAATCATCGGCGGATGGTCGAAGTAGCCGGCCGCGAGCCGCCGTGACCACTCCCAGTAGTACGCCTCGTCATCGTAGAGCGGGACGACGGCCCCGAGGAGCAGCCGCACCACGGTGGACGCCGCGATGATCCAGAGCGCCTGTCGCCAGTGTGTCATGCTAGACTGAATGTAACGTCACGCCAATGCCCAACCGACTCGCTGCCGAAACCAGCCCGTACCTCCAGCAACACGCGGACAATCCCGTGGATTGGCATCCGTGGGGGACCGCCGCCTTCGACCTCGCCCGCGCGTCGAACCGGCCAGTCCTCTTGAGCATCGGGTACGCGGCCTGTCACTGGTGCCACGTGATGGCGCACGAGTCATTCGAGGATTCGGCGACTGCCCGCCTGATGAACGACCTCTTCGTGAACGTGAAGGTGGACCGCGAGGAGCGCCCCGACGTGGACTCCATCTATATGCAGGCGGTGCAGGCGATCTCCGGCCACGGCGGCTGGCCGATGACGGTATTCCTCACGCCGGACGGCGTGCCGTTTTTCGGCGGCACGTATTTCCCGCCCGACGACCGGCACGGCTTGCCGTCGTTCCGTCGCATCCTTGGGTCGGTGAGCGATGCGTGGCGGACCAAGCGCGACGAGGTCCTCACGGGCGCCGAGTCGCTCCGCGGGATTTACGCGGCCGCGTCGGCGCCGACCGCCGCCGGCCATCCCCTCACCGGCACGCAGTGGCGCGACGCGGTCACCGCGCTCGGCCAGTGGTACGACGCGCGCGAGGGCGGATTTGGCGGCGCACCGAAGTTTCCCCAGCCACAGCTGCTCGACACGCTGCTCCGGCACTGGGCGCGCACAGGGGACGAACGGTCGCTGACGATGGTCCGGCACTCCTTCGCCAGGATGGCGGGCGGCGGCCTCCACGATCAGGTCGGCGGTGGATTCCACCGGTACACGGTGGACGGCATCTGGCTGGTGCCGCACTTCGAGAAGATGCTCTACGACAACGCCCTGCTCGCGCGCCTCGCCGTGCACCTCTGGCAGGCGACCGGCGACGCCGACGCGCGTCGGGTGGCGCTCGACACCTTTGCCTGGGTCCGCCGCGAGATGACCCATCCCGGCGGCGGATGGTTCGCCTCGCTCGACGCCGACAGCGAGGGCCACGAGGGCCTCTTCTACGTCTGGACGGAGCGCGCCTTCCGCGACGCCGCCGGCGACGACGCCGACCTCGCCGGTCGCCACTGGGGGGTGACGCCGGCGGGGAACTTCGAAGGCGCGAACATCCCCCACGTCAGCGTGCCGATCGCCGAACTCGCCGCGGAGACCGGGCGCACGGAGGAGGACGTGCGCGCGACCATCGCCCGTGCGCGCCACCGGCTGCTCGCCGCGCGCGCCTCGCGCACCCGGCCGGCGCGTGACGAGAAGATCCTCGCGTCGTGGAACGGCTTGATGCTCCGCGCAATCGCCGAGGGCGCCCGCGCGTTCGGCGACGCGGTCCTCGCCGACGCCGCCGTCGCTGCCGGAACCTTCCTGCGCCGTGCGCTGGTGCGTGACGGCCGCGCGCTCCGGAGCTGGCGCGACGGGGAGGTGCGGATCCCGGGCTTCCTCGAGGACCACGCCGCGCTCGGACTCGGCTTCCTCTCGCTCTATCAGCTGACCTTCGGTCGCGCCTGGCTCGACGAGGCGCTCGCCCTCGATGCCCAATGCGTCCGTTGGTTCTGGAGCGACGAGGTCGGCGCCTTCTTCGACACCGCGCACGACGCCGAGCCGCTCGTCACGCGCCCACGCGACGTCGCCGACAACGCGATACCCTCCGGCACGTCGCTGGCGGTTGAGCTGCAGCTGGCGGCGAGCGTCCTCACCGGCGACGACGCGCGGCGCCGGCGCGCCGAGTATGTGATTGGCACGCTCGCCCCGGCGCTGCAACGTAGCCCGCTCGCGTTCGGTCACCTGCTGGGCGCGGCGGACCTCGCGGTGCACGGAGCCATCGAGCTCGCAATCGCCGGGAATCCGGCGGATGGAGCGTTCCGGGCGCTTGCCCAAGCGGCGGCTGGCGTCTACGTGCCCTCGGTGGTCATCGCGGGGGGCCAGGGCGACGACCGAAAGGGACTCCCGCTCCTGGAGCACCGTGCGGCAGCGCGCGGCGGGGCGCTCGCCTTCGTCTGCCGCAGCTACTCCTGCGACGTCCCCGCGAGCGACCCGGCGATTCTGCGGTCCCAGCTGCTCGGCGCGAGATCCGCCCCCGCCGCGCCCTGACCACGCCGCACCCGCCTTGCGGCTCCGCGGGGCGCGGACCGCTCCACGAACTCGCGCGGCGCACGGAGCGCGCAGAAACGCCCTAGAGATCCGCGCACGACTTGTTGATCTGTCGGCAGTTCTCGCAGATCTGCTTGCAGTTCCGCCAGACAAGGCGGTCGTCGCCGCAGCTGTCGCAGGTCTCGCCCACGTCTGGTGCGGCGCGCAAGGCAGGGAGCGCGAGGCTCCTGTCCTTGCCGCCGCTCCAGCTCAGGATGACCTGGTCACGCGACACGGGCAATGATGCTGGCACGCCTCAATAGAACCACACAGCCGAGCGTTTGGTACTCGGTGCACTCACGTCGTCTCCGCCGAGCACGAGGACCCGGGACACACCGGTGGCGTCCACGTAACTGAGGACGGCGTGGTTGAACAGGTTTCCGCCGCCGCTCGACACAATCGTGTTCGACCCGGTCGCACCGGCGAACGCGCCGACGCTCCCGTCGGAATTGAAGACCGCGTAGGAGTTCTCCGACGAGCCGGTGTTGGCCGCGCTGTAGAGCCCGCCGTTCATGAAGATCGTGCCGCCGGCCGCCACGACGCCCTGCTTGGCCGTCGTCTTGGTCAGCGCGTTCGCGTTCACCGTCCACGCGGTCTGCGCGAGCTCTCCCGTCCGAAGATTGATGGCGGCGTACAACACCTCGTCGGTGCGTGCGTCGGTCAGGCTCGCGCTGTGTGGATTCACCGCGGCCCTCGATCCGCCGACCGTGTACAGGAACCGCCCGAAGACCACGAAGCCGTGCTGCGCCCTCGCCGAGGGGAGCGACGGCAGCGCCTGCCAGGCCCCGAGCGCCCCGGTCGAATCAATACGGGCGCGATACACCCCCGTCACCGGCGCGTTCGCCGCCGTCGCGCCGCCCGAAATATAGATCTCGCCGCGGAAGATCACGGCGCCGAGGGAGTGCAGCGCCACCGGGAGCGGCGTCGTGGTCACCCAGCTACTCACCGTGCCGTCGGTATTCAGGCGGCCCCGATAGACGGTCGTGCTCGGCGTGCCGACGACGTCGATTGCGCCACCCAGAACGTAGATCGAGGCGGAATCCGCGAGGACTCGCGAGTTGTGCGGGGTCGCGACGGCAAGCGCATGGAACGCCCGGGCCGTCGGCAACGCCGTCGTTGCCGACCAGGCGCCGACACCGCCGGCTGGCTCGATGGCGGCGAACTGCACACCGGTGGTCGGCACACTGTCGTTGCCGGCGCCACCGGTCACGTAGACCAGGTTTGCTCCGCCCCTGACCGCAAACGACGCCTTATGTCCGCTCAGCACCGCAGGAAGCGCCGTCGAGCTCGTCCACGCGATGGTCGAGGGACTGAAGGTCGCCGCGGTCGATACCGTGAAGGTCAGCGCGTTGCTCGATCCGGTTCCCGTCGTGACCACTACATTGCCCGTGGCCGTTCCACTCGGCACCGTGGTCACGATGAATGTGTTCGTCCAGTCATTGGACGGGTCCACGATGGTCGCAGCGATCGTGCCGCCCGCCCCGTCGGAGAAGAGCACCGAGCCGCCGCCCTGGAGATCGCCGAAGGCATCGCCCTCGAGGATGACGGTACTGCCGATGCTGCCCGAGGGGAGCGTGGCGCCATTCACGAAGCGGAGGCTCGGCGCAACCGCCGTGAACGCAGCCGCCAGCTGAACCTCGGAGCCGTCCGAGTTGTGCACGCGCACGGCATAGGCGATCCCGACGCTCAAGCCGGACGGAACGCGCGCGTAGATCGTCGTCCCGCTCGAGACCTCGACCTCGGTCGCCGCGATCGCACCGACGAACACCGTTGCACCAGCGCGGAAGTTGGCTCCGGTGATCGTCAGTTCCGTCCCGACTGTCCCAATCGCGGGGAAGACGGTGGAAATCGTCGGTTCCGGGTCACCCGGTCCGGTGCTCTTATCGCCGCCGCAAGCAACAACGGCAAGGCCAAGGGCGAGGCCCAGAGTCCACAGGCGCGTCCGCATATCATAGCTCCGATCCGAAGGTGAGACCTACACAAGGACACGACTCGCGCGTTCCTCACCCTCGTCACATCGGCTTTCGCCGCCATCGGTCGGGACGGATATATCTGTGTCGCCACGCACAGTGGTCCGGTGACGCAGGTCCGAGCACCGCCGCCCGTCCGCCCGTCCGCCCGGTGCTTACTCGAAGTCCAGGGCCAAGTCGAGACTCGGCGCACTGTGCGTGAGCGCGCCAATCGAGATGCGGTCAACCCCCGTGTCCGCGATTGCCCGGACGGTCGCCAGTGTCACGCCGCCCGACGCCTCGGTCCAGCAGTGCCCCGCCGCCAGCTTGACGCATTCGCGGAGCGCGTGCTCGGGCATGTTGTCGAGCAGGAGCGCGTCGGCACCTGCGGCAATCGCCGCGCGCGCCTGGGCGACGGTGTCGCACTCGACCTGGATGGTCAGGCCCACGTCGGCGTGTGTCCGGGCTCGCTGGACGGCCACCGTCACGTCGTCGTCGCAGGAGGCGATATGATTGTCCTTGATCAGCACCGCGTCGGCCAGCGTGGCGCGATGATTGACGCCGCCGCCACAACGCACCGCGTACTTCTCCAGCGTTCGCCATCCCGGGGTCGTCTTGCGCGTGTCAACGATCGCCGCGCGCGTCCCCTGGACCGCCGCCACGTACTGCGCGGTGAGGGTGGCGATCCCGGAGAGACGCTGGAGGAAGTTGAGCGCGACCCGCTCGGCCGAGAGCATCCCCCGCGCCTGACCGGAGAGGAAGAGGAGCGTTTCGCCCTCGCCGACGCCCGTCCCGTCCTCGACGTCCACCCGGATCTCGACGCGGGGGTCGAGGAGGTGAAAGGCGGCGAGCGCGAGCGGGATCCCGGCGATCGTGCCAGCGGCGCGGGCGACGAGCGAGGCCCGGGTGCGCCGCGTTGACACGACCGTCGCGATCGTCGTCACGTCGTCGAAGGCCTGGTCCTCGTCCAGCGCCGCGCGCACCAGCGCGCGCAGTGTCTCGTCGGCGAGGGGAAATCCGAGGGCGGCCGGCGCGAAGACGGGGGTCGCCAGCGGTGTGATGCGCCGCGGCGGCTTCGGCCCGCGCGCCGGCGTCACTCGCCGGGATCCACTCCGGGGCCGGCCGGCATCGCCTGGCTGCCGCCGATCGCGACCATCCGCTCGATGGCCTGCCGCGCCCGTCCGGCGACCTCCTCCGGCACGGTGATCCGGTGCTGCATGTGCTCCAGCGCGGCAAGCACCTTCGGGAGGGTCGTCACCTTCATGTAGGCGCACGACGCGCGCTCGTTGGCGGCGTGGAACGTCTTCGTCGGATGCGCCTTCCGCAGCCGATGGAGGATCCCCACCTCGGTCGCCACGATGAAGGTGTCGCCCGCCGACTCCCCGGGGCGCTTGATCATCCCCTCGGTGGACAGGATGTGCACACCCTCCGGATCGACGTCCCCGGCGCTGATGGCCTCGACGACGCTGGTCGTGCACCCGCATTCGGGATGGATCAGGAACTCAGCGCCCGGATGCAGCGCGCGTTGCAGGCGGATGTTCTCGGGGTCAATTCCCGCGTGGACGTGACACTCGCCCATCCAAACGTGGATGTTCTCGCGGCCGGTCACGCGGCGCACGTGCGCGCCGAGGAACATGTCGGGGAGGAAGAGGATCTCCTGGTCCGCCGGCACCGCGTTGATGACGTCCACGGCGTTGCCCGAGGTGCAGCAGTAGTCGCTCTCCGCCTTCACCTCGGCGGTGGTGTTCACGTACGACACCACGACCGCGCCGGGGTGTTCGGTCTTCCACTCGCGAAGCTGGTCGGCATCAATCGTTGCGGCGAGCGAACAGCCAGCGGCCATGTCAGGGAGGAGCACGGTCTTGGCGGGCGAGAGGATCGCCGCGGTCTCGGCCATGAAGTGCACGCCGCAGAAGACGATGACCTCGGCGTCGGTGCGCGCCGCCTCGCGGGACAGGCCGAGCGAGTCGCCGACGTAGTCGGCGACGTCCTGCACCTCGGGGCGCTGGTAGTTGTGCGCGAGGATGACCGCGCGGCGTTCCGTAGCCAGCGCGCGAATCCGCCGCTGGAGCTCGGCGGTCTCGCGGGCGGCTGCGTCCTGTGGGGGTCTCGCCATCGTTGGAACCTAGCGGCTGCGCCGCTGCCTCACCACTCGATGTGCTTGCCGCGGAACTTGTTGCGGGGCCGCGGGAAGTCGCTCCGGAAATGGCCGCCGCGCGATTCGCGTCGGAGCAGCGCGCTCTCGACGATCAGGCTGGCCGTCTCCACCATGTTCGCCTCCTCGGTGGCGCCCGGGTCGAGCCGCGCCCGCACGACCTCGAGCGCGCGCCGGGCCGTCCGCAGCCCCTTCGCATTGCGGTCAATGCCGACGTGCGTCCACATGATCCGCCGGATCTCGTCGGCCGCGACCTGCGCCGCGCCGCGGTCCAGCAGCGGCGCAACCTTCCACTGCGTGGCGCGGGGGACGCGCGGCAGGGGCGACCGGTTCACCGCGTCGCGGGCCACCCGCTCGGCAAAGACAAGGCCCTCGAGGAGCGAGTTCGAGGCGAGGCGGTTGGCGCCGTGCACCCCGGTCCGCGACACCTCGCCGCAGGTGTAGAGCCGCTCGAGCGACGAGCGTCCGGCGAGGTCGGTGACGACGCCCCCCATCATATAGTGGGCCGCCGGCGTCACCGGGATCAGGTCGCGGCGCGGATCAATGCCGCGGGCCAGGCAGATCGCGAGGATTCCCGGGAAGCGGCGGGCAAAGGTGCGGCTCAACCGCCGGGCGTCGAGCGACACCTGGCCGTTCTCCTGCTGCTCACGGAAGATCTCGCGGGCCACGATGTCCCGCGGGGCGAGTTCGGCGAGCCGGTGACGTCGCGTCATGAAGCGTCGGCCGAGCGCGTTGACGAGGATCGCGCCCTCGCCGCGCACCGCCTCGGAGATCAGGGCGAGCGGATTCTCCGGCGTCTCCAGCGCCGTCGGATGGAACTGCACGAACTCGAGGTCAGCCAGCCGGGCGCCGGCGCGGTGCGCGATCGCGTAACCATCGCCGGTCGCGACGAGTGGATTCGTCGTGTACCGATAGAGCTGCCCGCACCCGCCGGTGGCGAGGATCGTCGCGTCGGCGATGATCTCGACCGCCCGGCCGGCGACGTTGGCCCGGACGCCGCAACACCGTCCACCGGAGACAACGAGGTCGAGCGCACGGGCGGTCTCGAGCACCGTGATCCGGCGGCGTGCTGCCACCCGCTGGATCAGCGACCGCGCCACCTCGGCGCCCGTCTGGTCGCCCATCGCGTGCACGATCCGCTTGCGCGAGTGCGCGGCCTCGCGGCCGAGCGTGAACCGGCCGGTGAGATCGGTGTCGAACTGCGCGCCCGCGTCGGCCAGCTCGCGCACCCGCGCCGGTCCCTCGGCGACGAGCACCTCAACCGCCGCCGCGTCGCAGAGCGCGGCGCCGGCGGCGAGCGTGTCTATCCTATGAAGTTCGGGCGAGTCCCCCGCCCCGAGCGCGGCGGCAATCCCGCCCTGCGCGTAGGCGGTCGCCGAGTCCTTCAGGGTGCGCTTGGTCAGGACGACAACATCCCCGTGGTCCGACGTCCGGAGCGCCGTGTGCAGTCCGGCGATCCCCGAGCCGATGACGAGAAATCGGGTCCGGACGCGCTCGGTCAGAAGATGCTCAGGCTGACGTAGCGCTTGGGGTTCCGTCGCACGTCCGCAATCAGGCTCCGCAGGTCAATCATCAGCGAGTCGGAATTGTGATAGAGACTCGGGTCGTTGAGCAACATCCCGAGCGACCCCTGGCCCCGCTCGACCCGGCTGAAGAGCGAGTCGGCCTTCACGAGCACGGCGCGGACGGAGATCTCGGACCGCTCGAGCGACATCGTGAGTGAGTTGATGCGCACCGCGGCCTCGCGGATGTTCTGCGCCGCCCGATCGGCCTCGGTGACGATCCGCTGGATTTCGCCACGCGACGTCGCCGAGTCGATCCGTCCGATGGACACCTGGAGCGCATTCGCCCCCGCGACAAGGTCGGTCACGCCGGCGTGTACCTGTACCGCCAGCGAGTCCAGGTTGCGCGACTGCGCGCGGACAGTGCGCGCGAGCTGCTCGGAGACGGTATTGAAGTTGCGGATCGAGACGCGCAGGTCGCGGGCGGCGGTGTCGTCGAACGCGGTTCGCACCCGCTCGGCCACCGACGCGACATTTCCGGCGATTCCACCGGCCACCGACGTCAGCTGGGCGATATCCGGCAGGACGGCGCCCGGAAGCGCGCCAACCGGGGCTAACACGGTGTCGTTCAGCTGGAACGCCACCTCCCGGATCGCCGGCGCCGACTCCCGCCGCATGATCACCGCCTGGAACTCGCCGAAGAGCGTCGCCGCCTGGACCAGCACCACCGGATCCGGCGGCAGCGTGATGCCCTCCTCGAGCGTGAACTCGACCACGACCCAGCCCCCGGGCGCCAGGTCCACCGCCCGCACCCGTCCGGTCTGCACGCCACGGATCACGACGGCGTTGCCGACCTGCAGGTTGCCGACGTCGCGGAACCGCGCCGTCACCGACTCGCGTTTCCGTCCAAGATCGGTTTGCTGCAGGAACAGGGTCGCGGCGATGATGACCGCCATCGCGCCGAGCACCACGCCGCCCACGATCCAATCATTTGACCGACTTTTCATGTTGCTCTCCCGAGAAGCCAGACCATCGCCCAGAACGCATCGAGTACCAGGATCATCACGGCCGACTGGACGACCGCACTCGTCGCGGCGGCCCCCACGCCCTGCGCGCCACCCCGCGTCTTCAACCCGGCCGAGCAGGCAAGGATCGTCACCACGAACCCGAAGCTCGCCGACTTCACCAGTCCGTACCGCACGTCGAACGAGTCGAAGAAGAGCCGGGCGCCCTTCATGAACTCCGAAGTGGACAGGTCGAGCAGGTAGAGCGACGCGAACCACCCCGCCCCAAGCCCGATGAACATCGCGACGCCGACCACCACCGGGAACATCAGGGTCCCGGCAAGCACACGCGGGACCACGAGGTAGGCGATCGGGTCGAACGACAGGGTCTCGAGCGCATCCACCTGCTCGGTCACCCGCATCGTCCCGATCTCCGCGGCGATGTTCGCGCCGACGCGCCCGGCGAGCGCGAGCCCCGTGAGCACCGGCGCCAGTTCCAGCATCACCGTCTTCTGCACCAGCGTGCCGACCAGATAGCGCGGCACGGCGCCGGTAAAGCTATAGCTCGCGAGGAGGGCCAGCACGACGCCCGTAAAGAGCGCAATCAGGGCGCCGATCGGAAGCGAATCCACGCCCAGTTGCCGGGCCTGCTGCGAGAAGTTCGGGACCCAGGTACGCACGTCGCGAAGCGACCGGCCGGCCTCGACGGTGAGGCGGCCAGCGGCGCCGAGTTGCGCGAGCGCCTCGCGGACTGGGCGTCCGATACTCTCTAGCACGCCCGGAGTATACCGCTTTGCCGCACTGCGCCAGTAGGCCGGGGTGTTATCTTCCCCCACCGCCGACGGCCTTACGCCGACGGCCGTTCGCCGTCGGCCGCTCGCCGTCGGCCCACGCACCGCGAGGATCGCCCCTGGGCAAGCTCGTCGTCCTGATGGTCACCGCGTTCATGGACATGGTGGGGCTCCTCATGGTGCTCCCCCTGCTTCCGTACTATGCGACGCGGTTCGTCGGCCACGGGCCCCTCTGGCGCGCGCTCGATAGCCTCGGGATGGGGGGCGAGGGCGCGGTAATCGCGCTCCTGGTCTCGTCGTTCGCCGTCGCCCAGCTGATCAGCGCGCCGGTCTGGGGACGGGTCTCCGACCGCTTCGGCCGGCGACCGGCCCTCCTCGTCGGACTCGCCGCGAGCGGCATCGCCTACATCGTCTTCGCGTTCGCCGGCAGTCTCGAACTGCTCTTCCTCTCCCGGCTGGTCCAGGGTGCCGGCGGCGGCACGGTGAGCGTGATCCAGGCCTACGTCGCCGACGCCACCGAACCGTCGGACCGCGCCAAGGCGCTCGGCTGGCTCTCTGCCGCCACCAATGCGGGGGTCGCGCTGGGCCCGGTGATAGGCTCGTTCGCCGCCCGCGTCAGCTTCGCCGCCCCCGGGCTCTTTGCGGCTGCGCTCACGATCGTCAACATCGCCTTCGCCTGGAAGTACCTCACCGAATCGAATGTCCACGCCAACGCGAAGACGTCGGAGCGGCCGGTGGTCTCGGGGTCACGCGAGACCCTGCGGCGCGTCGTCACGCATCCCGGCCTCCCGGCGAGCCGCCTGATCTGGATCTACGCCATCGGGATGGGCGCCTTCCAGGGGATGACCGCGATCCTCGCGCTGTTCCTGTTCGACCGGTTTGCGATTGACGAGACGAGCATCGGCTGGGTGTTCATGTACATCGGCATCCTCTCGGTCGTCGCGCGCGCGCTCCTGCTGGGGCCGGCGGTGGACCGCTTCCGCGAGCCGCGGCTGTCGCGCCTCGGAACCGTCCTCCTCGCGCTCGGACTCGCGGCGATCCCGTTCTCCCACGACTACTTCACCCTCGCCATCGCAATCGGGCTCATCCCGCTCGGCACTGCCTTCACCTTCCCCTGCGTCACCGGGATGCTCTCGCAGGTGATCCCCAACCACGAACGCGGCCTGTATATGGGCGTGCAACAGACCTTCGGCGGGCTGGCGCGCGTGATTGGCCCGATCTGGGCGGGATTCGCCTTCGACTATCTCGGGAAGGGCGTGCCCTTCTTCACCGGCGCGGCGCTCGCCCTCGGGACGATCTTCCTCGGCCTTGGCATCGAGGCGCATCTCACGCCGCCCAAGCCGCGCCCCGTCGCGGCCTGACGCGCGCTCCCGCCGCGCCTACGGCGGCGTCAGGCCGGCAGAGAGCAGGTTCACGACGAGACGCGCCGCGCCCGGCACACCGGCCGGCAACTGCCGGAAGAGTGAGAGCGTGGTGTACACGTAGCGCCCCTGCCCGAGCGTCGCCTCGAGGATCGCGCCGCGATTCTCCGGCTCGTCGGGGTCGTTCATCCCGAGCGGCGTACGGTAGCGCCCGTCAATCTCGCCCGGCATATAAAGCGCGCGCTCCTGCACCCAGTCGGCCCAATCGTCGTCGGCGATCCGGTTCGGCCAGCGCAGCAGCCGCGACTGCGGATCGAGCACACGCACCGGCGCGTCCTCGAGCGTCACCCGCGCGGCCGGGCGCCGCAGACCAACCGGAAAGGGCATCATCCCCGGCTGCGCCATCTCGAACTGCCCGTACTGCACCAGCAGCGTGCCGCCCGAGCGCACCCACTCGAAGAGCCGCGGATTCGCCGCGCGCAGGTCCGCGCTCGCCTCGTACGCCCGCGGCCCGATGACGACCGTCGTGTACTGCGAGAGGTCGAGGAGCGGGACCTGCTCGGGACTGAGCAGCGT
The DNA here is from genome assembly GCA_040901985.1 of Gemmatimonadaceae bacterium. GTDB lineage: Bacteria > Gemmatimonadota > Gemmatimonadetes > Gemmatimonadales > Gemmatimonadaceae > Pseudogemmatithrix. The sequence goes on from JBBDYC010000017.1 coordinate 148,118, forward strand.
CACCGGGATGTCGAGCTGGCGGAGGGCGGCCGCCATTGCATCCGAGACCCCGGTCACGTACGCCACGCGCAGGGCGCGCGGCACCGTCACCGGTACCGCCTGGAGATACATCGCCGACTGGCGGTAGAGGCGCAGGGGGCGGATGTGCGGATATTCGATCGCCGTGAAGCCCTCCACATACGTCACGCCGTCGGAGACGGCGCCGATGCCGAACTCGTGGCGTCCGGCGCCCAGCTGCCCGGCCAGCGAAACGTAAATCTCCCGCGCCGCGCCGGCCGCGAGGACGAGCGAATCGGGAACGCCGGTGGCGCGGACGCCCGCGGGCAGCAACAGGCGAAAGCGGAGCGTGCGTGGCTGCGTCGTGTGCGATTGCAAGGTCACACGGAGCCGTCGGTCGAGCGGCTGGCCGGCGCGTACGTACTCGAGGCCGCGATCGAGCGCGATCGTGATCTGCGGCACGCCGCCGACCGGTCGGTTCTGCTCACCGAGCACGGGATCGGCGAAGCGCCGGATCACGCTCCCGCCCTCGGCGACAAACGCAACCCCCGCCACCTCGATCCGGGCGCGCACCGTCGAGACGCGTCGCGCGTCCTCGGCCAGCGACACGCTCGGCACCAGCTCCGTGGAGACGCCGTACGACACTCGCGACTCGGCGTCGGCCGGTGACCGCGAGTCGGGGAACATCCCACCGCCGGCGCGGCCGCCGATCCACCACGGTCGCAGGTCCACGAGCCCAACCACCCAGGCCTGGAGCACCGTGTCGGCGCCGGCGGGGATGATCACCGGCTGCGCCGGCTCCCGCGGAGGCGACCCCGTCAGGCGAAGCTCGTGGAGTGTCACCGGATGCGCACCGCGGTTGTAGATGTGGACGCGCACGTTCAGGGAGTCGCCGAATGCGACGAGTTCCTGTTGCGCCACCGCCTCGATGAGCACGCCGGCCGCCTGCGCGAGCGCGGCGCGGGCGCGACCGTGGAGCCGCTCGACCACCGCGTCGAGCGCAATCTCCTCGGCGTCGCAGGTCGGCGGCGGCCTGTTGATGCTCTGATACGTCGTGATCGGCACCAACTCGCAGCGCATCACCGCGGCCCGGGCTTCCTCCGTGAGCGCCACCACGCGGGCGAGTCCCGGCACAAGCGCCGATGGCCGCCGCAGGTCTGCCGTGCGGCGGAGCGAATCCACCACCGGCGCCACTGCCGCGAGCATCGCGGCGCGCCCACCGGTGAGCGTGGTGAGTCGCGCAAAGCTCGTGTCAATCCCGTCGAAGAGCGACCGCTCCTCGGTCGCCGGTGTGGACTCGTTCACCAACGAGAGTTCGCGCGTCAACCGCGTCTGGGCGGCACCGCGCCGCTGCAGCACGCCGAAGCCCTGCGAGCGATGCTGCGACCGGCTCTCGCCGGCGATCTCCGCCGGGCTCCGTCCGAGCACCGCGTCGTACGTCCCGACTTCCATCGTCAGCGTCGCCGGCCGGTTCCGGCTCCAGGCACCGCGGTAGAACTTCGACGGCCCCCACGGCCGGCCGTGGGTGCTCACCGGAAAACGCACGGTGTCCATCGCCGCTTCGAAGCCGGCGCGCGCAACGATTCCCGCCGCCTGGTGATGACCGTGCCCGTCCGCCGGCGTGCCGGAGAACACCGAGACGACCACCTGCGGCCGGAAGGCGCGGATCACCCGCACGACGTCGCCAGTGAGCTGCTCGCGGTCCCAGTGTCGGAAGGTCTCCTCGGCCGACTTGGAGAATCCGAAGTCGTAGGCGCGGGTGAAGAACTGGTGCGCGCCATCCACCCGCCGCGCCGCCAGCAGTTCCTCGGTGCGAATCGCGCCGAGCGCCTCGCCGAGTTCGTTGCCGATCAGGTTCTGCCCGCCATCGCCGCGGGTGAGCGAGAGATAGGCGGCGTGTACCTGATGCCCGCGCACCAGTTCGGCGAGCAGTTGGGTGTCCTCGTCGTCCGGATGGGCGCCGACCATCAGGACGCGGCTGGTGACCGTCAGGCCGCGGAGGAGTTGGTCCAGCGCCGGTGCGCCACGTTCCTGCCCGGGGGCAAGGCGCGGCGCGAGGACCAACAGCAGGAGGGCGAACGCGCGGACGCTCACCGCGGCGGCGACGCCATTGCTGAGGCACGCCGCGCGCCCGTCTGCCGCACCGGGCCCTGCAGCGCCTCGGCGACGATGCGCGCCTGTTCCTCGCCGTGCGCGTCGGCAAACCCCTCGGCGGGACTCGCGCGCTCGGGCCGGCCGTAGTAGCGGATGACGAGCGCGTTCCCGGTCGAGACGCGTAGCCGCGGCGCGACGAAGCTCCAGGCACCCATATTCTTCGGCTCCTCCTGCACCCACGCCACCTCGTCAATCTGCGGATAGAGGTCAACGATCCGCTCAAGTTCCTCGTGCGGCCACGGATACAGCTCCTCGACGCGCACCACGGCGACGCTCTCGGGGACGCCCGGCGCGATGAGGTCGTAGTAGACCTTGCCGGTGCAGAAGATCAGGCGCTTCACCTTGTCGCGCTTTTCCGCGCCCGCCGGATCGTCAATCGCCGGACGGAACGTGCCCTGCGAGAGCTCGGCCACCGCCGACGCCGCCTGCGCGAGCCGGAGCAGCGACTTGGGCTGCATCAACACGAGCGGCCGCCGCCGCTTCAACCGTGCCTGCCGCCGCAGGATGTGAAAGTACTGGGCCGGCGAGCTGGGATACGCCACCCGCAGGTTCCCCTCCGCGCAGAGCTGGAGGAAGCGTTCGAGTCGGGCGCTCGAATGTTCCGGCCCCTGCCCCTCGTAGCCGTGCGGCAGGAGCAACACGAGCCCCGAGTCCTGCGCCCATTTCGCGCGGTCGGACGCGATGAACTGGTCAATGATTGGCTGCGCGACATTCCCGAAATCACCGAACTGCGCTTCCCAGAGCGTCAGCGTGTCCGGTGTTGCCACGCTGAACCCGTACTCGAAGCCAAGCACGGCCATCTCCGAAAGCGGTGAGTTGAAGATCTCGAACCGGCCAACGGCGCCCGGGAGATGGGCGAGCGGCACGTGCGTCCGGGCGTCCTTCACGTCGTGGAGCACAGCGTGGCGGTGCGAGAAGGTCCCGCGCTCCACGTCCTGCCCGGAGATCCGGATGGGCGTCCCCTCGGCGACGATTGACGCGAACGCGAGCTGCTCGGCGTGCCCCCAGTCAATCGCCGGTTCGGCGCCGAGCGCATCGCGGCGGCGCTCGAGCTGCTTGGCCAGCCGCGGATGCGGCGTGAAGTCGCTCGGGTAGGTCAGCAACGCGGTGTTCCACGCCGCGAGCCGGTCGGCGGGGACCGCCGTCGCCGCCGTGGACGAGGCTGGCTCGGCCGACGCCGCGGCTGGTGCCGCGGCTATAGTTGCGGCTGCAGTCGCCGCGTGCGGCTCGTCCGGCGCCGCCTTCGAACGCTCGTACGCCGCCTGGTACCCGGCGGCCACTTCCTTCTCGAGCGCCTCGACCTGCTCGGCAGTGACCACGCCGGCCTTCACGAGCCGCGCACCCCACACCTGGCGCGCCGTCGGGTGGGCCTTCACCCGCTCATAGAGGCGCGGTTGCGTGTAGGTCGGCTCGTCGCCCTCGTTGTGGCCCCATCGCCGGTAGCCGACGAGGTCCACCAGGAAGTCCTTGCCGAACGCCGTGCGGTATGCCACCGCGATCCGCATCGCGATGACGCACCCCTCGGCGTCATCGGCGTTGACGTGGATGATGGGTGTCTCGAATCCCTTTGCCACGTCGCTCGCGTAGCGCGTCGAACGCGCGTCGGTGGGGTCGGTGGTGAAGCCAATCTGGTTGTTGGTGATGACGTGGAGCGTGCCGCCGACGCGGTAGCCGCGGAGACGCGAGAGGTTGAACGTCTCGGCAACGACCCCCTCACCGGGGAACGCCGCATCGCCGTGGATGCAGATCGGGACGACCGCCTTCTCGTCGCGGACCGACGCGTCCGACGCGTTCCGCTGGCGGGCCCGCACGTTGCCCTGCAGCACCGGGTTCACCATCTCGAGGTGGCTCGGGTTCGGCATCAGCGAGACGCGCACTTCCCCGCTCGGCGTCGCGTGCGTGCCTTCGAAGCCGAGGTGGTACTTCACGTCACCGGTCGACGCCTCCGCGAGATGCCCGTGCCGCCCCTGGAACTCGCCGAGGATCGTCTCGATCGGCTTGTCGAGCACGTGTGCGAGGACGCTGATCCGCCCGCGGTGCGCCATCGAGATCGCGATTGCCCTGGCGCCCGCGGCGGCGGCCGCGTCAATCGCCGTGTCGAGCATCGGCACGAGTGCGTCGAGTCCCTCGATCGAGAAGCGCTTGTAGCCGACGAACGTCCGGCCGAGGAAGCGCTCGAACCCGTCCACCTCGGTCAGTCGCCGCAACACCGCGCGGTTCTCGTCCGCGGTGAGGGGGCGCGTCAGCTGCTCCTCGGTGAAGAGCCGGCGGAACCACATCCGCTCCTCGTCGCTCCCGATGTGTCCCATCTCGACCGCGAGGTTGGTGCAATAGCGCTTGCGAAGGCGTTCGGCGACGTCGCGCGCCGTGGCGAGATGCGGAAAGCCGATTGACGCGCCGCTGACCGTCGCCAGGTCGGCGTCGGTGATCCGATGAAACTCCTGCGTCAGCTCACGCGCGCCCGGCGGTGGCGATCCGAGCGGGTCGAGCGGCACCGAGAGGTGGCCGTACGCCCGGATGGCCGAGGTATAGCGGGCAGCGTTGGCGACGACGCGCGCGTACTCCGCGCTTCCGGCGCCGCCGGCCGTGGCAGGCGCGGCCGGGTCGGCGGAGGCGGCCGGGTCGCGCCCCATCACCTGCTCGGCGAATCGGAAGAACTGGCGCCACGACTCCTCTACCGAAGCGGGATTCCGACGATAGGCCTCGAACTGTTCCGCGGCATAGGCGTCGTTGAAGACGCTCGCGATCGGCTCCTGGGGCATATCGGAAATCTAATCGAGCGCCCTCTGCCAGCGGCCGTCCGCCGCGCGGCGCGCCGTCAGCCGATGCCCGCCAGCCGGTCGTGGACGGCGAGGGCGTTGGCCGGCCGGGCGGCCGGCTCCTTCGCGAGCATCTCGACGATCAGCGCGTCGAGCGCCGGCGGCACATCCGGGTTGAGCGTGCGCGGCGGCACGGGAACGTCCTCCAGCAGTCGGGCAATCAGCTGGTACGGCGTCTCCGCGGTGATCGGCGGCTTGCCGGTCACGCATTCGTAGAGCACGCAGCCGGCCGAGTAGATGTCGGCGCGCGCATCGAGTTCCTTCCCCATCACCTGTTCGGGCGACATGTACTCCGGCGTCCCGACGATCATCCCCGCCTGCGTGACGCCGGACTGTTCGGGGCGCGTCGCCAGCCGCGCGATGCCGAAGTCCATCACCTTCAGCACACCGTTTGGCTCGACGACCATGTTGTGCGGCTTGATGTCGCGGTGGATCACCCCCTGCTCGTGGGCGATCTCCAGCGCACGGGCGAGCTGCTTGCCGACCGAGAGGGCGACCGCCACCGGCACCTTCCCCCGCAGCTTGATCAGGTCCCGCAGCGAGCGCCCTTCGACGTACTCCATCGTGATGTAGTAGATGCCCCCGCTCTCGCCGAGGTCGTGCGTCCGCACGACGTTCCGGTGCGAGATTCGCCGGGCCAGCCGGATCTCACTCTTGAAGCGTTCGAGCGCCGTCGGATCCTGGTCGAGGAAGTCGCCCTTCAGCGTCTTGATCGCGATGACCTCGCCGAGTTCGGTGTCCACCGCCTTGAACACGGTGCCCATTCCGCCCTCGCCCAGGATCTCCTTCACCTCGTAGCGGCCGGCGAACCGACTCCCCGGCACCAGGCCCTCGGCGGCGATCCGCTGTTGGCTCGTCCCCGTCATTGCCGGAAGTTGGACCGTCTTCGCCTGCTCGGCGCCGCTGAGGAACTCCACCAGCTGCTGTTTCTCGCGCAGGTCGGCGAGCAGCTGGCGGAAGGCGGAGGCCAGCGCGCCGATCTCGTCCCGTGACGTGGCGGTGATCTCGGCCGCGTAGTCGCCGTCCGACGCACGGCGCGCGGCGGCGGCAAGCTTGGCCACCGGGCGCGTCACCCAGCGCGCGACGAGGAGCGAGAAGAGGGCGGCGAAGACGATTCCCAGCCCGCCGCTGAGGAAGATGGTCCGCTGCAACTGGTTGAAGGCGGCGAACTCGGCCGCCCGATTGCGCAGCAGGACGAAGCCGCCCAGCGGGAAGCCTCCCGCCGACCGGAGGATTCCTCCGGCCGCGACGTTCCGCTGGCCGGCGAGCTCGATCTCGATCAACGAATCGGTCGCCATCGAGGACAGCGCGGCGTGGAGCGGTTCGAGCGCCGCGTCGAGTTCCGGTCCACTTGGCACCGTCGAACCCGAGACAAGCGGCGCGTCGTGCTCATCGAGGAGGTAGAACAGTACGTCAATCTCGGTCGCCGCCTGCTGCCTGATGATTCCGGCGAACGCCGCGTCCACGTTGCGCGCCGCCATCAGCGCGCCATAGACCCGACTGTCGTCGGCGATCGGAACGACGGCCACCTGCACGAGCATCGTGTCGCCGCTGACGCCGAACCCGGTGACCAGCGAGCCCTCGAGCGCATTGCCGAACGCCGGCGAGTGCGCGAGCGTGTCCGCCTCCGCCTGCGGTTCGTCGCTCTTCGCGAGGCGAATCCCCTCGGCGTCAACGATCTGCACCCAGTCGGCGCCGATCTGCTCGGTCGCCACGACCGACTGGTCGAGGACGTCGCTGAACCGCCGCTGGCGGACAACGTCGCGGAAGTTCGGGTTGCTGGCGAAGACGTCGGCCGAGTTGAGCAGGCCCTCGACCCGCCCGCTGAGCTGCGCGTTCAGCGCCTCGCGCGCCGAGCCAAGCACGCGGTGCACCGACGCGTCCGCCGCCGCCGTCGCCGAGCGCGCTGTGACCGCCAGCGTCACGCCGAGAATCACCACGACGACCACCGCCGTGCCGACGAAGACCTTGAGTGTGAGACTGAGGCCGCGCGAACTCACGTGGGTGGGGTCAGAATGACGGGGCACTCAGTAGCGGTCGCGACCGGTTCGGTCGTACTCGCGGCCGAACTTGTTCTTGTGTTGGGCAAACCGGAATCCGCGCGCGTCGAGTTGCGCGTCGGCGCCGCTCCGCCCGCCGGTGGCCACCACGAGCTCCTGCACCACTTCGCTCGCGCGTTCGTGCCATACGTGCAGCGCGTACGTCCCCGCCGGCACGTTCTCGATGGTCCAGCGGCCGTCATTTCCCGCCTGCGTATACCAGGGCGTCGGCGCCACCACGACGTATGCCGTCATCCGTGGATGGATGTTGCAGTACACGGGGTACGCCCCGCCGCGCCGGAACAGCGTCTCCTCGGACCGCCCCGACGGATAGAGCCCGAGGTCGAACACCGCGCCCGGCGTGGTCGAGAAGATGTTGTGGCTGAACGGGTCCTGGTTCGGGAACTCCACGCGGCTCCCCGGCGTGACCACGATCACGCGCGGCACGAAGGCGCGGCCGTTCATCGCGATGGCCGCGCGGCCCGCGCGCGTGCGCGGACTCGCGCTATCGGTCCGTACAAGGTAAATAATGGTGGTGCCGAGGTCGGTGGTCTGTTCGCCCGGCCGCTCCTGGAGCGTCACACGACCGGCCACGGCGCCCTGCGCCAACGCCGGCGCCGGCGCCCAGAGCGCGGCAATCGCGACAGTGCCGAAGATCAGAACTCGGTGGCTGCGGTCCATCGTCAACGCTCCCCCTCGTTTGCGGCGTATCCGGCGCCGACCTTCCTCAGGATACCCTTATGCCGAATGTTTCGCAAAAACCGCATCGCCGACTCATCGCCGCACTCTTCCTCGGGGTGATCGCCGTTGCGCCGGCCGGCGCCCAGACGCCGACCCGCAACGAGGTGGATTCGCTGACGATGCGCCTTGAGGACGCCGAGGCGATGATCCAGATGCTGCGCACGCAGCTCGGCACGGAGGCCGCCAGCACGGTCCGCAGCCGCTCGCGGATGACCGTCGAGCTCTCCGGCCGCGTCCTGATGAACGTCTTCCAGAACTCCAAGGAGACGAACAACGCCGATGTGCCGATGTACCGGAAGCAGGTCCCCGACGGCAGCCCTAAGGGCGGGATGGGCATGGCAATCCGCCAGACGACGCTCGGCCTCGCCGTCTCGGCGCCTGACGTCCTCGGTGGGCACTTTCTGGGCGACCTCGACGCGGATTTCTTCGGCGGCCAGTTCCTGAGCCCCGGCGGCCGCACGCACCCGGTGCTCCGGATCCGCACCGCCCGCGCGATCGTTGAGTGGCAGCAGTCCCAGCTGTTGATCGGGCAGGAGCAGCCGCTGATCGCCGGGTTGAATCCGGTCAGTCTCTCGGCCGTCGGCGTACCGCTCTTCTCCTACTCGGGAAACCTCTGGCTCTGGTTGCCGCAGATCCGCGCCGGCTGGCACACGGAGGGCCGGATGCGCGTCGGCGTCCAGGCGGCGGCGTTGGCGCCGACCACCGGCGACACCGTCGGCGAGTTCAACACCTTGGTGGATCAGGCCGAGCGCTCGGGGATGCCGTTCCTGCAGGCGAGAGCGCATCTCTCGTGGGGCAGCGACGAAAATGCGGGAGAGTTCGGCATCGGCTATCACACCGGCCAGATACACGACGTCAACGAGGACGCGCACCCGAGCACGGCAATCGCCGCCGACTTTCTCGTGCCGTTCGCCTCGCGGTTCGAGCTGCGCGGCGAGTTCTACAGCGGCCAGCTCCTCAAGGGCCTGGGCGGCGGCGCCATCGGACAGAACTTCGGTGTCGGTGGCACGACGCCCGTCCGTGCCATCGGCGGCTGGGCGCAGGTCAATGTCCGGTTGACGCCCCGGCTCCTCGTCGGCGCTGGGTACGGCCTCGACGACCCGAATGACGATGACCTCGACCCCACCGGCACCCGGTTCCTGAACACGACCACCGAGGCGCACCTGCATTGGCGGCCGGCCGGCCCGCTGGTCTTCGGGCTCGAGTACCGCACGATCCGCACGCGCTACGACGCCAGCGACTACCCCAACACGCACATCAACCTGGCGTTCGGCTTCGAGTTCTAGTTTTCGTTTTTTCGTTCTCGAGGTCGGCGACGACAAGGCGGACGGCGATCCCGCCATTGCTCGTCTGCAGGATCTCACGGAACGGAAGTGCCGTCGCGGCATCGAGGGCGCGGTCGGCGGAGAGGAGCGCCACGCGCCAGCCGGCGCACCGCTCGCGCGCGACCTGCCCGAAGCGCGCAAAGAGGTCGCGCAGCGCGGCTGGGTCGCCGACGCGCACGCCGTACGGCGGATTCGCGACCAAGAGCCCCGGCCCCTCCGGCACCTCGAGCGCCGAGAGCGCGCGCTGCGCGAAGGCAATGTCGGCGGCGACGCCGGCCCGCTCGGCGTTCGCCCGCGCCGCCTCGATCGCGCCCGCATCGCGGTCCGACCCGAGGATCGGCGCGGGCGCCGCCGGGAGGATCCGTCGGCGCGCCGTCGCGCGCGCCGCTGCCCAATCGGAGGCGTCGGACTCCGGCCAGCGCTCGGCGGCAAAGCGTCGCCCGAGTCCCGGGGCAATCCGCCGCGCGCGCGTCGCCGCCTCGATCGCGATCGTCCCGGCGCCACAGAGCGGGTCCACCAGCGGCGTTTGCGTGTCCCACTCGACGGCCGCAAGCATCGCCGCGGCGAGTGTCTCCCGCAGCGGCGCGCGCCCGACGGCCTGACGATAGCCGCGGCGGTGCAGCAGCTCGCCCGACGCGTCGGCGCTGATCGTGCACTGGTCGTGATCGAGACGGATCACGAAGATCTGCGGCGGTTCGGCGGCGGCCGCGGCGGCAATCGGCGACTGGGAATCGTCGCCCAACTCCGTGTCTTCGTCCCCGTCGGCCGATTCGAGTCGCGCCGCCGGCACGGCGCGCGCGATCGCCGCCCCCACGCGCTCGGCCACCGCATCGGAGTGATACAGCTTCGACTTGCGGCAGGTCACGCGCAGCCGCACCGCCGCGCCCTCGGCGCAAAAGCGTCCCCATTCCACTCGCCGCGCCTCGCGCTCGAGTTCGCGGAACGTCGTCGCACGGAAGCTCGCCAGTCGCACGACCACACGGCTCGCGACGCGCAGCGAGAGCTGCGCGCGCGCCAACCCCAGCGCATCACAGCGAAACGACACGCCGCCCGTCTCCGGCGCGATCCGCGACACGCCGAGCTGTCGGAGTTCGGCGGCGACGAGCGGCTCGAGTCCGGGCGCCGCAACGGCCCAGGCGTCGTACGGGAGGGCGGCGCGCGCGGTGGACACCACCGCAATCTATGGCGCGCTCAGCGCGCGGCGGGTGTCGGCGGCGGCGGTGTCGCCGCAACGGCGGCGCGGCGGCGCGACTCCCGCCACCGCCAGCCGAGCAGCGCCGCGAAGATCAGCGCGAAGACCAGCGGCTCCCGCACGTCGAGCTTCACCGCCATCCAGAAGTGCACGACCCCGAGCGCGGCGATCACGTAGATCGCCTTGTGCAGCTGCTTCCATCGCTTGCCGAGGCGCGCCATCATCTTCTTCGTTGACGTGACTGCGAGCGCGCTCAACAGGAGGAACGCCGCCATCCCGATCGTGATGAACGGACGCTTCACGATGTCCGTCCAGATCTCGTCCCACCCGACGAGGTCGTCAATCACCACCTGCATGTCGAGCAGCGCCCAAGTCAGGACGTGGAGCACCGCGTAACTGAAGGTGAAGAGCCCGAGCGTCCGGCGGTGCCTGGCGAGCCAGTTCCATCCGGTGATCCCCCGCAGTGGCGTCACCGTCAGCGTCAGGACCAGCATCCGCAGCGTCCAGTTGCCGAAGAGGTGCTCGGCCTCCTTGATCGGATCCGACCCGAGGTGGCGCGTGCCGCCAACGAAAAAGAGGTCGGAGAGCACGGCGTAGGCGATCCAGGACGCCGGCAACAGCGCGAGGACGAACAGCACGACGCCGAAACCGCGCGGCTGGTGGTCGAGACCCCCCAGCGGCGAGCGCGCCATCAGTAGTTGCGGCGGAGATCCAGTCCCGAGTACAGCGACGCCACCTGATCCGCGTAGCCGTTGAACATCAGTGTCGGCCGGCGGCGGAATTCGCCGATCCGCCGCTCCGTCGCCTGGCTCCACCGCGGGTGGTCCACCGTCGGGTTCACGTTCGCGTAGAACCCGTACTCGTTTGGCGCGGCAATCGCCCACGCCGTGCGCGGCATCGTCTCCACGAAGCGCATCCGCACGATGCTCTTCACACCCTTGAAGCCGTACTTCCACGGCACCACGAGGCGGAGCGGCGCGCCGTTCTGGTTCGGAAGATCCTTGCCGTACACGCCCGTGGCGAGGAGCGTCAGCGGGTGCATCGCCTCGTCGAGCCGCAGGCCCTCGACGTACGGCCACTCAAGGATCGGGAGCCGCTGGCCGGGCATCTGCTGCGGATCGTGGAGCGTCGTCAGCTCCACGAAGCGCGCCCGCGACGTCGGCTTGGCCCGCGCGATCACGTCGGCCATCGGGATCCCGCGCCAGGGGATGACCATTGACCACGCCTCCACGCACCGCATCCGGTAAATCCGATCCTCCATCCGCGACGGCTTGAGGAAGTCCTCCAACGCGTAATCGCCGGGCTTCTCGCAGAGGCCCTCCACCTTCACCGTCCACGGCCGCGTGCGGAAGCTCTGCGCGTTTGCCTTCGGGTCGTCCTTCCCGGTGCCGAACTCGTAGAAGTTGTTGTAGCCGGTGACGTCCACTTCCGGCGTCGGCGTGTCGTTCGGCTGGAGGCCGTACGGCGTGCCGAGCGATCCCTGCGCCGCGCCCTGTCCCTGCGCGGCCACCGCGTCGTGGGCGTAGAGCAGCCGCGCGCCGACAATCCCCGCGCCGAGCACGCCCGCCGCGGCGAGAAACGTGCGTCGGTCGAAGTACGCCGACTCCGGCGTGATCTCGCTGGGCTTCAGCCTGCTGTCGGTGTTGGCCATGGGTGTACGAATCGAGGGTGCCGGCAAGCGGTTCCCGTCCGCCTATTCTATCGTCTTCGAGAAGCGCCGCACGCTGATCGTCAGCAGGATGACGGCGAACACGGCCAGCCAGAGCGAGTTCCGCCAGACGTGTTCGATTCCCACGCCCTTGAGCAGGATGCCCCGCAGCACCTGCAGGAAGTACGTCAACGGCAGGAGCAGACCGACCCACTGCGCCGGCTCCGGCATCGCCGCCCGCGGAAAGATATACCCCGAGAGCAGGATGTTCGGCAGCAGGAAGAAGAAGCTCATCTGCATCGCCTGCGACTGGCTTCGGGCGAGGGTCGAGATCAGTAGCCCCACGCCGAGACTCGCCACGATGAACGCCGAGGTGAGCAGGTAGAGCAGCACCAGGCTCCCGCGCAGCGGGATGTCGAAGATCAGCCAGCCGAGGCCGAGCACGACGCTCATCTGGATGTAGCCGACGAGGATGAACGGCACGACCTTGCCGAGCATCAGCGAGGTCTTGTCAATCGGCGTGACGATCAGCTGCTCGAGGGTGCCGCGTTCGCGCTCGCGCACGATCGCCGTGCTGGTGATCAGGGTCATCGTCAGCGTCAGCAGGATGCCGATGACCCCGGGGACGATGAAGACCGCGCTGCGTTGGGCCGGGTTGTACCAGGGCCGCACCCGGAGGTCCACGGGCGGATCCAAGGGCCCGCCGAGTCGGGCCGCGGTGATCGCCACGCCGCGTGCCTGCGCGGCGAGCTGCGCGCCGGAGAGCGCCGCCCCGGACGACTGCGGATCGGCCGCGTCCACGATCAACTGCGCACGCGCCGTCGCACCGGCGGCGATCTGCCGCGCGTACTCTGGCGGGATCACCAGCGCCGCGTTGGCGCGACCGCTCTCGATCGCGTCCTGCATCGCCGCGCGGTCGGGGACCTCGCCGATGATCCGGAAGACGTCGGTGTTCGCCAGCGTCTGGACAAGCAGGCGCGACTCGGTCGTCCGCGAATCGTCGAGCACCACCGTCGGCAGGTTGCGCACGTCGGTCTGGATCGCGTAACCGAAGAGGACGAGCTGGATTGCCGGAAAGAGCGTCACCATCCCGAAGGTCAGCCGGTCGCGCCGCATCTGGATGAACTCCTTCCAGAGCATCGGCCAGAACGGCGAGCGGCGCAGCCGGTGGAGGAGACTCATACGCGCGCCTCGTCGGCCGCCTGCAGCGCGATGAACACGTCCTCGATCGTCGGCTGGTTGAACTGCGTGGTGATCTCGGCCGGCGTACCGACGCCGATCAGGTGCCCGCGCGAGAGGAAGGCGAGTCGTTCGCAGCGCTCGGCCTCGTCCATATAGTGCGTGGTCACGAGCACCGTCGTGCCGCCGCGCGCCATGGCGTAGATGGACTCCCAGAAGGCGCGGCGCGCCGCCGGATCCACGCCCGCCGTCGGCTCGTCGAGAAACAGCATCTCCGGTTGGTGCGCGGTGGCGCACGCGAGTGCGAGGCGTTGCTTCCAGCCGCCGGAGAGCGTACCGGCCAGCTGGTGCCGTCGCTCGGCGAGCCCGAGGTCCGCCAGGTGCCGCTCGAGCCGCTCACTGCGCGCCTCGCCGTACAGGCCGTAGATCGTCGAGTAGAAGCGCAGGTTCTCGTCCACCGTCAGGTCGTCATACAGCCCGTAGCGCTGCGACATATAGCCGATCGAGCGGCGAATCTCCTCCGACTCCGTCGCCACGTCGAACCCGACGACGGTCGCCCCGCCTGCGCTCGGCGGCAGCAGTCCGCAAAGCATCCGGATCGTCGTCGTCTTCCCCGAGCCGTTCGGGCCGAGCAGGCCGAACACCTCGCCCCGCCGGATCGTGAGGTCGAGGCCTTCGACCGCCGTGATCGGGCCGAAGGTCTTGCGGAGACCGACCGTCTTGACCGCCGTGGCGCTGGGCGTGGCGCCGGGCGTGGCGCCGGGTGTGGCGGTCACGGGGTCGCTGACCCGCCTGGCGCGCCGAGCGCCGCCGGGACAGTCCGTACCGTCACCGAGAGGCCCGCCTTGAGAAACTCCGTGGTGTCGCGGAACTCGGCGCGCACGGCAAAGAGCAGGTCGGCCCGCTCGCGCTCGGTGAGTGCCACCCGCGGCGTGTACTCCGCCTGCGTCGCCAGCGCGGCAATCCGCCCCTGCACCGGCCGGTCGGGGAAGGCGTCGAGCGTCGCCGTCACCGCGTCGCCGACCTGCAGGCGCGGGAGCGCCTCCTGGCCGACGAAGATCCGGACGCGCTGGCGCCCCGTCTCGGCGAGCACCATTGCCCGCGCGCCAGCGGCGAGGACCTCGCCCGGCTCGGCGTTGCGGACCAGCACGCGACCGTCCACCGGCGCGATGATTGCCAGGTCGCGCGCTGTCGCTTGCGCCATTCCCAGGGTGGCCTCGGCGGCGGCCAGCTCGGCGCGCGCAGCGGCGAGGCGCTCGGCGCGCGTGCCGTCGCGCAGGAGCTCGAGCTGCGCGGCCGCGGCATCGCGCCGTGCAGCCGCCGTTCGTGCCGTGGCCTGCGCGGTCTCCAGTTGCTGGGCCGACGCGAAGTCCTGCCGCGCAAGCGGCGTCAGGCGGGCAACATCGGACGCCGCGCGATCGGCGTCGGCACTGAATGCCGCCACCTCGGCCGCGGCCCGCGCGACCTCGGCGGGCAACGGGCCGGCGATTGCTTCCTGCAGGGCCGCCCGTGCTGCGGCCACGCGCGCCGCACGCTGGCGAAGGTCGGCGGCGAGCGTCGGAAGCTCGAGTACCAGGAGCGTGTCGCCGATGCGGACGCGATCCCCCTCCTCCACCAATACACGGGCCACACGCCCGGTGGTGAGAGACGCGAGGTCCACCTCGACAACCTCTAGCACGCCGGTGGCCTCGATGGGACCGTCGGCGGGGCGACCGCACGCGGCGAGAGAACCGAGGGCCGCGACGGCGGCGACGGCTGTGACGGCTGTGACGGCAGTGAGAGCGAGCGGCGGGAAGAACGAAGAGCGGCGCATAATCAGTCGGTCGGGGAAGGGTGCCTCGGCGGCGCGAGCGCGGCGAGCGTGAAGGCGGCGGCGTGGCGGGCAAAGGCGGCGCCGACGTCCGCCGAGATGGGCTTGCCGTCGGCAATGAGGAGCTCGACCGCCGGCCGGGCGATCTCGAAGTAGGTCGTCTGCGCGACAAGGGAAATCGCGACGAACCGCGGGTCCAGGTCGTCGCGAAAGATGCCGGCTTGCTGCCCGGCGCCTATTGCCGCCCGCAGGCGAGCGAAGGTCGTCGCGGCGAGGTGCCGGATGGCGTCCTGCGCGTGCGCCGCGTCGTGGTCAATCAACTCCCGGCCGACGATCTTGCGGAGGTGCGGCAGCCGCTCGAGCATCTCGTTGTGCTGGGTGGCAAAGCGCTCGATCGCAGCGGCTGGGCCGTCAGCGCTGGCGAGTACGCTGCTCATCGCGCCGGCCATTCGCGTGATGAGACGCGTGACGACCTCGCCGTAGAGGGCTTCCTTGTCGGCAAAGTAGTAGTAGAGGAGGGCGGAGTTCACGCCGGCGTCGCCAGCGATCTGCTTGATCGTGGTCGGGACGAACCCCTGGGCGGCGAAGCGGGCTTCCGCGGCGTCGAGGATGGCTACCTTGGTGTCCGGGAGCGTGGCCACCCCTGTTAACTAATCGCTCAGTTAACAACAGTCAAGCTGGCTCGGCCGCGGCACCAGAGCATTATTCGCTTCCCCCGACCCTTCGCACCCCGACCAACCGGACCACCCCGACGCATGCCCAAGCCCAAACAGACCTTCGAGAACCACCGCCGCTGGTTCCCGCTCTACCACTTCGTCGTCGGCCCGATCCTCTGGATCTATGCTGCGCATTCGATTGCCCATACTTACCAGGACTTCAACGCCGTCCACGTGATGGAGACGCTCTGGGTCCTCGCGATTGCGGTCGGGGCAATCGTCGCGCGAATGATGGCGCTCCGCGTACAGAACCGACTCGTCCGGTTGGAGATGCGCCTGCGTCTCCGCGAGCTCCTCCCCGCTCCCCTCGCCGCGCGGATCCCCGAACTCACGACCCGCCAGCTGATCGGCCTCCGCTTCGCCGGTGACGCCGAGCTCCCGGCGCTGGTAGAGCGTACGCTGGCCGGGGAGTTTCCCAACACGCGCGCCATCAAGCGCGCCGTGACCGATTGGCAGCCAGACTACATGCGCGTCTGACCCCTATTCACCCTTGAGGAGCACACCAATGCGCCTTCCCGTGTTCGCCGCCGCCCTCGCCCTTTCACTTTCCGCCCCGCTCGCCGTCACCGCCCAAGGGCTGATGGACGAGATGCACCGCGACGTCAACCAGGTCCAGCGGAAGGTCATTGACCTCGCCAAGGCGATCCCCGAGTCCGACTTCGACTGGCGCCCGAGCGCCGCCGCCCGCTCCATCCGCGAGGTACTCCTGCACATCTCGGCGGACAACTACCTGATCCCGATCTCGATGGGAATGCCCGCGCCCGCCGAGTCGGGCATCAGCGGGACCGACTTCTCGACGGCGATGACGTACGAGAAGCGCGCGCTCACGAAGGACCAGGTCGTCGCGGACCTCGAGGCCTCGTTCGGCCACCTCCACCGGGCGATGGCGCTCACGACCGACGCCAACCTCACCGAGGTGATCAAGTTCTTCGGGCAGGACTGGAGCCGGCAGCGCGCGATGATCCTCACCGTCACGCACCTGCACGAGCACCTCGGCCAGATGATCGCCTACGCGCGGTCGAACAACGTCGCGCCGCCCTGGAGCCGGTAGACTTCGGCGACGCGCGACGCCCGGGAGACGCGCGGGAGACGCCCGGGAGACGCTGGGCGACGCCCTAGCGGTGGGCGGTCGGCAGCAGGTCGGCGTGCCAGCTTTCGCGCGCCGGCCGCTCGAACCGCGAGCGCAACTCGCCGACGCTGGTAAGCGTGGTGTCGAAGACCGGCGTCTCGGCGTTCACTTCGCCGGTCGCGGCGAGCTGTTGGAAGTCGGCGCGCGACACAGCGTGCACGAGGCCGAGCTTGTCGCGGAAGTAGACCGTCCCGCCGCCGACGAGCGATGTCCCGACGCCCTCCTCCGCCTGCTTGAGGAGCCGGAAGAGACCATCAATCGAGCACCCCGACGCATCGGACGCGCGCTCGTCCACCGCGACGAGGAGAAAGTACTCCTCACGAAAGTCGCGGGCGCAGGTCAACGGGTTGTCGTGCGCCTTCCACGACTTGAGGAATCCGTCCACCACGCCGAGGAGGCGCGGGGCGTCCACGTCGTCGAGCGGGGCGCGCGCGCCGAACACCCAGAGGCGGGCATCGTCGGGCAGCGTATCGAACGGAACGAGAGGCATGGCAAGAGGGGCTCGGCGCACGCGACCACCGCGGCGCACCCCTACAATCTAAGCTCAACCCGCAACGCCGTCGCGAGCGTCGGATGGAGGAAGATGAACCCGGCGGCCGTCAGCGCGCGCGGCAACACGCGCTGGCTCGCGAGAATCGTTCCCTGGGCCATCTCCCCATAGATCAGCTTCAGGCCGAAGGCCGGCAGCGGCATCAGCGTTGGCCGGTGCAGCAGGCGCCCCAGCGTCTCGGTGAAGACGGCGTTGGTCACCGGCTCCGGCGCCGTCAGGTTCACCGGTCCAGATAGGCCCGGCGACGCGATGATGAACTGCATCGCGCGCACCCAGTCCTCCCGCGAGATCCAGCTCATCCATTGCGTCCCCGAACCCAGCGTGCCGCCGAGGCCCGCCTTGAACGGCAGGAGCATCTTGCCGAGCGCGCCACCCTCCGGATTCAGTACAAGTCCCGTCCGGACGGCGACGACGCGCATCCCCGCCTCGCGCGCCGGCGCCGCGGCCTCCTCCCACGCGCGGCCGACCTCGGCGAGAAAATCCTCGCCAGTCGCGCTCGACTCATCGAGCACCTCGCCGCCGCGGCTGCCGTAGATCCCGATCGCCGACGCCGAGAGAAACAGCGCCGGCCGCCGCGGCATCCGCGCACAGGCCTCGGCGAGCTGGCGCGTCCCCTCGACGCGACTGTCGCGGATCGTGCGCTTGCGCGCCGCGGTCCAGCGCTGCGCAATCGGCGCGCCGGCGAGGTGGATCACCACTTCCGCACCGGCGAGTGCCGCGTGGTCGAGCGGACCGTGCAGCGGATCCCACCGGACATCGCTGCCCGGTCCGCGCCCGATCCGGATCACCTTCCGGCCGCGCGCCTCGAGCGACGCCACGAGCGCCGAACCGAGGAAACCCCGCGCCCCGGTGATCGCGATCATTGGGGCGGATCGTCCACGGCACGCCAGAGATACCACGACGCCACGGTGCGATACGGCGCCCATCGCGCACCGATCTTCGCCACCCGCTCGGGGGTCGGGTGCTTGCGAAGTCCATAGAGCCGCTTGATCGCATTCTGCACGCCGAGGTCGAGCACCGGCAGCACGTCGGGCCGTCCGAGCCGGAACATCAGGAACATCTGCGCCGTCCACTCGCCGATCCCGCGCACCGTCGTCAGCGCGCGGATCACCTCGTGGTCGTCGTGGTGTTCGAGCCGGTCCATCGGCACCGAGCCGGCGTTCACGTGCCGCGCGAGGTCCTTCAGGTACTCCGCCTTCCGCTCCGACAGGCCAACTGCGCGAAGCCTGGCGTGCGGCGTCGCCAGCAACTCGTCCGGCGCGGGCGAGCGGCCGCCGTAGAGCGCCTCGAACCGTCCCTGGATGGTGCCGGCGGCCTTGCCCGAGAGCTGCTGAAAGACGATCGAGCGCGCGATCGCGCCGAAGTGCGTGCCCTGCCGCTCCCGCTGCAGCGCGCACGGGCCTGCCCGTTGGATCCACGCGCCGAGCGTGGGGTCCACTGACTGGAGATGCGCGATGGCGCGCGCGTGGCGGGGCGGCATTCACCGAAGTTAGCTTCCGGACAGCAATGGCCACCATCCTGTACGTGGACGATGAGCCCGCCGTCGGGATGCTCATCAGTCACACGATCGAGCGATCCGGCCACCGCGCGCTTGCCGCGCGCTCCGTGGCCGAGGCGATGAAGACACTCGCCGGCGGGGGCGTGGACCTGATCATCTCCGACTTCAAGATGCCGGGCCTCACCGGGCTCGACTTCCTCGAGCTCCTCAAGCGCGACGGCCTCGACATCCCGCTGATCATGCTCACCGGCTTCGCCAGCATCGAGCACGCGGTCGCCGCCATCAAGGCCGGCGCGATTGACTACATCACCAAGCCGGTGGACCCGCACCAGCTCGAGATGGCGGTGGACCAGGCGCTCCACGTCGTCCACCTCCGCCGCGAGAATGCCACGCTCCGCGAGGAGGTCAATGCGCTCCGGCAGGGCCAGGCCATCATCGGCGAGAGCGAGCAGATCACGCGCGCACTCACCGAGGTCGCGATGGCCGCCCCGACCCGCGCGACGGTCCTCCTCCTCGGCGAAAGCGGCACCGGAAAGGAGCTCTTCGCGCGCGCGATCCACGAGCAGAGCGAACGCCGCGATGGGCCGTTCATCAAGCTGAACTGCGCCGCGCTCCCGGAGGGCCTCATCGAGAGCGCCCTCTTCGGCCACGAGAAGGGCGCCTTCACCGGCGCCCACAAGCGCGTCGAGGGCGCGTTCATGCGCGCCAACCACGGCACGCTGCTCCTCGACGAGATCAGCGAGATGCGGCTCGACCTCCAGTCCAAGCTCCTCCGCGTCCTCCAGCAGCAGGAGTTCGAACGCGTCGGCGGCGACACCCCGATCCAGGTGGATGCCCGCATCATCGCCACCTCCAACCGCGACCTCGCCGCCGACGCCGCCGCCGGCACCTTCCGCCAGGACCTCTTCTTCCGCCTGAGCGTGATGCCGATCCACATCGCACCGCTGCGCGAGCGCCCCTCCGACATCCCGCTCCTCGCGATGCGCTTCGCGATGCGCGCCGCGCAGGAGTTCAAGAAGGAGCTCCAGGGCATCGCGCCGGAGGCCATCGAGTGGCTGCGCGTGCAGCCCTGGCCGGGGAACGTCCGCGAACTGCAGCACACGATGGAGCGGGCGATGATCCTCGCACGCGAGCCAGTGCTCCCACTCCACCTCTTCACCAACACCAAGCCGCGCGCCGCCCCGGTGACGCCCGTCGAGCCAGCCGACGGCGAGGTGGTCCTCCAATCGCTGAACGTCGCCGACGCCCAAACGAAGCTGATTGCCGCCGCCCTCGAGCGCACTGGCGGCAACCGCACCCGCGCCGCCGAGCTGCTTGGAATCTCCGTGCGAACCCTCCGCACAAAGCTCAACACCGCAGCCCCCAAGTAGCGCCAGTCAAATACTGCTCGGCGAAACCTGCCGCTCGGCGAAACTTGCCTAGTGAACATATGGTTACTACTTCGTATAACTCTTTGTAAAACAACACATTAGAAGCAGCGACTCGCTGGCACGGAACGTGAATATAGAGGGTTCAGAACCCTCTCACGAACGAGCCGCGAATGTCCGAAGCCGACCTCTTTACCCGCTGCGCCGCCGGCGACATTGACGCCCGAAATGAGCTGGTCCGGATCCACGCCGGACTGGTGCATTTCCTGGCCCGCCGCCTCGCACGCGCCCTTGGCGACTCGGTCGAGCTCGACGAGCTCGTGAGCGCTGGACAGTTCGGCCTGATGCAGGCCGTCGAGGCGTTCGATCCGGCGCGAGGCATTGCCTTCAGCACCTTCGCCACCGCGCGGGTCCGCGGCGCCATGCTCGACGAAATGCGACGCGCCGATCCGGTCACCCGCACCGTCCGCGCCCAGACCCGCCGGCTCCACGCGGTCCGCAGTACCCTCGGCAATCGCCTTGGCCGACGTGCCACCACACGCGAGGTCGCCGCCGAGGCGGGCGTCGAACTCCAGACCGTCTGGCAATGGGAAGCGGACGGCGAACTCCGTTCGGTGTACACGCCCGAACTGCCGTTCGACGAGGAGCCCGAGGGCCAGGGCTTCAACGACGAGGTCGGGGCGGTGATCCCCGACCTCGACTTTGAGCTCGACCGCGAGCGGGAGCGCGAGGTGCTCCGCGAAGTCATCGCCGAGCTCGGCACCGCCGAGCAGCGCGTGCTGTCAATGTACTTCTTCGAGGAGAAGTCACTGCTCGAGATTGCGCCCCACCTTGGCGTCACCGAGTCGGGTATTTCGCGGATCCGCACCCGCGCCCTCCGTCAGCTCCGGACGCGTCTCGAGCAGCGCGGATTTGCGCGCGCCGTCGCCGCGTGAAAAGCGCCTGAGCGCCGCCTTGCCGGCGCTGCTACGCGGCCGGAGCCCGGCTCATCCCGGGCAGCGTCAACGTGACCCGACCGACGCCGTCCGCCCCCGCCTCGGAGCCGCAGCTCCCGGACTCCAGCGCGGCAAACCGTACCAACGACTGATAGGCCGGCGACCGCTCCACCTCGCCCACCGTGATGCTCCCTTCCACGGTCGCGCTCACGCGCCGGTCGCCGCCGGTGATGGTCGCCCGCAGCTTCGTCGCCGGCGTCGCCGCGTCCGACGCGGCGACGAGCAACAGGACCATCGCGCGCAGACCGTCGGCGGGCCAGAGCATCACCGGCTCGGCGTCCGCCGCCTCCTCGCCGAGCTCCACCGACACCTGGCGCGCGTCAGAGCGGTGGTCGAGCAGCGCCGCCGCAACGCGCAGCGCATCACCCAGCCGCTCCGGCTCGCGACGCGTGATCGTCTTTGGCGTCATCCCGCGCAGCAGGTTGAGCAGCTCGCGCAGGCGATCCATTTCGCTGCGTAGCGCCTGCATTGTCTCGTCCCAGGTGGCGAGCCCCATCTCCTGCAACGACATCACGCCGTCGAGCGCCGCGACGCGGTTATTCAGGGTGTGGTGCGTCCCCCGCACGAGCATCTCGAGTGTCGGGAGCCAATCCGCGTCGGCAAACGACGACTGCGCGTGGGGCGTCGTCATGCGCTGCCCGCCTCGGCGCGCGACGTCTCGGCGGGCGACGCCTCGGCCGCGGCCGCGATGGCCGCTATTCCGGCGGCGTCGGGGCCGGCGAGGAAGATCCATTCGGTATTCCCGAGCCGGCCGACCTTCCCGACGCGTTCCCCGCGCAGGTTGTGAATCCCGATCCGCGCACCGACGTAGCGCCGCGACGCCACCGGCACCGCCGCCACCTCGCCGAACCGCTCGGCCAGCAGGCCGGTGATCGCCTCGGTGGTGAAGAACCCCTCATCGGAGAACGACACGACGACGTGTCGGGCCCGGACGCCGAACACCACCTCGCGGAACGCGGGCCAAGCCGTGCCGCGCGCATTGAAGGGGCTCTTGGTCCGGCGGCAGTCGTCGCGCTTGCGGGCAATCCCGTACGCCGTCGGCGCATCGCCGCGCACCAGCGTCTCCCAGACGTGATAGTTCGAGTAGTACGAATGCTGGTTGTACGGTGGGTCGAGGTACGCCACGTCGAACTCCTCGCCCCGGCGCACCAGGTCGAGGGCATCCTCGCGGCGCGCCGTTCCCGTGCCCGGCAGCAGCGCCGGCAGCCGCAGCGCGATGTCGCGGTGACTCCGCGGCGACCACGCCTTGAGGTACGCCATCTGGAGTCCGGTGGTCGAGTCCACACGGTCAGCCGCCTCGAGGAGCGCGGTCAAGAGCATCGCGCGCGCTGGCCCGTTGGGCGCAATCCGGTCCAGCTCGGCGCGCATTGCGTCCACGCGCATCCCGTTCTTCGGCTGCACATAGCGTGCGTCCTCACAGAAGGTCCGGGTGAAGTACCCGCGGACGCCGGGAAGTGTGTTGAGGTGCGACACAAGCGAGCGCCACTCGCCAAGCGGCGCCGCGGCGCCATCCACGGCGATATACGTCGTCGCCAGCGCCTCGCTGTAGGTCGCGAGGTCATTGGCCGTCACCGTGAACCCGGCGGCCTTCAACCCCTGCGCCACGCGCGTCGAACCGGTGAACAGGTCGAGCACCGTACGCACACGGGGAATCGCCGACACCAAGGCAACGAGCCGGGGGACGAGCCGCCGTTTGGACCCGATGTACTTGATCATCGCTCCCGCCCAAGGTAGGGCGGGGTTCGTGCTCCGGCCAGCAGTTCTGTAGGTTCAGGGAGACAATTCCCGGAGTCAGCATGCGGATCACCAAGGTCGGGGTCGTCGGCGCCGGTGCGATGGGGGCAGGCATCGCCGCCCTCGCCGCCTCGGCGGGCCTGCCGGTCATCCTCCTCGACATTCCCGGCAGCGACGACCCCCGCTCGGCCGACCGCTCCAAGCCCGCGCGCGATGGCCTCGACCGCGCGCGCAAGGCCAGGCCCGCCGCCTTCCTCGACCCGTCCGCGGCGGCGCGCATCACCATCGGCAACACCGCTGATGACCTAGGCCTGTTGACCGACTGCAGCTGGATCTGCGAAGCGATCATCGAGAAGCCGCAGCCCAAGCAGGAGCTCTTCGCCAAGCTCGAGCAACTCGCCCCCGACGCCATCGTCACGTCCAACACCTCGGGGATCCCGATGGGGATCCTGCTCGAGGGGCGCAGCAAGCGCTTTCGCGAGCGGTTCCTCGGCACGCACTACTTCAATCCGCCGCGGTATATGCATCTCCTCGAGCTCATCCCGACGGGCGAGACCTCGCCGAGCGTGCTGGAGACCATTCGTCAATTCCAGGAGCGCGTGCTCGGCAAGGGAATCGTCGTGGCGAAGGATGTGCCGGGGTTCGTCGCCAATCGCCTTGGCGTGCACGGAATGGTTGTCGCCGGGCGCCTGATGGTGGAACACGACCTGACGATTCCCGAGGTGGACACGCTCACTGGGGCGCTGATCGGCCGCGCAAAGACGGCGACCTTCCGCACCGGCGACCTCTCCGGGCTCGACGTCCTCGTGCACGTCACCGCCGGCCTCTCCACGACCACCGGCGAGGACCTCGCGCTCGTGCCGTTTGTCCACGAGCTCGTGAAGCGCGGGCACCTTGGCGACAAGACCAAGTCCGGCTTTTACAAGAAGGACGGCGAGCGCATCCTCGCACTCGACTGGAAGACACTCGAGTACCGCGAGATGGGGCGATTCTCCACGCCGGAGATTGACGCGCTCGGGAAGCTTGGGGCGGCGGCGCGCATCGCCAAGGCCAAGGAGCTGTCCGGCAAGCACGGCACCTTTCTCCGCGCGTTGCTCGTCGAGCAGTGCCACTATTGCTGCGAGCTCGCGCCCTCGCTGGCGTTCGACATCGCGGCCGTGGACCGGGCGATGGAGTGGGGCTACGGATGGGAGCTCGGCCCCTTCCGGGCGATGGACGCGCTCGGACTCGATTGGCTGCGTGACGCCTTCACCAAGGCCGGCAAGGAGATCCCGCCGCTGCTCGCTCGCGCCGGCCGGGCATTCTATCGCCACGACCCCGCGGGCGAGCGCGTGCTGCTGCTCGACTCCTCCCAGGCGCCGCGTCGGCGCGTGTCGGACCCGACGGCCGCCCCAGAGGGACCTTGGGCGCCGGTGCCGCCCGTGCCCGGGCGAATCGAGCTCGCCACGTTCCGCTCGCAGGGGATGATTGTGCGCGAGAACACCGAGGCCCGCCTGGTGGACCTCGGCGACGGCGTGCTCTGCCTCGA
This sequence comes from Gemmatimonadaceae bacterium, assembly GCA_040901985.1. GTDB lineage: Bacteria > Gemmatimonadota > Gemmatimonadetes > Gemmatimonadales > Gemmatimonadaceae > Pseudogemmatithrix. Next base: position 172,539 of record JBBDYC010000017.1, read on the forward strand.
GTTCTGCGGCAAGATGAACACCCTTGGTCCCGGCGTGATGGACCTGACCGCCGAGGCGATTGACCTCGTCCTGCGCGACCGGATGGCCGGGCTCGTGGTGGGGAACGACGACCCGCGCACCTTCACCGCCGGCGCCAACCTCGCGGGCATCGGCCAGCTCGTGCAGGGCGGTGACTGGAAGTCGCTCGAGCAGATCACCAAGCGCTTCCAGGACACCGTGATGTCGTTCCGCTTCGCGCCCTTTCCGGTCGTCGCGGCCCCGTTCGGCCTCACGCTTGGCGGCGGGTGTGAGATCTCACTCCACTGCGATCGCATCCAGGCCCACGCCGAGCTGTATATGGGATTGGTGGAGGTCGGCGTGGGGCTCGTCCCCGGCGGCGGCGGGACCAAGGAACTCGCCTTCCGGTTCACCAACGCGCTCGCGGCGTACGAGGGAGCCGATCCGTTCGAGGGAGTGAAGCGGGCGTTCAAGTTGATTGCGCTCGCGCAGACGAGCACCTCAGCGCACGAGGCGCGCGCGATGGGACTGCTGCGCCCGGTGGCCGACCGCATCTCGATGAACCGCGACGTCCTCCTCGCCGACGCCAAGGCGCGGGTGCTCGACCTCGCGCCGGACTATGTGGCGCCGCTGCCGCGTCGGATGACCGCGCTCGGCCGGGCCGGCGTCGCGAACCTCGACTACGCGCTCTTTGCGTTCCAGGAGGCGGGCCAGGCCTCGGCGCACGACCGCCGCATCGGTAACGAAGTGGCGCTGATTCTCTGCGGCGGCGACGGTCCGCCGCGCGAGGTCACGGAGCAGGACCTGCTTGACCTGGAGCGCGACGCCTTTCTCCGGTTGCTCGGCACCAAGGAGACGCAGGCGCGGATCGCGCATATGCTCGGCACCGGCAAGCCGCTCCGCAACTGACTTCACTGGATATCCATATGCCCAAGGCAAAGGCAAGCACGAAGGCAAAGACCAAGGCCAGCGCGAAGGCGAGCGCGAAGGCGAGCGCGAAGGCCAGCGCGAAGGCGAGCGCGAAGGCCAGCGTCGGCGCGCGCGACGAGGTCGTGATCGTCAGCGCGGCACGCAGCGCGGTCGGGCGCGGCAAGAAGGACGGCGCCCTCGCCTCGGTGCATCCGGTGGAACTCTCGGCGATCGTGATGCGCGCCGTCGCCGACCGTGTGGGGTTCGACGCGGCAATGATTGACGACGTGATCTGGGGCTGCGCGATGCCCGAGGCGGGCCAGGGACTCAACACCGCGCGCCTCGCGATGCTGCGCGCGGGCTTCCCGGTGGACGTCTCGGCGATGACGGTGAATCGCTTTTGCTCGAGCGGACTCCAGACCATCGCACTCGGCGCGCAGGCGATCCTCAGCGGTATGAACGACGTGATCCTCGCCGGCGGCGTGGAGATGATGAGCGCCGTCCCGATGTCGGGTTATCACACGCGGCTGCATCCTGACATCACCGAAGCCAACATCGGGATGGGGTTCACGGCCGAGCGTGTGGCCGGGCGCTGGGGGATCACGCGGGAGATGCAGGACGCCTTTGCGTTGGGGTCGCAGCAGAAGGCCGCCGCGGCACAGGCGGCGGGCGCATTTGCCGGGGAGATCGTGCCGGTGCCGGTGGAGCGCGCCACCTGGAAGGGCGCCAAGAAGACCAGCGAGACCGTTCGGTTTGCCGCCGACGAGATGGTCCGCGCCGGCACGACGATGGAGGGACTCGCCAAGCTGCCGCCGGCGTTCAAGCCGAAGGGCACCGTGACTGCGGGCAACTCGTCGCCGCTCTCCGACGGCGCGGCGGGCGTTCTATTGATGCGGGCATCCAGGGCCAAGGCACTCGGTCTCAAGCCCCTCGCGCGGTTTGTGCACTTCGCCACCGCTGGCGTCGAGCCCGACGTGATGGGGATCGGGCCGGTGAAAGCCGTGCCGAAGGTGCTTTCGCGGGCTGGACTCAAGCTCACGGACATCAAGCTGATCGAGTTCAACGAGGCCTTCGCCGCGCAGGCGCTCGCGGTCATCAAGGACCTCGAGATGGACACCAGCATCACGAACGTGAACGGCGGCGCGATTGCCCTCGGTCACCCGCTCGGCGCCACCGGCGCCAAGCTCACCGTCCAGCTCATCCACGAACTCGGCCGGCGGGGCGGCGGACTCGGACTGGTGACGATGTGCATCGGCGGCGGGATGGGGGCGGCGGGGATCTTCGAGGTCTTCAGCTGATCGGCCGCTCCTCGGCGATCCCGATCAGGTTGCGCTCGGGGTCCCGGCAGAAGCAGATCCAGATCTCGTGCGTCGCCGTCTTGCCGACCAGGTGCGGCTCGTCGTCAAACGGCACGCCGCGCGCCTTGAGCGCCTCGTAGGCCTTCCGGCAGTCCGGCACGTCGAAGTAGAGGATCGAGTTCGCGTGGTCGAACTCGGCGTGGCTTGGCGGCGAGAGCATCAATCGGACGCCGCCCGCGTCGAAGAAGGCGAGCCCGTTCGTCTCGAACTGGAGCGGGAGACCGAGCCCGTCGCGATAAAAGGGGACCGCCTTTGGCACGTCGTGCTGCACCAGCGCGATCTGCTGCACCTTGCCCAGCCGGAACCCGTCCATCCCTCCTCCTGCGTGGTCGGCGCCTGACGGGACGGCGGTCGCCGGCCTTGCCAAGTCGTTAGCATTGCTAAATATTAGGCGGGTGCCGCCCAGGATCGCAAGCCCGCCTCATTCGTCTCACCCGCCTCGAGCGCCCGACCCCCTCGCCGAGCCGCTGCACCGCCACGCGCTGCACCTGCTGCGACGGCTGCGCCTCGAGGATGCGGCGAGCGGGCTGAGCGCGGCACGGCTCTCGGCCCTCTCGGTCCTCGTTTTCGGCGGTCCGACGACGCTCGGTGCGCTCGCTGCCGCCGAGCAGGTCAGCGCGCCGACGATGACCCGCATCATCCAGGAGCTGGAGCGCGACGGGTGGGTGCGCCGGCGGCAGGACGCCGCCGACGCGCGCGTCTCGCGGCTCGAGGCCACGGCGGCGGCGGTGCGGCTCCTTCACGACGGCCGGAATCGCCGGCTGGGTGCCCTCTCGCGCGGCCTTGCGCGGCTTGAGCCGGACGAGCGCCGCGCGGTTGCGTTGGCGCTCCCCGCGCTCGGCCGGGTCGTCGAGGCGCTCCGGTCCACGGGCTCGACGGCGGGACACCAGCCGGGACACGGCGAGCGGCACAAGCGGCGCGGCCGACTCGGGCGGCGACGGCACGACTGAGTCGCAGGCTACCCGCGTGCGACTACGGCTCCGCCCATTTCGCCTAGCAATCGCACCGCATCGCCGAGCCGCGCGAAGCGCTCGTCGTTGGTGAGCCCCTTCCGGTAGCGCGCAAAGATCTGCTGGGCGATCACCGCGATCTTGAACAGTCCAAACGCGTGGTAGAATGTGGCTGGCCTCGCACCGCGGCCGCTTTTCTGCAGGTAGCGCTCCCAGAGCTCGGCCCGCGTGAGGTTTCCCGGCAGTGCGGTGATCCCGAGGCCGAGCGAGCGGAACGCCGGATGATCCCCTGCCTCCACCCAGTAGCCAAGCGTCGTGCCCACGTCGAGCAGCGGATCGCCAAGCGTCGCCATCTCCCAATCGAGCACGGCGACGATCCGCCCGGGCGACTTCGCGTCGAGGACGAGATTGTCGAACTTGTAGTCGTTGTGGACCAGGCAGGCGCCCGACTCCCCCGGCTGGTGCTCGGCGAGCCACGCCGCCAACTGCTCCACCGCAGGTACGTCGTCCGTTCGGGACGATGCCCAGCGCTTCGTCCACCCCTCGACCTGCCTCCCAACGTATCCCTGCGGCCTGCCGAGTCCGCCGATCACCGGGTCGGAAGGTGTGGCGCCGTGGATTGCGACCAGTGTGTCGAGGAACGATCCGCAGAGCTTCGCAAAGGCCGCGGCATCGTAACCGGCCGGCGCTGCGGCCCCGCGCAGGATCACCCCGCGCACCCGCTCCATTATGTAGAAGGGCACGCCGATGACATCGGCGTGCTCGCAGGTGGCAATCGCGCGCGGCGCCGGGATGTGTCGCAGCTCCAGCACCGAGAGGATCCGCGCCTCACGCGGCATGTCGTGCGCACTCCCCGGCTTCACCCCCGCCGGCGGCCGCCGCAGCACGAACTCACCGGCCGTCGTGCGCAACAGGTACGTGAGATTCGAGAATCCACCGGGAAACTGCTCGACCGCTGTGACCGCCCCAACCGCCGGCGCCGCCTCGCGCAGCCAAGCATTCAGCGCCCCGAGCGGCAGCTCCTCCCCAGCACGCACAGGATTGGTCTCGCTCACGTGGTGCCTTTCCCCTTTGACATCTCCACTTTCATCTGTCGTTCCGCACCATCCCTGCCCCCTCGAGAATCCGCCGTGCCACCGCGCTCTTGTGCACCTCGTCGGGCCCGTCGTAGATCCGCGCGCCGCGCTCGTGGCGGTACCAGTACGCAAGCGGAGTCTCGTCCGTCATCCCCATCGCACCGTGTACCTGGATCGCCCGGTCGAGCACGCGCTGCAGCACGCCGGCGACGTGGAACTTGATCAGCGAGATCCCGTCGCGGGCCGCCGATGCGCCGTCGCGTTCGATCCGCTCCGCCACGTCGAGCACCAGCAGCCGCGCCGCATCCATCTCGGCGCGGCACTCGGCGATCCAATGCTGCACTGCCTGTTGCTGGCCGAGCACTTCGCCCGGTGCGAGCTCCCGCGTCGCCGCGCGCGCCACCATCAGGCGAAACGCGCGCTCCGAGATCCCGAGCCAGCGCATGCAGTGGTGGATCCGTCCCGGACCCAGTCGCTCCTGCGCGAGCGCAAACCCCGCGCCTTCGTCGCCGATCCGGTTCGCAATCGGGACGCGCACCCTCTCGAAGGTCAGCTCCGCGTGGCTGGCGTAGTCGCTCCCCGCGTCGCCCATCACCGGGATGTTGCGCACCAGCGTCAGGCCCGCCGCGTTCAGCGGCACGATGATCTGGCTCGCCCGCTTGTGGGGCGGCGCCGCGGCGTCGGTCACCGCCATCACGATCGTGAATGCCGCGCCCTCGGCCGACGACGTGAACCACTTGTGGCCGGTGATCACGTAGTCGTTGCCGTCGCGCACTGCTGTCGTGTCCATCCAGACCGGATTCGACCCCGCGTGCTCGGGTTCCGTCATCGCGAAGCAACTGCGGATATCACCGCGCGCCAACGGCTCAAACCACTCCTTGCGCTGCGCCGCCGAGCCGTGCGAGAGCAACAGCTCCTGATTCCCGATGTCAGGCGCCTGACAATTGAAGAGGTAGTGCCCGGTCGGCGTCTCGCCGAGTACTGCGCTGACCTCGGCGAACTCGGGGAGCGTGAGTCCGAGTCCGCCGTGCGCCTTCGGGAGATGCGGCGCCCAGAACCCGGCGCGTTTCACCTTCGCGCGCAACTCGGTGAGCTTCGGCAGCATCTCGCGGAAGCTGCGCGCAAAAAACTCCTGTTCGAGCGGGACCGCGTGCGTCTCGACGAAGGCGCGGATCCGTCGTAGCAGTTCCGTGTGTTTCTCGGACGCGCTCATCATCGCTCGCGCCGGTTCAGCGGCGTGCCGCGCGCTCGGCGCGCGCGGCGTCAACGATCGCCTTCACCTCGGTCATCAGCGTCGGTCCGTGGTACGGCACACCGCCCTTGACCGTCCACTCCACGCCGAGGGTGCGCTGCTCCATTCCGTTCACGATCCGCGAGGTGCCGCCGGGATAGAGCACACGCAGGTCCTCCAGCGGGTTCCCGTCCACCACGATGATGTCGGCGAGGAATCCGGCGCGGATCCGGCCGAGTCGGTTTTCCTCGCCGAGCACGCGCGCGCCGTTGCCCGTGCAGTGCTGGACGACCTTCAGCGGGTGGAATCCCGCTTCCTGATGGAGCTCCATCTCGCGAATCAGCCCGTAGCCATAGAGCTGGTAGATGAACCCCGCGTCGTCGCCGCAGGCGATCGTGCCGCCTTTGCGTTCGAAGTCACGCAGCGCGCGGAACCAGATCTGGTAGTTCTCCTTCCAGTAGATCTCGTCCGTGGAGCTCCAGCCGATGAAGTACGAGCCGTGGTTGGACGGATCCGGCTTGAAGTACTCCTCGAGCGCTGGGTGGAGGTAATCGCGGAACCAGGGAGAGGTCTGCGCGCGTTGGAGGTCGCGGCTCGCTTCGTAGATGTCGAGCGTCGGCACCCAGGCGACGTTGGCGCGGACCATCGAGGTCAGCACCGAGTCGAGCCGCGCCGGATCGGCTTCGCGCCAGAGCCGGCCTGCCCAGCGAAAGCGGTGCGTCTCGTTGTTGTAGTTGTAGTCGCTGGGGAAGTGCTGGCGGAGGTCGAGGATTGCCGCATCGGGAATCCCGTACCAGTGTTCGATCGTCGTCGTGCCGCCGGCGATGTCGTCCCAGACGTTCGTCTCCTCGACGCCGACGTGGTGGGCCACGCGAAGTCCCTGCTTCTTGGCCTCGTCGAGCATCGCCATCAGGATGTCGCGGTCGAGGCCGGCGATCTTGATGCCGTCGGCGCCCTGGGCCTTGAGCGCGCGCACGCGCTCCCGCGCCGCGGTCGGCGTGCGCACGCTGCCGAAGCGGAGGTAGGCATAGATCCGCGGCGAGGCGAGCGTCCCTGCGCGTTCGGCCGCGCGCACCGCGAGGAGTCCGGCCGTGCTGTCCGTGCCCACCTCGCGGATCGTCGTGATCCCCGAGGCGAGCCAGAGTTTGAGCGTGTAGTCGTAGGGCTGCGGATACCGCGCGCGGTTGGGCTGCAGGTGCGCGTGCGCATTGATCAGGCCCGGGAGGATGTACTTCCCCGTGGCATCAATCTCGGCGTCGGCCTGCGGCCGTCGCGCGCGTCCCTCGGCGATCGCCACCGGGTCGAGGAACGAGACCTGGGCGATCGTGTCGTTGACGATGAGGATGTCGGCCGGGCCGCGCGCTGGCGTGCCGTTGCCGTCCACGATGGTGGCGTTGCGGATGGCCAGCGAGCGGGTGCGCGTGGCGTGTTGCGCGGCGGCGCTTGGCGCCTGCGGAGTCGCGGCGGCCGGACGATTGGGTGGTGTTTGGGCCGTGGCCGGTGTGGCGGCGGCGAGGGCGAGGAGTGCGAGCAGGAATCGGGCGGGGGTCACGCGCGTAAGCTCCGGCTGGGAGGAGGATCGCATACGTTACGCCCCGCGCGCCCCGGACGCTATCTGGCGCCGCTCAGCTCCAGGCCGTCAGTCGCAATCGGCTCGAGTTTCGAGATTTGACGGGCATCCTCAGACCGCAGGGCGTGCCAGAGGTCCCAGCCCTGCTGGAGCCCGAGCCAGAACTCGGCGCTCATTCCTGTCACGCGAGCGAGACGCAGCGCAGTCTCCACTGTGACCCCGCGTTTCGCGTTAATGATCTCGTTCAGCCGAGGGAACGAAACACCGAGCCGAATCGCAAACGCCGACTGCGTGATTCCGAGCGGCTTAAGGAATTCCTCGAGCAGCATCTCGCCGGGATGTGTCGGTGGCCGGTTCTTCGGCAACTGCCGCGCGCCGTCAACCTTTGCAGCAGTCACTTGCCTAGTGGTAATCCGCAATCTCGACTTGGTGCGCATGGCCATCCTCCCACAGAAAGCAGATTCGGTATTGTCTGTTGATTCGAACGCTGAATTGGCTCGTCCATGGAACACGTCCGCAGTGGATCCGTTCGCGAACGAACGTATCACGGTTAGTATTATAATGGTTAGTGTTATAACTTGCAAGCGTGACAACCAGCCCCTGAAGCTTTGTCGCCCGGCATAGCCATGCGACATCACTCGAACGCGCGTGAGTGTGCTAGAACGCACGGAGGGGCCGGACGCTTTCGCGTCCGGCCCCTCGCGTGTCCTGCAAACCGCGCTTATGCCGCAGCCGTCGCGCCGCTCTCCGCCTGCGCCACCGCGGCCGCCTCGATCTCCAGCTTCACATCATCCGAAACCAGCACGCCGCCAAACTCGAGCGCCTGGTTCCAGTTGAGCCCCCACTCCGAGCGCGAGATCTTGCCGCTCAGCGAGAGCGATGTGCGCTGCAGGCCCCACGGATCCTTGATCGCCGTGGCGATCTCGCCCTTGAACGTGAGCGGCTTCGTCACGCCACGGATCGTGAGGTCGCCGATCACCGTGAGGTCGTCGCGGGTGCCGGTGATCTTGGTTGCCTTGAACGTCAGCTTCGGGTGATTGGCCGCGTCAAAGAAATCCGCCGACTTGAGATGCGCATCGCGCTGCTCGTTGTTGGTCGAGATGCTTGCGGCGTCAATCTCCATCGTGAGCGCTGTCGGGATGCCGTCGTCGTTGGTGGCGCCGCTGGCGGTGAACGAATTGAATGCGCCGCGAACCGTCGAGATGGCGAGGTGCTTGACCGAAAACTCGACGTTGGCGTGGGTTGGATCGATGTTCCACAGCATTTTGAACTCCAAGGGTGGGGGTCGCGTGTCAGATATCAGGTAACTGCAACGGCTACTTCAGTGGGCCGAGTGCCTCCGCGATCTGGGAACGCTCGGCTTCGAGCCACGGCGGGAGCTTCAGTGCCTCGCCGAGTGATTCGAGCGGTTCGTCCGCAGTGAAGCCGGGGCCGTCCGTGGCGATTTCCAACAGATGGCCGTCCGGCGCCGAGAAGTAGATGGACGTGAAGTACTGGCGGTCCATCACCGGCGAGACGTTCAGGTCCAGCGACAGCAGATGTTCGCGCCACGCCAGTTGCTCCGCGGCGTCCTTCGCGCGGAACGCCACGTGATGCGTCTGGCCAGTGCCGGGGCGCGCCTTCGGATGCTTCGGCGACCAGCCGAAGAGCGTCCACGAGCTGTGCGGCAGCACGCGCGTCTTGTCGTAGTTGGCCCAGAACCAATGCGGAGTGTCCGGATCATCTTGGTTGATGGTCTTCTTGATCAAGCGAATGCCAAGTGCCTGTTCATAGAAGTCACTCGCGCGCTCGATGTCGTCCGTCATGCCCGTGATGTGGTGCAGGCCCGAGAGCACCATATCGGGAGCGATGGTGTTCACCGGTTCCGCGTGGGTCGTCGCGGCGATTGTTGCTTCGTCGCGTGTGCCGCGGAGTTGTTCCGGCTTCTGTTGCATCACGCCGCGACCGAGCGCCTCGATTGGTTCATCGAGCGCGTAGCCTGGGCCCGCCGTGGCGATCTCCAGCACCTGGCCATCGGGATCGCGGAAGTAGAGCGACGTGAAGTAGCCGCGGGGCATCGGCCCCGACGTCCCGATGCCGCGATCGTTGAGATAGCGCTTCCACTGAAGCAGCGTCTCGTATGTGGCGGTCCCGAACGCGAGGTGATGCACGCCCCCGACGCCGTAGCGTCCTTGTGGGGCGGTGGGCCACTCGAAGAAGGTGACGAGCGTGCCCGGCGCGCCGGTGGGATCGCCGAAGTAGAGGTGGTACGAGCTGGGGTCGTCGAAGTTGACCGTTTGCTTCACCAGCCGGAGCCCAAGGACGTCATGATAGAACGCGAGCGTGCGGCGCGCGTCGGAGGCGACGAGGGTGATGTGGTGGAATCCGAGGGTAGTGAGCTTCGACAAGTGACCTCTACTGGTTAATCTCTCACTACTAAGATACTAAGTCCCGAAATAGTTCCCGTCAACAGTCGGACTTGGGTTCCAGGGCGGCGGCTTCGGTGCCGAGGGTCTTGAGGAGGGCGGTCAGGCGGCGCTGATCTGCGAGGCCGAGGCCGCTCATCGCGCGTCGGATGACCTCGGCGTGGGCCGGGAAGATGTCGGCGACGAGCTTTGAGCCGTCGGGCGTGAGCTCGGCGTATCGGGCGCGGCGATCGGTGGGGCACAGGGCGCGCCGGACGAGGCCGCGTTTCTCGAGTTTGTCTATGAGAAACGTGGTGCCGCCGCTGGAGACTAGGATCTTCTTTTGGACCTCGCCGAGGAGCATTGGGCCCTTGTGGTGGAGGGCTTCGAGGATTGCGAACTCGGCTTCGGTGAGGTCGTGGGTGGTGATGTTGGCGCGGGCGTGGGCGGCTAGGGCCGCGGAGGCGCGGTTTAGGACCACCCAGAGTTTGAGAGCGGTGGCGGTGGGGGGGTCGCTTCGAACGGAATTCATCTCACTGTTAAGCTATTGGACTGCAGTCTCGGGAGGCAAGGACACTAGCTCGGGCTGTTGGGGCCGCGTGCTTCAGGTGTGGTCGCCGGAGCACCTTCCGCAATGTCGCCTTGGGAGAGACCTTCGTGAGCGCGACCTGGCACACGCGCCGCCTCACACTCTCCAGGAAAGCAATGGCTCGCCGAAAGAATCGCGACGAGACTTATAAGATGGCGATCGCGTTTCGCGACCGTTGCCTCAAAGGAAGCGGTTCGCTGCTGTTTCCCTCCGATGACTGCTGGACAATCGAGAACCTGCAGCGAGTTTGGACTCTCTTCGTCGAGAATCCAGACCTATCTGACCGCTCGTTCTATGAGAAGATCCAGGATCAACTGGGTGCGGCTCCCGAAGGCGCGCGTCGTGTGGCTGTTGATGCGATTGCCTTCTATTTCCTATTCCCTGACACGATCACCGCGAGCAAGAAGTTCGAGCGACTCACTGAGCTAATCGCGGGTCTAGGTATTGAATCTGGAGCTGATCTATCCGCGGTGCGGAGAGCCTTCGACGCCAATGGCATCGGCGGACCCGGAACGTACTACTCCACCGGAGTTCCGTGGAATTTCGCTTTCATTATTGGATTCGCGATCGAGGCGAAGACGGGCGAGTGGGAGCTCGAAGATCCGGAATCACTCGCGAGCTGCGCTGACAAGGCAAGTGCGCGCCTCCCACAGAGCACGCAGTTGATGAAGAACGCGACGAAGCATCTCCTAATACCGGACTACTTTGAGCGCATCGCCTCCGACGGTCATCGCAACCTTGTCCTAGAACGATATGTTGACCTGGCGTCGACGGACGGCAGTGTTGATTCACGGCTGCTCGCGGTTCGCAGGGCACTCGAGAAACGATTGGGCCGTACGGACTTCGACTTCTATGATCCCGACCTTAAGGCGGAATGGGGCTCCGATGGGCGACCTGGTGAAACGATCGACGTCCCCACTGGCGACGTCGAGATGATTTCTCGTCGAGTATTCGTGGAGAAGAGTCGGGTTAAGGGGCGCCCTGACCGACTGAGCGGGCCGCACGCATTGGGCAAGGCACTCTGGTCTCCACAACGGTCAAAGAACGGTGGCGACATCTATCGCTTTATGCGTGAAGTACGGAGCGGAGACGTCGTTCTCCACATTACGGACAACGAAGGAATTACAGGAATTTCTATCGCGGACGCTGCTGTCGACGACAAGTTCCGCGGCGTTGACGGAACCGAATGGGCCCAGACCCCGAGCTACCGCATTTCTTTGCGCGAATTCCATAAGCTCGAACCTCCGCTTCATCGATCCGTGATGTTTGGCGAGCCTGCGAGCTCACAACTAGTCGCCCTGCTGGATGGCGGTCTGCAGCACGTCTTCTTCAACAGGGAGCCGTCGTTTAATCAGGGGCACTACTTGACGCCGGCTCCGGTCTCTGTGCTGCAGGTGCTGAACGCGGCCTATCGACGCAAGACCGGTCGTGATTTAGTCCCCTTGGAGAGCACAGACATGCCCGCGGCTACGCCGGGAAGTTCTCCTCAAAAACGCGCAACCGCACTGGCGTTGGCATCCGATTCTTTTTCCGAAGCGCTTCGAAGTTCAGGAATCGTCTTTGGTGAGCGGCACGCAGAGACTGCGCGGACATTCGTTTCGAGTCTCGCCACCAAACGCTTCGTTATTCTGACGGGACTGTCGGGGTCCGGAAAGACTCAGCTCGCGATCAAGTTCGGTCAGTGGCTCGGCGGCGAGCAGTACATCGTGTTGCCGGTGCGTCCTGACTGGACTGGGTCGGAGGCTCTGTTCGGCTACGAGGACGCTCTTCAACCCGCGCGAGGAAACCTCCGCGCGTGGCATGCACCAGCCGCCCTGCAGTTCATACTGAAGGCCGCAGGAGATCCGGCTCGACCCTACTTGCTGGTGTTGGACGAGATGAATCTTGCACATGTCGAGCGTTACTTCGCAGAGATGCTTTCGGGCATGGAATCCGACGAACGGGTCCTGCCGAACCTTAAGAGAGAGCCGGACGGGCACTGGAGAATCTCCGATCCGGCGTCGCCACTCATCCCCGTACCAAAGAATCTCTTCGTGGTCGGGACCGTGAACATCGACGAAACGACCTACATGTTCTCTCCGAAGGTGTTGGACAGGGCCAATACAATAGAGTTTCGCGTCCCAACCGAAGCTTTGGGAGCACCGAACACGGAGATTCAGCCGGCGAAGTCTGGAAACTCTCAGGACGTCACTGCCTTCCTCTCGTCGGCATCGAAGCCGATCGAACCGCAATCTGAAGGTACCGCCGAGTTTTCCTCTCGCATCCGTTCGCTTCATGCTCTGCTTACAGAACACGGGTTCGAGTTCGGCCATCGCAGCTTTCGAGAAATGCACCGCTTCGCCGCACTTTATTTACAGGCCGGCGGCGGCAATGCCGTGGAAGCCCTCGACCTTCAAGTGATGCAAAAGGTGCTGCCGAGAATTTTTGGTGCGCGCCGACAGATGGAGCCCCTCCTGCTCGAGATTGCTCGATTCTGTATCGATCCCGATGCATTCGCCGATGGCCCCGCTGCTGGAGTCGATCCCACGACAGAGCTCTCGGAAGCGCCACTGCTGCCGCGGACCTTCGACAAGGTGCGCAGAATGATTGTCCTTGCTCGACAGAATCAGTATGTGGGTTTCACAGACTAGCGCATTGTCGCCGTCCACCAGTTTTGACTTCAAGTCGACGGATGGTCGGAGACTTGGGACACTCCGCGTTTTCGAGTTGCCTGGCAGTCCGGGTTCACTGAGAAGTACGAGATCGGACGCGACTGACGTCGAAGCGGAGGAGTCGGTTCGGCTTCTCGAAGGCCGAGAATATCGCTATGAGATAGCCCTCTCGGATCCAGGCATTTCAATTCGGCTTGATCGTCCAGAACTTTTCTTGCCCGATGACTCGACTTTTCTTAGTGGCCGACTGCGCCCCGGCCTGCATACCGGATTGCTCCCGATCGGACTGATTTCAGATTCCGGCGACAGCGCCTGCTGTGTGCTCGAGGTTGAATCAACAAAGCTTGGTTATCGAACCGATTATCGGTGGATGTTGTCGGATCTCGTTGAGTACGCGACGGAGCTCGTTACAAGGCCGTTCGCGGTAGCTGAACAGCGATTCATACCTGACAACTATGCGACGGGAACGAACGCGTACCAGGAATTCAAGTTTCTGCAGAACCTCCTGGCGCAGGACGAGTTCCAGGCAGCGCTTCACACGGTCCTTTCGCGGCCCTATGTGTCGTGGACACAAAGCGAAGAGCGCAGGACTGCACACCGAGGGTGGCGCGGGGGCGCCGCAGCAACGCGCGAGCTTGGTCGAAGTGGCCCAAGAGTTCCCAGCAAGCACCTGTTGGGTGCAATCGGAGAGTACGGACTGCCAGCAGAGCTAACGATTCTTAGGACGGACCCGACTTTCGACAATACGCCAAATCGCTTCATCAAGTTCGTGCTCAAGTCGTGGCTAGCTACCGCACGCGCCATGACGGACGCGAATCCCGATCGCTCGTCTGCACTCGGTGAGCGCCGCGAGCGAGAGGGTATGCAGGTTATTCAGATGCTGGAGCGCGCTCTGGCCGCCGATGTCTTCACGAACGTCCCCGACGAGAGACCGCGTTCTGTAAGCAATCCGGTACTGCGGCGGCGTCCCGGATACAGGGAAATGTTGCAGGCGTTCACGATGTCGCAGCTCGCAGCGACTCTCTCCTGGAGTGGGGGCGAGTCGGTCTACCGCGTCGGACAGAAGAACGTTGCAAGACTCTACGAGTACTGGTGCTTCATTCAGGTGGCGCGACTGATTGCGTCCATGTGCGGGCGCGAGTTCGACCAGTCTGATTTCTTGAGGCTTCGAGACGGACGCGTCGAGTTCTCGCTGGCCGAGGGACGTGAGGTGCGACTCACTGGTACAGTCCGAAGGCTAAACCGTCAGATAGGTATCGAGCTCTTCTACAATCGCACGTTCGGGTCGGCTCGTGCGGGTAAGGGTTCCTGGACGAGAGTATTTCGGCCAGACTTCTCGCTGCGCCTGAGACACGGCAAGGACGTCGCGAGCGTTTCCGCTGAAGAGCTGTGGATTCATTTTGACGCGAAGTACCGCGTCGACCACCTGAGAGACGTGCTTGACGTCAGTTCTTCCGATTCGACGGATGATGACGGCGGAAAGATGAACGGTCGGGCGAAGTCCGACGATCTGGCTAAGATGCATTCGTACCGAGATGCAATTCGACGATCCGCCGGTGCGTTTGTGCTTTATCCCGGCAGCCTCGACGAGGTAAAGCGGGAATTCGTCGAAGTGCTCCCTGGTCTTGGAGCTTTTGCACTGCGACCCGACAGCTCGAGGACTGGGCAGACGTCGGTCGGTCTTAAGAACTTTCTGGAGGAAGTGGTTGGTCATTTTGCCTCGCAGTACTCTCAGCACTCGCGAGGACTCTTCTGGCGCGAACGCGCTTTCGGCAGCCCCTCGATCACTATCCCTTCGACACCGTTTCTAGGGTTCCTAGCGAAGCCACCGCGGGACACCCGGGTCCTGGTGGGCTACGTGCGAAACGCAGCCCACATGGAGTGGATCACGAGTGCAAGACAGTACAACATTCGAGCGGACGCGAGGACGGGCGCGGTTTCGGTCGACTCCGAGTTACTCGGCTCCGAGATTCTCGTCTTGTACGCGCCGACGATTGGCGAGGTCCGGCTCTGGCGTCGCGAAGGTCCTGTAACACTCAGGACCGCAGATCAGCTTCGATCCTCCGGTTATCAGAACCCGCGAGGATCGCTGTATCTCTGCTTGACGCTTGGTCGCGACTCGACGAACGAATGGACCGAAGCTCCAGATCCCACGAAAGTCGAGCGCGCAGTGGCGCTACTTCGACCGGATTCTCCGCGGGGCGCCCCGATCGCATGCACTTGGGACGACTTCTGCACGGCCCTCGGATCAACCGAACGCGTGCCGAGAAACTAACCACCTCGCTCGACAGTCAATCGCGACTCGCTGCTGCGGCGTTGAGCTCGCGCACCGTCCGCGCGAGGTCTGAGCGCGCGCTCCTCGGATTCATCATTGTCACCCTCAACACTCTCGTCCCACCAAGTACCGTGGAGGTCACCCACCCCGCCCCCGACCGATTGTACGCTTCGCGAATCTTGACATTGTCCCCGTCCGTCCCACGCACTCGAAAGCAAAGAATATTCCCCTCCGGTGCATGGATCCCCTCGAACACATCCTCCTGCTCGTTGAGCAGCTCGTAAAGCGAAGAAGTCAGCGAACAGAGATGCTCGTACATCCCTCCAATCCCGTCCGCCCCCAACCGCTGCAGCGCCACCCAAACCTTCAACGCATCCCCTCTCCGCGAACACTGAAAACTCCTGGTCCCCATATCGAGACTCACGTCATCGTCTCTCGACGCCCCATGAAACAGATACGGCGCCTTCTGACTGAACGCCCGCTCCAAATCCCGCACATCGCGCGCCAACACCATCCCCGCCGACAACGGCAACAACATCATCTTGTGCGGATCCCAGGCAATCGTCCGCGCCTTCTCAATCCCGCGTAACTTCGATCGGTGCACCGACGAGAGCAGCGCCGAAGCCCCGTGCGCACCATCCACGTGCAGCCACAACCCACGCTGCTCACACAGGCCCCCAATCGCCTCAAGATTGTCAAAGCTCCCGGTCGCTGTTGACCCCGCAGTCGCCACCACGGCAAGCGCCGCTCGCCCCTCCCGCTCCAGCCGAGCCAGCACCGCCTCGAGCGCATCCACATCCATCTTGAACTCACGCGACGGCACAGCCACGCAGTTGTCCGTCCCGAGCCCCATCATCCCCGCCGCACGCAGCACGGCATAGTGCGCGTGCTCCCCGTGCACGAGCACGGGCATCGGTTTCTTCGGATCAAACCCCACCCGCCACGCATCCGGCTGCAGTTCAGCCCGCGCCGCAAGCAGCGCAGTGAACGTGGCCTCGGTCCCGCCACTCGTGAACGTCCCGCCGGCGCGGGGCCCAAGCCCTGCGAGCTGCGTCATCCACCCAATCACGCGCTCCTCAATCACGGACCCCACGGGCGACATCTCCCACACGGCCTGCGAATTGTTGAGCGCGCTGATCACGACCTCGCTCCACACGGCACTCGCCAGCGGCGCGGCCACCTGGTGACCCATCGCCATCGGATGCATCAGCCGATTCACATCCGGCATCACGTCGCGCTCAATCCGCGCAGCAACATCAGCCAACGGCTTCAACCCCATCGGCATCGGCTCATCAAACCGCGCCGCGATTGCCGCCGGCGAAAGCGCAGTGGATACCGGCCCCTCACCCGTGCGCGTCTGCGCGAAGTAGTCGGCCGCAATCTTCAGAAACGGGCCCGCCGCCTCGAGAGTCGTATCGCTCTCGAGCGCGGCGAGGAGCTCAGCCGTGCGTGGATCGGTCATCCAAGGAATAGAAGGGTGCGGCGAGCGGAGCGCGAGCGCACAAGTTGAAGCCGAGAACCCCGCCAATCGAGAGCGATGCGTTGACATCACACTGCTGATGCATTAGCATCATTCTATGAGGACGACAGTGGACATCGACCAGGACCTGCTCGACAAGGTGCGGCGGCGAGCTGAAGCAGAAGGCCTTTCGTTTCGAGAGGTCCTCAATCAGATCATTCACCGCGGACTGACCACGCCTGCGCCGAAGCGCAAACCGTACGTTATGCCGGTCTTGGACCTCGGGGTCGATCCGACGGTCAACATCAATGAATTGCTTGCGGAACTCGACATCGAGGACTTCATACGCGTACGGGATCGCGAGGCGAAGCGGCGGTGAAACTCGTCGATACCAACCTGCTGCTCTACGCCATCGATAAGGCGTCCGTCCATCACGCTGCGACGAAGAAGTTTCTCGAACAAGCACTCTCAGCGGAGGAGACGCTAGCGCTCCCCTGGGCAGTCATCACCGGGTTCATCCGTCTCAGCACCAATCGCCGAGTCACCCGGCGGCCGATTGATCCGAAGGCCGCCAGCGCGATCGTTGATGGTTGGCTGGCGTTTCCCAACGTAGTCGCGCTTGACCCAGGCCCAGATCACTGGCGAATCATGCGCGAACTCATCGAAGCGACGGGGGTCGGCGGAAATCTGATCAATGACGCGCACCTCGCCGCGATGGCGATCGAGAACGGCGCCGAACTCTGCTCAGCCGACTCCGACTTCGCGCGATTTCCGCGCCTCAAGTGGACGGATCCGACGCGGGGCTGACGCTACAACTTCCCCTTCGTCGGCAACTCCGCCCCGCACTCCTTGCAGTGCTTGGCATCCAGGTCGTGCCGATCCCGCCCGCACGTTCCGCAAGTCACCATCCGCGACGTCCGCTTCGACTTCTGCAACTCCATCGTCACGATCCCGGTCGGCACGGCAATGATCCCGTAGCCGACCACCATCAGCAAACTCGCCATCATCTTCCCCAACGTCGTGGCCGGCGCAATGTCTCCGTAGCCCACGGTCGTCACGGTCACGATCGCCCAGTACATGGAAGTGGGGATGCTCGTGAATCCGTTCTCGGGGCCCTCGACGAGAAAGATCAGCGACCCCACCACGGCCACGAGCGTGATCATCGTGAACACGAAGACGACGATCTTGTGCCGACTCGCCATCAGTGCCTGCCCGAGCGTGTTGGCCTCGGCTACGTACGCGGTGAGCCGGAGGATGCGGAAGATCCTCAGCACCCGGAACACGCGCACGATCCCCAGGAATCGCCACTCGGGGAAGAAGAGACTCACGTACGTCGGGAGCGTGGCCATCAAGTCCACCACACCGTAAAAGCTCTTGGCGTAACGCTTGGGGTCGGCGGCGCACCAGAGGCGGGTGATGTACTCGAACGTGAAGAGGATCGTGAAAAACCACTCGAACACCTTCAGCACGGAGTGCGCGCGCGGCGACAGTCCGGCCATGCTGTCGAGCATCACGACCATCACGCTGCCGAGGATGGCGACGATCAGCGCGACATCGAAGGCGTTGCCGGCCTTGGTGTCGTGGTCGAAGATGATCCGGCGCCAACGGATGCGGCGCGCCTCGAAGCGGCTGGTGGTCACGGGGTGAAACTACTGCCGGTGCCGGGGGCGGCGCGAGCGTGCGCTGAAACTACAAAACCACCGTGTCGAACCCGAGTTTGCGCGCCACCTCGAGCTGCCGCTGGTCGTAGCTCGCAAACTCGACGCGCGGACCCTGCTGCCGCGCAAAATCAGCCGTGGCAAGATGAATCGCGTCGAGGGTTCGGACCGGCGATGGAAACGGCTCCAGCACCCGATCGAGTACCTCCCCGCCGAGTTCGAAAAGTCCGATCCGGCTCAACAGCTCGACCACGGCATCGCCCAGTTCGCGATTCCGACCGCGCCCGTTCACCACGGTCCAGAGCTCATACTCAAGCAACCGACTCGAGCAGAGCGCGCGGTCCCAGAACTCAGCCGGCGGTCGGGTGGTCTCGGCGAACAGCGACGCGAGCGCCACCGACGAGTCCACGTAGATCAATGGTCGCCTCGCGACTCGTCGAGCCAGCGCATGACCTCCTCAAACGTCGCGATCGGATGACGCGGCGGCGGACCGGCGCCCACCACCTTCGCCGGCGTGAGAATGCCTCGGCGCACCAAGTCGGCCAGCCGCTCATCCACCACGGCGCGCTCCCGTCCCGCGCGCGGTGGCGTGAGCTCGGCGACCACCTTGTCGCGGTCCGTCACGAGAATGGTCTCCCCACTCGCCGCGAGCTTGACGTACTCGCTGAGCTTGTTCTTGAGCTGCTTGATGCCGATGGCTCGCATTCCTGAAAGTAGCTACCGGTAGCTACTTTGGCAACACCGCCGCCTCTCCCGCAATCATTACATTCTGCTGATGCGCCTAGCTCTTTCGTTCGTCGCGCTGCTGCTCGTCGCCGCGCCGCTTGCGGCGCAGGACGCCCCGCGCCTGATTCCCGCCCCGCGCGAGATTGTTCGCAGCGACCCACCAGCCCGCTTCGCCGCCGAGATCACGGTCGAGGCAGGCGCCGATGCCGACGACCGGTTTGCGGCGCAGGACTTCGCCGAGACGATGACGGCACGCGGGTTCCGCGCTGCGGTTACGGCGAGTGACCGCGGCTGGCACGTGGACCTGCTCCGTGCCGGCACGGAGGCGGCGCGCCGGGTCCTGGAGCGCGAGAATCTGCGATTCACCCAGGCAATGGAAGCCGAGGGCTACATTTTGGTCACCGGCACCGAGGGCGCCACGGTCATCGCTGCAACGTCTGCCGGCGTCTTCCATGGACTGCAGACGCTCAAGCAGCTCATCACGGGCGCGGGCAGCGCAGCCCAACTCCACCGCGTGGCAATCCGCGACTGGCCGGCAATGCAGCACCGCGGCGTCCAGGACGACATCTCCCGCGGCCCGGTGCCGACGCTCGAATACCAAAAGCGGCAGGTGCGCGCGGCGGCGGGGTTCAAGCTCAACATCTTCTCGCTCTGCTTCGAGCACACGCTCGCCTTCAACTCGCACCCACTCATCGCCCCGCCCGGCGGCGCGATGTCGCACGACGACGTCCGCGAGCTCGTTGCCTATGCGCGGCGCTACCACGTGACGATCCTCCCCCAGCAGCAGACCTTCGGGCACCTCCACCACGCGCTCAAGCTCGACCTCTACGCCGACGTCGCCGAGCAGCCGCACGGACACGTGCTCGCGCCTGGCGTGCCGCGCTCGCTGGAGATTGTCCGCGAGATCTACGCCGAGCTCGACTCGCTCTTTCCCTCCCCCTTTGTCCACCTCGGCGCCGACGAGACCTTCGAGCTTGGACTCGGCCGCACCAAGCCCGCCGTGGATGCGCAGACGGTCGGCCCAGTGTACCTCGACTATGTGCGACGCACGGTCGAGACAGTACGACGCCCCGGCAAGCGCTACCTCTTCTGGGGCGACATCGCGATGAACCACCCGGAGCTGGTGTCGCGACTGCCAAGGGATCTCATCGCGGTGGGATGGGACTACTGGTCACGCTCGAACTTCGACCGCTACCTCAAGCCGTTCCGCGACGCGGGAATGGAGACCTGGATCGCCCCCGGCGTCAACAACTGGAATCGCATCTGGCCGCAGACGAGTCAGGCGATGGCAAACATCCAGGGCTTTGCGCGCGACGGCCAGCGCGGCGGCGCCACAGGGATGATCAACACGACCTGGGACGACAACGGCGACGCGATCTTCGAACAGAACTGGCACGGGATCGCCTTCGGCGCGGCGGCGGCGTGGCAGGCCGGCGAGGCGGACACCTCGGCGTTCAAGCGCGCCTTTGGCTCGGTGTTCTACGGCGACACCACCGGGAGGATTGATCGCGCCTACGCGAAGCTCGCGGCGGCGCACGAGGCAATCGGGCGCTCCGGTGCCGGCGACGGACTGAGCTACCTCTTCTTCCTCGACCCGTGGACGCCCGAAGGCGTGTTCGAGTCGGCGCGGCTGCTTCCGGTGCTCCAGGAGGCGCGCGTGCACGCGGAGTCGGCGCTGGTGCTGGTCGCGCAGGCGCGGCGGCAATCGCATCTCCGCGAGCTCACCGCGCTCGACGCGATGGAGCTCGGCGCGCGACGTCTCGATTGGCTCGGGATGAAGTTCCAGCTCGCCGACGAGATTGCCCAGCGCACCATCCGCGCCACGGCGCCCGGCCGCACCGACGTTGACTGGAAGGAACTCTCCGAACTCACCGGCATCAACGGCCGCCTGCAGGACATGCGCGACGGCTTCGTGCTCACGCGCGAGCTCTTCGAGCGCTCGTGGCGCGCCGAGAACCGGCCGTACTGGCTGCAGAACAACCTGGCGCGTTACGACGCCGAAGTCATCACCTGGGTGCGGCGCACCAACGTGATGGACCAGGCGCGGCGGCAGCACGCCCGGACGAAAACGATCCCGACGGCGGTCGAGTTGGGAGTGCCGGCGACGCTCGTCCAGCCGCGCGCCCCCTGAGACGCACCGGGCCCGGCATCGCCCGCCAACGCGCCCGACGCCGGCGTCGTATCATATTCGTGGCACCACGGCACCCGCCCCCCAAAAACAACCCGACCCCACGAGCCATGCGCCCGACACGGTTCTTCTCCCTCCTCGCCGGCCTGACGCTCGTCGCGTCCGCCCCGGTCGCCTCGCAGTCCATTGACCAATCCCTCATTGACGGGCTCCAGTGGCGCCAGATCGGGCCGGCGAATATGACCGGTCGCACGACCGACATCGAGGGGATCCCCTCGCCGTCCAAGACCTTCTTCGTCCTCGGCGCAGCCGGCGGCGTCTGGAAGACGACCAACAACGGCACCACCTTCCGGCCGGTCTTCGACAACTACGGCGTGGCCTCGATGGGCGACATCGCCATCGCCCCGAGCGACACGAACGTCCTTTACCTCGGCACCGGCGAGCCCAACTCGCGCAACTCCATCTCACCGGGGGGCGGGGTCTTCAAGTCCACCGACGGCGGGCTGACGTGGGCCTTCGTCGGGCTGAAGGAAACCGAACACGTCGGGCGCATCATCGTGCACCCGACCAACTCGAACGTTGCCTGGGTGGCCGCCCTCGGCGCGGCGTGGCGCCCGAACCGTGAGCGCGGGCTCTTCAAGACGACCGACGGCGGCCAGACCTGGCGAAACACCAAGTATATCAACGACACGACGGGCTTCGTGGACGTGGACATCCATCCGCGCGACCCGAACGTGCTCTTTGCGGCGAGCTATCACCGGCTCCGCGGGCCGTACTTCCTGCAGTCGGGCGGCCGTGGCTCGGCGCTCTGGAAGAGCACCGATGGCGGTGAGACGTGGTCCGAGATGACCGGGGGCGGATTCCCCGAGACGATGAAGGGTCGGATCGAGATCGCGATCGCCCAGTCCAACCCCGACATCATGTACGCGATGGTCGAGGCCGACACCGCGCCCAACCCGCGGCCGACGGCCGGCGCCCGGGCGCAGGAACGCCGCAGCGGGCTCTATCGCTCGGCCGACGGCGGCCGCACCTGGGAGCGCACCGCCCCCGACAACGTGCGTCCGTTCTACTACTCACAGGTGCGCGTCCATCCCACCAATCCCGACCGCGTCTGGTTCTCCTCCACTCCGGTGAAGGTCTCGGACGAGGGCGGTCGCAATGCGCGCAACTCAACGATCGGCCTGCACGTGGACCACCACGCGATGTGGATTGATCCGGTGGACCCCGACCGCCATATCGTCGGCAACGACGGCGGCATCGGCGTCTCGTTCGACAACGGCGGCAACTACGACTTCCCGAACACGTTTGCGCTCGGCCAGTTCTACAACATCTCGTTCGACCTGGCGGTGCCGTACCGCGTCTGTGGCGGGCTGCAGGACAACGGGTCGTGGTGCGGGCCGAGCCGGCGGCGGCAGGGCGCGATCACCAATGCGATGTGGTTCAACTTCGGCGGTGGCGACGGGTTCGTGACGCAGCAGGACCCGACCGACCCCGACATCATGTACAGCGAGTCCCAGGCCGGCAATATGGGCCGCTACCTGCATTCCAGCGGCCAACGGACGACGTTCCAGAAGCCCAACTACCGCGAGCAGTACATGCGGTGGGAGGACTCGATGATGGTCGTGCGTGGCGACACCACTAGAGCGACCACGCCCGCGATGCGCCGCACGCTGGCCGACCTGCGCGCCAAGCAGGTGCGGGACTCGGCGGACGCGACGCTCGCCTGGAACTGGAACACGCCCTTCTTCCTCTCGCCGCATAACCCGACCGTGGTGTATATGGGCGCCAACCGCGTGATGAAGAGCGTCAAGCGCGGCGACGAGATGTACGCGATCTCACCTGACCTGAGCTACGCGGACCCGGTCAAGTTCCGCATCTCGACGGTCACGACCGGCGGCATCACGATTGACGCGACGCGGGCCGAGACCTTCGGCACGATCGTCTCGCTCAACGAGTCGCCGCTCAAGGCCGGCCTGCTGTACGCCGGCACCGATGACGGCCGACTCTGGCTCTCGCCGAACGACGGCGGCGCGTGGGAGGAACTGACCTCGCGCGTGAACGGTGTTCCGGCAGGGACCTACGTGTCGCGCATCGAGCCCTCGTCGCACGACGCCAGCACCTTCTACGTGACGTACGACAACCATCGGCGCGGCGACTTCACGCCGTACGTCTTCGCCACGTCGGACGGCGGCCGCACGTTCCGCTCGATCGCCGGCGGCTTGCCGCGCGGCGGACCCGACTTCGTGCACGTGATCCGCGAGGATCCGCGCAACGCCGACCTCCTTTTCGTCGGCACCGACGTCGGCGTCTATGTGTCGGGCGACCGCGGAGCGACCTGGCAGAAGTTCATGACCGACCTGCCCAACGTCCCGGTGCACGACCTGAAGATCCATCCGCGCGACGCCGAACTGATTGCCGGCACGCACGGCCGGTCAATCTGGATCGTGGACATCGCGCCGCTGCAGCAGATGCAGCAAGCGATGGCGGGCGGCGCGACCCACCTCTTCGCGCCGCGGGTCGGCATCCAGTGGGGCGACGCGCCGATCGGCGGCGGCTCGACAGGGAATCAGATCTATCAGGCCCCGAGTCCGCAGTACGGCGCCGACATCTGGTACCGGCTGGCGCGGAACGTCGGCCCGGTGCGCGTGCACATCCTGAACGCCGTCGGCGATACGCTGCAGTCGTTGACCGGGATGGGAATGCCGGGATTGCACCGGGTGACTTGGGGCTATCAGGGCCGTCCGGCGCCGCGCCCGGCGCTGCGCGGAGCCGCCTTGCGCGATTCGATCCTCGCGGCGCGTCGGATGGCGACGGCGCTCGATTCAATCGAGCGCACGGGCTCCGTCCCGAAGCCGGCGCTCGACCTTATCCGCCAGAACCTCGAGGGTGGCGTCCAGGGCACGCAGGCAATCGCCCGCGCCTTCGGCTTCGCCGGCGGCGGCGGTGGTGGTGGCGGAGCCGCCCAACCTGGACGCTGGGTTGACCGTCCGGCCGAGCAGCCGCCGCCGGCGCGTCCGGCGGAAGGACGGCCCGCGACCCCGGGACCGGCGGCGGGACTCGACCAGGCCACGCTCTTCACCGTGCTCCGTGCACTCGGCGTCACCGGCGGAGGTGGCGGTGGCGGATTCGGCGGCGCCCCGACACCGGTGGCCGAGCCGGGGGATTACGTCGTGTCCCTGACGGTGGATGGAGAGACGCACCGGCAGACGCTCCGGGTCGAACGCGCTTCGGGCGGCGCCACGACCGCCTTCCCGGCAGAAGTCGAGGAGATGTGGCGGTGGTACGAGCGCTGGCTCCGGGCCCAGCGCTGACGCGTTTCAGCGCCGGCGCGCCTTCGACTTGACCCGTTCGACGGCGCGCCGCACGGCGCGCTCGGCGGCGTCAATTGCCCGATCGAAGGCGGCGCGGTGCTCGTACTCCACCACCTGCACGACCACGCTCTCGTTGCGCGTGATCACGACCTTCACCGCGCAGCGGCAGGCGGGCGCTCCCTTTGCGCCGCTCACGTTCTCGAGCCGGACGGTGGCGCGCTCGATGATGGGCGCGTACTTGCCGAGCTTGAAGCCGGCGCGTTGGTGGATGTAGTCGCGCAACGCGTCGTCCACCTCGACGCCGCGCGCCCGCAGGGCGAGCGGCGTCTCCTCCGAGACGGTGCGGCCGCGCTCGTTGCGGGGCTTGCTGTTGGCGGCCACGCCCATCGGAGCGCGCCGGGATGCCTTGCTCTTGCTTCGGGCCATCGATCTCTCCGTTGAGGTCACCGCATCTTGATCACGACCACCGGACTTTCCACCGCCGCGCGATCCACCGCGCGCACCGCCACGCGGTCGGCGGCGGCGGAGATGGGGAGGTCGCGCAGTGCGCCGTTCAGTAGTGTGCTTCGCCACGAGCCGTCGCGCACACGGGTCTGCACGAGCCACCACCGCGGCTGGTCGCCCGCCGGCGTCACCCGCGCGCTCCAGCTACCGTTGGCGGCGCGGATTAACTCCACCGAAGGCTCGCCCTGCGGCGGCACGTTCAGCCAGGGCGACGCCGGCACCAGCGCCAGCAGGTCGTAGACGCTCCGCGCAAGACGCGCGGATAGCGAGTCGCGGTCCTTGAGGAACGCGGTCGCCGAGAAGTGCACATTCCCCGACGCCCCGGCCTCGGCGCGCGTGGCGAGGATCTGGTTCTCGATCTCCACTGCCCGCCACGGCGTGCGCGACTGCTCGCCGACCTTGCTCGTGTAGTTGCCGGGCCAGAGATGCCGCCCATAGGCGTTCTGTTCGGCCCACCAGCGAAGGAGGATCGGGTACTCCTGCCCGACCTGTGCCACCGGCCAGTAGAGCTGAGGCGAGAAGTAGTCCACCCACCCCTCCTGCAGCCACTTGCGCGCGTCGGCGTAGAGTTCGTGGTAGGCATCGAAGCCGACGACGCTCGCGGGGAACCCGGGTCGCCAGATGCCGAACGGGCTGACGCCGAATTTCACCCACGGCTTGGCCGCGTGGATCTGCGTGTGCAGCTCTTGGACGAGCGCGTTCACGTTCTCGCGCCGCCAGTCGTCGCGCAGGAGCACGCCGCCGCTCGCGCGGTAGGCGTTATACGTCACCTCGTCCGGAAACTCGATTGGCTGGCCGCGCCGGTCGCGCTCGCGGTACGGATAGAAGTAGTCGTCAATGTGGACGCCATCTATGTCATACCGGCGCACGACATCGAGCACGACGCGCACGGTGTGCGCGCGCACCGCGGGATGCCCGGGGTCCATCCACTGCTGGCGACCGTACCGGAGCACGAGATGCGGCCGCGCGGTCGCCATATGGCGCGCCGCGAGCGGCCCCTTGGCCGTACCGTGACGCGCGCGGTACGGATTGAACCAGGCGTGCAGTTCCAACCCACGCCGGTGCGCCTCGGCCACGGCGAACGCCAACGGGTCCCACCACGGGTCTGGCGCGACTCCCTGACGGCCGGTGAGATACTCAGACCAAGGCTCGAGCGCCGAGGAGTAGAGCGCGTCGCCGGCAGGACGCACCTGAAGGATCACCGCATTGAGGCCGCTCGCCTTTGCGCGGTCGAGCAGGGCGCGCAACTCGGCCCGCGCAACGTCGGGCGAGAGTCCGGGGCGCGACGGCCAGTCAATGTTCCCCACCGAGGCAATCCAGAGTCCGCGAAACTCGCGCCGCAGCTGCGGTGGGAGGCAGCTCGGATCGGCGAGCGGACAGGGCTCCGGTACAAAGGGACTCTGGGCGTGGGGCGCGGTCACGAACATCGCCATCAGTGCGGCGAGGACAGCCGCCGCGCGAATCGCCGCCGCGCCGGTCACGCTACGGCTGCCGGACACCGGCCCTCACCGTCAGCGAATCGCCCGACACAAAGGTGAGGACGGCGGTCACCGTGTCGTAGGCCACGACCCGCCGCCTAACGCGAAGCATCATGACGTGCGCACCAAGAGGGCGGAAGGACACGCTGTCATCGGCCGGCACGGGGAGGGCGGTCACCGGCGACATATGCATCATCCCACCGATCCGGGTCGAGATGTGCATTTCCGTCACCTCGGCGTCAACGCTCGAGACGCCGCGGAGGGTATCGGCCGTGGCACCGCCGTTTGCGAGGACAAAATAGACCGCGGTCGTGGCGCCACTGTCGGCCGGTCGCGCCCAGGCGCCCCGGACGCTCAGCAGCGACGGCAGGCGCGCCGGTTCCGCCGGCGTGCAACTCGCCCCGACGAGAACGCTACAGCAGCTTGCGAAGATCGCGCGCCAGTTCCTCACCACGGACTCCCGGTTCGTATAGGAAGCGCAGCCGTCCCTGCCGATCCACGAGGAAGGTGTACGCCGGATGCGCCACGGAGTAGGCGCGCGTGCGCGTGTCCCCTTCGGGGTACGCCGCGATCCTCCAGGCGGCCTTCATCGAGTCAATCTGTGCCTCAGTACCCGTGAGTCCGACGAAGGCGCGGTCGAACTGCCGCGCGTAGGCCTGCGCCAGCTCCGGCGTGTCGCGCTCGGGGTCCACGCTCACGAAGACAAACTGGACACGCGCGGCGCGGTCGCCGAGGGCGCGGCGCGCCTGCGCCCAGTCCGAGAGCGTGGTTGGGCAGACGTCGGGGCAGTGCGTGTAGCCGAAATAGACGAGGACAATGGACCCCTTGTGCTCGGCGAGGTCGAAGCGGGTGCTGTCGGCGGCCACGAGTCTTAGCGGCGGCGCCGCCTCGGCGTCGGCAATCTCGACGCCACGCATCGGTTCGCCGCAGGAGACGCCGACGACGCTGGCGAGGAGCCCCGCAAGGACGCCAAGCCAGCGGGCACGGACCGGGAGCGGGGAACCTGGACCCATTAACGAAAGTTAGTCACCGGTCACTGGGATTCTCTACGCGAGAACCCCGTTCCCGGCTATTATCAGGTCGCCACCATGACACCGCTCGCCGTCGTCCTCGCCCTGCTCGTCGGCCTTACGCTCGGACTCCTGGGCGGAGGCGGCTCGATCCTGACCGTCCCCGTGCTCGTCTATGCGCTCGGCGTGGACCCGAAGGCCGCGGTCGTGATGAGTCTCCCGATCGTCGGCGGCGCGGCGATCGTCGGCGCCCTGCAGCAGTGGCGGCTCGGCCACATCGAGCTGGGCCGGGCGGTCCCGTTCGGCGTTGCCGCGATGGCCGGCGCGTACAGCGGGGCGCGGTTGGCCCGGGGACTTGCGGGTACGACGCAACTTCTGATTCTGGGCGTCGTGATGCTCGCGGCGGCGATCTCGATGCTCCGGAGTGCGGAGCTCGTTGCGCCTGCCGAGCCCGCGCCGCGGCACGCCTCGCCGAAGCTACTGGCGGTGGGCGCGCTGGGCGGCGTGCTGACTGGCGTCGTTGGTGTCGGCGGCGGGTTCCTGATTGTCCCCGCCCTCGTGCTCCTCGGCGGCGTCTCGATGACGCACGCCGTGGGGACGTCACTCCTCGTGATCGCGATGAACACGGCCGCGGGGTATTTCGGGCATCACGGCAGCGAAGTGATCCCCTGGGAGCTTGTGCTCGCCTTCGGCGCCGTCGTGTCCATCGGGATCGTTGTCGGCGGGCGGCTGCTCCGACTCGTCGCGCAACCGAAGCTCAAGCGGGCCTTTGCCGTCCTGATCCTCGTGGTGGCGGGCTTACTCATCTGGCAGAACCAATCCCTTCTTTGATGGCAGAGTGACCTGATGTTTCTCAAGCGATTCTACGACGAAGGCCTCGCACAGGCGTCGTATATGATTGGCTGCGCCGCCACCGGCGAAGCCATCGTGATAGACCCAAACCGTGCGCTGCAGCAGTACGTCGACGCCGCGCGCGCCGAGCGGCTGCGCATCACGCACGTGACGGAGACGCACATCCACGCGGATTTCGTCTCCGGCGCGCGCGCGCTGGCCAAGGCCGCCAAGGCCACGCTGTATCTCTCGGCGGAGGGTGGTCGCGACTGGCAGTACGCCTTTGCCAAGGGCGACGGCGCCACGCTCGTGCACGACGGCGACGTGATCAAGCTCGGCAACATCCGCCTCGAGGTATTGCACACGCCGGGACACACGCCGGAACACATCGCCTTCCTCGTGACCGACACCGCCGGCGCCAGCGAGCCGATGGGGATCGTGACCGGCGATTTCGTCTTCGTCGGCGACGTCGGGCGACCCGACCTCCTCGAGCGCGCGGCGAAGGTGGCCAACACGATGGAGGATGGGGCTAGAGCGCTGTTCAAGTCGCTCGAGCGCTTCCGCGCCCTTCCCGACTGGATCCAGGTCTGGCCGGGCCACGGTGCGGGGTCGGCGTGCGGAAAGTCGCTCGGCGCGGTGCCCACCTCGACCGTCGGCTACGAGAAGCGCTTCAACTGGGGCGTCGGCACGACCGACGAGAAGACGTTCGTCGAGATGGTCCTCGCCGGCCAGCCCGAGCCGCCGCTCTACTTCGCCGAGATGAAGCGGATCAATCGCGACGGACCGCCGCACGACGCCGGCTTCGCCTCGCCCGTCGAGGGCGACCTTGCCGCGCTCGACCGCGCGCTCGCGGCGGGGACTGGGGCTGCGAGCGGCGCGGGGGCTGCGAGCGGGGCGGGGGCCGGCGCCGCGGTCGTGGATCTGCGCCCAGCCCGCGCCTTTGCGGCGGGCCACATCCCCGGCACCCTGAGCATCCCCCTCAACAAGAGCTTTTCCGGCTGGGCGGGATGGCTCGTGCCGTACGACGTGGACATCCACCTGATCGGCGGCCGCGACGACATTGACCGCGCCGTCCGCGAGCTGGCGATGATCGGCCTCGATCGCGTGACGACCTGGTACGACCCCAAGGTCATCGAGACCGCACGGGCCGCTGGCCGCGCGCAAGACACGGTGAGCGCCATCTCGACCGCCGACCTCGTGCCACGACTCGGGCGCGAGCAGTTCACCTTCCTCGACGTGCGCAACCGCTCGGAGTTCGTCGCCGGCCACCTCCCGGGCTCGCTGCACATCCCGGTCGGCCTCATCCGCGACCGCATCGCCGAACTCCCCCGCGACAAACCGATCATCGTGCATTGCGAAACCGGCAGCCGCTCCGCCATCGCGATCTCGGTCCTCCAGCAACTCGGCATCACCAACGCGACCAATCTCTCCGACGGCTACGTCGGCTGGTCACGCGCGGGGCAACCGGTGGAGAGATGACGCGAGAAAGGGGGGG
>JBBDYC010000017.1:202139-225277 GCA_040901985.1 Gemmatimonadaceae bacterium
CCCCCCCCCTCCTCTCACCTCTCACCTCTCACCTGCCGTCAAGAGGCGCCGGTCGGAATCGAACCGACGAATAGCAGATTTGCAGTCTGCCGCCTTACCACTTGGCCACGGCGCCTTGAGACGGAAGCTAGCCGCCCGACGGACCCTTCTCAACCGATGACCCCTCGGTGGCGGCAACCGAGCGGACTGGACACCAGATTATAGTTTGCCCCACACCAGACCCTGACCCCGCAAATGCCACTTTTTCGCCGTTCGCTGACCCTTCCCCTCCTCGCCGCGCTGGTCGCCTCCGCCTGCTGGTGGACCCGTTCCAGTCCGCCGAGCCCGGAGGAAGGCGCGCTCACTGACGCGCAGATTGCGGCCGTCGTCATAGCGGCCAACAACGCCGACATCGCCTTTGCCGACCTCGCGCTCGCCGTCAGCCAGGACGCCGACGTCCGAGCGTTCGCGCTGATGGTGAAGAAGGACCACGAGTCGGTGAACGAGGAGGCCGGCAAGCTCCTCACGCGACTCGGCGTCACGCCGCAGGGAAGCGAACTCTCCTTCGACCTGCGCGACGATGCCGACACCAAGCGGCTGATGCTCCGCGACCTCGAGGGCGCCGCGTTCGACAGCGCCTACGCGGACAACGAGCTCCGCTACCATCGCAGCGTCCTGACGGCGATGGACGACGTGCTGATCCCGGCGGCGACCAACGCCGAGTTCAAGGCTCTTCTCGTCGCGGTGCGGCCTGCCGTCGCGGCGCACCTCGAGCACTCCCGGGCCCTCGCCACGAAGAAGTCGCAGCGATGATCCGCGCGGAGCTCGTCGTGCTTGCGGTCGTGACGGTCGCCTGCGCCGTCGGCGCGGCGGCCGACGCGCCGCCGCGCTCGCGCCACGAGATCCGGATGCGCGGCAACTCCTTCACGCCGCGCGACCTCACCCTCGAACTCGGCGACACCGTCGTCTGGCGGAACGCCGACGTCGTGCGCCACAATGCGGTGCGCCCGGAGACCTTTGACAGCGGCGATCTGAGGCGCGGCGAGGAGTTCAGTTGGGTCCCCCAAGACACAGGGGCGTACCGCTACCGCTGCACGATCCACCAGCGGATGCGGGGAACGTTGACGGTCACGGCAAAGCCGTAAGTCATTACATAACAAATACTTAAAAGCAACGGGAGGCGCGCCGCAGGCGCTCCTCCCGTTGCATTTTTGTGCTTACTGCACCGTCAACTGTGCGGAATTTACAATCGAAACACGAAAAATGGCGTTTTCCAGTTTGAAAATTGCAGAATGTCTGTTAGTTTCTGCACTTCCCGCACGCGCTGCCCGCCAACTCCCGCCCCTTCGCCCATGCCTCCCGCTGCCACCCCGCGCGCCGTTGCGATGCGCGCCATCGCCACGCGCACGGTCGCCGAACCCGATGTGCCGACGATGGCCGGTGAGTCCGTTCCCACATCCTCCTACTTTGGCATCAACACCTTCGGCGCGCGCCAGATGCGCGACAAGCTCCCGAAGGACGTCTATGCCCGCCTGGTCGAGGCAATCCGGCTCGGCAGGAAGCTCGACCGCGACATCGCGCCCGTCGTTGCGCAGGTCGTGAAGGAGTGGGCGGTCACACGCGGCGTGACGCACTTCTGCCACTGGTTCCAGCCGCAGACGGGACTCACCGCCGAGAAGCACGACGCCTTTCTCGCGTTCGACGAGAACAAGTTCCCGGTCGAGTCGTTCAGCGCCGAGCAGTTGATCCAGTCCGAGCCCGACGCCTCGTCGTTTCCCTCGGGCGGACTGCGCGCCACCTGGGAGGCGCGCGGCTACACCGCGTGGAACCCCGCCTCGCCGCTCTTCATCATGGAGGCCGCGTCCACCAAGACGATGTGCATTCCGTCGGTCTTCATCGGCTACAACGGCGAGGCGCTCGACGAGGTCACGCCGCTGCTGCGGTCGAGCGACGTCCTTTCCGCCAAGGCGATTGAACTGCTCAACCTGATCGGCGACAAGGGCGCGCACCGCGTCTACACCACGCTCGGCGCCGAGCAGGAGTACTTCATGATTGACCGCACGCACTTTGCGATGCGACCCGATCTCGTGATGGGCGGCCGCACCCTCCTGGGCGCGCCGCCGCCGCGCGGCCAGCAGCTCGAGGACCACTACTTCGGCGGAATCCCCGAGCGCGTGCAGGCCTGCATCGCCGAGGTGGAGTTCGAGCTCTACAAGCTCGGCGTGCCGATCGTCACGCGGCACAACGAGGTCGCGCCGTGCCAGTTCGAGATGGCGCCGGTCTTCGAGGAGACCGACCTCGCGGTGGACCACAACCAGCTCGTAATGTCGGTGCTGAAGGACGTCGCGCTGCGCCACGGACTCCAGGCCCTGCTGCACGAAAAGCCCTTTGCCGGGATCAACGGGAGCGGCAAGCACTGCAACTGGTCAATGGCGATCTACGCCGACAATGCGCTCGACGGGATCAACCTCCTCAAACCGGGCAACACGCCGCACCAGAATCTCCGCTTCCTGCTGATCCTCGCCGCGGTGCTGAAGGGCGTGCACAAGCACCAGGGCGCGCTGCGGGCCAGCATCGGCACGTCGGGGAACGAGCACCGACTCGGCGCCAACGAGGCACCGCCGGCGATCATCTCGATCTTCATGGGCGCCACGCTCACGAAAATGATCGAGGACATCATCGCCGGCCGCGCCGGCAGCTCGGCCGCCCAGGCGATGCTCAAGCTCGGTGTGGCCAAGCTGCCGGAGATCGAGCAGGACAACACCGACCGCAACCGCACGTCGCCCTTCGCCTTCACCGGCGCGAAGTTCGAGTTCCGGGCGGTCGGCTCGTCCCAGTCCATCGCCTTCCCGGCGACGGTGCTCAATGCGGTGGTCGCCGAGGCCCTCGCCGAGATCGTCACCGACCTCAAGGCAGCCCTCAAGACCACCAAGTCGGTGGACGACGCGGCGCTCAAGGTCGTGCGCGCCGCCTTTACGGAGACGAGCGCGATCCGTTTCGAGGGGAACGGCTATAGCGAGGAGTGGGTGCGGGAGGCCAAGAAGCGCGGGCTGCTCAACCTTCGTCGCGCGCCCGAGGCGCTGGCCCAGATGAAGACACCGGCCGCCAGGAAGCTCTTCACCGGCATGAAGATCCTCACCGCTGCCGAGCTGGAGAGCCGCTACCACGTGCGCGTGGAGCGCTACCTCAAGGACGTGTTGATCGAGATGTCCACGATGGCGGAGATGCTCGACACGCAGATCCTCCCGGCGGCGTACGGCTACCTGGGCGAGCTCGCGTCAGCGGCGGCAAGCGCCAAGCAGGCGGGCATCAAGCTCATTCCGCAGCGCGCGGCTGCCGAATCCACCGGCGCGCTCGTCAGCGAGCTCCAGAAGCAGGTCGCCGCCCTCCACTCGGCGATCCACAAGGCCGAGGCGATGCACGACGACCCCGTGAAGTGCGCGAACTTCCTGACGAGCGGCGGCGCCGACGCGATGGCGGCGTGCCGCGAGCTCTCGAACAAGCTCGAACTCACGGTGGGCGACGACCACTGGCCGTTGCCGCGGTATCGGGAGATGCTCTTTCCGGTCTAGGACTCCCTCTTGAGTTTCGCCGGCGCAATCAGCGCCCAGGACTCCTTCACCAGCTGGGCGATTTCCTTCCACGGCGGATTCCGGTCGAGCCAGACCCCGATCCACCCCTGCGGCCCGACATAGGGCGGCACGAAGAAGCGCCCCGGGCGGTCGCGCACCATCAACTCCTGATTCCCCGGCGCGGCCTTGAGCCAGACGCCGGGCCGACCGGCGCCGTGATGGTCAGTGGGGCTGGCGTACATCGCGAAAATCTTCTTCACCCGGAAGGTGGACGTGCCCCACGCCTCCACCTCGTGCGCGCCGGGGAGGGCGAGACAGATCTTTCGGAGGCGCTGGAGCGGGCCGGGAGGCATCGGCGGATTCTAGCTCCGGACATCGCACTGGCGCCACAGCGAATACGCCCGGCGTCGCGTAGCTTCTGACTACCCGTCACCGGAGCGACAATTGACGTCCCGCCCACACCTGACCCCGCGGCGCGCGCTGCTGCGCGCCATCGCCGTCCTGCTCGCCGTCACTGGACCCGCGCTTGCCCAGCAACGTCCGCAGCCCGTGGACGCCGAGTACACCGCGAAGATTCGCGAGCACCTGCAGGATCCGCGGATCACGACCGAGCTGGTGGACCACCTCCCGGCCTCGGAGACCGTCCCCACGCCGCTCAAGTTCTTCGGCCGCATTGTCGGCACGCCGGGCGAGCTCACCTACGCAAAGGACATCCATCGGTATTACGAGGCGCTCGACGCCGCCTCTGACCGGGTGAAGGTCTGGAAGATCGGCACCTCGGAGGAAGGGCGCGACATGTACGTGCTTGCCGTCGCCGACGAGGCCACCATCCGCGACATCGACCGCTACCGCGGCTACCTCGCCGAGCTGACCGACCCGCGCCGCACGAGTGAGGCGCGCGCGCAGGAGCTGCTCGCCACCGCCAAGCCGATCTACTGGGTGACCAGCGGCCTGCACTCCGGCGAGACCGGCGGCCCCGAGATGCTGATGGAGCTCGCCTACCGCCTCGCGGTGCAGGAGACGCCGTTCATCCAGAACATCCGCAACAACATGATCACCTTCATCACGCCGGTGCTTGAGGTGGACGGGCGTGAGCGGCAGGTGGACACGTACTACTTCAACAAGCAGCGCCCGGAGGGCGAGTCACGGCTGCCGCTGATGTACTGGGGCAAGTACGTGGCCCACGACAACAACCGCGACGGGATGGGGCAGTTCCTGGCGCTCACCCGCGACGTCACGCGCACCTTCCTGCATTGGACGCCGCAGGTGATGCACGACCTGCACGAGTCGGTCTCGTACCTCTACTCGTCCACCGGCACCGGCCCCTACAACGAGTGGCTCGACCCGATCACGGTCAGCGAGTGGTGGATGATGGCGCAGACCGACGTGATGGAGATGACCAAGCGCGGCGTGCCCGGCGTCTGGACCTACGGGTTCTACGACGGCTGGACGCCGAACTACCTCTTCTTCGCCGCGCACGCGCACAACGCGATCGGGCGCTTCTACGAGGTGCAGCGTTACGGCCCCGACAACGTGGCCACGCTCCGCGTGCCGCCGCAGACCACGAGCCGCGAGTGGTTCCGGCCCAACCCGCCCCTCCCCGAGATCAAGTGGGGCCCGCGCAACTCGGTGAACATCGGGCAGTCGGGGCTTCTCTTCTCGCTCGACCACTTCGCCACCAACCGCCGGCTCTACCTCGAGAACTACTGGCTCAAGAACAAGCGCTCGGTGGAGAAGGGGCGCGTCGGACCCACCTACGCCTGGGTGATCCCCGCCGGCCAGCGCCGCCGGGCGGACGCCGTGGCAGCAGTCAACGAGCTCTTCCGCCAGGGCCTCGAGATCCACGTGGCCGACGCCGCGTACACGGTCGGCGGCACGCGCATCGAGCGCGGCGACTACGTCGTCCGCGCCGACCAGCCCTACCGCACCCTCGCCGATATGTACTTCTCGGTGCAGAACTTCTCGCCGTCCAACCCGCGGCCGTACGACGACACCGGGTGGACCTTTCAGCTCCTCCGGAACGTCGTGCTCGCCGCGGTGACCGACTCGAGCGTCCTCACGCGCCGGATGACGCGGCTCACCGCCCTTGCCAGCGCGCCCGGCGGGATCTCCGGCAGCGGCCGCGTGGTCGTCGTGGACCACACGACCGACAACAACCTGATGACGATGCGCTTTCGCCTCGCCGACGTCGCGATGCAGGCGGCCGAAGAGGACTTCGAGGTCGGAAACCGAAAGTTCCGCGCCGGTGCGTTCATCATCGCCAACGCCGACGCCGCCCGTATCGGGCCGGTGCTCGCCGAGCTCGGACTCACCGGCTACGCCATGGCGAACGTGCCGACGGTCAAGTCCCACGACCTCGACGTCCCGCGAATCGGCTACATCCACGCCTGGCAGCGCACGCAGGATGAGGGGTGGGTGCGTGCCGCGCTCGACACCTACGGCGTGCCCTACACCTACTTTGCCGACCAGAAGCTCCGCGAGGGCGGGCTCCGCGCCAAGTACGACGTCATCATCTATCCGCACGTCGGCGGCTCGGCGACGGCGCAGGTGAGCGGAATAGCGATGACGGGGACGCTCCCGCTTCCGTATCAGCGCACCGACTCCACGCCCAACCTTGGCTCGCTCGACCAGTCGGACGACATCCGCGGCGGGATGGGCATGGAGGGACTCCTCGAGCTCCACAGGTTCGTGAAGGAGGGAGGCACGCTGATCGTCGAGGGCGCCACGACGACCATCTTCCCCGCCTACAACCTCACCCCCGGCGTCACGGTCGAGGAACCATCGGATCTCTTTGCCCGCGGGTCGGTGATGCGCGGCGTGGTGGCCGACCGGCAGAGTCCGATCGCCTACGGTTACAACGCGCAGGTGCCGGTCTACTTCAACCAGGGCCCGGTGTTGCGCGTCGCCGCCGGAGGCGGGGGCGGCGGATTCGGTGGCGGAGGTGGCGCTGGCGGCAACGCCAGCCAGCAGAACACCACACCGATGGCGACCCGCCTGACGCTCTCACCCTGGGACTTCAACGCGGTGGAGGGGATCGCGCCCGCCGATGCCGCGGCGGCCCGACCGGCCACGCCGGCGCGCGGTGCCGGGCGGACGCCACCGGCCGCAGCCGCGCCGGCCGCAGCCGCGCCGGCAGCACCCGGCGGTCAGGACGGAGCGCCACCGACGACGCCCGCCGCCGACCGCCCGCGGGTGGTCCTCGCGTTCCCGACCAACGTCGGGGAGATGCTGCTCTCCGGCACGATCGCCGACGGCGAGGCGCTCGCCGGACGCGCCCAGATCGTGGACGCGCCGATCGGCGACGGTCACGTGGTGATGTTCGCCATCCGCCCATACTGGCGGTGGCAGACGCACGGCACGTTCTTCTTCGGCTTCAACGCCATCCTGCACTGGAACGATCTTGGCGTCGGGCGCTGAACGACGGGGCCGTGCTATTTCTGGAAGATCCCGATCCCGTAATAGCACGGCTCCGAGCTGCACGCCGCCATGATCACCCGGATCGTATAGCGCGCCGCCTTCCCGGCGACGAAGTTCACGATTGGATAATCGTCCGTCAGCACGTCGCGCGCGACGCTGGTCGACCCGTCGAGCACCTCGATGTCCACGTCGCGGCAGTCGGCGTCGCAGAAGCCGACGATCCGGTACGTCTTGCCGGCGGTGAGGGAGATCGTCCAGCTCTCGACTTCATCCTCTCCCATCCGGCCGAGGATGTAGTTGAGCGAGCTGTAGCCGTCGCCGCTGGAGTTTTCGAACGCCGTGTTCAGCTGCCGCCAGACGAGGTCGGCGTGGGACTGCGCCGATGCGACTCCCGGCGCCGCCGCAGCGCCCAGCATCGCCGCGGCCACGAGTGAGATGACCTGCACGCTGACGCGACGCATCGGACAGTCCTCCGGCTGATAGTGGGGGTCAGGCCACTGTCTCGGCGCCCGACTGCTCGCGCGCCGTGACGGAACTCTCGGGTGTACCCATCACCTGGCCCCGGCAGTTGGGAGCACCGCAGCGGCACTGGAACGGCTCGTGCGTGGTGTCGAGGAAGCCGGCGTAATCGAGCGTCAACTCCTCCCCGATCGCGATCGGGCGCAGCGCCACCACGTCGAGGCCGTCGAAGACGGTGTTGGGATTGCAGGAGTGATTCTGCGGCGCCCACTCGGCCGGGTCGGCCGCCCAGTAGGCGTATATCTCGTCGCTCAACGGATACGCATACCGCCGCAGGAGCTCAAGCTCCTCCGGCTGCCAGTGCTCCTCGGCGAACCGTCGCGTGATGATGCGGTGCGACTGTCCCTCGCCCCGGAAGACGACGTCGCCGGCATTGAGTGCGCGCGTGGCGACGATCCCGTACCCCGAGATGGTATCCCCACGCAACCGGTACGCCCGCTGCCGGCGCGCATGACGCGCCTTGCCCTCGGCAATGATCCGCTCGAGAAACCCGGCGTGGCCAAGTCCGTCGAGCAGGAGGATCGCATCGGCCGACCCGTCCCACCCGTCGGTGTAGAACACCGAGCAGGAGAAGTTCACCTCGAGGAAGTGGAGCTCCCCCGCCGCATCCATCCGGAAATCCATTCGCGCATATCCGGTGGCGTCAAAGCCCCGGAAGACGCTCTCGGCCGCCCGCATCAGCCGGTCGCGCAGCCCGGGGTCAGCCACCCGCACATTTGCCTCCGGATGCAGCTCGGAGGTTTTGAGCGCGTAGCTCTTGAAGGCGTGACCCTTGGGGAACCGGTATTCGACCGGCGTCAGCGCCCGGCCGCGTCCCTGCCCCTCCGGATCGCCGACCACGAGGACGGTGAACTCGCGCCCCTCGATGTACTCCTCGACCAGCAGTTCCGGATACTCCGGCAGCGTCGCGACGACCTTCGCCTCGAGCGCCACGGCGTCGGCGACGAGCGACCGCTCGTCCACGCCCAGACTGTCGCCCGCCTTCACCGGCTTCACGAAGAGCGGATACCGCAGCGCCGTGCGTCCGGCGGCGCGCACGGGGTCGTCGCCCCGCTGCACCACCATATGCCGCGGCGTCGCGACCCCGACCGAATACGCCACGTACTTCATCAGCGGCTTCGGCACGTCGAAGATCTCCGGCGTCGGGCCCGTGTACGGCAGGTTGAGCATCTCGAGCGTGTGGATGACGTCAATGGACGGCACGTCCCACTCGAGGTAGCCCTCGCAGAGATTCACGAAGATGTCGTAGCCCTGCACCGAGAGCTCCTTCAGCTGCCGGTAGGTCGAGAGCTTGTGCAGGAAGACGTGGTCCACCTGATGGCCCGGCGCGAAGGGCGCAAGGTTCCGCGGCGGATCGTAGTGCCGGTACTCGACCTGCGAGGTCGAGTAGTCCACCTGCAGCACGCAGATCTTCACGCGACCGCCGCCTGGGCGCGCGCCGCGCGGCGGCCGCGGGAGGCCGAGGCGTCGAGAATCGCCTCGACGGCGTGGCTGAACGGCTTCCCCGAAAAGCGGAGGATCGCGCCGATGGACGTGTAGTTCTCGTCCTCCGAGAGCCCGCACTGCGCATTGACCTCGAGCACCGCCAACTCCCCGCTCGCGGCGTCCTGCCGCAGGTCCACGCGGCCGTAGCCGCGCCCGCGCGCCGCCGCATACGCCGCCCAGCTCACCTCACGGATCCGCTTCGCCTCGCGACGCGACACCGGCCGGTACTGCCAGAGATCCTCGTCGGCCTCGCCGCCGACCGGGGTCTCCGTCTCGTAGAGCCCCCAGAGGCGGTCGAACGAGAGGAAGCGCTCTTGGTCCGGCAGCGCCGCGTGAAAACATCGCTCCACCGGCGGATAGATCATCCGCCGCGACGGAAGGTCGTGGCTCCCCACAATGAACGTCGTGAACTCGCGTCCGGTCACGAACCGCTCGGCAAGCACACCCGCCGAGGTGAGATCCCATCCGTGATATCCCTCGCGGAGCCGTTCCATCTGTTCGTCCAGCTCGGCCTCCGTCTGCACCACCGACTTGGTCGTCACGCCCATGCTTCCCGCCGAGACCGCCGGCTTGAGGATGATCGGGGTGCCGAGCCGCTGGAAGATCCCGCGACGCGATTTCGCGTCGTCCGCCACGACCTCCCACGGCGCGGTCGGGACGCCGGCGCGATCGAAGTCGCGTTTCATGTCAATCTTTGAGGTCGTCCCGTCGAAAAAGCGTTCGTCCGCCCCGGTGTAGCGCAGCCCGTGCGCCTCCAGTTCGCGGATCACCGAGAGTCCGGGCACGCCGTTCGACTCGTCGCCGTCACAGAGGTTGAAGATGACTGGCTCGTGGTCCACCGCGCGCCGCGCGATGCGCGCAATCACCGCCGCGTGGTTCGCCAGCGTCACCTGCTGCCAGCGCCAGGGAAGCCCCAGCGCACGGAAGGCGCGCCGAAACTCGGCGCGGCTCTGCGTGAAGTCGCAGTACCACGCGAGGTTCTCGTCGGTGGTCTCGATGTGCGGAACAAGCACCCAGACGAACAACGGACGCCCCTGGAGGGGCGTCAGCGGCTCGGGCCGCAAGGTCGCACTCATCGCCGGAATACGAGGAGCATGTGTACTTGAAGATAGCATTCCCCGGCAAACGGCAAGGGGGGGCCATCAGGACGCCTACGGCGTCGGCGCCATCCGCACCTCGATCGTGCGCCATTTGCCGATCCGGAATCGCCAGACGCTCAGCACCGACCGTGTGATGTGGCCGAGCAGGATTGCCATCCAGATGTCCGCCGATTGCAACGGACGCATTGCCTGTAGCACCGAACAGATGCCCAGCGGCACGACGATCTGCGAGATGATCGAGATGTAGAGCGGGCCCTTGGTGTCGCCGGTCCCCTGCAGGCCACCGGTGTAGGTGAGCGCCACCGAGACGAAGAGCCCTGACACGCTCAGCCACCCGAGCAGTTCGCTCCCCAACGCCAGCACCACCGGGTCGTCCATCCCGAAGAGTCCGAGCAGGAAGCGCGGAATGGTGAGGAAGAGCGCCCCGACGAAGAGCGCGATGTAGACCCCGTAGGTTGCCGCCGTGTGCACCGCCCGCACGCTCCGCTCCGGCTTTCCCGCGCCAAGATTCTGGCCGGCCACCGCGGCCACCGCCCCCATCAGGCCCACCGAGGTCCAGGTGATGAAGGAGAAGAGTTCCGTGTAGCCGATCGCGAATGCCGCCTGCGCGGCCGCGCTGTCGGCGAGCGACCCGATGAACCGCAGCAGGAAGACGCCCGCAATGTTCATCGCGATTCCCTGGAGTCCCGCCGGCAACCCGAAGCGGAAGAGCTCGCGAATCGTCGTCCAGTCCGGGCGCAGCGACATTCCCCGGTGCCAGTGGACCACCATCCGGCCCGACATCAGCAGCCAGAGCCCGACCGCACCGGTGATCACGCCGGCGAGCAGCGTACCGAGCGCAGCGCCCATCGTCCCGAATGCCGGGATCGGCCCCAGCCCGCGGATCAGGATGACGTTGAAGATCACATTGAGCACGGTCATCGCCACGCCGAGCTGAAGCGGCGTCTTGGCATCGCCGGCCGACCGCAGCGCACCGCTGAGCATGAAGAAGAGGAGCATCCCGATGCTCCCGATGAACATCGTCCGCAGGTACGGCAGCGCCTCCCGCTGCACCTCCGGCGCCGCGTTCACGAAGTCGAGCAGCGACGGCGCGAGCACCCAGCCGAGCGGCGCCAGCACGCCAATCGAGAGCACCAGGGTGGTGAGGAACGACTGGTACACGGTGTGGTTCACGCGCTCGGCGTTGCCCGCCCCGGCGAATCGCGCGACGAGCACCCCCATCCCGGCGTAGACGGACATCACGAAGACCACCACGACGAGGAAGATCTGGAGCGAGACGCCGACGGCCGCGTTCGCGGCGTGACCCACGAAGCGACCGACCATCGCGTGGTCCACGATCCCCTGCAGCCCGCCGATCACGTTCTGCAGTACCGTCGGCCAGGCGAGCCGCCAGACCGCGCGCGGAATCGGGCCCTCGACGATCGAGCGATCGAAGGGCTTGCCGGACTGGGGCTTGGGCGCGGTCATCGAAAGGAGGCGAGGCGGTCAGGGAAAGTAGCGAGGGGAACACCCGCCGGTGGTGGACAGGGCCGGATGGCCCCACGTTATGGCCGTCACGGTCACAGACATTCCCACCGGAGCCCCTCGTGTCCAAGTACCTACTCTGGCTTGCCCTGCTCCTGCCACTGAGCGATGCGTTCGCCCTTCAGGGCGGACGCGCCCTTCGATGGTCGGAGCTCGAGGTCACCGCGCACCTCGATTCCGCAGGCCGGCTCGCCGTGACCGAACGCCAGGTGCTGGTCGTGTCGGGGGACTGGAACGGCCCCGAGCGTGTCTTCCGCGTGGGTGGCGGGCAGACGCACTTCCTGCGCCGCATCACGCGCATCAATCCGCCCACCGGCGCCGCGCGCGACCTCGCCGAGGGCGACCTCTCGCGGGTGGACCAGTACCGCTGGTTCGACGGCAATACGCTCCGCTGGCGCAGCCGGCTGCCGTCGGATCGCCGCTACAGCAACGACACGCTCGTGTACGTCCTTGAGTACGGCTACGAGGGGATCCTCGTCCCGCGCCCGCTGCGCGACGGGTCTGACGGCACCGAGTACCTGCTCGACCACGACTTCGCATTCACCGATCGGTTCGACGACATCGAGCGCTACACGCTGCGGCTGACGCTCGACCCGGCCTGGTCCGCGCCGCCGGAATTCCGCGGAGAGTGGAGGGCCGGGCCGCTGCACCCGGGCGTGGGATTCGTCGTCACGGTCCCGTTGCGCTTCACCGCCGCCGGCCGACCGGGCGGCGTCATCTTCGGCGCTGCCGACCAGGTGCGCCGCGCAATCCTCACGGCGCTCCTCGCGGCGATCGTGCTGCTCCTCGCTCGGCTCGTCGTCCGGGAGAGTCGGCTCGGTCGCTTTGCGCCGATCCCCTTGCAGTCCGAGATCACGCGCGACTGGCTCGACCGGCACGTCTTCAGTCTCGCCCCCGAGGTCGTCGGCGCCGCGTGGGACGACACCACCGCAGCGAGCGAGGTCGCGGCCACGCTGGCCCGCCTCGTGGCCGACGGGCAGCTCGCCAGCGAAGTGAAGGTCAAGAAGATCTGGAAGTTCAAGCAGGAGATTCTGCACCTGCGCCTGCTGGTGCCGCGCAGCGAGCTCAGCGGCCACGACCGCGCCTTGGTGGATGCGCTCTTCAGCCCGGGCTCCGAGCACACTTCCACCGTGGACGTCCGCAAGCGTTACAAGTCCACCGGCTTCGATCCCGCCGCACTGATCGCGCCGTCAATCAAGCAGGTCATGGACCTCGGCGGCACGACCGGCCGGCCGCTCCCAGCGCCGTCTGCGAAGCCGACGATGCTGCTCCTCGTGGTGGCCGTCGCGCTCTTCGTGACTGGCGCGGTGAGGCGGCCGTACGACGCCAGCTTCGTGATTGTCGCCGGGATCGCCACGCTCGGGTACCTCTTCACCGCCATCCAGGCACGTGTCTGGCGGAGGCGCGTGGTGCACCCGGGACCGCACCTCCTTCGGATCCTCATCCCGATTGCAGTCGGCTACTATCTCTTCGCGGACCTCGTGACCGACCCATACACGCGCGTCGGCGCGCTGGTGATGGTTGGCGTCGCCCTCTGGTGCCTTGCGCTCGTGAACAGCGTGTTCAACATCGCCGCCTCGCGCCACGACGCCGAGCGGATCATACTCCGCAAGCGACTCGCCGCCGCCCGCGCGTTCTTTCGCCGCCAGCTCCGGGAGCCCACGCCCAACTTGCAGGACGCCTGGTTCCCGTGGATCATCGGCTTTGGGCTCGGCCGCCACATTGACCGCTGGTTTCGCGCCTTCGGCGGGGCCGCGAGCGAGTCGTTTCACACGCGCGCCACCTCCTCCGGCGCCGGGCACGGCGGGGGCGGCGCGAGCGGCGGGAGCGGGTGGTCGGGCTTCGGCGGCGGGGGCGGATTCTCGGGCGGCGGCTCGAGCGCGTCGTTCGCCGCTGCGGTCGGCGGAATGGCGGCGGCAGTCGCCGCACCGAGCAGCTCCGGATCCGGAGGAGGCGGCGGAGGCGGCGGGGGCGGCGGGGGCGGCGGCAGCTCCGGCGGTGGGGGCGGCGGCGGATGGTGAGCGCGCTGGCCAATCCGCGCTCGGTCCCGCGGAGCGCCCGTCGGTGCCTTACAGCGCGTCCAGGCCCATCGCGCCTACCGTCCCGCTGCCATTGACCGCGCGGCGATGGTAGTCGAGCTGGCCGAGGTGGTACGCCAGATGCGCCAGCAGATGAAGCAGTGCGCGCCCGGTCGAGAGCTTGCGTCCGGCAATCACCACCGGGAACTCCTCGGCCAGTCGCTGCGGCGCGAGTGAGGCCAGCGTGCGGTCCACCACGTCGGCGGTTTGCGCGACCTGCGCGCCGAGTTCGGCGCGTGTGAGGTCACGCCGCCCGAACTCCCCGTCGCGGTCGCGCACGAAGTCGCTCCCGCCGAGCACCGTGCCGATGAAGTGCTGCAGGTTGCCGACGAGGTGCAGTGCCAGCGTCCCGCCCGGGTTCGTCGTGCCCTCCAGCGGCTCCCAAAGCGCCGCGTCGGTGGTGTAGGCGGCGACCTCACGTCCGATCGTGGCGATGTCGCGTGAGTAGATGGCGCGCAGGTCAGCGAGCATTCTCGACACTCTCCAGCCGCACCAACATCACGAGCACGGCGTGTGGGGGAATCGGTCCGGCGCCCTGTGCGCCATAGCCGAGCTCCGGCGGCACGACGAGCTGTCGCGCACCGCCGACCCGCATCCCGCGAATTCCAGCGTCGAGCGCGCGGATCACCCGTCCCTCGCCAATCCGAAAACTCACCGGTGCGTCACGGTCGGCGCGATCAACCTCGCGCCCATCGGCCAGCCGTACGACGTACGAGATCCGGACCGTCCGGCCGCCGGCCGCCTCTACGCCCGCCCCGACTTCCACGTCTCTATAGAAGTAGCCGGGACTGGCCCAGGTCATCTCGGAGAGGGCAACCCCGGCGTCGGCGCCAAAGGTCGTGCGCTCGAGCGCGGTCTGGC
Organism: Gemmatimonadaceae bacterium; assembly: GCA_040901985.1. Classification (GTDB taxonomy): domain Bacteria; phylum Gemmatimonadota; class Gemmatimonadetes; order Gemmatimonadales; family Gemmatimonadaceae; genus Pseudogemmatithrix. Next base: position 216,675 of record JBBDYC010000017.1, read on the forward strand.
GCGACGCACAGGCCGCGACTCCGGCGAGGAGGAGCCCGGCGAGGAGCCCGGCGAGGACGAAGGCAGTGGTGAGAACGCGATGCTGCATCGGTGGTCGTCGGGACGGAGTCGGCCCAGTTCAGTACTTCGCCAAGTATCGGTCCAACTCCCAGCTCGAGACCTGCGAGATGTACTCGCGCCACTCGGCGCGCTTGGCCGCGAGGAAGTGCTCGGTGATGTGCGCACCGAGCGCATCCGTCATCTCGGCGTCCTTCTCCAGCTCGTCGCAGGCCTCGTTCAGGTCGTGCGGCAGGTCGTCAATCCGCAGCCGGCGGCGCTCGCGATGGCTCATCTCCCAGATGTTCTCGTTCACCGGCTCGCGGCTCGTCGCCTCGGTCTCGACGCCATCGAGACCGGCGGCGAGCATCACCGCCAGCGCGAGGTACGGATTGGCCGCCGGATCGGGCGAGCGCAACTCGACGCGCGTGCCGGTGCCGCGCCGCTCCGGCACCCGGATCAACGGCGACCGATTCTTCATTGACCAGGCCACGTTCACCGGCGCCTCATAGCCCGGCACCAACCGCTTGTACGAGTTCACCAGCGGATTTGTGATCGCGCACATCCCGCGGGCGTGCTTCAGCAGCCCACCGATGTAGTGATGCGCCGTGGACGAGAGCTCGAACTCCCCCTTTGCATCGTAGAAGGCGTTCTCCCCGCCGCGGAAGAGCGACTGGTGCGTGTGCATCCCGCTCCCGTTCTGCCCGAAGATCGGCTTCGGCATGAAGCTCGCCACGAGGCCGAACTGCTGTGCGACGTGCTTCACCACGAACCGGAAGGTCGCGATGTTGTCGGCCGTGGTGAGCGCGTCGGCATAGCGGAAGTCAATCTCGTGCTGGCCGTGCGCCACCTCGTGATGCGCCGCCTCGACCTCGAAGCCGAGCTGCTCGAGCACGGCCACGATCGCCCGCCGCGCGTCCTCGCCGCGGTCCATCGGCGCGAGGTCGAAGTAGCCGCCCACGTCGTGCGTCAGCGTCGCCGCCCCGCCATCGGCAGCCGGCCGGAACAGGAAGAACTCCGCCTCCATCCCGGCATTCATCACGAACCCCTGCTTCTTGGCGCGCGCCACCTGTCGCTTGAGCACCTGCCGCGGGTCGCCCGCAAACGCCGCGCCGTCCGGACTCACCACGTCGCAAATCACGCGGGCCACGCGCTGCGCCGGGTCGCCCCACGGAAAGACCCGGAAGGTCGTGAAGTCGGGACGCAGCAGCATATCCGACTCCTCCACCCGGACGAACCCCTGGATGCTCGACCCGTCGAAGAGGATGTCCCCCGCCAATGCCTTGCCGAACTGCGACGCCGGCACCTCCACGTTCTTGTTGATGCCGAGGATGTCGGTGAACTGCAACCGCAGGAACCGCACGTTCTGCGATTCCGTCAGCGCGAGAATGTCCTTCGCGCTCGCGTGGGCGAGATCGGTCGGGATCGGGTCGGGCTTGGTGGCCATAGCGGGGAATATCGGCCCCGTCACCGGGGTCGCGCCATTGGCGGGGCGCGGCTGATTAGTTTTGGGCTGAGTCCGCATCCCACCAGGACCATCGTGCCCACCACCCGAACGATCCACGTCTCGCACTCGCCCGACAGCGACGACGCCTTTATGTTTTACGGCCTCGCCGCCGGCAAGGTGGACACCGAGGGCCTGCGCTACGTCCACGAGTTGCAGGACATCGAGTCACTGAACCAGCGCGCGCTGCGCGGGGAACTCGAGGTCACGGCGGTCTCCATTCACGCCTACGCGGCGATGGCCGATCGCTACGCGCTCCTGCCGAGCGGTGCGTCAATGGGCGACCGATACGGCCCGCGGCTCGTCAGCCGCACGCCGGCCACGCGCGCCGATGTCAAGGGAAAACGCATCGCGATACCCGGCCTCAAGACCAGCGCGTATCTCGCGATGCGGCTCTATGAGCCCGACTTTGAGGCCGTCGTCGTCCCGTTCGATGAAATCGAGCGGGCAGTAGCCGAGCACAAGGTGGATCTCGGACTCCTGATCCACGAAGGGCAATTGACCTACGCCGACTCCGGCCTGCACCTGGTCGTGGACCTCGGAGAGTGGTGGTTTTCCGAGACCGGATTGCCGCTGCCGCTCGGTGGAAACGTCGTCAGGAAGGACTTCGGCGAGGCTATGATGAAGCAAATTGCGCGACACCTTCACGCCAGCATCGCGTATTCATTGAGCCATAGAGAGGAGGCGCTTGATCACGCGATGCAGTACGCCCGCGGCCTTGATCGCTCAAAGGCGGACACGTTCGTGGGTATGTACGTGAACGATTGGACGCTCGACTATGGACCGCGAGGCCGCGAGGCGATCCGGCAGTTCCTCGCCCGCGGGGAGGCGGCGGGATTCCTCCCTGGCCCGGTCGTCGTGGAATTCGTTGACGCCTGAGTGCAACTTGTGTCGGGACCGTTGGTAGGCCACGCGACACTTTTCCACGCGCCATGACCGAGCCTCGCACGATCAAGCCGGGACGTCTCACGAAAGCTGTGCGTGCCGCAGCCGAGCCGTCGGCGCGCCATGTCCTCGTGGTGGACGACGAGGAGGCGATCCGCAGCGCACTCGCCCGCTTCCTGCGGGCGCGCGGATTTGACGTCACCACCGCCGAGTCCGGTGCGGCGGCACTCGACGCGCTGCCCACCGAAAAGTTCGTCGCGATGCTCTGCGACATCCGGATGCCGGGCATGTCCGGGCTCGAGCTCGTGCCGGTGGCGTTGGGGCACGATCCGGATATGGCGATCATCATGCTGACGGCCGTGAACGACGCGCCCACCGCCACCGAGGCGCTCGCGCTCGGCGCAATGGATTACATGATGAAGCCGGTCGAGCTCGGCGACCTCGCCGCGGCGGTCGAGCGCGCGCTCCACAAGCGCGCCCTCTCCATCGAGCAGCGCAAGGTCGAGCGGCTCATCCGCGAGGAGGTCGCCGCCCAGACCGAGGAGCTGCGCCAGGAGCGCGAGCTGCTCCACTCGATGGTCGTGGACGTCGTGAAGGCACTCGTCCGCGTGCAGGAGACCAAGAACTCCTTCCTCAGCGGCCACTCCGACCGCGTAGCCGACCTCGCCGCCTCGATCGCCTCGGCCCTCGGACTGTCGGACGATGAGGTCGAGGACCTGCGCATCGCCGGCCGCGTGATGGACGTCGGCAAGATCGGCATCCGCGAGGAAGTGCTGAACAAGCCGGGCGCGCTCTCGGCCGAGGAGTTCCAGCACGTGAAGAGCCACGTGCAAGTGGGCCTCGAGATCCTCTCGCAGATCAAGCCGCTCGCCGGGGTGTTGCCGTCGGTCGCCCATCACCACGAGCATTGGGACGGGTCCGGGTACCCGAACGGCATCGCGGGAGAGGCGATTGCGATGGGCGGTCGTATCCTCACCGCCGCCGACACCTATGACGCGCTGACTTCCCGGCGCGCCTGGCGCGAACCGATGTCCCCGCCGGACGCGCTCGCCTTCCTCGAGGAGCGGTCGGGAACGCTGCTCGACCCGAAGGTCTTCACCGCACTCCGCGGCGTCGTCACGCGACGCAAGTCGCTCCACTTCCTCGATCCCACGAAGGACTGACCGGGACCTCCCCGGCGACGTGCTCTCGCTCTGGGTCACCGGCGGCACGCTCAACGTGATGTCAATGATTGGCCGCCGCCGGCCGGCCGCGCACTGCGGCGATCCTCAAGGCGGGGCGGATCCGGCTGCGGCCGATCATCATGACGACGGCGGCGATGATTTTCGGGATGCTCCCGCTCGCGCTGACGCTCGGCGAGGGGGCTGAACAACGCTCGCCGATGGCCCACGCCGTGATCGGCGGCCTCATCACCTCCACCCTGTTGACGCTCTTCGTGGTCCCGGCGGTCTACACGCTGTTGGACGACGTGGCGGTCCGGTTCGCCGCGCGGCGCCGGACCCGCGCCGCGGCGGTGGCCGGCCCGCCCGCCGACGCTCCGGCGCTCGCACGCGGGCGTGCCGGGAACCCCGCTTGACGCGGGGGGGTCGTCCAGTGTATTCAGCGGTCTAACGCAGGGCGTTCCAATCGAACAGGGAGGCGACCATGGCGGGCCGGGACTTCGCAGACAGCCTGTTCTCCGACAAGGACGATGACGACGAGGCTGGATTCAGCGGCGGCGCCAGCGGCGGCAAGGGCAGCGCGTCGTATGATGAGGATGAGGATGAGGATGGCGGCTGGGCCATCAACAAGGACCACTCCGACTCGCTCTGGGATTCGACCGAGGAATCGGACGACGACGACGAGGAGGGCGGCACTGCGCCCGTCGCCGAAACCGGGGACGACGAGGACGAAGGCGACCTCTTCGGCGATTCGATCGCGCCGCGGCGCCGCGGGCGCAAGCCGGCCGAGAAGCCGCGCGTTCGCAGCATCTTCGAGACCGGCGAGAATCCGGTGCCCGCAGCCGCCATTGCGCCGACGCCCGCCAAGCCCGCGCCCGCTCCAGTCGCCGCCCCGGTGAAGGTCGCCGCGGCAGCGACAAAGGTGGTCGCCAAGGCCAAGGAGAAGGGCGCCAAGACCGCGGCGAAGGCCAAGAAGGCCGCGAAGAGGACCGCCAAGAAGGTCGCGAAGAAGGCGGCCAAGAAGGCCAAGTCGGTTCGCGCCGCCGGCAAGCGCACAGCGAAGAAAGTCGCCAAGAAAGTCCGCTCCGCCGGCAAGCGCACGGCGAAGAAGGTCGCCAAGAAGGTCCGCGCGCGCGCGAAGGCGACGAAGAAGAAGGTGGTCCGAGCCGCCAAGCGAGTCACCCGGGCCGCGAAGAAGAAGTAGTCGGGGCAGTCGCGGGCGAGCTATCCGCGCACGGTGATCCGCGTTAGTCTTTGCGGACGATGTCGGACTCGCCCGTCGCCCTGCTCCGCGCCCATTCGCGGCACGCCCCGTGGAACGCGCGGGGGCTCGCCTCCCACGCGACGGCACTGGTGGATGCTGCCGGGATGCGGCCGACCAACACCTCTGCGCGCGCCACCCCGAGCGCCCGCGCCATCCGCTTTTACGTCGCCAACGGCCTGCTCGACCACCCCGAGGGCAAAGGCACCGCGGCGACCTATCATTACAAGCACCTCCTGCAGCTGCTCGCCATCAAGATCCGGCAGCGCGAAGGGCAGACGCTCGACACCATCAAGGTTGAGCTCGCCGACCTGCAGGGCGACCAGCTCGAGAAGCGCGTCGCCGTTGCACTGGCGCCCGCGCTGGGCAACGGCGCCGACACCAGCCTCCGCCACGACGACGATTCGCCGGCCATTTGGCGCCGCCTCGGCGTCGCCGAGGGAATCGAACTTCACGTGCGCGAGGATTCTCCCGCCGCGCGTGAGTCGGCGCTCATCGCGATTCGCGAGGCCGTCCGGGCCGCCCTCGGGCGCGAGGATGTGCGGTAGACTCTTGCCCGGATTCACGAGGGCGACAACATTAGAGTCCGATGGCTTCCGCCTCCCGACGTAGGCCTCCGTCGCGCACCGTCCTGCTCGACCGCGCGATCGAGGCGCTCCCGCTCTTCCGTCTCTCCGATAGTTCGGAGGACGCGGTCGTCGCGTTCACCGCCGAGAACGGCGGGCGTTGGCGGGTGCTTCCGGCGCCCGGGGAGCGACTTCCCGGCACGTTTGACCAGGACGTCTACATCGAGCTGTTCCGGCGATTTCACGAGGCCGACCAGCCGGCCGACGGCGTGCTCTCGTTCACCCTGCACGCATTTCTCCGCTCAATGGGGCGTCGCGTGGACGGGCGCACGTACGAGCAGCTCCGCGGCGCCCTGGCGCGGCTTGAGCGCACGGTGCTCGAGAGCGAAGGCGCCTGGTTCGACGCCACAAGCGGGACATACGGCCACGCCCGCTTCACGCTCCTCTCGGCCGTCGCGATCGACCGGAGGCGGCTCACCGACCGCGACCAACTGGCCCTGTTTCCCGCGCTCGCCTCAAACGAACCCGGCGACGCGCACGTGACCCTCGCTGCGCCGCTCCGCTCGAATATTGCCAACGGTCACTCGGTCTCCCTCGTCGCGCCCCGCTACGTGGCGCTGTCGTCGCCCGTTGCCCGCCGCCTCTATCGGCTCCTCGAGGCCGAGCGCGCCGCCCGGGGCACCGCCTCGTGGGCGCTGCCGCTGGAGCGTCTCGCCGAGCTGCTCCCCCTCGCCCAGCGCTATCCGTCCCACCTCCAGCGCGTCCTCCAGCCGGCCCACGAGATGCTCGTCACCTCCGGAATCGTCCGGCGCGCCCGGTTTGTGCAGGACGGTCGGGCCTGGCGGGTAGAATACGGCAGGTAGGGCCGTGCCGGGGGCGCCGGGACGGGCGCCTCCCGGTTGCCCCAGACCTCCCATCTGCAGCAGCCAGAGACTACGTTCCGAATCCACTCGAGCCAAGGTCGCTACGCCATGCGCCGTCGTCGCTCACTCGCCATTGCCGGTCTGGTCCTGCTCCCACTCGCGGCGGGCGCGTTCGTCGTGCAGGAGCGCGCCGCGCTCAGCAGCGCGCGGCTCTTCGATCAGGTCCTTTCGCTGGTCGGCGACAGCTTCGTGGACTCGATTGGGACCCACGAACTCTACGAGCGGGCCGCCCGCGGCCTCGTGGCGCAGCTCAACGACCCGTATTCCGAGCTCTACACGCCCAAGCAGCTCGAGGCGTTCAACACCTCGACCGGTGGCTTCTACGGCGGCGTCGGCATGCTGATCGAGGAGCACGAGGGCGCCATCATCGTCAAACAAGTCTATCCGCACACGCCGGCCGAGGAGGCCGGCATCCGCGAGGGCGACCGGATCGTCGGCGTGGACACGTCGTCCACGCGCGGCTGGCGGCTCGACCAGGTCTCCGGCGGGCTTCGTGGCGTGCCCGGCACCAAGGTGAAGGCGCGGTTCGCCCGTCCCGGCGTGCCGCAGTCGTTCGAGGTGGAGTTCACCCGGCGGACGATCCGCATCCCGGCCATCCCCTTCGCGCTCAACGTGGACGGCCGGATTGGCTACATCCCGGTGCAGCAGTTCAATGAGACCACCACCCGTGAGTTCGCCGACGCCTACCGTCGACTCCAGGCGGAGGGCGTCACCGGCCTCGTGGTGGACCTGCGCGGCAACTCCGGCGGCTTCCTCGATCAGGCTCTGGCGATGACGAACTACTTCATCCCGCGCGGCCGGGAGATCGCCAGCGTCCGCGGGCGCGCCGGCGCGATCGAGCGCTACGTGGCCGAGTCCTCGCCAATCGCGCCTGACATCCCCCTCGTCATCCTGACCGACGGCTATTCGGCCTCCGCATCGGAGATTGTCGCCGGTGCGCTGCAGGATCACGACCGTGCGATCGTCGTCGGCACGACGTCGTTCGGGAAAGGCCTCGTCCAGTCGGTCTACCGGCTCGACGGCGGCTATGCCATCAAGCTGACCACGGGCAAGTGGTATACGCCGAGCGGGCGCTCCATCCAGAAGGAGCGCGCGCTCGACAGCAACGGCCGGTTCGTCGAGGTCGTGCCCGATTCGCTCGAGACCGACGCGGTGCGCGGCGGACGCCCGCTCTTCCGTTCGCTCGGCGGTCGTCCGGTGTACGGCGGCGGCGCCATCACGCCCGACGTGATCGTGCCCTACGACACGCTCACGAGCGCCGAACAGAAGCTTGCCCGCGCGCTCGTCCCGCGGTCGCAGGACGTCTACCTCGCGCTCTACGACTACGCCTTTGGCCTCCGTAACGAGGTCCGACCGGACTTCGAGGTCACCGCCGCGATGCGCGAGGAGTTCCGCACCCGGCTGGTGGCCAAGGGCGTGACCGTCGACCGCAGCGACTGGGACGCCGGCGGTCTCTACATTGACCGACTCCTCCTCAACCGCATCGCCCGGCACGCGTTTGGTGATTCGACCGCCAAACGGCGCGAGATCCCGGAGGATGTGCAGCTCCGGAAGGCCATGGACCTGTTGCGTCGCGGCCCCACCACGGCTGACCTCCTCGCGATCGCCGCGCCGACGACGGCGCCGGACGCGTCGGCCCGACGCCCCGACTGATCACCGTCCTTTCCACCCGAATGCACCGAATCACCCTGGTCGTCGCCGCGCTGCTCGGCGCGGCGACCTGCGCGCGGCCGACGCCCACCACCCAACTCGCCGCCGATCCGCAGGAAACGCGCCTCACCAACCTCCGGCAGCTCACCTTCGGCGGCGAGAACGCCGAGGCCTACTGGAGCGCCGACGGCGAGTGGATCACGTTCCAGTCCACGCGCGACGGTCGCGCCTGCGACCAGCAGTACGTGATGCGCGCCGACGGGACCGGCATCCGGCGGATCTCCGATGGGCGCGGCAAGACCACCTGCGGATGGTTCCTCCCCGGCGGCGAGCGCCTCTTCTTCTCGTCGTCCACCGCGCACGATGCCGGGTGCCCGGCGCGGCCGAGCACGTCGCAGGGCTACGTCTGGCCGCTCGACAAGTACGACTTCTACACGGTCAATCGCGACGGCAGTGACCTGCGCCGCCTCACCCATTACGACGTCTATACTGCCGAGGGCATCCTCTCCCCGGACGGCCGGACCATCGTCTTTACCTCGCTGAAGGACGGCGACCTCGACATCAACACGATGAACGTGGACGGCACCGACGTGCGTCGCCTGACCGACACGCCGGGGT
>JBBDYC010000018.1:0-42712 GCA_040901985.1 Gemmatimonadaceae bacterium
CGCCGCTCCCGCCAATGCGGGAGCGCGGCCATATTTGGGGGAATGTCCACGTCCCCCTCCGTCATCCTCAACGCGCGCGCCGTCGCGCGGACGATCTCCCGAATGGCGGACGAGATCCTCGAGGCCAATGACGGCACCGAACGGCTGATGCTCGTCGGCATCCAGCGCCGCGGCGTCCAGATCGCCGAACGCCTCGCCGAGGTCATCCGCGACCGCGAGCAGAGCGACATTCCCCGCGGTGCCCTCGACATCACGCTCTACCGCGACGACCTCCAGACCATCGGGCCGCGCCCGGTGGTCGGCAAGACGCACCTCCCCGGCGCACTCGAGGGCCAGGTCGTCGTGATCGTGGACGACGTCCTCTTCACCGGCCGGACCATTCGTGCGGCGCTCGACGAGCTGGCCGACTTCGGTCGCCCCGCGCGCATCATGCTCGCCGTCCTCGTGGACCGCGGAGGCCGCGAGTTGCCAATCCACGCCGACGTGGTGGGGAAGACGGTCACCGTCCCGCCGGGCGGACGGGTGGATGTCTTCGTCCCCGCGCTCGACGGCCGCGACGAAGTCGTCCTCGTCGGAGCGCCGGCGTGAGCGCCGGCGTGAGTAGCGCGCTCCTCGGCAAGGACCTCCTCGGGCTGGCCGGCCTCAGCGGCGAGCAGATCACCGCCATCCTCGACGTCGCCGAGCCGCTCCGCGAGATCTCCGAACGCGCCATCAAGAAGGTCCCGACGCTGCGCGGGATGACCGTCGTCAACCTCTTCTTCGAGCCGTCCACGCGCACCCGCATCTCGTTCGAGTTCGCCGAGAAGCGGATGTCCGCCGACACCGTGAACGTCGCCGCCTCGGGCTCCAGCGTCTCGAAGGGCGAGACGCTCGTGGACACCGCGCGGAACCTCGAGGCGATGCGGATTGACATGGTCGTCGTCCGCCACGCCGCGTCGGGCGCCGCGCGCTTCCTCGCCGAGCGCATCGAGTCGAACGTGATCAACGCCGGCGACGGCACGCACGAGCACCCGACGCAGGGGCTCCTCGACCTCCTCACGCTGCGCCAACGCCTCGGCTCGCTCGCCGGCCGCCGCGTCTGCATCTGCGGCGACGTGCTGCACTCCCGCGTCGCCCGCTCGAACATCGCCGGCCTCCAGGCCCTCGGCGCCGAGGTCGCGGTCTGCGGCCCACGCTCGCTCCTCCCCGGCGCAATCCACGAGATGGGCGTCCGGACGTTCGACCGGATCGAGGCCGCCATCGAGTGGGCCGAGGCGCTCAACATCCTGCGCCTCCAGCTCGAGCGGATGCAGGGCGGCTACATCCCGTCGCTGCGCGAGTACAATCGCGTCTTCGGCGTCACCCGCGCGCGGCTCGAGGCGGCGCCGCGCGACCTCCTCATCCTGCATCCGGGGCCGATGAACCGCGGCGTGGAGATCGATTCCGACGTGGCCGACGGGCCGCACAGCGTGATTCTCGACCAGGTCACCAACGGCGTCGCCGTGCGGATGGCCGTCCTCTACCTCCTCGCCGGCCACGCCCCCGCCCTCGCCGACGTCGCCAAGGCCGGAGGGGCGTCGTGACGCGGCCCCTCCTCCTCAAGGGCGGGCACCTCGTGGATACGTCGCAGGGACTCGACGCGGTCGGGGACCTGCTCCTCGTGGACGGCAAGGTCGAGGCGGTCGGCGGCACCATCGCCGGGCCCGATGGCGCCGAGGTCGTGTCGTGCGCGGGGCAGGTGGTCGCGCCGGGATTCATAGACGTCCACGTGCACCTCCGCGAGCCGGGGCGTGAGGACGTCGAGACCGTCGCCACCGGCGCCCACGCGGCGGTGGCGGGCGGCTTCACCGGCATCTGCGCGATGCCCAACACGCAGCCGGTCACCGACAACCAGGCCACGGTCGGATTCGTGAAGCGGCAGGGCGAGGCCGCCGGGTACGCGCGTGTCTATCCCTACGGCGCGATCTCGGTGGCGCAGCGGGGCGAAACACTCGCCGAGTTCGGCGAGATGGTGGCTGCCGGCGCGGTCGCGGTGAGCGACGACGGCCGGCCGGTGGAGAACTCGCACCTGATGCGGACCGCGCTCGAGTACGCGCAGACGTTCGGCATCCCCGTCGTCGAGCATTGCGAGGTGATGGCGCTCGCCCACGGTGGGGCGATGCACGAGGGACTCGTCTCCGCCCGGCTCGGCCTCAAGGGGATCCCCGCCGAGGCCGAGGAGATTGACGTCATCCGGTGCATCCTCCTCGCCAAGCTGACCCGCGGCCACATCCACCTCTGCCACCTCAGCACCAAGGGGTCGGTGGCCCTCGTCCGTTGGGGCAAGGAGCAGGGCGTGAACGTCACCGCCGAGGTCTGCTCGCACCACATCTCGCTGACCGACGAGGCGGTGGAGGGCTACGATACGAACGCCAAGATGAACCCGCCGCTGCGGACGGCCACCGATGTCGCGGCGCTGCAGCGGGGGCTGAAGGATGGCACGATCGATCTGCTGGTCACCGACCACGCGCCACACCACTACGACGAGAAGGAGCGTGAATTTGCCGACGCGCCGAACGGGATCGTGGGGCTCGAGACCGCCCTCGGCGTGAACGTCACGTGGCTCCTCGAGCCGGGCGTCCTCTCACTCGCCCAACTGGTGGACCGGATGTCCTGCCGGCCGGCGAAGGTCTTCCATCTCCCGGGCGGGACGCTGGCCCGTGGAACGGTTGCGGACGTGACGGTGTTCGACCCGAGGCGCGAATGGGTCGTGGAGCCCGCACAATTCCGGTCGAAGGGGCGCAATACGCCCTACGGTGGGCGCGCGCTCCGCGGCCGGGCGATCTGTACCGTCGTGGGCGGTCGGATCGTCTATCGCAGGGCGGACTAAAGGGTAGGGCCACCTAACCAACGAGTGATGCGGAAAGAGGAGTCGTCGAGGATCGAGGCGCTGGAGGCCCTGTTGGCCGAGCGGCGCAAGCACGAGGGCTATCTCGCGAAGCTCGAGGAGCGGCGCGGGGGCACGCCCGACGCCGTCTACGCCAAGCTGCGCGACGAGTACCTGGTCAAGCTCACCGACGCGCAGGTGCGGGCGGCGGCCGAGGCCGAGGCGCTCGCGGGCGGCCTCGAGGACGACGAGACCGCAATGGCGGACGCCCAGGAGCGCCTGGCCGCGCTCGAGGCCGAAAAGCTCGAGGGCGAGCTTCGCGCGGCGGTCGGGGAGTTCGATCCCAAGGAGTGGACCAAGAAGCTGAACGCGCTGAAGGCGAACATCGCGATCGCCGAGAAGGAGCGCGACTCCCACCTCGAGGTTCTGGAGCGGGCGCAGGCGCTCCTCGCCGAGGCGCTGGCGACACCGGAAGTCGGCGGGGGCGGTGCGGCCCCGGCCGACGGGGCGCCGAAACTGCGTCCGACCGCGGCGATGACCGGTGGCCCATCGTTCGACGAGCTCGCCTTCCTGAAGTCCGTCGTCGGGCGCAACTCGACGCCGACGAAGGAGATTCCGTCCGGGGCGTCGCAGTCGAAGCCGGATACCGACGTTGAGGAGCCCGCGTCGGCGAAGCCCAACGTAGGAGGCGCCGCGAAGGGACGGGCGGCGTCGGCCAAGCCGGCCGCGCCGGTTCCGAGCGAGCCGGAGCCGGCCGAGCCGTCAAGTGCGCCGACGCCGGAGCCTCAGGCCCCGGCGTCCGCTGAACCGTCCTCGGCTCCGTTGCCGCCCGCCGCCGCGGCGAATGACCACGAGCCATCCACGAATGCGTTCGGCAAGCCGACGCCGCGCACGTCGCAGGCGGTGAAGACGCTGAAGTGCCAGGAGTGCGGGACCTTCAACTACCCGACCGAGTGGTACTGCGAACGGTGCGGAGGGGAGTTGGCCGCGCTCTGAGTCCGGTGTGCCCGATTGTGGGATGAAAAAAGCGCCGCGCCCTCAGTGGGCGCGGCGCTCGTCGTTCCGGGGGGCGCTACTTCTGCTTGGCCTTGGCGATCCGGGACTTCCGGCGGGCGGCGGCGTTTGCGTGGATCAGCCCCTTCCGCGCGGCGCGGTCCAGCAGTTGCACGGCCTTCAACCGATCGGCAGGCGAGGCATCGGCCGCGGCGGCCGCCTTCAGCACGGTCCGCAGCGTGGCGCGCTGCGCGCGGTTGCGCGCGGTGGCCGAGCGGGTCTTGCGCAAGTTTTTCTTCGCGGACGCGATTCTTGGCACTGGTCCAGGGTCTCCTGAGAGGTGATCGCCCGAGGCGCGGATACGTCGCCCCGTAGCCTCGGAAGTGTAGACGGGCGCTGGACCTAAGTCAAGCAGACACCGTGCTTTGACTCCACCTGCGCTGAGGCCTACCTTTCGCCTCGACTGCCCGTGACGGGCCTCACTTCAGCCGCCCCACGCTTGGACAAATTCCAGACGTTCGTGTTGCTCGCCCCCATCCTGCTCTTCTCGATGGTGGCGCACGAGTACGCGCACGGGTATGCGGCGCTTCGCCAGGGCGACGACACCGCACTGCGGGCGGGTCGCCTCACCTGGAATCCGCTGAAGCACATTGACCCGTTCCTCACGGTCGTCCTGCCGGTGATGATGTTCCTCACGCTTGGCGTCGCGTTCGGCGGCGCCAAGCCGGTCCCCGTGGACCCGCGGCTCTACCGGAATTACCGCCGCGGCGACATCATCGTCTCGCTCGCCGGCGTCACGGTGAACCTGATCCTCGCCGTGCTGCTCACCGGCGTCATCATCCTGCTCGGCTTGCTCGGGCGCGCCGTCCCGGGCGTGGCGAGCTCGCTCGCGCTCCTGCAGCTGATGTTCGTGTTCGGCGTCACGATCAACCTCCTGCTGGCGATCTTCAATCTCCTGCCGATCCCGCCGCTTGACGGCTCGCACGTGGTGAAGCACTTCCTCCCTCCGGCCTGGGCGATCCGCTACCAGCGGCTCGCCGGCGCGGGCTTCCTGGTGCTGGTGCTCTTGATCCTCTTCGGCCGGCCGGTGATCAACGCCTGGCTCGCCCCGGTCTTCTTCCTCGCCCGGGTGGCGCAAGGCGTCTTCGCGCCCTTCCTGCTCCCGACGGCGTGGGCCCCGACGTGACAGCGCCCCGGTCGGCCGACGCGCCGGAGTCCACCTTCGTCGTGGACTTCAGCGGCTTCAACGGCCCGCTCGACCTTCTCCTCTCGCTGATCCGCGACGACCAGCTCGACATCTACGACATCCCGGTGGCGCGCATCTGCGACCAGTTCCTCGTGCGGATGCGGCAGCTGCAGCTGAACGAGGCGGCCGAATATCTCGAGATGGCGTCGCGCCTGATCCGCATCAAGGCGCAGATGCTTCTGCCGCGGAAGGACGGCGCCGAGGCGTGGGACGACCCGCGCGCCGAGCTCGTCCGCCGGTTGCTCGAGTACCAGCAGGTGCGCGAGGTGGTGGACGTCCTCGAGCGCCTCGGCGAGGACCGGCGCAACCGGTTCGGCCGCAGCTACCTCGCCCAGCCGGCGGCGCCCCCGCCAGCGCCGCTCGCGCTCTCGCTCGCCGACCTCCTGGTCGCGGTGGACCGCGTGCTGCGCGCGGCGCGGCGGCCGACGATGCACGACGTCGTCCCGCGCGCGCTCGACGTGGACGGCACGATGGACACCGTGCGGGCGATCCTCCGATTGCGTGCGCACGCGCGCTGGCGCGACATCGTGCGGGACGAGGCCGAGCCGTGGGAGGTGTTGAGCGCGCTGCTTGCGCTCCTCGAGCTCGCCAAGCGGACCGAAGTGCACCTCACCCAACCCCGACCCTTTGCTGACGTGGAGATCCGCCGTGAACTCGCTGGCGAAGCTGCTTGAAGCGGCGCTCTTCGCGAGCCCGCGCCCGATCGCGACCGACGAACTCGCGGCCCTTGACCCCGAGGCGTCGCCGGCCGCCGTGCAGTCGGCGCTCGACGAGTTGCGCGAGCACTACGACGTGGACGGCCACGCGGTGGAACTCGTGGACGTGGGTGGCGGCTGGCAGATCCTGACGCGGCCCGAGTACACCGAGGCGATCGAGCGGGCCCAGCTGGCGATCCGCCCGACGCGCCTCTCCGGCGCCGCGTTGGAGACGCTGGCGATCATCGCCTACCGACAGCCGATCGGGCGCGCCGAAATCGGCGAGATCCGCGGCGTGGACGTCGGCGCGGTGCTGAAGGGCCTGCACGAGCGCGGGTTGATTGACGTGGTCGGCCGCTCCGAGGCGCTCGGCCGGCCGCTGCTCTACGGCACCACGTCGCGCTTCCTCGAGCAGTTCGCCCTCCGTCACCTCGGGGAACTGCCGCGCGTGGACGAACTGGCGATCGCGCTCCGCGCCGCCGAGATGCCAGTGGCCGCGGCCGTTGCGGCCTCCGCACCGACCTCGCCGTGAGCGACACCGCGATGCGCATCCATCGGGCGCTCGCCCGGGCGGGCGTCGCATCGCGGCGAAAGGCGGAGGAACTCGTCGCGGCCGGGCGCGTGACCGTCAACGGCGCAGTGGCACGCACCGGGCAGAGCGTGGACCCGGCGCACGACCGGATCGCCGTGGACGGACAGCCGGTTGCGCGGCCGACCACCGCGCGCTGGGTGCTCCTCAACAAGCCGGCGGGCGTGATCACGTCGCGCGCCGACCCCGAGGGACGCCGTACCGTCTTCGACCTCGTGCCGGCGGAGCCGGGCCTGACCTACGTCGGCCGGCTCGACTATATGACCGAGGGAGTGATCCTCCTCACGACGGACGGGGACGCGGCCCATCGGCTGACCCATCCGAGTTCGGCGATTCCGCGCACCTACGTGGCCGTGGTGCGAGGATCGGTCAAGGCCGCCGCGGCCGCCATTCGGGAGGGCGTCGAACTCGAGGACGGATTTGTGCGGCCGGAGGAAGTCGAGGTCGGACCGGGGCCGGAGCCGCGCACGTGGGAACTCACGCTCACCATCCGGGAAGGGCGCACGCGCGAGGTGCGCCGGCTGTGCGAGGCGGTCGGCCTCGAGGTGCTGCGGCTCGTCCGCACCGCGTTCGGCCCGATCAAGCTCGGCACCCTCGCGCCGGGCGCGTCCCGGGCACTCGGCGCCAAGGAACGCGACCTGCTGCTCGCCGCGGCGCACGGCCACCACGACTGACCGCCGGTCGCGGCCCGGGGTAGAACCCGCCCCGTGCCGCGCACCGCCCTTCCCGATCCCACCGCAACGATCCGATGGCCAAGAATCCCCTGTCCCGCGACATCCTCGACCAGGTCTCCCAGCGCATCGTCGGCCAGCAGCCGATGGTCGAACGGCTGCTGATCGCGCTGCTCACGGGGGGCCACGTCCTCCTCGAGGGGGTGCCCGGCCTCGCCAAGACGCTGACGGTGCGGACATTGGCCGAGACGGTCCGCACAACCTTCAGCCGGATCCAGTTCACGCCGGACCTCCTGCCCGCCGACGTCATCGGGACACAGGTCTTCGACCAGTCCACCGCCAAGTTCTCGGTCAAGCGGGGGCCGATCTTCGCCAACATCGTGCTCGCCGACGAGATCAATCGCGCCCCGGCCAAGGTGCAGGCCGCCCTCCTCGAGGCGATGCAGGAAAAGCAGGTCACGATCGGCGGGACGAGCTTCATCCTCGACGAGCCGTTCCTCGTCCTCGCGACGCAGAATCCGATTGAGCAGGAGGGGACCTACCCACTCCCCGAGGCGCAGGTGGACCGGTTCATGCTCAAGCTGCGGGTCGGCTACCCGACGCGGGACGAGGAGCGCGAGATCATGCGCCGGATGGCAGGCGGGGAGCCGATCCCGGTGAAGGCCGTCGCCGATCCCAAGCATCTCCTCGAACTCCGGCACACGATCGCCGCGCTCTTCCTCGACGACCGGTTGGTGGATTACATCGTGGACCTCGTCCACGCGACGCGTAGGCCCAAGGAGGCGGGGCTCGCCGACCTCGCGCCGTTGGTGGAGTATGGCGCGAGCCCGCGGGCGACGATCGCGCTCGCCCAGGCGGCGCGCGCACACGCCTTTCTCCGCGACCGGGACTTTGTCTCGCCCGACGACGTGAAGGCGATGGCCCCCGACGTCCTGCGCCATCGCGTCCTCCTCACGTACGAGGCCGAGGCGGAGAACGTGACGAGCGACGAGGTGATTGCGCGCGTCCTGGCCGTCGTTCCCGCGCCGTGAGCGGAGGGCGCGCCGCCGCACCGCGCGGCGCCGGCGCGGTGCCGCCGGAGGTCCTGCGACAGGTCAAGCGGATCGAGCTACGGACCCGCGGCCTCGTCAACTCGCGCTTCACCGGCGACTACCACTCGGTGTTCAAGGGGATGGGCATGGAGTTCGCCGAGGTGCGCGAGTACCAGCCCGGCGACGAGGTCCGGACGATCGACTGGAACGTCAGCGCGCGGATGCGGCGGCTCTTCGTGAAGCGGTATGTCGAGGAGCGCGAGTTGACCGTCCTCCTCGTCGTGGACTGCTCCGGTTCCAGCCGCGGCGGCGCCGGCGCGCAGGACAAGCAGGCGATGGCCGCCGAGCTCGCCGCCGTGCTCGCGCTCACCGCCACCCGCAACAACGACCGCGTCGGTCTCCTGCTGTACTCGGACCGGGTGGAGCACGTGGTCCCGCCGCGGAAGGGCCGCCGCCACGCGCTGCGCCTCGTCCGCGATGTCCTTGCCTGGCGCGCCGGCACGCGTGCCACCGACCTTGGCGGCGCCTTCGACTACGCGGCGCGCCTCCTGTCGCACCGCAGCATCGTCTTTGTCCTCTCCGACTTCGACAGCCAGGCGCTGGAGCGGCCGCTGACGCGGCTCTCGCGACGGCACGACGTCGTCGCCGTGGTGCTCGACGATCCCGCCGAGCGCACCCTGCCGGACATCGGCGTCGCGCGGCTGGTGGATACCGAGTCCGGCGCGCTCGTCGAAGTGGACACGAGCGCCCCCGTGGTCCGCGCCCGCTACGCCGCGATGCTCCGCGCCGAACGGGACGAGCGGCAGGGACTGCTGCGCCGCCTGGCGGTGGACGAGGTGCTGGTGCAGCTCGAGCGCGGGTACGTGGATCCGCTGGTCCGCTTCTTCCGCGCGCGCGAGACGCGCGCCCGCCGCCGGTGACCGCCGCGGTCCTGCTGGCGCTGCTCCTCCAGGGCGTGGCGCCCCAGCGCGCCGCCCAGGTGACCGCCCGGATCTCACCCGAGGCGCCGGCGATCGGCGAGGTCATCACCGTCGCGCTGCGCGTGCGGGCGCCGGTGGGCAGCGAGGTCCGCTTTCCGGCGCTCCCCGACTCGGCCGTCCGCGTCGAGGCGCTCGACCCGCGCGCCATCCGCGACGCGTCAACGGCGTCGATGCTCGACCGGACGGCGATCTACCGGCTGATCGCGTTCGACACCGGCCGCGCCACGCTCCGCTTCGGCGACGTCACGATCCGCCGCGACGGCGCCGAGCGGCGCTACCCGGTGACGCTGCCGGCCCTGCGCATCCGCTCGGTGCTGCCGGCCGACAGCACCGGCCGGGTGCCGCGTCCGGCGCGCGGCCTGCTCGACGCCGACACGACGCCCTGGCGCTGGATCGTCGCGCTGGTCGTGGTCGCGCTCCTCGGCTACTGGAGTGTGCGGCGGTGGCGGGCGTGGCGCGCGGAACGGCAGGCCGCCGGTCCCGACGTCGCCGTGCGGGCCCGCCTCGGCTTCGAGCACGCGCGCGCACTGGCCCTCCTCGAGGCGGGGGAGACCGGGCGACACGCCCTCGCCCACGTCGCCGTGATGCGCCGCTACCTCAGCGAACGCTTTCCGACGGCCCTCCCGGCGCTGACCGCGGCCGAGTTGGCGCCGGTGCTTCACGCGGCGCAGTTCCCGGTGCTCCCCGAGCGCGCGGTTGATCTGCTGAAGCGCGCCGAGGCGCTGGCCTTCGCGCGCGCCGCGGCAACCAGCACCGAGGCCGAGGCGATCGCGGCCGCCGCAATGGCGCTGGTAGAGGACGTCGAGACCGCCTGGCAGGCGCGGCGCGAGCGCCAGCTCCGGGACGACGCCGCGCGCCGCAAGACGCGGCAGAGGCGGCCGTGACCATCGGGCCGCTCAGCTTTGCCGCACCGTGGGCGTTTCTCCTCCTGGTGCCGCTGGCGCTCTGGCTCCTCTGGCGTCGGCGTCGGCATCCGCCGGCGCTCCTCTTCGCGCGCGCCGGCCTGCTCGCGCGCGGCCCGCGCCGCGGACGTTGGACCGCGCGCGCCCTGGTCGGGCTGCGCGTCCTCGCGCTCACGGGGGCGGTGGTCGCGATGGCGCGGCCGCGCACCGGTGCCCGCGTCGAGACCATTCGCGGCGACGGCATCAGCATCGTGCTCGCGCTCGACCTCTCCAGTTCGATGCTCGCCGAGGATTTCCAGCCGAAGAACCGGCTCGAGGTCGCCAAGGAGACCGCCAAGGAGTTCGTCGCCGGACGCACCGCCGACCAACTCGGGGTCGTCGCCTTTGCCGGCGAGGCGCTGACCCAGGTGCCGCTCACACTCGACTACCCGGTGCTCCTCGCCGCGATTGACAACCTGCAGCCCGGGCAGCTCGAGGACGGGACCGCGATCGGCACCGCGCTGATGACGGCGACCAATCGCCTGCGCAACGCGGCCGGACGCTCGCGGGTGATCATCCTGCTGACCGATGGCGAGAACAATCGCGGGAGCATTGATCCGCGGACGGCGGCGCAGGCGACCGCGGCCCTCGGCATCCGAGTCCACACCGTGGGCGTCGGCAGCGAAGGCGTCGCGCCGGTGCCAGTGGGGCGCAGCGTCTTCGGGCTGCGCTACGAGAATCGGCCGGTACGGATAGACGAGGCGTTGCTCGAGGATATCGCCGCGCTCACCGGGGGTCGCTATTTCCGCGCGCGCGACGCTGAGGCGCTGCGGCGGATCTACGAGCAGATTGATGCGCTCGAGCGGACGCCCTTGCGGGAGACGCGGATCGCTCGGTTCCGGGAGTGGTACCTCTGGCCACTCGGCCTCGCGCTCCTCGCGTTGACGCTCGAACTCGTGCTCCTCTGGCGTCGGGGGCCGCTGCCGTGACGCCGAGCTTCGACCTCCCCTGGATGCTGGCCGTCGCGCCACTTCTCGCGCTCGGCGCCGTGGTGGTGATACTTGCCGGCCATCGCGCCCGCCAGGCGCGGCTGGCGAATTTCGGGACGCCGGAGGCAATCCAGCGGCTCGGCCCGCCGGAGGTCGCCCGCCCTCCGGTCACCCGGGCGGTCCGACTGGGCCTCGCGCTCGGGTTGCTGGGGATTGCCGTGGCCGGCCCACGCTGGGGCGCCGGCACGGCAATCATTGAGACCGACGGCATAGACCTGGCCATCGCCCTCGACGTCTCGCTCTCGATGCTCGCCGAGGACGACCGTCCAAGTCGCCTGGAGCGGATGAAGCGCGAGGTGCGCCGGCTGCGGGCCAGCGCGCCGGGTGACCGCGTGGCGCTGCTCGCCTTTGCCGGCCGCAGCTACATCCTCTCGCCGCTGACGAGCGACGACGGGGCACTCGAGCTGTTCCTCGAGAACCTCGACCCGACAATCGTCGGCCAGGCCGGCTCGGAGATGGCGCCTCCGCTGCGCCAGGGAATTGACCTGCTCTCCGTGGCGCGTGGCGGCGCCGACCGCGCGCTCGTCGTGATGAGCGATGGCGAGGCGTTCGACGACCGCGACGCCGCGCTCGCCCTCGCGCGCGAGGCGCGGGCGAAGGGCATCCACTTGGTGACGGTCGGATTTGGCACTCCCGGCGGTGCGCCGATCCCGCTCCCCGAAACCGGCGGTGCCGAGGTGAAGCGCGACCGCGACGGGGCGATCGTGACCACGCGCTACGAGGACGCGCTATTGCGCGACCTCGCGGCGGCCGCCGAGGGCGAGTTCATCCCCGCCGAGGCGACGGACAAAGGGCCGCGCGCCCGCCGTGCCTTGGCCGAGCTCGAGACCGTCCGCCGCAACGAGGAACTGCGCCTGAATCGCGCGCCGCGCTACCAATGGTTCCTGGCGCTGGCCATCGTGCTGCTCCTGCTCGATGCGCTGTTCGCTGACGGGGCGCGGGTGCCGCGCTGGCTCGGCCGCTGGCGGCGGCGCGCCGCCGTGGTACCGCGCCTGGCGCTCGCGGTGGTCGGCGGGACGCTGACGGCGCTGGTGCCGCATTTCGCGGCCGCGCAGGCAGCAACGCTCCGGGAGGCAATCGAGCACCATCGCGCCGGCCGGCTGTTGCCGGCCATCCGCGCTTACCGCAGCGTGATTGCCGGCGGTGACCGTCGGTCGCTGGTCCTCTACGACCTCGGCACGGCACTGCTCGCGGCCGACTCGCTCGACGCGGCAATCGAGACGCTCGAGCGGGCGACCTTCACGCCCGACGCCGAGGTGCGCCGGCGCGCGCGGTACAACCTGGGCGTTGCCTACCTCACGCGGGGACTGCGCCTCGACGGCGAGGCGCGGTCGAGTGCGTTGCAGAGTGCGCGCCGCGAGTTGCGGACCGTGCTACTCGAGCGGCCGGGCGACCGCGACGCCCAGTGGAACTACGAGTTGGCGTTGCGTGTCCCGCAGGGCGGCGGAGGCGGAGGCGGCGGCCCGCCTCCACCGCCGGACCCCAACGCCCCGCCGCCGCCATCACGGCAGATGTCGCGCCAGCAGGCCGAGGCGCTCCTCGACGCGTCGGCGCGCGAGGAGCGCGCGACGCAGGCACGGCGGCAACGCGGTAATTCGCCGACGCGGGCAGCAGGAGCGCGGGACTGGTGAGCCGCCATCGTGCCCTGAGCGGTAGACACGGCGCGCCGCTGGTGGCGCTCGCCCTGGCCACGGCGGCGGTGACGGTCGCCGACACCGCGCAGGCGCAGGCGCCGACGGGTACCTCCAGCGACGCCGTCGAGTTTCGCGCCGCCGTCTCGCCGGAGACGGTCTTCGTCGGACAGCAGGCGACGTATAGGCTCACGGTGCGCATTCCGACCGCCGTGCGGCAGCGACTGCGCCGCAATCCGGAGTTCGTCCCGCCCGAGGCGCGATCGGTGCTCGCCTACGACCTTCCCCTCGCGCGCACGCCGGCCACCGAGGAGGCGATTGAGGTCCACGTCTTCCGCCGCGCGCTCTTTCCGCTGACCCCGGGGCGGTATGCCATACCCGCGGCGCGGTTGTCCTACGCGCTCCCCCAAAGTTCGAGCTTCTTCAGTCGCGAGGAGGAGCGGACCCTGCGCTCGGAGCCGGTGGCGTTCGTGGCAATCGATCCGCCTACGCGCGGTAGGCCCGCGGATTGGCTCGGCGCAGTTGGACGGTGGCGCGCGACCGTCCGCACCGAAGCCGATGGCGCGCGCGTCGGCGACCCGTTCGTCCTCGTGCTGCGCCTCGAAGGGCAGGGAAACGCCGCCCTCCTGTCGCGTCCCGCCGTGAACTTCTCTTGGGCCGATGTCGTCGTCGAGGATGAGCGGATCGTCATTGACTCCACGCCGACGCTCCTCGGCGGTGCCAAGGAGTTCAGCTGGCTTGTGACGCCGCGGTTGAGCGGCGTCCAGCGGGTGCCGGAGATCGGGTACACGTATTTCGATCCCGACCTCCGCCGCTACGTGACGGCCCGCGCGGCGCCCGTGCGCGTCCAGGTCCGTGACGGCGACCTCGTGTCGTTGCCGCCCCGCAAGGTCAACGAGACCGTCGTGGTGCCGCTCACCGTGCGGCCGACGCTTGCAGGTCCGTCGCCCGTACGACTGCCGGGCAGTGCGTGGTGGCTGCTGTTGGCCGCGGTGGCGCCGGTGCCGTGGGCGACGCGCCGGCTCACCGAGCGGCGGCGACTCCGGGTGGCGGCGGCGCGCGCCCACGCGCAGGAAACGCGCCGCCGGAGTGCGCGCGCCCAATTCGACGCCGCCGTGCAGGAGCGCACGGGAATCGCGATGGTCGGCGTCACGGCGCCCGGCGAGTTTTCCGTCGCGCTTCGCCTCGAGGGGGTCAG
Source organism: Gemmatimonadaceae bacterium (assembly GCA_040901985.1). Classification (GTDB taxonomy): domain Bacteria; phylum Gemmatimonadota; class Gemmatimonadetes; order Gemmatimonadales; family Gemmatimonadaceae; genus Pseudogemmatithrix. The sequence goes on from JBBDYC010000018.1 coordinate 13,810, forward strand.
CGACGCCACGGCAGCCGAGGCCGAATCGCTGCGCGACGCGTTCGACGCGCAGGCCTTTGCCCCCGGCGCCGCCCGCGCGAGTGGTGGTGGCAACCTGCGCGCACGTGCCGAATCGCTCCTCGAGCGCATTGACCGTGAGGCCAGGCGCCGTGCGCTTCCGTTACTGTTACTGGCGCTCCTCGGCGTCGGCGCCTGCCAGCGCGCCGTCGGCGACGAAGCGGCGACTCGCGCCTTTGCCGAGGGCACGACGGCGTTCGTCGGCGCGGACTACGCACGCGCTCGCGACGCCTTCCTCCGCAGCGCGCAGGCCGCCCCGCGCGACGCGAACGCGTGGGCGAACCTCGGCACCGCCGCCTGGCAGGCCGGCGACACCGCGACAGCGGTGCTTGGCTGGCAGCGGGCCCTGCGCCTCGCCCCGCTGAATCAGGACCTGCGGACCCGACTCCGCCGGGTGCGGGCGCCCCAGCTGCGGGGAATCGGACGGGTCTGGCCGGTCCCGCCACTGCCGCTCGTCGCCGGCGCCATTGCGCTCTGGTGCGTCGCGTGGGGGTGGATGGCGCGGCGGGCGTGGGGCGGCCGAGGCGTCGGCGTCGCGCCGCGGTTGTTGCTCATCCCGGCGCTGGGACTCGCCGCGGTGGCGCTCTGGGCCGATGCTCACCTTCGGGCGCGCGACCTTGTGGTCGTCGCGCGGGCCGGTCCGCTGCTCGCGCTCCCCGCACTCGGAGCCGACCCCGGCCCGGTTCCCCTCGTCGGCGAGATCGCGCGCGTGCGCGAACGTCGCGGCGTCTGGCTACGGATCGAACTCGGCGCCGATCGCTCGGGATGGTATCCGACGGAGCGGACGCACTCCCTGACGCGTGATTGACCCTCCCGTGCCCGGCCGGGAGATTGCAGGGATGCAGACCGACCGCATCGCCGTGCTTGCGCCCGACGTCGCCGACCGCATCGCCGCCGGCGAGGTGGTCGAGCGACCGGCGTCGGTGGTGAAGGAATTGGTCGAGAATGCGCTCGACGCGGGCGCGACCGCGGTCGAACTCGAGCTGCGCGACGGCGGGCGCACGCTGATCCGCGTCAGCGATGACGGCAGCGGGATGTCGCGCGCCGACGCGTCGCTCGCGATCGCCCGCCACGCGACGAGCAAGATCCGCGACGCCGAGGACCTCGTCGGCGTCGCCAGTTTCGGCTTTCGCGGGGAGGCGCTGCCGGCGATCGGCTCGGTCTCGCACCTGACCATCGAAACGGCGCTCGCCGACGGCGCGGGGGTGCGGGTCGAGGTCTCCGGCGGTGCGCTGCGCGCGGTGACGGACGCGGCGCGGCGCCGCGGCACCACGGTCACCGTCGAGGATCTCTTCCACAATACGCCGGCGCGCCAGAAGTTCCTGCGTGGCGTCCGGTCGGAGTGGCGCGCGGTCGCCGAGATGCTGACCACGCTCGCCCTCGTCCGGCGCGATGTGCGATTCGCCGTCACGCACGACGGCAAGGAGCAGATGCGGCTTCCTCCGGCGCACGACCTACGCGCGCGCGTGGCCGCGCTCTGGGGCGCCGACGCCGCCGACCGCCTTGTGCCGGTGGAGGACGTGCAGGGGCCGATCCGCGTCAGCGGCCTCGTGGAGCGCCCGACGGATGTCGGCAGCGCCGGCCGCCGCACATTCGTCACCGTCAACGGGCGCGCCGTGCGCGACCTCGGCATCGTGCGCGCCGGCGAGGCCGCGTACCGCTCCACGATCCCCTCAGGGCTCCGGCCGTCCCTCCTCCTGCAGGTGGAACTCCCCGGCGCCGACGTGGACGTGAACGTGCATCCGTCCAAGGCCGAGGTCCGGTTCCGCGATCGGTGGACGGTCGAGCGCGCCGTCGAACGCGCGGTCCGCCTCGCCCTCGGGACGGAGGACTCCGCGGCCGCGGTCGGAATCGTGCGCGGCGTGCCCGAACTCGCGCCGCTAGGGCGCCCGCTCGGCGTCGAGGTGCTGCGCCAGGCGGCGCCGGCGGCGCCGGCGCCGCTCTTCGATGCCGCCGACGAAGCCGCCGCGGCCGTGGTCGTCGTGGCGGGAGAGGAGCCCGCGGATGAACTCTTCGTTCCGCCGCTCACGCAGTTCCATCGCACGTACATCACCTTTGAGCGGCCGGACGCGCTCGTCCTGATTGACCAGCACTCGGCCCACGAGCGCGTCCTCTACGAGCGCTTCCTGAGCGCGCTCGAGGGCGGGGAACTCCCCGCCCAGCGCCTCCTGTTCCCGCTCACGCTCCACCTCACGCCGGCCGAGGCCGAGGCGTTCGAGGCAGAGCAGGCGCTCTTCGCGCGGCTCGGGTTCATTGCCGAGGGATTCGGCGGATCCTCGCTCGTCGTCCACGCGGTGCCGACCCCGCATCCCCGCTTCGACGCCGAGCGCTGCCTGCGCGATACGCTCGCGGCCCTCACCGGCGACCGCTCGCCGAGCACGCACGCGCGCCACGAGCACCTCGCCGCGACCGTCGCCTGCAAGGCCGCCGTGAAGTCGGGTGACCTGCTGTCGCCGGAGGAGATGCGCGGCCTCTACGTGGCGCTCGCCCGCACGACGCTCCCGGCGCACGACGTGCACGGTCGCGCGACCATCCTCCAACTCGGCTGGGATGAGCTCGATCGACGCTTCGGCCGACGCTGACCTGCCGATCATCGCCGGACCGACGGGGGCGGGGAAGTCGTCCCTCGCGCTCCGGCTCGCGGCGCGCCACGGCGCGCGCCTCATCAGCGCCGACTCCCGGCAGATCTATCGCGGCTTCGACCTCGGCACCGCCAAGCCCACGGCCGAGGAATGCCGGCGCGTCGGGCACGACGGTATAGACATCGCGGAGCCCACCGAGCGCTGGTCGGCGGCGCGCTGGGCGTCCGATGCCGATCGCTGGATCGCCGAGGCGCGCGCGCGCCGCCAGCCGGTGATCGTCGTCGGCGGCACGGGCCTCTGGCTGCGCGCCCTCGTCCAGCCGCTGGCGGCGGAGCCGCCGATGGACCCCGCGCGCCGCCACGACCTGCAGCGTGAGCTGGCAGAGATGCCCACCGAGGAGCTGCGCCGCTGGGTCGAGCGGCTCGATCCCCCGCGGGCGCGATTCGGCCGCGCCCAACTCCTCCGCGCCGCGGAGGTCGCCCTGCTCACCGGCACCCGGCTGAGCGATCACCACGCCGCGGCTGCGGGCGCGGCGCGCCCGCGGCGAACGGCGCGCTGGCTCATCGTGGATCCCGGCCCCGTCCTCGCCGCGCAGCTCGACGCGCGTCGCGCCGCGATGGTCGCCGCCGGCTGGGTCGCCGAGGTCGAGCGACTCGCCGCCACCGTCCCCGCGGACGCGCCCGCGTGGAACGCCTGTGGCTACCGGGCGATTCGTGAGATGGTCCGGGGAACGCACTCGCTCGCGGAGGCGTTGGACGCCGTGCGGATCGCCACGCGGCAGTACGCCAAACGCCAGCGCACCTGGTTCCGTAATCAACTCACCGGCGTCGGTCCGGTCACGCGGCTCGACCCGCGCGCCGCCGATGCCGATACGCAAGTCGAACGCTGGTTCACCCACGGAGTCCAGACGTGAAGGTCGGCATCACCTGTTATCCGACGTACGGCGGGTCCGGCGCGGTGGCCACCGAACTCGGAATCGCCCTCGCCGGACGCGGCCACGAAGTGCACTTCATCTCGTACGAGCATCCGTTCCGGTTGCCGAACTTCCTCCCTGGCGTGTCGTTCCACGAAGTGAACATCGGCAGCTACCCGCTCTTCGAGTACCCGCCGTACGACCTTGCCCTGGCGGTACGGATGCACGACGTCGCGCGCTCGCAGGGCCTCGACCTGCTGCACGTCCACTACGCCATCCCGCACGCGACGAGCGCCTGGATCGCGAAGGAGATGCTGCGCGAGCAGGGACGCCGCCTGCCGGTGGTGACGACGCTCCACGGCACCGATATCACGATCGTCGGGCAGGACCACTCGTACCACGCCATCACCAAGTTCAGCATCGAGCGCTCGGACCGCGTGACGAGCGTCTCGCAGTGGCTCAAGGACGAGACGATCGCGGCCTTTGGCTGCGCGGCGGGTTCGGTGGACGTGATCCCGAACTTTGTGGAGCCGACCGCGTTCGACCGTGCGAACTCGGACGGCTCCCTCCATCGGCAGCTCGGGGGCGGGAAGCGCGTCCTGATGCACATCTCGAACTTCCGGCCGGTGAAGCGGGTGCGCGACGTCGTGCGCGTGTTCGCCAAGGTCCGTGCCGCGGTGCCGAGCGTCCTCGTGATGGTCGGGGACGGCCCGGAACGCACCGCGGCCGAGGAGGAGGCGCGCGCGCTTGGCGTCGCCGACGACGTGCGCTTCCCGGGCAAGATTGACGCGGTGGCGCCCCTCCTCGCCGCGGCGGACCTCTACGTCTTCCCGTCGGAGACCGAGAGCTTCGGCCTCAGCGCGCTCGAGGCGCTGGCGAGCGGGGTCCCGGTCGTCGCGTCCCGCGTCGGCGGCGTGCCGGAGGTCGTGCGCGATGGCGAGACCGGTGCCCTCCTCCCGCTCGGCGACGTGGACGGGATGGCACAGGCGGCGATCGCCCTCCTCGAGCCGAAGCGTTGGGCGGTGGCGAGCGCGGCCGCACAGCAGGATGCCCGGACGCGTTTTTCGACCGCCGACGTCGTGGGGCGCTATGAGGCGCTGTACGCCGAGGTCTTGCGCGACGTCCGCTGACCACGCGACCGCGCTAACTTCACCCGATGCAGGATCTCTCCGTCTGGCAGGCGTTCGTCCTCGGCACCCTGCAGGGGCTGACGGAGTTCCTTCCCGTGTCGAGCTCGGCGCACCTGTCGCTGACCCCGTGGGTCCTTGGTTGGGAGCCGGCCGGGCTCGGTTTCGACGTCGCGCTGCACCTGGGGACGCTGGTGGCGCTGCTATGGTATTTCCGCGCCGAGTGGGCGCTCCTCGCGGGCGGTGCGGTCACCCTCGCGCGGAACGGACGGCCGGTGGACGATCCGTCGCGCCGCGCGCTCCTCATCGTCATCGCGACGATCCCCGCCGGGATCGCCGGGCTCCTGCTCGGGGACCTGGCAGAGACCGCGTTTCGCGCGCCGATCGTCACGGCGATCGCCCTCATCGTGATGGGCGCGCTCCTCTGGCTGGTGGATGCCAAGGCGCCGCGCGATCGCGCGCGCGAGACGATGACCTGGCGCGACGCGCTCCTCGTCGGGATCGCGCAGTGCCTGGCGCTGGTGCCCGGCGTGTCGCGGTCGGGTGCGACGATCACGGCGGGGCGCGCGCTCGGCTTCGACCGCTCGGGGGCCGCCGTCTTCAGCTTCCTGATGTCCGCGCCGATCATCCTGGCGGCGGCGCTGTTCAAGGTCCCGGCGGCGGTCCGCGAGACGGGCATCACGCTCCCACTCCTGGTCGGTGTCACGGCAGCGGCATTGTCGAGCTGGCTCGCGATCGCGATCCTGCTGCGCTATGTCTCGAGGCGCAGCTATGGCATCTTCGCGGTGTACCGGTTTGCCCTCGGCGCGCTCATCCTCGGCCTGATCGCCACGCGGGGGGGATGGTGACCTGGTTCGGGCACGACGGCGGCGCTTTGGCGCGGGCCCTCGACCTCCCGCGAGTCATTGCGCTGCGGCAAGTGGATTCGACGATGGACGCCGCCCACGCCGCCGCCGCCGAGGGCGCGCCGGCAGGGACGCTGGTGCTCGCCGAGGAGCAGCGCGTCGGCCGCGGGCGCGGCGGCAAGGCGTGGGCGGCGGCGCCGCGCGCCGGCCTCTGGCTCACGCTCGTCGAGCGGCCGGCGAGTGACGACGGCCTCGACGTCCTCTCGCTCCGCATTGGCCTTCGCCTGGCGGACGTGCTGGAGCGATGGGCGGCGCCCATCCGGCTCAAGTGGCCCAACGACGTGTACGTGGACGGGAAGAAGCTCGCCGGCGTGCTCGTCGAGGCGCGGTGGCGGCGCACGCGGTGCGAGTGGGTCGCCGTCGGGCTGGGGATCAACCTTGGACGAGCGACCTTCCCGGGCTCGGCGACCCTTGGCGATGCGGATCCCGGCGCCGTCCTCGGCGAGGTCATCCCCGCGCTCCGCACGGCGGCGTTCGCCCACGGTCCGCTCCGCGACGACGAACTTGTCGCCTTTGCGGCGCGCGACCTGGCGCTCGGCTGCGCGCTCTCGGCGCCCGCCGTTGGCACCGCCCGCGGCATCGCCCCCACCGGCGAACTCCTCGTCGAGACCGCCGCCGGCGTCACCCCCTACCGCGCGGGTTCGCTCGTGCTCGCCCACACCTGAGGGACCACTCAATGCTGCTCGTCGTGGATGTCGGAAACACCGAGACGACCGTCGGCCTCGCCGAGGGCGCGGCGATCCGTGCGCACTGGCGCGTGACCACCGACGCGGCGCGCACGCGCGACGAGGTCTACTTACTCCTGCGCAGCCTCCTCGCCTCGGCCGACATCGCGCCCTCGGCGGTCACCGGCTCGGCGATCGGCTCGGTCGTGCCGTCGGTCACCGGCGCATTGGTGGACGCTGCGGCGCGCCTTGGCGGGAGCGCGCCGATCGTCGTGGATGCCCGGTCGCCACTCGGCATCACGCTCGCCGTGGACGAGCCGCTGACCGTCGGCGCCGACCGCATCATTAACACGCTCGCGGCGAGCCGGATGTACCGGGCCGACTGCATCGTGGTGGACCTCGGCACGGCGACGACCTACGACTGCATTACCGCGGACGGGGTCTTCCTCGGCGGGGTGATCCAGCCCGGGGTGCGGACCTCGGCCGAAACCCTCTTTCGGCGGACGTCCAAGCTGCCGGCGACGGAGCTCGTGGCGCCGGAGAAGGTGATTGGCACGCGGACCGAGGAGTGCATGCGCGCGGGGGTGGTCTTCGGCGCCGCGGACGCGGTGGACGGCATCGTCCGGCGGATCAAGAAGGAGTGGCCGCGTCCGGGGACCCCGAAGGTCATCGCGACCGGAGGGCTGGCCGAGGTCATCAAGCCGCATTGCACGGAGATTGAGATGATCGAGGCGGACCTGACGCTTCAGGGGTTGCGGATGGCGCACGAGGTCCTGTCGCGGGGCCGGTAGCCGCCCCGGATGGTGCACAGCCTAACCCTTTATTGCATAATAATTTACAGCTTTGTGGCGACCGGTTGACTGCCGGGCCGCTCTCGCATATCATACGTGCTGTTAGCACTCTCCCGCGTCGAGTGCCAAGGCGCGTGGACCAAATCCAACATCCAGCAGGAGGACCGATACACATGGCAGCCAAGACTGCGTCCGCCCAGAAGGTCGCCCCGCTCGCCGATCGCGTGGTGGTGAAGGCGTCGGAAGAGACCGAACAGATGCGCGGGGGGCTCTACATCCCCGATACGGCGAAGGAAAAGCCGCAGCAGGGCGAAGTGATGGCCGTCGGCCCGGGCCGCACCGAGGACGGCAAGCGCGTCCCGATGGAAGTGAAGGCCGGCGACAAGGTGCTCTACGGCAAGTACAGCGGCACCGAGGTCACGATCGACGGCGAGCAACTGCTGATCCTCCGCGAGACCGACATCCTCGCGATCGTGTCCTGACCTCTCCTCATTTCAACGTTCACCTTTCTCCAGGTTCTCTCATATGGCAGCCAAGGAACTGCATTTCAACGTGGAAGCCCGTGCGGCGCTCAAGCGCGGCGTGGACCAGCTGGCCGAAGCGGTCAAGGTCACCCTCGGCCCCAAGGGCCGGAACGTCGTGATTGACAAGAAGTTCGGCGCGCCGACGGTGACGAAGGACGGCGTGACGGTGGCGAAGGAGATCGAGCTCTCCGATCCAATCGAGAATATGGGCGCGCAGATGGTGAAGGAGGTCGCGACCAAGACCTCGGATCTCGCCGGCGACGGCACCACCACGGCGACCGTGCTCGCCCAGGCGATCTTCCGCGAGGGCCTCAAGAACGTGACGGCCGGCGCGAACCCGATGGCGATCAAGCGCGGCATTGACAAGGCCGTCGTGACGATCGTCGAGGAGCTCAAGAAGATCTCCGTTCCGACCTCCGGCAAGAAGGAGATCGCGCAGGTCGGCACCATCTCCGCCAACAACGACCCCGAGATCGGCAACTTGATCTCCGAGGCGATGGAAAAGGTCGGCAAGGACGGCGTCATCACGGTCGAGGAGGCGAAGGGCCTCGAGACGACGCTCGAGACGGTTGACGGCATGCAGTTCGACCGCGGCTACCTCTCGCCGTACTTCATCACCGATCCGGAGAAGATGGAGGCGGTCCTCGAGGACGCGCACATCCTGATCCACGACAAGAAGATCTCGTCGATGAAGGACCTCCTCCCGGTGCTCGAGAAGGTGGCGCAGACGGGAAAGCCGCTGCTCATCATCGCCGAGGATATCGAGGGTGAGGCGCTGGCCACGCTGGTCGTCAACAAGCTCCGCGGCACGCTGCGCGTCTGCGCGGTCAAGGCGCCGGGCTTCGGCGACCGCCGCAAGGCGATGCTCGAGGACATCGCGGTGCTGACCAAGGGGATCGTGATTTCCGAGGAGATGGGGCTCAAGCTCGAGAACACCGTCCTGACCGATCTCGGCCGTGCCAAGCGCATTGTCGTGGACAAGGACAATACGACGGTGATTGACGGCGCCGGCGATACCGACAGGATCAAGGGCCGGATCAAGGAGATTGAGGTCGCGATCGAGAAGTCCACGAGCGACTACGACAAGGAGAAGCTCCAGGAGCGGAAGGCGAAGATTGCCGGCGGGGTGGCGGTGATCAACGTCGGCGCCGCGACCGAGAGCGAGATGAAGGAGAAGAAGGCCCGGGTCGAGGACGCGCTGCACGCGACCCGCGCGGCGGTCGAGGAGGGCATCGTCCCCGGCGGCGGCGTGGCGTTCATCCGCGCCCAGTCGGCGCTCAAGGGACTCAAGCTCGACGCCGACGAGCAGATCGGCGTGGACATCATCCGCAAGGCGATCGAGGAGCCAATCCGCTTGATCGTGCAGAACGCGGGCGGCGAGGGGTCGATCGTGGTCGAGAAGGTGCGCGCGTCGAAGGACAGGAACTTCGGCTACAACGCGTACTCCGACACCTACGAGGACCTTGTCCTCGCCGGCGTCATTGACCCGACAAAGGTGACCCGCACGGCGTTGCAGAACGCCGCGTCAATCGCCTCGCTCCTCCTCACCACGGAAGCGTTGATCGTGGAGAAGAAGGAAGAGCGCCCGGCCGCGGCGCCGCAGGGCGGCGGCGGAATGGGCGGGATGTACTAGCGCGACAGGTGTGAGGGAAAACGTGAGAGGGAGGCGCCGGTCGCTTTGCGACCGGCGCCTTTCTGCGTCCTCCCCTACTTCTGCGGGAGGAGCTGCTCGGCCTTCGCCACCGAGTCAATCTGTCCGACCACGCTCTGGATCAGCCCGGTGCCGATGTGGTACACCCACCCGTGCAGCATCGGGCGCGTGCCCGTGGCCCAGGCGTCGAGGATGACCGGGATGCGCGAGAGCATCCCGACCTGCTGAAGCACGTTCAGTTCGGAGAGCCGCGCCAGCCGTGCCGCCGGGTCGGCAATCGCGTCGAGTTCCGCCGCGTGCCAGCGGATGGTGTTCCGGATGTCGCTCAGCCAGTGGTCCACGACGCCGTTGCTCGCCGGCCCCAGCGCCGCCTGGAGCGCGCCGCAGTTCGAGTGCCCGCAGACGATCACGTGCGGCACGTGGAGCACGTGGACGGCGTAGTGCAACACCGAGAGCACGTTCAGGTCGGTGCTCCAGACCTGGTTCCCGATGTTCCGGTGGACGAACATCTCCCCCGGCTTGGCGCCAGTCATCCCCTCGCTCGTGACCCGGCTGTCCGAGCAGCCGAGGAACAGGAAGTGCGGCTGCTGGCTTGCCTCGGTGCTGCTGAAGAACTCCGGGTCAGCCTGGAGCATCTCGGCCGCCCAGCGGCGGTTGTTCGCGAAGAGCCGTTCAATCGTATCCACTCGTCGTTCCCGGTCGGAGGTCACTGGTCGGGTCGCCGGCGCGGGCACGGCCAGCGCCCCGATGGTGGGGAAGCTACAAGGCGAGCGCAAGTTGGCCGACGGCGCGCATCGCATCGCCGGCGCCACCGAAGACGGCGGCCGGCGCTCGGCCGGGTGCCGCGCGCACGACGCCGCGACATCCCGCCCGGCGCACGGTCGCCGTCACCGCCGCCTCGGCCATCGCCGGCGTGTTGTTCGTCTCGCTCAGGTGCAGGAGCACCACGTGGCGCAGGCCGCGGTGGGCGAGCGACGCCACCAGCGTACCGGTGGTGGCGTTGTCGAGGTGTCCGCGGCCGCCGCGGATGCGCGCCTGGAGCGCCGGCGGGTACGGGCCGGTGCGCAACATCTCGCGGTCGTGGTTCGCCTCGATGCAGAGGGCGTCGCAGCGCGCGAACAGCGCCGGAAGCGCGTCGGGGACCGCGCCGAGGTCGTGGGCGATCCCCACGCGCTCACCGGTGGCGGTCGCCGTGATCGCGTAGGCCAGCGGGGCGCGCGCGTCGTGCGGCACAGCCACGCCCTCGAGTTGGAAGGCCCCGGTGTCGGCCCTCGCGCTGGCCATCGCGCCGGCCGTCAGCGGCCGGCGCCAGCGTGCCTCAATCTTCGGGAGCGCCGCGAGTGTCCCCGCCGACGCATAGACGGGCCAGCGCCACTTGTGCTGGGCGCGCGCCGCGCCGTCGGCGTGGTCCTGGTGCTCGTGCGTGAGCACGAGCCCCTCGATTGCCTCCGGATCCACCCCGATCAGCTGCAGGCGCTTGGCGAGCGTGCGCGGGCCGAAGCCGCAGTCCACGAGGAGGTAGTGGCCCGCGCTCTCGAGGACCAGCGCGTTGCCGCGACTTCCGCTGCCCAGCGTCCAGCCTCTCACGAGGCCCAGCGCGCCGCGAACACGGCGCTCAGATAGGTCCGGTCCCGATCGCTCAGGGCGACGCCGCGCCGCGCCATCACCCGCTCGGCGACGGTCAGGAACTTCTCCAGCGCGAAGGTGCCCCACGGCTCGCCATCGCCCCAGGCGAACGGCGGCACGACCTTCGGGGGCATGCGTGTACCGAACACGTTCGCCGCCGCGCCGACGACGCACCCGGTGGTGAGCCGCGTCCCGATGCCGGTCTTGGCGTGGTCGCCGATGAGGGCGCCGAGGAACTGCATCCCGGTGGCCCGCATTCCGGCGGGCGTCCAGCACGCCACCTCGCCGTACGAGTTCTTCAGGTTGCTGGTGATGGTGCCCGCGCCGAGGTTCGCCCAGCGGCCAATCACCGAGTGGCCGACGAAGCCGTCGTGGCCCTTGTTGGCGTGGCCAATCACGATTGTCACGCTCAGCTCGCCGGCGACCTTCGCCAGCGGGCCGATGCTGCTCGCCGCGATCCGCCCGCCGACAATCGTCGCGCCCTCGCCGACAACGCAGGGGCCGACGAGCCGCGTGAACGCCTGTACCGTCGCGCCGCGTCGAATGAGCACCGGCCCGGCGGTGGTGTCGGCGACGACGAAGGGCTCCACGGTCGCGCCCGGCTCGACGTGCGCAGGATGGTCGCCGAACGCCGTCAGCGCCCCGCAATCGGCCGCCGACGCGCCGATCAGCGCCGTCGCGTCCGCCACGAGCATCTCCGGCAGGAGGCGTACGAGGTCCCAGGCGGCGTCGAGCCACCAGCCGTCCACGTCGGTCGCCGCACCGCTCGTCAGGCTGTCGAGCGTCGTCAGGCCGTCGGCGAGGGTCTTCACGTCCAGCGGCGCGCCGATCCGAACCGCCGCCACGCGCCCTGCGCAGCGGATGGCGTTCGCCTGCTTCGGGACTGTCAACGCGCGGAGCACCGGCGCACAGCGCGTGTTGACAAGCCAGGTGCCGGCGGCGAGCGTCCCCCTCGCCACCGGCGGCGCGTCGAACTCCTGGAACGACGCCAGGTGCGACGCACCGACGAACCCGCCGCACGTCTGCCCAAGCGCGCGGGCCCAGCGCTCCCGCACGAGGTCGGCCCCCGCGCGCAGTTCGCCGGCCGGCCGCGACAGCGCGAACGGCTCGAACCCGCGCGCCGTGGCATCGTCGTAGAGCACGAACGCCGTCATACCGCCCCCACAACGTCGGCGGGCAGCGCGTCGAGCAGCGCCTTGAGGTCATCCGAGCGCTCCACGGTGGTCACCAGGGTCATCCCCTCGCGGACGATCACCACGAGGTCGCGGACGCCGTAGAGCACCACCTGTGAGCCCTCGGCGTGGACGACGTTGTCGTGCGCGTCCACGAGATGGGTCCGGCCGTGGGCCGCGTTCCCGGCGGCGTCGCGCGTGCGGATCCGGCGGAGCGCGCCCCAGGTGCCGACGTCGTCCCACCCGAACGCACCGGCCACGACGATCACGCGGCGACTGCGCTCAAGGACGCCGACGTCCACGCTCACCGGCTGGGTCACCGCGGCAAAGAAGTCGTGCGCGGTGGAACTCGGGGTGACGGTGGCCAGCGCCGCCGACAGCTCCGGCGTGAGCGCGGCGGCCTCGCTGAGGTAGTCGGCGGCGCGCCAGGCGAAAATCCCCGAGTTCCAGAGCGCGCCGGCGGCCACGAGATCCACGGCGCGCGCGACGTCGGGCTTCTCGATGAAGCGCTCCACCGCGCGCGCGTCCGCGCCGGCCGGTGCGCCGGGCGCGATGTAGCCGAGGCCGGGGTTCGGGGACGTGGGCACGATGCCGACGGTGGCGAGCGAGCGCTCGCGAATCGCCGCGCGCGCGGTCGCCGCCAGCGTGTCGCGAAAGGCGGCCTCGTCGGCAATCGCCCAATCGGCGTGGACCGAGAGCAGCGCGGCCTCGGCGCCGCCGCGGCGCGCGACCTCCACGGACGCCCAGGCGAGCGCGCCCGCCGTCCCAATCGGGCGCGGCTCCTCGAGGATCTGGTCGGCGGCAAGGCGGGGCAGGAGGCGTCGGATCGCCGGCACCAGGGCGGCGCTCGTCAGCACCAGGATGTGCGCCGCGCCGACCAACGGCTCGAGCCGACGCACCGTGTCCTCGAGCATCGAGGTCTCGCCGATGAGCGGGAGCAGCTGCTTGGGGCGGCTCGGCGTGCTCAGCGGCCAGAAACGCGACCCGACGCCGCCGGCGAGGACGACGGCGTAGAGCGGCGCCGTCACCGCTGGGCGCCTTCGACCAGTTCGGTCACGCGGGCGAGCAGGCGTTTCGGGCTGAACGGTTTCGTCATGAATTCGTCCGCGCCGCGGCGGCGGGCGTCCACCTCCTGGTGGTCCTGCCCGGCGGCGGTCAAGATCAGGCAGGGCAGGGTCCGCCAGCGGTCGTCGGCGCGGACCCGGTCGAGGACCTCGAGCCCGGACACTCGCGGCATCATCAGGTCGAGGATCAGCAGTCCGGTCTCGGGACGCCGCTCCAGCGCATCGAGCGCATCGGCGCCGTCGTAGACGAGGTCCACGTCGAACGGTCCCTGCTCGAGCTTGGTCTTGATGATGCGCCCAATGTGCGGTTCGTCGTCGGCGACGAGGATCCGGGTGCGGGGGACGGGAAGCGGCGAGGCCGTCACGTTCGGCCGACGATCAGACGAGCGCGGCGAGGCTCGCGCGATGGCGGCGCAGGTCGTAGACCAGCGCGCCGACGTTGGCCTCCGGCCGGAGGAGGACGAGCAACACGACATCGGCCGACATCGCGGCGAGTACCGCCACGCCGCGCTCGTGCTCGTGGACTGCCGTCTGCAGTCCGCCGAGGCCGCCGGCGGCGCCGAGTTCGTCGCAGAACTGGACGATCGAGGGGACGTGCGCCGCCACCTGCTCCCCGTCGAAGCCGGCGTTCGCGTCCACATCAATCAGCAGGCCGTCGCGCCCGAGGACGACGGCGGCGTCGACGCCGTCGAACTGGCGGACGGTCGCGACGAGATCTCGGATGGTCGGCACCGTCGCTCCGGGAAAGGTTGTCGAAGTGTACGTCCAGGGGGGGCTAAGTCAAGCGCGGGTCGCTTGATGCGCGGCCTGTCCGCCCGTTAGCTTGCATGGGTGAAGACCACCGCCCACATCCGCCCGTTCGCGTGGCGCGCCGTTCGCGCCGCCGCCGCCCTTGTCGTCGTCGGCGCGGTCGCCTGCGAGGATCCCTTCAAGCCCACCGCCGAGTTCTCGACCGTCGAGACGACGTTCGAAATCTGGGCGCTCACCGGATCCCCGACCGCCTTCCCCTCGGTGCTACTGGTGCCGCAGCGCCTCGTCGTCCGGCCCGACGCGGCGGGATCGTTCGACCTCGGCTTCGACATTGACCCCTCAGGCCGACTGCTCGTGCTGCCGGTCACGAAGGTCGTCCAGGCGCTGGCGGGGCCACGGCAAATCGGCATCATCCGCGCGACCGACGCCTACGCAGACATCACCGCGGCGCCGACGAGGGGCTGGGTGTTGGACTCGACCTTCACCTTCGACGTCGGCGAGTCGTTCATCGTCCGGGTCCAGACCCTGTTCTGCTCCGGCACCTTCTTCAGCGAGGTCTACGCCAAGTACCAGGTGGACTCGATCTTTCCGACGGAACGGCGGATCAAGCTGACCGGGCGCGTCAATCCCAACTGCGGCTTCCGCTCGTTCGCCACCGGCGTGCCGACGTTCTGACCCGTGCACGACCTCCGGCTGGTCCGTGATGGGGTCGGCCAGTTGCGCGAGGGCATGCGCCGTCGCGGCAGGCTCGAGGCGCTCGGGCCGCTGATTGACGAGGCGGAGACGCTCGACCGCGCGCGGCGGCAGGCCATCACGCAGATGGAGGAGCGCAAGGCGCAGCGCAATCGCGTCACGCAGGAGGTCGGCAAGCGGAAGAAGGCGGGGCAGGACGCCGCCGCGCTGATGGACGAGGCGCGCGGCCTCGGCGAGGCGATCGCCGCCGACGAGGCGAGCCTTGCCGCCACCGAGGCGCGGCTCACCGACGTCCTGCTCGGCCTGCCCAACTTGACGCTCGATGACGTCCCGGTGGGCGACGAGACAGCGAACGTCATCGTGCGCGCGTGGGGCGAGCCACGCGCGGCCGCCGGCGTCGTGCCGCACTGGGACGTGGGCGAGCGGCTCGGCCTGATTGACCTGCCGCGTGGCGCGAAGGTCTCCGGGTCGGGGTTCATCGTGTATCGCGGCGCCGGGGCGCGCCTGGTGCGCTCGCTGATGAACCTGATGCTCGACCTCCACACCACGGAGTTCGGCTACGAGGAACTATGGGTACCGGTCGTGGTGAATCGGATGACGATGACCGGCACTGGCCAACTGCCCAAGTTCGAGGACGATATGTACGCGTTGAAGGATGAGGACCTCTTCCTCATCCCGACCGCCGAGGTGCCGGTCACGAACCTCTACCGCGACGAGATCCTCGCCGCCGAGGACCTGCCGCGCAGCTTCTGCGCCTACTCGCCCTGCTTCCGCCGCGAGGCCGGCGCGGCGGGGAAGGACACCCGCGGCCTCCTTCGCGTCCACGAGTTCGACAAGGTGGAGCTCGTCCGCTACTGCGCCCCGGAGCAGGGCGAGGCCGAGTTGCAACTGCTGCTCGGCCACGCGGAGGCGGTGCTCAAGGCGCTCGGCCTGCCGTACCGCGTGGTCCTGTTGGCGGCGGGGGACACCGGTTTTGCGAGCGCCAAGACGTACGACCTCGAGGTCTTCGCCCCCGGCGTGGACAGGTGGCTCGAGGTCTCGTCGTGTTCGCACTTCACGGACTTCCAGGCGCGTCGCGCGAACATTCGCTATCGGCCGGCCGCGGGCGAGAAGCCGCGCTTCGTGCACACGCTCAACGGCTCCGGCCTCGCCTTCCCCCGCATCATCGCGGCGCTGCTCGAGCACTACCAACAAGCCGACGGCAGCGTGCGCATCCCGCCGGCGCTCGCGCGCTGGCTCGGCGTGGATCGCCTCGGGTGAGCATCGCCGCGCCATCACAGTCACTCAACCCGGCGCAGCGCGAGGCCGTCGAGCACGGCGACGGCCCACTCCTCGTCGTCGCCGGTGCGGGGTCGGGGAAGACGCGCGTGCTCACCGCGCGCATCGCGCGGTTGATCGAGCACGCCGGCGTCCTCCCGCACCAGATCCTCGCCGTGACCTTCACGAACAAGGCGGCCGGCGAGATGCGCGCGCGCGTCGCGCGCGCGCTCGGCGAGGATCCGGCGGGGATGTGGATCGGCACCTTCCACGCCATCGGCGCCCGGATGCTGCGCGCGCAGGCGGCGCTCGTGGGACGCACCAGCGAGTACACGATCTATGACGAGGACGACACCCTCGGCGTGATCAAGCGGCTGATGGAGCGCCATAGCATCTCGCCCAAGGAGTGGGCGCCGAAGGCAATCGCCGCCGAGATCGGCTCGGCCAAGAACGCGCTGGTCGAGCCGCCCGAGTACGAGACGCTGGCCCGGACGCCGCTGGCCAAGGCCGCCGCCACCGTCTACCGCGACCTCGAGCCGACGCTCCGCGCGGCGAATGCCGTCAGCTTCGACGACCTCCTCGCGCTCCCGGTGCGGATCCTGCGCGACCATCCGGACGTGCGGGCGCGCTTCGCCGCGCGGTTCCGGCACGTGCTGGTGGACGAGTACCAGGACACCAATCGCGCCCAGTATGAGTTCGTCCGGCTGGTCGGTGGCGGGCACGGCAATGTCGCGGTCGTCGGCGACGACGACCAGGCGATCTACGGCTGGCGGGGGGCCGACATCCGGAACATCCTCGACTTCGAGCGCGACTTTCCGTCGGCGCGCGTCGTGCGGCTCGAGGAGAACTACCGGTCCACCGCGCCGATCCTCGACCTCGCGAACGTTGTCATCGCCGCCAACGAGGCGCGCCGCGGCAAGACGCTGCGCACCACGCGCGTCGGCGGCGAACCGGCGACGCTCTTCGAAGCAGCCGACGACCGCGACGAGGCCGAGGCAGTCGCCGACGCGCTGCAGGAGTGGCGTCGGGCGGGGCAGGCGTACGGCCAGGCCGCCGTGCTCTACCGCACGAACGCCCAGAGCCGCGGATTCGAGGAGGCGATGCGCCGCGCGGCCATCCCGTATCGCCTGGTCGGTGCGGTGCGCTTCTATGATCGCCGGGAGATCAAGGATCTCGTGGCCTGGCTCCGCCTCGTGGCCAATCCGGCCGACGATGAGGCCTTCCGGCGCGCCGTCGCCGCGCCGCGGCGCGGCGTCGGGGAGACGACGCTCGATGTCCTCGCCGCCGAGGCGCGCGAGGCCGGCGTCCCGCTCCTCGAACAGGCGCGCCGTGCCGCCGCGTCGGGGGCGTTGCGGCCGGCGGCCCGCGACGCACTTGAGGGGTTCGTGGCGCTGGTGGACCGGCTCCGGGCCGCCGCGGCCGAGACGAGCGTGGACCGCCTCCTCGTGGACCTCGTGGCCGTGTCCGGTTACGAGACGGCGCTCCGCGCCGAGGGCGCCGAGGGGCTCGAGCGCCTCGACAACATCCGCGAGCTCGTCACGTCGGCGGCGGAGACGATCATTGACGACGGCGGTGAGGTCGGCCTGCGCCCGCTCGACCACTTTCTCCAGCGCGCCACGCTGGTGACGGCGCTCGACGCGCTCGGCCCCGACGCCGACGCGGTCACGATGATGACCGTCCACACCGCCAAGGGACTCGAGTACGCGATGGTCTGCGTGACCGGCCTCGAGGACGGGCTCTTTCCGCTCGCCCGCGCCTTCGACGACCCGGCGACGCTCGAGGAGGAGCGCCGGCTGCTCTACGTGGCCATCACCCGCGCCGGCGAACGTCTCGTGCTCTCGTGGGCGCACCAGCGGCGGCGAAACGGCGACCTCCTCCCGTCCGTCATCTCCAGCTTCCTGCGCGGCATCCCCGATGCACATTTTGAGCGGCGGCAGACGCTCCGCCTCCGCTCCACGGCGCGGTATGCGCAACACACCGCGGGCGCGGCGCGCCGTGGCCGGGATGGGGACGGCGGGTTCGCCCGCCCGAGCGCGCCGTCGTGGTCCGGGCGCGCCGGGTCGGCCGTGCCGAGCTTCGTCCAGGACGAGGACGCCTCGCAGGACCTCCCCGATTTCGTCCCCGGGGTGCGCGTCACCCACGCGCGCTTCGGCTCGGGCACAATCGCCGAGGTAGGCGGGAGCGGGAAGGAAGCGAAGGCCACGGTGGATTTCGACGACGAGTGCGTGGGACGCAAGCGTCTGGTGATCGCCTTTGCCGGGCTGCAACGGGGAGTGGACTGATGGCAGTGACGCCGGATGACGTGCGGCACGTGGCAGGTTTGGCGCGACTCGGGATTCCCGAGGACGCGCTGGCCAGGTACGTCGAGCAGTTGAACGGCATCCTCTCCCATATGGAAGTGCTGCAGCGGGTGAAGGGGGAGGCGGAGGCCACGCCGCCGGACGCCGGGATGGCGCTCCGCGAGGACCGCGTGGCGCCGGTGCCGCTCGCCATCGCCCGCGAGCGCTTCGCGCCGCGGATGCGCGACGGCTTCTTCCTGGTGCCGCGGCTGGCCACGCACGAGGACGCCGGAGAGGAGCCGTGACCGTCCCGTTGCTCGATCAGGGGGCGGCGAGCATCGCCGCGGCGGTGCGCGAGGCGCGCGTCGCGGCGGTCGAGGTGTTTGGCGCCGCGCACGGACGGCTGCTGGAGTCGCACGCCGGGCCCGACGGCATCCACGCGGTCCTCTCAACGGCCGAGCCGCCGACGGTGGCACCAACGAGCGGGCCGCTCGCCGGCGTCCCGGTCGCCATCAAGGACAACATCGCCACGCTCACCCTGCCGACGAGCTGCGGCTCGCGGATCCTCGAGCATTGGGTGAGTCCGTATGAGGCGACCGCCGCGCGCAAGCTCCGCGAGGCCGGGGCGTCGCTGATTGGCAAGACGAATATGGACGAGTTCGCGATGGGGTCGTCCACCGAGAACAGCGCGTACGGGCCGAGCCGGAATCCGCACGATCGCACCCGCGCGCCGGGGGGCTCGTCGGGCGGGTCGGCGGCCGCGGTCGCCGCCGGGATTGCGCCGATCGCGCTCGGGTCGGAGACCGGCGGGTCGGTGCGCCAGCCGGCGGCCTTCTGCGGGGTCGTCGGCGTCAAGCCGACCTACGGGCGCGTCTCCCGCTTCGGCCTCGTCGCCTTTGCGTCGTCGCTCGACGGCATCGGCGTCTTCGGTCGGACGGTGGACGACGCCGCGCTGGCCACCGAGATCGTCTCGGGCCACGATCCGCACGACGCGACGTCGGCGGCCGTCGAGCCGGCGGCGATGCGGATCGGCCCCGGCACCCTCGACGGCCTCGTGATCGGTGTGCCGCGCGAGTACTTCCCCGACTCGCTCGACCCGTCGGTGCGCGAGCGTTGCGATCGCGCCCGCGAGGCGCTCCGCGCCCAGGGCGCCACGCTCCGCGACGTCTCGCTCCCGCATACCGACCTCGCCATCCCGGTCTACTACATCATCGCGCCCGCCGAGTGCTCGGCCAACCTGGCGCGCTTCGACGGCGTGCGGTACGGGATGCGGATCGAGGGCGACGGGATCCGCGCGATGTACGAGGCCACGCGTGCCGCCGGCTTCGGCGCCGAGGTCACGCGCCGGATCCTGCTCGGCACCTACGTGCTCTCGGCCGGCTACTACGACGCGTATTACCGGAAGGCCCAGCAGGTCCGCGAGTTGATCCGGAGCGATTTCGACGCCGTCTTCGCGTCCGGCGTCCAGGCGCTCTTCACGCCGACCACGCCGACCCCCGCGTTCGCGCTCGGCGCCATCTCCGATCCGTACGAGATGTATCTCTCGGACATCTTCACGGTGACGGCGAACCTCGCCGGGGTCCCCGCGATGTCGGTGCCGATCGGCCGCGTCGGCGGCCTGCCCGTCGGCGGCCAGATCCTCGCCCGGCACTTTGATGAGACGACGATGTTTCGCGTGGCGTACGCGCTTGAGGAGGCACTCGGCGCCGAGGCCGCACGATGACCGGCGCCTGGGAGATGGTCGTCGGACTTGAGGTGCACGTCCAGCTGCGGACGCGGAGCAAGGCCTTCTGCGGGTGCTCGGCGACCTTCGGCGACGCGCCCAACCAGAACACGTGCCCCGTCTGTCTCGCCCTCCCCGGCGCGCTCCCGGTCCTGAACGCCCGCGCCGTCGAGTTGGCGGCGCGCGCCGCGCTCGCGTTGGGCTGCGACGTGCATCGGCGGAGCGTCTTCGCGCGCAAGAACTACTTCTACCCAGACCTGCCGAAGGGCTACCAGATTTCGCAGGCCGAGCAGCCGCTTGCCACCGGCGGCAGAGTGCCGCTGCCCGACGGCAGCACGGTCGGGATCACGCGCATCCATATGGAGGAGGACGCCGGGAAATCCATCCACGACCGGTTTCCGGGCCAGACCGCCATTGACCTCAATCGCGCCGGCGTCCCGCTGATCGAGATCGTCGGCGAACCGGAGATCCGGTCGTCGGCGCAGGCCGGCGCGTACCTGCGTGCGCTCCGCGAGATCCTGCTTTTCGGCGAGGTGTCCGACGTCTCGATGGAGGAGGGGTCGTTCCGCGTGGATGCCAACGTCTCGGCGCGCCGGCGTGGCGAGACCGCCTTCCGGCCACGGACCGAGATCAAGAACCTCAACTCCTTCTCGAACGTCGAACACGCGCTCGAGCTGGAGTTCGCGCGCCACGTGGCGACGTATGAGGCCGACGGCGCCATCGCCCAGCAGACGATGCTGTTCGACGCGCTCAGGCAGGAGGTGCGTCCGGCGCGGTCGAAGGAAGGGAGTCACGACTACCGGTACTTCCCGGAGCCGGACCTGCCGCCGCTGGTGCTTGCCGCGGACTGGCTGGCCGCGCAGCGCGCCGCACTGGGCGAACTCCCGGCGGCCCGGCGCGCGCGGTTCGTCGGCGCGCTCGGCGTTTCGGCGCACGAGGCCGAGATCCTGACCGCCGAGCCCGCGATTGCCGAGTACTTCGACGCCGTGGCCGCGGCGGGCGGTGATGGAAAGGCGGCGGCCAATTGGATCCTCGGCGAGGTGCTCGCCGCGCGCAACGCCGCGGGCGGCGCCGCCGCCGGCCTTGTGGTGGCGCCGGCGCGCCTCGCCGCGCTGATCGCCCTCGTGCGCACGGGGGCGGTGAGCTCCACCGCGGCGAAGGCGATCTTCCAGACGATGCTCACCGACGGCGCCGAGCCGAAGGCGATTGCCGAGCGCGACGGGTTGCTCCAGGTCGGCGACGACGGCGCGCTCGAGGCGTGGATCGCCGAGGTCTGGGCCGAGCACCCGGACGAGGCCCGGCGCTACGCGGCCGGCGAGGCCAAGCTGCAGGGCGTGCTGGTCGGGTTCGTGATGAAGAAGTCGAAGGGGCGCGCCGACCCCAAGAAGGTCAATCAGTTGTTGGCGACGCGCGCCGGCTCGTAGAGCGGGGCGCTGAGACGCGCCGCCCACCCGGGACTCTCCGCCGGCAGCGCGAAGCGATCCGCCGCATCCTTGCGCGCCGCCCGCTCGCCGCCGCGGTCGAGCGCCAGCTTGCGGACGAGCTTGGCCTCCCGGAGCGCCTCCTCGCCGCTCGGATCGTACTGTCGCGGCACCGCGGCGTCGCCGCGCGCAAGCAGTTCCACCACGTAGTCGAACGCGCGATCGAGATGCGCCACCACGTTCGCGTCCCGCAGTGTCCACCGGCTGTTCTCCGCCAGCAGCGCCAGCACCCGCTGCCACGAACCGCTGTCGGTGACATAGACCATGCTGCGGAAGATCCGCCGATTGGTCGGCGTGCTGAAGATCGTCGGGCTCAGCACGCGGTCAAGATGCTCGTCCGAGCGCGCGTGGTCGAGCAGGATCACCTCACGGGCCCGCCGCGCCCACTGCTCGCCGGTGTGCGTCTCGAACCGGCTCTCCCAGTAGCTGTGCCCGACGCCGCTCGAGGCCGAGGTGATGGCGAGCTGGTGCGGCACGAAGTGGTTGTGCGCGACCACGTCGGCGGCGAGGTGCGCCAGGTAGCCGTAGCCGAAGGCGCGCAACGCGTCGTCGCGCGCGCGGTCGAGGATGTCGTCACCGACCGCCCAGGCGTGGCAATGCCGTCCCACCCGGGCGTAGCGCTTGGCGAAACTGGTGTCGGCGGCGATCGAGCCGTAGAGAAAATCGTAGGGGAACGCCCGCAGCAGCGTCGCCAGCGACGCCGGAAGCAGCACGTCGGCCGATCGCAGCAGCGCCTCGCCGAGCAGGATGTGGGTGCCGGGGGTCCAAGCGTGGGCGTCCGTCGGCAGGAGTGCAATCAGCGCGAGTGCGCCGAGGACGACGGCCACCACGCGCATTGCGACGGCGTCAGTCGCGGCGCCGGAGCCGTGGGCGTTCGGCCTCGGCGTCTTCAGCGAGCCGCTGTCGGCGCGCCGCCGAGCGGCTCAAGGGTCGCTTGGCCTTTTTCTTCTTCCCGCGCCCGATCCCGAAGACGCGTGCGCCGAGCTTGATCCCGCCGATCGCGGTGCCGGCAATCGACGCCACGCGCTCGGCCGAGTCGTGGATGCGGCCCAGCATGTCGCCGAGGTCCTCCACCCGCCCGGTGATCGAGTCCACCGTGGTGCGAACCTTGGCGTTGACTTCCTCAATCGTCTCGCGCGAGTCGTCGATGACCTCGCTGGCCGCGGCGGCCACTTCGCGCACGTCGGCGGTCATCGCTGTCGCGTTCTGCACCAACGGTCGCAGCTCGGTCAGCAGCGTGTCGAGTTTCCCGTGGGTGTCCGCCAGCCCGGCGCGCAGCTGCACCAGGGCGATCAGCGCCGCCACGATCAGGACCAGGGCAAGGACGGAGGTGATTCCCGACGCCACGAACACGACCTGCTCGAACCCCGACTGCACGGCGGGAACCTGACGGACCACGAGCGTGTCGGCGACGGCGGCGAGTTGGAGAAGGAGCATAGTGAATGGTCTCCAGCGGGGGGGGCTACGTCAAGCATATATTGTCGGGTAATGTCCTCCGCCCAGTTCATCGTCGAAGGCGGCCGCACCCTTTCGGGCTCCATCCGGCCGACCGGCAACAAGAACGCGGCGCTGCCGATTGTCTGCGCCGCGCTCCTCACCGCCGAGCCGGTCACGCTCGAGAATGTGCCGAACATCAAGGACATCGAGAGCCTGTTGGCGCTCGTCCGGTCCACCGGCGCCTCGGCCGACTGGGCCGGCCCCGGCACGGTGGTCATACACGCCAAGTCCGTGCGCGGCGACTCGCTCGACGCAGAACTCTGTACCCGCATCCGCGCGTCCATCCTGCTCGCCGGACCGCTCCTCGCCCGCACCGGGTCGGTCGTCCTCGCCCCGCCGGGTGGCGACCTGATCGGCCGCCGCCGACTCGATACCCACGTGCTCGCCCTCGAGGCGCTCGGTGCCACCCACGAGTTCGGGAAACGGCTCGCGTTCCGGGCCAAGGCCCTCACCGGCGCCGACATCTTCCTCGACGAACCGTCGGTGACCGGGACCGAGAATGCCGTGATGGCCGCCGTCGGCGCGCGCGGCACCACCGTGCTCCACAATGCCGCCTGCGAACCGCACGTGCAGGACCTCTGCCGGATGCTCGAGGTGCTGGGGGCGAAGATTGACGGCATCGGCTCCAACGTGTTGACCGTCCACGGCGGCCGCACACTCCACGGCGGGACCTTCCGCATCGGGCCCGACCACATCGAGGTCGGGTCGTTCATCGGCTTGGCGGCGGTCACGCGGTCGGCCCTCCGGATCGAGGACGCCGGCGTCGCGCACCTCCGCTCGATCCGAATGGGCTTCGAGCGCCTCGGCGTGCGCACCGACGCCGACGGCGACGCCCTGGTCATCCCGGCGAAGCAGGACCTCAGCATCCGGAGCGATCTCGGCGGCGCGGTGCCGAAGCTCGAGGACCAACCCTGGCCCGCCTTCCCGGCCGACCTGATGTCCATCGCCATCGTCACCGCCACGCAGTGCGACGGCATCATCCTGATGCACGAGAAGATGTTCGAGTCGCGGATGTTCTTCGTGGACAAGCTTGCCGCGATGGGGGCGCGGATCGTCCTCTGCGACCCGCATCGCGCGCTCGTCAGCGGGCCGACGCCGCTCCGCGGCGCGGTCGTCGGCAGCCCCGACATCCGCGCCGGGATGGCCGTGCTGATCGCCGCGCTGTGCGCCACCGGCACGAGCGTCATCAACAACATCGGGCAGATCGAGCGCGGCTACGAGCGGATTGACGAGCGACTGGCCGCGCTCGGCGCGTCCATCCGTCGGGTCGAGCTGGCGTGAGCACCGTGGTGCTGCCGGCGCATCTTCCGGTGCTGGCCTTTGAGGACATCGGCGTTCGCGCCTTCACCACGACGCGTGCGGCGGGGGATTTCGGGCTCGCGCCCGACGGCTCCGTCACCGACGCGACCGGGCGGTGGCACGCACTCCAGCGTGCCCTGGCGGCCGAGGGTGCGCCGCGCCTTGCCTCCTCTCGCCAGGTGCACGGCGCGCGTGTCCTCGTGCACGGCGATGCCTGGGACGGGTGGCTCCGCGTGGACGACGCCGACGGCCACCTCCTGTTCGGCCCCGGCGCGGCGGCGGTCACGGTCGCCGACTGTGTCCCGGTGTTCCTCGCCCATCCCTCGGGCGCGATCGGGCTCGTCCACGCCGGATGGCGCGGAACGGCAGAGGGGATCCTCCCGGAGGCCCTCCGACTCTTCGCCGCTAACGGCTTTCCGGTGGATGAACTCCGGGTCCACCTCGGGCCATCCATTTGCGGGCGTTGCTACGAGGTCGGGGTGGAGGTCTACGAACAACTCACCGGCTGGCCGACCAAGCGACCCCGCAACGTGGACCTGCGCGCCGTGCTGGCCGAGCAGGCCGCGCAGCTCGGCGTCAGGAGCTGGACGGCGAACGGGGAGTGCACGAGTTGTGACAACGAGGCGCTCTTCTCGCATCGCGCCGGCGACGCCGAGCGCCAGATTGCCTGCATCTATAATCCCTCGCGGCTTGACGGAGTGCGCCGCCCCGGGTAACCTTCCTCCGTTGGAGACATTCCGGTGCGGTCGCGGAGTGTGGGGGAAGGTCTCCCCACACTTTTTTGTTCTCTATAAGGGGTTTGGCGCGCAGTGAAGCAGGCGATTGAAGCGATTGTATTGCAAGAGCTTACGCCGCTCGGTTACGAACTTGTCGAGCTCCGGCTCGGCGGGTCCAAGGGGCGGCCGGTCGTGGATGTGCGCATTGATCGGCTTGACCAGGCGACGGTGCGGGTGGGCGACTGTGAACGGGCCTCGCGCGCAATCGAGGCCCGGCTCGACGCCGAGTCCGGGCTCGTGACCTCGCGGTACGTACTCGAGGTGTCATCGCCGGGAATGGAACGGCCGCTGCGCACCGCCGCCGAGTGGCGACGGTTCGTCGGGCGTCGGGCGAGCGTGAACAGCCTTGCGCTGCACGGACGGCAGGACGTGGAGATCGTTGCGGTGCACGGGGAAGACGGACAGGAACGCCTCGTGTTGCGCGACACGAAGGGGCACGAGCACGGGATCGCGCTGGCCGACGTCACCGACGCGCGGCTGGCGTTCGACTGGAAGCCGTAAGGACTTTTCTTCGAGGGAGTGCGGGATGGCCGGGTCGGCTGAAATTCTCACGGCGCTGCGCGAGCTGGCGGACAGCAAGCAGATTGGGCGCGTCGAACTGCAGGAGTTGCTCAAGGACGGCATCCTCGCCGCCCTGGCCAAGAAGCACGGCCCGACGGTGCAAGCCGAGGTGGACATTGACGATTCCCAGGGCGCGATCCGCATCGTCATCCTCAAGAAGGTCGTCGAGACGATCGAGGATCCGGTCATCGAGATCCTCCTCGAGGAGGCGCGCTACGAGGATCCCGACTACCAGGTCGGCGACCTGATGGAGATCCCGGTGGACTTCGCCGAGTTCGGCCGCACCGCCGTGCAGGCGGCCAAGCAGCGGATCGTCCAGCGCGTCCGCGAGGGCGAGCGGACGAAGATCCGCGACGAGTTCACCTCGCGCGTCGGCGACCTCCTCTCGGGCGAGATCCAGCAGATCGAGCGCGGCAAGATCGTCGTGATGCTCAACAAGTTCCGCGAGGCCGAAGCGATCATCCCCTACCGCGAACAGAACCACCGCGAGACCTACTCGCAGGGGGAGCCGCTGCGCGCCGTGCTCAAGAAGATCGAGGAGACGCCCAAGGGGCCGCGCCTCATCCTCTCCCGCGCGGACGCCCTGTTCGTGCAGGCCCTCTTCCGGCTCGAAGTCCCGGAGATCCAGGCCGGCATCGTCGAGATCCGCGCCGCCTCGCGCGAGGTCGGCAGCCGCACCAAGATCGCCGTCGTCTCGAAGGACGACTCGATTGACCCGGTCGGCGCCTGCGTCGGGCTGAAGGGCGCGCGCGTCCAGGCGGTCGTGCAGGAACTGGGCGGCGAGCGGATTGACATCGTGCCCTGGTCGTCCGACCCCGAGCGCTTCGCCAAGCTCGCGCTGGCGCCGGCGAAGGTCGCCCGCGTCTTCAGCGAGGTCGCCACCAAGACCATCCAGGCGGTGGTGGACGAGGACCAGCTCTCGCTGGCGATCGGCCGCAACGGGCAGAACGTCCGGCTGGCGTCGGAGCTCACCGGCTGGAAGATCGACCTCTACTCGAGCCGCGAGTGGCTGGAGCGCGGGGGCGACATCCCGCTCTTCGCGCCGCTGCCCGACGAGGACGTCGCGGCCGACGTGCCCCTCGCCGACATCGAGGGACTCGCGACCGCGACGGTGGCGGTGCTTGAGTCGGGGGGCTATCGGACGCTGAACGACATCATTGACCTCGAGCGCGAGGATCTCCTCAAGCTCCCCGGCATCGCGCCGGAAGAGGCCGACCGCATCATGGCGATCATCAACGAGCTCACGGAAGAGGGCGGCGACAGCGCTGCCACCGCCGAGCCCGGAACGCCGTCGGCGGAGTAGGGCGAGCCGGGCATGACGACGGACGCGGCGCAGACCCGGCGCGTCCTCGGCTTGCTCGGCCTCGGCGTCCGTGGACGGCGTGCGGTGGTGGGCGTGGAGCGGGTGCGGGACGCGGTGAAGAAGGGGACCGTGCGCGTGGCGGTGGTGGCAGCGGACGCCTCGCGGCACAGTCTCGACAAGATTGTCGGGTTGCTCGAGGCACGACACGTGCCGACGTTGCGCGTGGAGTCGGCAGGCGACCTCGGGGCGGCGGTGGGGCGGGAGACCACGGCGGTCGTCGGGGTGATGGATGCGCAGTTGGCCAAGGGAATTCTCGCCGCTGTCGGGACGACGGCGGCGCTGCAGTCAGGCTCACGGAGGAAGGGTTGACGAAGCTTCGGGTTCACGAGTTGGCGTCTGAGTTCGGCATCTCTGCCGACGAAGCGATGGCGATGCTTCGGACGATGGAGATCGTGGTACGCACCCCCCAGTCGCCGCTCGCCGACGACCAGGTGGCGCGTGCGCGTGCCCGCTGGGAGCGCGAGAAGCGCTCGCGCGCCGGGAAGCTCGCCGCCGCCGCCGCGCCGGCCAGGAAGCGCCGCACCGCCGCTGAGGGTGCGCCGGCCGGGAAGACCACCCCCCCCGCCAAGAAGGCCGCCGCGAAGCAGCCTGCGGCGAAGAAGACCGCGGCGAAGAAGACCGCGGCGAAACAGCCGGCGGCGAAGAAGACGCCCGCGACCAAGGCGAAGGCCAAGGCCGCCCCCGAGCCGACGCCGGCGCCGGTCGTCGAGGAGCCCAAGCCCACCACGCGCCGCCGGCGCGCCGCCGGCGCCGCCGAGGCCGAGGCCGCCGGCGCCGAGGCCGAGGCCGAGGCCGAGGCGGCCGCGGTCCACGCGGCGGAGCGGGCGGCCGCCAAGGCGGAGCAGGACGTCAAGGATGCCGCCGTCGCCGCCGAGCAGGCCGCCATTCGCGCTCGCGCCGCCGAGATCGAGCGGCAACGCGCCGCCGACGCGGCGGAGGCCGAGCCGGCGCCGACGGCGGCCGGTCGGCCCGCCACCGCGGCGCGCCCGCGCCCGGCGGTCCCGTCGGCACCGCGTCCGCGCCCGGTGACCAGCGGCCTGCCGCTCCCGCCGCGTCCGATCGCGTCGGCGACGCCCGGCGGCGGACTGGCCGGCGGACGCCGTGAGGATCGCCCGCGGCCGGCGGGGTCGGGCTTCGGGGGCGGCGCCGCCACCGGGGCGCCGTCGGCCGGCCCGCGCCGCGGCAAGAAGGGGAAGCGCGTGGACCAGGAAGCGGTGACGGCCAACATCTCGCGTACCATGCGCCAGATGGGAACGGCGCCCGGCAAGCGCCGCGGCGGCCGCGTGGACGAGTCCGCCCGCGAGGAACTCGCCGCGATCCGCGCCGAGATGGCCGAGCGCGAGAAGAAGACCGTCCGCGTCAACGAGTTCATCACGGTCAGCGAGCTCGCCGAGATCCTCAAGGTGCCGGCGACGCAGATCGTCTCGTTCGCCTTCAAGCACCTCGGGTTGATGGTGACCATCAATCAGCGGATGGACTTCGACCAGATCGAGCTGATCGCCAGCGAATTCAGCTACATCGCCGTGCGCGAGGAGGAGTACGCCGCCGCGCCCGAGGTCGAGGAGAAGGACGCCGAGGAGACGCTCCGGTCGCGTCCTCCGGTCGTCACCATCATGGGCCACGTGGACCACGGCAAGACGTCGTTGCTCGACCACATCCGCAAGGCGACCGTCGTCGCCGGCGAGGCCGGTGGCATCACGCAGCACATCGGGGCGTACCACGTCACGCTGCCCTCCGGCAAGGCAATCACCTTCCTCGACACGCCGGGCCACGAGGCGTTCACCGCGATGCGCGCCCGCGGCGCGCAGGTGACCGACATCGTCGTCCTCGTCGTCGCCGCCGACGATGCGGTGATGCCGCAGACGATCGAGGCGATCTCCCACGCGAAGAACGCCGGCGTGCCGATGATCGTCGCCATCAACAAGGTGGATCTCCCGACCGCCAACGCGATGAAGGTCCGCCAGGATCTCCTCCAGCACGGGGTGGTGCTCGAGGACTTCGGCGGGACCACGCTGGCCTCGGAGATCAGCGCCAAGACGGGCGCCGGCGTGCCCGGCCTGCTCGACCAGATCCTCCTCCAGGCCGAGATCCTCGACCTCAAGGCGAACCCCGAAAGCCGCGCCACCCGCCCCGCCGGGGTCCGCGCC
>JBBDYC010000018.1:42722-51667 GCA_040901985.1 Gemmatimonadaceae bacterium
AAGGCGAACCCCGATCGCGGCGCCTGGGGGGCCGTCGTCGAGGCGCAGCTCGCCGCCGGCAAGGGCGCCGTCGCGACGATCCTCGTGCAGAACGGCACCATCCGCGTCGGCGACGACTTCATCTGCGGCCTCCACTCGGGTCGCGTCCGCGCGCTGCTCGACGAGCGCGGCAGGACGGTGACCGAGGCCGGCCCGGCGATCCCGGTCCAGGTGCTCGGCCTGACCGGCGTGCCGATGGCGGGCGACCAGTTCATCTGCGTCGCCGACGCGCAGGAGGCGCGCGAGATCGCCCAGCGCCGCGAACGGCTCGACCGCGAGGCGAAGAGCCGCCGCACCGCCAAGGGCGCCGTCTCCCTCGAGGACTTCATGGCCAACGCGGCCTCCGGCGAGAAGCGGACGCTCAAGCTACTCATCAAGGCGGACCAGGGCGGGCCGGCGGAAGCGCTCGCCGACGCCTTGGCCCAGCTGAGCAACGAGGAAGTGCAGGTCGAGGTCGTCGCGCGCGCGGTCGGCGCGGTCACCGAGAGCGACGTCCTGCTCGCCAAGGCGTCGGGCGCCGTCATCATCGGCTTCCACGTGCGCCCCGACACCAAGGCGCGCGCCGCGGCCGACCGCGAGGGCGTTGACGTCAAGCTCTACCGCATCATCTACGAGGCGGTCGCCGACGTGCGCGCCGCCCTCGAAGGGATGCTGCGACCGGAACAGAAGGAGGTCATCGTCGGCGAGGCCGAGGTGCGCGACCTCTTCAAGGTCCCCAAGGTCGGAGTCATCGCCGGCTGCTTCGTCAAGACGGGGCTCATCAACCGGCAGGGCCGCGCCCGCATCGTCCGCGACGGCGTCGAGGTCTACGACGGCACGATCGGCTCGCTCCGCCGCTTCAAGGACGACGTGAAGGAAGTGAAGGAAGGGTACGAGTGCGGCATCGGCATCGAGAACTTCAACGACCTCAAGGTCGGCGATATGATCGAGACTTATCGCACGGAGAGCGTCGCGCGGACCCTTCAGCCGGCGCCGGCCGGCTGATTGCGTCCGCCGCGCCGGAGACCCCGATGGCGCCGCGCGATTCGCGCCGCCCTGACCGTGTCGGCGAGGCCGTCCGTGAGGAGGTCGCGGCCTTCATCGCGCGCGACGCCAAGGATCCGCGCATCACCGGGCTCGTCACCGTGACCGCGGTCGAGATGACCCGCGACCTCCGCCGCGCCACGGTCTATGTCTCGGTGATGGGAAGCGACGCCGAGCAGGCGGCGACCCTCGAGGGACTGGCGAGCACCGCCGCCCATCTGCGCAGCCGCGTCGGACGCGCGCTTCGGCTCCAATTC
Source organism: Gemmatimonadaceae bacterium (assembly GCA_040901985.1). Lineage (GTDB taxonomy): Bacteria > Gemmatimonadota > Gemmatimonadetes > Gemmatimonadales > Gemmatimonadaceae > Pseudogemmatithrix. The sequence goes on from JBBDYC010000018.1 coordinate 44,042, forward strand.
GCGCCGGAGATCGCCTTCAAGTTCGACGAGTCGGTCGCCCGCGCGGCGCGGATCGAGCATCTGCTGGCCGGGTTGCGCGAACCTCCGGCGCCCGATGCCGACCCCACCGACGGCTGACGGCCTGCTGTTGGTGGACAAGCCGGCCGGCGTCTCGTCGCACGACGTGGTCGGGGCCGCGCGCCGTTCGCTCGGTGAGCGCCGGATTGGCCACGCCGGCACGCTCGACCCGTTCGCGACCGGGCTCCTCGTCCTCCTCGTCGGCCGGGCGACGCGGCTGCTGCCCCACCTGCCGGGCGATCCGAAGGTCTACGAGGCCGAAATCCGGTTCGGTGCCGAGACCGAGACCGAGGACCTGCACGGGAGGGTCAGCCGGGAGGCCGCGCTCCCGACGCGACGCGCACTCCTTGGCGCCCTTCCCGAGTTCATTGGAGCGCTGGACCAGGTGCCCCCGGCGTACTCGGCCAAGCGCGTGGCCGGTCGGCGCGCCCACGCCCTCGCCCGGGCGGGCGAGGACGTCGTGCTCGAACCGGCCCGCATCCGCGTGGACCGCTGGGAGGTCCTCGACCTCGTCACCGACGGCGACCTCGTGCGCGCGGCCTCCGTGCTGATCACCTGCGGCGGCGGGACCTACGTGCGCTCGCTCGCCCGCGACCTCGCGCGCGCCGCGGGGAGCGCGGCGCACCTGACGGCCCTCCGCCGCACGCGGAGCGGCCCCTTCGCGGTGGCGGACGCGGTCTCGCTCGAGGACCTGCGCGAGCGACGCGCCCCGCTGCGCCCGCCGCTCGATGCCTTGGTCGGATTCCCCGTGCAGGCCCTGGCGGGCGACGACGTCGCGAGGATCGTCCGCGGCATTGATGTCGGCGCGAGCGTGGCCGGTGCCTGGGGCGCACTCGTCACCGATGACCGGCGCACCCTCGTCGCTCTCGCCGAGCGTCGCGGTGACCGCTGGCAGCCACGGGTGGTGATGCGTGAGGCCTGATCCCGCCTTTGGCCTCCCCCCGCAACTCCGCGGCACCGTCTGCACCGTCGGGACCTTTGACGGCGTGCATCGTGGCCACCAGCTCGTGCTGACGCGCCTCGCCGCGCGCGCGCGCGAGCTTGGCTTGCCGGCGGTGCTCGTCACCTTCGACCCGCATCCCCTCGAGGTCGTGAACCCGGCGGCGGCCCCGCCGCTCCTCACGGTCGGCGACGAAAAGACCGAGGTGCTCGCCGAGAGTCCGGTGGACTACGTCGTCGTGCTGCCCTTCACGCCGACACTGGCGCGCTACGAGGCGGCGGACTTCGTGGACCTGGTGCTGCGCGAGCGCCTCGGCGTGCAGGAGCTCCTCATCGGCCACGACCACGGACTGGGGCGCGCGCGGTCCGGCGACGCCGACACGCTGCGCGCCCTCGGCCGCTCGCGCGGGTTCGCCGTGGACGTCGTGGGCGCGGTGGAAGGCAGCGACGGCCGGCCGATCTCGTCCACCACCATCCGTCGCGCCGTCGCCGGGGGTGACCTTGCGCGTGCGGCCGACGGGCTCGGCCGGGCCTACAGCGCCAGCGGGAGCGTGGTCCGCGGGGAAGGGCGGGGGCGCACGCTCGGCTTCCCGACCCTCAACATCACGCATCCGAGCGCCCGCAAGCTCCTCCCGCCCGAGGGCGTGTACGCGGTGCAGGTCCAGACGCCGAGCGGTCCCTCCGGGGGGATGCTGAACCTCGGGCCGCGCCCCACCTTCGGCGACCCAGTCACCGGGCTCGAGGTTCACTGCTTTGACCTCGACGCCAATCTCTACGGCGCGCGAGTTCGCGTGGACTTCGTGGCGCGACTCCGCGAGACCCGGAAGTTTGACGGACCGGACGCGTTGCGCGCGCAACTCGCGAAGGATGGGTCGGCGGCGCGCGCGGCGCTTCGCGCCCGCTGATCGAACGTCGGAGAGGGGCCCCAAGCTGTTGCGCGTGATTGACTTGGCTCGTGGCGGCGGGTACTCTTCGAGGCTTCGCTGCGAATGATCCACCCTCTTCCTGATCGGTGATGCACAACCTGAAGCCACGCCTTGTGGCGATCGCGGTGATGCTGGTCGCGGCGGTCTGGGCGCTCTTCCCGCGTACCGTGACCGAGCGGACGTTGCCCGACGCCGTCGGCATCACGTCGGACACGACCTTCCGCCGGTGGCCGCTGAAGCTCGGGCTGGACCTCAGCGGCGGGATGTATCTCGCGCTCGAGGTGGACCAGTCGCAGCAGGCGGTCGCCGACGTGAGCGACGCCCTCGACCGCGCAATCACGGTCGTGCGCAATCGCATTGACGAACTCGGCGTCGCTGAGCCGATCGTCCAGAAGGTCGCCGACCGGCGGATCACGGTCGAACTGCCAGGCGTGAACGACCGCCAGCGCGCGACCGCGGTCGTCCAGCGCTCGGCGTTCCTCCGGTTCCAGATCACCGACAAGACGCAGGCGCTCGAACGCGTCGTCCCGCGACTCGACGCGATCGTGAAGGCCCGTGGACTCGCCCAGGTCCCGACGCGCAGCGACACCGCGCGCTCGACCGCGCTTTCGTCACTCTTCCAGACGCCCGCCGACAGTGCCGGAGAGGATTCGGCCGCCGTCCTCGACGGCCCGTTCCGCCGCGCGCTCGCGCCCGGGCAGATCCCGGGACAGTACTTCGTCTCGGCCACCGACGAGCCGCGGATCGCGCGGTATCTCGCCGACTCGGCGGTGCGCGCGGCGCTCCCGCCGGGCAAGGTCGTTCGCTGGGGCGTTGATACCGTGACGATGGGCGCGACGCTCTACCGCGCCCTCTACGTGCTCGACGCGCGGGAGATCATCACCGGCGAGTACCTCGTGGACGCCAAGCCCAACCAGGATCCCCTCGAGGGGACGAAGGTGGACTTCACGTTCAACAACGAGGGCGGCCGTCGCTTCCGCAACGAGACGGCGCGCCACATCGGCGACAACATGGCGATCGTCCTCGACGACAAGGTGATGAGCGCCCCGGTGATCCAGAGCGCGATCGGCGCCCGCGGCCAGATCACGATGGGCGGCCGCGACCTCAAGGCGGCGCAGGATCTCGCCCTCGTGCTCCGCGCCGGCGCACTCCCGGTGCCGCTGATCGTGGTGGATGCGCGCACCATCAGCGCCAGCCTTGGCGACGACTCGATCCGGCAGGGGCTCCTCTCGGGCGCGCTCGCCATCGGACTCGTCATCGTGATCATGGTCGGCTACTACCGCTTCTCGGGCTTCCTCGCCGTCTGCGGCGTCACGTTCTACGTCCTCGTCACGTTGGCGATCCTGGCCGGCTTCGAGGCCACGCTGACCCTTCCCGGCCTTGCCGGGTTCGTGCTCTCGATCGGGATGGCGGTGGACGCGAACTTCCTGATCTTCGAGCGCATCCGCGAGGAACTCGATGGCGGCAAGTCGGTCCGGATGGCGATTGACGAAGGGTTCACGCACGCCTGGAGCGCAATCGTCGACACCCACGTGACCACCGCGCTCACCGCGGTGATCCTCTACCAGTTCGGCACCGGACCGGTGCGTGGCTTTGCCGTCGCGCTGCTCGCCGGCCTCGTCGCCTCGCTCATCAGCGCGATCTTCGTCGTCAAGACGCTCTTCCTCGTCTGGCTCTCGCGCGCCAAGCCCTCCCAGTCCCTGAGCATCTGATGTTCCGCATCCTCCACAACACCTCGTGGGACTTCATCCGCCAGTGGAAACTGGCCATCATCACCGTCGTCGCCTTCGTGGTCCCGGCGGTCATCCTGGTGCCCTTCACCGGCTTCAACTACAGCATCGAGTTCACCGGCGGCAGCGAGATGCAGCTGCGCTTCGCCACGGCGCCGGAGATCGCCGAGGTGCGGCGGACGCTCGCGGAGGCCGGCCTCGGCGAAGCCGAGATCACCACCTTCGGGTCGCCGACCGACATTCGCGTGCGGGCGCAGGAGCGTCGCCTGGTCGAGCGGCAGGAGGCGGGGGCGCAGGAGGTCTCGACCGAGATCGAGGTGGCGCTGCGTGCGCGCTACGGCGGCGTGGAGGCGTTCACGCTCCTCGCCAACGAGGACGTCAGCCCGCGCGTCGGCAGCGAGCTCCGTCGCAACGCGATCATCGCGATGGTCATCGCGTTCGGCCTGACGCTGATCTACCTCGCCTGGCGCTTCGAGTGGCGCTTCGCCGTGGCGGCCGTGCTCGGGACCCTCCACGACAGCCTCGCGACGCTGGCGTTCATAAAGTACATGGACATTGACATCTCGCTCTTCGTCGTCGGTGGCATCCTCACCGTGATCGGCTACTCGATGAACGACACGGTCGTCGTCTTCGACCGGATCCGCGAGAACCTTCACCGCAACCGCAAGCAGCCACTGTACGACCTGATCAACCGCTCGATCAACGAGACGCTTCCGCGCACGATCATGACCGGCAGCACGACGTTGGCCGCGTTGCTCGCGCTGCTCATCTTCGGCGGCAGCGTCATCCGACCGTTCGCCTGGATCCTGACGTTCGGCATCATCGTCGGCACCTTCAGCTCGATCTGGGTCGCGGCGCCGCTCCTGCTCTGGATCGAGAAGAAATATCCCCGCACGACCGACGCCACCCCACACTCGCGCGTCGCCAGCGCGCCGCGGGCCTGACCGCGGCGGTTCCGTTCCTCGATTCGCACGCCCACCTCGCCGATCCCGCCTTCGACGGCGACCGGGAGGCGGTAATTGCGCGGGCGCGCGCCGCCGGCGCCGAGGGCATCGTCTGCATCGGGGAGTCGCTCGATGCCGCTTCGCGCGCCGAGGCCATCGCCGTCGGCAACCCGGGCTTCGTGGCTTGGACCGCCGGCATCCATCCCCACGATGCCGCGGGGTTCGACCCCGGGCGCGACGTGGACGCCCTCGGCGACGCCATCGGGCGGGGAGCGGTGGCGGTGGGCGAATGCGGTCTCGACTACCACTACGACCATTCGCCGCGCGCCCTCCAACGGCGCGCCTTCGCCGCGCAGCTCGCCTTGGCCGCCCAGCGCGCGATCCCGGTCGTCGTCCATACGCGCGACGCCGAGGACGACACGGCGGCGATGGTCCGCGAGGCCGGCGCGGCGGGAATCGTCGGCGTCCTCCACTGCTTCACCGGGTCGGCCGGGCTGGCCACCACCGCGCTTGAGGCCGGCTGGTGCCTCTCGTTCGCGGGGATCACGACCTTCGCCAAGTGGTCCGGTGAGGATGTCGTGCGGCTCGTGCCCCCCGACCGGCTGCTCGTCGAGAGCGACAGCCCGTACCTCGCCCCCGTGCCGCATCGCGGCAAGCGCAATGAGCCGGCCTGGTGTGTGCACACCGTCCGTCGGCTGGCGGGGCTTCGCGGCGCCGACCCGGTGGCGCTTGGCCGTCAACTCGTCGTCAACGCACGCCGGCTCTACCGACTCCCTTGAGGCGACCGCTCGTTTCGCCGCCATCACCTGAGGATTAGCATTCGCCGATGACCGTTCCCTCCGACATTGCGATCGCCCAGGCCGCGCGCCTCCGCCCGATCACCGACGTGGCCGCCGACATCGGCCTTGGCCCCGACGACCTCGACCTCTACGGCAAGTACAAGGCGAAGGTCGCCCTCGAGCTCACCACCCGGCCGGCGAAAGGGAAGCTCGTCATCGTCACGGCGATCAACCCGACCGCCGCCGGCGAAGGGAAGACCACCACGTCGGTCGGCCTCGCGCAGGCGCTGCGCCGCCTCGGCACCAACGCGGTCCTCTGCATCCGCGAGCCGTCGCTCGGCCCGGTCTTCGGCGTGAAGGGCGGCGCGGCCGGCGGCGGCTATGCGCAGGTCCTCCCGATGGACGACATCAATCTCCATTTCACCGGCGACTTTCACGCGATCTCGTCGGCGCACGCGCTGCTCAGCGCGATGCTCGACAACCACCTGCAGCAGGGCAACGCGCTCCGCATCGATCCGCGCCGCATCACCTGGCCGCGGACGATCGACATGAACGACCGCGCGCTCCGCAAGGTGATCATCGGGCTCGGCGGCCCCGCCGAGGGCGTCGTGCGCGAGGAGCGGTTCGTCATCATCCCCGCCTCGGAAGTGATGGCGATCGTCGCCCTCGCCAGCAGCGCCGCCGACCTCGAGCAGCGCCTCGGGAACATCATCGTCGGCTCCACGGCCGGCGCCGACCGCAAGCCGATCTACGCGCGCGACCTCAAGGCGCACGGCGCGATGGCGATGCTCCTCAAGGACGCGATCCGTCCGAATCTCGTCCAGACCCTCGAGGGCGGGCCGGCCTTCGTCCACGCCGGACCGTTCGGCAACATCGCGCACGGATGCAACTCAATCCTCGCCACCCGCGCCGCGCTCGCGGTCGGGGACGTCGTCGTGACCGAGGCGGGCTTCGGCTCCGACCTCGGCGCCGAGAAGTTCTTCGACATCAAGTGCCGCTTCGGCGGACTCAATCCGGAGGCGGCGGTCGTCGTCGCGACGATCCGCGCGCTCAAGATGAACGGCGGCGCGGTCAAGACGGCACTTGCCAAGGAGGATCTCGCCGCGCTCGAGCGCGGGCTGCCGAACCTCGTCCACCACATTGCCAACGTGCGGCAGTTCGGGATGCCGCTGGTCGTCGCCATCAATCGCTTCGCGTCCGACACCGACGCCGAGCTCGAGCTGGTGCGCCGCGCGGCCGAGCAGGCCGGCGCCCGCGTGGCGCTCTGCGAGGTGTTCGCCAAAGGCGGAGCAGGGGGCGAGACGCTCGCCCGCGAGGTGCTGGCGATCCTCAAGGAGGGAACCGCGACGTTCGCCCCGCTGTACGACGCCAAGCGCCCCATCCGCGAGAAGATTGACACGATCGTTCGGAAGGTGTACGGCGGCGACGGCGCCGAGTACAGCGCCAAGGCCGAGCGGGCGATCACCTACCTCGAATCCATCGGCCTTGCCGAGACGCCCGTCTGCATGGCCAAGACGCAGTATTCCCTCTCCGACGACGCGGCGAAGCTCGGCCGCCCCACCGGGTTCAAGGTGACGGTGAACGACGTCTATCCGGTCGCCGGCGCGGGCTTCATCGTGGCGCAGTGCGGCGAGATCATGACGATGCCGGGCCTGCCCAAGGCGCCCGCCGCCGAGAGGATGGCGATTCACCCCGACGGCTCCATCTCGGGCCTTTTCTAGGAGAGCGCGATGAGCGATTCGGTGCGCACCGTCACGACCGCCGGCGCCCCCGCGGCGATCGGCCCGTACTCGCAGGCGACGATCGCCGGCGGCTTCCTCTTCACCGCCGGCCAGATCCCGCTCGACGCGTCGGGGGAGGCGGTCGCCGGCGACATCGCGGCGCAGACCGCGCAGGTGCTGGCGAACCTTGCCGCGGTGCTCAAGGCGGCCGGCCTCGGGTGGGACGACGTCGTGAAGTCCACGGTCTATCTCACCGATATGGCGGACTTCCCGCGGTTCAACGAGATCTACGCGGCCACCCTCGGCGATGCGCGGCCGGCGCGCTCGACCGTGCAGGTCGCCGCGCTCCCGGGTGGTGCCGAGGTCGAGATCGAGACGTGGGCCTACGTCGCTAGGGTGCAGCCGTGATCGGCGCAGTGCTCCTGATCCTCGCGATGGCGATCGTCGGGCCGGTGGGCCTGTTTCTCGTCGGCGCGATCTGGTCGGGGGTCGCGGGTTTGTTCCTCTCCGACGACGCGGATGAACCGGCC
>JBBDYC010000018.1:51677-57193 GCA_040901985.1 Gemmatimonadaceae bacterium
CGGGGCCAACGTCGAGGTCGAGCTGGTGGCGCGAACGCGGTGAGCGCGTGCCGCGCCGTCGCCCGCACCGTCTGCGCAGTCGCACTCGCCGCCGCGCCGCTCGCGGCGCAGGCGGCCGACAGCGCGCGTGCGGGCATCACCCGCCCGCCGGCGTCCGCGCGGGACACGGCCGCGCTGACCGGGCTGCCGCCCATCTCCCCGCGGCGGGCCTTCCTCTACTCGCTCGTCCTCCCCGGCGCCGGTCAGTCGCAACTCGGGCGCGCCTACGCGGGCGGCCTCTTCGTCTTCATCGAGATCACCGCGCTGACGCTCGTCAATCGGTCCAACGAGGACCTGCGGATCGCCCGCCGCTTTCGCTCCGACTCGATGCCGCTGCGCTACCAGCTCGACCCGGTCACCGGCGTCGTCGCCCGTGATTCGCTCGGGCAGCCCGTCGTCGCCGCCTGGGCGCGCTCGCGCTACACCGACGCGTGGATCCGCACCCGCCGCCTCCACCGCGAGGACTGGGTGGCCGTCCTGGTCTTCAACCATCTCTTCGCCGGCGCCGACGCGTTCGTGGCGGCGCAACTCTGGGACCTCCCCGCCAAGCTTGCGCTGCGCGCCACGCCGGAGGGGCCGGCGCTCACGGCCACCCTCACGTTCCGCGGATCAAAGCGCCGGCGCGTCGAGTGACGCCTCGACCACGAACGCGCCGCCCGTCCAGCGGCAGGCCTCGACGCCTGCCGTCGTGATCCGCAGGAATCGCGGGCTGTCGAGCCACGGGCCGGGGTTCGCGAACACCCGTCCGCCGACCCGCTCCAGTGCCGCGACGTGCGAGTGTCCGTAGATGAGGAGGTCCGGCGCATCGGTCGCCGCGAGGCGGGCGTGGGCCACCGCGCGCAGCCCCTCGCCGCCGTCGCGCGGCCGATAATTCCGGCTCGTGTGCGAGCTGCGCAGGGCGAGCGCGGTGCCCCAGTCAGGGTGCAGCCAGCGATAGAGCCAGACCGCCCACGGATGCCGTAGCACCGCACGCAGCCGTCGGTACGGGGCATCCTCACGCTCGCGCAGGCCGTCCCCGTGCTCCACCACCGTGTCCCAGCCGCCGATTGAGCCGCGCCAGGGCCCGACCTGATACGTCAATCCCAGGTCGCGCCGCAACACGTCGCCGCCCCAGCAGTCGTGGTTGCCGGCGACCCAGAGCACCGGGATCCCCGAATCAACCAACCGCGTGAGTTCGCCCAGCACCCGGATGCCCGACCGCGGCACCACGTATTTCCACTCGAACCAAAAGTCAAATAGGTCGCCGTTGATCACGACCGAGCGCGCGTCGGCCGGCAGGTGGCGCAGGAACGCCAACAGTTCCTGCTCCGTGTCCGGTGTCGCCACGCCGAGGTGGGCGTCTGAGAACAGGTAGCAGGGCGCCGGAAGCATCCGCGAATCCTACCGCCTGTCACTGCCCTTTACAAACGCCGCCGCCACCGGGTAGACTCGCCCCATATGGAGCAGGCATCGGAGGTGCGCGTCCGCTACGCCGAGACCGATCAGATGGGTGTGGCGTATCACGCGAACTACCTCGTGTGGTGCGAGGTCGGGCGCACGGATTTCATCCGCGCGCTCGGCGTCACCTACGCCGAGATGGAGCGCCAGGGCGTGCGGCTCGCCGTCTCCAACGCGCAGTTGCGGTTCCACTCCAGTGCGCGCTACGACGACGTCGTACGGATTGCGACCCGCTTGACGGGGGTACGCTCGCGGATGGTGACCTTCGCGTACGAGCTGTCGCGCGTGACGGGGCAGGGCGCCGACGAGCGGCTCGCGTCGGCGAGCACGTCGCTGGTCGCCATTGACGCCGCCGGTCGCCCGAGTGTGCTGCCGCCCGAGTTCCGCGCCCTGTTGGATCCCGCCGTCTCGCCCGCCTGATGCGCTCCACGCGGCGGCTCCTCGTGCCCGTCCTGCTCCTCGCCGCGACCTCGGCGTGCTACGGATTCGCCGGTGGCGGGCTCCCGCCGCACGTCAAGACCGTCGCCGTGCTCCCCTTCGACAACGAGTCGGCCAGCCCGGAATTGCCGCGCGAACTCCAGGAGGCGTTGCGCGAGGGGCTCCAGAAGCGCCTCGGCCTCCGCGACGCGCCCGAGGACCGCGCCAGTGCCGTCGTCCGGGGGAGGGTCGTCCGTTATGAGGTGGACATTCCGGTCGCGTTCAGCGCCAATCCGGCGCAGGCCACCTCGGCCCGCCGCCGGCTCCGTGTCCACGTGGACGTGGAGATCGTCGATCAGGTGACCGGCCAGGTCCTCTGGTCGAAGTCGGGCATCCAGGCCGAGGGCGAATATGCCGAGCGTGGCGAGCCGCAGGGCCGACGCCAGGCCATCGAACGCATCGTGAACGACGTGATCGAGGGAGCACAGTCGCAATGGTGAGCGCGCGCGCAGGGAAGGGCACACTCGGCTGTCTCTTCAGCCTGTTCCTGGTCATCGCAATCGGCTACTTCGGCGTCAACGTCGGGCGGCCGTTCCTGAACTACTACCGGTTCCAGGACCGGATGAAGCAGGAGGCGCGCTTTGCCGCCAAGCGGAGCGACTTTACCATCCAGCGCCGGCTGCGGCTCTACGCGGACTCGCTCGGCCTCCCCGAGGCGGCGCAACAGGTGCGGATCCGGCGCCGCGCCGGCGCGATCGAGATCTGGGTGGACTATTACGAGGTCGTCGAGTTCCCGGGAGTCGTCCGCGAGATCTACTTCTCGCCGAACGCCGTGGGGACGTTCTGACCGCTCGGCACGGCCCGGGCGCCAAGGTCCTCAGTCGCGCACAGGCCGTGGAGTGGCGCGCCGCCCGCGCCGGGTCGGTCGTCTTCACCAACGGCGTCTTCGACCTGCTCCACCGTGGGCACGTGGACCTGCTCCACGCCGCGCGCACCGAGGGGGCGCACCTGGTCGTCGGCGTCAACAGCGATGCGTCGGTGCGCCGGCTCGGCAAGGGAGACAACCGACCGGTGCGCGCCGAGGCGGATCGCGCCCACGTCCTCGCCGCGCTGGCGGCAGTGGACGCCGTCGTCATCTTCGACGAAGACACGCCGGCGGCGCTTGTCGCGGCGCTGCAACCGGACGTCATCGTCAAGGGCGGCGACTACGCGCCCGACACCGTCGTCGGCGCCGACGTCGTGCGCGCGCGCGGCGGGCGGGTCGTCATCGTGCCGCTCACGCCTGGATATTCCACGACCGCCACCATCGACCGCCTGCGCACCCACCGATGACCGAGCCCCGTCCCCGAGGGCGCGCCGCAAACGCGATGCGTCCCGTCACGATCGAACGCGGCGCGGCCGCCAACGCCGAAGGCTCGTGCCTGATCGCCTTCGGCGACACCCGCGTGCTCTGCGCCGTCTCGGTCGAGGACGGCGTGCCGGGGTGGAAGAAGGGCCGCGGCGAGGGGTGGCTCACCGCCGAGTACGCGATGCTGCCGCGCGCCACGCACACCCGCACCGCGCGCGAACGCGGACAGGTCGGCGGGCGGACGCAGGAGATCCAGCGCTTGATCGGCCGCAGCGTCCGGGCGATGCTCGACGACTTCGCCTGGGGCGAGTACACGCTCAAGGTGGACTGCGACGTGTTGCAGGCCGACGGCGGCACGCGCACCGCGGCGATCACCGGCGCGTCGGTCGCGGTGGTGGATGCGTTCGCCTGGATGGTCCGGACCGGGCGACTGCCGGCATCGCCGGTGCGGCGCCGGGTTGCCGCCGTGAGCGTCGGCGTGGTGAACGGGACGCCGGTGCTCGACCTCGAGTACACGGAGGACGTGCGCGCCGACGTGGACGCGAACGTCGTGATGAGCAGCGAGGCCGAGTTCGTCGAGGTGCAGGGAACGGGCGAGCACGGGACATTTGCTCGGAAGGCACTGGACGAATTGCTCGATTTGGCGACCCACGGGATCCGCGCGCTCGACGCGGCGCAACGCGCCGCGCTCGGCCTTGGCTGAGCCGGCGCGGCTCGTCCTTGCGACGCGGAGCGCGGGAAAGCTCCCCGAGCTGATCGCGCTCTGCGCGTCGCACGGTATTGCCGCGGAATCGGCCGCCGCCGCCGGCCTCGCCGAGGACCCGGCGGAGGCAGGAATCGAGGTGCACGACACGTTCGCCGCGAACGCCGAGGCGAAGGCGCGGTGGTTCGCCGCGCGGCTCGGCGGCCGCGTCGTGCTCGCCGACGATTCGGGCCTCGAGGTGGCGGCGCTCGGCGGCGCGCCGGGCGTGCACAGCAAGCGATGGTCCGGGACCGCGCTGCACGGGCAGGCGCTCGACGACGCGAACAACGCACGACTCGCGGCCGAGCTCGTCGACGTCGCCGATCGGCGGGCGCGCTATCGGTGCGTCGTCGTCGCCACCGATGGAACGCACGTCTGGCGGGGCGACGGGCGCGTCGAGGGCCGCATCGCCACGGCGCCCGAGGGGCGCGGCGGCTTCGGCTACGATCCGTGGTTCATCAGTGACGAACTCGGCGTGACGTTCGGCGTCGCGGCGCCCGAGGAAAAGGCGCGCGTGAGCCATCGCGCGCGGGCGGTGGCGGCGTGCCTGGCGTCGGCAGGCGACGCGCTGCGGTGCGCGGTGCGCCACGTGCCGCGGCTGTGAGCGCCGCGCCACGCGCCGCGGCAGGGCGCGGCGATGCCGCTCGCTATGGATCGCGCGCGCGATGTTGACCTGCGCGGATGCCGCGACTACTGTTCGACTCGATTCGCGGGGCGTAGCGTAGCCCGGTATCGCGCCTGCTTTGGGAGCAGGAGGTCGCCGGTTCGAATCCGGCCGCCCCGATCGGGTCGCGATGGTGCAGGTCGTACGGCTGGGAGTCCGGCCCCGTGGTGTAGAGCGCCAGTAGCTCAGGTGGATAGAGCAACAGCCTTCTAAGCTGTGGGTCGGGGGTTCGATTCCCTCCTGGCGCACCTCGCGATGTGTGGTGGCAGTGTTGGGGAGGGGCGCCCTTAGCTCAATTGGCAGAGCAAGTGACTCTTAATCACTAGGTTGAAGGTTCGATTCCTTCAGGGCGCATTGGACGACCCCGGCGATGGCCGCCGGGGTCGTCTTTTGTCGGTCGGGGGCGGCGATCGGTGGTGCAGGCCGCGGCGCGGATGGTGCCCTTGCGTGGGTGAAAATCGCGACTATCTTCACGTTCTGTCGGAGAGAAAAATGGAACGCGCGGTGCAGTGTCACGGGCCGCGAGGCCCGTTCGTGTCTCCAGGCCAAAAGCAGGTGCATTGGTCTTGACACAGGGCATTTTCTGGCGTATGTTAAGAGGCTGTCGCAGAAAATCGCGATGAGTACACCAAATGCTGATTGACAATCGAGGGGAGAGAGATCGCAAAGTGTGCGAGGCGAACTCATTGATCCTGGTCCCGTTCAGGGGCGAGGGGAGAGTTCAGACCTGAACAATTTTTGTGATTCCGAATGACGCTGTCATGCGTGCAACACTGACAGCGTGACAGCGATTCGGTAGAGCTGATTGAACACTCATTGGAGAGTTTGATCCTGGCTCAGGACGAACGCTGGCGGCGTGCTTAACACAT
>JBBDYC010000019.1:0-3203 GCA_040901985.1 Gemmatimonadaceae bacterium
GATGTAGACCGTTGTCGAGCGTGAGCGTGCGCACCGGCCGCGGCTGCGCCTCGATCAGCTGGCGCAGCCGGGTGTTCACCTCCGGGGCCTGTCGCGACGACAGCTGGCCGATCGCGAGGAACCCCGACTTCCGCTCGACGAGCGTGAGGATGCAGGCGGTGTCCTTCGTGCTGCCCATCACCGTGTCGCCCTCCCAGTGCCCGACGCGCGAGCGGTTGGTCGCGCCCGCCGGCCGCGTCGCGAGGTGGCGCTTCCCCGCCAGGCGTCCCCGGCTGTCGTAGGTGCCGTAGCGCTTCCGCAAGTTCTTGGTCATCACGCGCAGGTGGGTGTAGAGCGTGCCGCCGCGCGCACGATCCTGGTGAATCCGCCGGTAGATCGTCTCGTGGCTGATGGCCAGCAGGTCGAAGCGCCCGCACCAGCCCACGATCTGCTCCGGGCTCCAGTCCTCGCGCAGCAAGTACTCGACGAAGGCCCACTCCGCCTTCGTGAACTGTGTGTTGCGCCGCGAGATCCGGCGCCGGTAGTTCGTGTACGACTGCGCGCGCAGATACCACTAGAAGCGCGGGTCGCACCGCCACCGGTTCCGCCGCAGCTCGCGACTGATGGTGCTGGGGGCTCGCTGCACCTGCTTCGCGATGGCCCGGATGCTCAGGCCTTGGCGCCGGAGGAGCATCAGGGCGTACCTTTCCTGCTGGGTGATCTGGGTGTAGGTCATGGCTTCCTTTCTCTTGGCGGAGGATTGAAGCCTAGCCGACCCCAGGTCACCTCACCCACTCCTGGGCGTGCGAAAAGCTGTGCACTTAGTATGTGAATGCACGCGGCAAAACGACGCTTGCTGCCGATGGCCGTGGCTCTCCGAGGTCACCGACGTCCTGGGCGACGACTCGCCTGCACGGCCGGGGAAGTCGCGACGCCTGTCAGGAGCCAAGGCAAGTGCCGCCAGCAGCACCAGTAGCCCAAGGCTCGCTTGTGCGTGGGCCGGCGTTGTCACGATGCCGTCGGTGCGCCGCGCCCGGACACGCCACAGCCACCAAAGCATCATGAGGATCGGCAAGAACGCCAGGAGCGCGAGCAGGGGAAGGATGCGCAGGGGTTCCGGGATCACGTCCGCCTGACCCAGGAAGAACGACCCCGCAGCCATGAAGCACGCGAAGCACATCCGCCAGAGATGTCTCGCGAGTCGCGGCCCGCTGCGAAGAGGGCCCGACTGCATCACGCGGGCATCCCCGATGCCGCCGAAGAGCGCGACCACGCCGTTCAGGAGGATGGGGGGTGCCGTGACCCCGTCGATGCTCCCGGTCGCGCTCGCCAGCGTCCTGACGCCAACAGCAAGGAAACTGATGGCGAGCGCAAAGGCGACGACCATCAGGCTGCGGGCGAGCCGGCGCGAGCCCTCCGGAGCTGGACGCAGGGTCGTCACTGCGGTGATCACCAGGTAAGCCACGAGCGGTCCGCCGAGGGCGATGACCATCGTCCCATGCGCGATCGCCAGCACCGTGGCCGTCGCGCCCATCAGCAGCATCGCGAACACGAAGAGCGTGCCAGCCGCGCGGTGTAGTCGCCCGCCCTTGCGTGCGAATAACGCTGTGTAACCGCCAGCGAGGGCCAGCGCACCGCCAGTGATGTGGAACCACAGGAGAGGAATCATTGACGACCTCGCTCACGCCGAGTGAGCGAGAGCGCGAACCCGACGGCCACGAGAATGAGCAAGCCGATGTTGATGTAGAAGCCGACCGGTGTTCCGTCACTGCGCGGGACCGCGTGGATCGTGACCAGCACCCGGCGCGCGATCACCTCGAGCAACAGGAGCAGGTACATCAACGGGATCAGCGCGCGATAGCGGACGAGCACGACGGCGGCCTGGAGCGCCAGGACGAACTGGCCCAGGGCGAGCAGCGCGAAGAGCATCAGGGTGACCTGCGCGCCTTCCGCGGTCATCGTCTCCAGCGCGATGCCGTCACCGCCGGTGGCGACAGAGCGGGTGTTCAGCATCGTGTTCGTGCTCATCGTGAACTTGAGCAGGATGAATACGAGCAGCAGCCAGAGCGCCGCGGGATGGCCACGGTGGGTGTTGTCGACCTGCTTCGGGAAGATCCGGGTCAGCATCAGGTTCGCTCGTGCGGGTTCAGGTGGACGATCACGTTGACGCGGCGCTGGCCGCTGATGTGTCGGGACGCGCGTCGGCGTCAGCGCTGTCGGGCGTGACCTCGAGCGCCACATCGAGCAGGTCCCCGGGCCTGCATTCCAGCACCGCGCAGATGGCTTCCAGAGTCGAGAACCGGATCGCCCGTGCCTTGCCGGTCTTGAGGATCGACAGGTTCGCGAGCGAGATGTCCACCCGTTCGGCCAGCTCGGTCAGCGTCATCCTTCGCGCGTGGAGGACGTCGCCCAGCTTCACGATGATGGGCATTTCAGACGGTCCCCTCGATATCCTGGCGCATCCGCGTTCCGTGCTCGAAGACGTGAGTCAGGATGAAGATGAGGAGCACCGCCACCCACCCCGTGATGGAGAAGGTCCACTCGATCTCAGCGTTGGCGGATGACAACCGGTGCGCCATCACGCCGAAGCCGAGGTGTAACAGCTCGACGCCAAGCAGCAACCAGGCGATGCGCCTCAGTCGCACGGCGTTCTCCGGCACGAAGGGGTCGCCTTCACTCACGGTGCGCACGACGGCACGCAGGTTGTCGAGCAGGAGATGCAGCAGCGGGAAGATCGGCAGTCCCACGAGCGCGAACAGACGCAGGCCCCGAACGAGCGGCAAGGGGTCGATCCCGGTCGGGCGACTTGCAAAGTGCTCAATGAGTGTCGCTTCGAAGACGAAGCTCGCGGCCACGGCCAGGACCATCAGGCCGCCGGTGGCCAGGTTGAGTGCGATGAGCACCGTCAGCACACGGCGAGCGAGCGTGGAGGGCGGGTAGGCGGCGGGCATCGGTTTGATTGTCGAAATCTGAGTGAGATATCGAGTAACAATACGTAGGGTATTGATAAAAGGCAAGAGGTATCGTGTTTAACGATAATTGTAGGATCCTCGTCGCATTGCCGCAAGTGAGAATCCTGTCGGCCAACTCGCCTACCACCGGACGCCACGGGCCATACTCGCGCGCGAGCAGGTCGTCGTAGACCGTCCGCAGGCGGTGCAGGTGATCCGACACCAGCCGGAACAGCGATGAAGCCTGCGGGCCCGGCGGGGGGGGGGGGGGGG
>JBBDYC010000019.1:3213-39896 GCA_040901985.1 Gemmatimonadaceae bacterium
CCCCCCCCCCCCGACACCACGCGCGGCCGCCTGACGAGGCGCCTGCATTCGGCGGGCGCCGTACGCCGCTGAGGATAGGCCAGGGTGCTAAATGATTGAGAGATTGCGCTCGGAGCTGGTCCGATCCTTCAGGACATTTGCGATCGGGGCCGCGTTGACGGCACTGTGTGTTTGCGAGGCCATTCTCACCCTGAGGAGGGAAGATGGCCCGAGACGGCGCCAGCCCCCGCATCTATAGTTGTCCAGCGGGTCCCCGCTATTTGCAGCGCGCACGACCCATGCGGGATAGGAAATTCAATCGGGGTCGCTCGGGTATCCGCCGAACTTACGGCACGATCGCCGACCACGCGCGGGCTGGCGGGCGCCCGGCGGCGTGCCCTCCGCCCCGCGGCCAAGTCTCGTGGGCCGTCTGAGGATCAGGGGCGCTCAACGGCGATGTCACGCTTGGGGGGCTCGCACGACAAAGGGGAATCGGGGCCGTCCATTCGGATGGCGCTCCGCACATCCTGCGCGATTCCCTCTCTTGCAAGTTCGGAGGTCTTTCCATGCGAATGAGTCGCCACATCCTTACGCGCACGACCCTTACCGCCCTCCTGGCAAGCTTCGCCGCGTGTTCGCCGGACGCGGTATTGACCCCAAATCCGCGCACTCCAGCCGCTCTGCAATCGGCCGATCTGCAATCGTCTGTGGCGGCCGGAACATGGGCGCGGAAGGCCGACCTGCCGACAGCGATCGCGGGCGCGGGAGTCGCAGTCGCTGGCGGGCGACTGTACGTGATCGGCGGCGGCTCACCGACCGGATCAACAACGGTGGTGCAGGTCTACGATCCCGCAACCGATAGCTGGAGCTACAAGGCATCCGCGCCAAGTAGCCGGGCGTATGCCGGGGTGGATGAGATCGCGGGAAAATTGTACGCCGTCGGAGGGTGCATTAATTCCGACTGCCGCATAGGCGTTACCGGGCGGCTGGAGATGTATGATCCTGGTACGGACGGTTGGACCGTCCTGCCATCCCTGCCGACACCGCGTTTCGAGCCCGCAACGGTCACCCTTCAGGGAAAGCTCTATGCGGTTGGCGGGCGGACCGCTTGCCCGCCGTGCAACGTTTCAAACGCGGTAGAGGTGTTTGATCCGGCGACAGGGCTCTGGTCGACCCGCTCCCCATTACCGAATCCACGCGCGGGCGCGGGCTACGCGGTCCTGAACGGGAAGCTCTGGCTGGCAGGAGGGAGAATCAACAACACCGGCGAAACGGGGCTGGTCGAACTATACGATCCGGCGACGGATACCTGGACCGAGAAGGCGTCCTTGCCGACCCCGCGCGCATACCCGGGCCTCTCCGAAAGCGGCGGCCGCCTGTACGCGGTGAGTGGACTCACGACGAGCTCCGGGGCGGTTACCACCGTCGAAGAGTACGACCCAGTCTCTGACAAATGGACCGAAGTTGCACCGATTCCTACTGCTCGCTTCTACCCTACTCCGCGCTCGATAAACGGGGTAATACTCGTCGCGGGTTCGGGTGCCGATAATACCCCGATCAGAGTAGTGGAAGCACTAGACGCCGCGTCCGCGCCGCCGCCAACGAACACGCCGCCGGTTGCGCACGCCGGATCTGACCAGATTCTGTATCGCACCAGCCCGTCGGGCGTTTCTGTCACGCTGGATGGCAGCGGGTCTTCGGACGCCGATGGAGATGCGCTCACTTACTCGTGGTCCCGGGACGGAATCGAGATCGCTACCGGCGTCGCACCGACTGTGACGCTCGGACTCGGAACGCACAGCATCAAGCTGACCCTGTCGGACGACAACAACGCCAGCGACGACGATTTCGTCACCATCACCGTGTTGAACGTCGCCCCCGTGGCGATCGCCGGCACGAACCAGACGTTGACCTGCGTGAACGGCGCGGCTACTGCGTATCTGAATGGAAGTGGCTCTTCCGACCTCGACGGCACGATCACGGGTTACTCGTGGACTCCGGGCGGGGCGACCACCGCCAATGCGACGGTCAGTTCACCGTTAGGCAGCACCACCTACACGTTGACGGTAACGGACAACGATGGCGCGACAGGTTCGGATCAGGTGACTGTGACGGTCGTCGACGGCACCGCACCGGCGATCTCACTGACCGTCAGCCCGACGGAGCTGTGGGCGCCGAACCACCAGATGGTGAAGGTGGCCTCCGGCGTGTCGGCTTCGGACGCCTGCGACCCGTCGCCCGCCTTCACGGTGACGGTCACCAGCAACGAGCCGGTCAACGGTCTTGGCGATGGGGACACGGCGCCCGACTGGGAGGTCGTGAACAACGCCGACGGCACGTACGACGTCTATGTCAGAGCAGAGCGCTCGGGCACGGGCAGCGGCCGCATCTACACGATCACCGCGACCGCGACGGACGGTACTGGCAACGTGGGCACCGCCAGTGGCACCGTTTCGGTTCCGCATAGCAAGCGGAGGTAATACCGGGCCGGTACTGCCCGGACGAACAAGAACGGCCGCGGCTGTGTTTCAGATTGCGGATAATCGGGATAGGAAATTCAATCGGGGTCGCTCGGCGCGTGGCGCCCGACGCCGACGGAGCCCGGGTCGAGGGGGACTCCGTCATCTTACCCCTCAGGCAGACCGCTCATAACCAGACTCGGGCGGTGCGGGTGGCCTCGGCAGGAAAGGGAGAGCGCCGGCGTGGCCGACACGTGGTGGTGCGCCCGAAGAACCCGCAGGACGTCAACGCCCGCAAGAGGGCGGACATCGTACTGGCAGAGCGTCTGCACAGGGAACCGGGTCACCAAGCGCCGCTCGTACTCCGCTTCGTAGGTCAGGGCGTCACCGAACGTTCCCACGTCCGCGAAACGGGCCCCCGTCACATCGCCCACCACCCGCAGCAAGCGCGCACCCGCCCTCGTTGCCCGCGAAAACGCGTTCTCCCAGTGCTCGAGCTGGGCGGCAATCGACGTCGCGTACGTGGAGACGACCAGTCGGCCTGCGTCGACGTCCGCCTGAAACGCCGGGTGCTGACGCGCTACCTCGGTCAGCACACGTTCGCGGGTCTCCGGGGCAGCCGAGAGGTAACAGACGCTGTCTGGGCGCATTCCATTGATTAGGAAATCGCTAGCCTGCTTCGCCCGCTCGTCGTCGCTCGAGTAGAACGCACAGATGTGCCGATCACTAATGGATGGGCCTGCCGCACCGATTGGCTCCCGCAGCGCACCGTTGGGCGGCCCATCGCCTTCGGCGAGCGGAGTCGGGGAGTGACCCGCCGCAAATGCGAGCAGATCGGCTCGACGGAACCGGCGATCACCCCTGCCGCCGACCCGGAAACAGGCCAGTTCGCCCGCGTTGGTCCATCGCCGCAGTGAGGTCTCGCTGACGGCCAGGAACTTCGCGGCGCCTTTGATGTCGAGCAAGTCTGCGGGGTTTAGCATCGCCGGGGCTAATTTGACAAGGAAAGTACAGGAACGTATAACAATGCCTATGATGCGTACTCAGTCTAGGGAGCTGTGCGGCTCGAGGCAAGCCGAGGCCCACGCCGATGCACGGGCACCGGACGCCGAGGGCGAGTTACTTTAAAACACTATCTGTAGCGATAATCGGCGAGAATGTGACAGGCTACGCGTTTGTGCCGAACGGCGTCAGGCGGGCGTTCGACTTGGAATCACCCGTCGGAACTCAGAAGGTCAGCCTGCTGACGTGCGATGTCGGTGGGCGCCGCATCGCGGTGCTGGCCACCGTGGTGCAGGCGGTGACGCGCGCGGTTGCGGTCTCCCCGCTGCCCAAGGCTCCGCCGATCGTGGAAGGGGTGGTGAACGTCCGCGGCACCCTCGTACCGGTGCTGGATATCCGACAGCGGTTCGGCATCTCGCCGCGGGCGCTCACGCCTGACCAACATATGGTCATCGCGCGAAGCGGCCCACGAGTGGTCGCGCTGAGAGTGGATCGAGCCGTCAATCTGACCTCGGTGAGCGAGGCGGACATTGCGTCCGCGCCCCAGGTGGTGCCGGGGGTCGAGTACGTCGCGGGAATCGCACTGCTGCCGGATGGCCTCATCGTGATCCACGATCTCGATCGGTGCCTCTCGTTGGACGAGGCCGCGCAGGTGGACGCGTCGCTGTCAGAAGCGGCGACAGTCGCACAGGCGTCTCCGGCGCGCACCGTCAAGACCGGTGCGAGGAACGGTTGATGGCCACGGACCCACGACCTTCGGCAGGGCTCGCCGCCGCCGCCGCGACGCTTGTGCGCCGCCGCACCGGGCTCGTCTTCGGCGCGACACGGCGTTCGGCGTTCGACGAAGCGCTCTCGGCGGCGATGCGTCGCGCAACGGCGAATGATCCCGAGGTCTATCTCGACCGCCTGTCGAACGAGCCTGCGCTGCTCGACGACCTCGTGGCCGACATCACCGTGGGCGAGACGTATTTCTTCCGCGAGCCCCAACAGCTCGCCGTGTTCAGGAACTCGGTGCTTCCGGCGCTCGTCTCGGAACGGGCGACTGGCGAGCCACTGCGAGTGTGGAGCGCAGGTTGTGCGTCCGGAGAGGAGCCATACACGCTCGCGATCATCCTGCACGAACAACAGCTTGCTCAGCCCGCGCACATCATAGGCACCGATCTCTCACGTGCCGCGCTGGCTCAGGCACGGCGGGCCCGCTATACCCGCTGGTCGCTGCGCGGCGTGTCGAGTGAGGTCACCAAGACGTATTTCAAACAAGCAGGCGACCGCTTCATTCTGGCTCCCAAGATCCGCGAGGCAGTTGACTTCCGGTACCTGAACCTGGCCGAGGATAGCTACCCCTCGCTGCCGACGGGCATCTGGGGGATGAATCTCATCCTGTGTCGCAACGTCCTGATCTATTTCGATGCGGAAACGGTGGCCCGCGTCGCGCGTCGGTTGCTGGACGCACTGAGCGACGACGGCTGGCTCCTGCTCGGCGCCTCCGATCCGGTGCTCTCGGATTTGGTCCCGTGCGATGTGGTGGTTACCGAGGCCGGGCTTGCGTATCGGCGGCGTGGTCGCCGCGCCGTGCGGTTGGGCGCGGGTCCCGCGAGCCGCTCAGCGGCAATCTCTACGCCCGCGCTCCCGGCATTCCCCGAGGTCGAGCGGTTTGAGCCGCAGTCGAGTCCGCCGTTGGCACCGCCCTTTCCGGAGGCGGCGCCGGAGGCCGCGCCCCCGGCGGTTGCCGTGGCGCTGGCGGCGGCGGATGGCGTCGCCGAAGCACTGGTCGCCTACGCCGCGAGGGACTACGTGCGTGCCGCCGAGCTCGCGGGTGGACTCGTGCAGCGCGGCAACGCCGATCCGGCACTGCAGGTCGTGCTGGTGCGCGCACTGGCGAATCGGGGCGAACTCGATGCCGCGGGTCGCGCGTGCGCCGCCGCGCTCGATGTCCAGCGTACTTCCGCCGAACTCACCTACTTGCACGCGGTGCTGCTGTCCGAGGCCGGCAGGTACTCCGATGCAGCGGTCGCCGCGCGCCGTGCGCTCTACTTGGACGGGGGGTTTGTCGCGGCCCATTTGGCGCTCGGCGGCGCGCTCGCACGTCTCGGGGAGATCGACGGCGCGAAGCGGGCGTACCGCAATGCGGAACGGCTATTGAACGGGATGTCGCCGACCGAGACCGTACCCAGCTCAGACGGGGAACTCGCGGGGCGACTCGCCGAGATCGCGAGGCTGCAGCGGCAGCTCCTTGCCGAGACGGCGGCCTGATGGCCAGTCAACGGAAAGCATCGAAGGGTCCAGTGGATTGGACCGATGTTCGGCAGCGCGTGGATGCGGCGGGACGCGCGCTCACCGGGACGGCTGCACTCTCGCCGGCACGGGTGCGCGAGGTGCTGGATGCACGTGCGCGCGCACTGGCGCGGCCGGTGGCGATGCCGGCATCTGGCGGGACGCTCGAGCTGGTGACCTTCGCGCTCGCCAACGAGGTGTACGCGGTCGAGTCGCGTTTTGTGGCTGCGGTGTTCCGGCTGGTCGAGCTCTCGCCGCTTCCCGGCGCCGCGCAACCGGTGTGTGGCGTGACGGCGTGGCGGGGGGAGTTGTTGGTGGTCCTCGACCTCCGCGCGTCGCTCGGGCTTTCGGTCGCGGCGCTGAACGACCTGAGTCGAGTGATCGTGCTGGGGGAGGAACGAGCGGCCTTCGGGGTCCTCGCCGACGCCGTGCGGGAGATCGTGACCCTTCCGATCGCGGCGGTGCGGGCACCGCCGGAGGGGGTTGCGGTGCAACGCGAATACCTTCGCGGCATCACCGATGACGCGGTACTCGTGCTCGACGCGGGACACCTGTTGAGGGCGCACGCGTGAGTACGCTGACTGACACTCGGAGGATGTGATGCAGTGGACCGTGAGTCGCCGGATCGCGGTGGGGTTCGCTTTGGGGCTGAGCCTCGTCGTGGTGGTGGCGGCGGTCGGGGTCGTGGCGTTGCGCGGCGCGTCGGATGCGTACCGGGACGCGCTTGACCAGGAGCGGCGCACGCTCGTGCCTGCGCTCAGCGCACACGCCGAGTTTCGGCGTGCGATACTCGACTTCGTTGGCTTCCTCGCGCGGCCCAACGACGCGGAGTTGCGCAGCCGGGACAGCACGCTCGCCCTGAGCCGCGGGTTGCTGGAGCAGCTCCGCGACCGTGATTCCACGGCGGAGGGTCGGGCGATCTGGACCGACGTCCTTGCGTCGGCCGCGGAGTGGGACGCGGCCTCGCGGGCCTCCATCGCGGCAATGCAGGCCGGACGCGCCACTGAGGCGCTGCGCATACGCGACGAGCGCGCCGTTCCGGCCAGGGATGTCGTGCGCACGGCGATTGAGAGGGGCATCGCGCGCGCGGAGCAACGGGTCGATGCCGCCATCCTCGGGGCGCAGACCACCGCCCGTCGGATGCAGCTACTGCTGGTGTTCGGCGCGCTCCTGGCGCTCGCGGTGGGATCGTTGGCGGCGGTGTTCCTGAACCGCGCCATCATCGGCCCGCTACAGGAAACGGCCGGAGTGCTCGCCACGAGCGCCGCTGAGATCTTGGCGGCCACGGCGCAGCAGGCAGCCGGAGCGAACGAGACGTCAGCCGCCGTGACCGAGACGGTGGCGACCGTGGACGAAGTCGCCCAGACGGCCGAGCAGGCGTCGCAGCGGGCGCAAGCGGTGTCGGACTCGGCGCAGCGGGCGGCGGAGATTGGCAAGGCGGGCCGTAAGGCGGTTGACGAGTCGACGACGGCGATGACCGCAGTGAAGGAGCAGGTGGAGTCGATTGCCCAGAGCATCCTGGCGCTCGCCGAGCAGGCGCAGGCGATCGGCGAGATCATCGCCACGGTGACTGACATCGCGGAGCAGACGAACCTGCTCGCCCTGAACGCCGCGGTCGAGGCGGCGCGTGCGGGCGAACAGGGGCGCGGGTTCGCCGTGGTCGCGGGTGAGGTCAAGAGCCTCGCCGAGCAGTCGAAGAAGGCGACGGTCGAGGTGCGTCAGATCCTGGGTGATATCCAACGGGCGACGAGCGCGGCGGTGATGACGACGGAGGAGGGGACCAAGCAGGTGACGGTGACGAGTCGGCAGGTGGCGGCGGCGGGAGATACAATCCGGACGCTCGCCGACGCGGTCGGGGAAGCGGCGCAGGCCGCCGCGCAAATCGTCGCGTCGGCGGGACAGCAGGCGGTGGGGATGTCGCAGGTCCGCCAGGCGATGGGGAGCATTCACGAGGCGACCCAGCAGAATCTCGCCTCGACGAAGCAGGCCGAACGGGCGGCACGGGACCTGAACGCCTTGGGATCGCAGCTGCTGACGCTGGTGGGGACCGACAACCGGCGGCGCGCCAATCAACTGAACGGTCAGGAGGCCTGAGATGCGCTGGACGGTAAGCCGGAGGATAGGGGCGGGATTTGCGTTGGGGCTCATCCTTGTCGTGGTCGTCGCGCAGATCGGCATCGTCGCGTTGCGGGACTCCGTCTCGGCCTACGAGCAGGCGCTTCGTGAGCAGAGGAGTTCGCTCGTCACCGCGTTCGAAGCGGAGTCCGAGGCGCGTGATGGCGTCGTGCAGTTTCTCCGCTACCTGGCGACAGGCGATGTCGAGTATGCGCAGCTGCGAGATAGCTCCGTGGCGCGAACGCGAGTGCTGCTGACGCGGATGCGCGATTCGCTGGCCGTGGAGGATCACACGGTTTGGGCAGCGGCCCTGACGGGTCTCGCCGAGTGGGATGAGGCGTCGCGAACGGCACTGACCGCCCACCGCGTCGGACAGACCGCCGAAGCCACCCGCGTCCAAGTCACGCGGGTCTTTCCGGCGCGCCAAGTCGTCCGCAGCGCAATCGACTCCGGGGTTGCGCTGGCGGAAGCACGAACCCGCCGAGCGGAACTGGCGGCCCGCGACAATGCCGCAGCACGACGACGTGCGCTCGTGCTGGGAAGTCTCGCGGCGCTGCTTGTGGGCGTCGTCACGGCGGTTCTGCTGAATCGTGCGGTCAGCGGACCGCTGCGTGAGACCACCGGCGTCCTTGCATCGAGCGCCGCCGAGATCCTGGCGGCCACGACGCAGCAGGCCTCGGGCGCGAGCGAGTCGTCGGCTGCCGTTGCGGAAACGGTCGCCACGGTGGACGAAGTCAGTCAGACGGCCGAGCAGGCATCGCAGCGCGCGCAGGAGATCGAGCGGGCCAGTCGCAAGGCGCTCGAGGAATCGGTGGCGGCGATGACGGGGGTGAGGGAGCAGGTCGAGTCCGTCGCCGAGAGCATTCTGGCGCTGGCCGAGCAGGCGCAGGCCATCGGGGAGATCATCGCGGTGGTGAACGACATTGCCGAGCAGACCAACCTCCTCGCCTTGAACGCCGCGGTGGAGGCGGCGCGGGCCGGCGAGCAGGGGCGCGGGTTCGCCGTGGTCGCCGCCGAGGTGAAGGGCCTCGCCGAGCAGTCGAGGAAGGCCACGGTGGATGTGCGTCGGATCCTCGGGGAGATCCAGCGGGCCACCAGCTCGGCGGTGATGACCACCGAGGAGGGCACGAAGCAGGCCGCGGCCGCAACGAAGCTGGTGGCCGTGCAGGTGGGCGCGATGGCGCAGGCAGCCGCGCAAATCGTCGCGTCGGCGGGCCAGCAGTCGGCGGGGATGTCGCAGGTCCGCCAGGCGATGGGGAGCATTCACGAGGCGACGCAGCAGAACCTCGCGTCCACGAAACAGGCCGAGCGCGCCGCGCAGGATCTGAACGCGCTGGGCACGAAGCTGCTGGAGCTCGTCGGTGGGGCTCGAGACGAGGCGCCGCGGGGCGCGCGTCGGTGAACAAGGAGCAGTTGGCCGCGCGCCTGCTCGCCACCTTCCTTGGCGAGCTTGAAGAGCAGATCGGGATGATGAACGCCGACCTGCTGGCTTTGGAGGGTGATCCCGGCAACGCGGACCGCCTCAAGTCGCTGTTCCGTGTGGCGCATACGCTCAAGGGCGCTGCGAGTGCGATCGGCGTGCAGCCGATCGAGCAGGCCTGCCACGCGCTGGAGACGCTGCTGGCCCGGGTCCGGGACGGCGGCCCGTCACTTGCGGCCGACGAGTTCGCCCTCCTCTTCTCCACCGCGGACGCCCTCGCCGACGCGGGGGAGCGACTGAGATCCGGGCGCAGCCTCTCGGGTGCGCCGCTGGTCGCCGTGCGCAATCGGCTGCGACGGGAGCGCGGAACGGGGCGGATCCGGCGGCCGAGTGCGCCCGCTCCGCCCGCTCCGCCCGCTCCGACCGCACCGCCGCGGAACGCGCCGTCGTCGCGCGCGCAGCGGGACGGCCAGGTGCGCATTGACGCGGAGAAACTGGATGTGTTGCTCGCGGCCACGGGGCAGTTGCTTGTCACCGGCAGCCGTGTCGCGAGTCAGCCCTTGGAGCTGCAGGCACTGCACGACGCCGCCGCGCGGTCGACGGTCGAATGGAAACGCAACGGACGGCGTCTCCGTCTTGCGCTCGCGCAGTCCGCGGCGCCACCCGCCTTGCTGCAGGCGGTCACCGGACTCGACGAGCAACTCCGGCACGTGGTCGAGGAGTCAGGGCGGCTGGCCGCGCGCGCGAAGGCGGATGCACGCGCGCTGGCGCAAGTGACCGACGATGTCGCCGACCGTGTGCGTCGGCTGCGGATGCGACCGTTCGCCGACGCCTGCGAGGCGCTCCCACGCGCCGTCCGCGATCTCGCCACTGACAGCGGCAAGGAACTCGACGTCGAGGTGCTGGGCGGAGCGGTGGAAGTGGACCGCGCCGTATTGGATGGCCTGCGCGAGGCCCTCCTGCATCTCGTCCGAAACGCGGCCGACCACGGAATCGAGTTGGCGACGGCCCGCGAGAAGGCGGGGAAACCGCGACGTGGCAGCGTGCGCGTTGAAGCGGCCCTCAGCGGCGATCGCCTGTCGGTGACGGTCGCCGACGACGGCGCGGGACTCGACGTGGCGGCGATCCGAGCCCAGCTCGTGCAGCGCGGGTATCCGGTGCCCGACGACGAGGGTGACCTCGCGCGCACACTGTTCGAGGTCGGGTTCTCCACGCAGGCCGAGGTGACGACCACGTCTGGCCGCGGCGTGGGACTGGACATCGTGCGCGCGGCGGTCGCCCGAATCCGCGGGAGTGTGGATGTCACCTGGAGTCCGGGTCGCGGCACGACCTTCACGCTCGAATGCCCCCCGACCCTCGCGACCATCCGCGCGCTGCTCGTGGCGGTGGGCCCCCAGACGGTCGCGATCCCCACGTCCAACGTGGAGCGGCTGCTCCGGGTAAGACCGGAGGAGATCAAGCACGTCGAAGCGCGCGACGTCCTCGCGACTCCCGAGGGGCCGGTCGCATTGGTCGCGCTGGCGCGACTCCTCGCACCGCTGGTCGGGCGGCCGACGGCTGGTGCGCTGACGGTCGTGTTGTTGCGTGCGGGTGCTCGGCGGTTGGCGGTGGCGGTGGATGAACTGATCGCGGAGCAGGAGATCGTGCTGCGGCCGCTGGGCGGCGGGCGGGAGCGGCTGTCACACATCGGTGGGGCGGCAATCCTCGGGACAGGCCGGGTGGCGTTGGTGCTCGACCCGGCAGAGGTCGTCAGTGCGGGGCTGGGCCTCCGCGAGGGACCTGGGATTTCCGTCTCGGACACCGAAGCCGCTGGGCCTGCCAAGCGGCGGATCGTCGTCGTGGACGACTCGATCACGACGCGGACGCTCGAGCAAAGCATTCTCGAAGCGGCGGGATACGGCGTGCGCACCGCCGTGGATGGCGCCGATGCGTGGAAGGTGCTGCAGGAGCACGGCTGCGATCTCGTCGTCGCCGATATCGAGATGCCCCGGATGGATGGGTTCGCGCTCTGCGAGGCAATCCGCGCCTCCAAACGGTTCGCGACGCTGCCGGTCGTGCTGGTGAGCGCCCTGGAGACGCCCGAGCACCGCGCGCGTGGGCTCGAAGTCGGCGCCGACGCCTACATCGGCAAGTCAAGCTTCGACCAGCAGCACCTGCTGGACACCATCAATCAGTTGCTGGGTTAGGGGGAACTGATGATTCGTGTCGTCGTCGCCGAGGACTCGCTCACCGTGCGTGAGCTGCTGGTCGAAATTCTGGACAGCGATCCGGAAATCACGGTGGTGGGCCAAGCGAAGAACGGTGCCGAGGCGGTGGAGTTGGCGGCGCGCCTGAAGCCCGATCTGATCACGATGGACGTCCATATGCCGATTATGGATGGGTATGAGGCCACCAAGGAGATCATGGTGCAAGCCCCAATCCCGATCATCATCGTGTCCTCGAGCGCGAACAGCGAGGGGATGGGACTTTCGTTCAATGCATTGCGCGCCGGCGCGTTGCTGGTGGTGCCGAAGCCCGACAATCCGCATTCGGCGCTGTTTGATGGCCAGCGCGCAGAGTTCCTGACGATGGCCAAGGCGATGTCTCAGGTGAAGGTGGTGCGCCGCTGGGCGTCGCGAACACCGGCGGTGGTGGTGCCGCCCGTCGTGCCATCGCGGCGGTCACCGGGCTCGAGGGTCCGCGTCGTCGCGATCGCCGCCTCGACTGGGGGGCCGGCCGCGCTGCAACGGATCCTGTCTGGCCTGCCGGGCGACTTTTCGTTGCCGATTCTCGTCGTGCAGCACATTGCCACGGGGTTCGTCGAAGGACTCGCCACCTGGCTCGGCAGTAGCTGCAATCTGCGCGTGAAGGTGGCCGAGTCAGGCGAACCGCTGCGTGGGCGCACCGTGCTGATCGCACCGGATGACCGGCACCTGGAAGTGAGTCGTGAGGCACGCGTGGCGCTGACCGACGCGCCGCCCGTCGGCGGGTTTCGCCCGTCGGGGACGCATCTGTTCGATTCCGTGGCCCAGGTCTACGGCGCATCGGCTGCGGCGGTGATCGCGACGGGAATGGGGAGCGATGGTGTCGAGGGATTGAGGGCCATCAGAAAGATGGGGGGCTATGTGCTCGCCCAGGACGAGGCGACCTCCGTTGTTTACGGGATGCCACGCGAAGCCGTCGCGGCCGGGGTGGTTGACTCCGTGCTCCCGATCGATGCCATCGCAGGCCGCCTGATGGGACTCGCGAACGGAAACGGTGATGCCTAAGCGCACGCGTACGCGCCCCGGCGCACCGACCGTGAAGCGGGTTCTCGTGGTGGAAGACAGCGCCACCCAGAGGGAAGCGCTGCGCCGCCAGCTCGAAGGCGCCGGATACGAAGTCGAGGTCGCCGCGACGGGAGAGGAGGGGATCGCCCGCTTCGATCCGGAACGGTTCCACCTCGTGATCAGCGACATCGTGATGCCGGGGTCGGTGGACGGCTACGGCGTGTGCCGACACATCAAGGCCGGGGCCGCAGGCCGTCACGTGCCCGTTGTCCTGCTCACGAGCCTTGGCGATCCACTCGACATCATCAAGGGCCTCGAGTGCGGCGCGGACGACTTCCTCACGAAGCCCCATGAGGCCAAGCACTTACTCGGACGGATCGAAGTGCTCCTTGCGACGCGGCAGGCCCGTGCGGAGCGCCGCCTCCAGCTCGGCGTCGACGTGTTTCTGCTCGGCCACAAGTTCACGATCAGTTCGGACCGCGAGCAGATCCTCGACCTGCTCATCTCCACGTTCGAGGACGCGGTGTTGCAAAACCGCGCGCTGCTCCAACGTGAGGAGCAACTGGAGCGCTCCCACCAGTCCCTCCAGGGGCTCTACCGCATCGCGCTGGGGCTCAACAGTGCGTCGACCGAAGCCGAGGTTGCGAAGGTCGCCTTGGAGCGGGCACTCGAGCTGCCCGGCGTCCAGGCAGGCTGGATCTCCCTACGTGAGGGTAAAGACGGGTTCCGGCTCGTTGCCGCACAGGGGTTGCCACCAGCGCTGGCGGGGCCCGCCGCGCTGCAAGGCGACTGCTTCTGCCGCCGCAAGCTCCTTGCAGACAAGCTCGACTCGGTGGTGAACGTGACTGAGTGCGAGCGCCTGCAGCAGGCGAAAGGCGACACGCGCGGTCTGCGGTATCACGCCGCCGTCCCGCTCTGGGTGGGCAGTCAGACGATCGGGATACTGAACCTCGCCGGTCCTGAGGACGGGATGTTCAGCGACGACGATCTCCAAGTCCTCTATGGTGTCGGCCACCAGATTGGGGTGGCGCTGGAGCGAGCGAGCCTGCAGCAACACCTGGAGCAGCGAGTCGATGAGCGTACGGCCGCGCTGAAGGCCGAGGTGGCCGAGCGCGAGCGAACGGAGCGGGCGCGCCTCCAGTTGGCGACGATCCTCGAGGCGACCACGGATCTTGTGTCGACCGCCGACGAGGCCGGTCGCCTGCAGTACCTGAATCAGGCCGGCCGTTTGATGGTCGGGATCGGTTCGACCGAGGACATCAGCCGCCTGATGCTCGCTGACCTTCTGCCGGACGGCGAGCGCGACCATGTGCAGCAGGTAATTCTCCCGACGTTGATGGCCGAAGGGACCTGGAGTGGTGAGATGGCGGTCAAGGCTCGTGACGGTCAGAAGATTCCCGTCTTGTCGTCGGCGCTGGCGCATCGATCCACCCCGGAGTCGCCGCTATTGCTTGCGGTGATTGCGCGGGATCTCACGGAGTACAAGAAGCTCGAACAGCAATTCCGACAGGCGCAGAAGTTGGAGGCGATCGGCCGGTTGACAAGCGGAATCGCGCACGACTTCAATAACGTCCTCACGGCGATCACGGGCTACACCGATCTGTTGCTCGCTGATCCGGAGGCGACCCCCACGCAGCGGACGGACCTCGGGGAGATTGGCGCGGCCGCCGCGCGCGCCGGAGGGCTCACGCGCCAACTGCTCGCCTTCAGCCGTCAGCAGGTGCTGGAGCCACGCGTACTCGACCTGAACGCGGTGGTCGCGGGGATGGAGAACATGCTTCGGCGGATGATAGGAGAGGATGTGGAGCTGGCGGTCTCGCTCGCGGGAGACCTCCGCCGCACCAGGGCTGATCCCAGTCAGATGGAGCAGATCATTCTGAACCTGGTGGTGAATGCGCGGGACGCGATGCCGGAGGGTGGCAAGCTGACCGTCGAAACGGCCAACGTCGAGCTCGACTCGGCGTATGCTCGGGAGCACGTGGTGGTCGCGCCCGGCTCCTATGTGCTGCTCGCCGTGAGCGACACCGGAGTCGGGATGGACGCCGAGACGATGGCCAATATCTTCGAGCCGTTCTTCACCACCAAGGAACTTGGCAAAGGGACCGGGCTCGGACTGGCGACCGTGTACGGGATCGTGAAGCAAAGTGGGGGCAGCGTGTGGGTATACAGCGAGCCGGGCCACGGCGCCACCTTCAAGGTCTATCTGCCGAGCGTGGACGAGTCGGTGGCAGACGAAGCGATCGCGACGGGGCCCGCCCATTCGCTCGACGGCACCGAAACGATCTGTGTCGTGGAAGACAACGAGAGCGTCCGTCGGCTCGTCTGTACCGTGCTGCGAGGGCGCGGATACACTGTACTCGAGGCCGCCGGCCCCGCGGCGGCATTGGCGCTGATCGCGCTCCAGCGCGCCCCCGTCAACCTGCTCTTGACGGACGTTGTGATGCCGGGGATGAGTGGGCGTGAACTGGCCGACCGACTCCGCGCCGGGCAGCCCGGTCTCCGGGTGCTGTTCAACTCCGGGTACACGGACGATGCCATCGTGAGGCACGGGGTGCTCGAGGCCGGCGTCGCGTTCCTCCAGAAGCCGTTCACGCCGGTCGTGCTGTTGACGAAGGTGCGCGCGGTGCTCGACGCGGTGTAGGACGCCTCGATATGAGTCTCGCGCGTGGGCGCAGAAGCACGGTGTGCGGCTACTGCACATCCAGCCGAGGTCATCCGCCTGGTCGATGAGCTCACGACAAGCAGCAGGATGATTGCGCTCGCCCGCTTCATTGTGCTTCCTTCAAATGCGCGTGGAGAGGGCGATGGCACAACCCCTGGGACGGCAGGTCCAGCGCGGCATTGAAGTTGCTCGACGCATTTTGAATCGCGATGAGCGCCGTCAGCTCCACCATCGTATCGTCATCGAAATCGGCGCGGGCGGGCGAACAGGGCGTCGTCCACTTCGCGATCGCTAAATGTCATCGCCTCGGCATAGGCCAGCGCCGCTTTCTCCAAATCCGTGAAGGCGGTACTACTCGCCGAGCGGTCCAGTTCCGCGAGCTGCGCGTCATTGGCGCCCCGCGCAAGCACGCGCATCGAAGAGTGATGCGCAGGCCGAGCGCGTCGCGCGTAGCTACGAGACGTATGTCGCACTCAAGGAGCGGCATCGGGCGTTGTAAGGTCGGGTGTCACGAACGGCCGACCCATCCGACAGAGGGTTAGTGCGGAGTGCGCTGAGCGGGTCAGCGCGACCGCCACTCCTCTGCCCTGGATGCCCCATGCGCGTCGTCCTCTCCTCCACCTGCTTGGCCGCGACGGCCTTCGCGCTCTCGTGCACCGAACCGACCGCGCCTGCCGTCACTGTGAGCGTGACGCCCAAAACCGCGAATGTCACGGTACTGCTGACACGACAGTTCACGGCGGCCGTTGGCGCCACGTCTGAGACGAGCGTCACGTGGACGGTGCAGGAAGGCGCAGCTGGCGGCACCATCGCGCCAACCGGGCTCTACACGGCGCCGGGAGGCGCTGGCACGTACCACGTGATCGCGACCAGCGTCGCGGACGAAACGAAGAGCGACACCGCGACCGTGACGGTGGTGGTCGCGCCCGAGATCACGAGCTTTGCCGCGGCGAAGTCCCCGGTGTCCACCGGGCAGGGCACATCGCTCACGTATGCCTTCACCGGAGGTGCGGGCACCGTCAGCGGAATTGGGAGCGTCACCAGCGGCGGCAACTCTCCGACCGGCAATCTCGTGGCAACGACGAACTTTATGCTGCGGGTCGTGAATGCGGCCGGCACTGAGGACTCGGCGCAGGTGACGGTGACGGTGGTGCCGTTGCCGACCATAGCCTCCTTCACGGTGAGCCCAGCGCACATCGCGACCGGCGATTCGAGCGCGTTGACGGCCTTCTTCACCAATGGCACGGCATCGCTGACGCCGAGCCCCGGCACGCCCGCGTCCGGCGTGCCGCTTCCGACGGGACCGCTCAGCGGCACCACGCAGTACCGCTTGACCGTGACGAACGCGGCTGGCGATTCCGTCACGGCCGCGGCGAGCGTGACCGTCTACGGCGCGGCTCCGCTGATCCACGACCTGTCGGCGACACCTGGCATCATTACGACGGGTGACAGCACCACCCTGACGTGGGCTGTGGACTCGGCGCTCTCGCTCTCGATTGATGCCGGCGTGGGCGCCGTGACGGGGACCAGCCGCTCTACGCTACCGGTGGGCAGCACGACCTACACCTTGACGGCGACCAATCCCTTCGGGTCGTCCACCGACACCGTCAGCGTGACCGTGGTCTTCGCACCCGTGATACACTCGTTCACCGCCACGCCGAGCGTCGTCGTGAGCGGAGGGACGACGCAGTTCGCGGCGCAGTTCGAACACGGCTCCGGCACGATTGACCAGGGCGTCGGCGCAATCTCGAGCGGTGGGGCGGTCGGATCCGGCGCCATCGCGGCCGGGACCACATTCACGTTGTCCGTGACGAACGCGGCGGGGCGCACGCTCACCCGCACGGCCGTCGTCGGCGTTGACCCTGGTACGTTCGCGGCCACGGGTTCGATGAGCACTGCGAGGAGCCTCTTCGCACTGGTGCCGCTTGCCGACGGCACCGTGCTCGCGCTTGGCGGGTCCACCCACGACTCAGAGACTTACGATCCAAACTCCGGGACGTGGACGCCGGCAGGCGACCTGCGGCTCGTCCGATACCGCCCGCAGGCCGTCCTGCTCGCGGATGGACGCGTGCTGGCAGTCGGCGGCCTTGGTCCGAGTGGCGATGCCGTGTGGGGTCATATGCGTACCGCCGAGATCTACGATCCAATCAGCCGCACCTGGGCACTGACCGATTCCATCGCGGAGGCGCGCCTGTCGCACACGCTGCACTTGCTCGCGGACGGGCGCGTACTGATGTTCGGGGGTAGCAACGCGGGCGGGACGGCCCTCACGACGGCGCAGGTGTATGATCCGAGCTCGGGAGGCTGGTCCGGTACAGGAAGCAGTGGTCCGACGAGCCGCTTGGACGCCTACGCGTTCACGCTCAGCAGCGGCAACGTGCTAGTCATCGGCGGTGGCAGCAGCAGCGACGGTGACCCGGTGGAGATTTACAATCGTGCGATGGGCGTGTTTGGTCCGGCCAGCGGCACGACGGTCGGGCACATCACTGCCGTGCAGTTGCTCGATGGCTCCGTGCTCGCCGCAACGACGTTGACCGGATCGAAGAGATGGGACAACGGCGTGACCACCGCCGTAGGGACGCTTGCGCGAAGGCGTCAGTTTTATCCTGCGGCGGCGCTCCTGCCGAACGGCGAGGTACTCATTCAGTCAGACAGCGGCGTGGCCGGTGGAGGAGGGCGTTCCGAAGCAGAGATCTACAGCCCCGCGACAAACTCCTTCCGGCTTACCGGACGAACGCTTTCGTCCCGCGCCTCGGCGAGTGTGGCGCTGCTGCGGACCGGCAAGGTGCTGGTGTCCGGTGGGTACGGTGAAGGGCTCGGCGAACTGGCCACCGCCGAACTCTTCGACTTCGGCAGCGCCGCGCCGCTCGCCGCGCCGAGCACCGCCATCACCGCGCCCGTCTCCGTCGCGGCTGGCGCCGTCGGGGTGTCCATCAGCGTCCCCACCACCGCCGGCGCGCGCTACGTGTGGCACGTGTCGGGAGGGACCGTCACGGCTGGGCTCAACTCCAGCGCCATTACCGTCACAGCCGCCGCCTCCGGCACCATTGAGGTCCGTGTGCTCGTGGTGAGTGAGCTTCAGATCCCGGCCACAGGAAGCGTGAGCATCGCCATCTCGCCCTAGGCGCGACACCGAACCGCCGTCCCCGTCTCCAGGTTGCCTCTGCGCGGCTCGATCCGTCAGCTACGCACGGCGAGCCCCGCTACGGTCCCCGGGCGCGACGGACTAACGAGGCGCTTGCACCCGGCGGGCGCCGCACGCCGCTGAGGAGTCAGTTCATTTGCGCGCTGGCGACCCTCGCTGCACGTTTGACCATCGCGCCGACCGCCGGCAGAACGCCCGCGGGTGATGCGGGGGCCTTGAACAGGGTGCCAACTGTGGTCATCGCGTCGCGACCGATCAGCCTTTGCTGGGGATGCCCGTGAGGCCGCGCGTGGCTCAGCTGTACGGCGTCCTCATTGGCGCGCTCATAGTGGTCGTGTTCGGCGCCTGCGCCGTTCTAAGACCTGACCGCGCGATCCGGGTGGCCTCGGCTCTCATCAGCCAGACGATCTGCTCCGGCACCTTCGTATCGGGCCTCGACGCTGACTACGTGTATGCCACGGTGCTGCGGCCGATGGGACAGCTCGGCCTTCTCAACCCCGTGCTTCGCTTCGAGGTGGACACCACCGGCGGGACGGTCACGACGAGCGTCGCGGGCCTTTTCCGCAGCCTGGCCATCCATCGAGAGGGGGCGGGGTGTGTGCTCATCCACGGAGACCCGCCACCACCATTCAGGATTGAGCGCCCGACCGCCCCTGCGCCCATCCCCGCGCATACCGTCGCGCCATCCAATGACCGGATCCGCTCCGTTCTCGACCGTGCATTCTCCCGACCTGACTTGGCAACGACCGCCGTCGTCGTCATGCATCGCGACTCCATCATCGCAGAGCGGTACGCGCCGGGCTACGGAGTGATGACCCGCCTCCAGGGCTGGTCGGTCAAGAAATCGGTCATCAACGCCCTCGTGGGTATCCTGGTCGGACAAGGGCGACTCGCCATCCACGAGCGGGCGCCCGTACCGGCGTGGGACCGCCAAAGCGACGCGCGGCGTGCGATCACCATCGACCACCTCCTCAGGATGACGAGTGGATTGGCGTTGGCCGAAACGAACTCGGGGTTCGATCCCGTGTCGCGCATGCTCTTCCTCGAACGGGACATGGCAGCGTTCGCCGAAAGGGCCATCCTCGAGGCCGTGCCAGGAGGCCAGTGGCGCTACAGCTCGGGCAATACCGCCATCCTTGCGCGGACCATCCGCGATGCGGTTGGTGGCCGGGCCGAAGACGTGGCGCGTTTTGCGCGCGACGCGCTTTTCGACCCGCTTGGCATGAGTACGGCGTTGATTGAATTCGACGCGACCGGAACGCCGATGGCAATGTATGCCAGCGCGCGCGACTGGGCGCGATTCGGTGGGCTGTTTGCATCTGATGGGACGGTGGACGGTCGGCGGATCCTGCCGGAGGGGTGGGTCGCGTACTCCACGTCGCCGACCCTCCGGAGCGGATACGGTGCGGGTTGGTGGCTGGGAGGACCAACCTGGCGTCCCGATTGGCGCCAGCCGGCGGATGCCTTCTACGCCGCTGGGCATCTGCATCAGAAGGTCCTTGTCATTCCCTCGGCCCGGCTCGTGATTGCCCGATTCGGTGTCACGCACGTCGGCGATGACGGGTTCGGCGTCTTGGCGCAGGAAGTCCTCGCGGCCATCCAGCAGGGAACGCCCGGACTTGCGCACTAGCCGGGTCGGAATGGGATCGCTGCAGATTCACGCTGTGAGCGCTGGCCGGCGTGTGTGCGTGGGAGGCCACCTCACCCGTCGCACGCCCGTCAGCTGGATGCTATAGCTTGCCACGTTACTTCAGATCGCGCACGACGGACTCGAAGGACACACGGGGTTCCTTCGCGCGATCACGAAATGCCGCGAGGTCATCGGCATCGTCGGCCACCCGCCCGGCAAAGTCGTGAAACGCAGCATCCAGCCGCTCGGGCGTCGCCGACTCCGGCCGATCCAGCCACCACCGGATCATTTCAACAAGCGCCCCGGCCAGCATCCGCGCCACGGCCTGCGGCGGAATCTTCGTCGCTGCCTGCGCACGACTTGCCTCGATGCGGCGCCCGATCATGCTCGCGGCGTGCGCGGTGCACAGCATCCAAACGTCCTCCAAGCGTCCGTCCCGGCGCAGCGCCTCGACGAGCTTGCCCGAGCCTCCAATGTGCTCGAGGAGTTCGCGAACAGGGAAGAGCCGGACTCCCACCGGCGACGGACGCTGGACCCACGGCTCCAGCATCGAGAATAACAGCTCGAAGCTGGATTCGAGCACGTCCTCCTTGTTGCGGTAGTGCGCGTAGAACGCGGTGCGCCCCACGTCCGCGCGGTCGAGGATCTGTTGCACCGTGATCTCCTCGAACGGGCGCTCCTGGAGCAGACCGATCAGGGCGGCGCCCAGGGCGTGCGCGGTGCGCGCGACTCGCGGGTCCGGCTCGTCGTTCCGAACAGCGGTGCGTGAATTGTTCGTCATCGCAGGCGAGGGCGAGGGGAGGACATAATCTTACGCCGCGCGCACGCAGCCACAATCACCCACGCCCGCAATGACTATGAATCGCTCTGCCCCCATCGCTCTCGTCGTCGGCTCGCTCGCCGGGCTGGTGACGATGGTCCTGCACCCCACCGGGGGCGACGTGGTTGATGTCGCTACCGCGGGTGGCGCCAATGCGCTCGTGACCGCGGTGCACGCGCTGGCGCTGCTCGGCCAGCCGCTGCTGCTCACCGGGATGCTGGCGCTGACCGTCCAACTGCGCGCGCGGCGCGACCTGGCCATCGGCGCGTTCGTCTTCTTCGCATTTGCCAGCGTCGCCGTCCTGATTGCGGGCGCAGCAAGCGGTTTCGTCTCACCGGCCGCGGTGCGCGGACTCGGCGACGCCGATGATCTGACGCGCGCGGGGATGATGAACGCGATGCACTACACCGGTCTGCTGAATCAGGCGTTCGCGAAGATCTACGTCCTGTTCACGGGAATTGCGCTCGTCCTGTGGGCGGCCGCGATGCTACTGGGGCGCGAGCTGTCGCGTGCGCTCGCGGTGTACGGCGCCATCCTCGGCGTCGTCTTGCTGGCGGGCGTGCTGACCGGGCAGCTGCGGCTGGACATCCACGGCTTTGGCGCGGTGGTGCTGGGGCAGGGCATCTGGATGGTCTGGACAGCGCGGCGGCTTTGGGTGAGATAAACAGAAGGCCAAAATCCGCACCCCATTCCGCGGGCCAATTCGTTAGCTTCCGAGGGTTGCGGGTCGGCGCATCGGCGCCCTGGCACCTCTGCCGCCCGCCGCTGCCTCCCGTCGGAGAGGCCGGACGCTCTCCGCGTCCCCCTGCCGCTCGATGCGGGGCCGCGGATGACCCACAGGAGAAGCCGTGGCGCTTCGGAACCAGGTTCAGCTCATCGCCTACCCACACCGAATGGGGGGCAATCTCGCCGGCCTCGCCGACGTCCTTGAGTCGCACCTCAGCCGCGCAGTCGGCGGCGTCCACATCCTCCCGTTCTATCCGTCGAACGCCGACAGTGGCTTCTCGCCGCTGACCCACAAGGAGGTGGACCCGAACTTCGGCACCTGGGCCGACATCGAGCGCATCGCCGCGAAGTTCGACATCTGCGCCGACCTCACCATCAATCACATCTCCGACGAGTCGGTGGAGTTCCGGGATTTCGTCGCCAACGGGATGCGCTCGGAGTACGCCGATCTCTTCGTGCACGTGGACCAGCTCGGCGAGATCTCGCCGGACGACCTCGCCAAGATCCACATCCGCAAGGAGAAGGAGCCGTTTCGCGAAGTGCGGCTGCCCGACGGCACCGTCCACCGCGTCTGGACGACCTTCACCGAGAAGCAGATTGACCTCAACTACAACTCGCCGCGCACCTACGCGCTGATGGAGGAGTACGTCACCTTCCTCGCGGCGCGCGGCGTCAAGCTCTTCCGCCTCGACGCCTTCGGCTACACCACCAAGCGCATCGGCACGAGCTGCTTTCTCGTCGAGCCGGACGTCTACGAGATCCTCCGGTGGATTCATCGTGCTGCCGTCGCGCACGGCGCCGACACCCTCCCCGAGGTGCACGACCATCCGAGCTACCAGCACGCCATCTCGCTGCACGGCATGCGTCCGTACGGCTTTGCGTTGCCGCCGCTCGTGCTGCACGCGCTCCTCGACGCCGACAGCACCTACCTCAAACGCTGGTTGCGGATGTGCCCGCGCAACCAGGTTTCCGTGCTCGACACCCACGACGGCATCTGCATCCCAGACGTCGAGGGGCTGCTTCCGCAGCAGGAAATCCAGGACGTCATTGACAACGTCTCGCAGCGATCGGCCGACCCGATCTACCGGCGTTCGGCCGCCAGCGTCCACAGCGTCGGGGCGATTTACCAACTGACCTGCACCTTTTACGACGCGCTCAAGCAGAACGACGACGCCAACGTCGCGGCGCGCGCCATCCAACTCTTTTCGCCGGGCATTCCACAGGTGTACTACGTCGGCTGGCTCGGCGGGACGAACGAGATCGAGCAGGCCGAGCAGTCGGGTGACCCGCGTGACGTCAACCGCCACTTCTATACGCGCGAGGCCATTGACGCCGCCGTCAGGCAGCCGATGGTGCGGCGAATCCAGAAGCTGATGGAGTTTCGCTCGACCTATCCGGCCTTCAACGGCGAGTTCCAACTGGAGTACTCGAACAACAGCAGCGTCGCCGTCGCCTGGCGGCTTGGAGACTACCGCTGCGAACTCTTTGTTGACCTGATCTTCAAGAAGGCGACGATCCGTTACGCCGACCCGCACACCGGTCGGACACTCACCATCAAGTGCTGATGCGAGTACTGGCGACGGATCTCGACGGCACCTTTCTCGCCGGCAATGACGCCACGCGCGCGGCGCTCACGCAGCGCTTTCGCGACGATGCCGACCGCTGGCTCCTCTACGTCTCGGGGCGCTCGAGCCGAAGCGTGACCGAGCTCGTCAGTGCCGGCCTGCTGCCGCGACCGGACGCGATGATCTGCGACGTCGGCAGCTACGTCGCCGATGCATCCGGTGCGCCGCTCGATGGCGCGCTCCTCACCGCCATCGCCGAGGCATGGGGGGAGCGCAGCGAGCAGGTCAAGGCGGCGTTCGCGGGTGTCCGTGGACTGCGTCCGCAACGGTACTTCGGTCCCTACCGTGTCGCCTACTACTACGACACGCCCGAGGTCCTTCCCGAGGCGCACGCGCTCGCCGACTCGCTCGGCTGCGACGGCCTCGTCTCCGATGGGCAGTACTTCGACGTCCTTCCGCGCGGCGTCAACAAGGGGACGACGCTCCGTGGCTTCGTCGAGACGCTCGGCGTGGCCAGCGACGAGATCCTCGTGGCCGGCGACACGCTCAACGATCTCGCGATGCTCACGGCCGGTTTTCCCGCCGTCGTCGTCGGCAACGCGGAGCCGGCGCTCCTCGCCGCGCTCCCGAGCGACCCGCGCATCTACCGCGCCACCAGGCCGGGCTGCGACGGCATCGCCGAGGCGCTTGCGCACCACGGCGTGGAGGTGTCGCGTGGCTGAACTCGTCGTCGTGTACCACCGCCAGCCGTTCGAGCGCGTCGTCGTGGATGGTGAGGAGGTGCTGCAGAGCCATCGCAGCCCGAACGGCATCGTCCCGACCCTGCGCGGGTTCTTCCAGTACTTCGACCGCGGCACGTGGGTCGCGTGGAAGGAGGTGCCCGAGGGCGAGGAGGGGCGAGTCGTCTCGCGCGCGCCGGTGTCGTTCGCCGGTGAGTCGTACGACGTCGCCCAGCTCGGGCTCACCAAGGAGCAGGTCGCGTCGTTCTACAAGATCACGTCGAAGGCGGCGCTCTGGCCGATCCTCCACAGCTTCATTGACAAGTTCGACTACGACGCCGCGGACTGGAAGACCTTCCGCGCGGTGAACCAGCTCTTCGCCGACGCGACCTGCGACGTCGCCAGCGAAGGCGCGGTGGTCTGGGTCCACGACTACAACCTTTGGCTCGTGCCGAAGATGATTCGCGCGCGACGCCCCGACTTGCAGATCGCCTTCTTCCATCACACGCCGTTCCCGAGCAGCGACGTGTTCGGCGTCCTCCCGTGGCGCACCGAGATCACCGAGAGCCTGCTCGCCTGCGACCGTGTGGGTTTTCACATTCCGCGCTACGCCGAGAACTTTGCGGCGGTGGCGCGGGCGTTCGGCGGTGCGGTCACGGCGCGCCGATATCCGGTGAGCGAGCAGATGCGCCCGGAGGGGTGGGCCCTCCAGGAGAGCACCTGCATCGAGGAGCTCACCTGGCGCGACCGGAGCGTCCACGTGGACGTCGTGCCGCTCGGTGTGAACGTGGACCGCATTGTCGAGACGGTGAACTCGGACGCCGCGCAGGCCCGCGCCCGCGAGATCCGCGAGCAGGCCAACGTGGACACGATGCTCTTCTCCGTCGGCCGCGTGGACTACACGAAGGGCACCGTCGAGATGCTCGACGCCTACGGACGCCTGCTCCAACGCCGCCCCGACCTGCTCGGCAGGATCAAGCTCTACGTCATCTGCGTGGCGCCCGCGCCGGGAATGCGCGTGTACGACGACATCCAGGGCGCCATCGAGCAGCGCGTCGGCAACATCAACGGTCGCCACTCGAACCTCGACTGGGTACCAGTCGTGCTCTTCTCCACGCCGATGCAGTTCACGGAGTTGATCAGTTGGTATCTCGCCGCCGACGTCTGCTGGATCACGCCGCTCCGCGATGGGCTCAACCTCGTCGCCAAGGAATTCATCGCCGCCAAGCAGGGGCGTGGCGGCAAGCTGATCCTCTCCGAGTTCACGGGTGCCGCCGTCGAGCTCGAGGCCGCGATCCTCACGCATCCGTATTCCGCGCGCAGCATGGACGGCGCGATTGACGAGGCACTCGCGATGACCGACGACGAGGCGCGCGACCGGATGACGCGCCTCTGGAATCGGACGCGCGAGCAGGACCTCGGCTGGTGGACGCGCGAGATCCTGCGCCGATTCAACGTGACGGCGTAGCGACTACGCGAAGCCGATGACGGTGAGGATGACGCCGAGCACGACGAGCGCCGCCCAGAGGCGATAGTCGCGCAGGAGTCCAGTCCCGGGCGTCGGTCTGGCGAGCGCCGGCGTCCAGACGGTGTCGGCCGGTGGCTCCGAACGCTCGGTCGTCGTCACCGAGAGCGTGACGAGGAGCGCAACGCAGAAGGCCGTCAACAGGAACGCATTGACGGTGAAGTGCAGCGGCCACGCGCCGAGTTTCGTCGCCACGAAGAGCGCGAGCCCGGCGAGGTGACCGAGCGCCAGCGTCGGGAACGCCGCGCGGGGTTGCGCACCGCGCCAGAGCACGCCGCCAAGGTAGACCGCGGCGACGGGTGGCACGGCGTACGAGAAGACTTCCTGCAGGTACGAGAAGAGGCCGGGGAAGCGCTCGATGACCGGCGCCCAGGCGATGGCCACGACCATGAAGCCGAGGGTGGTGAAGCGTGCGATGCGCAGCAATCGTCCGCGCTCGATTGCCTTCTGGTCGAGTCTCGCGAGGTCGTAGACCGCGATGGCCGCCGCCGCGTTGAGCGTGCTGTCAATCGTGGACATGATGGCCGCCATCACGGCGGCGATGACGAGACCGCGAAGGCCCACGGGCAAGAGGTCGCGCACGAGCGTCGGGAAGACCTCGTCGGGGCGGGCAAGCTCGGGGAGGAGGGCAATCGCCATCACGCCGGGAAGCACCATGATGAAGAGCGGGAGGAGCTTGAGGCCCGCCGCCAACACCGTTCCCCAGCGCGCGTGGTCGAGGTTGCGCGCGGCGAGGAAGCGCTGGGAGATGTACTGGTTGGTGGTCCAGTAATAGAGACCGAGGATCGGAAGTCCCAGCACCAGCCCGGGCCACGGCAGGTTGGGGTCGTCTGCCGGCAGGATCAGGTGAAGGTGGTCGTCGGGCAGGGCGGAGCGCATCGTCGCCCAATCGAAGTCGAAGTGGCCGTAGGCGGTCAACGTGAGGATGACCGAGCCGAGGATCAACACGGCCGCCTGCACGACATCGGTGAGCATCACTGCCTTGAGACCGCCTGCGGCCGTGTAGAGGCCGGCAAAGAGGCCGAGGGCGATGAGCGTCGGCCAGAGCGGAAGGGCGGGGATGAAGACCGTCAGGACGAGGGCACCGGCGTAGAGACTGCCCGCCGTGTCCACGATGACCGAGAGAAACATCATCAGGGCGGCGACGTAGTAGCGCGACCGCCGGTCGAACCGTCGCTCGATGTAGTCAGGGATCGTCATCACCCGCGAGCGCAGGTAGATCGGGACGAGCACGACCGCCGCGAAAACGAGGACGAGCGCCGCCATCCATTCGTAGCTCGCCACCGCGATGCCGCTGGCGTAGGCGGCGCCCGCGAGGCCGATCAACGTCGTGCTCGACACGTTCGACGCGAAGAGCGACGTCCCGACGACGCCGAAGCCGAGGCCGCGCCCCGCGAGAAAGAGCGATTCTGCATCGTGCGTGCCGCGGCCGACCCGTAGGCCAATCCAAGCGACGACCGCGAGATACAGGATCGGAACCAGCAGATCCCAGTTCATGCGAAGTCCTTGATCGGTGCGTGGTGCGCAACGTACGCCCAGAGTCGCGAGGATGCCACCCCAGCGGATGCCCTCCGCAATTACGAAGGACGGCAGCGCACTTCACGACGCCGGTGGAGTCCACACGGCGCACTATGTCCGGACAAACTCGTGGAGCTGCGTGAACTCGCCGGTGTCTGCGCGCCGCAGCGCTTCGATGTAACGACTGCGAGTTGCGGGGTGATCCGCTCCACCGCTGGCAGCACCCCAGGTGAACGGCGGTCGTTTCCACCGTTCCAGAAGGAGGTCCGTCGCCAGCCTGCCATGCCTTCCGTTCCCGTTGGGCCACGGGTGGATTCTTACGAGCTCGTGGTGGAATCTTGCGGCGAGCTTGTCGAGCGCGTCGTCATCTCTCGCGATTGCCTCGTACTGCGTTGCCGTATTCGCGAGCAGGTCCCTCACACGGCGAGGCACGTCGGGCCAGCGGTACGGCGAGATGTTCTTCTCAGATCTCCTGAACGAACCGGCCCAAGTCCAGGTCTGGCCAAACATGCGACGATGGAGTTCCTGGAGCGTATCGAGCTCGAGCACATCAAGTGAGCGTCCCGAAAGCCATTCCATCGCAAGCTCCAGATTCTTCGCTTCCCACTGATTGAGGTCGGCCCGGGTCTCGAGGTGCGACGGCATCAACCCCTCGACCTCGGCTTCGTCGAGCGGAGTGTCACCGTCGCCCTCGTGCGTGTCTGCCAGAGCGTCACGTCGCACTGCCTAGTCCCACAGGCTGCGTGCCCGCTTGGTGAGCCAGTGATCGATTGCTCGCCGTTCATCAAGCACTTCCTCGACGCCCGCTCCTTGGGCTTCCAGGCGCATCGTATGGACGAGCCTGTTCCGCTCCTCTCGAGCCTTTCGGACCGCTTGCTGATGCATTGTCGTCTCGAGTGACGACCGGGGAGCAAATACAATCTTGAGTTCACAGTCCATTGCCTCAGCTGCTTCCCGCAGCTTGGCGACTGAGATCGTC
The DNA here is from genome assembly GCA_040901985.1 of Gemmatimonadaceae bacterium. Classification (GTDB taxonomy): domain Bacteria; phylum Gemmatimonadota; class Gemmatimonadetes; order Gemmatimonadales; family Gemmatimonadaceae; genus Pseudogemmatithrix. The sequence goes on from JBBDYC010000019.1 coordinate 31,000, forward strand.
TCTTTCCTCTCCCTCTCTTCCAGACTTTGTAGCGATTGCGGGGAGATTCGGAGACGCCTTCCGAGTTGAGCCATCGTCATTCCGAGCGCTTCTCGTATGGTGCGAATCCAGCCCGCTCTTGGCGTGTCCAGCAACCTCAGCTGCTCTAGGCGGCCATCCAGTTGGTGCCGCTGCAGGGCCAGCATTTCTGGCGACTTCCGGGGTGATCTGGCAGGCCGTTTCATATAGTATTAGTCCTAGGCAAATGCAGTATTCATCAGTGTATAGGCTGTGTCATAGCAAGGCAATATCAGCTTATAGACTTACAATATCTGATGTAGTAACATATCAAAAGCTGATAAAACTGCATAAGTTGTTGTGGTGTAATCACTTAGAATATTGAATCGGGTTACGCTTAGGGCACTCAGGAAAGGCGTCAAGCCGGATTGCGACCGGATGGCCCTCGGCAGCTGTCGCTCACGGTGGTGGCCGCCACGGTCCTGGCGGTCGAGAGCCTCGTGTTCGTCGGGGTGCACATCAAGTACCAGGAGATCACGCCCATCATCCTGAGCGGCGTGCTGGGCGTCCTGATGGCGTTCATCGCGTACGGCCGGATGGTCCTGAAGCCGATCTCCTGAATTGAGGAGGCATGGTGTCAATGGATGGACTACTATCCGAAGCAGCCACACACTCCGGAGGCCCACGTGATACCAGTCGCCCTCGGCCCCGACGCATCTCTCGCCGACGTGCTGCGGGCTCGCGCCCGAGCCGCTGCGCCCAGCCGCCTTGCCTTGGACATCCTCGGCGGCGCCGCAATCGCCGCCGCGATGCTCTGGGCGAAACCGATCGGGTGGGTCATCTGGCTGAGCGCCTCGCTCTGCTTCTGCACGTACGGCACCTGGGCGCTCGCCGAGCGGCACCTTGCCGCCGAGCCGCAACCGACGGCGGGCGCCGAGTTCCGCTGGCACGCGTTGCGGGACGCGGCGGCGCTCGTTGGCATCTCGGCGTTTCTGGCGCTCCTGTTCTCGCTCCTGGGCACCGGCCTCGGCAGGTGGATCAGCTGACGATTGCTGCGTTGGCGCGTCTGCGCTGACCCCGGATGAGCGGCTCAAGCAGCATCGGGACGGCGACAATACGTCACGCATCGTTCGAAGGCACGACTGGAGTCAGAGGGTCGATGCCACAGGCAAGATCGTCGCCGACGTCGTGAGCGCGGACCTGCTTGCCGCCTGCAGTATGGAGCCGTACGTTAGGTCGCCCCCCAGCGGATCAGTCACCGTGGCATCCGAAACCCCTCGTTCACCGGAACAATCGGCGACGGGAGCATCGCCCCACCAGCCTCCCACCGCCCCAACCGGCGACGGCAGCGCGGGGGCGGACCTGCTCGAGCAGCGATTGCGGGCGACGCTCGCGCCGAACCTGCAGCTCGTGCGTCGAATCGGCTCGGGCGGGATGGCACAGGTGTTCCTGGCGCGGGAGCCGGCGCTCAAGCGACTCGTTGCGGTGAAGGTGCTCTCGGGCGACCTCGCGTCGTCCGCCGATGCCCGCGCGCGCTTCGAGCGGGAGGCGCAGGCGGTGGCCGCGCTCTCGCATCCCAACATCGTCTCCATCCACACGGTGGGCGAGCTCGACGACGGCTCGCCCTACTTCGTGATGCAGTACGTGGAAGGGCGCAGCATGCACGCGCGCGTCGAGCAGGATGGCCCCCTGACCGTGCCCGAGGCCCGTCGCGCGCTGGGCGAAGTGGCCGCCGCCCTGGCCGCCGCGCACCAACAGGGCATCGTCCACCGCGACATCAAGCCGGCGAACATCCTGTACGAGGAAGCCACCGGCCGGTCGCTCGTGTCGGACTTCGGCATCGCGGCGATGAACTCGCCTCCGGGCGGCAAGCGCATGTCAATCCAGCTCACCGCCACGGGGATCCTGCTGGGCACTCCACAGTATATGAGCCCCGAGCAGCTTCTCGCCGAGCCGGTGGGCGAGAAGACGGACGTCTACAGCCTCGGGCTGCTCGCGCACGAGCTGCTGGTGGGCGCCAGCCCCTTCCCGGCGACGTCACCGCACGAGCTGATCGCCGCGCACCTGCGCGACACACCGCAACCGCTCTCGACGCTGCGCCCCGACGTGGACGCCGAGCTCGACGAGCTGGTCGCGCGTTGCCTGGAAAAGAATCCGCTCAAGCGTCCCTCGGCGAGCGATGTCGCGCGCCGGCTGGGCGGGGTGACGCTGCTCGAGTGGCCGGCCCCCGGCCTCGAGGAGTTGCAGGGGAGGCTGCGTCACGTGGCGATGGGGTTCCTGTTCGGGAGCGGCCTCGCGTCGGCCGCCATGCTCGCGGTGTTCACCGCGGGGCCGCGTATGAACGCGCTTGTGAGCTCGCCGGCCAGCTTTGCGCTGATCGTGCTGGCGATCGCGGGAATGCTCTACCTTGGCGTCGGCGTGCACCGCGCGGTGAAGACCGGCGACCTGGCGCGGCGCGCATTGCGCGGCGGCTACGGGTGGATGACCGTGGCGGAGACGCTGAGCGATGCGCGCGGCGACACGGGGCAGATCGTGACGGGCTCGCGCGAGTACGCGGGTCTCACGACCGAGGCGCGGAACCGCTTTCGGCGCCATCGCGTGATCCGCGAAGCGTCACTCCTCGCTGCGGGCGCGCTGGCGTTGCCGCTGCTGGTCGCGGTGATCGTATCCGGATCGGCGGGAGTGGTGGGCGCGTCTGCGCTGTGGATTGCGGCCGCGATTCCGCTCGCGCTGCTGGCGGTGGCCGCCTGGCTCGGCCTCGCGGAGCAGCGCGCGTTCGGGAAGCGTCGCCGGCGGAGCAGGGCGGCGCCGGCGGACGTGACCCGGCTCGCGCCAGTATGGAACGAGAGCTTCGACGCTGCGCTCGGGGATTCCGGCATCGAGCGCGGCGCGCCGGCCGCGCCGAGATTCCTGCGCTGGTCAATGCCACTCGTGCTGGCGGCGCTGATCGTCGGCACCGTGCTGCTCGTGCCGATCCTGGTGATGAGCGCCGCGGGGCCGATGTTCTGGACGGTAATGGTACCGAACTTCGCGAACGTGGAGAGCAAGATGGAGATCGCGGAGGTGACGCGTCGCTTCGCGCTGCCCGACGATCCGCGGGTGACGCCACTTGCGGCAGGGCAGGCCTTTCACTCCCTGATGATGTCCGTTGGCGATCGCGTCCAGACCTTGTTTCCGGAGCGCGAGCCCGCGGTGAAGCTGCCGCCGATTGATTTCAACGCGCCCCTCCCGGCGGGGCTCTTCCGGACGGCGGGCAACGTGCAGGTGCCCGGGCTGCCCGCGTCGCAGGAGATCGTGGACGCAGCGCGGCGGGGATTCAGTGCGGCGGAGATGGCGTACCTCGAGCGCATTGCCCGGATGCCGCACTGGGCGCAGTGGGGGGTGATGGCGCGCGCGCGCACCATTGACTATCTGGACGCGCGATACCAGCTGCCGTTCCCGGCGGATGCGGACGCTGTATGGAACTTCCCGATTCCGAGATTCGCCGGGACCAAGCTGCTGGCGTACGCAAACTCGTCGCGCGCGGCATACTGGCTCGCGCGCGGGCGCCCCGACTCGGCGGAGTACGCGCTGCGCGAGGGGGTGTCGGTGGGGCTGCTGCTGGCGGACGAGGGCAATACGCTGATCGAGCAGCTCATCGGGATCGTGCTGACCGGAATCGCTCGCGACGCGCTGATCGACCTGTACGCGGCCACGGGCGACCCGCGCGGACCGGCGCTCCGGAAGTCGGTGGACTCGGTGATCGCGGCGCAGGAAGCCACGTCGGGCGCGCTAGGCACCACCGCATTCGCCGGCGCCGATGGGCGTGACGTGGTCGCGCTGCGCTCGGCGATGATCACGCTGGCCGCCGACCGAGACGCGATGCGCGGCCTGCGGTTCGAGATGCTGTTGATGCTGAGCGTGGCGCGGTGCACGAACGCGCGCGAGCTGGTGTTCGGCCCGGAAGCGGATGTGCGCGCGGTGTTCGACCGCGCCAAACGGACGTTGGCGCGCTTCCCCTCGGACACGGCACTGATTGATCTGTTGTACGAGTCGCCGGAGCGGGTGAGGGTGCTCGACTGGGGCCGCGCGCCGCGGCTGGCCCCGTTGATTGATGCCGCGAGTGTTGCGTTGCGCAATCCGCGGCTCGCCGGATGCTCGCGCATACTGCTCCAGATGGATGGCTGATCGCATTGTGTAAGCCCGGCCTCGGCAGGTGGATCAGCTGACGTGATCACCGGGCGGTGGGGCAGGCCCGCCGAGGTCCTGCTCGACATCGTCGTCCATCCGGACGGCGCGGTCTCCGGGATCGTGAATCCCGGCCGGCAGGACGCACCACCTCTCCTACGAGATAGGGGACGATCGCGGCTCCATTAAACTCGTCCGCGTGGAGGAGTACCGGGCGCCCCGTCTCACGGTGGCCGACCGTATCAAGGCGCGGCTTGACGACATCAGGCGTTACCTTGACACCCGATCTCGCCCCAAGGCCGCCGCGAACGCGCGACGACTTCGCGACCGGGGTGAGTCGCTGGAGTCCATCACGGTCCGCGACGCAGTCGCGGCTGACATCCCGGCGTTGGCGGAGCTGCACGTCACGACCTGGAACGCCACCTATCGCACGTCCCGAGGGCCGAGCGTCGCGACCCGCAGCTACCAATGGACGGAAGTGTTCGGCAAGGCGCCGCGCGCCGACTTCGTCGTGGTGCTGGAGGACCGCACCGGGCGGTTGATCGGGTTCGCTGCGGGCAAGCCCTACCCGGGCGAGTTCGCCGGTCAGCTGAGCAAGATCTATCTGCGGTGGGAATATCACGGCCTTGGCCTCGGCCGAGTCCTGATGCGAGAGTCGGCCCGTCGGTTTCTCGACAGGGGAATCGCGTCGTTCATCCTGTTCGCCGAACGCAGCAATCCGACAATCGGTTTTTATGATCGTCTGGGCGGTGAGCGGCTCCTTGATGAGCGCGGCCTGTTCACGGGGGCCTACGGCTGGCGCGATCTGCGGAGGTTGATCAAGTAGGCCGCCGGTGGCGCGCCCCGGTACGGCGCTGCATACTGGACGCCACCAAACAGCCGATACCCGGAGCCCCGAATGCAGACCAGTCTCCCCGCCGAAGTCCAACAGTCCGTGTCGGACGTCGGCGGTTGGCTCGCCGCGAACCAATCCCGTCTCCTGACCGCCGTCGCGCTCCTCGGGCTCGGCGTGGTGCTGGCCGTGCTGCTGCGGCTGCTCACGGTGCGCGTCGTCGGCGCCATCGAGCGGGCGATCCCGGGGCGCGCGTTCCGCGCGACGATCCCCGGGATGACGCGCGAGCGCCCGGTCGCCGACATCGTGGGCAGCGTCGTCTCCTGGGCCGTGCTCCTGTTCTTCCTGGCAACCGCCGCGGACGCGATGGGCATCCCGTTGATGAGTTCCGTGGTCGGCAGGGTCTCGGAGTTCGTCCCCCGCGTGTTCGCAGCGGTGCTCATCATTGTGATCGGTCTCGTGGTCGGCAACCTGGCGCGAGGCGCCGTTGCCGCCACGGCGGTCGGCGCCGGCAGCTCGCTCGGGCCGGGAGTCGGCCAGCTGGTGCGCGTCGCCGTCATCGTCTCCGCCGTCCTCATTGCCGTGGCCGAGCTGGGCGTGAACGCGGGGATCCTCACCGCCTTCTTCTCCGTGGCCCTCGCCGCCCTGCTCGGCGGCTTCGCCCTCGCGTTCGGGCTGGGGGCGCGCACCGCGATCAGCAACATCATCGGCTCGCACTACCTGCGGAAGTCGTTCGAGGTGGGCCAGTCGGTGCGGATCGGTGACGTGGAAGGGACGATCGCCGACATCTCGGCCACGGCAGTGTTCGTCGAGGTACCCGATGGCCGGATGAGCATCCCGGCCAGCCAGTTTGTCGAGATGCGCGTCACGCTGCTGAGCAAGCGGGACGCGCCGTGATCGCGGAGGCCCTCATTGCGCGCGGGTTTATGGAAGCGCAGCCGGAGCGTGCCGCAATGACGCTGGAGCAGCTCCCGGTGGCGCAGGCCGCGGTGGTGTTGCGCGCGGTGCCCGCACCGATCGCCGCGACGGTGCTGCGCGGGATGAACGTGCCGTACGCGGCCCACTGTCTGGCACATCTGGTGTCCACCGGAGCCGTCGCCGTGGGGGCGGCGGCCGTCGCCGAGCTGAGCCGTGACGACGCGTCGGGCATCCTCCGCGCGATGGAGCCGACGCAACGGGAATTGCTGCTCGCCGAGCTCCCTGAGCGCACACGCGACCCGCTCGCGCGCGCGCTGCCATTCGCGCCCGGAACCGCGGGCGCGGTGATGGACCCCGGCATCTTCCGGCTTCCGGATGACGTCCTGGTGGTTGATGCGCGAGCACGACTGGCGCGCGAAGCGAAGGGCCTGCTCTACTACGTGTACATCGAGGACCGGCAGCACCGACTCGTCGGCGTGCTCGACATCCCGGAGCTGATGCTGGCGCGCCCGCGCGACCCGGTGAGCGTCGCGATGCACGGCAACGTGGATCGGATCAACGTGCTCGCCCCGGTGGCGCTGGTCCGCGAGCACCCCGGCTGGCAGAGCTACCACGCGCTCCCGGTGGTGGACGACGACGATCACCTGCTGGGCGCGATCCGGTATCAGACCCTGCGGCGGCTCGAGCGCGAGGCGACGGGACGCAACCCGGAGCCGGGGCAGCTCACCGCGGGCGCCCTGGCCGAACTGTTCGGCCTCGGCACGAGCGGACTCGTGGCCGGCATCGCGGCGACCACCGGCGTGGGGCTCGCACTCGACCGTGTGGTGACGGCGGCACCGGAGGCCGCGGCGAGACTGCCGGAATCGGGGGAATCGGCGGCTTCGGCGGCGCCTGGCGCCCCCCTGACCCCGGACCGCGAGCGAACCGGTGCGGACTGAGCCGACCGCGGGTTTCGCCAAGCTTGCCCGCACGTTCCTGCGTGAGTTCCCTGACGAGGCCACACGCCGGCTCGATGATCTCCCGCTGCGCGAGATCGTGCGCCTGGTCGTCGCCGAGCCGGTGCGGCACGCCGTGCCTCTCCTGGAGAGAATCGCGCCGAACGTCGCCGCGGCGGTGCTGGAGGAGATGTCCGCCGACTCCCAGCGCGACGTGGTGACCGCGATGGAGCCGATGCGGGTGGTCGCGATCCTCGGCTGGCTCGATGACGCCCCCCGTGAGGCGCTCCTCAAGCTCCTCGAGCCAGGCCTCGCGCAGGAGCTTCGGATGATGGCGGAGTTCCCGCCGGAGACGGCGGGCCGACTGATGGACCCGCGCGCCACGGGATTCAGGTCCGGCACGACGGTGCAGCAGGCCCTCACGCGGCTGCGCGCCGCGCGCATTCGCGGGATCGCGGACGTGTTCCTCACCGACGACGAGTGGCGCGTGACCGGCACGGTGTCGCTGCAGCAGTTGGCGCTGGCGGCGCCGCACGAGCTCGCGGAGACGCTCGCGCAACCGGCGGTGGTGGTGGAGGCCATCGCCCCGCAGGAGGAGGCGGTCGAGCTCTTCACGCGGGGGCGGCTTGCGAGCCTGCCGGTTGTGGACTTCGAGGGGCGGCTGCTCGGCGTGATCAGGCACGACACGCTGGCCAAGACCGCGCGGGAGGACGCCGCTGCCGATATGCTGTCAATGGTCGGCGCCAGCCGTCAGGAACGTGCCCTCTCGCCGGTGTCGTTCGCGGTGCGGAAGCGGCTGCCGTGGCTCCAGATCAACCTTGCCACCGCGTTCCTCGCCGCCTCGGTGGTCGGGGTCTTCGAAGGGACCATCGCGCGCTTCACGGCGCTCGCCGTGCTGCTGCCGGTGGTCGCGGGCCAATCGGGGAACACCGGCGCGCAGGCCCTCGCGGTGACGATGCGCGCCCTGGCGATGCGCGAGATCCGGATCGGTCAGTGGCTGCAGGTGGTGCGCAAGGAGGCGGGCGTCGCGCTGCTGAACGGGGTCGCGGTGGCGCTCACCACGAGTCTCGGCGTGCTCGTCTGGAGCCGGTCCACCGGACTCGCGCTTGTGATCGGGTCCTCGATGGTACTCTCGATGCTCGCCGCCGGCATCGCCGGCGTGCTGGTGCCGGTCGCGCTCACGAAGCTCGGGCAGGATCCCGCGCAGTCGTCCTCGATCATCCTCACGACGGTCACCGACGTGGTGGGGTTCGCGAGTTTCCTCGGGATCGCGACGCTGCTCGCGGGGATGCTCTAGGGGCCTGGATCAGGTGCCGGCGGGATCTCGATGAGGACCTCGTCCAGCGGCCGGCGGCCGATCGCCGGGACGGTCGCCCCCTCGGCGGGATAGCCGACCGGGATGACCACGTACGCCCGTTCGTTCGCCGGCCGGCCGAGGATCTCGGCCAGAAAGCCCATCGGGCTCGGCGTGTGGGTCAGCGTCGCGAGGCCGGCGTGCGCGAGCGCGGCGAGGAGCACGCCGACCGCAATGCCGACCGACTCCCGCACGTAGTAGTGCTTCACCTTGCGCGAGTGTCCGCCCTCGTCGCGGCGACCGTACGGCTGCTCGAAGACGACGATCAGCCACGGCGCATCGGTCAGGTGCGGCTTGCGCCAATCGGTGCCGAGCGGGCGCAGCGCCTCGATCCACTCGTCGGACATCCGGTGTTCGTAACTCTCGCGCTCCTCGGCCTCGGCGGCGTCACGGATGCGCGCGCGGAGCTCCGGCGCATCCCCGATCAACACGAAGGTCCACGGCTGCTGGTTCGCCCCGCTCGGGGCGAGCGCGGCGGCGCGGATTGCGTCCACCACGAGTTGGCGTGGCACCGGGGTCGTGGCGAAGTCACGGATCGAGCGCCGTCGGCCCATCACCTCAAGGAATCGGGTGGCTGCCTCGGCGCGCGCGCCATCGGACATCGGGACGGCGCGGTAGGGAAGTTGTGGATACATACGTCAAATTGCCACACCGGGGCGCTGCGAGCCAGACGTACGAAGGACGCCCCCCCCCC
>JBBDYC010000019.1:39906-79759 GCA_040901985.1 Gemmatimonadaceae bacterium
GGCCGGGGGGGGCGTCCTGTACCCAAGACTCGCTCCGTTACGAGTACTGCAGGTACCGCCAGAGCCCGATCAGTCCGATCACCCCACCGGTGACCATCAGGATCGTGCCGGCGTCGCCGCCGACCATGCTGCCGACGACCAGCGTGGCGCCACCGACAATCATCCACGTGACATCGCGACGCGACGCCGTGTTCTGGAAGTTGAACTCAGTGGTCGGGGCGGCTTCCGCCCGGGTGACACCGGCCTGGACGACCTGCGGGCCAGCCACTGGGGCCATCTCGACCGCAGGCGCCACGACCACCGGCGCTGCCGTCACGGTGGCGGCATCCTGCGCCACCAGCACTCCCGGCGCCACGACCGCCGCGACGAGCCCGGCCAGCACCACTCGGTACAACGAGATTCCTTTCATCATATTGGATGTATCTCCTGGAAGGTTAAGTCAGTTGCCCGCGCGGGCGGCGTCACTGGCGAAGATCGCGACTTCGATCCGCCGATTGGTCTGACGGCCGGCTTCGGTGTCGTTCGTTGCCACCGGCTCCATCTCACCACGACCGGTCGCGCTCACTCGGCTGGCGTTGACGCCGTAATAGCCGAGGTAGTTCATTGCGGCATTCGCCCGACGCACCGAGAGGTCCTGGTTGTACGAGTCGGCGCCCATCGCGTCGGTGTGCCCGACGATCAGTAGCGAGGTGTTCGGATACTTGCGAAGGCTGGCCGCCAGGTTCTGCAGGTTGACGCCAGCTTCGGCCCGGATCCCGTCGGAGTCGAAATCGTACATCAGACCCGACGCGAAGGTCACCGTGATGCCTTCGCCGACGCGCTCGATGGTCGCGCCTGGGATCTCGAGCTTGAGCTCCTTGGCCTGCTGGTCCATCTGGTGGCCGATGATGGCGCCGGCCGTGCCGCCGACCACGGCGCCGATGATCGCGCCGCGTGCCGTCGAGCCGGTGTTGTTTCCGATGATGCCACCGACCGTTGCACCGGCGGCGGCGCCGATCACCGCGCCGCTCTCCTTGTTGCCCCACGACGCACAGGCTGCCGTCGAGAGTGCGACCGTCGCGAGGACGGCAAACCGGAGCGCGTGGGGAAATCGTCCTGCGGAGTTATGCTGCATAAAAACCTCAATTGATGAAGGAGCGTCGGCGCCGCGTCGGTCAGAGCACCCGGCGTCCCGAGAGCACGCGCAGGATGATCACGACGAGCGCGATGACGAGCAGGATGTGGACCAGGCCGCTGGCCACGAATCCACCGAAGTAGCCGAGCGCCCAGAGAATGACGAGAACGACGACGAGGAGTTCGAGCATTGGCGTAGTTCCGGTGCGGAGGAAATGGGTGTCAGAGCTTGCGGGTCAATCCGACGAGGACAAGTCCCGTCCCCGCGACCAGCGCGATTCCCGCCATCCAGGGCGCGATCGCATTCCGCTGTTCGGCGGAGACGCGCACCCCGCCGACGTCGAGCACCTGCCGTTGGGTCGTGATGTGCCCACCCCGGAGGAGGACGTATCCGCCTCCCACGAGGAGGGCAACACCGACGAGCACCACGAGCAAGGACTTCACCGTCCGCCTCTACGGCCTTGGCGTGACGAGGTACGGATCGGCGATCAGGAGCCGGAACTGGCCGCGCCGATTGGCAGCGTCGGCCACTTCGCCCGGACCTTCGACGAGGAGATTGTTCTGACCGCGCGTGGCGATCTCGATGCGGTTGGGGTTGACGCCGCGCGACACGAGGTAGGCCTTTGACGCGACGGCACGGCGCATACCGAGATCCATATTGTATTGGGCGGTGCCCGGCATGCTGGTGTACCCGGTGATGACGATCTTCATATCCGGATTCGCATTGAAGATGACGACCTTGTCATCGAGGATCGCCCGCGCGACGGCGTCGAGGTCGGACTTGTCGTGCTCGAAGTGGACCATCTCGAGCATCGTGGCCAACGCAGCCACGTTCGACGGCGTCATCGCGGTGACCGGGTTGCGCGCAAGCGAGTCGCGCAGTGCGGCATAGCGCGCCTCGAGGGCGCGGAGACGACGCGTCTCGGCGGCGCTTACCGAGTCGGCACGGTACGGCGCCTCGGCCGTCCGATAGACCGTCGAGGTCTTGCCTTCCGGACGACGATAGAGCGACACCCCGGCGCGAAGGCTGCTGTGCTGCGCATCATCATTGAAGTGCAGGACGTAGTCGAGCCGCATCGCGGCGGTCTCGGTCAGCGCGATCTTGCCGCCGACGAGGGCGTGATACCCGAAGTTCTGGTCCGTGAAGTCCTGGCTGACGTTGGCGTCCACGTGGCTGACGCCGCCGCCGAGGACGATGGATCCGCGCCCGAACTTGATCGGCACGTAGGCCACCCGCGCATTCAGCGTCACGAACGAGCGGTCGGAGAGCCCGGAGGGACGCGTGGCGTTGCCGCCGTTGGCGTCGAACTCGAGCGACCAGCGCGGGTCGAGGTAGGCCCCGACCAGGCCGCCGAACCCGATGGCGTTGTCCATCTGGTACGCCTTGTCGAAGATGTTGTAGCTGAGGAATCCCCCCAACTCGATCGTCCCGCGGTCCTGCGCCGCGGCGGGGAGGGCCGCGACGAGCATCGCGGCGCCAATGATGAGTGTCCTGTTCAGCATGTGAGCTCCTGTAGTGCGGCCGGTTACGGCAGCGTGATGGTGTTGTTCGAGCCAAGGGTGACGGCACCGTTGCGGGCCAAGGCGCGGCCGTTCAGTGTCGCGGTGTCGTTGAGCGTGATGCTGGTCAGGGCGATGATGTTGCCCTGCCACTGCGAGGCGGTCCCGAGGGTCGCCGAGCTGCCGACCAGCCAGTACACATTCTTTGCCTGGGCGCTGCCGATGAGGACGACATCGCCGGCGGTGGTGAGCGAGCTGCCGGCCTGGAAGACGAAGAAGGCATTCGGGTCGCCGCCGCCATCGAGCGTCAGCACGCCGGTGACACCGATGCCGCTGGCCGTGCAATAGACGCCGGCCGGCTTCGTGGTGCCGCCAAGATCGGCGACAATGGCGTTCGCCGGCGGACAGGGCATCCCGGCAAGCGAATCGTAGGCGACGATGAGGTCGAGCTGGGCCTGTTCCGCCGCAGCGTTGGCCAGGTTCGCGACACCAGTGAAGGTGCACGGCCCGAAGCCGGTCAGCGCGCTCCCCGGGAAGATGCCGATGTCGGCGTCAATGAAGCCACCCGTGCTGCAGGTCACCTCGGTGGCGGCCAGGATGCCGTACGTCTCGGCCGTGCCGAGCGGAATGAGCGGCGCCGGGGTGGGGTCCAGGATGACGACAGTCGCCGAGCCGAAGACAGAGCCGCTCGTTGCGCGGACCGTATTCAGGAACTCGCCGCCGGTGCCGCCGGCAGTGAAGAGCCCGCCGGCGTCAATGGCGCCGCCACCGTTCACGACTGACCAGACCGGCGTGATCGGGACGATGTTGTTGCCCGCGTCACGGCCGACGGCGGTGAACTGCGAGGTCGTGAGGACATCCAATGTGTCGGGGTTCGGTGTGACGGTGATCGTGGCGAGCGCACCGGCCGAGACGACGACGGTCGCCGTGCCGAAGATGGAGCCGCTCGTCGCGCGGACCGTATTGAGGAACTCACCGGCGACGCTGCCGGCGGTGAAGAGGCCGGTCGTCGCGTTGATGGCGCCGCCGCCGTTGGTGACGGTCCAGCCGGGCGTGATCGGCACGATGTTGTTGAACGCGTCACGACCGACGGCAACGAACTGTTGCGTCGTGAGGATCTGCGTGGTGTCCGGATTCGGCGTCACGGTGATGGTCGCCAATGGGCCGGCGACGACGGTCACGTTCGCCGTCCCGCTGATGCCGTTGGCGGTCGCCGAGACCGAGGCGTTGTAGACGCCGGGCGTGTTGCCGGCGGTATAGAACCCGGTGGCGTTGATAGTGCCGCCGACCGTGGCTGCCCAGACCGGGCTGATCGTGGTGACGCGACCCTCGGCGTCGTACCCGACGGCGACGAACTGCTGCGTACCGCCGACCGGGAGCGTCACGTCCGGATCAACGTCTATGGAGGCGACCGTGCCGGGGGCGCCGAGCACGTGAGGGTCGCAGGCCGTGACGAGCAACGCCACGACCGACAGGCTCGCGAGAATGGATCGGAATTGCATTTTGAGGCTCCTTGGTCCAACGAGAGGTGCGGACACTTCTCCGCTCCCCGGAAAATGCCTGTTGGCGGGGATCGAACCCATCGGTCGAAGGGTTGATTTGTGGCGGATGTACGGGGGGACGACCAGCGGCGGGATGCCCCGCGCGCGCTCTCCGGCGAACGGACTAGTCCTTTGGAGCCACGTCCTCGGGCCGGTCGTCGCTGACGACCATCGGCACGGTCAGCTCATAGGCCGCATCAAGGGCCCGCAGCGCGGTCTCAAGCCGACGATTCGCCTCGAGATCGAGGTCGGGAGTATCGGCGAGCACGAGGATGTTGGAGACGCGCTCGTCGGCGACCATCCGGCCCTCCCACGTGCCCGCGCGTCGTTTGGCCGCCACGTGCTCCCGGTCGAGCAGGGCCTTGATTCCCCGCAGCTTCGCCGCCGGTTGCGGTGGCTCGATCCTATAGGTGTAGGCCCAGATCACCGGGCGGTCGGTTGGCATGCACGTAACGTACGGGAGCCGCCCGGGCAAGACCATCGCACAACGGAGTGACCTACTTTTGTTCTTGGGAATGGACGTACGCGGCGATTTGGAGGCGCGAGTGCAGCGCGAGTTTCTCCATCACGTTGCGGACGTGGCTCTTCACGGTGTGGACGGCCACGTGCAGGTTCGCCGCAATCTCCTTGTTGCTCAGCCCCTCGGCGATGAGGTTGATGACCTGCCGTTCGCGCGCGGTCATCCGCACCGACTCGAGGATGTCCGAGCCCCCCCCGTTCGACCGTATCGCGCGCGATCTGCGAAAAGAGGGTATTGACCATCGCCGGCGGCAGGACGCTCGCCCCCGAGACGACGGTGCGGATTGCCGTCACGAGTTCCTCGAGCGTGGCGTCCTTCATGATGAAGCCGGAGACACCGGCATTCACGAACTCGACGATGTCCTCGTGGGCCGGGAGGAGGTCCATCACGATCACCTTCGAGTTCGGGAACTCGTCGCGCGTCCGGGTCGCGATCCGCAGGCTGTCCCCGCGGCGCAACCCGATGTCGAGCAGGACCACGTCGGCATCCAGCCCCGGGCGTCCCTCGGCGTCGTCGGACGACTGGCCGTAGACCACGCGGAGCCCCGGCTGCTGATTGATCAGCATCGTCAAGCCGTCGCGCACGAGCCGATTATCCTCGATCAGCGCGACCGTGATCGGGCGGGGGAGGTCCGCGGGGTTTTTGGCCGTGGGCATCGCATCGAAACTATCTAAAACGGCACATTTTGCCAAGTCTGCCGCCGACGCTTCCCCTAGGGGATTTCCCTGAGGGAGTCCTCGCCGCCGCACCTCGCCGGCGCGGCGACTACTCCGCCGCTGGCGTCTCGCGCAGATGCACGACCCGCTGCGGGAAGGGGACCTCAATGCCGACTCGATGGAAGGCATCGTAGATGCCGAAGTTGAGACGGCTCACGAGGAGTCCCCGGCGGTGGATCAAGGAGTCGGTCCACGCGCGCAGTTCGAGCTTGAGGCCGCTGTCGCCGAACTCCATGAAGCGAACGGCCGGCGGCGGCTCGTCGAGGACGTCGGGGTCGTTCCTCGCGACCTCGATCAATGCTTCCTCGGCCTTCCGGAGATCCGTGCCATAGGCGACGGCCACCGGGATCCGGAACCGGATCCGGCGGTCCCGCAGACTCCAGTTGATCACGGTCTCCGAGACGAAGAGCGAGTTGGGGACGATGATCGAGATGTTGTCGTTGGTCAGGACCGTGGTGGCGCGCGCGCCGAGCTCGACCACATCCCCTTCCACGCCCGCCACCTCGATCCTGTCCCCCAGCTTGATCGGCCGGCCGATGAGCAGGATGATGCCGCTGATGAAGTTGCTGGCGATGTTCTGGAGGCCAAACCCGACGCCAAGGCCGACCGCGCCGGCGAGGACGTTCAGCGTGGTGAGATTGATCCCCGCCGTCTGCACGATCATCAGGAAGCCGATGATCACCACGGCATAGCGCACGATCGAGCCGACCGACTCGCTCACGCCGGCATCCACCTTCCCGGTGCGCCGGAGCGCGCGCACCATCAGCATCCGCATCAGCCCGGATCCCCAGATGAGCAGGAGCGCCAGCACCAGGAGGTAGAGGACGTTCCAGAGCGTGATCGTCGTCTGGCCGATCGAGAGAAGCGTGACGTCGAGCGCCTCGCGCAGATCGGTGAGCAGGGTCGAGAGTCTGTCCATTGGGCGACGCCTCAGAACGGCCAGAAGATGGGGATGCAGATGGTCGCGATCACCCAGAAGATGAGCGTCAGCGGCCCACCGACGCGCACGAAGTCCGTGAACCGGAAGTTGCCGGCGCCATAGATCATCAGGTTCGTCTGGTAGCCCATCGGCGTCGCGAAACTGGCCGAGGCGGCGAAGGCGACGGCCATCAGGAGCGGGCGTGGATCCACGGCGAGCGACGCCGCGGTGGCGATGGCGATCGGGGCCAGCAGCACGGCGGTCGCATTGTTCGACATCGTGGACGTCAGCACGGACGTGAGGAGGTAGAAGGTCGCGACGAGCGCGTACGGTCCAAAGCTGCCGAGCCCGGAGACGAGCCACCCGGCCAGGAGGGCCGCGGCGCCGGTGTTCGACATCGCCGTGCCGAGGGTGAGGATGCCGGCAAGGAGGAAGATGACGTCCCAATCCACCGCCGCATAGGCCTCGTCCAGCGAGAGGCATCCGGTGAGCACCATCAGCACCGCGCCGACGATGGCGCCGACGAGGATCGGCAGGAGCCCGAGCGCCGCGAGCGCGACCACGCCCCCGAGGATCGCCACCGCGGGGATGATCAGGCGGCGCCGGAAGGTGGGGCGCTCGACGGTGCTCACGACGACGAAGTCGGGACTGCGACGCAACGCCTCCAGGCGGTCCGTGGGGACCTCGACCAGGAGGGCGTCCCCGGCCAGCAACCGCGTCCGCTCGAGCTCCTCGTGCATCACCCGCCCGCGGTGCCGGATGGCGAGCACCATCGCCCCGAAGCGATCGGCGAATCGCGCCTGGCGGAGCGTGTGGCCGTGCAACGGCGAGGACGGCGCGAGGATCACCTCGACCTGCTGCGTGGGGCCGTCGGCGAGCTGGCGCACCGCCCACTTCTCGCGCGGGCGGATCGTGATGCCCTGGCGCTCCTGGAGGGCGGTGACGCTCTTGACGTTGCCGCGCAGGCGGAGGACGTCGCCGGCCTCGATCGGGAGGAGCTTCGACGGGAAGGGGATGCGCAACCCATTGCGGATCACGTCCATCACCTCGACGCCGGTCTCCTTGACGAGCGCCGAGTCGCCGATGCGCTGCCCGACCGACCTCGCATTCTCACCGACGACCACCTCCACGAGGTAATCGCCCATCCCGTACTCCTCGTCGAGCGCGTCGGCGCGCTCCCGCCTCGGAATCAGCCGCACGCCGACCAGCAGCATATAGGCCGTCCCCGCCGCGACGAAGATCAGCCCCAGCTTCGACATCTCGAACATCGCGATCGGCGGCAGCCCGTGCTCCTCGGCGACCGCGCTCGCGAGGAGGTTCGTGGAGGTGCCGATGAGCGTGCTGGCCCCACCGAACATTGACGCGAAAGACAGGGGCATCAGGAGGACCGCCGGACTCACCTTCAGCGTGGCGGCGGCGCTGACGGCGATCGGCAGGAAGATCGCCACCGCGGCGGTGTTGTTGATGAATGCCGAGATTGCCGCGATGCCGAGCATCAGCGAGAGGATCGCCAGCCACAGATTCGTGCGGCCGAGCCGGATGATCCCGGCGCCGAGGAAGTTCACCGCGCCACTGCGGTAGAGGCCGGCGCTGAGGACGAACATTGCCCCGACCGTGATCGTCGCGTGGTTGCTGAAGCCGGCGATGGCCTCGTCGGGGGAGACGAGGCCGAGGAGGAGCAGCACGACCATCACCAAGAGCGCCACCAAGTCGGTCGCCAGCCGTCCGGACGCAAAGAGGGCGACCGCGGCGACGAGGACGACGAGCACGAGGGCGATGTCGACGGTCATCGGCTTAACCTACGCCGACGGCCCACCCAGCGGGATGGTCACGTGCGGGGTCCCTGCCGGACTTACGGCTGGCCGGGGATCGGCGTCGGGACGATTGGGTTCTGTGTCGGGACCGTCGGACGGCCACCCGTCGCCGGCACGTTCTCCGGACGCCCGGTGCTGGCCGGGCGCACTCCCTGCCCAGCGCCCGCCGCGCGCTCGCGGCCCTGCGTCGCGGCCATGGTCTCGAGCTCGAGATCCGTCGCCCGGGCCGCCAGCCGCTCCTGCACCCGCTGCAGCGCCGCAGCGGACGGGAGGCCGTGCTCCACCAGCGAGCCGATCACGAAGAGCGGCACGGCGAGCGAACGTCCCGACGGCGCGGACCGGGCAAGGGCGCTCACCGCTGCGCCGTCCACGCCCTGCCGCATCGCCTCGGCGCCGGCAGCAATCTCCTCTCCGGCCGCGCGCTCGGCGCGGGCCGACTCGATTGCCTCGCGGGCCCGGAACATCCGGACGGCGTGCTCGCCGATGGCGCGTTCAAGGTCTGCCGGGGCCACACCCCGCGCCGCGAACTTGAGCGCACGGTTCTCCAGCGCCGTCACCGCCTGCGAGGGGAGGGCACGGCTTCGCGCGTCGGCAATCGTCGCGAGCACACGCTCCGCGACTTCCGCCGGGAGGACCGCACGCAGCCGTTCGGCGGGATCCTGGGCCGGCACCTGGGCGCCGAGCACGAAGGCGCACACCGCCACAAGGGGGAGCGAACGCAGCATAGCAACAACGGTACGCATCGTCCGCATACTCACGACTCCTGGCACAGGGGCCTTTCCGTAATGTCCGACCCGCCGACCCTACATCCATAGAGACTACACCGAGCCCCGGCCACGTCACAACCCCGGAGGGCCGGCCAAGCCAAACGGGGTGGGAGGCCAAGCCCCCCACCCCGTTCAGTCCGTCACCAGTTGTGCATTACGCTGTGCCTTGCGGCCGCGGCCTTACGGGCGGCCTGGGGCCGGCGCCGGGGCCGGGCGTGTCGGGACCGAGGGACGGCCACCGGTCGCCGGCACGGTCTCCGGACGACCCGTCGTCGGGCGCGCCGCAGGCCGGCCCGCCCACTCCGGGCGATTACCGTCAACCGTCGCCAGCCCTTCGAGTTCGCCATCGCTCGCCCGGGCCTGCAGTCGCTCCATCACACGCTGCAGCGCGGCGTCGGACGGCAGGCCGCGCTCCACCAGGCTGCCAATCACAAAGAGCGGGACCGCCAACGAGCGGCCTGACGGCGCGGACTGCGCCAGCGCACTCACGGCCGCGCCATCAACGCCCTGGCGCATCGCCTCGGCCCCGGCCTCGATCTCCTCGCCGTTGGCCTTCTGGCCGATGGCGGTCTCAAGGGTCTGGCGCGCCGTCTCCATCCGGACGACGTGCTCACCGATCGCACGCTCGATGTCGGCCGGGGCCACGCCGCGGGCGGCGAAGGCGAGGGCGCGGTTTTCGAGCGCGGCCGCGGGGAGCTCGCGGCTCCGTGCCGCTTCAATCTTCGCAATCACGCGCTCGGCGACGTCGGCCGGGAGCACCTCGCGGAGCTTCGCTGTGGGATCGTGCGCCTGCGCGCCGAGCGTGGCGCCAAGCATCAGGAACGGGATGGCGCACAACAGGGCGCGCCCGAACAGGGACTTTGTCATCTGCGTCTCTCCGTGATGAAGGGTACGCTTGGGAGACTCCAAGGAGCGCCCGTCGCGTCACATCCGGCCGCGGACGACGACACGCCCCGAGACGAAGCCGAACTCGTCCGTGCTCGGATCGGCACCCGGGGGCACCTGCCACGCGCCGCCATCGATGCGTACCACTAATTCCACTGTGTGGGCGCGCGCGTCGAAGACGCCCTCCCACCAGCCATCACGGCCCTGGGTCAGCGCGACCGGGCTCCAGCCGGTCAAGTCGGCATTCACCTCCACGCGGGTTGCATTCGGTGCGCGGACCCGCAGGTTCACCCGGGTGTCGTCAATCGCGCGGACCGCGAAGTCGTGGATCCCTTTGTCCCTGGCGGCGAGGCGTAGCCGCCGCGTCTCCTGACCGAGCCGGATGTGCGCGGGGCGAAGGGCACCGAAGCGGATGCCCGCCGACACGAACTGTCCGGCCGGGTATCCCTGCGTCAAGTCCACCGGGTAGGTCCCGACGGCGGCGGTCAGCGCCGCGCGTTCGGCGACCCACGCCACGAGCCCCACGCCGCCCCATACCCGCTGCTCGCCACCGACGATCGGCAACGTCGAGCCAATACGACCGCCCAACGATCCCGAGAGATCAACGCGCCCACGACTGATCGTGAAGGCTGCCAGCAGGTCGGTGTAGCCGAGCGTGTCGTCGGTGACGGTTGGCGTGGCGAACACCGTGAAGGTCTCGAGCGCGCGGCGCCAGGAGAGGCCCGCCTCCGCCTGACGCACACCGCGCCAGACTGCGCCGTCGTACATCGCGCCGAGTCCGCCGCCGAGCCAGGCCCCACCCCACTCGCGCAGCAAGTGGACGCGCGTCGCGCCGAGCGCCTGCGCCGTGGAGGCACCGTCCGGATGCGCACTTCCGCCGCCGACCCCGCCGAGCTCGAGGACCAGCCCACCAGCGGAAGGCGGCGTGTAGCCGGCGAGCGAGAGGAGCCCCTGTTGCGACCACCCGGCCCCCTCGACGCTGGAGAGGGTCGCCGATCCCCCAGCACTGAACAACCGGGAGCTGACGTGTACACTCGGCGTCAGGGTGACCGACGCGAACGCGGCTTGCTCCGCGAATCGGACGGACGAGGCGCCGGCCGCGATTGATGCGGTCGCCTGCTGGGCGAGGAGACCCGCCGGCGTCAGGATGACGAGCGCAACCAATGCGCGGTGGACCCTCACACGGCCTCGGTGTCTGTCTGTCTGTTTGCGCATCTGCCACCTCCGGGGAACCTGATCTCCTTGACCTGACGCGGCAGTATGTCGTGACACTTCACGATGCGCTACCTCGTAATTCCCCCCTAGGAGGAGGCGAACCCCTGCTTCGCGAGCGCCTCGAGGAGCGCGCCCCGCAGGCGTTCTGGCTGGGGATGCTCACGTCGGGTGCGCTTGACCGCCTCGAGAAAGGCCGCCTCGAAGTCGGTCTGCGGCTTGCACCGCGAGCACATCTCGACGTGCTGGCGGATGGCCGCGGCGCGGTCGGCCGTGAGCTCGCCATCCAGATAGTCCCAGAGTTGCCGCATCACGGTGTCACAGTCAATGCTTGGCGCGTGGGCGCGGCGGAACAGGCGGTTGAAGATCCTCATATCATCTCCCGCCCTCGGGGCGAGGCTGCGATTGGGTGTTCGGTGCCAGGCCGGCGTCCCTGGCGTGATCAATGAGCGCTTCCTGCATCAGCCGCCGCGCGCGAAACAGCCTTGACCGGACGGTCCCGACCGGCACGTCGAGGATCTGGGCGGCTTCGTCGTACGACTGATCGTGCAGGTCAACGAGGGTGACGGCTTCGCGGAACGGCTCCGGCAGCTGCTCGAGGGCCCGCGCGACCGCATCGGACAGGTCCACGGTCGCGAACAACTCCCCGAAGCCCGACTGCAGGGCCGAGGCGTGTACGGCCGCGGCCGCCAGCGCCTCCAGTTCGGCATCGTCGGCGTCAACGTACCGAGCCTCCCGCACGCGGCCGCGGCGGAACGCATTGCGACAGATGACGAACAGCCAGGCCCGACATTCCGTCCCCGGCGTGAAGCGGTCCCAGGACGCGTAGGCCTTGAGAAAGGTTTCCTGCACCAGGTCGTCGGCGTCGGCCTCGTCCCGGGCGAGGGAGAGGGCGAAGCGGGTGACGTCGGGCAGCCACCGCAGCGCCTCCGCCTCGAACGCCCGGTTTTTCTCCTGCTGGGCCGCTGAGCGGGGCGGCATCTCCATGGCACGGCAACTCGCGGGTCAGCGCGGAAGTTCCCGCGGGCACGTGGGGCGTGGCGTGTGGCGCGCGGCGAGTCGTACGAGCGCCGGCCGGGAACTGACTGGATGGCCCGTGCGTTGTCGTGTGCCGGTTCGTCGCGCAGCCCGCCCCGGGACTGCGCCAGCTCCATCACCCTGCCGGACAGGAGACACGATGCGAATCAATCTTGGCAAGGCCATTGCGGCCGGCATCATCGGGACCCTCGTGATGACTGCCGTCGGGCTCTGGATGGCGCCGATGATGGGAATCCCGCGGATGAATCCCGCCGAGATGCTCGCGGGACAGATGGGTGGCAGTCTCGTGCTGGGATGGGCAGGCCACCTGATGATTGGGTCCATCCTCGCGGTGGGCTACGCCGCGGTCGCGTCGCGGCTGCCCGGCCCGGTCGCGATTCGCGGCGCGGTGTACGCGCTGGCACCGTTCCTGATGGCCCAGATTGCCGTGATGCCGATGATGGGGATGCCGCTGTTCTCGGGGTCCATCCCAATGGCGATGGGGAGTCTCATCGGGCACATCGTCTACGGAGCGGTGGTCGGCGCCGTGTACGGCGCTGCGGCGATCACCCCAGCGCCGCGAGTAGCGCGCGCCTGAACTCTTCGGGCCGCTCCTCGTGCGGCCAGTGCCCCGCGCCCGCAATCGGCGTGACGGTCGCGTGCGGGATCCCCCGCTGCCACCGCTCGAGGCACGAGCACCACCGGGGGGCCGGCGCCGTCGCGCACATAGTGGAGCCGTCCGCCCGTCACCGGCAGCCATCGCGGCGCCCACTCCCAGGTGGCCGGGTCCGGCCACACCACGTCGCCCATCGTCGGATCTCCCTCGTGCTCTGCCTCGTGCAACGCTTGACAGCGCGGCCCCTGCGGCGCACTTCAAGGCAATCTGCCACATCAACCTCCGGGGACCCAATGATCACACGCAAGGCCGACGCCCGCTGGGAAGGTGAACTGAAGACGGGGAAGGGCACCATCAAGCTCGGGAGCGGGGCGTACGAGGGGCCGTACTCGTTCGGCACTCGCTTCGAGTCCGCGCCGGGCACCAACCCCGAGGAACTGATCGGTGCCGCGCACGCGGGGTGCTTTTCGATGGACCTCAACAACCGCCTCGCGACGTCGGGCCACCTGCCGACAAGCGTCGCCACCACCGCCGAGGTCCGCCTCGACCGGGTGGATGGCAAGATGACGATTGTCGGGATTGCACTGACCTGCGTGGCCAAGGTGCCGGGACTCGACGCGGCGGAGTTCCAGAAGGTCGCCGAGGAGGCCAAGGCGGGGTGCATCATCTCGCGCGCCCTGGCGTCGGTGCCGATGACGCTCAAGGCGACGCTGGGCTGAGCGGCGGGCGCGTCCCGCCCGCGCGCTCACTCCTCGGCGGGCGCCCCCGATGGCCGTGACATCATCCGCCATGCGGTGGTGATGGCGAGGAGGAACCAGAGGATGTCGAAGCCGCTGAAGTGCCAGCCCACTTGCTGCATCACCGGGATGGACGCGATGAATCCGGCGGCGTAGGCCTGCATTGCGGAGTCGCGTTGGACGGTGGGCAGGGTGTCGAAGTGCTGTTGGCCGGCCACCTGCATCTGCGCCCAGAGCGCGTCGGAGAGGGTGTCGCCCGCCGGCACGGCGTCGAGCTCGGCCTGGACGTCGGTCGGGAAGGCGCGGTCGCTGCGCAGCATCCAGACGCCGACGCCGGCTGGCGCCGCGTCATCCTCGACGATGGACTTCACGATGGCCGGCTTCACGACATACTCGTGCAGCAGCGCCTTGCCGGCGAGCAGGCCGAGCGCCGCGAGGGCCGCGGCGGCGAGAGCGGGGCCCTTGCCCCGGGCCGGCGAGGCGCGCGACATCATAAACCCGGTGAGGCCGCCCACGCCCCAGGCGACGAACCCGACCTCGGTCTCGGTGAGGGCGGCAATCAGCGCCCACACGCCGCCGCCGATCAGGGCGCCGAGCAGGCCGGCGAGGACGGGGATTCGCTCGGACATCGAGCGCTCGTACGGGGTCAGCGACGGGGACGCGTCGGGCGACTCGCTTGTCATAGGACTCCTGGGGGGTGGGGGGCGGCCCAAATATGCATCGCGTTACGGACGACTGACTGACGCCTGGGGCACGCGGCTGGCCTCGCCTGCGCGCGCTCACTAAGATGCCCTCGTGACCACCGCCGTCCCGCATCTCCTGCTGGTCAACCTCGGCACGCCGACCGCGCCGACTCCCGAGGCGGTGCGCACCTTTCTCGACGAATTCCTCAGCGACCCCGACGTGGTGGACCTGCCGTGGATCCTCTGGCAGCCAATCCTCCAGGGGATCGTGCTCCGGACGCGCCCCAAGCGCGTGGCCCATCAGTACGCATCCATCTGGACCACCGCCGGGTCCCCGCTGCGCGTCGCCACCGAGCAGATGGTGGCGGCCCTGCGCGCGCGCAGCGGCGGCCGCTACACGGTGAGCGAGGCGTATCGTTACGGCGAGCCGTCGCTCGACTCGGCGATGCAACAGCTGGCGCGGATGTCCAGCGGGCCTGTGGTGCTGGTGCCGCTCTTTCCGCAACGGACGGGCGCGACGACGGGTACGGCGTTCCAACGAGGGCGCGAGGCAGCGGCGCGCTCGGGCATCGCGGACCGGCTCGTCGAGCGCCCGATCGCCCCGGCGGCCCCGGGCTATATCGCGGCGATGGTGGCGCGCTGGCACGAGGCGCTCGCCGGCGCGGCAACGGCGCCCGAACACCTCGTGGTGTCGTTCCACGGGATTCCCACGCGGTACAACCGGCGCGAAAACCTGGTCTATACCGAGGACTGCGAGGAGACGACCGCCGCGTTCATCGAGGCGATTGGCTGGCCGGCCGACCGGATGACGCTCGCCTACCAGTCCAAGTTCGGCCCGGAGCCGTGGTTGCTGCCCGCCACCGCCGACGTGCTCGTGGAGCTGCCGCGCCGCGGCATCACCAACGTGGCGGTGATCACGCCGGGGTTCGTGACCGAGGGGCTGGAGACGATCGAGGAGATCGGCATCCGCGGCCGCGAGGATTTCGAGGCGGCTGGCGGGCGGCACTACCTCCGCGTCGGCGGCGTGGAGGATCACGTCGGATTCCTCGACACGCTCGAGGAACTCGCGCTCGCCTGATGCCCGGGGTCGGGGAATCCCCCGGGCGCCGCGGGGGATTTTCCGGAACTTGGCGCGCTATGACGCGGCTGTGACACTCGCCCCGGTGGGCCGGGCTAGACTAGCGTATGCACAAATTGGGGATCGTCGGGGTCTCCTGGCGGCACCGCGATGCGGAGACAATCGGTGCGCTGACGATCCCGCGCGCCGAACGCGCCGAGCGCCTGCCGCAACTCGCCGACGGCGCGGGCCTTCGCGAACTGGTCTACCTGGCGACCTGCAACCGCGTGGAGGTCGCCTTCGCGCTCGAGGGCGCCACGCCAATCACGGCCTGCCGCCAGCAGATCTTCGCCGCGCTGAGCGGACGCCAGCCGCAGGCGGGCGAGGCGGAGCACACGCTGCGGGTCTGGCAGGGCGAAGGCGCGGTCGAGCACCTCTTTCTCCTGGCCTCGGGGCTCGACTCGGCGCGGGTCGGCGAGCACGAGATTGCGCAGCAGGTGCACGGCGCCTTCGAGGAGGCGCGCACGCTGGGACTGGTCGGCCGGCGGTTGGAGCCGATCTTCGGCGAGGCGTTCCGGCTGGCCAAACGTGTGCGCCCGCTGGCCGAGGGCCGCCGCGGTACGGTCTCGCTCGCTGATGTCGCGCTGCGGCACGTGGTGGACCGCGTGGATCGCACCGGAGGCGCGGTGGCGCTGGTGGGCGTCTCACGGATGACGGAACAGTGCGCGCGCGCCCTCGCGGCGCGTCGAATCCCGGTGATCATCGTGAACCGCACGCCGGAGACGGCGGCGGCGTTGGCGGCCGCGGTTGGGGGGGCGAGTCGGTCGCTGGCCGCGTTCCGCGAGGCGCCGGACGGGGTCGAGGCGGTGGTGCTGGCGACCGGCGCGCGCGAGCCGGTGCTCGGGCGCGCCGATCTTGAGCGGATCGCCGCGCGGTCGGCGTCGGGGGAGTCGCCGCTGATCGTGGACCTCGGTGTCCCGGCCAACGTGGCGCCGGAGGATGCAGCGGCGGCGGACGTACCGCGCCTGGGGATGGACGAGATCAGCGCCGAGGCGGCGGAGGAGCGCCGCGCCGTACTGGGCGAGCTCGGCGCCGCGCGCGCGCTGGTGGACGAGGCGTTGACGGACCTCCGGCGGCACACCGCCGAGCGACTCATCGGGCCGATGGTCGCGCAGTTGCGTCAGCGGTATCGGCACACCGCGCTTGAGGGCGTGGAACGACTCTTTGCGCGCGAGCTCGCCGGACTCGGCGCGTCCGAGCGCGAGGCCATCCGCCGTTGGGCGGAGACGCTCTCGCGGCGGCTGGCGCACGTGCCCGCGCTCGGGCTGCGCGACTTGGTCTTCCAGGTGGGGCCGACGGCGGTCGAGGCGTTCTTCGGGACCAGCGAACCGGAGCTGGCGCGGGAGATGCGCGAGGCGATGGAGCGCACCGACGTGGACCTCCTCGAGCCGGCGGCGGAGGACGCGTGAGAGTGCGGATCGGGACGCGCGGCTCGGCGCTCGCGCTCGCGCAGGCCACCGACGTGGCGCACCGGCTGGAGGCGTACGGGCACGCGACCGAGCTGGTCGTGCTCTCGACCGCCGGCGACCGGATGACCGATCGCGCCTTTGCCGACGTCGGGGCGTTCGGCATCTTCGTGCGCGAGATCGAGACGGCGTTGCTCGAGGGGCGCGTGGACGTGGCGGTACACTCGTACAAGGACCTGCCATCCACCGGGCCGGCCGGCTTGGTGGTGGCGGCGGTGCCGGAGCGCTTGGATGCCGCCGATGTCCTCCTGATGCACCCGAGTGCAATGACCGACGCGACGCCAATCCCGCTGCGCGACGGCGCGCGGGTGGGGACCTCGGCGGCGCGGCGCACGGCGCAACTGCGCGCCGCGCACCCGGGCCTTGAGATTGCACCGCTGCGCGGCAACGTGCCGACCCGGGTGCGCGCGCTCGTTGACGGCCGCTACGACGCCATCGTGATTGCTGCTGCGGGCTTGCTCCGGCTCGAGCGCGCGGCGGGCGCCGCCGCCGAGCCGCTCGTCCCGCCGACGTTGCGTCGGCGGCGGCTCGATCCGGCGCACTTCGTGCCTGCGCCGGCGCAGGGCGCGATCGCGGTGCAGGTGCGCGCCGACGACGCTGGCACCCGCGCTGCGGTTGCCGGCATTGACGACGCCACGAGCGCACGTGCGCTGCGCGCCGAGCGCGCCGCGCTCGCCCTCGCCGAGGGCGGGTGTACGCTTCCGTTCGGCGCCTGGTGTCGCGCCGCACCCGCAGGGGCGCTCCGGCTGACGGTCGCGCTGGGGCGGAGCGACGGCACCATCGCACGCGCCGAACTGGAGGGCGACGACCCCGACGCACTCGCCGCGTCGGCGTGGCGGGCCATTGCCAGCGAGGCCTTGCTGTGAGCGGCGCCGGAACGCTCCAGGGCCGGCGTGTCCTTGTCACCCGCGCGGCGGAGGACGCCGCCGAGTGGGCGGCACAGTTGTCGGCGATGGGTGCGGAGCCGGTCGTGCTTCCCTGCCTGATCACCGAGCGGCTTGACGACGACGCGACGCGGGCCGCGGTCGAGCGAGCGATCACGGTGGCCGACTGGCTCGTCGTGTCGTCGCCCCGGGGAGTCGCGGCGCTGGCGGCGCTGTACGCCGCCGCGCTACCGAGGCGCGTCTCGATCGCCGCCGTAGGGCCGGCGACGGCCCGCGCGTGCCGCGAGCGGCTCGGTCGCACCCCGGTCGTGCCCGCCGAGCACACGTCGGAGGGGCTCGGCTGGCACCTGGCGACGATTCTCGGGAGGACGAACACCGGGACGAAGCGTCAGGTGGTGTTCGTCGGCGCCGCCGACGGGCGCACCGACGCCGAGCCGGCGCTCACCGCCCAGGGCGCCGTGGTGACCCGCGTGGATCTCTACCGGACGATCCCCGTGCCGGTGGCAACGCCGAAGCGCGACCTCGCGGACGACGGCGTGGAGGATGTGTTGCTGGCGAGCCCGTCGGCGGCGCAGGGGCTCGTCAACTGTGCGGTGGTGCCGCGCACGGCCCGCGTCATCACGATCGGGCCGACGACCTCTGCGGCAGCGGTGGCAGCCGGGCTGCCGGTGAGCGCCGAGGCCGCGCGACCGACCTTTCAGGCGATGCTCGACGTGATGCTCCAGGCGGTGCGATGCGCGACGTTCCGATCGTGACGCCGGGTCCGGTGCGTCCGCGGCGACTGCGCCGCGGCGCCGCGCTGCGCGACCTCGTCGCCGAGACCCGACTGCGGCCGGAGCAGTTGGTGATGCCGCACTTCGTGCTGCCGGCCGCGAAGGGCACGGAGCCGATCCCCTCGATGCCCGGCATCGCCCGGCTCGGCGTGGACGACCTCGTGCGCGCCGTCGAGGCGGACCGCACGCTCGGGATCCGGACGGTGTTGCTCTTCGGCGCGCCGCGCCCGGGCGCCAAGGATGCGGTGGGGAGCGAGAGCCACGCGAGCGACGGCGCGGTGCCGCAGGCGGTGCGCGCGCTGCGCCGCGCGCTCGGCGACGACATCGTGATCACCACCGACGTCTGCCTCTGCGCCTACACCGACCACGGCCATTGCGGCGTGCTGGTGGATGGCGAGGTCCACAACGACCGGTCGTTGCGGCCGCTCGCCGAGATGGCGCTGGCGCACGCCGACGCCGGCGTGGACCTCGTGGCGCCGTCCGATATGATGGACGGCCGCGTGGCCGCGTTGCGCGGCGCGCTCGACTCGCGTGGGCACGAAGGGGTGGGGATCCTGTCGTATGCGGTGAAGTACGCCTCGGCGTACTACGGTCCGTTCCGCGACGCCGCCGGCTCGGCGCCGGGGCACGGCGACCGCCGCGGCTACCAGATGGACGCGCGCAATGCGGCGGAGGGCGTGCGCGAGGCGCTGCTCGACCAGGCCGA
The DNA here is from genome assembly GCA_040901985.1 of Gemmatimonadaceae bacterium. Lineage (GTDB taxonomy): Bacteria > Gemmatimonadota > Gemmatimonadetes > Gemmatimonadales > Gemmatimonadaceae > Pseudogemmatithrix. The sequence continues at coordinate 58,893 of JBBDYC010000019.1, forward strand.
GGGCGCCGACATTGTGATGGTGAAGCCGGCGCTGGCCTACCTCGACGTGATCCGCCGCGTGAAGGACGCCTGCTCGCTGCCGCTCGCCGCCTACAACGTCTCGGGGGAATACTCGGCGGTGAAGGCGGCCGCCGAGCGCGGGTGGCTCGACGAGGCGCTGGTGGTGCGCGAGAACTTGCAGGCGATGGCGCGCGCCGGCGCCGACATCATCATCACGTATCACGCGCGTGAGGCCCTGGCCAAGGGGTGGCTGTGACCGCCGGCCCGATGTCGCGCGCCTGGATGGAACGCGCGATGCGAGTGATTCCCGGCGGCGTGAGCTCCCCGGTGCGGGCATTCCGCGCGGTGGGCGGGACCCCGATCGTCGTGCGATCGGGTCAGGGCGCGGACCTCGAGGACGTGGACGGGAAGCGCTACGCCGACTTCGTCTGTTCGTGGGGACCGCTGATCCTCGGGCACGCGCACCCCGAGGTGCAGCAGGCGATTTGCGACGCGGCGGTGCGCGGCACCAGCTTCGGCGCGCCCTGCGAGCCGGAGATCGAGCTGGCGGAGTGGCTGGTGGCGGCGTACCCGGGCCTCGAGCAGGTACGGTTTGTGTCGTCGGGGACCGAGGCGGTGATGAGCGCCATTCGCCTGGCCCGCGGCGCCACCGGGCGCGACCGGATCGTGAAGTTCTCCGGCTGCTACCACGGTCACGCCGACCATCTCCTCGTCTCGGCCGGGTCGGGACTGGTGACGTTCGGGCGCGCCTCGTCGGCCGGGGTGCCGGAGGCGTTCACCCGCGAGACGACCGTGCTTCCGCTCGACGACGAGCAGCGGCTCACCGAGTTGCTGCGCGCCGAGGGTGACCGGATCGCCGCGGTGATCATCGAGCCGGTGCCGGCGAACAACGGCCTGCTCCTGCAGCGGCCGGAATTTCTCGCCACATTGCGTCGGGAGACGCAGCGCGCGGGGACGCTGTTGATCTTTGACGAGGTGATCTCCGGCTTCCGGCTCGCCAAGGGGGGCGCGGCGGCGCTGCTCGGGATCACGCCGGACCTGGCGACCTTCGGCAAGGTGATCGGCGGCGGCTTGCCGGTGGGCGCGTTCGGTGGACGCCGTGAGCTGATGCGGCACCTCGCACCGGAAGGGCCGGTGTATCAGGCGGGGACACTCTCGGGGAATGCGATTGCGATGACGGCGGGACTGACCACGTTGCGGGTGCTCGAGCGCGAGGACGGGTGGACGCGGCTCGAGGCGACCGGACGCGCGCTCGAGGCGCTGTTGGCTCCGGTGCTGGCCGGGCAAAACGCGGCGACTCCGGCGCAATTGGTGCGGTGCGGTTCGCTTTTCTGGCTCGCGTTGCAGTCGGGGGCGGCGCCGCGCTCGGCGGAGGCGATTGACCCCGGCGCGTCGGCCCGCTACGCGCCGCTCTTCCACGCGCTCCTCGCCGGCGGCGTGGCGCTCGCGCCCTCAGCATACGAGGCGGGATTCCTCTCGCTGGCGCACGAGACCCGACACCTCACGCGGCTGCGCGATGCGCTCGCCCGGGCGCTTGCCGCGCCGGGGGCTTCGCAATGAGCTGGCGCACCAGTCTCCGGCGCACGCGGACGGTGCAGGTGGGCTTCCTCGTGCTCCTCGCCGTGTGTAGCGCGCAGCTCGGCTACTGGCTCATTGACGAGTGGTACTACACGGCGGGCGTGGTGGCCCAGCGTAAGGCCGCGTTCGACTCGCAGGTGGCATCGGCGGCGGCGCTGCTCAGCGCGGGCGTGGACCGGGGCACCGTGGCCGGGATGTATCCGAGTCTCGTCGTCACCGGCAATCCGGCGGAGGTGCGCGTCGCGCCGGAAGCGATTGCCGCGGTGACCGACGCGCGCTTCCGGCGGCTCAACCGCTACGCGTGGGAAGGCGCCTTCTTCCTCGCCGTGCTCCTCGCGGCGATGGCCATCGTGTATCGCGCCGTGCGCGAGGAGGCGAATCTCCGTCGCCGGCAGGACGACTTCCTCGCCACGGTGTCGCACGAGTTGCAGAGCCCACTGGCGAGCATGCGGCTCTCGGCGGAGACGCTGGCGATGCGCGACCCGCCGCCGGCGCGGCGCACCGAACTGATCGAGCGGCTCCTGTCCGACCTCGGGCGCCTCCAGCGCGTGATCGCCAACATCCTCGACGCCTCGCGACTCGCCGTCGCGCTGCCGCGCGCGGAGCCGCAGACGCTGGAACTCGGCGAGGAGGTACGGGCCGTCCTCGGCGAGCTGGCCGACGTCGCGCGCGAGAAGGCAATCACCGTCACGACCGAGGTGGGCGGCACGGCGCTGATGAAGGCCGACCGCCAGGGCGTGCAGACGGTGATCCGGAACCTGATGCACAACGCGATCAAGGCGTCGAGCGTCGGCGGCGGCGTGCACGTCGCGGTGCGGCCGGAAAATGGCCAGGCGCACCTCGTGGTCAGCGACGAGGGGATGGGCTTTGCGCCCAAGGAAGCGGGGCGCCTCTTTGAGAAGTTCGTCCGCGTGGAGGACGAGCGGCACGCCATCAGCGGCGGGACGGGCCTCGGCCTCTACATCGTGCGGCGATGCGTGGAATTGGACCACGGCAGCGTCCGGGCGGAGAGCGGCGGCGTCGGGCGCGGCGCCCGCTTCACGGTCACCTGGCCCACCGTGGACGAGGCCGGCTCGTGAACGCCACGCCGTCGCGCGTGCTGTTGGTGGAGGACGAGGTGAATCTCGCCCGCGGGATCCGCGAGAATCTCGAGGCGGAGGGGCATCAGGTGGAGGTCGTCGGCGACGGGCGCGTGGCGCTCGACCGGATCCGCCGCCAGGAGTATGGCCTGGTGATCATGGACGTGATGTTGCCGGGGATGGACGGCTTCACGGTCTGCCAGACGGCGCGGAAGGAAGGGCGCGACACGCCGGTGCTCTTTTTGACCGCCAAGGGCGGTACCGGCGACCGGATCCGCGGCCTCGAGGCGGGCGGCGACGACTACCTGATGAAGCCGTTCCACTTGCGCGAACTGCTGCTGCGCGTCGCGGCAATCCTGCGCCGCCGCACGCGCTACGATGCGCTGACCTCGCTCGAGCCGGTGGTGCGGTTCGGCGACAACGAGTTTGACTTCCGCAGTTTTCGCGGGCGCTCGTTCGACGGCGCCGACCAGGTCCTGACCCAGAAGGAAGCGATGATCCTCAAGGTATTGGTCGAGCGGGACGGCGAGGTTGTGTGGCGCGAGGAGATCCTCGACAAGGTCTGGGGCGACGACGTGCTGCCCTCGTCGCGGACGATTGACAACTTCATCGTGCGTCTGCGGAAGCGCTTCGAGCCCGACCCTGAGAAGCCGCGCTACTTCCATACGGTGCGCGGGATCGGTTACCGCTTTGCCGCCAGCGGGGAGGGGTCGTGAACGACCGCCTCCTCCGCGCCCTGCGTGGCGAGCCGACCGACCGGCGCCCGATCTGGGTGATGCGTCAGGCCGGCCGGTACCTGCCGGAGTATCGCGCGCTGCGCGAGCGGTACCGGTTCGAGGACCTGGCGGGGAATGCCGCGCTCGCCGCCGAGGTGACGCTGCAGCCGTTGGCGCGCTTTTCGCTCGATGCGGCGATCATCTTTGCCGACCTGATGAGTCCGGTCGGCGCGCTCGGGCTCTCGGTCCGGTTCGATCCGGGCCCGGTGCTCGCGCATCCGGTGCGCACCGCCGCCGACGTGGACGCGCTGCTCGACCCAGAGCCAGAACGGATCGCGCCGGAGGTGATCGAGGCGCTGACCATCGTGAAACGCGAACTCGCGGGACGCCAGGCGCTGCTTGGGTTCGCCGGCGCGCCGTGGTCGCTGGCGGCCTACCTGGTGCAGGGACGCGGACAGCCCGGTTTTCCGGCACTCCGCGCGCTGGCGGCGGGCGATCCCGGCCTCGTGCGCGCGCTCCTCGACCGCCTGACCACGCTGGCAATCCGCTACGTGACGGCGCAGGTGCGCGCCGGTGCCGACGCAGTCCAGCTCTTCGATACCTGGGCCGGCGTCCTCTCGCTCGACCAGTGGACGCGCCTCGTGCGGCCGCACCTGGTGCGATTTCTCGACGCGACGCGGGAGCTGGGCGCGCCGCGGATTCTCTTCGTGCAGGACGCCCCGCATCTGGTGGACGCCTATGCCGCGCTGGCCGCCGAGGCGCTGGCGGTGGATTGGCGCGAGGACCTTGGCGCGCTGCGCGCGCGGCTCGGGCCGGGCAAGGCGCTCCAGGGCAATCTCGATCCGGCAATCCTCCTCGCCGGCCCCGATGCGACGCGCACGGCGGCGCGCGCGTTGCTGGCAAGGGTGCCGGCGCGCGGGCACATCGTGAACCTCGGCCACGGCATCCTGCCCGAGACGCCGATCGAAAGCGTGCACGCGCTGGTCGAGGTCGTCCACGCCGAACGCATCCCGGCCGGTGTTGCGCCGGCTGAGGTCGCGGGATGACCGGAGCACCGTCAGGCGAGCGGATGGACCCGGCGCGCCCGGTCGGGCGCGAGGTCACCGCCGAGCTACTCGCCCGGTACGACCAGGCCGGGCCGCGCTACACGAGCTATCCGACCGCCGTCGAGTTCCACGACGGGGTGACGGTCGCCGACTACGAGGAGCGTCTCGCCGCCGCCGACCGACTGGGGGACGCACCGCTCTCGCTCTACCTGCACCTGCCGTTCTGCGAGGAGCGATGCCTCTTTTGCGGCTGCCACGTGATTGTCACGCGGCACCGCGAGGTTGCGGCGCCGTATCTCGAGTCACTCAAGCGCGAGATCACGCTTGTGGCGCAGCGACTGCCGCACCGGCGGCACTTCGCCCAACTCCACCTCGGTGGCGGCACGCCGACGTACTACACGCCCGCCCAGCTGACCGGGCTGATGGGGCACGTCCTGAAGGAATTCCAACCGCTCCCCGGCGCCGAACTGGCGCTCGAGGCGGATCCACGCGTGACGTCGGCGGCGCACATTGACGCCCTCGCCGACCTCGGGTTCAATCGAATCTCCTTCGGCGTGCAGGACCTCACGCCGGCGGTGCAGGAGGCGATCAACCGCGTGCAGTCGCTGGAGCAGACGGCCGCACTGGTGGAGCACGCGCGGCGTCGTGGATTCCGCGGAATCAACGTGGACCTCATCTACGGGCTCCCGCTGCAGACGCCGGAGACGTTCGAGCGCACGGTGGACGCGGTGGTGTCGCTGCGGCCCGACCGCGTGGCGGTCTATTCGTTTGCCTTCGTGCCGTGGGTCCGCGGGCATCAGAAGAAACTCGAGGAAGACCAGCTCCCCGACGCCGAGACCAAGCTGGCGCTCTTTGCGATCGCGCGCGAGAAGTTCCTGCGCGCCGGGTACGAGCCGATCGGGATGGACCACTTTGCCCTGGGCGACGACGACCTCTCGCTCGCGAAGCACGCCGGTCGGCTGCGCCGGAACTTCCAGGGGTATGCGGTGATTCCCGGCGACGACGTGCTCGGGTTCGGCATCTCGGCGATCGGCGACGTGCGCGGCGCCTACGTGCAGAACGAGAAGAAGCTCTCGACGTACGAGGAGCGGATCGCCCGCGACGAGCTCCCCGTGTCGCGCGGCGTGGCGCGGTCGGACGACGACGAGGTGCGGCGCGCCGTCATCCACGAGCTGATGTGCAACTTCCGCGTGGACATCGCCGCGGTCGAGCGGCGGTACGACATCGTCTTCGCCGAGTACTTTGCCGAGGATCTCGCGCTCCTCGCCGCACACGTGGACGGCGGGCTGGTGCGCGTGGACGCCGGCCGCATCGAGGCCACGCCGACCGGCGAGCTCTTTGTCCGCAACCTGGCAATGTGCTTTGACCGGTACCAGCGCGAGCGGCACGCCGCGGAGGCGCGGCCGGTGTTCAGCCGGACGGTCTGACGGTGCGCCGCCTGGTGGTCGTCGGGGCCGGGATCTCGGGGCTCGCGGCGGCCTGGGCGGCGCGGCAGGCAGCGGCCACGCTGCCCGGCGGGCTCGAGGTGTTGGTACTCGAGCGCGACGGCGAGGTCGGCGGCAAGGCGCGAAGCCTTGTGCGCGGGGAGTGGCTGCTCGAGAGCGGCCCAGCGGGCTACCTCGGCGGGCGCGCCGAGATGGACCGCCTGATTGACGGCGTGGGGATGCGCGACTCACTCGTCCCGGCCAACGCGGGCGCAGCGCGCCGGTATCTGTACCGCGCCGGACGGATCCGCCGCGTCAGCGCGAACCCGATCGGCTTCCTGCTCTCTGGCCTTCTGAGCGTGCGCGGCCGCGCGCGGCTGCTCGCCGAGCCGTTCGTTCGGGCGCGGAGTGGCGCGGCGGACGAATCGGTGTGGGCGTTCGCCGCACGGCGGCTCGGCCCCGAGGTGGCCGACCGGCTGGTGATGCCGATGACGCTCGGCATCTTCGCCGGCGACGCCAAGCGGCTGTCGCTCGCGTCGGCGTTTCCGAGGATGGCCGCGCTCGAGCGCGAACACGGGTCGGTGATCCGCGGAATGCTTGCGCGCCGCGGCCGCACGAGCTCGGGTGCCTTGCAGTCGTTTCGCGGCGGGATGCAGGCGCTGCCGCGCGCCGTCGCCGCGCGGGGCGGATTCACCGTGCGCTGCAACGCCGCGGCGCGGACGGTCGCGCGCACGGCGACGGGATGGCACGTGGGCATTGCCGGGGACGCCGAGCCAGTGCCGGCGGACGCGGTGATCCTGGCGGGCGAGCCCTGGGCGAGCGCCGAGCTGCTGCGCGCGACGCACGCCGCGCTGGCGCACGAGCTCGACCAGATCGTGTGCCCCCCGGTCTCGGTGGTGGGGCTCGGGTTCGGCCCCGCCGCGCGAGCGATGACCCCGCGCGGGTTCGGCGTGCTCATCGCCCGGGGCGAGGGCTACCGAATGCTCGGCAATCTCTGGGAGACCGCCACGTACCCTGGGCGCGGACCGCGCGGTCACACGCTCGTGCGCGCATTGTACGGCGGCGCAGTGGACCCGGAGGCCGGCGCGATGGGCGAGGCCGAACTGCTGACGCTCGCGCGCGCCGAGGTGGCGCGGTTCTACGGCGTGTCGGAGGCGCCGGCCTTTGCCGAGGTGGTGCGTGTGCCACGCGCGATCCCGCAGTACGAGCTCGGCCACGGCGCGCGCGTGGCGCGGATCGAAGCGGCGTTGGCGACGCTCCCCGGCGTGCAGCTTACCGGGTTTGGCCTGCGCGGGGTCGCCTTTGCCGACGCCGCGAGCGATGGCGTGCGCGTCGGTGCGCGCGCGGTGGAGGCGCTTGCGGTGCTGGCGCTCGCGACGGTCGCGCCCGACAGCATCGGACGCTCCCCGCGCTGACTCAGCGCGGCTTTGGCCGCAGCGTTGCCAGGTCGAGCCCGTCCGGCAGTCCCTGCGGAAAACGCGCCCACGCGCCGAGCTGGCTCCAATCGGTCACGGTCAGGTGCCGCACGGGGAGCTCTGCCTGGCTATTACTCGCCATTCCTCCGACAAACATCCAGATGGGCGCGGAGATGATGAGAAGCGCACCGTGCGTGAGCGTGCTGACCACCCCGAAGAAGGCGATGGTGATGACGTCCGAGGCCGCCGAGTTCCACCCGATCACGCGGCCGCCCTGCACATCACCCTTGATATAGATGGCGACCGCAGAGTCGCGCATGATCCACAGGACGTCGTGGGACACCGCGATCAGTTCGCCCTTGACGCTGTCGCCACTCACCAGTCGCAGTTCGGCCCAACCGCCGAAGGCCGTTGTCTGCGTCTCTGCGCCAGTGGCGAGCCACCGCTTGGGACCCTGGGTGGTGGCGCACCCGGCGGCGGTCAGGGCCAGCGCGATCCCGAGGACCACCCTAGCGCCTGACATAACGCGACCCCCAGAAGATCGAGTCCATTCCGGCCTCCTGCCGCGCGTACACCGGCGCGAGTTCGCGCAGCGCCCCGCGAGGATCGAGGAACAGCCGCGCGGCCTTGGCCGGATCCTCCTCGGCCAACCATTCCTGCCGCATCCACTCGAGGTAGTAGCCGCGCGCCTCGAGGAACAGTTCAAGGTCCGCCGGGTCGCCCGGCAGGCGATACTGCAACTCGTAGTCATCGCCCGGGAAGGTGACGAGCGGCTGTGTGGCGTCGAGCAGGAGCGCCAGCGCCCGCGCGTCGGGGCGGCCGGCACTGGTGACCGCGACCGGGTCGAGTCGGATCGCGTCGGCCGCCGGCGCGACCTTGGCGAGTTGGACCTGATCGAGTCGCCACATCCCGCGCGTGCTGCGGATCCGCACCCGAAGGGGTGCATCGGCGGCCACGCTGCGCGGCAGGACGACGATCTTGGTGTCCGTGGCGAGGGGTCCCGTCTCGCCCACCGTGCCGGCCGCGACCCAGTGGCCGTGCCGATCCTCGACCAGCACGTCCACGCGACCGAGAATCGCGCCGAGTCCCGCTTCGCCGCTCCCGGCGGCGATCCGGTCGGGCGTAAGCCGCGCGAGCCAGGGCGTCGCATTCGTCCCGAGCCAGGCCAGCGCCTGGTAGAACAGGAACGTGCTCATCAGCGTCTGCCGCGTCGAGACGATCACGCCCACGTCGCCGTCGCCGGGCGCGGGGAACTCGAGCTCGACGAGTTCACGCGTGCCGAGGTCGGTGGAGTCGGCGCGCGAGGAATGGACGGCGAGGTCGTAGGCGCTGAGGGCGGCGAGGCAGTCGGCGCCATCCGCCGTGCAAGCACGTGGCGGCACGAGGGCGGTGGCGGAATGGAACACGCCGGCATCGTCGGCGATGATGCGCGCCCCGGCGGCGCGCGGGACGGCGACGACGGTGACCGATCGGACGACGTGCGTCTCGAGCGCCTCGTTGGTCATCCGGACGGTGAAGTCGCGGCTCGTCGCGTGCGCCGTCCAGAGCGCGTCCAGGTCGGTTGCCTCGAGCGCCGGGGCGATGCTCGACGAGAAGCCTTCGGCCATCAGGGCGGTGCCGGCGGCGTCCGTTACATAGAAGGTGGGGCAGGAGCCGAAGCACGCCTTGGGATTGAGCGCGCAGTAGGTTGTGACGGCCGCACTGAGGCCGGTCATCACGGTGATCGCCGAATGTGCGTCGCTCGGCGAGAGGACGTTGGTCTCGAAGAGCGCGACCGAGTCCACCGGGAGCCGGAGCGTTCCGGAGTCCACCACCACGCGATTGACGTCCTGCCTCTGGCCGGTGCCGACGATCTCGCGCGTCAGGGAGTCGTGGCGCCAGGCCGAGAGGATGAGCACCGTACCGTCCCGCAGGTGCGCCTTCAGCCAGGGCGATCGCTGGTCGAGCGTGGCGACTTCGGCGGGTGCGGCAGTCCGGCGCTCGACGTTGACCAGGTTGGCACAGGCGCCAACGGCGCCGACGGCGGTGACCGCGGCGAGGGCGAGCCAGCGCGGAATTCGGGGGCGGGACATCGGCGTACCTCCTTGCTCGCTCGCCCCTACCGCGCCCCGAGGAACGCCCGCGCCTCGACGAGTTCGGCGCGTGCGGATTCCCGCGCGCCGAGGTCGAGCAACTCGCGATAGTAGCGTGCCGCGGCGTCGTCCCGCCCGGCGGCCCGGGCCGCCTTCGCCGCGCCGTGCAGGGCGCGGAAGCGGTTCGGCTCCTTGCGCAGGGTCTGCTCGTAGGCGGCGAGCGCGTCGGCCGGACGTCCGTGGACAAGGAGAATGTCGCCGAGGAGTTCGCGGGCGGGAATCAGCGGACCCGGCGTGACGGGATGCTTCTCGACCAGGTCCTCCTTGGCCGCCGCCTCGGCGGCGACGCGCAGGGCGTCGGCGTGCCTGCCCTCCAGGTGGAGCACCCACGCCTCGGCCGCCAGACGCTGCGCGTCCACGACGATCGGCCAGTAGGGGTCCCGCGCGTCGGTCATCCGGGTGACGAGTCCGTGCATCGCCTCGAGCTCGGCGCGGCTGGTGGCTGCGTTGCCCGCGCGCGCGGCGCCCAGTGCGCGGGCGAAGCGCGTCACGGCCTCCACCGACGGCGGCTGCCCTATCGGCACGGAGAGCGTGGAGGCGAGCGCCCAGTCGTTGCGTTCGAGGGCAAAGCGGGCCTGCATCGCCACCGAGTTGTAACCGGCCAGCCGCCCGACGACGCCGGTCGGATCCTCCGTGGAGGGGTCGAGTCCGATCTCCCCCATCACCGCGCGCGCCGCGTCGTCACGCCCCTGCTGCAGGAAGGCGTAGACCATATAGTCGGCGGCGTGTCCCTTCGAACCCGGCGGCTCGAGATCCATTGACCGGCGATTGGTCTGGATGGACTCGTCCCAGTGGCCGAGCCGGGTGAAGGTGTGCGACGGCATATGCAGCGCGTGCGGCGCCGCCGGCGCGATCTCGGCATACCGGCGCGCCGCGCCGAGCGCCAGGTGGGCCAGCGGCGGCGAGTCGAAGGCGTGGATGATGTAGTGCGCCAGCCCCGGATGGTCCGGCTGCCGCTCAAAGAGCGGGTTCAGGATGTCGGCGGCCTTCCGCTGTTGGGCAAAAGTGGAGTCGAGCGGCGATGCATTCGCCACCATCCAGAGGGCGTGCAAGATTGCCGTCTCGGAGTCGGCGGGGTTCTTCGCGTGCAGGTCGCCGAGCGCCGCCTCGTAGGCCCGCATCCGCGTCCGATTGTCCACGCGGTCGTGGTCGGCGTAGAGACTGAGCGCGGCGGCGATGTACGCCTGGTCGCGCGGCGCCCGGCCTCCTATTGCGACGGCGCGCTGCGCCGCGGTCAATCCGGCGCGGTTCCCTTCCGGTCCCGGGCCGCCGGCAAACGGATTCCCAAAGTGCGTGATCGCGATCCCCCAGTATGCCGTGCCGCAGGCGGGGTCGGCGTCCGCCGCCGCGCGGAATGTGTTCCTCGCCTCGACGAACCAGAACGAGTGGAGCATTGCCACCGCCGTGTTGATGGCGCGCTGGGCCTCGGCGTTGCACGCCGTGGGGAACTCCACCGTGCCGACGCCTTGGTCGTGTTGATGCTCCTGGGCCGTGGCCGGACGCGCGATGAGCGCGAGCAGGCCGATGGAGCTGAGCGAGAGACGGGCGAGACGAGTCAACACGGGGGTGCTCCTTGGAAGTCGTTGCGCGTCAAGAATACCCACTCCACCACTATCGGCAAGCCGCCTGGGCGCTGTCGGCATAGGCGTCTACCGGGTTGGTCGCATTCACCGCCACGCCGCAGGTCATCCCGGGCAGCCTGGCGTGTGTCATCGTGGCGCTCCAGCCGTCCGCTCCGGCGTCAATCAGTGGCTCAGTGGCGCCTTCGGAAATCCAGAAGTTCGGGAGTTCCGAGATGGTCCGCGCGTACCGGGCGCTGTCCATAAAGAAGATCTCCTGGGCGACCACCAGGTTGCGAAGATCCGACTGGATCACGCTGCGATACGCCGACGTCTCCGAGCCCCCGCTGAACTTGGGCAGCATCACCGTCGCCAGGAGCGCGAGCAATACCCCCGTTCCCGTCGCACCCTGGTGCCGGAAGACGTAGCGCTCCGGCTGGTCCGGCGCCGCTCGCGCGGTCCAGGCGCGGGCCACCACCGCGACCCCCAAGGCGAGGAAGAGGTAGCAGAGGTATCGGAACGCGCCGAGGTCAACCGGCATCATCAGGTCGCGCGTGGAGAGATCCACCAGGCAGGCCAGGAGCCCGAGTGCGATCAACGCGATGGCACTCCCCGTGGCCGAGCGGCGCATCACACGCCCGACCCCCTCGTCGCGGTGCTTGCGCGTATGCGCGAGGAAGACGACGGCGGGCCCCGCCGCGACGAGCCACCCCGTCGCCGCGAGGACGAGCGCCACGAGGCCGCTTCCTTCCGCCCCCAGGAGGATTGCCACGACCGTGAACACCCAGAAGGCAAGGAGTGTCAGGTGCCAGGTCGTCAGGGCGCGTCGGCCGATGACGATTGGGTCGGCCGCCGCCGTGAGGGCCGTTGAGTCGGTAGGGGCGCTCATCTCGGGTTTGTGCCTCAGGGCAGGGCGGGACGCTTGATTCCGGTCGGCTGAGTATGCCGATATTCCTGATTGGCGGCCACCCGGACCGTCCTTTGCTTCCGGCACTCCCTGTAACCGGATGGACTGCGGTGGAGCGGCGGGTCGAATTGCACGCACGGCAACAGCCGTAGGGGCGCCGGCGCGAACGTTTGGGGCGGACCCTTCGTATCCAGTGGGTCCACCGGCGCCAAGGTGCGCCCCCGTTCCCTTTCCGGAGTCCGCGTATGATCCGCGCCGCCCGCCCGCTCGCCCTCGCCGGCCTGCTTTCCGCCATTGCCCTCGGTGCCGTCTCGGCGCAGCAGCCTGCGCCGCCGCCGCTCCCGCCCAACGGCTGGCGCGTGGATATGGCGCACAGCGCGGTCACGTTCCGCGTCCGTCATCTTGGGATCTCGTGGGTCAACGGTCGGTTCACGGGATGGCAGGGCGAGCTGACGTTCGATCCGGCCAACCCGACGGCGGCGAGCGTGATCGCGCGGATCCAGACGACCAGCGTGAACACCGAGAACGAGCGGCGCGACAATGACATCCGGTCGGGCAACTATCTGGCCGTGGACAGCTTTCCGGAGATGAGCTTCGTGAGCAAGCGCGTCGAGCGCGTGGACGACACGCATCTTCGGGTGATCGGCGACCTCACGTTGCGCGGCGTGACGCGGAGCGTGACGCTCGACACCGAGATCACCGGGATGATGGACGGTCAGCGCGCGCGGCGCATCGCCTTTACCGCCACCACGGTCATCAACCGGATGGACTTTGGGGTGACGTTCAACCGCATCACCGAGGGCGCGCAGGTGGTCGGGACGGATGTGCGGATCACCATTGACGTCGAGGCGATCCAGCCGATCGGCTGAGCATTCGAGAGAGGTGGCGCGCGGGCGGACGTCGCGGTAAGCTCCTGCCCACCGTGGCCCCGTTTTCGCGCCGCCTCGCTGTCGCGTTCGCGTCGGCACTCCTTGCCCTCGGCCTGCTCTACTTCGCCGCGTGGCCCGTGCCCGTCGCGCCCGTCGCCTGGGAGGCGCCCGCGAACGCCGGCTATACCGGCGCCTTCGAGACGAACGACCGCCTGGCGGCGCTCGAGCTGCTCTCGCTCGGCGATGACGTCGGCCCGGAGGACGTCGCGACGGACGAAGCCGGCCGCCTCTACGTCTCGACGCACGCCGGCTACATTGTGCGACTGCGCCCCGACGGGACCGGCCCGGAACGTTGGGTGCACACCGGCGGTCGGCCGCTCGGCCTCGACTTCGACGCCGCCGGCCACCTGATCGTCGCCGATGCGTCGCGCGGCCTGCTCCGGATCGCGCCCGATGGCCGCACCACGGTGCTCGCGACGGCCGCCGACGGCGTCCCGATCAGCCTCGCCGACGACGTGGACGTCGCCGCCGACGGGAAGATCTACTTCACCGACGCCTCCGCGAAGTTCGGCGGGACGACGTGGGGGACCGCCGAGGCGAGCGTGCTCGACATCGTGGAGCACGGCGGACACGGCCGGCTGCTCGTCCACGATCCCGCTACCGGGGCCACCACCACGGTGCGCGACGGGCTGCAGTTTGCCAACGGCGTCGCGGTGGGGCACGACCAGACGTACGTGCTGGTGAGCGAGACCGGGAGCTATCGCGTCCTGCGCGTCTGGATTGCCGGAGCGCGGCGCGGCGCGGCGGAACCGTTCATCGAATCGTTACCGGGCTTCCCGGACAACATTTCGGCGGGACGCGATGGCCGCTACTGGATCGCCTTGTACGCCCCGCGGAACCTGCTGCTCGATCGCCTCTCCGCCCGCCCGTTCCTGCGAAAGGTGCTCCTGCGCGTGCCGGCGGTGATTCGGCCGAGGGCGACCGCGTACGGGCACATCATCGCGGTGGACACGGCGGGGCGGGTCGTGGCCGACCTGCAGGACCCCACGGGTCGTTACCCGATGAACACGAGCGTTCACGAGACGGCGACGCATCTCTACGTCGGCAGCTTGGTGGCGCCGGGGCTGGGGCGACTGCGGAAGTGAAGGGGGCGCGGTGCGTGCGGCGCCCGCCGCGTGGCCGCCACTGGCGGCGCGTCGGCGACTCGGCCAGTATCCCCCCGTGCCCTCCGAACCGAAGGACGAACACGTTGCGGCGGCGGAAGCCGCCGGCCTCACGTACGTCACCGACGCCGACGCGGGCATCACCCGCAAGCGCGCCGGAACGGGGTTTGCGTACTACTCGCCGGCGGGCGCCCGTATCGGCAGCGCGAAGGAGCGCCGTCGTCTGGCCGCGCTGGCGATTCCGCCGGCGTGGACCGACGTCTGGATCTGCCCGGACCGCCACGGCCACATCCAGGCCACCGCGCGCGATGCCAAGGGGCGCAAGCAGTACCGCTACCATCCCCAGTTTCGTGCGCGGCGCGATGAAACGAAGTTCGGCCGGATGCTGGCCTTCAGCGAGGCGCTCCCGCGCCTGCGCGAACTGCTCGAGCCGGACCTTGCGCTCCCTGGCTTGCCGCGCCGGAAGCTGCTCGCCACGATGGTCCGCCTGCTCGACAAGACGCTGATAAGGATCGGGAACGAGGAGTACCTCAAGGCCAATCGCTCGGTCGGGCTGACCACGATGCGCCGGAAGCACGTGGCGGTGCGTGGCGACACGCTCACCTTTGCCTTTCGCGGCAAGAGCGGCGTGAAGCACGAGATCGCCATCACCGACCGTCGGCTCTCCGGCATCGTCAAGAAGCTGCAGGACCTGCCGGGGCAGGAACTCTTCCAGTATACGAACGACGACGGCGAACGCGTGACGGTGGACTCGGGCGACGTCAACGCGTACCTGCGGGAGCTGACCGGGCAGGACGTGACCGCGAAGGATTTCCGCACCTGGAGCGGCACGATGCTCGCGGCGCGGGCGCTGCGCGAGATGGGCACCGCGGCGAACGAGTCCGAGGCCAAGCGCAACGTCAATGCGGCGCTCGACCGGGTGGCGCACGCGCTCGGCAACACCCGCGCGGTGGCGCGGAAGTATTACGTGCATCCGACGATCGTGGCGGCGTACCACCGTGGCGTCGCGGTGCCCGAGGCGCGGCGCGCCCGGCGGGGGGAACGGAAGTCGGCGGCGCTCCGGCGCGACGAGATCACGGTGTTGCAGTTCCTGCACGAGGAGTTGGACGCGCAGGCGACGGGGGGTTCCCCTACTGCCGCAGTGGGTCCAGCCAGAGGATGATCCGGCCGTTGGTCGCGGGCACCTCGGCGACGGCCTTCGCCGGGTCGGCCGGATTCCCGACGACGATGATCCGGCCTACGGCCACCCCGCCCCCGGTGAACTGGAGCGCCACCGCGAGCGCCCGTTGCTCCGCCAATCGCTGATCGGTGACGGCCGCACCAGTGAAGTCCACCTGGCCGTGGATTGAGATGACGGTCCGATCGTACTCGTTGAGTAGACGGGCAATCGGCCCAAGGGTGCGGCGCGCGTCGGCGGTGAGCACCGCGGTGGCGGACTCGAACATCGTCGAGTCCACGACGTCAACCGACACCCGCGTCTCGTGCCGCACCACCGTCAGGCCGGCGATCTGCAGCTGCCGCAGCCGCGCCACGAGCACGTCGAGATAGTAGCCGACTTCGTCACGCGGAATGCTGCGCCCGGCGGTGACGAGCGCGCGGTGGCGCGCGTCGAGCGCGGCGGGCGCTTCGGTCGGCCGGGCGATGAGCACGGTGGGACGGGCGGGTGCCGTCGGCGCGGGCCGCGCGGCAGCCGGACGCTCGGCCACCGCGGTGGGCGCCGCGACCGGCGCCGCCGTCGGCGTGGCGGACGGCGTCGGCCTGGACGACTCCTCGGCCGGCGCACTCTTGGGCTTTGCCGGCTGGATAAAACCGGCGCAGCCGCCCACGACACCGAGCGCCACCGCGATCACCAGCGCTATCGTCACGCGCGAGCCCGGACGTCCGGTTCTCACGCGGCCGCCCGCACCCGGACGAACTCCCCGAACGCCTCGGCGTTGATTGCCGGGCTGTACAGGTACCCCTGCGCGTAGTCCACCCCGTGCTCAATCAGCCAGCGCGCCTGCTCCTCGGTCTCGACGCCCTCGGCCACCGTGCGCAGCCCCAGCGACTGGGCCATCTCGATCACGTGGACGATTACGTGGCTCGTCGCCGCACCGGTGCCGATGGCGTCCACGAACGACTTGTCAATCTTCAGCACATCGAGCTCGAACGTTGAGAGGTAGGAGAGACTGGAATATCCCGTGCCGAAGTCGTCCACCGCCACCTCGTGGCCCTGTTCGCGCAGGCGGTGGATCATCGCCCGTGACGAGTCCGTATTGATGAGGGCCCGCTCGGTGATCTCCAACTTGATGGACGACGCGCCAATCCCTCCGGCGGTCAGGGCGGCCTGCAGCGCGAGCGCAAACCGGTCGGTCTTCAGGTCCTCCGGCGTCAGATTTACATTGATGCCGAGGCGGTGTGGCCCTGTCAAGACACCGCGCAGGTCGCGGAAGACCGCCCCGAGGACGGCCAGCGTGATTTCCGCGTTGAGCCCTTCCCGCTCGGCAATCGGCATAAAGACGTCGGGCGTGACCCGTTCGCCGCCGCGCATCGTCCAACGGGCGAGCGCCTCGGCGCCGATGCAGCGACCGGACTTGAGGTCAATCACCGGCTGATACCGCGCGTGGATCTGCCCGTGCGCAAGGGCCTGGCGCAATTGCGACCCCATACTCAGCCGGTGCCGCGTGTAACGCCAGAGGGCGTAGAGCCAGCCGCCGACGAGGATCAGCGCGACCGTGCTGCCGATGAAGAACGAGAGCGTATAGCGGCCCCAGAAGGCGTCCAGCGGCTCGATCGCGACGATCTCAATCGGGAGGACGCCCTCCCGGGAGTAGCGCGAGATCGCCCGGCCCCGCTCCCGGTCGAGGGTGAGTCCGACCGGGATTGAATCGGGCGAGGGGAGCTCGGCGTCGGCGGGACTCGCCGTGAGCCGCAACTGCTCGACCCAGAGGCCGGCCTGGCGATGCTCCAGCGGTCCGACGTCGAGCAGCACGCGCGGGTCTATCGCGGCGTCGTGGTCGCCGAAGCGCATCAGGAAGAGCTGGACGCCACCGACCTCCGTGAACCGGCTCGGCCACCAGGCAATCACGCCCGAGTCGTAGATGCGGTCGGCCCGCGGGGGCCGCAGGCCGGTCTCGCCGAGGAAGCCGACGCCGCAGCGGCGCTCGGTCACGCGCCAATACCCGATGGCCCGGATGTGTGGGCGGCCGACCGCCGCTTCCCGCAGGCGCTGCAGGTGGGCCGGTGAACAGCGCGCGTGCGGCAGGTCGTCGAGCTCCTCGAGGAGCGTGCGCGTGTCAAGGATCATCGCTTCGGTCCGCTCGCCGAGCGAGGCGGCAAGGCCGCCGACCAGGCGTTCCTCGGCGGCGACCGAGTCGCGCCAGAGGTACCAGGCGACCGAGCCGAACAGCGCGGCGATGCCGACAAAGGCCACCAGCGCGACCACGAGGACGAGCCGTTCCCGACGACGCTTCAATCACCCTCCCGGAATTGGGCCTACGCGCGCCGTGGAAAAGTGACCGCGCGGGGGTCCGCTCACAAGCCGACATTTCGCACGACAGTGTCACGCCGATTGACGCCCCCTGTGACCTTCCGTACGATTGGGCGTCCGCTGGCGACCCTTGTCCGTCCCCTTGCGCCGGAGTCCTGGTGGCCGTGCTGAACCCGCAGTTCGTCCAGGAGCTGTCGGACCGCTATCGCCTCGACCGCGAGGTCGGCGCCGGCGGGATGGCCACGGTCTATCTGGCGCACGATATCCGCCACGACCGCCAGGTGGCGGTGAAGATCCTCCGGCCCGAGCTTGCCGCGATCATCGGCGGCGAGCGGTTTCTCCACGAGATCCGCACCACGGCGAATCTCCAGCACCCGCACATCCTCCCGTTGCACGATTCGGGGGAGGTGGCCGGGAGCGTCTTTTACGTAATGCCGTTCGTCGAAGGGCAGAGTCTCCGCGACCGGTTGAACCAGGAGCGGCAACTGCCGGTGGACGAGGCCGTGCGCATCACCCGCGAGGTGGCGTCGGCGCTCGACTACGCGCACCGGCACGGCGTGGTGCACCGCGACATCAAGCCGGAGAACATCCTCCTCCACGACGGGCAGGCGCTGGTGGCCGACTTCGGGATCGCGCTCGCGGTGAGCCGGAGCGACGGCGGCACGCGGATGACCGAGACCGGGATGTCGCTCGGCACGCCGCACTATATGGCGCCCGAGCAGGCGATGGGGGAGCGCGAGATCTCGGCGCGGGCCGACGTGTACGCGCTTGGCTGCGTGCTCTACGAGTGCCTCGTCGGCGAGCCGCCTTTCACCGGGCCGACGGCGCAGGCAATCATCGCGCGGGTGATGACCGACTCGCCGCGCGCCCTGCAGACGCAGCGGCGGACGATTCCGTCGCACGTCGAGGCGGCGGTGCGGACGGCGCTCGAAAAGTTGCCGGCGGACCGCTTTGCGAGCGCGGCGGCGTTCAGCGAGGCGCTCGGGAACTCCTCCTATGGCGCCGGCGCGGCGGCGCTGGCGGCAACCGGCCGCGTCGGGAGTGCCGGGACGTGGGACCCGAGGTCCTGGTCCGCACCGATGCGCGCCGTGACGGCGGGCGCGCTCGTCCTGGCCGTGACGACCGCTTGGCTGGCGCTCCGTCCGGGGGGCGCGACCGGCGCGGCGCCCGCGCGCGTGGCGTTCACCCTGCTCGACAGCGTTCCTGCCAACGTCCACGCCGTCGCGTCCGATGCGGGCACGATTGCGTGGATCGGCACCGGCGGCCTGTACGTGCGTCGCGCCGGCGAGACCGACGCCGCGCTGATGCCGGGTACGGCTGACGCAGTGCCGGACGTCCTGGATTTCTCCCCCGACGGGGAGTGGGTCGTCTATGCGGCGCTACCGACCGCGCGCACGCCGCAGACCAAGGGCGCAATCCGGAAGATTGCATTGTCGGGCGGCGGGCCGCAGCCGGTCACCAACGAGCTGCCGGGCGCCGGATTCGAGATTCCTGTCAGTATGCTCTGGGGTGACGACGGGCGGATCTATTTTGACATCGTCAATCTCGTTGCGCGCTCCGGAATCATCCTCAGCGTGGATGCCGAGGGAGGCCCGCTCGACACCATTGCCACGCTCCCCGGCCTCTACGCGGTGACGCGCGAGCTCCTGCCCGGCGACCGCACGCTGCTGGTCACGGTGGCGAGCCCCACCGGAACCAACTCGCGCATCCTGGCGCTCGACAAGGCGACCGGCGATACGACTCAGATCGCCCTGGCCGTGACGCCGACCTGGTCGCCGACCGGTCACCTCCTCTTCGTGCGAGCCGACGGGACGATGCAGGCACTGCCGTTTGACCCGCGCCGCCTCCGCCAACTCGGCCCGCCGATCACGGTGGCCGACAGCGTCGCGGTGTCTCCGTGGGTGGCGTTCTACCATCTCTCGTCCAACGGGACGCTCGTCTATACGCGTGGGCCCAGCGCGGGCGGAGGCGGAGGCGGGAACCGGATCGTCTTCGTGCGCCTCGACGGGACGGTCGAGCGTGTCCCACTGCCGGCGACCGATCACCCGGACGGTGCCGTCTCACCCGACGGACGGCGTCTCGCCTACACCCGCGACGATGCCGTCTGGATCTACGACCTCGACCTCGGCACGCACCGCCAGCTCACGCAGGGGGGCTCGGGATACCACAACCCCGTCTGGTCGCCCGACGGCACGCGTGTGCTGTATCGCGCGAGTCGAGACACCGTCGTGGCTGGCGCTATGTTCATCCAGTGGGTGGACAGCGCGGCGGCTGTCCGGCGCATCGGCGGAACGTCGGTGGCGGACAATCCGGGCCAGTGGCTCGCCGACGGTACGATTCTCAGCTACACCGACCTCCCGGCCGCCGATATCCATCGCACGGTGGCCGAGGGAGAGCCGAGGTTCACGCCGGTCCTCTCCGCCGACTGGCCCGAACGCGCGCCGCGCGTGTCGCCGGACGGGAAGTGGATTGCGTTCCAGTCGGGCGAGGGGAATATCATGCGCATCACGGTACGGCGCTGGCCCGACCTGCGGGACAAGGTCGTGGTGAGCGAGGGCGCGCCGCGCAACAATGCCCATCCGCTCTGGAGCCCCGATTCACGCACGCTGTACTATCAGGAGGGGTCGCGCGTGATTGCGGCGACGCTCGCGCCCGGGCCGACATTCCGGGTGGCGTCGCGGCGCGAGATCTCCGACCAGGTCACCGGACCGTTGACCGCTGTGCATCCGGACGGCCGCCTGTTCGGATTCGTGCTGGATGCGGGCGAGGTGAACACGGGGCCCGTCCGGCGACGCGTCATCGTCGTGACGAACTGGGATCAGCCATTGCGGACGCGCCAGGCGAGCGCTCCCTGATGGGTCGCGCGGCACTCCGTCTCGGCCCGATTGGTCTCGCCGCGCTGCTGGTGGGCGCTGCGGTTCCCGTTGGCGCGCAGGGCTTCGACGTCGTCGAGGCCACGATCGCCACCACGCACGCCGCGCTCGCCGCCGGTCGCACGACCTGCCGCGCCATCGTCCAGCAGTACCTCGACCGCATCGCCGCCTACGACCAGTCGGGCCCCGCGCTCAACGCGATCGAGCACCTGAACCCGCGCGCGCTCGCCGAGGCGGACTCGCTCGACGCGGTGCAGCGGGCGCGGCGGCCGCGCGGCGCGCTCCACTGCGTCCCGGTGCTCCTCAAGGACCAGGTGGAAACCCGCGATATGCCGACCACCTACGGCTCGGCGCTCTTCAAGGACTTCATTCCGCATCGCGACGCGACGATCGTCACGCGACTCGAGGCGGCTGGCGCGATCATCCTCGCCAAGACCACGATGGGGGAGTTCGCCGCCCGCTACGTGGGCTCGGGGTCCGGCATCATCCGCAATGCGTACGACCCGACGCGGAATCCGAGCGGCTCATCGGGCGGGTCGGCCTCCGGCGTGGCGGCGAACTTCGGGCTCGTCGGGATCGGCGAGGACACCGGCGGCTCCATCCGCGGCCCCGCCGCGGTGAGCAGCCTCGGGGGGGG
>JBBDYC010000019.1:79769-222402 GCA_040901985.1 Gemmatimonadaceae bacterium
CCGACGCTCCCGCTGGTGAGTCGGCACGGGATGATGCCGGCCAATCCGACCCAGGATACGATGGGGCCGATGACGCGGACGGTGGCCGACGCCGCGCGCGTGCTCGACGTGATTGCCGGCTATGACCCCAACGATCCCCTCACCGCCGAGTCGGTGGGGAGGATCCCGGCGAGTTACACGGCGGGACTTCGTGCCGACGCGCTGCACGGCGCGCGCCTTGGCGTCCTCCGCCGCGCGCGCGACACGACCGCGCGCGACACGACGGGCCCCGACACCAGCGCAGCCGACTCCGCGGCGCGGCGAGTGCGCGCGGAGTTCGACGACGTGCGCACGGTGATGGATCGCGCCATCGCCGACCTGCGCGCGGCCGGCGCGGTGGTCGTGGACTCGTTCGTCATCCCGGAACTCTCGCAGCGTCGCGTCGGGAACAACTTCGAGACCGAGCAGGCGACTGACGCCTACCTCGCCGAGCATCCCAACGCGCCGGTCCGCACGCTCAAGGAGATCCTGCTCGCGGGGACGGTGAACCCGTGGCGAGCGCGCGGACTGATCGGCGCGGTGGGGAAGACCACGAACGATCCCGGCTACCTGACGGTGCTCCAGCAAAGGGAGTCGCTCCGCGTCGCGGTCCTCAAGGCGATGGCCGACGCGCGGCTCGACGCGATCGTCTACGCCACGTACGACGCGCCGCCGACGCCAATCGCCGCCGACGTGCTCACCAACCCGCGGCCAGCCGATGGCTATGGTCGCGGAGACAATCGGGGGCTCAGCCCGTCGCTGGGCTTCCCCGCGCTCACCGTGCCGGCGGGGTTCACCAGCGACGCGCTGCCGGTCGGGCTTGAGTTGCTGGGTCGGCCGTACAGCGAGGCGTTGCTGCTCGCCTACGGCTTCGCGTTCGAGCAGGCGACACGGCACCGGCGCCCGCCGCCGACCGCGCTGCCGCTGCGGCGCTAGCGACGCGCCCGGGACTCAGCGCCCGCGCGCAAGGAGCAGCGCCGCCAGGGCCAAGGTGACCGCGAACGACGCCGCGGCGATGGCCCACGGCAGCCAGGCCGGCAGCCTCGCCATTGCCTCGCCGACTCCGGTGGCGGTTGCCGCCGACGCTGGATCCAGCGCCCGCGCAATCTCGTGACCCGTCGCCGGACGGTCTGCCGGCCGCTTCTCGAGGCACTGCATCACCACGTTGACGAGGTGCGCCGGCGCGTCGGGGCGCCGGGGACCAATCGGGTCCGGAAGCTTCTGTGCGTGCGCGGCCATCACCACCTGCGGCGAGCGGTTGGCGAACGGCGGGTGGCCGGTGAGCATCTCATACGCCACCACGCCGAGCGCATAGAGGTCGGCGCGGTGGTCGAGGTCGGGGTCGCCCGCCGCCTGCTCCGGGGCGATGTAGGTCGGCGTGCCGAGACTGGTTCCCGGCATCGTGATTCGCGCGCTCTCGGTGGCGCTGCCTTCGACGGCAGCGCGTTGGAGCGCCTTCCCGATCCCGAAATCGAGCACCACCGCCTGGCCGTGGAAGAACATCACGTTCTCGGGCTTGATGTCGCGGTGGGCGATCCCTTCGTCGTGCGCATACGCCAACGCGCGTGAGACCTCCTCGAGGATGCGCAGGATCGTCGCGATCGGCATCGGGCGCTCGCGCGAGATCCGGTCGCGCAGCGACTCCCCGGTCACGAGCGGCATCGTGTAGTAGAGGTGCCGGCCGGCCTGGCCCGCCGAGAGGAGCGGCACGATGTGCGGATGCTGCAGTCGCGCCGCCAGCCCGATCTCGCGCTTGAACCGCTCGGCCGAGAGCGTCGCCGCGAGTTCCGGCGAGAGGACCTTGATCACGACCTGCCGACCGAGCGCGTTCTCGGTCGCCACGAAGACGCGCGACATCCCTCCGCGCGGGAGCTCACGGGTGATGGTGTAGTCCGCGCCGAGGGCGGCTTGGACCTCGGATTGCAGCTGCTCGTTGCGCATCGGGTCCCGTTGAGGTGGTGATCCTTCCAGACGTATCAGCCGTCGTTCGGCATCGTCCGCCCGACGATGATCGTGATGTTGTCCGAGCCGCCGTCGTCGAGCGCATCCTGCAGCAGCGCCTCGCACACCTGCTTGGCGCTCGTCATCGCCCCCAACCGCTCGGCGATCTTCGCGTCGCTCACGTGCTTGGTGAGTCCGTCGCTGCACATCAGGTGCGCGATCCCCCACTCGGAGTCAAGCCGCGTCACCACCGGCGCCGCCTCGCCGCCGCCGAGCGCGCTCGAGAGCACGTGGGCCAGTCGGGTGCGCGAGGCGGCGGTCTGGGTCATCACGCCCTTGTCCACGAGATCCTGCGCGTACGTCTGGTCGCGCGACACCTGCGTCAGCGTGCCGTCGCGGTACATATAGTAGCGCGAGTCGCCCACCTGCAGGAGATAGTAGGTCGGCCAGACGCCCATATAGAGCGTCAGCGTCGTCGCCATCTTCCCGGGTGCTCCGTGCGACTCGGCCTTGGCGAGCACCGCCTCGTGGGCCTGCATCGCCGCGGCCACGAGCTCCTCCTCGAACCGCGCGGCGTCCACGCCGGTGCGGTAGTAGCAGTCCATGCTCTTGCTCACGTACTCCATTGCCGATCCGAGCGCGGTGGCGCTGGCCTCCTCACCCGCCTGGAGGCCGCCGACACCGTCGGCGATCATCGCCAGATAGGCGAGCCGTTCGTCGTTGAGCGGGATCTGCGGCGCCGCGAGGCTCGTCGCGAGGACCTGCACGCGCTTGTGGATGGACGCGATGAGGAACTGGTCTTGGTTGACCTTGCGGACCTTGCCGACGTGCGTGAGGCCGTGGACGTCAATCTCGTCGTCGCGTGGCTTGCGCGACGCCGGCGGGAACGGCGCCGGGGTCACGGTGCTCCGGGCTCGGCGGTCGGCACGCGCTCCCCAACTCAGGTCGCGAAGCAGTAGAACAATCCGTTGCCGCCCGTCCCCTGCAGGTTCTGCTGGCTGCACCCGCGCGATCCGTGCGCCGAGTTCCACGAGGTCGGCCGCAGACCGCCGCCCTGCTTGTCGTGGTGGCCGACCAGCGCGCTCCCGGCGCCGTTGCTCGTCCAGTTGTCGCAGGTCGTGTCCGTGGTGTCCGGCGACACCGTGCCGTCGGGCATCGCGCCGGTGAGGATGTCGTGCATATTCGGCGAGTCGCCGCGGCCGTTCACCATTTCGCCCTTCTCGTTGAGACTGCCCTCCTTGCCGAGACCGTTCGCCTCGCCGTGCAGTGCCTCGAGGTCCTGGGCGACCATCACTCCCTTGGCGTTGTACCAGGGGCCGGTGCCGATCCGGTCGCGTGCGTTCACCGAGCCCTGGCCGTCCTTGGCGACCGCGCTGAGGTACGCGCGCCAGGTGCGGCCGGTCGCCCCGACTCGCTCGGCGAGCAGCGCGCAGTGGCGATCGGCGCCGGCGAGGCCGCCGAGGTTGGCGCCGTCGCCGGGACCGGCGCTCGTGATGAAGAAATTCATTGTGGAAACCAGTGGGGCGGGAGTCGGCGCGCTCAGCACAAACGCGGCGGCGACGATGACGGCAGGGCGGACGTAGCGCATGGTGGGGCTCCTCACTTGGCGGTGATACGTGCGGCGGCGCCCCGCTTCGAGGAGGCGGTGTTTGCCGACGCCTTCCGTGCCGGTGCCTTCCGGGCCGACGCCTTCCTTGCCGGCGACGCCTTCCGATTTCGCGGATCATACTGCGCGTAATGCGCGAGATGGTCCTTCACGCTCGAGCGGTCGAACGCCTCGCCGATCACGTCGAGCGCCAAGTCCTCGGCCCGCTTGAAGCGGATGCAGCACTTTCCCATATCGAGCTTCTTTCCGGTCTTCGCCCACGCCTTGCGGAACCATTGCTCGTTCCGGGTCCCGTCGGCGTAGACGCTCATCAGGTAGAGCGAGAGATGGTGCTTCTGCGAGGCGAGGCAGGCGTAGGGCAGGGGTTGCCTGGGATCGCAGTGATACCCGGGCGAAAAGACCTTGTGCGGCACGTACCAGCCGATCATCCCGTACTGCATTCCCTCCTCGAGCGCCGGGTCCATATGCTCGAGCACGACCTTGCGCACGGCTTCGACCGCGCCGCGTCGGTCGGGCGGGAGTTCGGCGAGATATGCCGACACCGTCTTGGCCTTGCTCTGCATCAACGCCTCCGGAAGCGGGCCCGCTCGTGACCGCCGTGGGAGAGGACGAGGTCGCGGGCGTCGAGCCGGAACCACCCTCCCTCAGCGAGAATCTGGCTGTATCGCCCCTCGCGCGCCATCACGGTCGAGTCCGCGCAGGCCAGTCGGGTCAGCGCGACCGGGCGCGGCACGAGGTCGAGCCCGCGCAGCACGGCGTGGCCGGTGAACCGGTTGCAGCCGGCGTTCCCGGTCATCGCTGCGTCGCCGAGCAGGAAACGGAGCGTCGGGCGCACGGCGGCGGCGAGGTCGGGGAGCGGCACGCCGTCGAGCGCCGTCATCTCCCAGTCGCCAACGGCGAGCACGGCTCGCGTCCTGGCCGCGTCGCAGCGGGCCGTTGGTCCCGCCACGGTGTGCGAGTCCACAACAAAGGTCTCGAGCCGCGTGCCCTCCTCGGCGCCCGGGAGCACTTGGAGGTGGCCGCTGACATCCACGACGATTGACGCGCCGTGGCCGAGTGCGTGCACACCGTGGGCGGCCTCGAGACGGAGATAGGCGCTGTCGCCCGTGACCGGGAACTGTCGTCCGCTGACGCACTCGACGAGGTTCGCCGCATCCGCGTAGTAGCGGAAGGTGCCGCGGCCGTGGAACGCCGTCGCGAACGCCTCCGGTACGCTGATCCGTCGCAGGTCGCGCGCGGTGGTGCTGTCCATCGCCCGGCCGGAACTGTCGAGCGCGCGAAGGCGGAGTTGGCTCACGACGTCGAACCGCCGTGCGGGGTCGCCGCCTCCGTGCAGGATGAGCTGCGTGCCGCTGTCGGTGCGGAGGGTCCAGCGTCCGACCGCCATCGCCGGGCCCGGCTGCCGGCCCTTCCCGGCGTAGCGCTCCTGGGCGCGGTACGAGCCGTCGGGATGCAGGATCAGGACGAGGTCAATGCCGTCGCAGTCGTCGCACGGGATCCGGCCGGCAAAGGCGGCCGGACGGCCGAGCGCGGAGAGCGAATCTTCCTTGCCGACGCTGTGGAGCGGCGGTCCCGGCAGCGGCGAGGAGCCCTCGGCCCCGCTGCAGGCGAGACAGGCGATGACCGCCGCCGCGGCTGCCAGGCCGCGACGCCGGTCCAGCGATCGGCGAGCACTCACCGGCGAGCCCTCACCGGCCGGCGCGTTCGAGCCCGCGCAATGTCGCCGCGAGTTCGCGCATCCGACGCGCATCCGCCGCTCGCGCGGAGGCGGCGTCACGTTCCAACTGGTCGGCCACCCGACCGAACTGCCCGAGTGCCTCCCGCTGGGCGCGGCCGCTTCCCGACTCGGCGCGCGCGAGCATCGTGCGCGTCGCCGCGATGCGCGGCGCCGCCAACCCACTCGTCCGCTCCAACTGGTCGAGGTAGGCCCGTGCCACCGGATAGGCCACCGGATGCGTGACCTGCGGCTGCAGTTGCGCGTTGAAGTCGCCGAACGCGACGAGCTTCGCCGCATCAATCTCGTTCTGCGAGAGCTCGGCGCTCGGCGCGAGCTCGAAGACATCAATGCCGCGCTCGATCTCGGCGCCGTAGATCTTCCCGTTGAACCAATAGACCGACCAGTATCCCCCCGTATGGAGCGTCGAGTCGCTCAGCGGGCCGCGGTCGAAGAACGCGATCTCGCGCGCGTTGGCAGGGTCGGTGAAGTCGAACATCGAGAGCCCGCCCTGATACCACGCCTGCACCTTGATGTCGCGCCCTGGCACCGGAATGATGGACCCGTTGTGCGCCACGCAGTTCTCCATCGCCGTCTGTGGAACCGGGAGCTTGTAGTAGCCCTTGAGCTCGAGCTTGCGGTTCTCGAGCGAGAAGAACGCGTTGGCGCCCCAGGTCGGCGGGTCGGTCGCGCGGCAGCGCGCGCCGCGCCCGCCGCCCCACTCGTCGGTGAAGATCACCGTCCGGCCATCGTTGCTGAAGGTCGCCGAGTGCCAGTAGGCAAAGTTGGGGTCGGTGACCTCGTCAATCCGGCGCGGGTTCACCGGGTCGGAGATGTCGAGCAGGATCCCGTTCCCCGAGCAGGCGCCGGCGGCGAGGCCGATCGCCGGATACGCCGTGATGTCGTGGCACTGGTGCGTGCGCCGCGAGGTCTGCGTCCCCTCGCCGTGGTTTCCGCCGCGCCAGAGGCCGGCAAGGTTGCCGCTGTCGTCGGCGAAGATGCGCGGGGCGTTGACGATTCGCGCGTCCTGTGGCCGCTCGAGCGGCACCTGCACGACTTCGATCCGGAAGAGCGCGGTGTTGGGGTCATCCTCGGGCTCGGCGCCCGAGCAGCCCGGCAATTCCGCACCGGGGCGCACCGAACTCGTGCCCGAGATGTACACGTAGATGTTTTCGGCGTCGCGGGGGTCGGTCACCAGCGTGTGCGTGTGCGAGCCGCGGCAGCTCTGCACCAGGGCGACCTGCCTGGGGTTGGCGAGGTCGCTGATGTCGAAGATCCGCACGCCGCGGAAGCGCTCGTTGCTCACCGGGTCGGCCACGCCCCCGGTTCCGCAGTCCACGCGGCCGCGCGTCTCTTGGGCCGACATGAAGACGAGGTTTCCGTACACCGAGACGTCGCCTTGGCCGCCCGGGCAGACCACCGAGAGCACGAGCGTCGGGTTCCGCGGGTCGGAGACGTCGAACGCCTGGAACCCGTGATAGTTGCCCTGGATGAGCAGGTTGCCCCTGAAGGCGAGGTCGGTGTTGGAGAAGCCGCCGTCGCCAACCTGGTTCGGATTGAAGAACCCTTCCGGACGCGGCACGCTCGCGAGCTTGGTAAGGCCACGGATTGCCTCGCCCGCATCCATATAGCCGGCCTTGAGGCCGATACGGGGGTCGTTGGGGTCCCACTTGAAGGCGGGCTCGAGCTGGCGCGGCGGCGTCTCGGGCTCCTGCGCCGACAGCTGCGGCGGCGTGACGGCGAGCGCCAACGCGGCGATGAGTGTCAACGGGACAACACCGAACGAGCTCGGGAATGCGGACATCAGTGACCTCTGGGGAATGGCGTGGTGTGTCGTACGCGGTTACGGGCGGGCGGCGAGCATCAACCGCATCCGACTGATTTCCATCTGTTGATCGGCGTCCACGTCTGACGCGAACTGGTAGATATCGGACTGCTGGCCGCCGCCGATGCTGGCGAAGAGCTCCGCCACCATCCGCACGGCGCCGTCGTGATGCTTGATCATCCCGACGAGGAACGCCCTGTCGAAGTCGGCGTCGCGGGCTGCGGCAAGGGTGGCCATCTCGTCGCGGGTGAGCATCCCCGGCATCAGGGCGTCGTCGCCCATCGCGTGCCCGGCGTGCTCGCCCTCACCGGGGACCGGCTCGTGCCGCTGCCGGAGCCACGAGCGCATCAGGTTGATCTCATCCTGTTGGGAGAGCTCGATGCGCAGCGCGAGCAGGAGAATGTCGCGGCTCATCGTACGGTCACGGACGAGGGCGGTCATCGCCAGCGCCTGCTCGTGGTGGGCAATCATCCCCTGCATGAACGCGACGTCGGCGGCCGTGTGCGGCGGGCGCGCGAGCGCCACGGACTGCTCGGTGGTCAGCACCCGTCCCGGCTCGCCGGGGACGCCGGGCTGGACGGTGACGGCCGGCGTCGGGGCGGTCGGTGGAGACTCCCCGGGCACCACCCGTGCCGTGGCCGTCACTGGCGCCGGCCGCTTCACGTAGACGTCGAACCACGCGAACCACCGCGCCCACATATCGAGGTCACTCTCGTACGTCGCGACGCTGTGGCCCTCGTAGTGGTACATATAGAGCGCCGCCGTCTTTCCCAGGCCCTGCAGCGCGGCCATCATCCGCGTTGATGCCAGCGGCGCGGTGCCGACGTTCTGGTCCTCGGTCGCGTGGTAGAGCAGCAACGCGCCGGCCAGCCGGTCGGCCCGGAGGAACGGCGACATATCGAGGTAGGTCTCCCGCGCCTCGAAGAAGTTGCGGCGCTCGGTCTGGAATCCGAACGGCGTGAGCGTCCGGTTGTACATCCCGTCGCCGGCGATGCCGGCCTTGAAGAACGGCACCAGGGTCATCGCGTTCACGGTGCCGAACGCGCCATAGCTGTGCCCGCCGATGCCCATCCGGTCGCGGTCCACGAACCCCGAGTCCACCATCGCGTCGAGTACCGCGTCGAGGTTTTCCGGCAGGTCGCGCGTGAAGTTGTCGTTCATCCGCCCCGTGTCGCCGAAGATCGGGATGTCGGGATTGATCAACGCGTAGCCCTGGCTCACCCAGAGCTGGATCGCACTCGCGGGGCGCAGGGCGGGCACGATCGGGAAGCGGTTGATGTTGGTCGAGTGCCGCGAGCGCGCATAGGTCTCGGCGCTCACATACTCACGCGGGTAGAACCAGAGGATTCCCGGCAGCCGCTCGCCCGGTTGCCAGCCGCGCGGGAGGGTGACCTCCACCCAGATCACCGTGCCGTCGCGCGGCCGAGTGGCCGTCACGCGCCGGCGGATCGCGCCGGAGATTTCCGGGCCGGGGTCCACGGCGCGGGTGAGTTGCCGCTCAAGGCCGCTGGCCACCGTGCGGTGCCAGGCGTCTTCTATCGTTGTCGCCGACTGCCGCGTGAACACGAGCTCGGTGTAGTCGGGATCGAGCGGGGCCACGACTTCTTCATAGGCATCGGCACGGCTGTCGAAGATGCGGCTACGCTCCGCCGTCTCGATCGTCAGCCGGTCGGTGAACGGGCGCGGCGCGCGTCGGTGCCACTCGTCGCCGTACCCCCGCTCGCCGCTGACGAAGACGTGCTGGCCGTCGCGCGAGAGCAGGACCAGTGCCTGGCCGTTGGCGCCGGACGTGGTGGCGAGCGCGCCGCCCGTCCCGACGGTATCGGCCGGGGCGCTGCCGCCCCCGAAGCCGCCCCCGCCGCCGCCACCCCCGCCGCCGGGGATCGTGACGCCCCGTCCGAGCGGGTACTTCCGGCTCCGGTCGGTGGCACGGATTGCCGCGACCTGGCCACTGTCGTTCACGAAGATCGTCGCGCCGTCGGTGCCCCACGCCACATTCGTGAGCCGGGCACTCCCGGAGACGATTGTCGCCGTGTCGGCGGGCCCGAAGGGCGCACGCCAATGCACGTAGCGCACGCCGCTCGCACGGCCGTTGTCTCCGACGATATTCTGCAGGTACACCAGACCGTCGCCCGCCGGGGGCCATTGGAGTGCGCGCCTGCTGGTGTCGGCTGGCGCCCCACCGCCACCGCCGGCCACCCCGCCGCCAAACTGCGGCGGTCCCTCGCGCAACGGCGTGGTGGCGAGCGTCGTCACGACGCGGCCGCCGAGGTCCCAGAGTTCCTGCACCGTGCCAAACGCGGAGGCCGGCACGAGGTACGAGAACGGCTCCACCACGCGCGTCACGAGGAGGTGACGGGCATCGGGCGACGCGTCCACCGCGCGGATCATTGCCGGCGCGCCAATCGTGCGCACCGAGCGGCCGCGCGCGTCAAGCAGCGCCAGTTGGCCGGTCGTGTGATACCGGAACAGCGCCGCGTCGTGCGGATCCTCGAGCAGGCTGGCGTGCACGCGCTGCGGCTTGGCGCGACCGTCGCTGATCCGGACCTGCGGGCCATCCTCGATGCCGTCGGGGCCGTGCGTCGGCGCGGCGCCGCGGCCGGCCGGCACCAGCACCGCCACCAGCGACTGTCCGTCCGCGGTGAACCGCACCTCGGTGACCAGCGTGGCGAGCAACGGCGTCCGCGTGACCTGCGTCGAGCGCCCCGACGCGACGTCGGCCACGAAGACGTGGGAGGCGTTGTCGAAGTTGGCGATGTAGGCAAGTCGCGCGCCGTCCGGCGACCAGACCGGATCGGAGATCGTCGCGCCGGCGGGCGTCTGGATCACACGCGTGGCACCCGTGCGCGGGTCGGCGAGTTGGAGACCGCTCTTCGGCGTCGTGGAAAGGGAGCGCGCGCGGCTGGCCCGCTGGTCCACCTGCACGCCGGCCAGGTAGATGTGCGGCCGGCCGTAGGCGCGGATGCTCCCGCGCTCCGGTCCAGTCAGCCGCACCGCCCACCGTCGGTCGGGACTGAGGGCCCGGAACGAGATGTCGGTGCGCGGCGCGAGAATGATCCGCTCGACGTTGGCCGGCGGCCGCACGAACGTCTCGGCGCGAAGAATCGCCCACGGGTCCTCGGCAGGCACGACGGCCGCCGCCGCGGGGCGGCCCTGTGCAACGGCGGACGATGCGAGGAGCAGCGCGGAGACGACGGAAGCGAAAAGCGAGCGCATGGCGGATGGAGCTGGGGGAATCGGTCAAGTGTCGCGTGGCGGTCGCAGAAAGGCGCGGACCGGGGCCGCATCGCACGGCCCGGTGCGCAGGGGCAGCGCAACGAGATCCCACGCGCCGGGTCGGATGGCCCGCAGGTCGAGGTTCTCGAGTACATACGCGCCGCCGGCAAAGAGTGCTCGGTGGACCGGCAGCGCCTTGCTCTCGCGCTCGTCCACGCTCGGCGCATCCACGCCGAGCAGGAGGAGTCCGGCGCGGGTCAGCGCCGCGGCGGCCTCCTGCGTCAGCGCTGGCCAGCGCTCGGGAAAGCGGCCGCTGGCCGTGCTGCACGACGTGCGGAGGAGGAGCCGTGGCGCCCCGACCGGGAAGCCGGCGCGCACGAGGTCGGCGACCGACAGCGCCACCGCATCGGGCGCGACGTCCACGACCACCGCCGCGCCGAGGAACGGGGCGATCGGCAGGCGGTCGGCGCTGGCGCCGTCGGCAAGCACGTGCAGTGGGGCGTCCGCGTGCGTACCGACGTGCGGACTCGTGTCCCAGCGCGACACGTTCACGCTTGCCCCGTCGGCAATCGCCCAGCTCCAGCCACAGGTGAAGGGGGTGTCGCCCGGCCACGCCGGCGTCGCGGCGTCGAACGCCACCGAGATGTCGTGCAGTCCGTCGGCACCGAGCGCCGCGTCTCGCCGGGCCTTCACGGCGTCAGCCGCCACCATAGAGCCGCGCCCGCACGGCCCAGAGCTCCGGGAAAAAGCGCTGGTTCACCGTCTTCTGGAGATAGCGCGCGCCGAGCGTCCCGCCGGTGCCGCCGGTGTCGGGGCCGATGATCCGCTCGACCAGTTGCACGTGCAGGAACCGCCAGCGCGCGAATCCCTGGTCGTAGGCAAGCAAGGACTCGGCGAGCATCTGGAGCACGCCGTGCTGGGGATCCCGATAGATGGCGTCGAGCGTGGTGCCCTCGTGCTCGACCAAGCCGAGGAAGAGTGCCTGGAGCGTCGGGCGCGCAATGGCGCGCTCGACGGGCGGCGGGAGCTCGCCGTGCTCGCGAAGCGCCGCCATGAAGTGCGGGTCGCGCATCCCGCTCGTTGCCTCGATCGCGCGGAACTGCGCGCTCTGCGACCCGCTCGAGGTGCCGAGGTACCCGCGAAACCGCGCGAACTGCTGTGGCGGCAGCGTGTCGAGGGCCGACAACTCGTGCGAGATGAGCTCCACCAACGTGGTGATCCGCTGCATCGAGGTCAGCGCGCGCAGCGCGTCGAACTCGGTCAGTCGCGCAATCAGGGTATCGAACTCGTGGAGGAGCACCTTGAACCAGAGTTCGCTCGCCTGGTGCACGACGATGAACAACAACTCGTCGGGATGCTCGGGTTTGCTCTGCGGCCGCTGCAGCGCAAGGAGCGACTCGAGCTCGAGATAGGTCGGGTAGGAGATCGGACGAGAGGGGGTCAAAAGGTGGAGACCTCGAGCGCCAGGACGTCGTCCGCGCGCATCGTCTCGAAGGTGAAGAAGGGCTCGCCGTAGCGCGAGCGGATGAGTGAGCCGTAATGTGCCGCGTGATGCCGCACGAGGTCGTAGAGCGGCTCGCCGTTGGGATAGACCTCGCCCGCCCAGGTGGCGTCGTCGAACTGCGACGCGTAGCACTTGATGGCCGCGAGCTTCGCCTCGAACTCGGCGCTGATGTCCACCACGAAGGTGGGCTTCACGTAGTCCTCGCGGTAGGCGATGGCGTGGAGGACCTTGAGCGGCCGGTGCGGCGCGCTGGCCGCATCGAGCTTGGCAAGGCCGCTGAGAAAGCAGGCGTCGCGGATCAGCTGTGAGGCCACCCGATGGTCGGGGTGGCGCCCGCGTGGCGCCGGGGCGATGACCACCCGGGGGCGCAGCTCACGGATGTGCTGGGCAAGGAGGCGGCGCGTGTCGGGCGTGTTGGTGATCGCCGCGTCAGGCATCCCGAGGTTCTCCCGCACGGCCACGCCAAGCACCTCCGCGGCCGCGCAGCTCGGCCGACCCGCGCGTCCCCATCTCGCCCGCCGTGAGGTCAATGATGCCGGTGCGATGGCCGCGCCGGGCGTGCTTCACGAGCGTGCCGCCGCAGGTCAGTTCCACATCGTCCCGGTGGGCGGCGATGGCGAGGAGGTCCACGGGGGCGGCCATTCATTGAATCTGGCCGCGTGCGAGGGGGTGGGGAAGCCACTTGTTCGCCGGTGGCGGGGCGCGCAGGTTGCGCCAATGGATTCGAAGCCGCTCCCGTCGCTACACACGCCGCGCCTGACGCTCCGCGCCTTCACCCCAGACGACGCCCAGCGCGTCCAGGCGCTGCTCGATGACCCGCAGGTCGCCGAGGGCACGCTGGCGATCCCGTCGCCGTATCCGGAGGGAGCGGCCTCGGCGTGGATTGCCTCGCACGCGGCCAAGTGGGCGGCGGGCCGTCTGGCCGTCTGGGCTATGGTGGCCAACACCGATGGCCAGGTCGTGGGTGCGCTCTCGCTCCGGGTGACCGCCGCGCACCGCCGCGCCGAGGCGGGCTATTGGGTGGCGCGCGTGGCGTGGGGAAAGGGCTACGCCAGCGAGGCGCTGCGCGCCGCGATCGCCTTTGGCTTCGATACGCTCGGGTTGCACCGGATCGAGGCGCACCACTTCTCCTCCAACCCGGCCTCCGGGCGCGTGATGGAGAAGGTAGGAATGCGCCACGAGGGGCACGTGCGCGAGCCGGTCTTCCGTGCAGGAGTCGCCCGCGATCTCGAGCTCTACGGCATCCTGCGGACCGACCCGCGGCCATAGAGCCGGCGCCGTCAGCGCTGGCGCGTCCCCCGGCGTAGCTTGAGTGACCGAGCGGGGCGCCGCGACGCCCCACCCCCCACTGAGAAGGTTCGGAGATCCCGATGCCCGTTGGACCCCTGATCCGCGTGGCGCTCGTCGCCGCTGCGGCCACGCCCGCCATCCTCAGCGCGCAGCGCCCCGAACTCCCGCGCGCGTTCGAGCCCCGCCCGACCCAGCCGGCCATCACGGCGGCCGACCTGATGACCCGCCTCTATATCGTTGCCGACGACTCGATGGCGGGGCGCGCGTCCGGGACCGAGGGCCATCTCAAGGCGACCGCATATATCGAGCGCGAGCTGCGCCGGCTTGGACTCCGGCCGGCGGGGACGGACGGGTTCTTTCAGGACCTTCCGCTCTACCGTCGCAGCATCGCCGCCGGCGGCAGCATCACGGCCGGCGACCGCCGGTTTGTGGTCGGAGCGGACTTCGGAGCGCTGGCGCCGCGCGGCGGGACAGTCAGTCTCCCGGCCACCGCCGAGGTGGTCGTCGGCGGCACGATGGGCGACAGCACGACCTGGATCACCGCCGAGCAGGCCGCCGGGAAGGTCGTCGTGATGCGGCCCAACGGGCGCTCGCTCACGCTCGGCACGCGCGGCCTGGCGGTCACCGCGACGTCGCGGTTCGCCGGCGCGGTCGCGTATGTGGTGCCGCTCTGGGACCAACTGGCCCCTCCGATGCGCCAGGCGATCGGCCGGCCCACACTCTCGATGGTGTCCGCTGCGCCGGCCACGCCGTTGCCCCCGACGATCATCGCCTCGGCGGCGATGACCGACGCGCTGATCGCCCGGGGACTGGTCAGCGCCGGCGTCGCGTTCGCGCTCGAGTTCCAGGCCGAGCCGGCCGCGGCGCGGAACGTCGTCGCGATCGTCCCCGGGAGTGATCCGGCGCTGCGTGGGCAATACGTCGCGATCGGCGCGCACAGCGACCACGATCCGGTGGTGGACCGGGCGCTCGACCACGACTCGCTCCGCACGATGGCCGAGCTCCGCGCGCGCCTCGTCGCGTCGCTCCCCGCCGGCCAGCGGCCGACGCCAGCGCAGCTCTCGGCGCTCGTCGTGAACGTGGACTCCCTGCGCGCCCTGCGGTCGCCGCGTCCTGACTCGATCAAGAATGGCGCTGACGACGACGGCTCGGGCACCGTGGCGCTGCTGGAGATCGCCGAGGCGTTCGCCCTTGCGCCGACCAGGCCAAGGCGCTCGCTGCTCCTCGTGTGGCATGCCGCCGAAGAACTTGGCCTCCTCGGGGCGGCGCATTTCACGGAGCACCCGACCGTCCCGCTCGACTCGATCGTCGCCAATCTCAACCTGGATATGGTCGGCCGCGGCGGCGTCGGCGACATCGCGGGCGGCGGGCCGGAGTACGTGCAGCTCGTCGGCTCACGTCGCCTCTCCAGGGAACTCGGCGATCTCGTGGAGGCCGTCAACGCGCGCCGCGCCCGCCCGTTCAGGTTCGACTATGCACTCGACGCCGACGGCCACCCGGAGCGGATCTACTGTCGGTCGGACCACGCGATGTACGCGCGCCACGGCATCCCGGTGACATTCTTCACCACTGGGCTGCACAAGGACTACCATCAGGTCACCGACGAACCACAGTACATCGAGTACGACAAGATGGCCGAGTTGACGCAACTGGTGGCCGACGTGGCGGCGGAACTCGCCTCCCGCGCAGCGCGCCCGCGGCTGGACGGGCCGCGGCCCGATCCGACGGCGCCGTGCCGCCAATGAACGGCGGGTGAGAGGTGTGAGGTGTGAGGGAGCGAGGCCAAAGCAACGGCGCGCCAGGCAGTACCCGGCGCGCCCCTCCCACCTTCTACCTTGCTTCTGTAGTTCAGCGCCCTCGCCGCTTGCTCGCGCCACTGCGCCCCGCCGGCCGGGCCGCCGGGTGCCCGGCCTTCTCGCGCCGCTCGGCCTTGGCCTTCGCGCGGGCGCGGTCGTCGGCCTTGCGCGCGCGGATCAGCGCGATCCGCTCGCCGATCGGCACCTCGAACCGTTCCACCGGCGTGTGCGCGTAGTCGAAGCCGGCCACCTTGCGCCGCGGCAGCGCGCGGCCGATGGACTTCTCGATCGCGCGCAAGTCGCCCTCCTCCTCCGGTGACACCAGCGTGAAGGCCTCGCCGGTGGCGTCGGCGCGGGCGGTGCGGCCCACCCGGTGGATGTAGTCCTCCGGCACGTGCGGCACGTCGAAGTTCACCACGTGCTCGAGCGCCTCCACGTCAATGCCGCGCGCCACGATATCCGTCGCGACCAGCACGCGCACCTTGCCCGCCTTGAAGTCGGCGAGCGCCTCGGTGCGCTGGTTCTGGCTCCGGTTGCCGTGGATCTTGGCGTTGGGGATCCTGGCGTGCGTCAGCACGTCGGCCAGCCGGTTGGCGCGATGCTTCGTCCGGGTGAAGCAGATCACGTTGCCGATGGTGTTGGCGCGGAGCAGGGCGATCAGGAGGTCGGGCTTGAGCGCCTCACGCACCGGGTAGACGGCCTGCTCGATCCCGACCGCGGGCTTGGAGACGCGCTCGACGTTGATCCGCACCGGATCGTGCAGCATCTGGCGCGAGAGGGCGACAATCGGCGGCGGCAGCGTCGCGCTGAAGAAGAGCGTCTGCCGCACCTTCGGCACGTGGGCGAGCACCCGCTTGATGTCCGGCAGGAAGCCCATATCGAGCATCCGGTCGGCCTCGTCGAGCACGAGGACCTCGACCTTGCTGAAATCCACGTACTGGCCGGGCTGTCCGAGGTGGTCGAGCAGGCGTCCCGGCGTGGCGATGATCACGTCGGTGTGCCGGCGGAAGGCGGTTTCCTGCGGCCCCATCCCGACGCCGCCGAAGATCGCCGCGCCCTGCACCTTGGTGTACTTGGCCAGCGCGACGAGATCGGCGTGCACCTGCGCGGCAAGTTCGCGCGTCGGGGTGACGACGAGCGCGCGCGTGGCCCGCGCCGGCCGGTCCATCAGCCGCTGGAGCATCGGGAGGATGAAGGCCGCGGTCTTGCCGCTTCCGGTCATCGCACAGGCAAGGATGTCCTTGCCGTCGCGGGCGGGGGGAATGGCGTCGAGCTGGATTGGGGTCGGCTTGGTCCAGCCGAGGTCGCCGACGGCGCGCATCAGCGCGGGGTCCAGGCGAAGTGTGGCGAATGGCATGTTACCGAAAGCTAGTCGGTCGCGCGCCGTCCGTGGTCCCGGCGCCTTGGCGCCGATCACTCGTACCGCAGCGCCTCGATCGGGTCGAGCCGCGCGGCGCGCCGGGCCGGCAACACGCCGAATATCACGCCAATCGCCACCGACACGACCACCGCGATCACGGTCAGCCCCACCGGCGGCGCGGCGACGATCCCCAGCAGTCGCGTCACCAGCTGGCCGGCACCGATCCCCACGACGATCCCGATCACGCCGCCGATCCCGGTCAGCGTCGCCGCCTCAATCAGGAACTGGACGAGGATGTCGCCGCGCGTGGCGCCGAGCGCCTTGCGGATGCCGATCTCCCGCGTCCGCTCGGTCACCGAGACCATCATGATTGCCATCACGCCGATCCCGCCGACCATCAGCGCCACCGAGGCCAGCACGATCATCACCACGAAGAAGACGCCGGTGAGTTGGTTGAACACGTCGAGGATTTGGTCCGACGCGATCAGGTCGAAGTTGTTCCGTTGCGCCGGGCGTAGCCGTCGCTGTTCGCGCAGCGCGATCGTCACCGCCTCCTGCGCCGCCTCCACCGTCACCCCGGGGCGCGGCTTCACCGGGATGAACAGGGCGTTGGTGCGGTCGATATGGAACTGCGCGTCGAGCATCCGGAACGGGACGATCGCACCGGTCTCGGATCCGGGCGGCGCGAAGATGTTCTCCGGTCGCTGATAGAGTCCGATCACCACCGTCGGGCGCCCGCCAATGCCGATCGTCCGGCCCAGGATCGTCTGCCGTCCGAAGAGTCGTCGGACCAGCGACTCGTCCACCACCGCCACCGCCGCGCCGGCGGTCAGCTCGGCACGCGTGAACCAGCGGCCGGCGAGGAGCGTGCCGCCCTGGATTTCGACGAACCCGTCGTCGGCGCCCATGATCGCGGTTGGCTGCGTGCGCTCGCCGAGATACGAGAGCCGGGCAAATGATTGGCCCCAGAGCGCCGCGTAGGCGATCTCCGGCAGACGCCGGATGCGTTCCGCGTCCTCGAGCGCGAGGTCGGGCCGGATCCGGACGTACGCCGGCGGATTGTCCGGGTTGATCGGGGTGCTCGAATAGACCTTCATCACGTAGAAGGTCGTCGGGCCGGCGACCTCGACGGTGCGGATGATCTGCGAGCGCAGCCCCTCGACCAGCGACGCCATCGTCATCACCGTCGCCACGCCGATGACCACGCCGAGGATCGTCAGCGCCGAGCGCAGCTTGGCCACGCGCAGCGTGTCCATCGCGATGCCGAGGTTCTCCCGGTACTGGTCGAAGGCGGCGAGACGCACGGTCAGTCCGTCCGCATCGCGGCGATGGGGTCGAGCCGCGCCGCGCGGCGCGCCGGATAGACGCCGAAGATCACGCCGATCCCGGCGCCGAGACCGAGCGCCACGGCCACCGACCACCAGGTGATTCGCGCCGGAAGCGGGGAGGCCAGCGCCACGAGGAGGGCGAACGCCCAGCCGGCGACCACCCCGAGGACGCCGCCGAGCGCCGAGAGCGCCACCGTCTCGGCGAGGAACTGGCGCTCGATGTCGCGCGCGCGGGCGCCCACCGCCTTCCGGATCCCGATCTCCCGCGTCCGCTCGTTCACCGCCATCAGCATGATGTTCATGATGACGATCCCGCCCACGACGATCCCGATCGCGACCACTGCCGGCACCACGGCAAAGAGGATCTTGGTCAGGTTGCGCCAGAACTCCACCAGCGCGTCGGCCGTCTCGACCGAGAAGTCGTTCTCGTCCCCCGGGCGCAGCCGGTGGGCGATCCGCATCGCCTCCTCGGCCCGCTCCATCGCCGCCGGCAGCGCCTGGGGGTCGCGCATCTTCACCGAGATCGTCGTCGTG
The DNA here is from genome assembly GCA_040901985.1 of Gemmatimonadaceae bacterium. Lineage (GTDB taxonomy): Bacteria > Gemmatimonadota > Gemmatimonadetes > Gemmatimonadales > Gemmatimonadaceae > Pseudogemmatithrix. Next base: position 97,902 of record JBBDYC010000019.1, read on the forward strand.
AGGCGGCGGCCGTAGCGCATCTCGAAGCGCGAGATCGGGACGAGCGCAAAGGCGTCGAAGCTCTGCCCGAGCACCCGTCCCTTGGGCGCCGTCACGCCGACGACGGTGTAGCGGTCCCCGCCGACGCGGATCTCCTGACCCACCGGGGCGACCGACTCGAAGAGCTTCTCGGCCACCTCGTGGCCGATCACGACCACCGGCATTCGCTGCGTGACGTCCACCGCCGTAAGCGCGCGGCCGCTGGCGATCCGGTAGTCCTGCACCACCTGGTACTCGGGCGTGATCCCGAAGACGACGATGCTGCCCACCGTGCGGCCCCGCCAGACGACGTCGCTGATCGGCGTCGGCCACCCCGACTGCATCGAGATCGCCTCGGCCTCCGGGATTGCCGCGCGGACGGCGTCCACGTCGCGCGCCGTGATCCGCGGCCGCCGCTGCACCCGCGCCCACTCGTCGTCGTTGAACGGCCCCACCTGCAGCGGCGTCCGCCGCACCTGGAACGCATTCGCCCCGATCACCGCGCTGGCGATGTTCTCCCGCACGTACGCGTTCATCCCCTGGATGATCGCGACGACCGCGATCAGGAACGCGACCGAGACGATGATGCCGAGGAGCGTGAAGAAACTGCGCAGCGGATTGCCGCGAATCTGCGCGTAGGCGATCCCGAGGACGTCGGTGAAGCGCATCCTTTCAACCTAGCGGCGCGCCGCGGACCGGTGGCGCGCTACTCGTGCCGCAGGGCCTCGACCGGGTCGAGCCTGGACGCGCGCGTGGCCGGGAGCATCCCGAACACGATTCCGGTGAACGCCGCCGCCACGAGCGACATCACCACCGCAGAGAGGGGGACGGTCGCCGGGATGGTGGTGTTCGCGCGCACGATCCAGGCGATGCCCGCCCCGAACAGCAGGCCGATCCCGGCGCCAAGGCTCGTCATCGTCGAGGCCTCGACGAGGAACTGCCAGAGGATGGTCGCGCGCGTCGCGCCGAGCGCCTTGCGCACGCCGATCTCGCGGGTGCGTTCGGTGACCGAGATCATCATGATTGCCACCACGCCCACCCCGCCGACCAGCAGTCCGACGGCGGAGAGGCCGAGTCCGACCATGAAGATCGCGCCGAAGAGTTGGTCGAAGACCTCCATCATCCGGTCCTGCCCGACGAGGAAGAAGCTGTTCGGCTGGGACGGCCGGAGCCCGCGCATCCCGCGCAACGTGGCGGTCACCGCGTCCATCGCCTCATCGCGCGTCACGGTGGCCGTCGGTCGTACCATCACCCGCATCCCCATCCGCCAGACGTTGAGGCGGCGGTAGGCGGTCATCATCGGGATCACCATCCGCGGCGTGTCGGGGCCGCGGCCGTCGAGCGACTTGAGGAATCCCGCCTTCGTGTGGTAGACGCCAATCACCGTGAAGCGCGTGTCGTCGAAGGTGATCTCCTTCCCGATCGGGTCGGACTGGCCGAACAGCTCGTCGGCGAGCTTCTTGTTCACCAAGGCGACGTGCGCGGCCGCGTCGTGCTCGGTCTCGGAAAAGGTGCGGCCGGGGTAGACGTCGGCCTGGTCGGTGTCAATCCACTCGGTGCTTTGCGCGTCGTAGCCGACATTCTTGACCGACCGGTCGCGGTACGTCACCGTGCCATTCCAGCCGAACAGCCACGCCATCGCGTTCTCGACCTCGGGGAGCTGCTGCAGCGCGCGCCATTCGGCCAACGAGACTCCCGGGTAGCGGCGCTCGGGGCAATCCTCGACCGAGGGATCGCAGGAATTGAAGCCCGGGTTCCGGCGCCGCACCTGGAAGGTGGCGGCGCCGAACTCATCCATATCCGCCTGGAACGACATCCGCACGCCGTGCACGGTCGCGCCCATCGCCACGACGACAAAGACCCCGACCGCCACGCCGGAGATCGTCAACACGGCGCGCACCTTGTTGGCGCGGAGCGAGTCGAGGGCAATCAGGACGCCTTCGAGACTCATCAGGATCTTGTCCCAGAGGCGCATTCCTTTCGCTACTCCTGCCGCAGGGCGGCGATGGGGTCGAGCCGCGACGCGCGCGTCGCCGGGTAGATCCCGGCCACGATGCCGACGCCCGCGCCCACGACGATGGCGGCGATGAGGGACCAGGGCGCCACCGACGCCGGCAAAGGCGTCACCGCGGCGATCAGCTGCGAGAGCCCAATCCCCATCCCGGCGCCGATCGCCGCCCCGACCACCGAGAGCGTCGCCGCCTCGACGAGGAACTGCGAGATGATGTCGCGCCGCCGCGCGCCGAGCGCCTTCCGCACGCCGATCTCCCGCGTCCGCTCGGCCACCGCCACCAGCATGATGTTCATGATCACCAGGGCACCGACCACCAGTCCGATCGCCGGCAACGCCGTGCCGAAGAGGATCATCTTCCCCTTGAGCTCGGCAAAGAAGTCGAGCGCAGCGTCCGAGGTCTCGAGCGCGAAGTTGTCATCCTCGCCGGGGCCGAGGCCGCGGAATCCGCGCATCGCGCCTCGCACGAGTTCCATCCCGTCATCGAGGATCTCGCGCGACGGCGCCTGCACCGTGACTCGCCCGATGTCGCCGCGCGGGCGGATCGCCCGCGCCAGCGGGGAGGTGTAGGGGGCGATGGTCATCCGGTCCATCGAGAAGCCGAAGACGGACCCCTGCTCCTCGATGACCCCGATCACCGTGTACGGCTGGCCGGCGATCCGCAGTTCGCGGTCCAGCGGGTCGAGTCCCTTGAAATAGTGGGAGGCCACCTCGGTCCCGATGACGATCACCCGGGCGCCGTTGGCGACGTCCTGCGCGCCAAACGCGCGGCCGCTCGTGATTCCGAACTTCTTGATCTCGAAGTACGCGGCGTCGGTGGCGATGGCGTGTACCGGTCGCGGCCGCACGCCCGGCGCGATGGCGGGAATGAAGTTCTCGTTGACGCGGGCCGTCCGGAACAGGGGGCCGAGCGTCTCGCGCACCAGCTGCGCGTCCGGCCCGTAGAGTCGCGGCCGGCGCAGATAGGCGCGCCACTGGTCGCTGTCCTCGTTCGGCGTGAAGTCGGGGAAGCGCCGCACGTCGAAGGTGTTCACCCCGATGATCTTCGCGGCGAAGTCGTTCTCGACGTAGTCGCTCATCCCCTCGACGATCGAGACGACGGCAATCAGGAACATCACCCCGATCATCACCCCGAGCAGGGTGAAGAAGCTCTTCAGCTTCTGGACCCGGATGGTCTGGAGGGCGAGGCGGACCGCCTCGAGGAGGGGCATCGCGCGGCGCTAGAGCGAGACGCCGAGCTTCTCGGTGAACCGTTCCCGGCGGTCGTCGCTCGCGACCTCGCCGTCGCGGAGCACCACGACGCGGCGCGCGTGCGCCGCGATGTCGGGCTCGTGCGTCACCATGATCACGGTCTGGCCGGCCTCGGCGAGCGACTCGAAGACGCGCATGATCTCCTCGGAGGTCTGCGAGTCGAGGTTGCCCGTCGGTTCGTCGGCGAGGAGGATCGAGGGACGGTTGACGAGCGCGCGGGCGATCGCCACGCGCTGCCGCTGGCCTCCCGAAAGCTCGTTGGGCCGGTGGTGCACCCGGTCGCCGAGCTGCACCGACTCGAGCGCCGCCTTCGCCCGCTCGCGTCGCTCCGACGACGAGATGCCCGCGTACACGAGCGGCAGCTCGACATTGTGGAGCGCCGTCGCCCGCGGCAGGAGGTTGAACGTCTGGAAGACGAACCCGATCTCCTGGTTGCGGACGCGCGCCAGCTCGTCGTCCTTCATCGTCGAGACGAGCTGGCCGTTGAGCCAGTACTCGCCGGCGTTGGGCGTGTCGAGGCAGCCGATCAGGTTCATCAGGGTGGACTTGCCTGAGCCGGACGGTCCCATGATCGCGACGTATTCGTTGCGGCGGATGGCGAGGTCCACGCCGCGGAGCGCGCGCACGATCTCGCCCCCCATGTCGTATTCCCGCGTGATCCCGCGGGTGACGATCACCCACTCCTTGGACGGGGCGGCACCCGCCGTGCTCACGACCACCGCCCGTTCGGCGGTCGTGCTGATCGGGGCCTCGGTCTCGTCGGTTGGCAGGCTCACGGGGTGACTCCGGCCTTCGTGGTGGTGGGGGTCTGGGGCTGCTCGCGGACGAGCTGGCCATCCTTCAGTTCGCGAATCGCCTGGTAGGTGCCGCCAACGATCCGGTCGCCGGCCTCGAGCCCGCTCAGCACCTCGAAGTACTTCTCGCCCGCGATTCCCACCTTTACGGGGCGGAACGTCACCTTGTTGTCCGTGCCGACGACGAACACGCCCTCGACATCCCGCTTGGTCGTCTCGACCCGCGGCCCAGTCGTCGCCGGCGCGTCGGTCGCCGGGGCGTCGGTGCTCGCCAGCGCCTCGTTCTCCCGGACCGTCAGCGCGATGATCGGGATCGAGAGTACCTGCGTGCGCGTGTCGGTGATGATCTTCGCGGTGGAGGAGAAGTCCGGTCGCGTGTCGGCCGGGGCGTCGAGGATCCGGACGATCACCTGGTAGTCCACGGCCTGATCGGTGGTCGCGGTGACGCCGGGGCGCGTCAGCGAGCTGTTCGAGATCTCCACCACCCGGCCGACGAAGGTCGTGTCGGGGAAGGCGTCAATCTGCACCACCGCCGAGTCGCCGACGGAGATGCGCGAGACGTCGGTCTCGTCCACCTTCACGCGCGTCTCGAGCACCGACATGTCGGAGATCGTGAGGAGCGTCGCCGCGTCCTTGTTGAGCGTGCCCATGATCGCCGTCTCGCCGGCCTCGACGTTGAGCCGCGTCACGCGCCCCGTCATCGGCGCGTAGATCGTCGTGCGCGAGAGCTGCCAGCGGGCGTCCTTCAGCGACGCCTCGTTCTGCTTGACGTTCTCCTCGGCGGCGACGACCAACGCCTCGTTCACCTCAAGCTGCGTCTCGAGCTGCTCCATCTCCTGCGCGGAGACCAGCGTGGCGTTGACGTTGCGGATCTCCGCCTGGCGCTCGAGGTTGCGCCGCGCCTGCAGGAGGTTGGCGCGCTGCTGGGCGAGACTCGCCCGCGCGTTCGCCAGCGCCGCCTCGGCCCGCTGCACCTGCGCCTCGAACTGTTGCGGGTCAATCTGCAGGAGGAACTGGCCCTGGCGTACGACGTCGCCGTCCTTGACCGCGAGCCGTGTGATGCGGCCGGTGATGTCGGCCGAGAGGTCCACCTTGGTCTGCGGACGGACCTGGCCGCTCGCGGTCACCGAGGCCACCAGGTCGCGCGCCTCGACCGCCTCGACGCGCACCATCACGCCCTTGGAGCCGGCCTTGGCGGCCGACGTGGCGACCACCGCGACCAGCGCCACCACCACGACGCCGGCAATCCCCATCTTCATCTTCTTGGTCATCCGTTCCTCGGTCAGCGAAGGGTGCGGCCGACGGCATTCTCCAGCGCCGCGAACGCCCGATGGAATTCGTATACCGCGTCAATGCGGTCGGTCTCGGCGCGCTCGTACTCGGCGCGCGCGGTGGTCAGGTCCACGAACGTGTTGGCGCCCACGCGATAGCGCTCCTCGGCGAGTTGAAGCGCCTCCCGCGCCGTGATGGCATTGCGGGCCTGCAGTTCGACGGCGCGATGCCCGGCCTGCAGCGTCACCAGCGCCGCCGTGACCTCGGTCGTGAGGGTCAGCTCCTGCCGGCGGACGTTGTACGTGGCATCGGCGCGGCCCGCGTGGGCCGCCTGCAGCCGCTGCTCGCGGCTCAGCCCATCGAAGATCGGGATCGAGAGGTTGACGGAGAGGTTGTACGGGTTCCGGGCGAAGGTCGAGGGGAAGCCGCTGTCGGCCGGCGCCTGCGCATTGCCGCCGATCGTGGCGTTGAAGGAGAGACTCGGCGTGTACTCGCCCCGGGCCGAGCGGACGCCGGCGTCAGCCACTCGCTGGCGCGCCTGGACCGCCATCAGCGCCGGATTCGCGCGCCGGGCCGTGGCGAGGAGGTCCTCCAGCTCGAACTCCGGCACGGTCATCGGCAACCGACCGTCGAGGATCACCTCCCCCGGCATCGGCACGCCGAGCTGTTGGAAGAGGCGCAGCCGCTCGACCTCGGCGGTGTTGCGCGCACGCAGCGCGGCCACTTCCTGCGTTCCCAGCCCCACCTCGGCGCGCTTGACGTCGAGCGTGGTGCCGGAGCCGACGCCGGCGCGCGCCTGCGCCAACTCGAGTTGGAGGCGTTGCTGCACGACGAGCGTATCCTGGAGCGCGGCGCGGGCCTCGGTCTGGAGGGCCAGCAGGAACTGCGCCGAGACACTGCTGCGGAGGACGAAGCGCGCGGCGTCGAGCTCGGCGTCCGCCGCGTCGAGCTGCGCGTTGGCGCTCTTGATGTTGGCGAACGTCCCGACGTTCAGCCGCTGGCTGGCCGAGAGGTTCCACGACGACGAGATGATGTCCGACGTGGCGCCGATTGGGACGCCGCCGAAGAACTGCTGGCGGCCCTCGCGATACCCGGCACCGATGCTCGCGTCGGCGCTCGGGAAGAGCGCCCCCCACGCTGCGCGCATCCCGGCCTGGGCACGCGAGCGCCCGGTCAGGGCCTGGAGATACTGGGGATTGTTCCGCTCGGCGATCGTCAGCGCCTCGTCGAGCGAGAGGGTCGTGCGCGGGGCGGTCTGTGCTCCGGCGGATGCGAGGGCGCTCAGGGCGAGCAGTACGGACCAGAACGGACGCTTCACGGCATATTCCTTGATGTGGTGGCGGGACTGTCCCTAGTTACGTCCCAGACGACCAGAGTGTTTCAGCGCGGCGCCTCATCCCGTAGCGCCTCCAGCCCCTCGGCGGGCACGAGCACCCGGAGGAGCCGGCCCTGGGCGTCGGTCCAGAGCTCCCAGAGCGCCGCCCCGCCCGCCGCCGGGCGGACCTCCCAGCGGCGCGCCGGGAGTTCCACCAGGCCGAGCAGCACCCGGTCCGGCGCCAGTTCCTGCACGGACACGCCCTCGCGACCCAATGTGCGCGGGAGAAAGAGCGTGACCGTGCGGCCCTCGCCGAATCGGATCACGAACCAGAGCTGATGAATGATACCGGGTTCGATGAGGATCAGCCCGTGTTCGAGCCGGATCTCGCGGGCCGACTCGCCGTTGGCGTGCACCGTGCGCCCCGACCAGATCCCGCGCTGCCGCTCCCCGGCGTAGCTCTCGATCACCGTCGTCCCATCGCGCGCCTCGAGTTGGAAGCGCAGGGGCGCCCCGCTCGAGTCGGCGTTGAGGGCGACGGCGGTTCGGCGTTCCCCGGCGAGGAGGTTGCCCTGTGCCACGAAGGCGCTGCCTCCGGGGCTCCGCGCCGAGCGGATGCTGAAGTCCTCGCGCCCGACGCGCTCGCCGTTGCGCAGGATGGTGAAGGTGCCTTCGTCCACCACGACCACCTGCGCGTCGAGCGCGACGGGGTCCGTCACCGCCAACAGGGTAGCGATACACGACGCGACGAGGGTGCCGGCGCGCAGGCCGGACCAGGGGGGCGGAGGCGACATCGCGAGGGAATCTACTCATCGCGCCCGTCCCTCCGGTCGCCCCGGTGACGCCGGACGGGTATAATGCCCGCGTGATTGCTCCCGCCGCTCGCTCGGCGCGCGGGGCACCGGAGGGGGGGCGTGGGCTGCGCGAGCCCTGGATGCTGATCGCCTCCGTCGTGGTGCTCCTCGCCGCCCGCTGGATCCAGACCCCGCACCCCGGCGTCGCGGCCCTGATCCTCGGGGCGCTGCTCGGGCTCGGGGCCCTCACGTGGCAGTCGCGCCGGGACGTCGTCTGGCGCCGGGTGGCGTTCCTCGCCACGACGGCAGTGTTCGTCGTCCTCGCGGCGCGCCATCACGCGGCGGTGGCCACGCTCGAACGCGATGGCGACCGCCGGCGTTCGCTCCTCGCGGAGCGCGGCGGCGACACCTTCCGGCGGGCGTTCGAGGCCGAGGTGGCGCTCCTGCAGCGACTGGCGACGCGTGCGCTCGACGCGCCGGCCACGCCCGACGGGGCGTTCGCCGCCCTCGCCGAACTGGTGCCGCCGGGCGGCGACCGGGCGCTCCTGCTGGCCCGCGGCGGGCGCGCCATCGCCTGGCACGGCCGGTTGCTCATCGCGCTCGATTCGCTGCCGGCCCCGACCGGGATGGTTGCGACGCCGTTCTATCTGGTCGCCTACGCCTCGGCCCAGCGCGGGCAGCACGTCGCAGTCGCCACCTCGCTCATCCACGCCGAGCCGCCCGCCGATCGGCTCTCGTCACCCCTCGACGCGCGGGTCGCCGCCGCCACCGGGGTCCAGGGGTTCATCTACGCCGACGCGGCGGCGGCGAAGGGGATTGCCGAGGCGGTGGTGCTGCGGATGGGGGAGACCGACGTCCTCGCCGCCCGCGCGGCCGTCGCGCCGGTGGATGTGCTGCGGCTGGGCGCGTGGGAGCGGACGCTGGCGCGCGCCGGCGCGGCGCTCGCCGTCTTGGTGCTCCTGCTGATTGCCGTCGCCTGGCGCCGCGACACGGGACTCGCCCCACGCTTCTCGGCGCTCGCGGTGGCCTTTGCGACGCTGGCCATCCTGCCGCTGAGTGCCTTCTCGAACCTCTCGCCGCTCTTCGACCCCAGCTTTTACATCGTCCGCACCGGATGGCGCTTCACGGCGAACGCGGGCGCGCTGGCGATCTCGGCGGCGCTGCTCCTCCTCGCGCTCCTCTCGGTGCGGCGGGCGCGGGTCCGATTCCGCGCGCGCGCCCCGGCGATCGCGGCGGTGATCGTCGTGGCCGGCTTCGCCCCCTTCCTCCTCCGGGAACTCGCCGGGGGGATTGAGGTGCCGAGCATCGGTGCCTCGCCCGGTCTCTGGATCGCCTGGGAGGTCACCCTCTTCCTCGCCACCGTCACCGTCCTCCTCTTCGGCGTGACGGCGGGGCAGGGCGCCGTGCCGCGGGAGCGCGGCCTGCCGGTCTGGACCGCCCCGTCCCTGGCGGTGCTCGCGATGGCCCTCGCGCCACTGCTCCTTGCGGCGCCCGGTCGATTCCCGCCGGCGTACACGGCGCTTTGGGCCCTCACCATCGCCGCGCTCGCGCTGACGAGGCGCGCCCGCGCGATGGTGCTGCCGGTGGCCCTCGTCGCCGCCTGCGGCGCCGTGACGCTCGTCTGGTTCTCGGCCGTCCGTGAGCGGGTCGGGCTCGCCGTCCGCGACGTGCAGGGCCTGGGCGTGGCGAGCCGCGACGCGGCGGTCCTGCTCGACCGCTTCACGATGGTGCTCGACCCGTCGGGTGCCGCGAGGAGTCGGGTGGACCTCCTCTCCCAGTTCGCGCAGAGCGACCTCGCGGTGGCGGAATTCCCCACCGAGATTGCGACCTGGGCGCCCGATGGCGCGCTGATGGCCGAGCTCATCGTCGGGCGCGCGTCGGGCGCGACCTATGGCGTGAACCTCTTCGCCCACGAGGTGCAGCGGACCCAACGGCCGGCGATCACCGAGGTCAGGGGCGACCCGGGCATCCACCTGGTGCTCAGCGTGCCGCACGCCGACGGGACGGCGACGACGGTGGTCGTGGCCCCGCGCTCGCGCCTGGTCGCGATGGATCCATTCGGCGCGTTCCTCGGCTTTTCGCCGCCGCCGGCGCCGGAGCCGCCGTACGAGTTGCGGCTTGGCGACCACAGCACGGGGACACCGTCGCCGCCGAACTCGCGTGGCCAATGGGAACGGGTCGGCGATGAACTGCACGGCGACTGGCGCCTGGGGAGCGTCGGTGGCCTGAGTCGCCGGATCCACGCGGTGGTGGACCTCCGGTCGCTCGATGTGCTCGTTACGCGCGCGACGCTGCTCGTCCTCCTCGACCTCGCCGTGCTCGGGTCCATCTGGCTCCTGATGGTCACCGCCGACGGCGCACTCCAGCGCTGGTGGCGCCGCCGTCGACGGGAGATTCGGACGAGCTATCGCGCACGGCTCACCTTCACGCTCTTCCTCTGCTTCCTCGTGCCGTCGCTCCTCTTCGGCCTCTGGTCGTTTGGCCGCCTGCAGGCCGACGACCGGCAGGCGCGCGACCTGCTCGTGCGCGAGACGCTGCGCGGGATCGCGGCCGCCGACTCTGGACAGCTCGCCCAGGCGGCGGCGCGATTCGAGACGCCGCTCTTCCTTTACGCCGATGGCCTCCTGGTGAGCACGAGCGATCCCCTCCTCAGCGCCCTCGCACCGGTGGGACGGTTGCTGCCGCCGGGCGTGATGGCGACGCTCGCCGAGGGCGACGTGGTGACGACCGGGCGCCAGGAGGAGGTGGGACCGGCCGCCGTGCGGCTTGGCTACCGCTCGGTCACCGACGCCTCCGGCGTTCGCTACGTGCTGGCGGCGCCGGCGCGGCTGGACGAGCGGTTCCTCGATCGCCGGCGCAACGACCTCGCGATGTTTCTCCTCTTTGCGCTCGCCCTCGGCGCGCTCGGCGCGCTCTGGGCCAGCGGCGCGGCGTCGCGCCAGCTCTCGCGCCCGATCCGCGAACTCCGCGACTCGGCGCTGGCGCTGGCGCGCGGCACGCGCGCGCCGGCGCTCCGGGAGGACCCGCCGCTCGAGTTCGTCCCGGTCTTCAGCGCCTTCCGCCGGATGACGACCGACCTCGCCGAGAGCCGGGCCGAGCTCGAGGCCGCCGAGCGCCGGCTGGCGGCCACGCTCCGCAACGTGGCGAGCGGCGTGGTGGCCCTCGACGAGGACGCGCGCGTCACCTTCGCCAACCCGCGCGCGGTGGCGATCCTCGGCGCGCCGCTCGACGTCGGGCGGTCGCTTCCGCGCGCCGCGGCGGCATTGCTCGCCGGCGCGGTCGCCGACTTCCAGCGCGGGGATGCCGACGAGGGGGCGGTCGAGATCGAGCAGGACGGCCGCCGGCTCAACGTGCGCCTGGCCCGCCTTGCGCGCGACTCGCGACGGATCGTGGTGACGCTTGACGACGTGACCGAGGTGACGCGCGCCGAGCGCGTGCTCGCGTGGGGCGAGATGGCGCGGCAGGTCGCGCACGAAATCAAGAATCCGCTCACGCCGATGCGGCTCGGCCTCCAGCACCTCCGCCGCGCGCGCAAGGACGCGCGGGTGGACTTTGACCGCGTGCTCGACGAGAACACGGCACGGATGCTCGCCGAGATCGACCGGCTCGATGAAATCGCCCGGGCGTTCAGCCGCTATGGCGAGGCCCCGGTGGCCGCGGAGACGGCCGAGGCCGTGGACGTGGCGGCGGTGGCGCGCGACGTCCTCGAACTCGAGCAGATGGGGGACGCGACCGTACGCTGGGAGGGCCAGATTCCCGATCACCCGGTGATGGCGGCCGCCCGCGCCCGCGAGTTGCGTGAGGTGCTCCTCAACCTGCTCGAGAACGCGCGCTTCGCCCGGGCCGACCGCGTCCGCATCGAGGTGGACGTCCCGGCGCCCGGGGGAGCCGAGATCCGCGTCCGGGACAACGGCGCCGGCATCCCCGAGCACCTCCTCGCACGGATCTTCGAGCCGCAATTCTCCACCAGCACCAGTGGGAGTGGCCTCGGCCTCGCCATCAGTCGTCGGCTCATTGAGGGGTGGGGCGGCACGATCACCGCCGAAAGCGCGCCGGCGATGGGCTCCGTGCTGCGCATCCGTTTGGCTCCGGTCGCCGCGGGCTGACTAGCTTTCGGCGCGTATGCATTCCGCCGAGTTTGCCGTCCCGAATCGCCACGCCAGCGGCATCCCGCCGCACCTCGACGGCTGGCTGCTGCCCCCGGACTGGCGATGGGGAAGCGGTGGGGTCTACACCCCGCATCGCCACGCGCACGAGCTGATTGACGCGCTCGGGCGCTCACTCGCCCTGGTCACGGCCCCCGATCCGGCGCACCAGCACTGGCTCTTTGCCGAGGCGCGTCACCTCGCCCAGCGGAGCCATCCCAGCATTCCGACGACCTATCACTTTTGGCAGCAGCACGTCGGGAGCCGTCGCGGGCCGGGGTATCTGCGGCGCTGGATCACTGGCGAGACAATCGGCGAGCGGCTCCGTCGCTCGGGGGCCGAGACCGTGCCCTTTGCCCTCCGGATGGTGCGCGCCATCGGCTCGACGCTGGCGTACCTCCACGACTCGCGGGCCACGCACGGCGCGCTGAGCCCGGAGACACTCTACTTCACCCCCACGGGCCGCGTGTGGCTTCTCGGATGGCAATGGGCGGTGCCGGCCTCCGAGTTGCCGCCGGGCATCGCGCCCGATCGCCGCTGGTGCCCGGCGCCACCCGAGTGGGGCGACGTTTGGGCCCCGACCGCGGCGAGCGACCAGTGGCAGCTCGGCGCGGTCGCGTTCGCCCTCCTCACCGGCGAACTGCCGCCATCGCACGACACGCCGCCGATCCGCGTCGTGCGCCCCGACTGTCCGGCGACCGTCGCCGACCTCGTGGACCGGATGCTGGCCGCCGCGCCAGACGCGCGCTTCTCGTCGGTGGCGGGGATGCTCCGGCGCATCGAGCGCATCTCGGGGACCGCGGCGCTCGCGTTTCCCGGCACCGAGCAGTCGAGCGGCGAGCACGTGGCCGTGTCCGAGGAGGATCGCCTGCGCTGGGCCACCGGCGACGACTATGAAGTTCTCGCGCCGCTCGGCGCGGGGATGTACGGCTCCGTCTGGCGCGTGCGCGACCTCTCGCTCGAGCGCGAGGTTGCGCTCAAGATGCTCCACCCGACCGTCGCGCGGAACGCGACCGCGGTCGCGCGGTTCCGCCGCGAGGCGCAGTTGGCCGCCCAGCTCCAGCACCCGGCCATCGTCCCGATCTTCGCCTGGGACTCGAAGGGTGACGTGAACTGGTACATTATGGAGCTGGAGGAGGAGGGCTCCGTCGCCGATCTCGTGAAGCGGCAGGGACCGCTCCCGTTCGTGGACGTGGCACCGCAGGTGGAGGCCGTGCTCGACGGGCTCGCGGTGGCGCACACGGCGGGGATCATCCACCGCGACCTCAAACCCGAGAACATCCTGATTGACCGCTACCGGCGGTGGAGGATCGCCGACTTCGGCATCGCCAACGCGATGGGGTCGCAGGCCGCGGGCGCCTCCGGCACGCCGAACTTCGCCGCGCCGGAGCAGCTGCTCGGCGAGGAGCAGGGGGTGGGCACGGACCTCTTCGCGATGGCGGGCATCGTGATCTTCGCTCTCACCGGGCAGGTGCCCTTCCGCGGCGACTCGGGACGCGCGATACTCGCCGCGCAGCTGGCCGGACGCGTGGAGCTCGACCACTTCCACCCGGTGCTCGCCGAGTGGCTCCGCCGCGCGCTGAGCGCGGACCCGGCGCGGCGCTATACCGACGCCACGGCGATGCGCGCGGCCTGGCGCGGCGTCGTCCGCACGGTGCTGCGCGAGGAGCGTCGGGCGGCGTCGGCATTCTGGCGCCTCTGGCGGCGCTTCCTGGCCGCGCTCCGCGGCCGCTTCAGGGGCCGCTGAGCGTCGGCCGAGCGGCAGCGAGGCGGCAGCGAGGCGGCAGCGAGGCGGCAGCGAGGCGTCAGCTGGCGTCGAGCGCGTTGCGCACCGCGCCGACGACCTGTCGCGCGGCGAACGGCTTCTGCAGGAAGACGAATCGCGCCGCACCGAGCGCCGCGCGCAGCTCGGCGTCGTCGGTGTACCCCGACATCAGGATCACCCGCGTCTTGGGCCGCGTCTCGAGCAGGCGTTGGACGAGCTCCTTGCCGCCGATGCCCGGCATCATCACGTCGGTGAGCAGGAGGTGGATCGGTCCGGACTCCGAGCCCGCGATCCGCAGCGCCTCGCCGCCATTCGACGCCTCGAGCACCCGGTAGCCGTGCGCGTGCAGCACGCGGCTGAGCGCCGTGCGGATCGCCGTCTCGTCCTCGGCAATCAGCACCACCTCGGTACCGCGTGCCGCGACCGTGCCGTGCTTGGGGCTCTCGCGCCGCGCGAGCTGGGCCACCGGCGTCGGCGAGATCGGGAGCATCACGTCGAACCGGCTTCCCGCGCCGGGGCTGCTCGTGACGCCGATCGTCCCGCCGGCCTCGATGACGATGGCGTACGTCGTCGCGAGCCCGAGCCCCGTGCCCTGGCCGGCCGGCTTGGTGGTGAAGAACGGCTCGAACAACCGTTCCTGGACCTCGGCACTCATCCCGTGGCCGGTGTCCTCGACCGTCAGGACGGCACGCTCCGGTCCCCCCGTCTCGGCCGGCGGCGCGGCAGACGTGCGGATCAGCAGCGTCCCGCCGGTCGCCATCGCGTCCACGGCATTGATCGTCAGGTTCATCAGCACCTGTTCCAGTTGGCCCGCATCCATCCGGACCACGAGCGGCGCGGTCGCGAGCTCGAGTTTCAGCTGCACGTCCTGTCGGAGCAGCCGGCGCAGGATCAGGTCGAGGCCGAGGATCACCGCGTTGACGTCCACGTCGCGCGGGATGATCACGTCGCGCCGGCTGAACGCAAGGAGTTGGCGGGCGAGCGCCGTCGCGCGGTCGGCGGCGCCGCGAATGGCGTTCACCTCCTCGCTGTGCCGGCCGTCCTCCTCGAACTCGAAGGCGAGGACCTCGGCGTAGCTCTGGATCACCGTGAGGACATTGTTGAAGTCGTGCGCGATCCCACCGGCGAGCCGGCCGACCGCCTCCAGCTTCTGCGCCTGGCGCAATTGGTGCTCCACGCGCTGCTGCTCCGTCACATCCAGCACCATGCAGCCGACGCCGCCGGAGGGCTCGCCGGGCCGGGCAATCGGGTAGTACGTCGCCAGCCACCGACGTCGCTCGCCGGCGTGCGCCGGCGTCTCCCCCTCGACGACCACGTCGGCCCTCGCGATCCCGGTGACGAGCACCTGTTCCATTATCGGCCGGATCGTTGGCGCGAGCGCGGGAATCATCTCCTCGATCGTCCGGCCCAGGTGGGCCTCCGCCGGTGCGCCGTTGATCCGCGCCAACGCCTCGTTGATGCGCTGGAACCGCAAGCCCCGATCGTAGAAGGCGATGCCGAACGGCGCGCTCTCGAGCGCCGAGTCGAGAAACGTGGCGGTCTGTCGGAGCAGGCGGTTGGTCTCGTCGCGCTCGACGATCCGCTCGCGCAACTCGTTTGCCTGGGCCTCCAGTTGCGCCGCCTGCTTCTCCAAAAGGACCGCTTGCTGCTCAAGTTCCGTGGACTGGTCCTCGATCTGGCGCTGGCGTGCGAGGGTGTGCGCGGCCTCGGCCCCGAGCGCCTGCGTGAGGTGCGCCGCTGCCGCCCCGAAAAGGCCGAGGGCCACGAGGACCACGGTCAATCCGAGCCACGCGACGCGCTGCTGGGCCCGCAGGCGCTCCGTCCGTAGCGCGGTCTCGACGGCGATGAAGGCGTCGAGGTGTCGGGACACCTCGTCGAAGGCGATCGTCCCGTCGAGCGCGAGCGCACGGGTCAGCTGCCGACCGGAGAGAAGCGGCGTGACAAAGGTCGAGTCCCAGCGCGCCAAGGCGGCGGTCAGGTCGTCGAGACGCCGGTGCTGGGGCGGGTTGTCGCCGGTCAGCGCGTGCAGGCGCCCGACCAGCGCGGCTGCGGAGTCCTGCTCGACTCGCACGCGCGCCGGCGCCCCGGAGTCGGCTCTGAGGCCGAACCTGCGCGTGCCCGACTCGGCCTCCCAGATGCTGCGCTGCGCTGCAGTCGCCGTCCGCAGCACGGTGCCGGTATGCGACGCCCAGCGCGCCGTGTAGCGGTCGGCGGCAAAGCCGGCGATCGCGAGCAGGGCCAGCACCGCGACGGAGACGAGCAGGAGCCATCGCCAGCGGTGGAGTCCGCGGGTCAGCGCGTCGTCAACAAGCGGCGGGGGGGAATCGGACAGCGGTGTTCCCTCTCGAAGTGGAGGTGGTGGGCAGTGTACCGGGAAGGGCAGGGGCCGTCAACTGAACCCGTTCGCAACGGCGCTGCGGGTGTGGACAGCGGGTCGCGTCGTTGCGCAACCTCCCCGAAGTCGCTCCGGGCGGATATCGTATGGGATGATTCGAATCGCCGTCCACGCGTGGCGGGCCTGTGTGGCCGGCGGCGCCCTTGCCGTGTCGGCGGCCGCGCTCGCCGCGCAGTCCCCAGTGCCCACGGCGCCGGACACCGTGCGCACCGACAGCGGGCGCGCGCCACTGCTCGCCGTCGTCCGCGTCGAGGGCGCCCGTGACGCGTTGTCCGACCGGCGTCGCCCGTGGGCGGTCGGCACGCAGAGCGCGCACGACCTCCGCCGCGGCCAGGCCACGATCGGCGTGGACGAGGCGCTGTCGAACATCCCCGGGGTCGTGGTCTCCAACCGGTACAACTACGCGGTGGACCAGCGCATCTCCATCCGTGGCGCCGGCAGCCGCGCGAACTTCGGCCTCCGCGGGTTGAAGGTCCTGCTCGACGGCGTGCCGCAGTCGCTGCCCGACGGCCAGAGCCAACTGACCAACATTGATCTCGCGGCCATCGGCCGCGTGGACGTGCTGCGCGGCGCCGCGTCGTCGCTCTACGGAAATGGCTCGGGCGGCGTGATCGCCTTCACATCCGACCTGTCGGCGCCGGACCGGTTCGGCGCCAGCGTGCGCGCCACCGCGGGGTCGTTCGGACTCGCCAAGACACAGGCCCGCCTGAGCGGTCGGAGCGGGAGCACCCTCGGCGCGCTCTCCTACTCGCGCACCACGATTGACGGCTCGCGGCGGTACAGCGCCGCCGACACGCGCCAGCTGATGATCGCGATGGACCATCAGCGCGACGACGGCGTGCTCCTCGCGCTGCGCACCGGCACGTCGGAGACGCCGAAGTCGCTCAACCCCGGTGCCCTCACGCCTGCCGAGTACGCCGCCGATCGCGACGCGGCGTCGCCGACCAACGTGAATCGCGGCGCGAGCAAGGAGGTCACGCAGGCCTACCTCTCGCTGCGCGCCTCGCGCGAGAGCGACCGGGGCGCCTGGGGAGTGGCGCTCTACGGGCAGGACCGCTTCCTGACCAACGCACTCGCCGCACCGCCCCCGACCACCGGCCCCGCGCCGGCCACCGCGGGCACGCTGAACAGGATCAGCCGCGGCGTCGGCGGCGTACGGCTCGACGGGCTGCGGCTACTCAGTGGCCGATGGAATCCGCGCGTCGCCGGCGGGCTCGACATCCAGCGCGCCGCCGACCTGCGGATGAACGAGCGCACCACCGGTGGCCGCCCCACCGCGCCCGAGGACACGGTGCTCCTGCTCCAGCGCGAGGTGATGACGGGCATCGGTCCGTTCGCGCACCTGCAGCTCGAGCCGAGCGACCGGCTCACGCTGAGCGTGGGCGGGCGCTGGGACCGGATCGGCTTCTCGGTGGAGGATCGCTTCCTCAGCGACGGCGCGGACAACAGCGCCGAGCGCACGATGACGGCGGCCAGCGGTCACCTCGGCGCCGTGTGGGCCGCCACTGCCTCCCTCGCCGCGTACCTGAACGTCTCCACCGCGTTCGAGACGCCGACCACCACCGAACTGGCGATCCGGCCCGACGGCACGGGGGGATTCAACCCCGACCTCGACCCGCAGCGGTTGCGGACGTTCGAGGTCGGCGCGCGCGGGGACCTTGGGGCGCGCGTGTCGTACGATGTCGCGCTCTTCGAGACCGTGACCACGGACGCGATCGTCCAGTACCTCGAGACGGGGACGCGCGCCTACTTCCGCAATGCGGGGCGGACGCGGAACCGCGGGATTGAGCTCGGGCTCCGGGGGCGACTGGCCGAGTGGCTCGCTCTGCAGGCGGCGTGGACGCACGCCGACTACCGGTTCGTCGAGTACCGCATTCCGGGAGCCGTGGCGCCCGCGGTGGACACGCTCGACGGCAACGCGCTCGGCGGTGTTCCGCCGAACGTCGTGCGACTCGGCCTGCGCACCGAGTGGCGCGGGTTCGCGCTCGATGCGGACCACACGCTGCAGGGAAAGATGTGGGCGGATGACCGCAACACTGCGGCGTTGCGCGCCGACGATTGGGGGGACGGCGTGCTGAACGTTCGCGCATCGTGGCGCGGGATGCTCGGCGCGATGCGCCTGGAGCCGTTCGTGGCGGTGCAGAATGCGCTGAGCGTGGACTACGTCGGGGCGGTCACGCTCAATGGGGCGTTCTCGCGGGTGCTGGAGCCGGCGCCGCTGCGGAACTGGTACCTCGGGATCGAGCTGGGGATGCCGGTCGTCCGCTGACCGGCACCGGAGCGGATGTTAGATTTCGAGTGATGAGCGACACACCTCCCTTCGAGATCCGCGGCTCCGACATCGCCGGCAAGGGCGCCTTCGCCACCCGGGACATCCCCCAGGGCGAACGCATCATCGAGTACGTTGGCGAGCGCATCACCCACGCCGAGTCCAACCGCCGCTACGACGACGCGGCGATGGACGAGCACCACACCTTTCTCTTCACCGTGTCCAGCCGCACCGTGATTGACGCCACGCGCGACGGGAACGACTCGCGCTTCATCAACCACTCCTGCGACCCGAACTGCGAGTCGGAGATCGTAGGCGGGCGGGTGTTCATCTCCGCCCTCCGTGACATCCCCAAGGGCGAGGAGCTCCACTACGACTATGCCTACGAGCGGAGCGGGGACGAGTCGGAGGACGACGAGGAGCGTTACCGCTGCCGCTGCGGCGCCCCGCAGTGCCGCGGCTCGATCATGGAGCCGATGGAGAGCTTCCTGGAGCGGAAGCGCGCATCCAGTCGCGGGCCGCGTCAACGTCATCGCGTCTGAGCTGGTGGCCGGCGTCGCTCCAGCGCACCGTCACGGCGGCGCCGGCCGACCGTAGCATCGCCGCCAGGGCGTCGCTGTTGGCCGGCGGGATGATCGGGTCGTGGCGGCCGGCGGCGAGAAAGACGCGCGTCCCGGCGAGGTCGGGGGAGGTCGCCGGCGTCAGCGGCACCATCGCGCGGAGGAGCACGGCCTGACGGACGGTCCCCGGGCGGAGGAGGAGCATCGCCGCCGCGATGTTGGCCCCGTTCGAGAAGCCGACCGCCGTCACCCCCGCCGCGTCGAACGCATACATCGCGGCCGCTGCCGCCACAAAGTCGGCAAGCTGCTGCGTCCGGGCCGTGAGGTCCTCGAGGTCGAACACGCCCTCGGCCAACCGCCGGAAGAACCGCGGCATCCCATTCTCGAGCACCTGGCCCCGCGGACTCAGGAGATTCGCGCCCGGGTCGAGGAGGTCGCCGAGCGGGATGAGATCGTCCTCGTCGGCGCCGGTGCCGTGCAACAGCAACAGGGTCCGCTCGCTTTCCGGCCGCGGCTCCCAGCGATGCGTGAAGGAAAGCGCCACGCTCAGCGCGAGGACGGCCACACGCGGATCACGCGCGCGGTCACGATCTGGTCGAGCCGCGGGAACTCCGCCGCCAGGTACGCCTCGCCCTCGCGCGAGATCCGGCCCTGGTCGGGGCTGCTGCCCGGCGGCCCGCCATCGCCGTAGCCCGTATGGATCGCGTCCACCGCGTCCATGCCGCGGATCACCTCGCCGATCGGCGCAAAGCCCAGCGCGTCGAGCCGGGCGTTGTTCCGCAGGTTGATGAAGAGCTGCACCGTGCGCGTGGCCGGCCCGCCGCTGGCGAAGACCACCGTCCCGCGGCTGTTGCTCTCGGTCACCGGGTCGTCGTCAATCCGGCGCTCGCTCCACTCGGCAGTCACCGCCGGGTCGGCCGCGATGCCGAACTGCACGACGAAGCCACGCAACGCGCGGAAAAAGCGCGCGCCGTCGTACACGCCCATCGAGACGGCCTCATAGAAGCGCGCGACGCCGAGCGGCGCCCAGTAACGCCGGACCATCAGGTCCACCTCCCCCTGCGTCGTCGTGAACCGCACGACGAACGAATCGGGGACCACGCCGGGCTCGTAGACGATGCGCGGCGCGAGAATGGCCGTCTCCATCCCGCCCGACGCGCCGGCGCACGCACCGGCGCCGATCAAGAGCGCCGCGGCAAGTGCGGCGGCAAGCGTCGAGGCCCGAGTCGAGGCCCGCGTCGCGGCCCGTGTGGCCGAACGTCGGTCCGCACAAGTGCGGGCGATCACAGGAAGTCGTCCCGGCGACGCATCACGAGCGTCCGTTCCCGCTGCTGCGTGCCATTGCGATAGTGGAACGGGATGGTCAACTCGCGGAGCCCGCGCACCGTCCCGCTGAGCATCTTGAGTCCGCGCGTATCCGACGACGGGTCGGGGAAGAAGCGGATGCCGTCGAGCACGATCTCGAACGTGCCGGCGACGTTCATGGACTGCAGCGGCGTCGGCCGCGAGCGACCGTGCGTGTCGCCCGCAAAGAGCGTCCGCCGGTAGCGCACCGCCGCCCGGAAGCGGAAATCCGCCTGCAGCGAGAGCACCAGCCGGTCGAACTCGATCACATAGAGCGTGCCATCGTTGTCCACCACGCGGTCGGCGAGGGGGAGCGTGTCGCGGTCAATCAGCGTGGCGACGAAGGTGCCGACCGGGATCACCGGGGCCTCGCGCTGTCTCGGCTGGCCAGCCTCCGGCGGGCGTTCGCTCGTGGGAAGGCGTTCGGGCGTCGCGGGCCGTTCCTGCGCGCCGGCGGACACGCCAAGCGCCGCGAGGACGATCAGTGACCACGTGACGGGGGTGCGGAAGCTCATTGTCGGAAACTACCCCGCACCTCGCGCGCGGGCCACGGGTGCCGCCGGCGATGGACGGATGCGGCTCGGGAGAGACGGGTGCCGCCGCACCCCCCGCTCGCCGCCATCGTCTCCCGTGCTCGCCGCCATCCGCTCCGCCGCCGTCCTCGGGATCGAGGCCTTCACGGTCACGGTCGAGGTGGATGCCGCCCCGGGACTCCCCGGCTGGACGATGGTCGGACTCCCGTCCGGCAGCGTCAAGGAAGCGCGCGAACGCGTCGGGGCGGCGTTGGTGAACGCGGGGTTCGTCCTCCCGCCGCGCCGCTGGACGATCAACCTCTCCCCCGCCGACGTCCGCAAGGATGGCACGGCCTTCGACCTCCCGGTGGCGCTCGGCGTGCTGGTGGCGAGCGGCCAGCTCGACGCGGCCGCCGTGGACGGCCTGCTCTGCGCCGGTGAGCTCGGCCTCGACGGGACGATCCGTCCGATCCGCGGCGCGCTGCCCTTGGCCCGCGCGGCGCGTGAGAGCGGGGCGCGTGCGCTGGTGCTTCCCGCCGCCAACGCCGCCGAGGCCGGGCTGCTTCGCGAGGTGCGCCTCGCGCCCTGCGACACCCTCGGGGCACTGGTGACGCTGCTCCGTGCCGGCGCACTCCCCGCCGCGCCTCCGCCCACCCAGCCCGCCGTTGCGGCGCCCGAGGCCTGCTTCAGCGAGGTCGTCGGCCAGCCGATTGCCAAGCGCGCGCTGGAGATCGCGGCCGCGGGTGGCCACAACCTGTACCTCGTCGGCCCGCCCGGGGCGGGGAAGACGATGCTCGCCCGGCGCCTCCCCTCGATCCTCCCGCCGCTCGACGACGATGCGCTCCTCGACGTCGTGGCGATCCACTCGGTGGGCGGCATCCTGCCTGCCGGCCGTGCGCCGAGCCGGACGCCGCCATTTCGCGCCCCGCATCACACGATCAGTCTCCCCGGTCTCATCGGCGGCGGCCCCGGTCCACGCCCGGGCGAGGTCTCGCTGGCGCACCGCGGCGTCCTTTTCCTCGACGAACTGCTCGAGCTGCCGCGCTACATCCTCGATGCGATGCGCCAGCCACTGGAGGATGGGCGCGTGGTGATCGCCCGTGCGTCGCAGTCGGTGGCGTTTCCAGCGCGCGTGTTGCTCGTCGGCGCCGCGAATCCCTGTCCCTGCGGGCACGACGGCGAGCCCACCGGCCGTTGCCGCTGCTCCGCCGCCGACATCGCCCGCTACCGCGCGCGGCTCTCCGGCCCGCTCGCCGATCGCATTGACCTCCACGTGCGCGTCGGCGCCGTTGCCCTCGCCGCGCTCGGCGAGATGGCGCGTGAGGAGACGAGCGCCGCCATCCGCGTCCGCGTCGGCGCCGCGCGCGAGCGACAGCGGGTGCGCTACCGGGTCCTCCCCGGCATTCACCTCAACGCCGAGGCGCCCGGGCGATGGCTGCAGGCGCACGGCGGCCTCACCACGCCGGCACGTGAGCTCCTCGGGACCGCCGCCGAGCGGCTCCGGCTCTCGGCGCGCGCCTTTCACCGCGCGTTGCGCGTGGCCCGCACCGTCGCCGACCTCGAACGCCACGACCTGATCGAACCGCCGGCGATAGCCGAGGCGCTGATGTTCCGGCCGGCGGAGTCGCCCCTGGAGGGGTGAGCCCCTAACTTCCGCCCCATCTCCACCAACGCGAGGTGTGTGGATGCGGCGGTCCCTCTGGATGTTGCTCGTGTCGGTGATCGTGGTTCGCCCTGCCGGCGCGCAGGCCGCGCCGGCCGACTACGACCTGCTCATCACCGGCGGGCGGGTGGTGGATGGCACCGGCGCCGCCTGGTTCTACGGTGACGTGGCCGTGCGCGACGGCCGGATCGCCGCGGTGGCCGCGCGCGGTGCGCTCGGCGCGCGCACGGCGCGCGACACGATGGACGCGCGAGGGCTCGTTGTCGCGCCGGGCTTCATTGATATCCAGGGCCACAGCGGATGGTACTTCCTCCACGGCGACGCGCGTGTGATTGCCAAGGTCTCGCAGGGCGTGACCTCCGAGATCCTCGGCGAAGGGAACACGCCGGCACCGCTCCACCCCCAGCGGTCGCTCGCCACGACGGCCGACTCGCTCACCCGCAGCTTTGCCGAGCCGCGTGGCTTTGCCGCCTGGCTGAACGCGATGGAAGCGCGTGGCGTCTCGGTGAACGTCGGGTCGTTCGTCGGCGGGAGCACCATCCGGCAGTACGGGATGGGGCTCCGCGCCGGTCGCGCCGACTCCGCGGCGATGGAGGAGATGCGCGGCGCGCTCCAGCGCGCGCTCGAGGACGGCGCCTTCGGCCTCGCCACGGCGCTCATCTATCCGCCCGGCATCTTTGCCGACACCGATGAACTGATTGCCCTCGCGCGGGCGATGGCGCCGTACGGGGGGCTCTACATCTCGCACATCCGGTCCGAAGGCGACCAACTGCTGGACGCGGTGGACGAGGCGATCCGGATCGGCCGCGAGGGCGGCGTGGCGGTCGAGATCTACCACCTCAAGGCCGGCGGGCCGCGCAACTGGGACAAGGGGCCGCAGTCCATCGCGCGCATTGACGCCGCGCGCGCCGAGGGGCTCGACGTGCAGGCGAATATGTATCCGTACCCGGCTGGCGGCACGGGCCTCACCTCTTGCCTCCCGCCCGCCGCGCAGGAGGACGGCCGCCTCTTCGAGCGCCTCGACAGCCCGGCCGGGCGTGCGAGCATCCGCGCCGAGATCGAGCGCCCGACGACCGCGTGGGAAAACCTCTGCGACCTCGCCGGCCCCGAGGGCGTCCTCATCGCCCGGCTCGGCAGCGACTCGCTGCAGCGCTACTCCGGCCTGCGGCTCTCCGCGATAGCGGCGGCGCGCGGGACCGACTGGATCGAGACCGCGATGACCCTGATCCGCGCCGAGCGGAACCGCGTGGAGACGCTCTACTTCCTGATGAGCGAGGAGAACGTCGCGCTCAACCTGCGTCAGCCGTGGATGAAGATCGGGACCGACGCTGGTGGGCCGAATCCCGCCGCGGCGCAGGGGCTTGTGCATCCTCGCGCCTACGGCACGTTTCCGCGGATCCTCGGCCGGTACGTGCGCGACGAACAGGTCGTCACGCTCGAGGACGCGGTGCGCAAGATGACCTCCGCCACCGCGCGCCGACTCGGCATCACCGACCGCGGGACGCTCGCGGTCGGGATGCACGCCGACATCGTGGTCTTCGATCCGGCGCGGATTGCCGATCGCGCCACCTTCGAGCAGCCGCATCAGGTGTCGGTCGGCGTCATTGCCACATATGTGAACGGCGTCGCCGTCTGGAAGGACGGACAGCATACCGGCGCCAAGCCGGGCCGTGCGCTGCGGGGACCGGCGGCGCGGAACGAAATTCCCGCTCGGCCGTAGGGACGAGGACTAGCTTTCCGACGCGATGACACTTCCCGCCACCAGCGACCCCGTGGTCCCCGACGACCTGCGCGCGAAGGAGCGCCGGCTCGCCGAGTGGTGCCGCGCCCACGGGTCGGTCCTGGTCGGCTTCTCGGGAGGCGTGGACTCGGCGTACCTCGCCTGCGTCGCCCGCGACGCGCTCGGCGCCGGTCGAGTGCTCGCCGTGATCGGTCGCAGCGCATCGTATCCGGCGGTGCAGTGGAAGCGCGCGCGCGAGGTCGCCGACGCCTTTGCGATTCCCGTGCTCGAGGTGGATACCGACGAGCTCGCCGACCCGCGCTACGCCGCCAACCCCACCGACCGCTGCTACTTCTGCAAGTCGGAGCTCTGGTCGCGGCTCGCGCCCGTCGCCGCCGAGCGCGGCCTCGCGGTGATCGCGGATGGCACCAACGCCGACGATCGCACCGAGCATCGGCCGGGGGTGCGGGCGGCACGCGAGCGCGGGGTGGCGTCGCCGCTCGCCGAGCTCGGCTTCACCAAGGCGGAGATCCGTGTACTCTCCCGGGCACGGGGCATTTCCACCTGGGACCAGCCGTCGTCGCCCTGTCTCTCGTCACGCCTGCCGTATGGCACCGCCGTGACGCCGGAGCGCTTGCGCGCGGTCGAGCGGGCCGAGGCGGCGCTCCGCGAGCTGGGCATCACGGGGAACCTCCGCGTGCGCCACTTCGGCGAACGTGCGCGCGTCGAACTCGACCGGGAGCTGGTCGCCCACTGGAGCGACGGTGCCGCGCGCGCCGCGCTCGACGCGGCGGTCTCCGCGGCCGGCTTTGCCGTCGTCGAGCTCGATCCGCGCGGGTTCCGCTCGGGCGCGCTCAATGTCCTGGCCGGCGTGCCGGGCGTGGGATGACGACGTGCCTCGGTCGGATCGGCTGCGGCGCGCTGCTCGTCGTCTTCGGCGCGGTCAGCTGGCACTATCGCGACGCCTGGCTCCCGCGCCTCCGATCCGTCGTCCAGGCCGAGATGCCGTGGCAGCACGACGATTGGACGGTGGTCACCGCCGAGGGCGCCGGGCGCGCGGCCGCGCGGATCGACCGCCTGCGGGGCCGCACGGGCCCGTCGTACGTGAACATTGACGGCGCGGACTTCGTGGCGTACGCGCTCCGCGACGCGCTCGCCGGGATCCACCAGGTGGACTCGGTTCCCGAGGCGTTGATTGACGACGGTCAGGTCTATCTGCGGATGCGCGTCCGGCTCGCCGACCTCGGCGGGAGCGAGGCCCTCGGCGCGATGGCCGGGAAATTCTCGGAGCCTGAGTTGGTGACGATAGCGGGCCGCCTCGAGTCCGTGCGGCCGGGACTCGTGCAGTATCGCCCCACCGACGTGGCGGTCCGGGACCTGAAGATCCCGCCCGGTGCACTGGCCCGACTACTCGGTCGCTGGGGGCCGAGCGCCCGTCCCGAAGGCGTCGGCGCCGACGCGCTCCCGATCGTCCTGCCCGAGTTTGTCGCCGACCTCCGGGTCGGGGGCGGCCGCGTCACCCTGTACAAGCAGGGCCCGTGAGCCGCCGCGTCCTGATCGTTGACGACGAGGCGGGGGTCCGCGCCGCGCTCGTCCAGCTCCTCGAGTACGAGGGGTACGACGTGAAGGCGGTGGCGAGCGGCCGCGAGGCGATCACGCTCTACGAGAGCTGGCGACCGCAGCTCGTTTTTCTCGACGTCAAGATGGAGGGGATTGACGGCCTCGAGACGCTGAAGCGGATCCGCGCGCTCGACCCCGCGGCGACGGTCGTGATGATCTCCGGCCACGCGACGATCCAGGACGCCGTCGCGGCTACGCACAGCGGCGCCTACGACATCCTCGAGAAGCCACTCGATACCGATCGCATCCTCGTCACCATCCGCAACGCGATCGGTCACCTCGACCTGCGCGCGGAGAACGAGCGGCTGCGGCAGCACATCGAGGCGCACGGCGAGATTGTCGGCGACTCGGCGCCGGTGCGCGCGTTGCTCGACCAGGTCCGGCGCGTGGCCGCCACCCCGGCGCGCGTCCTGATCACCGGCGAGAACGGCACGGGGAAGGAGCTCGTCGCGCGGGCGCTCCACGCGCAGTCCACGCGCGCCAAGGGACCGTTCATCGAGGTGAACTGCGCCGCGATCCCGTCGGAACTCATCGAGAGCGAGCTCTTCGGCCATATGAAGGGGTCGTTCACCGGCGCCGTCCACGACCACGCCGGCAAGTTCGAGCAGGCGCACGGCGGGACGCTCTTCCTCGACGAGATCGGCGATATGTCGCTCGCCGCGCAGGCCAAGGTGCTCCGGGTCCTGCAGGACGGCGAGGTCACGCGGATTGGCGGCGCAAAGGTCCACAAGGTGGACGTGCGCGTCATTGCCGCGACCAACAAGCGGCTCGAGGACGAGATCGGCGCCGGCCGCTTCCGCGAGGACCTGTATTATCGAGTCAACGTCGTGCCGATCGCCGTGCCGCCGCTGCGTGAGCGGCGTGGAGATGTGCCGATGCTCGTCCAGCACTTCCTTGATCGCGTCAGCCGCGACAGCGGACTCCCCGCCAAGCCGGTCGAGACGACGGCGATGGACCGGCTGCGCGAGCTCGACTGGCCCGGCAACATCCGGGAGCTGCGCAACACGGTCGAACGCCTGCTGATCCTCGCGGCGGGGCCGCGGATCGTCCTCGCCGACGTCGAGCGGCTCGTCGGCGTCCGCGCCGGCGACGGCGACGTCGCCATCGGGTCGCTCGAGGAATTCGCCACCTTCGAGGAGTTCAAGCTCGCCTCCGAACGCGCGTTCCTCCTCGCCAAGCTGCGCCAATTCGACTGGAACGTGGCCGAGACGGCGCGGGTGATCGGGATGCCGCGGTCGAACCTCTACAAGAAGATCGAGCGCCACGGGCTGGCGCGGGAGCAATGATGTCCGAGCGAGACTGGGACCGGGAACTGCGGAAGATTGACGAGCAGATGGAGCGCGCGGCGCGGGAGCCCGCGCCGACCGCCGGCGCCCCGCCGGCCGTCCCGCGCGCGTCGGCGCCGGTGGGCGCTGCCGGCGCGGCCGGCGCCCCGCCGTCCAGCAGCTTTGGCGTCTTCGTGCGCCTCGCGCTCGCGACGGCACTCGGGGTCGGGATCATCTTCTGGCCCTACGGCGCGCGCTGCGGCTTCGGCCTCGCGGCGTACCTCGCGGCGGTCCTCACGGTGATCGTCAGTGGCGCGTGGTCGGCGCTCTGGACCTGGCGGTACCGCTGGGGCCGCGCCCATCTCCTCGGACTCCTGCTCGTTGTCTGGGGGTCGCTCCTCGCAGCGGTGGACGTCCTCCCGCGCGTAGGCTACGCCATTCCGACGGTCGAGCACCCGGCGTCTTGGAGCTGCCGCTGACGGGTTAGATTCCCGGGATGCGGACCTTCCAGAACTTCATTGACGGCGAGTGGGTCGCGCCGGGCACCGGGGCGTACTTCGACAACACCAACCCGGCCGACACGACGGACCTGGTCGGCCGGTTTCCGAAGAGCGGCGCCGACGACGTCGCCCGCGCCGTGGCCTCGGCTAAGCGGGGCTTCGAGCGCTGGCGGCGCACGCCGGCACCGGCGCGCGGAGACGTCCTCCGCCGCGTCGGCGAGATCCTGACCGCACGCAAGGAGGAACTCGCCGACCTGATGACGCGCGAGATGGGCAAGCCCCTCGCCGAGACCCGCGGCGACGTGCAGGAGGGAATCGACACCGCCTTCTACGCCGCCACCGAGGGGCGCCGCCTCTTCGGCCACACGGTCCCCAGTGAGCTGCGCGACAAGTGGGCGATGAGCTTCCGGCGGCCGATCGGCGTCGCCGGGATCATCACGCCGTTCAACTTCCCGCTCGCCATCCCCACCTGGAAGATCTTTCCGGCGCTCCTCTGCGGAAACGCGGTGATCTTCAAGCCGGCCGAGGACGTGCCGCACACCGGCCACGTCTTCGTCGAGATCCTCCTCGAGGCGGGACTCCCACCCGAGGTCGTCCAGCTCGTCCACGGCGACGGCGAGGTCGGCGCGGCAATCGTCAGCCACCCGGCGATCGGGCTCATCTCGTTCACGGGATCCACCGAGACCGGGAGCAAGGTCGGCGAGACCTGTGGCCGGATGCACAAACGCCTCTCGCTCGAGATGGGCGGGAAGAACGCCCAGATCGTACTCGACGACGCCAAGCTCGACCTTGCCCTCGACGGGGTGCTCTGGGGCGCCTTCGGCACCACGGGCCAGCGCTGCACGGCGACGAGTCGGTTGATCCTGCAGGACGGAATCCACGACGCCTTCGTCGCCCAGCTCATCGCGCGCGCCAAGGCACTCCAGCTCGGCGATGGCCGCAAGGCGGGGACCGACGTCGGGCCGGTGATCCACGCCGACAGCATCACCAAGATCGAGCGCTACGTCGAGATCGGACTCTCCGAGAAGGCCGAACTCGCCCTCGGCGGCCGGCGTGCGACCGGCGGCGGCCTCGAGCGCGGCTTCTTCTTCGAGCCGACGATCTTCACCGGCGTCAAGGCCGGGAGCCGGATTGAGCAGGAGGAGATCTTCGGCCCCGTACTCTCCGTGATCCGCGTGCAGGACGCCGACGAGGCATTCCGCGTGAACAACGGCGTGAAGTATGGGCTCTCGTCCTCGCTCTACACGCAAGACGTGAACCTCGCCTTTCGTGCGTTGAACGAGCTCGACAACGGGATCACCTACGTCAATGCGCCGACCATCGGCGCCGAGGCGCACCTTCCGTTCGGCGGCGTGAAGCAGACCGGCAACGGCCACCGCGAGGGTGGGTGGGAGGTCTTCGAGTTCTATTCGGAGACCAAGGTGGGGTATGTGGATTACAGCGGCACGCTCCAGCGCGCGCAGATTGACAACTATTAGTAGGTGACGGTCGGGCCTTGCCCGTGCCGTCAATCCCGGTGTATCTCCCAGCAGACCGGAGTCGAGACCCTTGACCGACGACGCACGGCCCGACCTGAGCGACGAGATCCGGACCGGCCCTGACGCGCCGTGGCCGGAGGCGCCGGACGCGCCGGTCGTCGTCGCGCCGCGTCGCTTCCCGGTCCTGCGGACAACCTGGGAGTGGGCCAAGTCCATCTCGATGGCCATCATCCTCTTCCTCCTCGTCCGCGCCTTCCTCGTCGAGGCGTTCAAGATTCCCAGTGGATCCATGGAAGGCACGCTCCTGGTCGGCGATTTCCTCCTCGTGAACAAGTTGGTGTACGGCGCCGAGGTGCCGATCCTGCGGAAGCACCTGCCGGCGGTGCGCGATCCACGCCTCGGCGACGTCATCGTCTTCCAATGGCCGGAGGACCCCGAGAAGAGCTTCGTGAAGCGGCTGGTCGGCCTTCCGCACGACACCGTGGAGATGCGACGCGGCGTGCTCTTCCGGAACGGCCGGGCGCAGCTGGAACCGTACGCGGTGCGCAGTGCCGCGGCTGGCGACCCGCCGAGCGAGGAGTTCCGTTGGCAGCGCGACTACGTCCCGCCGGCGGTGGACGTGCGGCGTTATCATCCGTCCCGCAACAATTGGGGTCCGCTGGTGGTTCCCGCCGACCATTATTTCGTCCTTGGCGACAATCGCGACAATTCCAGTGACAGTCGCTACTGGGGCTTTCTTCCCGACACCCTGGTACGCGGCACGCCGATCCTGGTGTATTACAGCTACGCGCCCGACAGTGGCCACGCCTTTGATTGGCTGACCCGCGTACGCTGGCAGCGGTTGGGAGAGTTGATCCGCTAGTGTTGGTCGAGTGACGCGCGGGGGAGCTTACGCCCCGCTGCGCGACTCTGCACATTCCGCGAGTGAGCGGAGACGTACAACGCCGGGCGCGAGGTGGTATGGCGGGAGTCCAGGGCAGGCGACAGGGGTACGAGGAAGGCTCCCTCGACCAGTATCTGCGGGACATCAGCGTCTTTCCGCTGATTTCGCGCGACGAGGAGGTGCGTCTCGCCCAGCGCATCCGCGCCGACGACCAGGAGGCGCTCGACACCCTCGTCCGCTCCAACCTCCGATTCGTGGTCTCGGTCGCCAAGAAGTACCAGAATCAGGGCGTGTCGCTCTCCGACCTGATCAACGAGGGCAACCTCGGCCTCATCCGCGCCGCCCACAAGTTCGACGAGACGAAGGGCATCAAGTTCATCTCCTACGCCGTCTGGTGGATCCGCCAGGCGATTCTCCAGGCGCTCGCCGAGCAGAGCCGGATCGTCCGCGTGCCGCTCAACCGCGCGGGGACGCTCCACCGCATCGGCAAGCGTGCCAACGCGCTGCTCCAGGAACTGGGCCGCGAGGCCACCCACGCCGAGATCGCCGAGGGGATGGAGATCACCGAGGAAGAGGTCGCGAAGACGATGTCCATCTCGCAGACCCACCTCTCGCTCGACGCGCCGATGGCGCCGGGCGAGGACAACCGCCTCCTCGACTACATCCCCGACACGCAGAGCGCCACGCCCGACGAGGAGACGTTCGAGAAGGCGCTCATTGACTCGGTGCACGAGGCGCTCGCCGGCCTCAAGGAGCGCGAAGCCAAGATCCTCCGGCTCTACTTCGGGCTCGACGGCTCCGATCCAATGACCCTCGAGCAGATCGGCGCGGTGCTCAACATCACCCGCGAGCGCGTCCGGCAGATCAAGGAAAAGGCGCTCTCCCGGCTCCGGCACGTCAGCCGCGCACGGGCGCTCGAGTCGTACCTCGGGTAGCAAACCGCAGCCCGACCGGCGAGCTTTCGGGGTACGATGCGGGTGCCGTGACCTCCCGTCTCCCCCTCACCTCTCCCCGCTGCCGTGGCCAAGGACGCTTCCTTCGACGTGACCACCGGCGTGAACCTCCAGGAGGTTGACAACGCCGTCAACCAGGCCTCCAAGGAGATCGCGCAGCGCTACGACTTCAAGGACGCCAAGCTGGCGACCGTCGAGTTCAAGCGCGCCGAGGGGTTGATCAAGCTCTCCAGCGACGCCGACATCCGGCTCCGCGCGATGTGGGACATCCTCCAGTCCAAGCTCATCAAGCGCGGCGTCCCGGTGAAGAACCTCGACGCCGGCGATCCGACACCGGGTGGCGGCGACACCTGGCACCGCGACATCAAGCTCAAGCAGTCCCTCGACGGCGACACCTGCAAGCAGGTCGTCGCCGCCATCAAGGAGCGGAAATTCAAGAAGGTCCAAGCGAGCATCCAGGGCGACACCGTCCGCGTCGCCTCGCCAAGTCGCGACGAACTGCAGGCCGTGATGACGTTCCTGCGCGGGGAGGACTTCGGCGTCCAGCTCGACTTCGGCAACTACCGCTGACCCGCCCGTCTCCCCCCCCCCGCATCTCCCGCCCCCGATGAAGTTCTCGCTCGTCACACTTGGCTGTGACAAGAATACGGTGGACAGCGAGCGCTACCTCGCGCAGTTGCTCGACCACGGCGCGGTCGAGGTCGCCGACTTGGCGGACGCGGAACTGATCATCGTCAACACCTGCGGCTTCATTGACGCCGCCAAGCGCGAGTCCATTGACGCGATTGTCGCCGCCGGCCGCCTCAAGTCCTCCGGGAGCGCCACCGCCGTCGTCGCGGTCGGCTGCATGGTCGAGCGCCACAAGGCGGAGATGGGCGAGGCGCTTCCCGAGGTGGACCTCTTTCTCGGCGCGTCGGAGACCGACCAGCTCCTCCCGCGGCTGCGCGAGCGCGGACTGGTCGGCGACCCGGTCACGCAGCATCCCGGCGTGCGGGTCCACGCCGGCGATACGCCGTTCGTGCGCTACCTCAAGGTGAGTGAGGGGTGCGACCACGGCTGCGCCTTCTGCGCGATCCCGCTGATGCGCGGCCGGCACCGCTCGTTTGCGCCCGACGAGATCGTGCGCGAGGCGCAGCTGCTCGAACTGCAGGGCGCGCGCGAGGTGAACCTGGTGGCGCAGGACCTGGCGCACTACGGCCGCGACCGCCGTGACGGGGTGCGGCTTCCGGAGCTCCTCGAGGCGCTCCTCCGCGAGACGTCCATTCCGTGGATCCGGAATATGTACCTCTATTCGGCTGGAATCACGCCGCGCCTGCTCGAGGTGATCGCCGGCGAGCCGCGCATCCTCCGCTATCTCGACATGCCCATCCAGCACGCGTCGGATACGGTCCTCGAACGGATGCGGCGTCCCGAGCGGAAGCGCACCATCCGCGAGAAGGTCGCCCGCTTCCGCGACGCGGTGCCCGGCGTCGCAATCCGCACGACCGGCATCGTCGGCTTTCCCGGCGAGACCGAGGACGACGTGGCCCAGCTGGTCGAGTTCCTGCAGGAGATCCAGTTCGAGCGCGTCGGCGTCTTCACCTACTCGCCGCAGGAGGGGACGCGCGGCGCCGAGCTTGACGACGACGTGCCGGACCTCCTCAAGCGCGAGCGGCTCGAACGGGTGCAGGAGGCGCAGCGCCACATCACGGCCGAGCGCTACGAGTCGCGGATCGGCAGCGTCGCGCCGGCGCTGGTGGAGGCCGCGGCGCCCGTCGGCGGCGCGGCGCGCACCCGGCTTGCCTGGCAGGCCGATGACGTTGACGGGGTCACGCTGGTCCGCACCGACGCCCCGGCGGGGAGTCTGATCGAAGTGGACGTGCGCGCGGTGGTGGACGACTACGACTTCGTGGCCGATTTCCGTCGCCTGATCTCGCTGCCGCCGCCGGCCGACGCCGCACCGCGCCGCGGTCGGTCGCTGCCGATGCTGGCGACGACCGTTGGGAGCTTCGGCCGGTGAGATGGCGCGTCGCGCTCCTCGGCGCGGCGGCCGTGCTCGCCTGCACTCCGCGCGTCCGCGACGGCGGCGAGGGCGCGATCCGCGCCGCGCGGGGCGTCCCGCCGGTCCGCGTGGCGCTCGCGACCGGACTCGGCACCGTGCCGCTCGCGGCGAGCGGTGGCTGGACCCTCACCGACGCGCGCGGCGACGTGCTCGTGCGCGCGAGGGCCGGGGAGCGCTGGGAGGTCCAGCGGCGCGGCTCCGAGCTGCGCGCCATCCGCGACATCGGCACCGCCACCGCGTGGCGCGCCGGCCCGCTCACGCAACGGCCGGAGCGCGGCGGCGCCGTGCGTCACGCCGGCAAGTCCTACCGCGGCGCGCTGCGCATCGTCACGACGGAGTCCGGGCTCGCGGCGGTCAATGTCGTTCCGCTCGAGGACTACCTGCGCGGCGTGGTGCCGCTCGAGCTCGGCCCGCGTCCGCGCGCCGAGCGCGCCGCGGTCGAGGCGCAGGCAATCGCGGCGCGGTCGTACACCGTCATCCGGATGGCCGCGCGGGGAGCGCGGGCGGCCCCCTTCGACCTCGGCGCGACCGTCGCCGACCAGGTGTACGGCGGCCGCGACGCCGAGGATCCAGTCGCCGATGCGGCGGTGGCCGGCACCGCCGGCCGCGTCCTCCTCTACGGCGGCCGCGTGGTCACCGCCCCGTTCCACTCGACCTGCGGCGGCGAGACCGCGGCGGCGCAGGAGGTCTGGCGCTCCGACGGCGAGCCCCACCTGCGCCGCGTCAGCGACCGGATCCCGGGACGCGACCGCTACTACTGCGACATCGCGCCGCGCTTCGCCTGGACTCGCGAACTCTCGGGCGCCACGCTCAACGCGGTCGTCGCGCGCTACCTCGCCGCCTTCGTCACCGTGCCGACTGGCGGCCCCGGCGAGGTGGACGCGGTGAGCGTCGTCGGGCGGACGCCGAGCGGGCGGGTGGACCAGCTACGGATCCGCGCCGTCCGCGGCACGTTCGCGGTGCGCGGGAACGACGCGCGCTCCGTCCTCCGCAGCGACGCTGGCGAGCCGTTGCCGAGTGCCTATTTTGAAGTGCGGGCGGTGCCCGCGTCGGGGGGCGGCATCGGCCGGCTCGTGATCCGTGGCAACGGGTTCGGGCACGGCGTCGGGATGTGCCAGTGGGGCGCCATCGGCCGGGCCCGCGCCGGCCAGTCGGCGCGAGCGATTCTCCGGACGTACTATCCGGGCACGACCATCGGCCCGATTCCCTCAGGGTCATTCACCCAGTAACGAATTTCCAGCGTGCCATCCACCCCACCATCCGGGACCGCGCGTCCGCCCCTCCGCCTTGGCGTCCTCGGCCTTGGCGCCATCGCCCAGATGGCGCACCTGCCCGTGCTGAGCAAGATGCGCGGGGTCCAGATTGCGGCGCTCTGCGACAACGACTCGGCCAAGGCCCGCTCGCTCGCCCAGCGCTTTGGCGTCCGCGACACCTGCTCAGACATTGATGAGCTGCTCGAGATTGACGGACTCGACGCGGTCATCGTGGCGACCCCCAACCACCTCCACGAGGTGCACGTGCTCTCGACGCTGCGCGCCAAGCTGCACGTGCTCTGCGAGCGGCCCCTCGCCCTCAACGCGCGCGGCGTCGAACGGCTCGTCACGGCCGCCGAGAAGGTGGACCGGGTGATGATGGTCGCCAACAATCACCGCTTCCGACACGAAGCGCAGACGCTCGACGCGTTCCTCCGCGGTGGGGAACTCGGCAAGATCAGTGCGGTGCGCGCCGGGGCGTATCGGCGCCGAGGCGAGGTGGCGCCGTGGCGGCTGCGCCGCCCCGAGGCGGGGGGCGGCGCCTTCCTCGAGCTCGGGCTGCCGCTGCTGGACCTCGCCGGCTGGCTGACCGACTTTCCCCGCGTCGTCCGCGTCAGCGCCTCGATGGAGCGCGCGCGCGGCGCCACGGCGGTCGAGGAGGCGGCCATTGTCTTCATCGAGTGCCAGGGCGGCTTCACCGTCACCATTGATGTGCGCTGGAACTACGTCGGGGACGATGACCGGTGGTGGTTCGAAGTGATCGGCTCACAGGGCTCGGCGCGCCTCTCGCCGTTGCGCATCACCAAGGAGATCCACGGGAACGCGGTGGACGTCTCGCCGAGCGGCGCCGCGCAGCGCGACACCCTGTTCATCCAGTCGTACCGCTCGGAGCTCGCCCACTTCCTGGCGGCGGTCCGCGGCGAGACGCCGTACGAGCCGGCGAAGGACCAAGTCCGTGTCTACAAGCTGCTCGACCTCATCTACAAGGCGGCCGACGACGCGAAGGAGCAGCGCCTGTGAGGATCCGCGGCGCGCTCGCGGCCGCCGTCGCCTGGTCCCTTGCGACCGCATCCCTCGGCGCCCAGGGACCCGGCGCCCGAGCGCCGGGGGCCCCGGTACCCGGCGCGACCATCCGCATCTCGGTGCTGACGATCGGCCAGGGCGACCTCGTCTTCGAGAACTTCGGCCACAACGCGCTGCGGGTGCAGGACCCGTCCATCGGCCTCGACATCGCCTATAACTGGGGGAGCTTCTCGTTCGAGCAGCCGCGGTTCATCCGACGCTTCCTCTCCGGCGACACGCAGTATTGGGTCGAGGGCATCGCAACCGACCGGCTCGTGCAGGCCTATGTGTTCCGTGACCGGGAGATTCACGAGCAGGAACTGAACCTGACGCCGGCGCAACGCACGGAACTCGCGGCGCTCGCCGCCGAGAACGCGCTCGAGGCCAACAAGTACTATCGCTACGACTACTTCCGCGACAACTGCTCGACGCGCCTGCGCGACATCCTCGACACGGTGCTCGGTGGCTCCCTCGAACGGAGCTTCTCGCCGTTGCGCACGAGTTGGACCTACCGGAGCGAGGCGGTGCGCCTGACCGCGCCGAGCCGCTTCCCGCAGGCCGGCATTGATGTGGCGCTGGGACAGAAGGCCGACGTCCAGCTGACGGCGTGGGAGGCGATGTTCATCCCGATGCGGCTCCGCGACTACCTCCGCGACGTCACGGTCGCCGGGCCGGACGGCCGCGCCGAGCCGCTCGTGCTCGATGAGCGCCTCCTCTACCGGGCGCAGCGCGCGCCGGAGCTGCCGGAGCGCCGCGGCCTCGCCCTCGGCGCCTGGGGCCCCGTCCTTGGCGCCTGGATGCTCCTGCTCGCGCCGGTGAGCGCCGCCTCGCGGCGCCGGTCGCGCATTCCCGCCGCGGTAATGGCCTTCGTCTGGTATGCCCTGGTTGGCGTCATCGGCCTCCTCGTGCTCGCGATGTGGGTGGGGTCGGCGCACGTCTTCTGGTACAACAACCTCAACCTGCTGATTGTCTCGCCGCTCGGCCTCGTCGCCGCCTATCCGGTGGCGCGCGCCGTCTTCCGCGGGTCGCTCGACCTCGTCGCGCTGGGCCTGCTGACGGCGCTGACCGCGATGGCGGTGATTGCGCTCGTGATCGCGCCATTCGTGTCGCAGCGGCTGGGCGGGCCGCTCCTGCTCTTCCTTCCGGCGCAGCTCGGATTGGCGGTGGCGGTCTGGCGTCACACCCGGCCCGTCGCGGCGGCCGCCTGAGCCGGCCGGGACTCGCCGCCGGGGTGGACGTCGGCGGCACCTTCACCGATCGCGCCGGCATCGCCCCCGACGGCCGGGTCTGGGCGCACAAGGTGCTCTCCACGCCGGCCGACCAGGGCGACGCCGTCGTCGCGTCGCTTCTCGGCCTGCCGGGGCCGCTCGAGCGCCTCGTGCACGGGACCACCGTCGTCACGAATCTCCTGCTCGAACGCAAGGGTGCGCGGGTGGTGCTCTGCGCGACGGCGGGCGCCAGCGACCTGCTCGAACTCCGGCGGCAGGACCGCGCGTCCCTCTACGACCTCGCCGCACGGCATCCGGCGGCGCTCGTCCCGCCGGAGCGCGTCGTTGCCGTGGGCGAGCGCCGCACGCCGACCGGCGTCGCGCTCGCGCTCGACGCGACGGAGATCGCCCGCGCGGTGCGGGCCGCGCTCGAGCGCGACCCCGAGGTCGTCGTCGTGGCCTTCCTCCACGCCTACGAGGACGACGCGCACGAGCGCGCGCTGGCCGACGCGTTGCGCGCGGCGCGGCCGGCGCTCGTCGTCGTCAGCGCCACCGCGGTGTTGCCCGAGATCCGCGAGTACGAGCGGACGGCCACCGCGGTCGCCGAGGGCTACGCGCGGCCGGCCGTCCAGCGCTACCTCGAGCGCCTCTCGGCGCGCCTGCGCGCGGCCGGCCACCCGACGCCGGCGGTGATGACCTCCAGTGGCGGGATGCGAAGCGCCGACGAGGCCGCCACGCACGCGGCGTCGCTCGCGCTCTCGGGGCCGGCAGGCGGCGTCGTCGGCGCGGCGGCGGTGCTGCGCGCCCTTGGGCGCGACGACGCGTTGACGATTGACATCGGCGGGACCAGCGCGGACGCCGGCCTGGTGCTCGGCGGCGAGCCGCTGGTCGAGCCGGGCGGCGAGGTGGCCGGCGTGCCGATTGCGTTGCCCCGGGTGCTCGTCGAGACGGTCTCGGCCGGTGGCGGGAGCATCGCCTGGGTGGACGACGGCGGCGCGCTGCGCGTCGGGCCCGCGAGCGCCGGCGCGCACCCCGGGCCGGTCGCGTTCGGCCAGGGCGGAGTCGAGGTCACCGTCACCGACGCGCAACTGGCGCTCGGCCGGATCGGCGACGGCGCGATGAGCGGTGGCGTGACGATTGACCGCCGCGCCGCCGCGCGCGCGGTCGCGGCGCTCGCCGAGCGCCTCGGTGCGCCGGCC
Source organism: Gemmatimonadaceae bacterium (assembly GCA_040901985.1). Lineage (GTDB taxonomy): Bacteria > Gemmatimonadota > Gemmatimonadetes > Gemmatimonadales > Gemmatimonadaceae > Pseudogemmatithrix. Next base: position 135,192 of record JBBDYC010000019.1, read on the forward strand.
GATCGCACGGCGCAGGCCATCGTTGACATCGCCGACGCCGGGATGGCGCGCGCGCTCCGCCGCGTGAGCGTGGACCGTGGCGTGGATCCGCGCTCCTGCACCCTGGTCGCGTTCGGCGGCGGTGGACCGCTGCACGCCTGCGCCCTCGCCGATGCGCTGGCGATGCCGACCATCCTCGTGCCGCCGCACGCCGGGGTGTTGAGCGCGGTGGGGCTGGCGCTCGCGCCCGAGCGCCGCGAGACCGCGATGAGTCTGCTCCTGCCGACCGACGCGCTGGACGTGGCGGGGCTCGCCGCGCACTGCGCGGCGCTCGCGTCTGGCGTCAGCGGCGCCGACCGCCAGTGGATTGCCCGAATGCGCTTTGTCGGCCAGGGACACGAACTCGACGTCGCCGTCACCACAGGGGACGACGGCGCGGCGCTCCGCGCGCGCTTCGTGGCGCAGCATCAGGCGCGCTACGGATTTGCGCTCGACCGTGCCGCCGAGGTGGTGGCGCTGCGCCACGTCGCGGGCGAGCCGGGGGCGACCGCGCGGTTCTCGCGGGACGCGGTCGCCCCGGCGTGGGATGCGCGCACCCGCACCGACCACGGTGGCCCGGCGCCGGATGTCATCGTCGTCGGCCCGGCGACGATTGTCCTCCCCGACGCCACGCTCTGGGTGGCCGACGGCTGGACTGCGTCGGCCCTGCCGATCGGCGGCTGGCTCCTCGAACGCGGCGCGGCGCGATGAGCGACGCGCTCTCGCTCGCCGTCTGGTCCTCCGCCCTCTCGATGATTGCCGAGGAGATGGGAGGCGTGCTGGTGCGCGGCGCGCTCTCGCCCAATATCCGCGAGCGGCGCGACGCCTCGTGCGCCCTCTTCGACGCCGAGGGCCGGATGATCGCGCAGGCGGCGCACATCCCGGTGCACCTCGGCGCGCTCCCCGAGGCCGTGCGCGCGGTGCGTCGGCGCGACCCGCGGCCGGGCGATCTCTTCCTGCTCAACAGTCCCTGGGATGGCGGGTCGCACCTCCCCGACCTCACGATGATCGAGGCGATCGCCGACGGCGGGAGGCTGGCGGGCTACGCGGTGGTCCGCGCGCACCACGCCGACGTCGGCGGGATGAGTCCCGGCTCGATGCCGCAGGGTGTCACCGAGCTCGTGCAGGAAGGGCTGATCCTGCCGCCGGTGCGCCTGGAACGCGAGGGCGTGCCCGATGCCGACCTCCTGGCGCTCGTGCTGGCGAACGTGCGCACCCCCGACGAGCGGCGGGGTGACCTGGCGGCCCAGCGCGCGGCCTGCGCGGCCGGCGCCGCCGGATGGCGCGCCCTGCTCGCGCGGGAGGGGCGCGCGCGCGTGGACGCCGCCGCCACGGCGCTCCTGGACTACGCCGAGCGCCGGGCCGCGACGCGCCTGACCGAGCTGGGCGCCGTGACCGGCGTTGCCGAGGATGCCCTCGAGGGCGACGGCGTGAGCGACGCGCCGGTGCCGCTCCGCGTGGCGCTTGCGGTGCGCGACGGCGCGTTGCATCTCGACTTCGCCGGCACCGCCCCGATGGTGCGCGGCAACGTGAACTGCCCGGTCCAGGTCACACGCGCCGCCGCGCTCTTCGTCCTCCGTTCACTCCTCAGCGACGACGTCCCGACCAACGACGGCGTCGCCCGGGTGATCCGGATCGTCACGCCGGACGACTGTTGCCTCGCCGCGCGGGCGCCCGCCGCCGTCGCGGCCGGAAACGTCGAGATGAGCCAGCGCATCACCGATCTCCTCTTCGCCGCCTTCGCGGCCGCCGGCGTGGCGGTCCCGGCCCAGGGGCAGGGGACGATGAACAACGTGACCTTCGGCGGAGCGGGGTGGACCTTCTATGAGACGCTCGGCGGCGGCCAGGGGGCGAGCGCGGCGGGCCCGGGGCCCGACGCCGTCCACGTCGGGATGAGCAACACGCGTAACACGCCGATCGAGTCGCTCGAGCGTGCCTACCCAATCGTCGTCGAGGCCTATGCGATCCGGCGCGGATCGGGCGGGGCAGGACGCCACGCGGGCGGCAACGGGGTCGTGAGACGCTACCGGGTGCTCGAGCCCTGTACCGTCACCCTGCTCACCGAACGGCGCCGGCGGGCCCCCCAAGGCGCCGCCGGGGGCGCCCCCCCCCCCCCCCCCCCGGGGGCGCCCCCGGCGCGACCGGCGAGAACCTGCTGAACGGCGAACCCCTGCCGGCCAAGTGTCACCGCGAGTTGCGGGCCGGCGATGTGCTCGAGATCCGCACGCCCGGCGGCGGCGGCTGGGGCGCACCCGCCGCCTGACGCGCGCCGGTCAGGGCTGCGTGGGGGTCGCCGACGTGAGCCGCCGCTTCGTCCCCTCGCTCGGCGTCACGCGCGAGAACACCTTGGCGTCAATGAAGGTCTGGAGCAGCGTCTGGTCGATCAACCCACCCTTGGCCTCGGCCTGCAGGATGTCGAGCGCGCGGTCGTTGGACACGGCGCGCTTGTACGGCCGGTCGGTCGCGGTCAGCGCGTCGTAGATGTCGGAGATCGTCATCATCCGCGTCTGGATCGGGATCTCCGCCGCCGGGACGCCGCGCGGGTAGCCCGTGCCGTCGAGCTTCTCGTGATGGCCGAAGGCGATGGACGGGATGCCCCGCAATTCGCGCGTCCACGGGATCTCGTCGAGAAAGCGATACGTGTGCGTGACGTGCGACTCGATCTCCCGCCGCTCGCGGGCGTCGAGGTTCCCCTTGTTGATCATCAGGAAGCGCAGCTCGTCCTCCGAGAGGAGCGCACGCACCACCCCGTCGAAGTCCGTGTAGGTCTGCTGGTTGATCACCGTGAGCTCGTCAAACGTCCCCTCGGGGAGGATCGTCGGCTCGTTGGCGCGGACGATCGCGTCGAGCCAACGCATCAGCTCGTCGCGCCGTACGCGCCGCAGCTCATCGAGTCGCGCCACCGTCTCGCCGTAGTCACGCGGCCCGTGCGAGGCGAGGTGCTCGGCGCGTTCGCGCTCAAACTCAAGGTCCGCCTGCTGCAGCAGGTAATGGAACCGGTGGCGGACGATCGTCAGGTCGTGATGGTAGAGCTTCTTCTGCTTGACCAGCACCTGTTCGCGCACGCCGACCTTCCCGAAGTCGTGGAGCAGCCCCGCGTAGCGCAACTCCCGGAGCTGCTCGCGCGTGAACGTCACGTCGCCGTACGGTCCGGCGCGGTAGCCATCCACCGCCTCGGCGAGGCCCGTGGTGAGCGTCGCCACCCGGAACGAATGGCCCGAGGTGGTGGGGTCGCGCGACTCGATCGCGGTGACGGCCGCGGTGACGAATCCCTCGAAGAGGCGCTCGATGTCCTCGTGGAGGCGGCTGTTCTCGATCGCCACCGCGGCCTGGGCGGCGAGTGCCGCCACCAAGTCGGCCGAGCGCTGGTCGAACGGCAGGACCTGCGCGTCCACCACCGCCGACGAGGTCAGCTGGACCTCCGGGTTGCGCTTGCGGTTGATCAGCTGGACGACGCCGATCACCTCGTCGCGCAGGGTGTGCATCGGGAACACGAGCACGGACTTCGTGCGATACCCGAACTTGTCGTCAAACGACCGGTTCTGCCGGTACGACACGTTCTCCGGCAGGAGGTAGACGTCGGCGATCGTCAGCGGCTCGCCGGTCGCCGCGACGTGCCCCGCGAGACTGGTGTGGTCAATCGGGATGGTGTACTCGCTGAACGGCAGGTCGGGGAGGGTCGCGTTCTGCGAGAGCTTGAAGCGGAGCGCCGTGGCATTGCCCTCCTCGTCGTCGCGCTCGGCGAGGTAGAGCGAGCCGGCGTCGGCGCCCGAGAGCCGCCGCGCCTGCGTCAGGATCATCCCCAGCAGCGTGTCGAGGTCGCGTTCCGTGCCGAGCGCGGCGCCCACCCGCGAGAGTTCCCGGAGGTCGTCTGCCGAGGAGCGTTCGAGGCGGTTGGCGCGGTCCGCCGCGAGCAACGCCGAGGCGTGGCGGAGGGCGCCGTGGAGCGCCGCTCGGCCTTGGCCCGGCGTCGCCGTCGCGGGGAGCCACGAGGTGAGCCCCGCCTCGCGAAGCACGTCCGACGGCTCGAGCTGTCCGGCGTCGCCGACGCCGATCAGCGCCGTACACTCGGCCAGCGCCGCCAGCTCCCCGGACGGCGCCGCCAGCGCGTCGTCCACCACGATCACCGTCAGGCGCTCCCGGTCAATGGACGCCGCGGCGGGAAGACTCGCGATGCGGCGCACCTCGAGCGTGCCTCCCGCACCGAGCGTGGGGAAGGCGGTGAGGGTGCGGCCTTCAGGGACGAGAACGAGTGGCTGCACGGGAGGGGGATGAGGAAACCGCCGACACCCCTTGGTTCAGGGCGTCGGCGGCTCCAAGGTTATCGCGGGGGTGCGGCGCCCCGCCAGTGACCGCTCAGCCGCCGGCTTCGAGTTTGGCCTTCGCCGTCTTCGCGTCCTCGAAGTCCGGGAAGCGCGCGATGGTCTGATTGAAGAGCGAGATCGCCTCCTGGCGGTTCCCGGCGTCCTGGGCGCTGATCGCGCGCGAGTACATCATCACGGCCTGGAACGGAACGCGCTGTTGCCGCTCCGCGCGCGCCTCGCTCGACTGCCGCGCCTGCGGCGTCAGGTCGGGGAGCTTGAGTCCGCGATTCGCCGCGGCGGCGACCTTCGCGACCAGCGCGAGGAAGTTGTCTGTCTTGTCCCGATCCATATGTGTCCACTCGATCCGCGACGTCTCGACGTCAATGGACTTGAGCGTCAGCACCATCGTGCCGGAGCGGTCGGTGATGAACGACCCGGTCACCATATGCTTCGCGCCGAGGAGGCGACCGATCCGCGCCGCCGTGGCGTCGTCCACCCGACCGTCGCGGGCCAGGTTCTGCTCCTCAAGGAGACGCTGGATGTTCTCCCGCTCCACCACGCGGATCGCCGGATTCTGCGCCAGCTCGGTGAGCAGGAGGTCCGCGATCCCCTTGGAGAGCGGGGCCAATTCGTCGGTCGCGGTGCCGATCGCGCTGTTCACGAACGGCAGCACGGCCACCGTGGGCCGCAGGTCCGCCTGCTGTGCCGCGGCCGAGGCCGAGAGCAGCGACAGGACAGCGGTGGCTCGAGCGATCTGCTTCAGCATCACGTCCTCCGGAGAGGTTAGAGAGTCAGGGCCATGCCTTCCGCCGCGGCGATCACCTGCACCTTCCCGCCGCGGTCCTTCACCTGCGCCCGGCACTGGGCCAGGCAGGTCTCCAACTGGTCGTCCGTCCGCCGCGGCTCGTGGTGAAACAACACCAGCGTCCGCACCTCAGCGTCCAGCGCCAGCTCCACCGCGTCGGCGTACGTCGAATGCCCCCACCCGCGATGATGATCGTACTCCTCGGTCGTGTACGTGGCGTCGTGGATCAGGACCGATGCCCCCCGCACGAACCCCACCATATTCGCCCGCCAGTCGGCGGCCGAGCCGTACCGGTCGTGTGGTGCCAGCTCATTGTCCGACACGTACACCAACGCCCCGTCACTCGCGCCCGGATGGATGAACCGATAGCCCAGCGCGCCCCCCGGATGCTGCACGGCGAACGCCGTCACCTCGTAACCCGTCCCCTCACACCGGGTCCCCACCGCCAGATCCCGGAAGTCAATCGTCGATTCGAGCTGCTCGAACGTCACCGGAAAGACCACCGGCGACATCTGGTCCCGCACCACCTTGCCAACGCTCTGTTCAAGCGACTCCGACCCCCAGATGGTGAAGTGGTTCCCCTTGCCGAAGATCGGCGCGAAGAACGGGATCCCCTGGATGTGGTCCCAGTGCGCGTGCGTCAGGAAGATGTCTCCCCGGATCGGCGCGCCATTCGACCGCTCCAGCAGCGTCCGCCCCAGCTCGCGAATCCCCGTCCCGGCGTCCAGGATGATCAACCACCCGGCCTCGGTCCGCAGTTCCACGCACGGGGTGTTCCCGCCGTACCGCACCGTCTGCGCACCCGGCGTCGGGATGGACCCCCGCGTTCCCCAGAAGCGAACCCGCCAGGTCATCGCGGCACCGAATGCACGCTGTAACTTGGCGTCCGGGGATGGCGGCGGCAAAGGCGAGGCATCACGGGGTCCTGGTGATGACGGTCACAGGCGCTGCTGGGACCGCTTTTCGAGCGCCGGGCGGTCGGTCACCCGGATCCGCCGCCGCTCGGTGGTGATCCAGCCGGACTCGACGAATTCCCGCATCGCTCGCGACACCGTCTCCCGACTGGCCCCGATCACGTGGGCGATCGTCTGGTGCGTCAGCGCTGCCTCGATCACGTCGGACCCAGCCTCCGCCGCCGCATCGAGGATGAGACGCGCAATGCGTCCGGGCACGTCGAGGAGCACCAGCGAGCCGATCTTCTCATCGGCCCGGCGCAGGCGGAGCGAGAGGTCGATCAGCAGCGCCCACGCCACCGCCGGATTCTGCTCCACCCGCTTCCGAAAGTCGTCCCGCCGCAGCACCAGCAGGGTGCTGTCCTCCATCGCCACGACGTGCGCCGAGCGGGGCTGGTCGTCAATCAGCGCCAACTCGCCGAAATACTCGCCGACGCCGAGAATCCCAAGAATCACCTCCCGCCCGTCCTCGGCCACCAGCACGACCTTCACGCGCCCCTCGCGGACGACGAAGAGCGAGTCGCCGGGGTCGTCCTCGAAGAGGATCACGCTGCCCTTCGGGTAGGTCTTCTCGCGCGCCAGCAGGGAGAACGCCGCAACCTCGTTGGGGGCGAGCGACTTGAAGAGCGGAACAGTGGAGAGGAAGTCGGCGGTGCTCATCGGGCGCGGAGGGAGTTCGGCGGATTGTCGGACGCAGGGGACCCGGCGCGAAGGTATCCTCCCACGTGGGGGCTGTCAAACGTTCAAGGTGTTGTCACCTTGCGTTTTACCTCCTGTTCCCGGTATCTTTCCCCGTTCGCTCCGAATCCGTTTCCGAGGCACCAATGAAGGCCGATATCCATCCGACGTACGCGACCGCCACCGTGACCTGCGCCTGCGGGAACACCTTCCTCACGCGCTCCACGCACGCCGAGTTGCACACCGACATCTGCGCCGCCTGCCATCCGTTCTTCACCGGCAAGCAGAAGCTCATTGACACCGCCGGCCGTGTGGAGCGGTTCCGCCAGAAGTACGGGACCAAGGCCAGCGCCTGAGCATCCGCGATCGGCTCGCCGACGCGCTCCGGCGCGCCGCCGAGGTCGAGCGCGACCTTCTCGATCCGCGGACGGTTCGTGACGCCAAGTTGATGGCGTCGCTCGGCCGCGAGCACCAGCGCCTCGCCCAGGTCGTCGAGCGCGCCCGCGATATCGAGCGACTGGACGCCGAGCTGGCGCAGGCGCGCGAGCTCGCGGCGGCCGAGGACCCCGAGATGGCCGCCGAGGCGCGCCACGAGGTGATGGCCCTCCAGCGCGCGATTGACGGGACGGAGCTGGCGCTGCGCCCCCTCCTCATCCCTCCCGACCCGCTCCACGACCGCAACGCGATCGTCGAGATCCGCGCCGGCACCGGCGGCGACGAGGCCGCGCTCTTCGCCGCCGACCTCCACCGGATGTACACTCGGTACATCGAGCGGCACGGCGGCTGGCGCATCGAGACCATCACGCTCACCGACGGGACGCTCGGCGGGATCAAGGAGTCCATCTTCAAGGTCACCGGGCCGGGCGCGTTCGGCGAGCTGCGGTTCGAGTCCGGCGTGCATCGGGTCCAGCGCGTGCCGGCGACCGAGGCGGCCGGGCGCATCCACACGTCCGCGGCCACGGTGGCGGTGCTCCCGGAGGCCGACGAGCTGGATCTCCGGATCGAGGACAAGGACCTCCGCGTTGACGTCTTCCGCGCGTCGGGTCCGGGCGGGCAGAGCGTCAACACCACCGACTCGGCGGTCCGGATCACGCACCTGCCGAGCGGACTCGTGGTGAGCCAGCAGGACCAGAAGTCACAGTTGCAGAACAAGCTGAAGGCGATGGAGGTCCTGCGCTCGCGGCTCCTCGACCTCAGGGTCGCCGAGCAGGAGGCGGCGCGATCCCGGATGCGGAAGAGCCAGGTCTCCACGGGCGACCGCTCGGCAAAGATCCGCACCTACAACTATCCGCAGAGCCGCGTGACCGACCACCGGATCGGCTACACAACCCACGATCTTTCCGGGGTGCTGGACGGCAAACTTGACGAGCTGATGGACGCGCTGCGCGTCGCCGACCTTGAGGAGCGGCTCGCCGGCGACGGCGCGTGAGCGTCGCGGCGATGGGACGTGCATGACCGCACTCACAATTGGCGCACTGCTCGACGAGCTCGCGGCGTCCCTCGTCGGCCCCGGCGTGCCGCCGGCCCGCGCCGCCGCGCGCGACGTCATTGCCGGCGTGCTCGACCGGCCGCGTTTCTGGCCGTCGGCACACCGCGACGATCCGCTTGACGCGGCGACGCTCGCGGCGATCCGCGGCGCCGCCGCTCGACTCGGCGAGGGTATGCCAATCCAGTACGCCATCGGTCGCGCGACCTTCCGCCACCTCACGCTGGCGGTGGACCGGCGCGTGCTGATTCCCCGGCCCGAGACCGAACTCCTGGTGGACCTCGTGCTCGCCGCGCAGCGCGGCGGGAGTGGGACGGTGGTGGACGTCGGTACCGGTTCGGGTGCGATCGCGCTCGCCCTCGCCTCCGAGGGTGCCTTCGATCGGGTGATCGGCACCGACCTTTCGGCCGATGCGATCGCGGTCGCGACCGCCAACCTCGGCGCCATCGCCACGGACCGGCGCGCCCGCGTCGAGTTCCTGGTGGGAGACCTGCTGGCCCCGATTGGGGGTCTCCGAGTGGACACCATTGTCAGCAACCCGCCGTATATTTCGCCGGCTGAGGAGGCGGAACTGCCGCAGGTGGTGCGCGACTGGGAGCCGCCGTCGGCGCTCTTCGCCGGGGAGGACGGGATGGCGGCAATCCGCGCCCTGGTGCCGCAGGCGGCGGCCGCGTTGCGACCGGGCGGCCTGCTGGCGCTCGAGGTGGACTCCCGCCGGAGCACCCTTGCCGCCGCCGCGGTGTCCCAAGAAGGGCGATTCACCGAGGTCGAGACCCGAAACGACTTGACCGGCCGTCCACGCTTCGTGATGGCCAGACGACAGGAGCTGTGATGCTGAGCGAGAAAGCGATGGACGTGGGCCGCTTGATCGGCCAGAGCCCCGAGTACCAGGCCGTCAAGCGGGCCAACGAGGCGCTCAACGCCGACAAGGAGGTTGTGGCCGCGCTCCAGCGGATGGAGGCGCTGCGCCACGAGGCGCAGGCCGTCATCGAGCGCGGCGAGCAGCCTTCGGCCGAGATGGAGCAGGAGCTCGACCAGCTCCTCACCAAGGTGCAGGCGAGTATGCTCTACCAACGGTTCATCGCCGCCAACGAGAACTTCGACAAGGTGATGGTCCAGGTGAACCAGTGGATGCTCGACGGCATCAAGAAGGGCGCCGCGAGTTCGATCATCACCCTCGGCTGACGCAACGGTGCGCGGGCGGCTGGTCGTCTTCGAGGGCGGCGAGGGGGTGGGGAAGTCCACCCAACTCCTGCGGCTCGCGTCGCGCCTCGCCGCGGCGGGGGTCGCCCACAAGACCTACCGCGAGCCGGGTGGCACGGCGGCGGGCGACCGGATCCGCGACCTCCTCCTTCACGGGGATGCGCCGCTCGCCCCGGCGACCGAGGCGGCGCTCTTCATCGCGTCGCGCGCCCAGCTCGTCGCGACGGCGGTCCGGCCGGCGCTCGCGCTCGGCGAGCACGTGTTGCTCGATCGATTCCTCCTCTCGACCTATGCCTACCAGATGCATGGGCGCGGTCTGCCCGAGGCGGACCTGCGCGCGGCCAACCACCTCGCCACGGGGGGCCTCGTGCCCGACCTGACGCTGCTCTTCCAGCTACCGGCGGCGGTCGGCCTCGAACGCGCCGGCGCCCGCGGCGGGGCCGACCGGATGGAGCGCGCGGATGCCGCGTTCCACGAGCGCGTCGAGGCGGCGTTCGCGTCGTTCGCGACCGACGCGTGGCAGGCGGCGCACCCCGAGTGTGGGCGGATTGCGGCGGTGTCGGCGGCCGGCGACGCGTCGGTGGTGGCCGAACGCGTCGCGGCGGCGATTGCGCGGGAGTGTCCGGCGCTCCTTGAGCCGCAGGGAGCGGGCGCGTGAGCCGGATGCGGTTGCTCCCGTCGGCCGTGCTCGTCGGCGCGGCGCTCGTCGCCGGCGGCTGGCTCGTCCAGAACGCCGTGCGCGGCGAGGCGCGCCGCGAGCGCGACGGCGCCCGGCTCCTCGACGCCGTGATGGAGCGGCTCCGCGAGGCGTATGTGGACACGATCGCCGAGGACGAGCTTTGGACCTACGCCGTCACGGGGATGCTTGCCGGGCTTGGCGACCCCAACTCGGCGTACCTGACGCCGGAGCGGCTGGAGCGGCTCGGACAGTCGGCGGCCAACTCGTACCGCGGCGTGGGGCTCCAGGTGGACATCCGCGACGGCTGGATCACCGTGGCGCAGCCGCGTCCGGGGTCGCCCGCCGAACGGGCCGGCCTGCAGCCGGGAGATCGGCTGATCGAGGTGGACGGCCGCTCGATGCAGGGGTGGACCGTCGAGGAGGCACGCAACGCGTTGCGCGGACCACTCGGCACGACCGTCCCGGTGGTGATCGAGCGCGGACAAGGGAATCGGATCCCGGTGCGACTCAAGCGCGCCGACATCCGCGTGAGTGCGGTGCCGCGGGCGATGGTCCTCAGTGGCGGTGTCGGCTACGTCGCGGTGACGGCGTTCAGCGACTCGACCGAGGCGGAACTCGTGGCGGCGGTGGAGTCGCTGCGTACGGCGGGTGCCACTTCGATGATCGTGGACCTGCGCGGCAATCCCGGGGGGCTCCTCACCCAGGGCGTCGGCGTCGCCGACCTCTTCCTCGACGCGGGCAAGCGGATCGTGACGACGCGGGGGCGCGTCCCGGAGGCCAACGCCGCCTACGTGGACGAGACGGCCGAACGGTGGCCGGAGATGCCGATGGTGGTCCTCGTGAACGGCGCCACCGCGAGCGCGGCCGAGATCGTCGCCGGCGCCCTGCAGGATCACGACCGGGCCTTGGTGATGGGTCGCGTGACCTTCGGCAAGGGCAGCGCGCAGGCGGTCTATCCGCTCGACAACGGTGCCGCGATCATGCTCACGCACGCCCGGTGGTTCACGCCGCTCGGGCGGAGTCTCGAAGTCGCCGCCGAGAACGAACTGCGCCTGGCGGACGCCGACACCGCGCGCCCGGTCTTCCGTACGGTGTCCGGCCGCGCGGTCTACGGCGGCGGTGGCATCGTGCCCGACCGCATCGTCGGCGACAGCGCGCCCGACCCGGACGAGCGGCGCTTCTTCGCCGAGCTCGGGGCGGACGTCCCACGATGGCGCGAAGCCCTGACGGCGCAGGCCAGGGCGTTGATCGCCGAGGGCGCGATCCGCGATTCGCTGTTCGTCGTCCGGCCGGAATGGCGCGCCCGGGTGCGAGCGCAGCTCGTGCGGTTCGGCCTCCGGGTCCCGGCGACCGCCTTTGCCGAAGTGCCGGCGCTGGTGGATCGGTCGCTCGGCAACGAGATCGCGCGCCAGGCGTTCGGGATCCCGTACGCCCAGCGGCGCCAGGTGCGCGCCGACAGCGTGGTGCAGCGGGCGGCGGAACTGCTCCGGCGCAGCCGCACGCCGATGAGCGTCTTCGCCGCCGAGTAGCGGCTACGGCGAGCGCGGCGGGGCGGACCCCCCGAAGAGCGCCGCCTGATCGATCACCCGGACACCTTCCGGGGGCGTAAAGACGAATGCGTCGGCGGGGAGCGCGGCCCCGACCCGGATCGCCGTGAAGAGGATCGTGCGTTGCATCCCCGTCGCCTCGGTGATGATCGCCCGCCGGACCAGCGCCTGCGCGGGGTCGATCCAGAGCGTGGCCTTGGTGAAGGCGCCGCCGCCCACCCGCGGGACGAGTTCGATCCCCTGCGTCGGGTGACCGTCCAGCTCGGCGGGGCTCACCGCGCGCACGCGGTATCGCGTGGCCGGATCCCGGAGCACTTCGCTTGCGATATCGAGGCCGGCGCCGGCGGCGCGTGAGAGTTTGAGCGCCTGACCGGGCGCGTTGCTCGGGAGGTAGAGCCAGAGCGCCGCGGCGTCGGCGACGATCCGGTCGCCCACGGGATCGCTGAACCGGAACGCGAAGTGCGTCGTGCCGCGCTGGAGGAACTCGCCGCTCGCGCGGTATTCCGTCCCCGTCCGCGGGTTCATCAGCGTCTGCTGGAACGTCGCCTGGAGCGTGCGCGCCGAAGCGTAGGCGACGGCCGCCCGTTCGACGAGCCGGAGCGCGACGGAATCGGCGGCAGACATCGGCGAAGCCGCCGGTGCCCCTTGGGCCCCGACCGCGGTGGACGCCAGCGCCAGCCCGATGAGCGCGGCGAGCGGCGAACGAACTCCCTGCCCTGTCATCAATGCGCTCCCGAAGTGTCGGTGATCCGACGATCCACCGCGTCGGCGACGCGACGCAACTGGGTCATACACTCGACGAACTGTTCCGGTGTCAGGGACTGCGCGCCGTCGGAGAGGGCCTTCTCCGGCTGGGGGTGGACCTCGATCACGATGCCGTCGGCGCCTGCGGCGACGGCGGCACGGGCCATCGCCGGCACCTTGTCGCGGCGGCCGGTGCCGTGGCTCGGGTCGGCGACGATCGGCAGGTGCGAGAGTTGCTGGACCACCGGGATCGCCGTCAGGTCGAACAGATTGCGCGAGGTGGGGTCGAAGCTCCGCAGGCCGCGTTCGCAGAGGATCACCTGCCCGTTGCCCTCGGCGAGTATGTACTCGGCCGAGAGGAGGAGGTCCTGGATCGTCGCCGCCATCCCGCGCTTGAGCAGGACCGGCTTGCCGATCTTCCCCGCCGCCTTGAGCAGCGAGTAATTCTGCATGTTGCGGGCGCCGATCTGCAGGCAGTCGGCATACTCGGCAACGATCTCAGCGCCGTGCTCGTCCATCGCCTCGGTGACGATGGCCAGCCCGGTCTCCCGCTTGGCGAGTGCAAGCAGCTCGAGCCCCGGCGTGCCGAGCCCCTGAAATGAGTACGGCGAGGAGCGTGGCTTGAAGGCACCACCGCGGAGCGCGACCGCACCGGCGGCCTTCACCGCGCGGGCCGCCGCGAGGATCTGCGCCTCGCTTTCCACCGAGCAGGGGCCGGCCACTACGGGGATGTCGCGTCCGCCGAACCGCACGCCCGGCGCGATCTCGACAATCGTGTTCTCGGGCCGCCACTCGCGCGAGACCTGCTTGTACGGATTCGAGACGTAGATGACCTCGGAGACGCCGGCGAAGTCGAGGAGGGGCGAGCCGTCCACGCGCCCGTCGTTGCCGATGAGCCCAATCGCGGTCCGCTGGGCGCCCGGCATCGGCTGCGGCGTGAAGCCCCGCTCGCTGATCCAGTCGCAGACGCGCGCGACGTCGGCCGCCGTCGCGCCGTGCTTCATCACCACGAGCATCGGATCGTCCTCAGCCGACGGTGATCGCGGCGGCGCGCGCGGCGTCCGCCTCGTCCACCGCGACGCCGGTCATCCGGACGCTGACGAGCGACGAGACCCCGGGCTCCTGCATCGTCACGCCGTACACGGCGTCGGCGGCCTCGGTCGTCGTGCGCGGGTTGTGCGTGATCACGATGAACTGCGTCCGCTCCTTGAATCGGGTCAGCATCCGCACGAAGCGGCCGATGTTCTGGTCGTCGAGTGGCGCGTCCACCTCGTCGAGCAGGCAGAACGGGCTCGGCTTGGTGAGGAAGATCCCGAAGAGGAGGGAGAGCGCGACCAGCGCGCGCTCGCCACTCGAGAGCAGGTGGATCCGCTGCGTGCGTTTGCCGCGCGGGCTGGCGTGGATCTCGATGTCGCAGTCGAGCGGCCGTTCCGGGTCCTCCAGCCTCAGGTCGCACTCGCCGCCGTCGAAGAGCGTGATGAAGATCTCGCGGAAGTGCGCCCGGACCTGCGCGAAGGTGGCGAGGAAGAGGTCGCGCGCGGTGACGTCGATCTCCCGGATCGCCTGCTGGAGCTTGTGCTGGGCGTCCACGAGGTCGGTGCGCTGTGTCGTCAGGAACTCCAGGCGCCGCGTCTCCTCCTCGTGCTCCTCGATCGCCAGCGGATTGACCGGGCCGAGCTCCTCGACCTTCCGACGCAGCTCCTCAGCCTCGCCGCGCAGTGCCGCGTCGTCGGCGATGACCGGCTCGTAGCCGGCGAGCAGCTCGTCGAGCGGCCGGCGCCACTCGGCCTCGAGGCGCTCCTTGATCGCGGCGCGCTTGCCGGCGAGCTCGGTGAAGCGCAACTCGGCGAGGTGGAGCGCGTCGCCGGCGCTCCCGGCCTCGCGTCGCGCGGCGTCGAGCGCCTGGTCGGACGCCAGCAGCGCCGCGTCGGCGTCACGCACCTGCGCCTCCGCCGCCGTCAACGCGCCGTCGGCCTCCCGCTGTGAGTCGCGCCGCGCCTGCAACTCCTCCTGCCAGACTGACATCTGCCGCTCGAGCAGGCCGTCCTCGTGGGCAATCGTCGCGAGTTCACGCTCGAGCGCCGAGAGCCGGTCAAAGGCCGCGTGGCGCTCGCGGTCGAGCCGCTCGCGGCGCTCGGCGGCCACCTGGCGGCGCGCGTCGGCCTGCGCGTGGGCGACCTGCTGGGCGGCGCGCGCCTCGCGCGCCGCGTCCTGCGCCCGCTCGGCCGTGCCGAGCGCCTCGCGCGCCGCCGCCGCTCGCCCGTCCGCCTCGTGCAACCGGTGCGCGATCTCGTCGTGGGCAATCAGGCTGGCGTTGACGCGGTCGCCGAGTTCGCTGTGCCGTCCGGCGAGGCGTTCCTGCAGCGCCACCGCGTCGGCGAGCTCGCGCACCGACCGCTCGCGCACGCGGTCGCGCTCGTTGCGGACCTTCGCCGCCTCGGCGGCGTGCTGCTGGGCGACCGCCGCCGCGTCGGCGGCGTGCGCGGCCGTCGCCTCGGCCTGCACCACGCCGTCGTGCACCTGTTGGGCGCGCGCCTGCACCGCCGCGCGCCGCGCGCCGATGTCGGCGAGTGCGCTCCGGAGCGTCTCCAACTCGGCGCGGCGGGTCAGCGGTCCGGCGCCCGCGTCGCGCGCCGGCAACCAGACCGCGCCGCGAGCATCCACGAAGCCGGCGCCGTCGGCGGTGGCGCGCACCCTGCCGAGCAGCGCGCGCACCCAATGGCCGGCGGCGCCATCGGCGCGCACGCGCGCCACGAGATCGCCGGCGTCGGTGGCGTCGGCCGCCCCGCTGGTGCCCCGCAGGGCGTCGAGCGGCAGGAGGAGGAGCGCGCCCGGATTCTCGGCAGCGTGCCACGCGCGCACCGCGTCGGCGGCGACCTGGTCGCGCACCACGACGGCGTGGACGGTCGGGCCGAGGAAGCGCTCCACCTGCGCCGCGACCGCGGCGTCGGCGCCGATGAAGTCTGAGAGTGGCCCGAGCACGGCATCGGGCCCGAAGCGCGCGCGGTCGCGGAGGAGGCGCGCGGCCGCGGGCGCGAGCCCCACGCGCTCGCGTTCGAGTCCCTCCAGCGCGTCGAGCCGCCCCTGGAGGGCGGTGTGCTCCTCCTCGACGCGCCGGACGTCGGCGCGGGCGGTGGCCTCGCGGTCGCGCGCCTCGCGGGCGGCGGCGCGCGCCAGCTCGAGGGCGGCCTCGGCCGCGGCGGCTGCCGCGCGCCCCGACGCCAGCGCCTCGTCGGCGCCGTCGAGGGTGCGCGACGCGAGCGCCAGGCGCGCCGCCGCCTCCGCGTGTTCGGCCACCAGCGCGGCGGAACGCTGGGCGACCTCGGCGAGTTCGCGCTCGGCGTTCTCGCGCTCGAGCTCCAGCCGCCGGGCGTCGTCGCGCAGTTGTCGCGACGTTCGGTCGGCGCCGTCGGCGGCCTCGCGCGCCACCGCCACCGCGAGGCGCGCCGACTCCTCGGCGGCGACGCGCTCGCGCAGCGTCCCGGCTGTTGCCTCGAGGGCCTCGGCGCCTCGCGCCTCCTCCTGCGTGGCCATCTCGAACTCGGTCCGCAGGCGGTCACCGAACGCGACGCCCTCGGCGCGCTCCTGTGCGGCACGCTCGCGGCGCGTCAGCGCGTTGCGATGGCGCTCGTCGGCGACCGCCAGTTCCTGTTGCAGTTCAAGCACCGCCTGGCGCGCGTTCGCCGCCACCGTGGCCCGGTCGTGCCGAGTCGTCTCGGCCGCCGCGCGCGCCGCCTGCGCGGCGTCGCGTACGCCTTCGGCCGAGCGCACCGCGTCCTGGCGCGCCGGGAGCGCCGCGCGGAGCGTCGCCAGCCGGCCCTCGAGGTCGGAGAGCTCCTGCTGCCAGGCCGCCATCTCCCGCGAGGCAAGCGTCAGTTCCACGGCAAAGCGGCGCGTGGTGATCTCGGCGTGTCGCTCGGCGCGCCGGCGCTGCCGGAGCAACGACCGCACCTGCGTCTGCACCTCCGACGTCAGGTCGTCAATGCGGAGCAGGTCCGTGCTCGTCGCCTCGAGCTGGCGCTCCGTCGTGCGGCGCCGGTCGCGGTAGAGCCCCACGCCGGCCGCCTCCTCGAACAGCTCGCGCCGGTCGTCGGGGCGGTCGGAGAGCAGGGCGTCAATCATCCTGGCCTCGATCACCACGCCCGAGTCGGCGCCAAGGCCGGTGCCGCGCACGAGGTCGTGGATGTCCCGCAGCCGGCAGGGCGCGCGGTTGAGGAAGTACTCGCTCTCGCCGCTGCGGGAGAGGCGGCGCGTGATGACGACCTCGCGAAACGCGACCGGGAGCTGCCCGTCCTCGTTGGAGAAGTGCAGCGAGACCTCGGCGATGTTCACCGCGCGCCGCGCCGACGAGCCCTGAAAAATCACTTCCTCCATCTTGGCGCCCCGCAACAGGCGCGCGCGCTGCTCGCCGAGCACCCAGCGGACGGCATCGGAGACGTTCGACTTCCCGCATCCGTTCGGCCCCACGATCGCCGTCACGCCCGGCTCGAACGTGAGATGGGTCGGGTCCGCGAAGGACTTGAAGCCGTGCAACTCCAGCTTGGTCAACCGCACTTAGAACGTTCTCCCGGTTCGGTACGCCACTTGCGGTTCGACGCCGAGGTCGCGGAGCGACATCGCAAGGAGCACCGCCTGGCCTGAGGTCTCGAACGCGCCCGCAAAGAGGCGGACGCTGCCATCGTCCTGCACCAGCCCGTAGGCGCGGATCCCGCGCGCCTCCCACTCGGCCATCGCGCCCGGCGTCTCCGCCGGGCTGAGCCCGCGCGCGAGCAGCATCGCAAATGGCGCCGCCAGCACGCGTCCCCCATCCTCCTTCACCACGCCGCGCTGGCGCAGTGAGCGGAGATAGCCCTCCGCGTCCTGCCGATCCTGCCACGCGCCGGCGATGGCGCGGTACCACGGACGTCCGGCGCCGCCCAGCAGGACGGGGGCGAGTGTCGGCGCGGGGAGTTCCACGCCCCGCAAGGCCAGGCGGGAATTTGCACTCGCGAGGGTATTCGCCGCTACGAGTTCGACGGCGAATCTCGCCGCGCGCGCCGAATCGGCGGGGTTGACAACGGCCCCCAGCGTGATGCGCACCGGCTCGGGCGCCGGGGCTGGCGCCTCGGGCGTTTCGGGCGCCTCGGGCGTTTCGGCGCGGGGCGCGGCCGGCGTCGCGGATGCCCCGCTGGCGAATGGCCACCGCCCGTCGCGGACGGCCCAGCCGGCGGTGCCGATCGCGGCCACCGAGAGTGCCAGGATCAGCGCGCGCCGCAGCGGCCGATGGCGCGCGACGACTGACGTTCCCCCCGGCCTCTGCCGCGGCACGCCGGCTACGATCGCCGGCAGCTCCGGCTCCGGTCGGTCCACCGTGGCGAGGAGCGGCCAGGTTCGCACGAACGTCGGCGGAAGGTCCACCGCGACGACGCCGTCCACGCGCGCAATGAGGGTGGCGAGTCCGGGCGCCGAGGGCGGTGCCACCAGGAGGAGGAGGGCATCCACCTCCCGAAACCCGCCGATGAGGCGCTCCCAGCGCGCACTCTCAAATACCCAGCGCTCGGCAATGGCGCCGCGGCCGGAGGGGAGGGCAAAGACTCCCGCCGCGCCAGGGACTTCGTGCGCAATCCCCGAGACCGCCTCGCCGTCGCGCAGGCATTCGACGAGTCCGGGCGAATCGAGCGCCGGGGTGAGCAGGGCGATCCCGCCGACCAGGTCGGCAATGGCCACGCGGCGTTGCGTGGCGTGGATGCGGGCGATGGCCAGGGCGACCAGCGCCGCCTCGTCGGGATCGCTGCCGCTGACGATCGCCGCGGCGACGTCGTCGAGTGCCGGTGCCACCCGCCGTCCCTCGGCCGCCCAGGCATCGGGCGGCACGGGGTGTGGCATCACGGCGCGCCCTCAAACACCCAGTATGAGCGCCGCGACGCCATCCCGGCACGTTCGGCTTCCTGCCGCGTGTCGAAGGGCCCCAGCAGCACCCGCCAGACGGTGACCCCGTCGCGATTGCCGAGCACCACGCGTGCATTCCGGTTCGCGTACCGGATCGAATCGGCCAGCGAGCGGGCGCGGTCCTCGGAGAGCAGGGTCGCGAACGACACGGTCCACGTGCCCCGGGCGGTTGGCTCGGCGCGGCGGGCCACCTCGGGTGGGGGGGGGACCGGTGTCACGGGCGCACCGACCGGCTGGCGCGCCTGCGGCGCCTGCGGCGCCCGCGGCGTCGGCGGAATCGGCGTCGGTCGGGCGAGGGCCGAGATGTCGCCGTACCGCGCGGCCAGCAACGCGGCGAGCGCCGAGTCGGCGGCGACGGAATCGGCCACGAAGTCCTCGAACTCGACCGGTCGGTCGAGACCCGCGGCACGCGGCCGGAATCCGTTCCAGCGGACCAGCGACCAGACGTCGGCGGCCCCACGAGGGTAGCGCAGGCGTTCGCGGCCGCTCTCTGCGTCCACGATCACGGCGTCGGGGCCATCCACGACGACGAGTCGCCCGTCCGGCGTCACCAGGGGCAGGTCATCGCGCCACACCGACAAAAGCGCGTTCACGACCCGGGACGTGCCGATGGACACGACGTATACCGAGTCCACGCCGCGGGCCCGCACCAGGAGGTAGCGACCGTCGGGGTCCATCCGCAGCGCGGCGGCCGGGGAGGGCAGGCGAATCTCCCCGCGAATGCGCTCGGCGTAGCGGTCGAGGATCTGCAGCGACGCGCGGTCCGTGGCGAGGAACACGCGGTCGCCGCTCGGCGTCGTGACGAGCGCCACGACCGAATCGCGGAGGGGGAGCTCCAGGACGGGCACGAGGTCGCGGCTGCGCAGGGAGAGCAGGCCACTGTCGGTCACGAACCAGAGCCGGTCGCCGGCCATGGTCTGGACTGCGTGGCGCACCGCCGGGATGGACACCGAATCCACAATCCGGGTCTCCGGGGGGATCATGCGCCGCGCGGTCGTGCCGCCGGGGAGGACCGTCAGCAGGATGAGACTGCCGTCCGGATTGGGGAGCAGCCGCGTCACGCCGGGCGGCGGCTGCCAGCTCCAGGTCGCCACCGGCGTCAGCCGGAGGACGCGGCCCTGCACGTCCAGCCCGAAGACCGCGGCGCCCTCGGCGACGACCTCGCCGCGCACGCGCTCCTCGCCGAGCATCTCCACGGAGCCGAGGCGGAGATGGACCGCGACGACGCGGCCGGCCTGGTCCTGGGCACTGACCAGTCCCTGGAAGTCATCGAACCCGATGATTGCGGCGATCGGCGGCGTGGCGTCGCGGGCGCGCCAGAGCAGGCTGTCGCTGCCGCTGCGGTAGGCGGTGGCATAGCCACCGCCGGCCGGCATCCGCACAAGCACGGCGTCGGCGCCGGTCCCGCCCGTGGCGGTGCCGACGGAACGCATCGGGTTGCCGCACGCGACAGCGGCGGCGAGGCCGAGCAGGAGGATCCGGGTGAGGGGCACGGGCGAAAGTTAGCCGCGTGCCCGCCCTAGAACGACTGCCCGAGCGTCCAGATCCAATACCCCTTCTTCGAGAGGCCGTTCAGGGGGACGGCATAGTCCCAGCGCACAAGTGCGAGGTTGAAGAGGTTGAGTCGGATGCCGAATCCATAGCTGCGCAGCGGGAAGCGCTGGGTCGCGAAGTCGTAGTTCTCGGGGCGCCGGAGGCTGACGCTCTGGCCATCCGACCACGCCATGCCGAAGTCGTAGAAGACCAGTCCGTCCACCGGCGGGAGCGAGACCGGGAGCAAGCCGAGGTCGAAGCGTCGGACAAGCGGAAAGCGCAGCTCGAAGTTGGCGTACGCCACGCGGCTGCCGAGGAGTTGCGCCGCCGAGCAGAGCGTCGGGTCGGCGGCGGAGCTGCCGCAGTCGGTGGACGCGTACGTCTCGCGGTCGTAGCCGCGGACGAAGTCGGGGCGCCCGATGTACTTCGGGAAGGCGTCCTCGTCGGGCCCGACCGAGATGTTCGTCGCGACGCGCGTCGCCACGGTGAGCAGGCTGAAGATCAGCGCATCGTAGCGGCGATAGTCCACCGAGACGGTCGTCCAGTTCACGTTGCCGGCGGTCTGCTCGACCTGCAGGCGGTACCGGCGTCCATAGATGCCGCCGGTGGCGCCCATCAGTGCGTTGTCCGACACATAGGCGGTGAACGGCGAGGCGTAGTTCAGCGACGCCTCGTTCTGCAGCGAGTCAATGACCCAGGGACTGGAGGCACCGGAGTTCGCATCAATGGCGCGGCTGATGAACATCAGCGTGCGGTCAATGTTGTTGAACGAGGCCCCGTATTCGAACCGACTGAACCGGTTGAGCGGATACTGGCCAAGCGCGAACGCATTGCGGACGATGAAGCGGGAGATCGCCTGCGATTGGAGGAAGAGGCCGCCTCCGAAGTCCCGTTGGTCGAACCCGGAGAGGAAGAAATACGGGGACTGCTGCACCCCGAGGGCGTACTGCATCCGGCTCCCGAGGTCCGCGTACATCACGAAGACCTGGGCCTCGCTGAGCCGCCCATTGATCCCGCCCGCCAGCGCCAGCCGGCGATTGCCGACCATATCGGAGAGGATGATCGCGGTGCCACCATAGACGCCGCGCCCGTAGTTGTCCTGCGCGTATCCGACCTGCGGGCGCGCCACGTACTCGGGGCGAAGCTCGGCCCGGTAGCGCTCGGTCGTGAACGTCAACGGATCGGGCAGGGCGAGCGACGCACTGTCGAGCAGCGCCGCCACCGATACGGTCGGGCCGTTCGCCGCCGGAAGCGCGGCCCCCGGCCGCCACCCGGTCGCGCCTCGGTACTCCGAGCGTCGGCGGCCCGTCCGCTGGGCGTACGCCCGCGCCGTCGTCAGGCTGTCGGACTGCGCCCGGGCGATCGCGTTGATCTGGGTGATCGCCGCCGCGCGCGCGGCGCCCACGGTGTCCGCGGCGGGCACCGCGGCGGCCACCACCGGCGCGCGTTCGGGCGCCTGGTACGGCGCCTTCTTCAGCGACCGCGGATCCACGATGCTCCAAATGGAGTAGTCGCCGTCGTCGTGGTAGGTGAAGGCGAGTTTGTCGGCTTGCCGCGCCCAGGTGATTGCCGGGCTGTGCTCGGTCACCGAGAGGATGCCGCCGAGGAACCGTGTCAGCTGGTAGTGCTCGGCCGCCTCCCGCTCGTAGAGGAAGATCTGCGGGATTCCCGTGCGGTCGGAGATGAAGGCGAGGGACGTGCCGTCCGGCGCCCACATCGGATTGAGATTCTTGCCGGCCTGTCCCGGCACGAGCATCTCCTCGCCTGTCTCGAGGTCGTACAGGCTGATGCGCCACTCGCCGAAGCGGAGCTCCCGAAGGTCCGACTGCGGGCCGCGCTCGGTCGCGAACGCGATGTAGCGCCCGTCCGGCGACCACTGCGGCTGGAGGTCGCCGAAGACGTCGTCGGTCAGCCGCTGGAGGTTCTGGCCGTCGGCGTCCACGATGTACAGGTCGGAGGTTCCCTGCTGCTGACCGCTGAAGACGAGCCGGCGCCCATCGGGGGACCAGGACGGGCTCAGCATCGTCTGCAGCGGCACGTCAATCCAGTGCGACACGCGCTTGCGCCGCAGGTCGTAGATGTAGAGGACGTCCTTCCCCTGCCGCTGGGCGGTGAAGGCGAAGAGGCGCCCGTCCGGCGAGAAGGCGCCCTGCGAGTACCCGAACCGCAACTCCTCGAACTCGGGGTCGAGGGTGCTCTTGGTCAGCCGGGCGATGCGCTTGCCGGTGGTGGCGTCGGCGAGGTAAAGGTCGAGGAAGACCTCGGCCCGGAAGAGACTGCCCATCGAGATGAAGGCGATCTGCCGGCCGTCCGGCGACAGGGCGGGGGAGACATAGACGGGGATCAGTCCGCCGGTGCGACGCTCGTTCAGGAGGGGATTGGCGACGCGCCGCGGCCGCTCGAGGTCGGCGACCTGCGGGAGGAACCGCAACTGCACGTCCTCCTTCCATTCGTCACCGAGGTCCTCGATGTCGAGTCCGGTATACCGGCGGAACGCGCGCTCCACCCCGAGCGACGTTGACGCGCCCATGATCTCGCCGATGATCTCGTCGCCCCAGCGCTTGGCGACGTAGATCCAGAACGAATGGCCGAATCGGTAGGGAAAGAAGAGGTCCGGCCGCTGCGTCATCTGCCGGACCGACGGGATGTTCCCGTTGACGGCGGCGTCCCGCATCACGGCATCGGTGTACGCGTGCACCGGGCCGATCGAGAGGTACTCGGCCATGCCCTCGATGAACCAGAGCGGCGGCGCGATTTGCGAGAGCTGCTGCAGGCCGCTGCCGGCACGTCCCTTCGCGAAGATGTCGTACTGGAACACGTGCACCATCTCGTGCGCCAGCACCTGCTCGGACTGCCCGAGGTCGTTCGTGAAGAAGAACATGTTGCGTTGCCGGAGCGCGTCGGTCACGCCGCCCGTACCCTCGCCCGGATCGCCGATGACGTTGTTCTGCGCGAAGTCGTTGCGCGACCCGTAGATGATGATCGGCTTTCGCTCGCGGAATTCGTGGTTGAACACCTGACGCAGCCGTGCGTACGTGCGCTCCGCCATTTGTCCGGTGTACTCCGCGACCTGGCTGAGCTCGGGATAGTAGTGGACGTCGAAGTGCTCGGTCCGCAGCACCTGCCAGCGAAACTTGCGGTACTGGACCTGATTCTGTCCGAAGTAGCTGCCCTGCGCGCCGAGCGGGGCTGCGGCGCCGGCGGCGGCAAGGAGGAGCAGGGACGCGACGACGGAACGGGTTCGCATTGGAGATCCCTACGCGGAGAGGGCCACGGCCGGGGCATCGCCCCACAACCGTTCGAGCTGGTAATACGCGCGCAGCGTCGGATGGAACACGTGGACCACGAAGTCCACGTAGTCGAGTAGCACCCATCGCCCCTGCTCGAATCCCTCGACCGACTCGACCCCAATCCCCTCGCGCTTGAGCGTCTCCACCACGTGGCCGGCGGTGGCGCGCACGTGCGTATCGGAGGTCCCGCTCGCGACGATGAAGAAATCCGTCATGTCCGACACCGGCCGGAGGTCGAGGACGACGACATCGGTCGCCTTGTTGTCCACGAGGACGGCGGCGGCGCGTCGGGCAGCGGTCAGGCTGTCAGCAGGGTTGGCGACCATCGCGTGGGCGGGAGACGGAGGATAAGGGAGCGAACCCAGTGGGTCTTGAAAGGTTCCCGGGCGTCGAGGGCGGGGCAAGGGCGCGCACCCGTACTACCTCGGGAGGACGGCGGAACCGCACGAATGTGAAGAGGGGCAGGCCGCGCACGCACGGCCTGCCCCCGCGATGCGCACGCGACGCCCGATCGCGACGCGCGCCCTCACCCCTTGATGACCCAGACCTTGATTTCCGGCCTGACGTCGGCGTGGAGGCGGATCGCCACCTTGTAGACGCCGAGCGCCTTGATCGGTTCGTGCAGGTCAATCATTCGCTTTTCCACCTCGGCGAACCCCTGCGCCTCGAGCTGGTGGGCGATGTCGGCGGTCGTGACCGAGCCGAAGAGCTTGCCCTCCTCCCCGACCTTGGCCGAGAAGGTGAGCGAGACCTCCTCGAGGCGCGCGGCAATCGTCGACGCGGCGTCACGCCGCGCGTTCTCGGCCGCCTCGAGCCGCCCCTTCTCCTGCGCAATGCGCTTCTTGTTGCCCGCGGTCGCCTCGTAGGCGATCCCACGCGGCAACAGGAAGTTGCGGGCATAGCCGGCCGAGACATCCACGATGTCGCCGGGGTGCCCGAGATTGTCCACCGCCTGCCGAAGGATGACTTCCATGGGTTACTCCGAACGTTGGGATTTCGGCCGCGGTCGGCGGCGCCAGTCGAGCCACGTGTCGCCGAGTCCGATCCCGACGGCCACCAGTCCGACGATCTGTGAGAACAGGACGACGACGATGGTGAGGAGCACCATCATCCATCGGCCCGGTGAAAGGTACCAGAGAATGACGCCGAGGCCACGCAGCGCGTAGAGGACGCCGAAAAACACCAGCAGATTCACGCCAAGCGCCCGGACCACGCCGGGCACCGGCACGACCAACGCCAGCAGCCCGACGATGAAGCCCCAGACGAGCGCATCGTTGAACCGCAGGTCCCGCAACGACGCGAGCGGCGGACCGAGCCGCACGCGTCCGAACCGGTGGTAGATGGCCCAGGCGAAGGCCAGTACCGCCAACGATTCGACCGCCAGCATCGCCGGAGCGATCCGTCGCGCCGTGGCCGGCCAGAGCGCAAACTGCCGCTCCACCTCCTCGGCGAGCTTCCCGGCGTCCGGGTTCTCCCGCACCAGGTCCTGCCACTGCGGCCGGTTCACGAACTCCCGCCACGCCGCCTGCGCGATCTCCGACCGCCGGCTCACTTCCTCGGCGATGACCCCGCCGACCTCGGCGAACCCCGTCCCCGTGACGAGCAGGGCCAGCGCGCCGACGGCGAACGCGATCACCAACGCCAACAGGGCCCGCGGAAGGAACCGCTCCCCGATGCCGGCCAGGAGCACGCCGCCGAAACTCGCCGCCAGCAGGACGCCCCAGCCGCTCGAGAGCATGGCATACGTCCCCGAGCTTGCCGGGACCCACACCACCCAGAGCGCGAAGAGCGTCCAGAGCAGCGCCAGCGGAAGTCGCCCCCCGGCCCGCCAACCGACGATGGCGCAGACCGCGAGCGCCGGTGCCACGACCACGACGGTCTGCGCCACTGGCAGCATGATCCCCAACGGAGGCATCGCCGGGAGGATCAGCAGCAGGAGTCCGGCAGCGAGCGGTCCCCACCAGCCCTGCTCACGCGGTGGCGCCGCGTTCGCCTCCGTTGTCACGACGGTGCGGCGTTACTGCGCCGTCTGACTGCGCCCGTACGGCAGGAGGGCCAGGTAGCGCGCCTTCTTGATGGCCTTCGCCAGCTGCCGCTGGTGACGTGAGTCCACGCCGCTGAGCCGGCTCGGGAGGATCTTCCCGGTGTCGGTGACGAAGCGCGAGAGGAAGCGCTCGTCCTTGTAGTCGATGTAGCGGATCCCGGCCTCGGTGACCGGGCAGGTCTTCTTGGGTCGGCGCATGGCTATTCCTCGTCGTCGTCGTCGTCGCCGTCACGCGCGCGGCGCGCGGCGAGTTGCTCTTCGGTCATCGGCGGCGCGCCGAGCTCGTGCTCGTGCACCGAGATGAGATAGCGGATCACGTGCTCGTCGAGCCTGAGCGAGCGCTCGAACTCCGGCAGCGCCTTGCCCTCGGCCTGGAAGCGCGCGACCACGTAGTAGCCGGCCTCTTTGTTGCCGATCTTGTAGGCGAGTTGGCGGCGTCCCCAATGGTCGAGCGTGATGGGGTCCTTGGTGCCGAGAAGGGCGTGATGCTTGTCGAGCCTCTCGGCGATGGCGGCGTCTTCGAGCGACGAATCGAAGATGTACACCGCCTCGTATTCACGAGACAATGCGGCAATCCTCCCTTTGGTCGTGAACGCCCCCCGCGGGTTGCCGACGCAGGAGGAGAGTGCGCGTGGGCCGACGGGAGTCGGACACTTTGAACGCGCGGTGGTGACAACCCCTAAACGTAGGCGGGTCGGCGACTTGGGTCAACCCTCACGGTTGGAGTCCAAGGCGGCGGGCGGTCTGCTCGGCGGCGATGTAGCCAAAGCTCGCCGCCGGCCCGAGCGCGAGTACCTCGCGCAGCTTCAGTTCCGCGGCGGCGCCGTGCCCGCGCGCCAGGTACCAGTGCGCCACGCCGTTCCCCACCGTCTGTCGCTCGAGAGCCGTGGCGTCGTCGGCGAGGAGTGCCGAGTCGGGAACCGTTCCCTTCATCCACAGCAGCAGGCGGTGGTACGAATGGTTCTCGAGGATGTCCCAGTCGGCCTGAATCGGTGCGAGGGCCGCGTACACCGCGTCCCACTGGTGCAGCTGGGCGAGGGAGAGCACCCACCAATAGGTCGCGGCGACCCGATGGTCGAGGTTGGGCGCGAGCTTGGCGTCCTCGTCCCACGCCACCACCGCCTGCGGGAAGTCGCCGGTGACGAAGTAGGCGAGCGCGAGGTGGTAGCGGATGTTGGAATGGAGCGTGCTCGTCGGGATCCCGCGCGCGTTGGGCTGGCCGTCGGGCTCGACCTCGTCTGGGCGGCCGGTCACCAGCGCGCGCGCGCGGGTCAGGTCGGCGATCGCCGCCGGAAAGTCCCGGAGCGAGAGGTAGCGGTGGCCGCGATGGCGAAGGAGGCGCGGCTCGTTCGGGTGGAGCCGCAGCCCCTCGGTGTAGATCGCGACCGCGTCGTCGAACGCCCCGGTGTAGCCGACGCGCCGTCCGTACCAGATGATCGAATCGACGTTCTCGGGGTGCCGCTCCCAGGCCGCGCGCGCAGTGGCGAGGGCGTCGGGGGGCTGGGCCGGCACTGCACCGGGCACGGTCAGCGCCAGGAGCACCACGGATGCGACGAGGGCACGGGTCACGCGAATCCCTCCGAATGAAGTCTCATTGCTCCCATCTCCCTGCTCACACATTGAAGCGGAACAACAGCACGTCCCCGTCTTGCACGACGTACTCCTTTCCCTCCGACCGCACGGCGCCCTTCTCCCGCGCGCCCTTCCAGCCTCCGAGCGCGACGAAGTCGCCGTACCCCACTGTCTCGGCGCGGATGAAGCCGCGCTCGAAGTCCGTGTGGATCACCGCGGCGGCCTTTGGCGCGGTATCCCCGCGGTGAATCGTCCAGGCGCGGACCTCCTTCTCGCCGGCCGTGAAATACGTCTGGAGCCCGAGCAGATGATAGCCCGCGTGAATCAGCCGGTCGAGGCCGGCCGATTCGAGCCCAAGCGAGGCGAGGAAGTCGGCGCGATCGGGTGGCGGCAGCTCGGCGAGTTCGGACTCGATCTTGGCCGAGAAGGTGACGACCTCGGCGGGTTCGTGGTCCGCGGCAATCGCGGCGCGGAGCGCCGTCACGTGCGGGCCCTCTTCGCCGGTGAGTTCTGCGTCGGTGACATTGGCCGCGTAGAGGATCGGCTTGAGCGTGAGGAGCTGCAGCGGCTGCAGCAGCGCGCGTTCCTCCGGCGACAGCGTGACGTGCCAGAGGGCGCGGCCATCGCCGAGCGGGGCGTGCGCCTTCTCGAGGGCGGCCGCCTCGGTGGCGGCGGCCTTGTCGCCCGTCTTCGCGGCGCGCTTCGCCTTGTCGAGCCGCTTCTCGACCACCGTCAGGTCGGCGAGGGCGAGTTCGAACTCGATGGTCCCGCGGTCACGCGCGGGGTCCACCGAACCGTCCACGTGGATCACGTCGGGATCGTCGAAGCAGCGGACGACGTGCACGATGGCGTCGGTCTCGCGGATGTTGGGGAGGAAAGCGTTCCCGCGTCCCTCGCCCTTCGAGGCGCCCTTCACCAGGCCGGCGATGTCCACGAACTGCACGGCGGCGGCGACCGTGCGCTCCGGCTGCACGATCTCGGCGAGCGTGGCCAGGCGCGCATCGGGCACGGTGACGACGCCGATATTGGGATCGATGGTGCAAAACGGATAGTTGGCGGCCTCGGCTTTTGCGCTGGTCAAGGCATTGAAGAGGCTGGATTTGCCGACGTTTGGGAGTCCTACTATTCCAAGGCTTAACATCAGTTCTTCAGGTGTCAGGTATCAGGTATCAGGTGTCAGGTATCAGGAACAACGAAAGGTAGTGGGGGGTGGTGCAACGATGACGGTGCGGTGACGGCGTAGGCTGAGCTTGTGGCGTGTACCCGTTCCGTCGCCTCGCCGTCTGGGAGAAGGCGCATGCCCTGACGCTCCGGTGCTTCCAAGTCACCGAATCGGTCACTGGGAGGCGCTTTCCTGGCCTTGTCGCTCAGTTCCGACGTGCGGTGGCGAGCATTCCCGCGAACATCGCGGAAGGGGCCGGACATTCGACCGATCCGCAATTCAATCGCTTTCTCGAGATCGCGATCGCGTCGTCGCTGGAAGCTGACTATCACCTCCTGCTCGCGCGCGACCTCGGGGTCATCTCAGGCAAGGACTATGCGCAACTCGAGGCCCGCCTCTCCGAGGTACGTCAGATGCTGACAGGACTGCGGAAACGCGTGCTGGAGCGAATGCGACTAGCAGGCACGAGACGCGAAGGTGAACGACCAACGCGTGCAAGACGCACGGAAGCAGTAGGAGCGGAAAGAGCGGAGCGGAGCGAGATGTGAAAGGTGAAAGGGGGGAGGCCGTACCGGCCTCCCCCCTGACACCTGACACCTGACACCTGACACCTGCAGTTGTAGGAGTACTACCGAATGAACCACGGAGCCAGCACCAGGCTCACCACCGACATCAACTTGATCAGAATATTCATCGCCGGCCCGCTCGTGTCCTTGAACGGATCGCCCACGGTGTCACCGACCACGGCGGCCTTGTGCGTGTCCGAGCCCTTGCCGCCGTGCAGGCCGCCTTCGATGGCTTTCTTGGCGTTGTCCCAGGCGCCGCCGGCGTTGGCCATGAAGAGCGCCATCATCACGCCGGTCACGGTCGCGCCGGCGAGCAGGCCGCCGAGGGCCTTCACGCCGAAGAACTTGCCGACGATCACCGGGAGCAACACTGCGGCCACGCCCGGAATGACCATCTCCTTCAACGCCGCCTTCGTCGAGATGTCCACGCAACGCGCGGAGTCGGGCTTCACGCCTGGCCTCCCTTCGAGGAGTCCGGGGATCTCGCGGAACTGGCGACGGACTTCCTCCACCATGCCCTGGGCGGCGCGACCGACCGCCGTCATCGTCTGCGCCCCGATGAAGAACGGCATCACGCCGCCGATGAACAGGCCGATCACGACCATCGGATCGACAAGACTCAGGCCGGACTCGGTGAGGCCGACAGCGGCCGCGTACGCCGAGAACAGCGCGAGCGCGGTGAGCGCCGCCGAACCGATTGCAAAGCCCTTGCCGATGGCGGCGGTGGTGTTGCCGAGCGCATCGAGGCCGTCGGTGATCTTCCTGACCTCGGGGCCAAGGTGGCTCATCTCGGAGATGCCGCCGGCGTTGTCGGCAATGGGGCCGTAGGCGTCCACCGACATCGTGACGCCGACCGTCGCGAGCATGCCGACGGCGGCGACCGCCACGCCGTAGAGGCCGGCGGATTGCACGGCGACGTACATCGCGCCGCAGATCAGGAACACCGGGATGATCGCCGACTCCATCCCCACCGCCAGGCCGGCGATGATGTTCGTCGCGGGGCCGGTCCTCGACGACTCGGCGATGCGCCGCACCGGGCCGGCCGCCGTGTAGTACTCGGTCACGAGACCGATCGCGATGCCGGAGACCGTGCCCGCGAGGACCGCGTAGAAGGGGCCAAGCACCGGCAACACACGGCCGGTGACCGCGTCCACCATGTTGAGCGGCATCCGCTGCGTGAGCAGGAACGCGAACACGAGGAACAGTCCCGCCGCGATGAACGTGACGAGGCGGAGCGCGTTGGCCGGGTCGCCCTTGGCGAGGACGCGCATCACGAAGATGCCGATCAGCGACGCCACGAGACCGGCCGCGATGAACGCGAGCGGGAGCAGCACCGCGGAGAGCCGGAACTCGTCGGGGATCAGCTGGGATGTCGCGGCAAGCGCGACGGTGGCGATGACCGCCCCGACGTAGGACTCGAAGATGTCGGCGCCCAAGCCCGCGACGTCGCCGACATTGTCGCCGACATTGTCGGCGATCGTGGCCGGATTTCGAGGGTCATCCTCGGGAATGCCGGCCTCGACCTTGCCGACGAGGTCAGCCCCGACGTCGGCCGCCTTGGTGTAGATGCCGCCGCCGACGCGCGCGAAGAGCGCGATCGAGCTCGCTCCCATGGCGAAGCCGGAGATGATCTCGCCGAACTGCTTGAAGCCGGCGTCGCCGAACAACAGCTGCTTCTGCCAGACGAAGATCACCGTGATGCCGAGGAGGCCGAGTGCGGCGACGGCGAGGCCCATCACTGCGCCGCCCGAGAAGGCGACGCGCAGCGCCGCCGCCTGGCCGCTCGCGCGCGCCGCTTCCGACGTGCGGACGTTGGCCTTGGTCGCCGAGGTCATTCCGGCCCAGCCGGCGCCGACGGAGCAGAGTCCGCCGACCACGTACGCCACGGCGGTCGCCGTCCCGATCGCCCACGCCAGGAGCACGGCGACGAGGACGAGGAAAGGGAGCAACACGGTGTACTCGCGCTTGAGGAACGCCATCGCGCCGAGCTGGATCTGCTCGGCGAGGTCGCGCATCGTCTGGGAGCCCGCGTCCTGGCGCACGATGCCCCGGTAGGTCAGGAAGCAGGCGATCAGCCCGACGATCCCGATCCCCAGCGCGTACGTCGTCAGATTCTCGATCATAAAGTGGTGGAGTGAAGGTGGGTGAGGTGCTGCGTCAGCGATTGAAGGTGTTCATCACGCGCTCGATCCCCTCGGCCGTCCAAAGCCGCAAGGCGCCTTCCAAGGTTGGCAGGAGCGCACGGACGGTCTCGCGCTCCCCCTTCCCGAACTCGTCCAGCACATAGTCGGCGAGGTCGCCGACGCCCCGCTCGCGCTGCGGCCCGGTCGGGCCGACCCCGATCCGGAGCCGCGCGTACTCCTGGGTGTCAAGCGCCTGCTCGATGCTCTTGAGGCCATTGTGCCCGCCCGCCGACCCGCGGGCGCGAAACCGGTAGGTGCCGGTTTCCAACTGCACCTCGTCCGCGACGACGATGAGGTCCGTCGAGGCCGCCCAAAACGGGCGGCGGAGCCAAGGCCTCAGCACCGCGCCCGAAAGATTCATGTACGTCAACGGCTTGACCACCCGCATCTTGATCCGGTCGACCGTGCCCGAGGCCGTCATCGCCTCGCCATCCTTGCGCCACGGATCGAGCCGCCACGCCTCGGCGAGGTGGTCGGCCAACCACCAGCCCACGTTGTGGCGGGTATCGGCGTACTCCCGCCCGGGGTTGCCCAGACCGAGGATGACCTTCATCGCCGGTTCGACCGCGCCGCGGGCAGGAGGTCCGGCTCAGCTCGCTTCAGCCTCGTCCTCGTCCTTCGCCTTGCGGATCAGCTCAGGCTCGGCCGGCACCGCCTCTTCCGCCTCGGCAACGACCGGCTCCGCCTCGACCTTCGGCGCGGCGCAGACACAGACCGTCAACTCCGGATCGCTCAGGAGCTCCACGCCCTCGGGGAGCGGCACATCGCTGACGTGGAGCGAATGGCCGATCGTCAGCGCCGTGACGTCCACCACGATGTAGTGGGGGATGTTGGACGGATCCACCCGGATCTCGAAGTCGTGCATGATCTGGTCGAGGATGCCGCCGCCGGTCCGGACGCCCTCGGCGGTGCCGCTGAACTGCAGCGGGACCTTCACCGTGACCTTCTCGCCGGCCACGAGCTCCTGGAAGTCCACGTGGAGGATCTGCTTCTTGAACGGGTGGCGCTGGATCTCGCGGATGAGCGTGCGCGCTGTGGCGCCGTCAACAGTCAGCTCGATCACCGTACTCTGGTACGGATTCTTCTCGAGTAGGAGCTGCAGCTCGTGGGCGTTGAGCGCCAGCGACTGCGGCGCCCGGAGGTGCCCGTAGATCACGGCCGGGACCTGGCCGGCGGCGCGCAGCTTGCGAGCGACGCCCTTGCCGGTGGCCGAGCGGGTGGATGCGTTGAGATTTGCGGAAGCCATGTTCGTATTCTCGTGCTGATGGGATCAAGCGCCGTGCGGGTTCCCGGTAGGTCCGGCCCGGTGGGTCCAACCTTCATTCAAAGAGCGACGACACACTCTGATCCGAGTGCGTAAACCGAATTGCCTTCGCCAGCAGCTCGCCGACGCTGAGGACCGTGAGCCGGTCGAAGCGGCGTGACTCGGGGATGGCGATCGAGTCCGTGACGGCGACCTCGGTGATCGGCGCCTTGCTGAGCCGCTCGACGGCGGGGCCGCTCAGCAGGGCGTGGGTCGCGCAGACGTAGACGTCGCGGGCCCCAAGGTCCTTGAGCGCGCGGGCCGCTTCGGAGACCGTGCCGGCGGTGTCAATCATGTCGTCGGCGAGGAGACAATCGCGTCCCTCCACCTCACCGACCACGTTCACCACCTCGGCCACGTTCGCGGCCGGCCGACGCTTGTCAATGATCGCCAGCGACCCGTTGAGCCGCTTGGCGAACCCGCGCGCCATCTTGGCCGACCCGACGTCGGGCGCCACGACGACGACATCGTGCAGCTTCTTCTTGCGATAATGCGCGGTGAAGACCGGTGCCGCATAGAGATGGTCCACCGGGATGTCGAAGAACCCCTGCAGGGCGTGCTGGTGGAAGTCGAGGCCGAGCACCCGGTCGGCGCCGGCGCGCATCACCATGTTCGCCATCAGCTTCGCGCCGATCGCCACCCGCGGCTGGTCCTTGCGGTCCTGTCGCGCGTAGCCGTAGTAGGGCATCACGCAGGTGATGCGGGCCGCCGAGGCCCGCCGCGCGGCGTCAATCAGGAGCAGCAGCTCCAGGATGTTCTCGGCCGGCGGGTTGGTGGGCTGGATGATGAAGACGTCGGCGCCGCGCACATTCTCGTCGAGCCGGACGAAGACCTCGCCGTCGGAGAAGCGTGTCACGGTGGACTTGCTCAGCTCCGCGTCAAGCGACTTCGCGATCGCTTCGGCCAGCCCACGGTTCGCGTTGCCCGTGAGCAACCGATAACCGTGCAGAGGGACCGCGAGTCCGTCCATTGGGAAGTCGTGTAAGGGTAACGCGAGACTGGAGATAGCCCGGTCGGCCGGGAGCCGGGCCAAGGGCGTCGGGAGAGCCCCGAAAGATATTCCGAAATGCCGGGGAATGGCAGGGGGCACCCACACCACGGTATTCTGTCGGGATATGAAAGGGATCCTCCTCGCCGGGGGCTCGGGCACGCGGCTCTTCCCGATGACCCGGGTCGTGTCGAAGCAGCTCCTCCCGGTCTACGACAAGCCGCTCGTCTACTATCCGCTGAGCACGCTGATGCTCGCGGGGATTCGCGACATTCTCCTCATCAGCACCCCCGACGACCTGCCGCGCTTCGAGGCGTTGCTCGGCGACGGGAGCGCGTGGGGAATCACCCTGCGCTACGCCGCGCAGCCGGCGCCGGAGGGCCTCGCGCAGGCGTTCGTGATCGGCCGCGACTTCGTCGGGCGCGACCCGGTGGCGCTCATCCTCGGCGACAATCTCTTCTTCGGCGCCGGACTGCCGAGCCAGCTTCGCGTGGCGCGCGCGCGCGCCGAAGGGGCGTCGGGGGCCGGTGGGGCGACTGGAGCCACGATCTTCGGATACCGGGTCGGGAATCCGGAGCGGTACGGCGTGGTCGAGGTGGACAAGGCAGGGGCGGTACGGTCGATCGAGGAGAAGCCCCGCACGCCGCGGTCGTCCCTGGCGGTCACTGGGCTCTACTTCTATGACAACCGGGTGCTCCAGATCGCCGCGGGGCTGGGGAAATCGGCTCGCGGCGAGTACGAGATCACCGACGTCAACAACGCGTACCTGGCCGACGGGACGTTGCGGCTTGAGGTGCTGGGCCGCGGCATGGCCTGGCTTGACACGGGTACGGTCGGCGCCCTGCAGGAGGCGGCGCGGTTCGTCGAGGCGATCGAGACGCGCCAGGGGCTCAAGATCTCGTGTCCGGAGGAGATCGCCTACCGCCTAGGCTACATCGGGCGCGCGCAGCTGCTCGCGCTCGCGGCGCCTCTCGGCCCCAGCGAGTACGGGGCATACCTTCGTCGCGTGGCCGAGGAGGCGGAGTGAGCGCGCGCGGCGGGACGACGCGTCCGGTGCCGGAGGTGGTGCTGGTGACAGGGGGCGCCGGCTTCATCGGGGCGAATGCGGTGGGCTGGCTCCTCCGTCAACAGCCGACGGTGCGCGTGATCACGTACGATGCGATGACCTACGCGGCGCATCCCGAGACCCTGCCGATGGTCACCGCGGGCGCGGCGGACCGGCATCACCTGGTCCGCGCCGACGTGCGGGACCGCGAGGCGCTCTCCGCGGTCCTCGGCGGCACGGCGCGCGACGGCGCGGGACGCGCGGTCCCGGTGCCGGACACGGTCTGGCACCTCGCCGCCGAATCACACGTGGACCGCTCGATCCTCGGGCCCGATGCCTTCGTCGAGACGAACATCGTCGGCACCGAGCGGCTGCTCGAGGCGATGCGCCGTGCGCGGGGCGTCGGCCACCGGCCACTGCGCCTCGTGCACGTGAGCACCGATGAGGTCTACGGGTCGCTGGAGCCGCTCGACGCGCCGTTCACGGAAGCGCGGGCGCTGGCGCCGAGTTCGCCGTACGCGGCGAGCAAGGCGGCGGCGGACCTGCTGGTGCAGGCGTGGGCGCGCACGTACGGCCTCGACGCCGTGATCACGCGCTGCTCGAACAACTACGGACCGTTCCAGTTCCCGGAGAAGCTCCTGCCGCTGATGGTCACGCGCGCGCTGGCCGGCGAACCGCTCCCGGTCTACGGCGATGGCCGGCAGGTGCGGGACTGGCTGCACGCCGAGGACCACGTCGCGGCGCTCTGGGCCGTCACCTGCCAGGGGGGAAGCGAGGGGCGCGTCTACAACATCGGCGGCAACGCCGAACGCGAGAACCTCGCGATCGTCCGGGCTGTGCTGCGCGCCCTGGGCAAGGACGAGTCGCTGATCGCCCACGTGCGCGACCGGCCGGCGCACGACCGGCGGTACGCGATGGACGCCAGCCGGCTGCGCGCCGAGACCGACTGGCGCCCGCGCATCGCGCTCGACGACGGGCTCGCCGCGACAGTCGAGTGGTACGTGACCCACGAGCCGTGGTGGCGCGCGGTGCAGCGGGAGTCGGCGGTGGCCGCCGAGGCGCTCTACCTCGGGACGAAGGCGTGAAGGTCCTCGCGATCGGTGCCCACGGGCTGCTCGGCACCGCCTTCCGCGACACGGCGCCGACGGACGTGACGCTGATTGCGCCGCCGCACCGCGAGCTCGACCTGACCGACGCCGACGCGGTGGCGCGCGCGCTCGACCAGGCCGAGCCGGCGTGGGTGGTGAACTGCGCGGCGTTCACGGCCGTGGACGCGGCGGAGCAGGATCCGGAGGCGGCGGCGCGCCTGAACGCCGACGCGGTCGGGGCGCTCGGCCGCCTCGCCGCCGCGCGCGGCGTGCGGGTCCTCCTTCCCGGGACGGACTATTTGTTTGCCGGCGAGTCCACGCGCCCGTATCGTGAGGACGACCTACCGCAGCCGCGTTCGGTCTACGCGCGCACGAAGTGGGAGGGGGAACAGCTCCTGCAGGCGAGCGGCGCTCGCGCGCTCATCGTGCGCAGCGGATGGCTGTTCGGTCGCGGGGGGCGGAACTTCCCGGCGACGATGTGGGCCCGCGCGCGCGCACACACGCCCTCGGCGGTGGTGGACGACCAGCGGGGCGCGCCGACCGCGGCGCTCGACCTCGCCGAATGGTGTTGGCGCCTGATTGGACGCGGCGACGACGGCGTGGTGCACGCGACCAACGCCGGGTCGGCGACCTGGTTCGAGGTGGCGCAGGCGGCGTACGCGGCGGCCGCGTGGCCCGAGGGCGTGACCGTCACGACCACCGCCGCCTTCGGTGCCCGCGCCAACCGCCCGCGCTACAGCGTGCTCGACTGCTCGCGCTTCGACGAGCGGTGCCCGGGCGGTCGTCGCGACTGGCGCGAGGCGCTCGCGCAGTACCTCGGGACGCTCGGCGCGGAGCGGGCGGCGTGAGCGCCGACATCCGGATCGAGCCGACGGAGATCCCCGACTGCGTCATCGCGCACGTCGCGGCGCATCCCGACGCCCGCGGCTCGTTTCGCGAACTCTTTCGTGCCGATCGGTTTGCCGCCGCCGGCCTGCCGGCGACGATTGCGCAGGTGAACCACTCGCGCTCGGCCCGTGGCGTGGTCCGGGGCCTGCATTTCCAGTGGGAGCCGCCGATGGCCAAGCTGATGCGGGTCGGGCGCGGCGCTGCCTTCCTCGTGGCGGTGGACATCCGCCGCGGCTCACCGACCTGCGGTCGCGCCGTCTGGCGCACCGTCACCGCCGGCGCCGACCTCTGGCTCGTCGCGCCGGCCGGATTCGCCCGCGGCCTTCAGGCGCTGGAGGACGCGACCGAAGTCGAGTACCTCTGCACGGCGCCGTACGCGCCGGCACACGAGGGGGGGATCCGATGGGACGACCCGGCGCTCGCGATCCCGTGGCCGATCCCGGACGCGATCCTCTCGCCGAAAGATCGCTCGGCGCCGACGCTCAGCGAGTGGCTGGCGGGTCCGACGGGCGGCGTCTTCGCGGTCTAGTTGCCCCTGGTGGATTCGAACCACCATTCTCGCATCCAAAGTGCGATGTCCTGCCATTGGACGAAGGGGCAGCGCTGGCAGGGTGACTGATTCGAAGCTAACGGAGGCCGCATCAGTCGAGCAACCGCACGGCGGCGACGCTCGTGCAGGTGCGGGTATGGACGACCTGCGCGCCGCTGGGCAACCCAGCGATCTCGGCCGGTGGACGGCGGTCGAAGATCCCGAACACCGACGAGCCGGACCCGCTCATCCGGGCAATCCGCGCCCCGGCGCCGCCGAGCGCGCCGACGCACTGCGCAATCTCGGGGTGGCGCGCGCTGACGACGGGCTCGAGGTCGTTTCCGGCCAGTCTCGCGACCGCGTCCCAGCGGTCGAGGTCGTCAATCGAGAGCGGGGCTGGTGCCGCCAGGGCCGAAGACGCGCGCGACTCGTCGAGCCAGCGGTAGGCGGCGGCCGTCTCGACGCCAAACGACGGCAGCGTCACCAGCACTTCGCGCGCGGGGAGCGAGCGGAGCGCCAGGATGCGCTCGCCGCGGCCCCAGGCGATGGCGAGCGCGGCGTCGGTCGCAAGGAACGGCACGTCGGCGCCGACCTGGAAGGCGACCGTGGCGAGCGCCGCCGCGGTCAACGGCGTGGGCGCGAGGGCGTTGAGGGCGCGCAGGACGGCGCCCGCATCGGCGCTGCCCCCGCCCAGTCCGCTGCCGACCGGGATCCGCTTCTCGACCGTGATCTGGAACCCGGTCGGCCACCCGCACGCCGCCGCAAAGGCGTCCGCGGCGCGCCAGGCGAGATTCTGTTCCACCGGGACCGACTCGAGCCCCGGACAAACGAGCTCGCGCTTGCCGGTATCCGTCGCGACGCGGATCGTGTCGGCAAGCTCGATCCGGACAAAGAGCGTCTCGATCTGATGGTAGCCCGATTCCTCGCGCGCAAGGACGCGCAGGACGACGTTGATCTTGGCTTGCGCCTCGACGCTGGCGGCGGACGCGGTCATGGCGTTGCCGTCGGCGGGGGCGTCACGCCGCCGAGGTCGCGCAACCGCAGGTCGAGCCGGGCGACGTACCAGACCCCGATGACGGTGATGGGGATGAACGAGAGCAGGTGGAAGCCGATCGCCCAGCTCACCGCGTTGGCCGCCGGGATGCCGTAGAGCCCGAGTCCGGCGGTGCCCGCCGCCTCGAAGAGGCCGAAGAATCCCGGCGACGACGGCAGTACGACGCTGATTGCGATCAACCCCTGGACGAAGAACGCCGCGGTCAGTGGTGCCGCGATGCCCAGCGCGCGGAAGCCGAGGTAGAACGCCGCGGCGTTGGTGAGCCAGTGGAGGAGCGTCCACCAGAGCACCTCGAGCACGAGCCGGGGTTCACGCAGCACGCGCAGCCCGCTCGCAAATCCGGTCAGC
Source organism: Gemmatimonadaceae bacterium (assembly GCA_040901985.1). Classification (GTDB taxonomy): domain Bacteria; phylum Gemmatimonadota; class Gemmatimonadetes; order Gemmatimonadales; family Gemmatimonadaceae; genus Pseudogemmatithrix. Next base: position 173,130 of record JBBDYC010000019.1, read on the forward strand.
AGGGCGTGCACTTTCGTCACGCCGCGTGCCCAGACGGCGCCGGTGACGCGCTCCGCGACCTGGATGAACGGTTCCGGTTTCAGCACGAGCGCGTAGAGCGCGGCGATCGCGACGGTGAGTGCGAAGCCGGCCGAGACGGCGATGTTGCCGGCCGTGGCGCCAAGGACGGTGGCGTCGGCGGGGAACCGTGGGTCGAGCGTGGCGGCCACCATCAGCGCCAACACGACGATCCCGTCGAACACGCGGTCCACCACGAGCGAGCCGAAGGCGGCGGTGAACCGGACCTCGGGCCGTTCGCGCGAGAGGACGAAGGCGCGCGCCGGTTCCCCCGCGCGCGCGAGGAGGACGTTGTTGACCATCATTCCGATTGCTGTGGCGCGCCAGAGCGGGGCCACCGGCAGCCGGCCGACGAGTGGCACGAGGATCGCCTGCCAGCGACGCGCGCGGAGCGGGAAAATCACGGTGGCGGTGACGGCACTGAGCAGCCAGAGCGGGAGGCTCGACGTCGCAAGGATCCTCCAGACGGCGCGCAGGTCCACGCCGCGCAGCGTCAGCCAGAGGAGCAGGACACTGAGCGCGATCCCCAGCACCCCGCGCCAGTCAAGGCGCACCGGCGTCAGTCCGCCGCTGCGAGCTGCAGCAGGTCGTACAGTTCGGCGAGGGTCTGTGGGTCCGGCGCGCCGTCCGCCGTCCGCAGCTCCTCGCCGAGCGCAGCGGCCCGGGCGAGCGCATCGCGGCCGCGGAAGAGGAGCTCGTCAATCGGGATGACATCGTCCTCCGGACCGACGAGGGGCTCGGCGAGATGCTCGGTGGCGAGCGGCGCGAGTCCGTCGAGTCCGGACGCGAGGAGTCCGTGGAGGGCGGCGCCGGACAGGGCGGCGCCGGTCGTGGGCCCGCCGGTCGTGGGCCCGCCGGTCGTGGGCCCGCCGGTCGTGGCGGCGGCGGACGGGGCGCCGCCGGCGACCGTGGCCGTGGAAAGCTCGGCGCTCAATGCACCGAAGGACGCCGTGAGGGAACTCGGCTCGACCTCGGACGCGCTGAGCAGGGCCGCCGCCCGGTCGAGGACGTCGAGCGTGTGCGCCTCGAGCGCGGCGGCATTTCGCTCGGCGGCGATGAACACGTTGGCTATCTCGGTCGCGCCGAAACTCTGGGCGGCGCGGGCGATGGCGCGCACGGCGCCCCGCAGTTCGCGGCTCAGGCGCTCCCGCGTCGCGGCATCGGCGGCGCCGCGACCGTCGGCGACAAGGCGCCGCAGGTGCTCGGCCTGGCTCACCACCTCGAGACGGAACCGGTTGGCAGAGGTGGTCGGCGGATGCGACGCGGACTGGACTGCGCCGCCCGCGGCGTCGTCGGGGAAGAGGGAGGCGATCGGCACGACGTCGTCGCCGTCCCCCGCGTCGCGGCTCAGCGTGGCGGAGGCGTGGGCGAACTCGCGCACGGCGACCGAATCCGTCGGGGGCACCCCGCCGTTGCGGATGGCGTCGCCGCCTTCGAGGAGGACGCGGGCGGCGGTGCGGAAGAGCCGTCGCCGTTCGGCGGTCGCATCCTCGTGCCCGAGTTCGATTGCCTTGGCGGCGGCGTCCACGGCGTCCACGACCTCGCTGAGCGGCGGCAGGTCCTTGAGCGCGGCGACGCCGCGCAGGGCGCGGACCTTGCCCATCACGTCGCCGAAGCCCTCCCGCGACCCGGGTTGCTCGGCGTACTCGAGGAGTCCGGCGGCCGCGTCGGTGGCCGCGGCGGCGAGGTAAGCGGCACCGCTCTTGGCCGGCTCGGCGCTGGCGCGCTTCGGCGCGATCCGCTCGAGTTCGGCAATCCGCTCCGCGGCGCGCGCATCCTCGGCGGGTCCCCAGGTGCGGACGCCGCGGATGAGGATCTTGGCGTCGTCAATCGCGGCGATCGCGACGCCGCGCGACGACGCATCCCAGGCGAGGTCACCGTCGCGGACGCGCCGGGCGAGCCGCTCGAGGCCGTGGGCGACCTCGGCGACGCCGTTCACCTTGGCCATCGTCGCGCTGCCGCGGAGCGCGCGGATCGTGCGCGCGAAGGCGTCCGCGTCGGGCGGGGCCGCCGACGCGCGCGACACGAGGGCGTCGAGCTGCTCGACGTACTCGCTGGCCTCCAAGGTGAAGAAATCGAGCAATCCGCCCGTCATCGCGCCTCCGCGCAGTCCGCGCTAATGGTGGCCGGAAGCACGACCCCGGTCAACGGGGCCGCGCCGCGTCCATCGCCGTGCGCATCGCGCGCACGGCCGCCTCGAGTCCGACGAAGACTGCATGACTGACGATCGAGTGGCCGATGTTCAACTCCTCGCACTCGGGAATCGCCGCCACCGGGCCGACGTTCTCGAGGGTCAGGCCGTGCCCGGCGTGGACGGCGAGGCCGAGCGCCTTGGCCTGGCGAGCAGCGTCCCGCAACGCCCTGAGCGCGCCGGGAATCCTCGGGAGGTGGCAGTAGCGGCCGGTGTGGAGCTCGATTGCGGGGACGCCAAGCGCGGCGGCGCGGGCCACCTGGTCGGCGTCGGCATCTATGAAGAGGGAGACGCGGATTCCGGCGGCGGCGAGGGGGGCGATTGTCGCGGCCAGGCGCGCCGGATCGGCCGCGAGGTCGAGCCCACCTTCGGTCGTCACCTCTTCGCGCCGTTCCGGGACCAGGGTCACCTGGTGCGGCCGGAGGCGGAGCGCGATCGCGGTCATCTCCGCGGTCGCCGCCATCTCGAGATTGAGTGGCGTGCGGATGGCCGGACCGAGTGCCATCACGTCGGCGTCCTGGATGTGCCGGCGATCCTCGCGCAGGTGCACCGTGATGCCATCCGCGCCGGCGGCCTCGCAGCGAAGCGCCGCGGCGACGGGGTCGGGGTACGTGGCTCGACGGGCCTGCCGCAACGTCGCGACGTGGTCAATGTTGATGTACAGGCGTTGGCGGGTCATCTTTGCAGGGACACCCTTGGCCTCGGAGTGAACTGGTGAGACGTGGATTGCGGTGGATGGGAGTGGCGATGGTCGCGCTGGCCGGATGCCGGGCGCCCAGCACCGGCGTCCCGCCGGGTGCCGAGAGCTCGGAACAGGCGGTGGCGCAGTTCCTCAGCGGGGCCCGGAGCGAGGACTTGCAGGCGATCTCGGCGGTCTGGGGCAACGACCTGGCGCCGGCTCGCGAACGGATGGACCGGCGGGAGCTGGAGCAGCGGCTCCTGATCTTCACGCGATGCCTCAGGCACGACGCGTCGCTCGTCGGCGTGGCGCGCCGGGGCGAGAACGGACGCACCGTGCACGACGTCGAGATGACCCAGGGCGCGAAGAAAGCCACGGTGGCGTTCAAGACGATCCGCAACGTCCGGTCGGGCCGGTGGTACGTCGAGGAATTTGACCTGGAGGCGGCGCGCCCGTTCTGCGCGCGGTCGTCGGGTGGCGGACACGGGCTTAGTATTCGCTGAGTTCGATGAGCACCCCAGCCGTGGATCTGGGGTGCAGGAAGGCGATCCGTTTTCCCTCGGCGCCACGCCGGGGCTGCTGGTCGATCAACTGGATCCCGGCGGCGCGGCAACGCTCGAGGGTGCGGTCGAGGTCGTCCACGGCGAAACAAATGTGATGGATGCCGGGGCCGCGCCTTTCGAGGAACTTTCCGATTGGGGAAGCGGATTCATTGGGTTCGAGGAGTTCGACCAGCGGGCCGCCGGCGTCGAGGCCGGCAATCCGGGCGCCGTCGGCGTCGTCGAGGGGCGTCTCCGCGAGGCCGAGGATATCACGATACAAGGGCAGGATCGCCGTGAGGGATTCGACGGCGATGCCGATGTGAGCGATGCGGGTCCTGCGGGGCGAGGGGGCGTGCATGGACAGGGGTGGCCTCGGTAGCGTGCGTCGCGCAAGGGGTCGCCGTAACGTTAGCGCGGGTCCGCGGTGCGCGGCACCTCAGGATCCGCTGGAGCCAAGGGAGACGCGATGTCGAAGACGATGGCGGTGACGGACGATTCGTTCGCGAGCGAGGTGGAACAGCACAGCGGCCTGGCGGTGGTGGACTTCTGGGCGACCTGGTGCGGGCCGTGCCGGATGATCGCCCCCATCCTCGAGCAGCTCAGCGAGGAGTTCGCCGGACGGGTCAAGGTGACGAAGCTCGACGTGGATGCCAATCAGAAGACGGCGATGCGCTTCCAGGTGCGGTCGATCCCGACCCTGCTGTTCTTCAAGGACGGGAAGCTGGTGGACCAGGTGATCGGCGCGGTGCCGAAACCGGCGCTCGTGGCGAAGTTCGAGCAGCACGCGGCTTAGGGCGGCTCGACGCGCAATGGCGCTGACCCGGGACGCCATTCGATATCCGGCCAAGCGGATCCTGCTCCAACGGACCCGCTTGGCCTATGTGCATCTGCGCAACCTCCTGACCGATGCCAAGCGCGATCGGGCCGCGCGCGTCTCCGGCTACGTCGCCGTCTGGATGCCCGAGGAACTGCTGGTGCTGTTTCTCGAGGAGGGCGAGGTCGTCAATGCCACCGCCAGCGCTGATGGCATGCATTTCACGCCGGTGGCGATCAGCGATGCGATCAGCCGGGTGCCGGCCTCGGCGGAATACGGGAGCGTCTGCTTCCACGAGACGTCGGACCAGCTGCTCGACCTGATGTATGCCAGCCAGACAGGGACGCCCGTGCCCTGGCCGCGGGAGCTGGTGCCGACGGACACCGACGCCCTGCTCGCCTTTCTGTACGCGACGATGCACGACGGCGCGCTCGAGATCATCACCGACGGCGCCGTGAACTACGTCGCGGTGAAGGCGGGGAAGCCATCGCAAGGGTACTTCGTGGACCCGCGGCCGGGGGACGTCGCGGTCTCGCTCCGCACACTGCTCGACACACGGATCCACGCGCAGGCACCGCTGGTGCGGCTCTGGCCGCCCGCCGAGGCGCTGCCGGCGCAGGCCTCGCCGGCGCTGATCCAGGCCTACCGCGAGCTGATCGGCGCGCTCACCGCGCGGCTGCGCGAGTCGGGCAAGGCGGCGGCAGACGACGTGACCGAAGGCGCCCGCCGGTCGCTCGTCGCACGCCACCCGCTGCTCGACCGCTTCTCGCCGTCGCTACCGACGGTGAAGGATCCGGTGACCGACGCGCAGGCGCTGACGAAGGCGATCGCGGCGTGGATCGGCGACATCCTCTGGGCCGCGGCGCCGGAGGGGACCACGCCGGAGGATCTCCTGCGCGCGCTGACCGCCTCGCGCCGACACGTCTTCCAGTCCGCGGGGCTCTACGATGCGCTCCCGTGGAAGGTGCACTGGTGAGCGCCGCTGACGCGGCCAACCGGGGGACCCTCTTTGTCGTCAGCACCCCAATCGGGAACCTCGGGGACCTCAGCCCGCGAGCGGTGGAGGTGCTCGGCCGGGTCGGGGCAATCCTCGCCGAGGACACGCGGCACTCGCGCGTGCTCTGCGACCGCTACGCCCTCAAGACGCCGCTGATCGCCCATCACGGGCACAACGAGGCCAAGACGACGCCGGGCCTCGTGGCGCGCCTCCTCGCGGGGGAGTCGCTCGCGCTGATCACCGACGCCGGCACGCCCCTGGTCTCCGACCCCGGCGCGCGGATCGTGCGCGCGGCGATCGAGGCCGGGGTGACGATCTCGCCGATCCCGGGCGCGTCGGCGCTCCTCGCCGCCCTCGCCGGCGCCGGCCTGCCGACCGAGCGCTTCACCTTCTACGGCTTCCTTGAGCGCCGCGGCGGCGACCGCTCGCGCGCGATCGCCGAGATCGTCGCGCTCGCCCACACGGCGGTGCTCCATGAGGCGCCCGGCCGCGTGGCGGCAACCCTGGCCGATCTCGCGGCGGCCGGCGCCGGGAATCGCGACGCCGTCGTCGCCCGCGAATTGACCAAGACGTACGAGGAGTTCCGGCGCGGAACGGTGGCGGACCTCGCTGCCTACTACGGGGCAACGGAACCGCGAGGGGAGATCGTGCTGGTGATCGCCGGGGCGGCGGACACGCCGCTGGACGAGGACGCCCTGCGCGCGCGCGCCGAGTCGCTGCGCGCGGCCGGCCGTTCGGCACGCGAGATCACGCAGCTCCTGATGGCCGAGGACGGCGCCCCCCGCAACCTCGCCTACCGTCTGGCGCACGAGTGAGGCGGCGTGGGCGCGTGACGGGGCTCGGGCTCGCCGCCGCGGCGCTCGTTGCGGCGGCGCCGGCCCCGCTTGCCGAGCTCTCACCGACCGCAAGCATTACGATCGCCCGCCTCCAGTACGACGGCGACGACTGGTACGCCAACCCGTCGAGTCTCCCCAACCTGATTCGCGCGGTCCGCGAGCGGACCACGCTCGCCGTCGAACCGAACGAGGTGCGCCTCACGCTGCTCGACGACCGCCTCTGGGACCAGGCGTTCCTCCACCTGACCGGGCACGGACAGATCCGCCTCGCCGAGCGCGAGGTGGAGCGGCTCCGCACGTATCTGCTGCGCGGCGGGTTCCTCCACGCCGACGACAACTACGGGCTCGACGCGCATTTCCGCCGGGAGATCGCGCGCGTCTTCCCGGACCGGGCGCTGGTGGACGTGCCGCTCGACCATCCGATCTACCGGATCGTCTATCCGTTCCCCCAGGGCGTGCCGAAGATTCACGAGCACGACGGGAAGCCGCCGCGCGGCCTCGGCATCTTCGTCGGTGAGCGGCTCGTCGTCTTCTATTCGCACGAGAGCGACCTCGGCAACGGCTGGGAGGATGTCGGGACCTATCCCGACGACCCGCCGGCGCTGCACGAGGCGGCGCTGCGGATGGGCGTCAACCTGGTGGCCTATGCCGTCACGAGCGGGGTGGGGCGATGACGGTGCTCACGGTGGTGGCGCGAGAGACCCGACGGGTGCGACGGCTGGCCGGCGTGGCGTACACGCTGGTGCCGGCCCTCGTCGGACTCGGCCTGTTGACCGGCGGCGCTGTCTGGCTGGCCGCCGGCCGGTGGCTCGCCCTGCCGGCCGTCGTGCCGATCGTGGTCTGGCTCGCCGCCGTCGCGGGCGCGGTCATCGTTGGCCGGTTGGCCTGGCGTCGGCTGCGCGCGCGCGCCACCCCGCCCGCGGTGGCCGGGGCGATCGAGCGCGAGCAACGGCTCCGGCGCGGCGCGCTGACCGGGCTGCTCGAGGTGGCGGACTCCGGCGGCGCCTTTGCCGACCACGCCGCGCGCGCCCTCGGCGCGCGGCTTGCCACCGTCGCGACGCGGCCGGCGCCGCGCCAGCGCCGCCGCCTGCGCGGCGTGGCACTCGTCTCGCTGATTGTCTTCGCACAGGTGCTCACATTGGCGAGCGTGTCGTGGGCCCGACGGCCCGACGGCTGGCGGGCGCTGTTGCACCCGGTGGACGCGTGGCGGGGGACGCTCCTCCCGGCGCTCCGCGTGACCGAATACCCCGAGCGCGTGGCGCGCGGGGGCGCCGTGCCGCTCGGCGTGCTCGCGCTCGGGCGCTCGCGCGTGGGCGTCCGCTGGCGCGAGACCGGTGGCGCGTGGCGCGATACCGTGCTCGCGGTGGACGGCCGGGGGCGCGCACGGATGACGATCGCGCCCGCCGACGCCGACCTCGTGGTCGTCGTCGCCGATGGGCGGACCGAGAGCGACAGCGTCCACGTCCTCGTGGTGGACCGTCCGTTTGTCGGTGAGGTGACGGTCCGTGCGCACTACCCGACCTACCTCGCGCGCGCGGCCGAACGGCTGGCGCACGACGAATCCGTGCGGATTCCCGCCGGCACGGCGCTCGAGGTCCACGCCCAGGCGTCGGAAGCGTTATCGTCGGCACGCCTTGTCGCGGACGCCGGCTCGGTGGCGCTGACCACCGACGGTCAGCGGTTCGGCGGCCGGTTCACGCCGCGCGCGAGCGGAACGTGGCGTTGGGTAGTGCGCGGGCGAGTGGGCGCGATCGACGACGTGCCGCCGCCGCTGCACATCGAGGTCGTCGCCGATTCGGTCCCGCGCGCCGAGATCCTCGCCCCGGTCGGCGAGGTCCTCGTGAGCGTGGGCGATGCCGTGCCGCTCGATGCGTTGGCGCAGGACGACCACGGCCTGGTCGGCGTCTGGCTGCGGACGTGGGTGCGTTCGGCGGCCGGCGTGGACGGCCCGTCGCTCGACGCGCCGGTCGGCACGGCGCGCGAGAACACCTGGGTGGGGACGGCGGTGGTGGAGATGGGCCGCTTCACCGTGGAATCTGGCGACGCGGTGGTCGCAGTGCTGATTGCCCGCGACGCGGCGCCCGGCCTGCGCGAGGGGCGGAGCGCCGAACTGATCCTCCGGGTGCCGACCGCCGAGCAGGCGCGCGCCGTGGCGCGCGAGACGGGCGACGCCGCGGTGAGCGCGGCCGAGGCGGCCGCGCGCGCACAGGCGGAGCTCGCCGAGCGCACGGCGACCGAGGCGCGCACGCGGAGCGACCGCGACCCGGGGCGGTCCGCGGCGTCGCCGACACGGCCCAACGACCCGCTCACCTTCGAGGGCGCCGAGCGCTCGCGCGACATCGCGGCGCAACAGCGCGAGTTGCAGCAGCGGATCGAGCGGCTGCAGCAGGCGGCCGCCGAGATGGAGGAGCGCCTGCGGCGCGCGGGAGCGCTGGACGCCGACCTGGCGCAGCAGCTGCGCGACGCGCAGCGGCTGCTGCAGGAGGCGATGACACCGGAGATGGCGGCGTCGCTCCAGGGACTTGAGGAGGCGACGCAGCAACTGGACGGGAATCGCGCGCGCCAGTCGCTGGCCGAACTGGCGGCGCAGCAGCAGCGCCTCCGTGAGGCACTCGAGAAGAGCGCCGAGCTGCTGCGGCGCGCGGCGCTCGAGGGCGCGCTGCAGACGACGGCGGACCGCGGACGTGAACTGGCCGCCGACCAGCGCGCCTTCGCCGACAGCGTCACCGCGGGCACGACCGGCGCCGAACGGGCGGGCGCGCTCGAGCGGGAGACGCGCCAGCTGGAGCGGGCGGTCGAACAGCTGCAGGAACGACTCGAGCAAGCCGGGGCGCGGCCGGGCGTGGCGGCGGCGGGGCAGGCGGCGGCGGCCGTTGAGCAATCGGCGGCGGAGCTCGCGCAGGCAGCCGGAGATCGTGCCGCGCCGGCGCGCGCCGCGACCGCGATGGAACGCGCCGCCGAGTCCCTGCAGGACGCCCGGACCCGTCAGGTGACCGAATGGAAGCAGGAGTTGACCGACGCGCTCGACCGCTCGGTGCAGGAGATGCTGCAGATGGCGCGCGAGCAGGACGGCCTCGCCGAGCGGGCGCGGCAGGATCGCGCGGCACCGTCGTTGCGCGCCGGGCAGTCGGCGCTCCAGCAGGGGGTGCAGGCGGCGCAGGAACGGCTCACCGAGCAGGCGCGGCGGTCGGCGCTGGTGACGCCGCGGACACAGGAACTCGTCGAACGCGCGCGCCAGCGCACGGCGCAGGCGACGCGCGAGGCAGCGACCGGCCAGCGCGGGCAGACCGAGCAGGCGATGCGCGAGTCGGCCGACGCGCTCCGGCAGGCGGCGGCGCAGTTGACGCGCGACCGTGAGCGCGCGGCCTCCGCGCAATCGGCCACCGGAATGCAGGAACTGTTGGAGCAGATGCAGCAGTTGGCGCAACAGCAGGGGGCGCTGAACAGCCAACTGCAGGGCCTGCTGCCGGGCGGTCAGGCGCGTGCCGGCGATCAGGATGCCGATGCCGCCGCCCGCGAGCAGGCACGCGCCCTTGCCCGTGCGCAGCGCGAGGTGGCGCGCCAGCTCGAGGAAGTGTCGGGCGCCGATCCCTCCGGTCGTGCGCAGGAGCTCGCCCGCGAGGCGCGCGCGCTGGCGCAGGCGATCGACCAAGGTGCGTTCGACCCCGCGCAGGCGGCGCGACAGGAGCGCCTGCTCCGGCGAATGCTCGATGCCGGCCGCGCACTGGAGCAGGAACAGCGCGACGAAAGCCAACGGCGCGAGGCACGGGCGGCGCGCGGCACCGATCGGGTGACGCCGGGGAGTGATGTCACCGGGCGCGCCGCCGAGCGCTACCGCGTGCCGACCTGGGAGGAGCTGCGCGGCCTGAGCGCCGAGGACCGTCGGCTGGTCATCGAGTACTTCCGGCGCCTGAACGCGGAGCCGCGCCCGTGAGCGCGCCGTCCGCGCCGTGGGTGCTCGGACTGCTGCTGGCGGTCGCCGCGCCGCCGGCGCTCGGCGCCCAGGAGTCGGGCGGCGCCCTCGTGTCGAAGGCGATCGAGCTGGAGGGCGCGGGGCGGAATCGCGAGGCGGTTGCCGCCTGGCGCGCGGCAATCGCCGGCGGCGCCGTGCTCCCCGGCGTGCTCGGCCTCGAACGGGTCTTCTCGATGCTCGGCGAGGAGGACTCGGTGCTGGTGGTGATTGACTCGCTGCTCCCGCACTTCCCGCGCGAACCGCAGCTGCGGTCGGCTCAACTGCGGACGTACGTCGCGTTGGGGCGCGACGCCGAGGCGGCAGCCGCGTTCCGCGCGTGGCGCGACAGTCGGCCGGGAGAGGTCGCGCCGTATCGTGACTTTGCGCGCGTGCTCCTGTTCAACAACCGGGCGTCGTCGGCCGACACCGTGCTGCGCGAGGCGGTGGAGACGCTCGGCTCCTCGCGCGTGCTGCTGCTTGAGCTGGCGCAGCTGCGGGCGGCACTCGGCCGCTGGCGCGACGCCGCCGAGGCGTGGCGCGAGACGATGCGTGACCAGCCGTACTTCGAGGCGGCGACGGTCTTCTCGCTCTCGCCGGCGCCCGTCGGCGCCCGGGATTCGATCCGCGTCGAACTCCGCGCGCCGGGCACGCCGCTCGGCGCCATCCAGTCGCTGGCCCTGCTCGAACTCGGGTGGGGCGCGCCGCGCGAGGGATGGCGTGTCCTCGCGCCGTTATGGCCGTCGGATACCGCGATCGCGATCTGGACCGAGTTCGCTGGCGAGGCGGAGCGCGCACAGGCGTGGTCCACGATGCGCGATGCGCTGCTGGCGGTGCATCGTGCGCGTCCGGGGCTGGCAATCGCACTGCGGACCGCCGTGGCGGCGCTTCGGGCCAACGATGCGGAAACCGCCCTCGAGCTCGCGCGTACGGCGCGCGAACGCGCCGACACGTCGCTGGTGCGCGCCGAGATCCTGCCGGTCGAACTCGAGGCGCTCGCGCGGCTCGGCCGGGCGGCCGAGGCGGAGTGGGTCCTGGCGGCGGCCGCGCTCGGGCGGGCCGGGGAGCGCGCCTATGCGCGCACGATCGCGTGGGCGTGGATTCGCGCCGGCAATGTCGTGCGGGCCCGTGCGGTGCTTGCTGACGCGCCGCTCGATGCTGAGGACGCGGTGGCCGGGTGGCTCGCGCTCTTTGACGGCGACCTTGCCGCCGCCCGGCCGGCGCTCCGCTACAGCGAGTCATTCGGCGCCGAGGCGGTGACGGTGCTTGCCTTCCTCTCGCGGACGCGGGCAACGCGCGCGCCGGCCGCCGGCGCGGCCTTCCTCGCACTGGCGCGCGCGGATTCGGTGGCCTCGGTCCGCGAGTTCCGGCGTGCGGCGGCCGAGCTCACCGACGCGGCACCGTTGCTCCTGGCGATGGCGGCGCGGATCGAGATCGCGCGCGGGGCCAACGCGTCGGGCATCGCGCTCTGGGAGCGGGTGGCGACGGCATTTGCCGACGCGCCGGAGGCGCCCGAGGCGCGGCTCGAACTCGGGCGCGCGTTCCGCGCGCAGGGCGACGTGCGCGGCGCGCGCGCGCAGTTCGAGCAGTTGATCCTCGCCTATCCGTCGAGCGCGCTCGTGCCCCAGGCGCGGCGCGAGCTCGACGCGCTGCCGCCGCTGGCGGACGGACGCTGATGCGCGCCGAGGTCCGCGGCACCCTCCGGGCGGCGGGCGCGGCGCTCGCGCTGGCGCTCGCGCTCGCCGCGCCGCCGCTCCACGGCCAGCACCTGCTGATCCCGATGGACGACGCACAGACCAATCACCTGAAGGCATACGGCGTGACCTTCAGCGCGCTGCTTGAGAACGTGCGCAGCGAGTGGCTGCTCAACTTCCGCGGTGGGAGCTTCCTCGTGCCCGACCTCGCGGCGCTCCGTCGCGCGGCGGCGCTCGCCGGCGTACACGTCGAGCCGGTGGATGGCGCGGCGATGGCGGTGATCCGCCGCGAGATCGCCGAGGGCAATATGGACGCAGTGCCGCTCGAGAAGGCGCCCCGCATCGCCGTCTACACGCCCCCGCAGTCGCCGCCGTGGGACGACGCGGTGACGCTCGCCCTCACCTATGCCGGCATCCGCTACACGGCGATCTGGGACGACGACGTCCTCGACACCGACCTCTCGCAGTTCGACTGGATCCACCTGCACCACGAGGACTTCACTGGCCAGGCGAATAAGCTCCATCTCGGATTCCGCGATGCCGCGTGGTTCGTGCAGTCGCGGGAGCGGGACCTCGCCACGGCGCGGAAGTACTCGCTGGCCGACGTGCCGGCGCTCAAGAAGACCGTCGCCGACCGGCTGCGCGGGTTCGTCGAGCGCGGCGGCTTCCTCTTTGCGATGTGCGGCGCCACCGAGACGCTCGAGCTCGCCAACGCCGCGCAGGGGGTGGACATCGCCGGCCAGTTCACCGACGGTTCGCCGATGGACCCCGATGCCGATGCCAAGCTGGACTGGACGCGGGCGTTCGCGGTGGAGGGGGCGCGGCTCGAGTTCGCGACCGGCGTCAATGCGATGAGCGACATTGACGGGCACCAGGTGAATGTCCCGTCCCGGCGGCAGCCGCTCGGGACCTTCACGCTGTTTGGATTCTCGGCCAAGTTCGACCCGGTGGCGTCCATGCTCGTCCAGAATCACCGAAGCGTGCTGCGCGACTTCTATGGCGTCACCACGTCGTTCACGAGGCGCACGCTCAAGCCCGGCGTGACGGTGCTGGCGCACGAGGAGGGGGCGCCGTGGGTGAAGTACATCCACGGCGCGTACGGGCGCGGGTCGTGGACCTTCCTTGGCGGGCACGATCCCGAGGACGCGCAGCACAACATCGGCGCGCCGCCGACCGACCTCGCGCTGCATCCGAACTCGCCGGGGTATCGGCTGATCCTCAACAACGTGCTCTTCCCGGCGGCCAGGAAGAAGCCGTTGAAGACCTGATGACGCGGCAGGCGCGGGCGACCGAGGGCGCGGGCGGTGACGCCGTCGCGGACGGCGCCTTCCACGGCGAGACCGACCGCCTGACGCCGGGCGCCGCGGCGGCCATCCGCTCGGCGATCCGCCTCGCCGGCGGGCGCGAGGTCTGCTTCGTCTGCACGACGAACGACGCCGGCGTCGTGCAGACGGCGCGGGTGGCGGCGCGCGGCGACGTGCGCAGCGTGCTGGCGCTGCCCGGCTTTGCCAACCGCGGGGAGTTGCTCGTGCACAATCACCCGACTGGCTGGCTGGAGCCGTCGGGGGCGGACCTCGACGTGGCGGCGCGCCTGCACGACGACGGGATCGGCTTTGCGATCACCGACAACGACGGCGCGCGCCTCTACGTGGTCGTGGAAGCGCCGCGACCGGCGAAGCCGGCGGCGCTCGTGCCGGGCGACGTGGCCGGGGTGCTCGGCCCCGACGGTCCGGTGGCTGCCCATCTCGGCCGCTACGAGGATCGGCCGAGCCAGCGCGAGATGGCCCGGTTGATCGCGCAGCTCTTCACGCGTGGCGGGATCGGGCTCATCGAGGCGGGAACGGGGGTCGGCAAGTCCCTCGGCTACCTCGTGCCGGCGCTGCGGTGGGCGGCCGAGAGCGGCGAGCGCACGGTCGTCTCGACCAACACGATCACGCTGCAGGAACAGCTGACGACGAAGGACCTGCCATTTCTCGCCCGCGCGCTCGACGACCAGCCGGTGCGCTTCGCGCTCCTCAAGGGGTGGCGGAACTACGTCTGCCTGCAGCGCCTCGAACAGGCGCGCGCGCAGGGGGCGGTCCTGTTCGAGGACGACGCCAGCGCGGACCTCGCGGCACTCGAGGCGTGGGCCGAGCGGACGACCGACGGCTCGCTCGCCGATCTCCCAACGGCGCCGCGACCGGAGGTCTGGGACGAGGTCGCCGCCGAAGGGGACCTCTGTACGCGGCTCCGGTGCCCGCACTTCGACGCCTGCTTCGTGTTCAAGGCGCGGCGACACGCGGCGCAGGCCGACGTGATCGTCGTGAACCACCATCTGTTGATGGCCGACATTGCCGTGCGGCGCTCGTCGGGGCGCTGGGACGAGTCGGCGGTGTTGCCGGCGTACAAGCGCCTGGTGATTGACGAAGGGCACCATCTGGAGGACGCCGCGGCGGCGCACCTCGGGCAGAGCGTGACCCGGCGCGGCCTCGAGCGGCTCTTCGCGCGGCTGGAGCGGCGGGAGAAGGGGCTGTTGCCGGCGCTGCAGCAGAAGCTGGTGGCGGGGAGGGACGCGCAGAGTGCGGCCAGCTTCGACCTCGTCACGGCGCGGCTCATCCCGTCGCTGCAGGCGGCACGGCAGAAAGGCGCGGCGGTCTGCGACCTGCTCACCGCGTGGATGCGTGCCCAGCCGGAGCCGGTCGTGCGGCTCGCCGAGGCGTTCGATGACGATCCGATCTGGGCGGCCGGCCTCGATGCCGCGCTCGACGACCTGCTCGCCGAGATCGAGATTCTCGGCGACGGCCTGCGGATGGTGCGCGACCGGCTCGAGTCCGACGAGCGGCGGACCGAGGAGCTGGCCCCCCTGCTGAACGAGATCCGGGGTGTGACGCGCCGCCTGCAGGCGAGCGGCGACGCGCTCCGCGCCTCGCTGCGCTCGGACCGTGAGGCGCCATTGCGCGTCCGCTGGCTCGAACTCTTCGGCAAGGGCCAGAACGTCGGCGCGACCGCGGTGCCGCTCGACCTCGCGCCGGTGCTGCGCGAGGACCTCTTCCGGCGCGTCGAGACGGCGGTCGTGACGAGCGCGACGCTTGCGGTGGGCGACGGCTTCGATTTCATCACGCGCCGCCTCGGCCTCGACGACGCGGAACTCGAGCCGGTCACCGCGTCGCTGGCCTCGCCGTTCGACTATCCGCGGCAGGCGATGTTGCTCATCCCGAGCGACTTCCCGGCGCCCAACGTGGACGGCCCGGGACATCTCCGGCGGACGATGGACGCCGCGTCGGACCTGATTGAGTTCGCCGGCGGCGGGATCTTCATCCTCTTCACGAGCCATCGTGACGTGCGCGAGGCGGCGCGAACGCTGCGGGAGCGCGGCCTCGAGGGCCGACACCCGCTGCTGGTGCACGGCGAGGCGCCGCGCGACGACCTCCTGCGGAGATTTCGCGATCACGGCGATGCGGTACTCGTCGGAACGGCGAGCTTCTGGGAAGGGGTGGACGTGCCGGGGCGGGCACTCCGCGGGATGGTGATCGGGCGGATCCCGTTCCGCGTGCCGACCGAGCCGATGACCGCCGCGCACTGCGAGGCGATCGAGGCGGCGGGGGGCGACGCCTTTGCCGAGTATATGATTCCGCACGCGGCGCTCCGCCTCAAGCAGGGGTTCGGCCGGCTGATCCGCACCGCGACCGATCGCGGCGCCGTCGTCATCTGCGACCCGCGCGTGGTCACCAAGGGCTACGGCCGGCACCTGACGGAGGGACTCCCGCCGGCGGCGCGCCTCCAGGGCCCGTGGGCGATGCTGCGCGAGGAGCTGGCCGCGTTCTATCGCGGCGCTGGGCCGGTGACAGCGGGGTAGATTGCAGGATGGCCAGACCCGGGAAAATCGTCTGCGTGGGCCGGAACTATCGCGAACACGCGCGGGAACTCGGCCACGAGGTCCCGACGTCGCCGTTGCTCTTCTTCAAGCCCACCTCGGCCGTCATCGCCAGTGGAGAGCCGATTGTCCTGCCGACCGGCGTCGGCCGGGTGGACTTCGAGGGGGAGATTGGCGTGGTGATCGGCCGGGCGTTGCAGCGCGCGTCGCCGGCCGAGTGCGCGGCGGCGGTGCGTGGCATTGTCGCGGTGAACGACGTCAGCGCGCGCGACCTGCAGAAGAGCGAACCCCAATGGGCCCGCGCCAAGGGCACCGACACCTTCTGCCCGCTCGGTGCGGAGCGCACGGGAACGCCCGACCTCGGCGCGCTGACGGTCGTGAGTCGCCTGAACGGTGAGGAGTGCCAACGAGCGACATCGTCGGAGATGATCTTCCCGATCGGCGAACTCCTCGCGTACATCACGGCCTCCATCACGCTCGACCCGGGCGACGTGGTCTCGACCGGGACTCCGGCCGGCGTGCGCGCGCTCGCGCCGGGTGACGTCGTGGAGGTGGAGGTCGAGGGGTGGAGCATCGTGCGGAACCCGGTCGTGGCCGCGTCGTGAAGCGCCCGCAGGCGTGGCGGTTGCCGACACGGCGCTCGGGCGACCCCCGTGCGTCCCTCGTCGGCCTGTTCGTCCAGCTCACGGTCATGGCGATCGTCGTGCCGGTGTTGCTCGTGCCGGTGGCGTGGGACTTTTTGCTCGACGATGCCGGTGGGCGGGTCGTGCCGGAGCGGATCAGCTTCATCGTGTCGCTCCCGACCGAGGGGCCGGCGCAGCGGGAGCCGGCGCGCGCCGGCGGTGACGGACGACCGCTCACCGAGACGCCACCGCCGGCCGCGCCGCCGATCGTGGCGCCGACGGCCGTGCCGACCGGTGTCGCGCCGGCCCCGGCGACGCCGGCACCCGTCGGGGGGCTCGGACCGCTCATCGGCGGCGGCGGGCCGCTGCGCGGGATCCAGCCCACGTTCACCGATCAGCGCCTCTGGGTCCCCCACGGCGACGTGGTCGCCACGCCGATGGTCCCGCTGTCCCGCGCCGACACGCTGCGCATCCTGCTGCAACGCCGGGCCATCGCGATGATGGATTCGATCAGCAGCCTGCCATCGGATCTGGGACGGCTCGGCGACTGGACGGTGAATCGCAATGGAAAGAAGTACGGGATTGATGGTCAGTTCATCCGGCTCGGGGCATTCTCGATCCCGACGCAGCTGCTGGCGCTGTTGCCGATGAACGTCCAGGCGAATCCGATCGCGATGGAGCGCGCACGGCGGCTCGATTCGATGCGCGAGGAGATCGAGACGCAGGCCAACCGGTCGATCCGCGACGAGGAGTTCCGCAAGGCGGTGGACGCGCTGCGCGCGCGCCGGGAGCGCGAGCGCCGCGCGGCGGCCGACTCGCTCAACTAGCGCCGGCGGGATCGCCGGCGGGATTGCCGGCGGGGTCGTCGTCGGTATCGTCGTCGGGGCGGGGCGCGGTGAGCCGGAAGACGCCGCTCAGCGGGCCGAGGATCGCGAAATCATCGCCGGGGCCGAGCTCGACGTCGTCGGCATCGGGGCGCGGGGCGCGCAGGATGAGCGTGGCGCCGCGATGGACCAGGGTCCGCGCAAGGATTGCCGCCCCGACGCGCGCCACCACCGGCGCCTCATCGGCCGCGCGCGCGCCCGGGTGCACGAGGAGCAGGTCGCCTTCGCGCACCGCGTGCGCCGGCGCGTCCTCCACCGTCGAGCGGACGAGGAACGCCTCGTCGCCGGGAAGGAGGGCCCGGTCGAGGGTCAGGTGATGCTCGACCACCAACGTTCCCCCAGCGGTGAAGCGCACGACGGGCACCGGCTGCGTGCCGACGCCGCCGGCGAATCCCGTGATCACGACCCCGCGCGAGCGGCCCGGCGTCCGGCGCACGTACCCCTTCGTCTCGAGCGACCCGATGAGGTCGGTCACCGTGCGCGTGGACGGGATCCGAAAGTGGCGCGCAATCTCGCGGACGCTCGGCTGATACGTATGCGTAGCGAGGAAGTCGATCAGGAACTGCCAGAGCTTGCGCTCGACCGGCGTGAGCGCGGCGCGCGGCGCGTCCACGTCAGCCGCCGGCGACCAGTTCGGCAAGACGTGCCTCGGCGCGCGCGATGCGCGCGACGGTGCGTTCGCGCCCAAGCATCAGCATCACGTCGAAGATGCCCGGTGAGACGCCGAGCCCGGTGAGCGCGACGCGGAGCGGCTGGAAGAGCTTGCCGCCGGCGAGGCCCTTCGACTCGGCGAGCGCGCGCAGCGCCTCCTCCATCGCCGCCGCGTCCCACGTCGCGAGCGCGGCGAGCGTCTCCCGCGTGGCGGCGAGGAGCGGCCGCACCGCGTCCGCGTCCTTCCACTGCTTGGCCACCGCCTCCGCGTCGTACTCGATCTCCTCGCGGAAGAACGGGACGGCCTGCCGGACAATGTCGTCGAGCAGGCGGGAGCGGACCCGGAGGAGGTCGAGCAGCCGGTGGTACCAATCGCGGCGCGCGGCGAGCTCGTCGGCGGTGGCGAGCCCGGCGGCGACGAGCGCCGGTGTCACGCGCGGCTCGAGGTCGGCGAGCGGAATCCGCGACAGGTGCTGGCCATTCATCCATTCGAGCTTCTTCGGGTCGAAGACCGACGCCTTGCGGAGCAGTCCGTCGGCGCTGAACGCGGCGACGAGCTGCTCCAGCGTCATCACCTCCTCGAACGTCCCGCCGGGCGACCAGCCGAGGAGGGCGAGAAAGTTCACCATCGCCTGCGGGAGGATGCCGAGGTGCTGGTAGTCGCCGACGGCGGTGGCGCCGTGCCGCTTGGAGAGCTTCTTGCCGTCGGTGCCGTGGATCATCGGCAGGTGGGCGAACTGTGGCAGCGGGACGCCGAGCGCCTGATAGAGCAGGATCTGCTTGGGGGTGTTGGAGATGTGGTCATCGCCCCGCATCACGAGCGTGACGCGCATCGCGATGTCGTCGGAGACGACCGCCAGGTTGTAGATCGGCGTGCCGTCCGAGCGCAGGATGACGAAGTCCTCGATGTCCTTGTTCGGAAAGGCGACGCGGTCGTGGACGAGGTCTTCCCACGCCGTCTCCCCCGCGGCGACCCGGAAGCGGAGGACAAAGGGCGCGCCGTCGGCGACGCGGCGCTCGACTTCGGCGGCCGGGAGGCGGTCGCAGCGGCGGTCGTACTTGAAGGCGTCCTTGGCGGCGGCCGCCACCTTGCGCCGCTCTTCGAGCTCGGCGCTCGTGCAAAAGCAGCGATACGCGTGACCGGAGGCGAGCAGGCGCTCGGCGTCGGCGCGGTGCCTGGCAAGGTTGGCCCCCTGGAAGACGACCTCCTCATCCCAGTCGAGCCCCAGCCACTTGAGGCCGTCGAAGATGGCGCGGGTGGACTCGTCGGTGGAGCGCGCCTTGTCGGTGTCCTCGATGCGGAGGAGGAACCGGCCGCCGGTGCTGCGGGCGAGGAGCCAGTTGAAGAGGGCGGTGCGCGCGCCGCCGACGTGGAGGTCGCCGGTGGGGGAGGGGGCGAAGCGGAGGCGCGGCGGGACGGCGGTCATCGCGGGGCGGTGGGCGGAAGCGAGCAGTGCAGCGGGGCCGGACGGCCGGAAAACGAACGCGGACCCGACGAACGATCGGCGGGTCCGCGCTACGGAGACGGAGGGATTCGAACCCTCGATACAGGTATAACCCCGTATAACGGTTTAGCAAACCGCCGCCTTCAGCCTCTCGGCCACGTCTCCTCTCGCAGCTTGTGGCGCTGGGAGAGGAGGAAATGTCGCCTGATGCGGCGAGTGAATCAAGGACGAGGAGGACGCCGCGCCGCTGCTACACCAGGCTTCCGCGACTCGGGAAGACAAACGTCCGGCGGCTGAGCTTCCCGTCGGCAAGCGCCCGCACGAGGTCGAGCGTCGAGATGATGCCGACGAGCTTGGTGCCTTCGACGACGGGCAGGCGATGGACGCCCTCTTCCTTCATCAGCGTCGCGGCCTTGGTGGCGGCGTCGTCGGGCGCGATGGTGCAGAGCGGACCGCGCGTCATCGCCTCCTCGACGGTGTGGTCGTCGAGGATCCCGTGCTCCGTCCCGCCGTCCACCTCGGCCGGATCGCTGGGGAGCGAGGCGATGAAGTCGAGCAGGTCGCGCGCGCTGACCATGCCGACGATGTTGCCGCGGAGCACCACGGGTGTGCCGCCGACGCCTTCCGACGAGAGGAGTTCGGCCGCCTCGCGGACGCTGACGTTTGGCGCCACGGTGAGGACGTCGTGGGTCATCAGTTCGCGGACCTTGAGCATCGTCTCTCCCGGATCAGGGGTCGCGGTCGACGGGCATCCGCCCAGTCGAAATACATCACCGCCGGCGGGCGGGGAACATCGGGGTCGGCCTGACGCGGTGTGAGGGAATCGCCCGGCGTGCCTTGCCAGCGCCCAACAGGCGTATTACCGTATCGGAGTATAGGGAATCAGCGGCGCTTTCCCCCCGGGACGAGGAACGCTTGCATGCGGTACATTCTTTCGCGTTCGCCGGTCGCCGTCGCGCTCGCGGCGACCATCGCCATCGCGGCCTGCGAAGGTTCCGCCCGCGACCCGGTGGCCGACGCGCCCGTCCCCTTCGATGAGTCCCGCTGGACCGCCAAGCGCGAGGCGGACATCCCCAACGACTCGATGGGTGCCTCCATCCGGCGCGGCCTCGCGCTCCTTCGCTTTACGCCGGAAAGCCTTCCCCAGTACGCCACCTCGGGTCTCCGCTGCACGAGTTGCCACCAGGACGACGGCATCAAGGTCAGCGCCGGTTCGCTGACCGGCGTCCACGCGCGCTTTCCGCAGTACATGTCGCGCACCGGCGCGGTGATCGGACTCCCCGACCGCATCAACTACTGCTTCACCCGCTCGCTCGCCGGCAACGCACTCCCGGTCGGCAGCCGGGAGATGACGGACCTCCTCGCCTATATGGCCTTCATCTCGGAGGGCGTGCCGAGCGGTGTCCACCTCTCGACGGCGCCGATGCCGAAGATGCCCGAGCAACACGACGGCGATGCGGCGCGCGGCGCGCAGCTCTACGTCGAGAAGACCTGCCAGACCTGCCACGGCCCCAACGGCGAGGGACTCGGGCCGCTGCCACCGCTCTGGGGTCCGCGGGCGTACTCGGTCGGCGCCTCGATGGCGCAGATCGAGCGCGCGGCGAGCTTCATCTTTCACAACATGCCGCAAACGGCGCCCGGCTCGCTGACGCCGAAGGAGGCGTTCGACCTCGCGGCGTTCATCAACACGCAGCCGCGTCCCGACTCGCCGGCCAAGGAGTTCGACTGGCCGCTCGGCGGGAACCCGTCGGACGTGCCGTACGACCTGCGGTCGGGCCATAAGGCGTACCGTCCGCCGACGTACCTTCCGCGCGCGACGCCGCAGCGCGCGATCGTGCCGGTGCCGCCGCGCGCGCCGACCGGTGGCCGATGAGCGGTCGGCTCTCGCGGCGTGAGATGATCGCCGGCGCGGCGGCCGTCGTCGGCGCCGCCGCCGTGGCGAAGCTCCCCGGCGACCTCGCCGCGCAGGGCGCGACGGCGGCCACCGAATCGCCCGCTGTCCCGGCCGACCCGACCAAGCTGCAGGGCCACCCGACGAGCGCGCTCGGCGCCCGCTCGCCCTTTGTGCGCCCGTCGCGGACACCGACCGGCGAGACGGTCGGCCATTCGCTCACGCCACTGCAGGATCTCACCGGATCAATCACCCCGGCCGACCTGCACTTCGAGCGGCATCACGCTGGCATTCCGGTCATTGATCCGGCGCGCCACCGCCTGATGATCCACGGCCTCGTCGAGCGACCGCTCACGCTGACCGTCGACGAGCTCCGGCGCTTCCCGCAGGTGACCCGGACGCACTTCATCGAGTGCGCGGGGAACGGCCGGGTCGCGTTCCGGGACCCCAAGCCCGAGATGACGCCGCAGCGCGTGGCGGGGATGGTCTCGACGTCGGAGTGGACGGGCGTGCGGCTCGCAACGCTTTTCCGCGAGGTCGGCGTCCGGCCGGAGGGGAAGTGGTTCCTCGCCGAGGGGGGCGACGCCTGCCTGATGACGCGCTCGGTGCCGATGGAGAAGGCGTGGGATGATGCGCTGATTGTCTGGGCGCAGAACGGCGAACCATTGCGACCGGCGCAGGGGTATCCGGTGCGCCTGCTCCTGCCGGGATGGGAAGGGAACATCAACGTGAAGTGGCTCCGCCGGCTCGAAGTCGGCGCGGCGCCCTGGATGACGCGGTGGGAGACATCCAAGTACACCGACCCGCTGCCGGGTGGAAAGGCGCGGCAGTTCAGCTTCGTGCTGGACGCGAAGTCCATCATCACCTCGCCGGCGACGCCGGGTGTGGTGCGCGCGCGGGGCTGGCATCCGGTGCAGGGCCTGGCCTGGAGCGGCCGCGGACGGATCACGCGGGTGGAGGTGAGCACCGACGGCGGCCGGCGCTGGCGCGACGCCGAGTTGCTGCACGAGCCGCTGCCGAAGGCGACCGTGCGCTTCCAGCAGATGTGGGAATGGACGGGCGGCGACGCCGTACTCCTCTCGCGGGCAACCGACGAGACCGGCTACACGCAACCGACCCGCGCCGCGCTGCTGGCGGCGCGCGGACCGGGAACCGATTTCCATTTCAATCCGATCGTCGGGTGGCGGGTGGCGCGCGACGGCGCGATTGCCTTCCACGGGGAAACCTGATGCGCGCGTTCCTGGCTGGTGTCGGCGCGCTCTCCGTGATTGCCTGCGGGGCACCGGAGGGTGCCAATCCGCCCGGCGACCGCGTCGTGCGCGCCGCGTCTGCCGCGTCGGCCGAGCCGCAGGCGCCGGCCGGCGGATATGCGCTCGGTCGCGCGCCCGCCGCCAACGAGGTCAGGGCGTGGAGCACCGCCATCGGCCCGGACGGCGCGACGCTTCCCCCCGGTCGCGGCACGGTGGCCGAGGGCGCGGCGCTCTACGTCGCGCAGTGTGCCGCGTGCCACGGCCGGAACGGCGAGGGAATCCATCCGGTGTATCCCGCGCTGATCGGACGCGACGCGGCCACGGATGCGTTCCGGTTTGCCGAGGACCCGAAGCTCGTCAAGACCATCGGCAACTATTGGCCGCACGCGACCACGCTCTTTGACTACATCAGGCGGGCGATGCCGCTGCTCACGCCCGGCTCGCTCACCGACGACCAGTCCTACGCGCTCACCGCGTACCTGCTGGCCGCCAACCAAGTCATCCCCGATACCATCACGCTCGATGCCGCCGCGCTCCGTGCCGTGCGGATGCCGGCGCGCGATCGCTTCGTTCCCGACGACCGGCCCAACGGGCCGGGCGTCCGCTGATCTCCCCGCTCCCCGAGGTGACACCGACCATGGCCACCACTGCCGCCCCATCCACGCCGATCGCCGCCGTGCGGCGATCCCCACTGCCGCCGTGGGCGTCGCTCGGCATCATTTTCGGACTCGTCGGCGCCGCGTCCATCCTCCTCTGGGGGCCGATCGGCGTCTCGGGGACGTATCCGCGTTTCATCGGCGCGATCCTCCGCGTCGTTGACCCCGCCTACGCGGCCGCCAATCCGTACCTCGTGCGGATGGGGTCGCTGATGCGCCCCGAAACCTTCCTCCTCGTCGGGCTGCTGATCGGCGGGATTATTGGCGCGCGGCTCGACAAGGCCAAGGCGCCCAAGGTCGAGATGCTCTACGCGGGCGAGCATTCGGAGAAGGCGCGCTACCGCAACGCATTCATCGGCGGGATCCTGATCGTCTTCGGCGCGCGCGTCGCCGGCGGCTGCACGAGCGGCCTGATCATCTCCGGGATGACGCAGCTGTCCATCGCCGGATTCATCTTCGCGGCGGGAACCTTCGCGGCCGGCATCGGCACGGCGAAGGTGCTCCAGGCCGTCCACGCCCGGGGGAACTGACCATGGCCTCCTTCTTTGCGCTCCTGACCGGCATCGCAATGGGTTTCCTGATCCAGCGCGTCCGTGCCTCGAGCCCGGCGATGATCGCCCGCAACCTGCGGCTCGAGAATCTCTCGGTCATCAAGTTCATGGCGATGACGATCGCGGTCGGGTCAATGGTCGTCTACGCGCTCGCGCTCTTCGTGCCGGAGCAGTTGCACCTCGACATCAAGCCGACGTACGTGGTCGGCGTACTGCTCGGCGGCCTGATCTTCGGCGTCGGGTTCGGGCTGAGCGGCTACTGCCCGGGCACGTGCGTCGTCGGAATCGGCGAAGGCCGGCGCGACGCGATCGCCGCAATCGGCGGCGGCGTCGTCGGTGCGCTCCTCTTCACGCTCGTCTACACCAAGCTCATCGCACCGATCGTCGCGGTGATGGACCTCGGGCGCATCACGCTGGCCGACGTGACGAAGGCGCCGGCGTTCGCGGTGGCGCTGGTGATGGGCGTGGGCTTCATCGCGCTCATCTCGTGGCTGCCGACCGAGGTGAAGAAGGCGTGAGGTCGCGTGCCCGGTCCACGGCGCGTCGGCGGGCGACGCCGGAGCTGCTGGCGCTGGTGGCCGGCCGCTTCCGCGCGCTCGCCGAGCCGGCGCGGCTCGCGATCCTCCACGCATTGGAGGATCGCGAGCTCACCGTGACCGACCTCGTCGCGGCGACGGGACAAGCACAGGGCAATCTCTCCAAGCACCTGCAGCAGCTGTACGCGGCCGGCTTTGTCACGCGGCGGCGCGAGGGGCTGTTCGTCAATTACGCGCTCGCCGACGACGACGTGCTCGCGCTCTGCGAGTTGATGTGCGGGCGGCTCGAGGAGGAACACGCGGGCGCGCAGGCGCTCTTCCGGGCGGCCGGGCGGGGGTAGGGCAGCGTGAATTGAGCGGAGGGCACAGGATTCGAACCTGTAAGTCCTTGCGGACGGCGGTTTTCAAGACCGCTGCATTAGCCATTCTGCCAGCCCTCCCGACCGGCGGAACTGCGTGCTGACGAATAATATCAGGTCCATGCCCTCGGAGCGCATCTGACCACTCCTCCGCGCGAGGCCGCGACGGCGCTTGCCGCAATTCGCGCCGTCGGCGGCGACGAGCTCGTCCGTGCGATGGCCGGCGCGTTTGCCGCCTTCGCCACGGCGCAAATGGACTGGATTGCCCGCCAGTTGGCGGCCGGCAAGCTGGACGTCGTCGCGCTGGCGGCGCGTGCGCTGCGGATCAGCGCGCTGCAGGTTGGGGCGCACGCGGTGGCCGGGGCCTGCGAAGGCGTCGAACTGGCGGGTGGCGGACGCGACGCGACCGGCGTGCGCGCCGGCGTCGCCGGGCTGCAGCGCGCCCTCGCGGCGGCGCGACCCTGGCTCGAAGGGCTCGCGGCGGGGTGAGCGCTAGGGGCGGGTGGGGACGGGCGTCGCCACGCCGCTGTCACCCCGCGGGAACGCTGGCACCGGCGGTGGCCGTGGCCCGAAGATCTCGCCGAAGTTCGCCGCGATCGCCACCTCGCGCGCCGTATCGAGGATGGCGTCGGAGCTCAGCGTGTCGCCGGTGCGCGCGAGCGCCTCGGCGGTGACGATTCCCGTGCTGGCAATCAGGTAGGGGATGCCGCGCGACGGATTGTCCACCCAGTCGCCGCGCGCGATCAGCGACGCCGGGGCCTTGAACTCCTCCCAGAGCGCCTTGGACCGCGCGGCGTCCACGAAGCCCTCGCCGGGGACCCGCACGATGTTGTCCGATTCCTGCACGGGCGAGAGCATCAGCTTGCGCGCGTGGCCCTGCGTGACCGCATAGGCCCCGAGCCCGAGGTCCTCGACGAGGCTGCCCGAGGTGCGGCTGAAGTGGAGCGCCCGGACGTCGTTGTCGAGGATCATCCGGAGCACGAGGATGTCGGCGCGCGTGAGGTACCGGGGTTGCAGCGTGGCGCGGAGCTCGCCCTTCACGAAAAGCTGCGCCTGGTGGAGCGGCTGCCCGAGCGGGATCGAATCGGCCTCGTCCATCGTCAGACTCAGCACTGGCTTGTCCGGCCGCACCCACTCCCGGCCGCGGAACACGGCGGGCCCCCGCTCCGCGTCGTACTCCTCAATCGGCCGACGGATCAGCTGGCGCGTGTACCACTCGGTGTTGAGGAGGGAGGTGTTGGCGATCGTGACGTCGCGACGCACGCCGAGCACGGACTGCGCGTACCAGAGCGGGAAGGTGTCGTTGTCGCCGACGGTGACGAGGATGCCGTACGGCTCCACCGAGTTGAGCATGTCAATCGCGAAGTCGGCGGTGTCGGTCTCGCCGGCGCGCGACGACGCCTGCCAGTTGCCGATCAGCGGGACGAACGCGATCAGGAGGAGCGGCGACGCCATCAGCCAGCCGCGGTCGGTCGGGAGGTCAAACGTCTCGGCGCCGACCTTCACCCGTTCGCGGCCGAAGACGACGGCGAGCGATTCCCAGACGTAGACGAGTCCGAGCGCGGCCCAGACGCTCCACGCCGAGAAGCTCCAGAGGTAGAAGTAGTCGCGGTCGCGCACCTCGCGGTCCACGCTCGCGCCGAGTTCCGGCGCCTGCGAGGCGCCGTACTTGAAGTTCAGGTAGTAGATCAGCCCGAGCGTCAGGGTGAACATCAGCGGGCCGAAGAACGCGAAACTTCGGGGGTCGCGGCGATAATGGACCCACCCGCCGAGGAGGCCGAGGATGAGGAAGATCGCGGCGAGGCCGGCCTGCAGGCCCGGGCGCTCGAGCTTGTGGTCGCGGTGCCATTGCCACTTGAAGTAGAGCCACCACATCCCGATCTGCGCCGTGAACGGCGCCATCCGCTCGGTCACGTCCGGCTTGCCGTACTGACCGCGATTGAAATTGTACTTGAAGGCGTCGTACGTGCCCCGTGAGAAGGTGCACGAGAAGTTGAGGCCGTCGCGGCAGGCTGTCGGTTCGCCTTCGTTGATCTCCGGGAAATGCGCGGCGCGGATCGGCTGGGTGGCGAACGAGCTGCCGCCGAGGACCAGCGCCAGCGCCGCGCCGAGGATGAGCTTCCAGCGGAGGAGTGTCTGCGGGCGGCGGAGGATGACTGCGATGCCGACCGCCGGGACCGCCAACAGTCCGGCCATATGGTTGGCGTAGCCGAGGCCGCAGAGATACGCGATCAGGACGAGGGTACGATCGGCCTTGGCGCCGTCCGGCTCGTCGCACCAGCGGACGGTGAGCCAGGCGCAGATCGCGAGGCCAGCGAGCGACACAGTGTAGACCTTCTCGTTCACCACCGACTGGCTCCAGACCGTGAACGCGGTGGCGCCGATGAGCACGGCAAGCGAGCCGCCGACCACCCGCTGCCAGCGCCGCTCGAACCAGCCGACGAGGACGCGTTCGGTGATGAGGAACCACATCCCCGCCGAGACCGCGCTCGAGATGGCGGCCAGCAGATTCACCCGCATCGCGATGTTCGGCGCGATCGGCAGCAGCGTGAAGACGCGGCCGAGCAGAACGAAGAACGGATTCCCCGGCGGATGCGGCAGGCCGAGCGTGTAGGCCGCGGCGATGTACTCGCTGGTGTCCCACATCGCCGTCTCCGGCGCGAGGGTCACGAGGTAGAGCAGGAACGTCATCCCCGCCGCGATGCCGGCAGCGAGGTAGGACGGTCGATAGTCGAGTTCAGCGGACATCACGTGGACGGTTCGGGGAGCCGGAAAGCTATGCCGCAGGAGCGTGAGCCGGGAGGTGGAAGGTGGGAGTGCGCAGGCGCGCCCGGCAGTTCCCGGCGCGCCTCTCTCCCCCGCCATACTAGTGCCTGAACGTC
This sequence comes from Gemmatimonadaceae bacterium, assembly GCA_040901985.1. GTDB lineage: Bacteria > Gemmatimonadota > Gemmatimonadetes > Gemmatimonadales > Gemmatimonadaceae > Pseudogemmatithrix. The sequence goes on from JBBDYC010000019.1 coordinate 200,470, forward strand.
CGCTGCCCGGTGAATACCATCGCAATGCCGTGTTCGTCCGCCGCCGCAATGACCTCGTCGTCGCGCACCGATCCGCCGGGCTGGACGATCGCGCGTACCCCGGCACCAGCGGCTTGGTCCACGCCGTCGCGGAAGGGGAAGAAGGCATCGGAGCCGAGGGCGGCGCCGGCGGTGTCGTGGCCGGCCGACCGGGCCTTGTGGACGGCCATGAACGCCGCGTCCACGCGGGACATCTGGCCGGCGCCGATGCCGATCGTGGCGCCGTCGCGCGCGAGGACGATCGCGTTCGACTTCACGCTCGCCGCGGCGCGCCAGGCGAAGACGAGGTCCTTCAACTCATCCGACGTCGGCTGGCGCTTGGTCACGGTGCGCCATCCCGAGTCGCCGAGCGCCGCCGAGGCGCGCTGCTGCAAGAGGACCCCGCCGCGCACGCCCTTGAGGTCGAGGCTCGCGCCGGTCGCCCGTGCCGAGCCCTCCAGCACCCGCAGGTTCTTCTTCGCGCCGAGGGCGGCCAGCGCCTCGGGCGAGAACGACGGTGCGACCACGCACTCGACGAAGAGCGAGGCGACGGCCTGCGCGGTGACCTCATCCACTGGAACGCTGAAGGCGATCACCGACCCGAACGCCGAGACGGGATCGCAGGCCAGCGCCTTCTGGTAGGCCTCGAGTGGGGTTGCGCCCGTGGCGAGCCCGCACGGCGTGGTGTGCTTGATGATCGCGCAGGCGGTCTCGTCGTCGAACGGATCGATCGCCAGCATCGCGCCCTCGAGGTCGAGCAGGTTGTTGAACGAGAGCTCCTTGCCGCCGTGCTGGCGGAGCGCGCCGAGGCCGACGCCGGCGCGCTCGACATAGAACGCCGCCTCCTGTCCCGGATTCTCGCCGTAGCGCAGTGCCTGCGCGCGCTCGAACGCGAGCGTGAGCCGCTCGGGGAAGCGGTCGCCGCGCCGGGCGGCGAACCAGCCGGCAATCGCCGCGTCGTAGGCCGCGGTATGCGCGTAGACCTTCTCGGCGAGGTCGCGCCGGAGGTCGGTGGCATCGCCGCCGTTGGCGAACGCCTCGAGGACGCGCGTGTAGTCGGCCGGGTCCACCACCACGGTGACCGAGGCGAAGTTCTTCGCCGCCGAGCGGAGCATCGAGGGGCCGCCGATGTCAATCTGCTCGATCACCTCGTGGGCATCGAGGCCCTGCTTCGCGGCGGCTTCGCGGAAGGGATAGAGGTTGACGCAGACGAGGTCGATCGGGGCGATCCCGTGCTCGGCGATCGCCTCCATATGCGCCGGCAGGTCGCGGCGCGCGAGGAGGCCCCCGTGGACCGCCGGATGCAACGTCTTCACCCGGCCGTCGAGCATCTCCGGGAACTTGGTGACGTCGGCCACGTCGGTGACTGCCAGCCCCGCCTCGCGCAGCGCCCTGGCGGTGCCACCGGTCGAGAGGAGCGTCCAGTCCTGCTCGCGCAGTCCGCGGGCGAAGTCCACGAGGCCGGACTTGTCTGACACCGAGAGAAGGGCAGTGGGCATTGGCGATCGCCGAGCTAGTGGGGGAAGGGCGTGCGCGAGGGCACACGATCGAAGTCGAGGGTGGACGCGCCGTGCACCTGGCCGTTCCGGCCGAGTGTCACCGTCCCCGCCGCGACGGCAGCCACGCAGGCCGGGTAGAGCCGATGCTCGGCGCCGAGCACGCGCTCGGCCAATGTCGCCGGCGTGTCGGCCGCGTGCACGGGGACGCGGGCCTGCGCGATGATCGCGCCCTCGTCGTAGCGCTCGCTGACGAAGTGCACCGTGGCGCCGGAGACGGCGGAGCCGGCGCGCAGCACCGCCTCGTGCACGCGCGCGCCGTACATCCCCGGGCCGCCGAAGGCCGGCAGCAGCGCCGGATGGATGTTGAGGAGCCGTCCGTGGTAGGCGCGCACGACGTCGGGCGGGATGAGGCGGAGATACCCCGCGAGGGCCACCAGCGTGATGCGATGCTCGGCGAGGAGCGCGCCCAACCCGGCGGCGTTCGAGCGCGGCAGCCAGATCGCCGTCACGCCCCAACCGCGTGCGCGCTCGAGGGCCCCGGCCCGCTCGCGGTCGCTCACCACGAGCGCGAGCTCGGCCGGCGCGGCCGCGCCACGCGCGACGAGGTCGTCGTGGATCGCCTGAAGATTGGTTCCGCTGCCGGAGGCGAGGACGGCGAGGCGCGCGCGCGGTCGGTGCACGTGGGGAAGTTAGCCCGCGTGCTCGCCGGCGACGAGCGCGGCCACGTCGCCGAGGGACGCCAACACCTGCGCCTCGCTGCGCGCCTGCGCAATCTCGGCGTCCGGCGTGTTGGCGTTGGGCACGAGGAACCTGCGTCCGCCGAGCGCAATCGCCGGCGCGACGTCCCGCCAGCGGTCGCCCACGAACACCGACCGCGCCAGGTCGAGATCGTGCTCTTCCGCCGCGCGACGGTGCAGCGCGGTCCCCGGCTTTCGACACTCGCAGTCGCCCGAGACGTCCGGGTGGTGCGGGCAGTGATAGGTGGCGGTGAGCTGAATCTCTTTTTCGGCGAGCAGCACGTCGAGGCGGCGTCGCACCGCCTCATAGTCGGACTCGGTCATCAGGCCACGCGCGATCCCCGACTGGTTGGTGACAACCACGAGTTCGAACCCGGCGCCCCGGAAACGGCGGAGCGCCGTCCCCACGCCGGCCAGGAGCTCGACCTTCGCCGGGTCGCTGAGGAAGTGTGCGTCGCGGACGAGCGTTCCGTCGCGATCGAGGAAGACGGCGGGACGCTTGGTCATCGGGGTCGCCCTGACGGTGGAGGGACCGAGTCCGTGGGGGGCGGTCGCGCGGCGGCCGAATCTGGCTTCGGTGGCGGCGGTTCGCGCACGCGGAACTCGCGCTCGGTGTCGCGCACGACGCCGTTCAGTCCGCGCACGCCGAGGATGCGGAGGCGATACAGACCCGGCGCAAGCGCCGTGTCGAGCGGCACGACCCACTGTTGGACCGGAAGCGCGCGCCCGAAGACCGGTGGCGGCACGAGGGTCGTGTCCGCCTGGGTGGTGTCCGCCTGGGTGGTGACGGCGCGAACGGTGTCGGCCTGCGCCGCCGGGAGCATCGTGCCGGTCGCGATTGGCAGGGAATCGGCGCCGACCAGCGACACCGCGCCGGCGGCCACCCAGTCGGCGGCGACGGCGCGATCGAAGCGCACCCGCAGCGCCGTCGAATCGCGCGGCACGACCTGGTCCAGCCGCGGCGAGAGCGTGTCGTGCACAAAGGCGTAGAGCTCCACGGCGCCACGGTCGGTGATTGCCAGCGTCGCACGGTCAAACGCCTCGCGCGGATCGAGCAGGCGATTGCCGTTGGCGTCGAGCCAGGCGCGCACCACAAAGCTGCCCGGCGCGAGGTCGCGTACGACGAAGCGCCCGGTGGTGTCGGCGCTGGCCACCCAGCGGAGGGCGGTGTCCGTCTCGGCGAAGACCTCCACGCGCGCCCGCGACGCGGCGCGGCCGGCGGCCCAGTCGAAGACGACGCCCTCGATTGCCCCCGTCGGGATCTCGGCGCCGGTCGAGAAGACGAACTCGGACGGCGTGTCGAGCACGTTGCCGCGGAGGTCGGTGACCCCAGGGAGGAGCGTCACTCGGTAGGCGGTGTTCGGGCGGAAGCCCCGGCGCGGTTCCACCGCGATTGCCGTGCGCCGCCAGGTCACGCGCTCGCGGCCGTCGGTCGGCGACAGCTGGATGAGCGCCTCGAGGCCGGCGCCCGCCGGCGCGCCCGGCACACTCCGTGGCCGCTCGCTGATCACCTCGTCGAAGTGGATCACGATGGCCTTGGCGGTGACCCTGGTCGCGTTGGAGTCGGGCGTGACGCGCCGAATCGCTGGCGCGGCGGAGTCGGGCGGCCCGCCGGGCGGCATCGCCGGCGCCGCGCACGCGGTTGCCAGCGCGACGAGCGCCGGAACGAGTTGCACGCGCGCGCGCATCCGCACCGCCATCAGCCGCAGAGCTCCCGCACCTTCTTGCGCAGCTGGTCGGCGCGGCCAGCCCACTCCCGTTCCTTTGCCCGCTCGGCGTCCACGACGGCCGCCGGCGCCTTGTCGGTGAACGAGGCGTTGCCGAGGCGCCCGCGGAGCGCGTCGAGCTGCTTGGCGAGGCCGTCGAGCTCGCCGCGCAGCCGCGCGCACTCCTTGCCGACATCCACCATCCCCTCGAGCGGGAGCACGAGCTCGAGACCACTGGCGAGGACGGCGTGTGCCGCGGCGCCGGCGGGCGCGGGGCCGATGGTCAGCGCACAGCGCGCCAATCGCTGGATGAGTGCGGCCGAGTCGGCGAGCGCGGCGCCGCGCCTGGCGTCGGCGACGTAGGCGCGGATCGGCTGTCCGGGCGTCACCGCATACTCCGCGCGGAGCCCCCGGATGGCGTCAATCGTCTCGCGCACGACGTCGAACGCCTCGCCGCCCGTTGTGCCACCGGCGCGCGGCCAGGGCGCCACCGCGAGAAACGCACCCACGGCCCGGCCGGGGAGTCGTTGCCAGAGCGTCTCGGTGACGAACGGCATGATCGGGTGGAGGAGTCGCAGACCGTGATCGAACACGTGTACCAGTACCGCGCGGGCGACCTCACGGTCCTTTCCCGGCTGCGCGAGCCGCGACTTGGCGGCCTCGACGTACCAATCGGCCAACTCGTTCCAGACGAACCGACGCGCCGCCTCGGCGTAGGCGTCGAGGCGCATCCCCTGCTGCCGCGCCTCGACCGGCCACGTCGCGCCCGCCGGGCGCGCCGGACCGAGTGCCGCATCGCACTCAGCGATCGTGGCGTCGAGCCGGCCGAGAATCCAGCGGTCGGTGAGGGTGAGTGCGGCGGCGTCGAGGGCCGCGCGCGACGTCACCGCGCCGTCGCCGACCTGCAGCAGGATGAACCGGCCGATGTTCCAGAGCTTCGTCGCGAAGTTGCGACCGGGCGCGAACGATTTGTCGAGGTCGTCGGGGTCCAGCATCACATCCACGCCGAGCCCCATGCCCTGGATCAGCGTCCAGCGGAGTGCGTCGGCGCCGTAACGCGCGACGACGTCGAGCGGATCGATTCCATTGCCGAGCGACTTGGACATCTTGCGATGCTTCATATCGCGCACCACGCCGTGCAGGTACACCGTGTGGAACGGCGCGCGGTCCTCGAACGCGTAGCCGGCCATGATCATCCGCGCGACCCAGAAGAAGAGGATGTCCGGTGCGGTGACGAGTACGTCGCTCGGGAAGAACGCCTTGAGGTCCGCGCGCTCCTCGTCGGGCCAGCCGAGCGTGCTGATCGGCCAGAGCCAGGAGGAGAACCACGTGTCGAGGACGTCGGGATCCTGGTCGAGCGTCGTGGAGCCGCACCCGGCGCACGCCGTGGGGTTCTCGCGGTAGGCGAGCGCGTGTCCATTCGCACACGTCCAGACGGGGATGCGATGCCCCCACCACAGCTGGCGCGAGATGTTCCAGTCCCGGATGCTGTCGAGCCAGTTGATGTAGACCTTCTCCCACTTCTCGGGGAGGAGGCGCACCGTGCCGTCCTTCACGGCAGCGAGCGCCGGCTGCGCGAGCGGCGCCATCCGGACGAACCACTGGTCCGAGAGGCGCGGCTCGACGACCGCCTCGCAGCGGTAGCATCGGCGGACGCTGTGCGCGTGCGGTTCCGCCTTGACCAGTGCGCCGTCCCGCTCCAGTTGTGCGACGATTCGCCGGCGCGCCTCGAAGCGGTCGAGGCCGGCGTACGCCTCCGGCACCCTGCCGGCGGCGTCGGCGATCTCGCCCATCATCCCCTCGGCGGAGATGACGACCGGCATCGGCAGCCCGTGGCGCTTGCCGACCTCGAAGTCGTTGGCGTCGTGCGCCGGCGTGATCTTGAGCGCGCCGGTGCCGAACTCGCGCTCCACATATTCATCGGCGATGACGGGGATCGAGAGCCCGGCGACCGGCAGCCGGAGCGTGCGTCCGACGAGTCCGGCGTAGCGCCCATCCTCGGGGTGCACGGCGACCGCGACGTCGGCCAGCAGCGTCTCCGGCCGCGTCGTGGCGATGGTGATCCCCTGCGACGGGTCGTCGGCGAGGGGGTAGCGGATGTGATACAGCTTGCCCTGCGAGTCGTGGAACTCGGCCTCCTCGTCGGAGAGCGACGTCAGGCAGCGCGGGCACCAGTGGATGACGCGATGGCCGCGATAGACCAGCCCGCGCTCGTAGAGGCGGACGAAGGCCTCGCGCACGGCGCGCGAGAGCTCCGGGCTGAAGGTATAGGCCGTGCGCGACCAGTCCGCCGAGGCGCCGATTGCCCGGAGCTGCTGGAGGATGATTCCGCCGGTCTCGGCGACGAACGCCTCCGTCCGGGCCACGAAGGCGTCGCGGCCGATGTCGAACCGGGTCGTGCCGTCCTTGGCGAGGAGCTTCTCGACGACGTTCTGCGTGGCGATGCCGGCGTGGTCGGTGCCGGGGAGCCAGAGCACCTCGTCGCCCGCCATCCGGCGCCAGCGCGTGAGGACGTCCTGCACCGTGTTGTTGAGTCCGTGCCCGACGTGGAGGACCGCGGTGACATTCGGTGGCGGGATGAGGATCGTGAAGGGGTCGCGCTCGCCGCCGAGCCGCCTGGAGCGCGCGGCCTGCGCGCGGAAGAGCTCCGCGTCATCCCACGCCTGGCCGATCGCGGCCTCGGCGGCGGCGAAGTCGAAGTGGGTCGGGAGGTCGCTCTCGGCGATGGGGGCGGGCGCGGACCGTTCGGGCATCCGGGAAAGCTAGCCACGCCTCACGGTGCCGCCTACCGGCGATCGCGGACGCGGATCCGTTGGCGGACGGCGGTGACGCCGGGCACACCGCCGGCGATGGTCACGGCGTGCGACACCTCTCGCGCGGTGAGGACCTGGCCGTGGAGGAAGACGGCCCCCTGGGTGTCGGCGTCAATCTCGACCGCCCGCTTGGAGAGGATCGGGTCGTTGAGGAAGGCCTCGAGGACCCGGGTGCCAATCACGTCGTCGGAGGCGTCCTCGTCGGCGTCCTCGGCTTCGTCCTCACCTTCCTCCTCCTCCTCCTCGTCCTCGTCGTCGTCTTCTTCTTCTTCTTCGTCCGCTTCATCGAGGTCCTCGTCGAGGTCCTCGTCCAACTCCTCGTCGCCGTCGTCCGCGAACTCGCCGAACTCGTCGGCTTCGTCGTATTCGTCCTCGGCGAGGGCGAGCGCCTCGGCGCGCCGCTCGGCCCAACGCTCGCGGAGTTCGAGCGCCAGCTCGATCAACGGGACCCATTGACCGGCGGCGACCTTGGCGACGGAACGCGCGCGCCGCCACAGCGTGTGCGCACTGGCGCGCCGACCGCTCAGGCGCTCGGACACGAGGATTCCCGCGCCAAGGCCGACGGCCGTTCCGGCAAGGGTCCAGAGGACCCAGTGGCTCCGCGTGGACTTTTCCTCGATCTCGACGATGCGCATCGTGCAGGTCCCGTTGAGCGAGCGCTTGGCGAGGGCATCCGCCCCCGGCTACCTTGAAGGGTGACCACGTGCGCGCCGTGCGGCAAGCGTGGCGCCGCCGACACGCATCGGCGCCTCTCCGACTTCGCCCGCCCACCCGCTGATGCCCTCGTCGCCATCGGACCGACCCGCCGCCTCCGGCCGTAGCTCCTGGCGGGCACTCCTGCTCTGGGGGGGCTTCGTGGTCGTGCTGCTCGGAGGGGTTGCGCTCGCCGCTCGCCACGGGGCGACCGCGCCGACGCTGCTCGAGACGGTGGTCCGATGAGCGCGGCTGCCGCGCCCCTGGTCCTCACGCTGCCCGATGGCGCGACGCGCGAGGTGCCGGTCGGCACGCCGGCGCGCGAGGTCGTGGCGAGCATCGGCCCCCGCCTCCTCCTTGCGGCGATCGCCGTCGCCGTGGACGGAGAGATCCTGGACCTGATGACACCGCTGCGCCGGGGCGGGGCATTCGAGGTCCTCACCGAGAAGGATCCGCGGGCGCTGGCGGTGCTGCGCCACTCGGGCGCCCACGTCCTCGCCACCGCGGTGCGTCGCCTGCGGCCCGACGCGAAGATCGGATTCGGGCCGGCGATTGACGACGGCTTTTACTACGACTTCGAGGTCGCCACGCCGTTCACGCCGGAAGACCTTGAGGCGTTCGAGGCGGAGATGCGGAAAGTGGTGGCGGAGAAGTTCCCGTTCGTGCGCGCCGAGGTGTCCCAGGCGGAGGCCAAGGCGGTCTTCGCTGACGATCCGCTCAAGCTCGAGCGGCTCGCCGACTTCGAAGGGTCCGACGAGGTGATCTCGACCTACACCGACGGGCCGTTCACCGACCTCTGCAAGGGGCCGCACGTCCCCGACACGTCGTACGTCAAGCACTTTAAGCTGCTCCAGGCGGCGGGGGCCTATTGGCGCGGCGACGTGCGCCGCCAGATGCTGCAGCGGATCTACGCGACCGCGTTCTTCCGGAAGGACGAGCTGGACGCGCACCTCCACCGGCTGGAGGAATCCAGGAAGCGCGATCATCGTGTGCTCGGCCGACAGCTCGACCTCTTCCAGTTCTTCCCGGTGGCGCCGGGCGCGGCGTTCTGGAGTCCCCGGGGCACGCAGCTCTGGAATGCGCTCGAGGGCTTCATCCGCGAGCGGCAGCAGGAGGCGTTCCGGGAGGTCAGGACGCCGCTCCTCTACACCAAGGCGCTCTGGGAACAGTCGGGGCACTGGGGCAAGTACCGGGAGAACATGTTCCTCGTCCTCGACAACGAAACGGGCGGGCACGACATGTCGCTCAAGCCGATGAACTGCCCGTCGCATCACCTGTACTTCGCGGCGACCAAGCACTCGTATCGCGAGCTGCCGGTGCGCTACGCCACGTTCGACGTGCTGCACCGCAACGAGGTGTCGGGCGCGCTCTCGGGCCTCACGCGCGTGCGCCAGTTCTCGCAGGACGACTGCCACATCTACCTGCGCGAGGACCAGATCGCCGAGGAGGTCCGGTTCCTGATGGACTTCATCCTCGCCTACTACGACACCTTCGGCCTGACCTCGCGCCTCAAGTTCGCCACGCGGCCGCCGCAGCGGATCGGCACCGACGCGATGTGGGACCGCGCTGAGGCGGCGCTGCGCGCGGCGCTCGAGACCACCGGCCGGCCATACGAGCTCAAGGAGGGGGACGGCGCCTTCTATGGCCCCAAGATTGACTTCGACGTGACCGATTCGATCGGCCGCGCCTGGCAGCTCGGCACCATCCAACTCGACTACAACGCCCCCGAACGGTTTGACCTCGCCTACACGGGAGAGGACAACACCGCGCACCGCCCGGTGGTCATCCACCGGGCCGTGAACGGGTCGTTCGAACGCTTCATCGCCATCCTGATCGAGCATTTCGCCGGCGCCTTCCCGGTCTGGCTTTCACCCGAGCAGGTCCGCGTCCTCCCGATCTCCGACGACGTCGCGGGGTACGCCCACGAGGTGACGGCGAAACTCCGGGGCGCCGGCGTCCGTGCTGTCTGTGACGACCGCAGCGACACGCTCAACTACCGGATCCGGGACGGAGAGGTCATGAAGGTTCCCTATATGGCGGTACTTGGGAAGCGGGAGGCGGAGGCGGGGCAGGTGGCCGTCCGTGTCCGCGGCGCCGGGAAGAAGCAGGATGTCATTGGTGTGGATGCCTTCATTGCCCGGGTCAGCGAGGAGATCCGCACGCGGGCGCTGACGCCCAGCGTTGGCGGCGACGCCTGATGCGCGCCGCTCTGCGAGCACTCAGGCGCGCCGGGTTGAGCACGGTGATGGCGGTGGCGGCGGCGCTGGCCGCGTTGCTCCCGGCGGGCCTCGCCGCCCAGGAACAGCGTCCGCCGCTCAACGCCGGTCGCGTGGCTGCCGAAGTCGTCGTGGGAGCGTACGCGGGGATCGGCGGCTTCGTCATCGGGCGATTCGTCGGCGAAGGCCTCAGCGATGCCATCGGGGTCGGCGCCGAGGATACCCGCCGCAACGTCGGCCGGGCGACCGGCTTCGTGGTGGCTGGCTTGGCGACGGCCGGGACCGTCTATGGAATCGGCAATATCGGCGACGAGACCGGGGACTTCGACGTCACCGCGCTCGGCACGGGGGTCGGATTCATTGCGGCGCTGGCCATCGCCCGCGTCGCGCTGGGTCCGAACGTCGGCACCGACCGCAAGATGGGCGCCAAGGGGCGCTGGCTCACCATCAACGCCCTCGCACTGCTTCCCGCCGTCGGCGCCACCGTCGGCTTCAACTCCTCGCGTCGCATCCGTTAGCCCAAGGATTCCTTCCCAATGTCTGACCGTACCCCCGTCATTGTCTCCGCCGCCCGCACGCCGATCGGACGCTTCCTCGGCGGGCTCTCCTCGCTGAGCGCGCCCGACCTTGGCGCGCACGCCATCCGCGCCGCGGTCGCGCGCGCGAAGATCGATCCGGCGGCGATCGGCGAGGTGATCATGGGGCACGTGCTCCAGGGCGGCGTCGGGCAGGCGCCGGCGCGACAGGCGGCGATCAAGGCCGGCGTGCCGAACACCGTACCGGCCTACGCCGTGAACAAGGTCTGCGGCTCGGGCCTCCAGGCCGTGATGCTCGCCGCGCAGGCGATCCGCGCCGGAGACGAGCAGGTGCTCGTGGCCGGCGGGATGGAATCGATGTCCAACGCCCCGCATCTCGTGCGCGGGATGCGAAGCGGCGTCAAGTTCGGCGGCCAGACGATGGCCGACCTCCTGATCACCGACGGCCTCTGGTGCTCGTTCTACGATCGCCATATGGGCGGGCACGCCGAATACACGGCCCGGAAGGCGGGCATCGGACGCGAGCGGCAGGATGCCTTCGCGCTCTCGTCGCACCGGAAGGCGGTCGCGGCAATCGAGGGTGGCCGGTTCAAGGCGGAGATTGCGCCGGTGGAGATCGGAGGCAAGAAGGGCGCGACGGTCGTGGATACGGACGAGTCCCCGCGGAAGGACACGTCACTCGAGGCGCTGGCCAAGCTCAAGCCGGCCTTCCCGAAGGACGCGCCAACGGAGATGAAGCCCGAGGAGATGACTGTCACGGCGGGGAACGCCCCGGGTCTCAACGACGGCGCCGCAGCGCTGGTGGTCGCGTCCGAGGCGTACGCGAAGGCGCACGGGCTGCCGATCCTCGCCCGCATCACCGGCTATGCGTCGGGCGGCGGCGACCCGCAGGACCTCTTCTTTGCCCCGATTGTCGCCGTCCAGAACCTGATGAAGCGGACCGGGGCGGCGATCGGGGACTACGATCTGATCGAGGCGAACGAGGCGTTTGCCTCGCAGGCGCTGGCCGACGGCGACGGACTCGGCTGGGACTGGGACCGCGTGAACGTGAATGGCGGGGCGATCGCGCTCGGCCATCCGATCGGGTCCAGCGGCGCCCGCATCCTGACGACGCTCTTGCACGCCTTGGCCGCGCACGGCAGGCGGACCGGCCTCGCCACGCTCTGCCTCGGCGGCGGCAACGCCGTTGCGCTGAGCGTCGAGCGGGTCTGACGGCGCAACCTCCGTCCGGCAGTTACTTTTCATCGATAGGTCGCACCCCTGCCACGAGTGGTGGTACCCGATGAACCGCGGCCCGCAGGCCGCCCCTCCCGACGTCCCACAATGAACGATCGTTTCGCCGTTGTCGGCGCCGGCCAGATGGGCAACGGCATTGCGCACGTGTGCGCGACGAGCGGCTTTGCGGTCACGCTGATTGACGTGGCGGCCGACGCCCTCGCGACGGCCCGGGCGACGATCGAGCAGAACCTCGAGCGCCAGGTGAAGAAGGGCGCGCTGACGGCCGCCGCGCGCGACGCCGCACTGGGCCGTCTCCGGACCACCACGGAGTTCGACGCCGTGGGCGAGGCGACGGTGATCGTCGAGGCGGCGACCGAACGGAAGGAATTGAAATTCCAGATCTTCCGCGACCTTGATCGCCTGGCGCACGCCGACGCGATTCTCGGGACCAACACGAGCTCGATCTCGATCACCGAGATCGCCGCCCAGACCACCCGCCCCGACCGCGTGATCGGGATGCACTTCATGAACCCGGTGCCGGTGATCGAACTCGTGGAGGTGATCCGTGGACTGGCCACCTCCGACGCCACGGCGGCACGGGTCATCGCGCTCGCCAAGGCGCTCGGCAAGACACCGGTCGAGGCGAACGACTTCCCGGGATTCATCGCCAATCGGATCCTGATGCCGATGATCAACGAGGCCTGCTACGCTGTTATGGAAGGCGTGGGCACGCCGGAGGCGGTGGACCAGGTGATGACCCTCGGGACGCGCCATCCGATGGGTCCGCTCGCCCTGGCGGACCTGATCGGCCTCGACACCTGCGTGGCGATCCTCGACGTGCTGCAGGATGGGCTCGGCGACCCGAAGTACCGTCCCTGTCCGCTGCTCCGGAAGTACGTCGCCGCCGGATGGATCGGCCGGAAGGCGGGGCGCGGTTTCTACACCTACCCACCCGCGCGGGCCCGATGACCGACCTGAGAGTCCTGAGCGAGGAACAGACCGCGATCATCGAGACGGCGCGTCGCTTCGCCGCCGAGCACGTGCGGCCCTTCGCCGCGGCGTGGGACCGCGAGGCGCATTTCGAGCCGACCCTGGTCAAGCAGCTCGGGGACCTCGGCTTTCTCGGGATGATGCTGCCCCCGGAATACGACGGCCTCGGTCTCGAGACGCGCACCTACCTGATGGCCCTCGAGGAGATCGCGGCCGCCGATGCGTCCACCGCGGTGATGATGTCGGTCCACAACTCCCTGCCGACGCAGATGCTCACCCTGCACGGGACCGAGGCGCAAAAGCGGGCGTTCCTCGCGCCGCTGGCCCGCGGCGAGTTGCTCGGGGCGTTCGCGCTCTCCGAGGCCGATGCCGGCTCCGACGCCTCGGCGATTCGCTGCCAGGCGGTCCGCGACGGCGACGACTGGGTCATCAGCGGCACCAAGGCGTGGATCACCAGCGGCACGCACGCCGGCGTGATCATCGCGATGGTGCGCACGGACACGCCGGACGACCGCCGCCGGTCAAAGGGGATCTCGGCGTTCATCCTGACGCCCGACCTTCCGGGCTTCCAGCTCGGGAAGCGGGAGGACAAGATGGGCCTCCGCGCCTCGCCCACCGTGCACTTGAGCTTCGACGGGATGCGGGTCCCGGCCGACCGGATGCTGGGCGAGGAGGGGATGGGCTTCATCTACGCGATGCGGTCGCTGGAGCACGGGCGACTCGGCATCGCCGCGCAGGCGATCGGCATCGCGCGCGCCGCCTTCGAGGCGTCGGCGGCGTACGCGAACGAGCGCCGGCAGTTCGGCCGGCCGATTGCCGAGTTCCAGGGCGTCCAATTCAAGCTGGCCGACATGGCGACGCGGATCGCCGCCGCCCGCGCACTGCTCCACGCCACCGCGGCGGCGAAGGACCGCGGCGCCTCGGTCGCCGCCGAGGTCTCGATGAGCAAGCTCTTCGCCAGCGAGACCGCGATGTGGGTCACGACCAACGCCATCCAGATCTTCGGCGGCTATGGCTACGTGAAGGAGTATCCGGTGGAGCGCTACTTCCGTGACGCCAAGGCCACGGAGATCTACGAAGGGACGTCGGAAGTGCAGCGGATCGTGATTGGCCGCGCCGTCTCGGCGCGGCAGGGGTGAGAGGAGCGCGATCCGGCGTGACCTCGCATCTGCCAGTTCCCATCTCCCATCTTTATTTCCCATGAAGTTATTCGAGACGATCGCCGACCTCGGGCACGAGCAACTCGTCCTTTGCAGCGACGAGAGCGCGGGCTACCGCGGGATCATCGCGATCCACGACACCACGCTCGGGCCGGCGCTGGGCGGGACGCGCTTCTGGAACTACGCGTCGGATGAGGAGGCGATCACCGACGCGCTGCGGCTCGCGCGCGGGATGACCTACAAGAACGCCGTCGCCGGCCTCAACCTCGGGGGCGGCAAGGCCGTCATCATCGGCGACAACCGCACCACCAGCCGCGAGATGATCTTCCGCGCGCACGGGCGGTTCGTCGAGACGCTCGGCGGGCGCTACGTGACGGCGGAGGACGTCGGCACGAGCACCGCCGACATGGATTTCGTGCATATGGAGACCGACTTCGTGGCGGGGCTGGCCAACAAGTCCGGCGACCCGTCGCCGGTGACCGCCCACGGGGTCTTCCGCGCGATCGAGGCGTCGGCCAAGTGGCGCTGGGGGTCGCCATCGCTCGGCGGCAAGACCGTCACCGTGCAGGGACTCGGCAATGTCGGCACCTACCTCTGCCGTGAGCTTCACGCGGCGGGAGCCAGGCTTGTCGTCAGCGACATCCGCCCCGAGCGCGTGAAGGGCGTGGTGGACGAGACCGGCGCCAAAGCCGTCAACGGCGACGCGATCTACGCCGCCAAGGCGGATCTCTTCGCGCCCTGCGCCCTCGGGGCGATTCTCAACGACGAGACGATCCCAATGTTGAACGTCGAGGTCGTCTGCGGCGGCGCCAACAATCAACTGCTCGAGCCCGCTGCGCACGGCGAGGCGCTCGAGCGGCGCGGCATCCTCTATGCGCCCGACTTCGTGGCCAACGCCGGAGGCGTGATCAACGTCTACGGCGAGCTCGCTGGCTGGTCGCGCGAGCGCGCCCTTCGCAAGGCCGACGAGATCTTCGACACCGTCCTCGGCGTGTATCGGATCGCCAAGGACGACGGCGTGTTCTCGTATCTCGCCGCCGACAAGCTTGCCGAGCGCCGGATTGCCTCGGTGCACGGACTGATGCGCACCCGGCCGCAATGGCCGCGGAAGCCCTGACGATGGCCAAGGCCGAGCGCATCCCGATCGCGTCGGACCACGCGGGGTTCGAGCTCAAGGAGCGCCTGAGCGCGACGCTCCGCGAGCTGGGCTACGAGGTGGACGACCTGGGGACGCACTCGGCATCGTCCACCGACTATCCCGACTTCGCCCATCCGCTCGCCGCCCAAGTGGAGCGGGGCGAGGCGGCGCGCGGGGTGTTGCTCTGCGGCACCGGACTCGGGATGGCTTATGCGGCGAATCGGCATACGGGGGTGCGCGCCGCCGTGGCGTGGACGCCGGAGATCGCCGAACTCGCGCGGAAGCACAACAATGCGAACGTCCTGGTGCTGCCGGCACGCTTCGTGAGCGAGGAGGACGGGGTGCAGATTCTCAAGACCTGGCTGGAGACGGAGTATGAGGGCGGTCGCCACGAGCGGCGGATCGCCAAGATCGAGCCCTCGTCGAGCGACGCGACCGGCGCCGGGCCGGCGGAGGGACGATGAAGCCCGGCTGGCAGCACTGGGACCGTCGGCTGCCCGGCGCCGCGCTGCTCGGCACCGACCCGGAGATCGCCGCGCTGATTGCCGAGGAGACGACGCGGCAGAGCAACGGGCTCGAGCTGATCGCGAGCGAGAACTTCGTCTCGCCAGCCGTCCTCGAGGCGATGGGATCGTCGCTCACCAACAAGTACGCCGAGGGCCTGCCGGGGAAGCGCTACTACGGGGGCTGCGAGGTGGTGGACAAGGTCGAGCAGCTGGCCATTGACCGCGCCAAGGCGCTCTTCGGCGCCGACCACGCGAACGTGCAGCCGCACTCAGGGGCCACGGCCAACGCGGCGGTCTACCTCGCCTTCCTCAGGCCGGGCGACACGGTGCTCGGGCTCGACCTCTCGCACGGCGGACACCTCACGCACGGCTCGCCGGTGAACTTCTCCGGGCTCACCTACCGCGCCGTGCACTACGGGGTGGACGACAACGGGCTGATTGACTACGCGGCGATGCGCGCGATCGCGCGGAAGGAGCGGCCGAAGCTGATCATCGCCGGCTACAGCGCGTACTCGCGCGTGCTCGACTACCGGCAGTTCGCCGACGCCGCCAAGGAGGTCGGGGCGATCTTCCTGGTGGATATGGCACACTTCGCCGGGCTCGCGGCGACCGGCGTCTATCCGAGTCCGGTCCCGTTTGCCGACGTCGTGACGACGACCACGCACAAGACGCTGCGCGGTCCGCGCGGCGGCCTCATCCTCTGCAAGGCCGAACACGCCAAGACGATTGACAAGGCGATGTTCCCCGGCACGCAGGGTGGACCGCTGGAGCACGTGATCGCCGCCAAGGCGGTGGCGTTCAAGGAGGCGCTCGACCCCGCCTTCGCCATCTACTGCCGTCAGGTGGTGGCGAACGCCAAGACGCTCGCCGAGGCGCTGATGTCGCGCGGGGTGAAGATCGTCTCCGGCGGCACTGACAACCACCTGATGCTCGCCGACCTCCGCTCGCGGAGCACCGAGCTCACCGGGAAGGTGGCCGAGGAGGCGCTCGACCGCGCGGCGATCACGGTCAACAAGAACACCGTGCCGCGCGAGACGCAGTCGCCCTTCGTGACGAGCGGGATTCGCATCGGCACGCCGGCGGTGACGACGCGCGGGATGCGCGAACCGGAGATGGCGCAGATCGCCGGGCTGATTGACCGGGTCCTCGCCGCGCCGACGGATGCGGCGGTGGCGGCCGCCGTGAAGGCCGAGGTGCGGGAGATGGCGGACGCCTTTCCGTTGTACCTTTAGCCGATGCCAGAGCTCGCCTTTCGCGATGGGGTGATGGACCGGATCCGGCTGCGCGACCCGCGCTACGACGAGCGGGCGTATCTCTTCGTGCTCGCGGCGCTCGAGTTCCGCCAGCAGCAGCTGCCCGAGCGGCGACACCTCAGCGGACGTGAGCTCGCCGTGGGCTGTCGCGACCTCGCCCTCCATCGCTACGGCGTGCTGGCGCGCACGGTGCTGGAGCATTGGGGGCTACGCGAATCCTCCGACCTCGGCGAGATCGTCTTCACGCTCGTGGATCTCGGACTCCTGATGCGCCAGCCGCAGGACACCAAGGACAACTTCGTGGACGTCTTCGACTTCCACGCGTCGTTCGATCGGGACTACCCGTGGAACCCGGCCGCGGCGGTCTGAGGCGCGTGCGGTGCCTGCGGCGCGCGGCCACACGGTGACCGCGCGCGTCGTCACGGCGGCACAGTCGGCGGCGCGCGAGGCCGCGGCAATCGCCGCGGGGACCGATGCCTTTGCGCTGATGCGCGCGGCCGGCGAGGCGACCGCCCAACTGATCTTGAAGCGCTTCCCCGATGTGCGGGTCCTCGGCGCCGTGGTCCACGCCGGCACCGGCAATAACGGCGGTGACGCGTGGGTGGTCGCCGGCGCGCTCGCCCGCGCCGGATGTCCGGTCGCCGTCGCCGCAGTCGCGCCCCCGGTGGCGGCGCTGGCGAAGCGCGCCCACGAGGAGGCCGCCGATGCGATCGCCGCCGTCAGCGACCCGAAACATCCCGTGGTCGTGGTGGACGGGCTGCTCGGCACCGGCACCGAGGGCGAGGTGAAGGAGGCGATCGCCGAGCGCATCCGGCAGATCGCCGCGTCGCGGGTCGCTGGCGCCACGATCGTGTCGCTCGACCTGACGAGCGGCCTCGACGCGACCACCGGCGCCGGCGACACCGTCGTCCGTGCGCACCTGACCTGCGCGTACGGCACCGTCAAGCGCGGCACGCTGCTCCGCCGGGACGAGGCCGGCGAGATCGTCTGTCTCGATATCGGCCTGGGGCTGCACGCCGACGCGGCCGACGGCGCGCCGGGCCTCGTGGACGCGTCCTGGGTGCGCGCGTCGGTGCCGCCGATCCCCGCTGACGCGCACAAGGGCGTGCGTCGGCGCCTCGCCATCGTCGGCGGCGGCGAGGGGATGGCCGGCGCCCCGATGCTCGCCGCGCGGGGCGCGATGCGCAGCGGGATCGGGATGGTGCACCTCCTCGTCGCGCCGACGAACGTGCCGGTCGTGCAGGCGTCGCTCCCCGAGACGATGGCCTCGCGCTGGCCGGTGACGGCCGAGGACCAATTGCGCGTGTTGGGCTGGGCGCACGCGTTGCTTCTCGGGCCGGGACTCGGGCGCACGACGATGACCCGGGCGCTCGTCGAGCGGCTGCTCGTCCAATGGCAGGGGCCGGTGGTCATTGATGCCGATGCGCTGAACGTGTTCGAGGGCGAGCCGCGCACGCTCGGCGCGCTGATTGGCAAGCGGCCGGCGGTGGTGACGCCGCACCCGATCGAGGCGGCGCGGCTCGTCGGCCGGGAGCCCGCCGACGTGCTGGCCGAGCGGTTCGAGATCGGCGTCGAGCTGGCTCGTCAGGTCGGCGCGACGGTCTTGCTCAAGGGTACGCCGAGCGTGATCAGCGCGTCGGACGGCCGGGTGATGGTAAGCGCGGCCGGGGCGCCGACGCTTGGAGTGGCGGGGAGCGGTGACGTCCTCGCGGGGATTGTCTCGACGCTGCTCACGCAGACCGGCGACCCGTTCGTGGCCGCCACTTGCGGTGCGTGGATCCACGGACGGGCCGGCGAGCACGCCGCCGCCGTCGGCTCCGTCCGCGGCAGTTCGCTCGAGGACGTGGTGGTCGCGTTGCGCGACGTCTGGGCGCTGACCGATCCCGTGCCCGAGCCACCGATCCTCGCGGTGTTGCCGGCGGTCGGACAACGGCGGTGAGCCGGCACCTGGCGATGGGTCCCGGCGCCGAGTTCGATGCGGTGCGGGCCCTCCTCGCACAGTGGGGACCGGCGGCCGTCGGCGTGGGCGACGACGGTGCGGTGCTCGACGTGCCGCCGGGGTCGCGCCTGGTCGTGAGCACCGACAGTACGGTCGAAGGCATCCACTTCCGGCGTCCCTGGCTCACGCCGGCCGAGGTCGGCTGGCGGGCGACACAGGCGGCGTTGAGCGATCTCGCGGCGATGGGCGCCGCGCCACTCGGCGTGCTGCTGGCGCTGACGGTGCCGGCCGACTGGCGCGGGGCGTTGGGCGAACTCGCCGAGGGTATCGGGGCGGCGGCCAACGCCGCGGGCGCGCCGATTGTCGGCGGCGACGTGGTGGATGGCGACCGCCTGGCGCTGGCCATCACGGCGCTCGGACACACGGCGCGGCCGCTCTCGCGCGCCGGCGCCAGCCCCGGCGATACGCTCTTCGTCACTGGGTCGCTCGGCGGACCGGGCGCGGCGCTCGCGGCCTGGGAACGGGGCGACGTACCGGCCGCCGCCGCGCGTGACCGCTTCGCACGACCGATTGCCCGGCTCGGGGCGGGGGCGTGGCTGGCGGCCCACGGCGCCAGCGCGGCGATTGACCTCTCGGACGGTCTGGCTGGTGATGCCGGGCACCTCGCCGCGGCGAGCGGCGTGCGCTGCGTGCTGACGCTCGACACCGTGCCGTGCCACGAGGGCGTCAACGTCGCTGACGCCCTGATGAGCGGCGAGGAGTACGAGCTGCTCGTCGCCGCCCCAGCGCTCGACGGGCGCGCCTTTGCACAGGCGAACGCCGGGCTCACGCTCACGCCGATTGGCCGCGTCGAGGCGGCGACCGGGAAGGCCGGCGAAGTGGTCGCTGAGCGCGATGGCCGCCCTGCGCCGCTCCCGGCGGTGCACGACCACTTCGCCGGCCGATGATCCGCGCCGTCCTCTTCGCGCTCACGCTCCTCGTCAGTTCGGTCACCTTCGGCGGGATGGCGATCCTCGCCGGGCTGTTCCGCGTCCGCGACCGCCCGGGGTCGCCCTATGACCTCGCGCCGCGCCTCTGGGGACGGACCAGCCTCTGGGTCGCCGGCGTGACGATCGTCGAGCACGACGCCCAGCGGAAACACGCCGATCGCCACGTCTTCGTCGCCAACCACACCGGCAACATTGACGTGCTCGCCCTCGGCGCCCGGCTCCCTTGGATCAAGTTCGTCGCGAAGGCGGAGCTGTTCCGCATCCCCGTCTTCGGCAAGGCGATGCTCGCGGCGGGGATGGTCCCGATCGAGCGCGCCAACCGGAAGGCGGCGTTCGACTCGTACACCATCGCCACTGCGCGCATCGCGTCGGGTGCGTCGGTCGCGGTCTACCCGGAAGGGACGCGCGGCCACGCGTATCCACTCCGTCCGTTCAAGAAGGGGCCGTTCGTGCTGGCCATCCAGGCACAGGCGCCGATTGTCCCGGTGGTGATCCACGGCGGACTCGAGGTGCAGCGGAAGGGCCGCTTCGCCGTGCGGCCGGGCGTGGTGCACATGCACTACCTCGCGCCGATCGCGACGACCGGCCTGACGTATGACGACCGGACCACCCTCGCCCGCCGGACGTACGAGGCGATGGCCGAGTGCCTCCAGCGCGAGTACGGCGTGGTGTCCCCGCCGTTCGGCACGACCTGATAGATTACCGCCCAGCTCTCATACTCACCCATCTCCCTCCTCCCCCAGGCCGATGTCCGTGATCATCGCCATCCAGGCCCGTGAGATCCTCGACTCGCGCGGCAATCCCACGGTCGAGGCCGAGGTTGTCCTCGAGGATGGGACCTACGGCCGGGCGGCGGTGCCAAGCGGCGCTTCCACCGGCGCGCACGAGGCCAACGAACTCCGCGACGGCGACGCCAGGCGCTACCTCGGCAGGGGTGTGCGGAAGGCCGTCCAGAACGTGACCAAGGTGATCGAGCCCGAGTTGATGGGCCTCGATGTGGTGGACCAGATGACGATTGACCGTGCGCTGATTGCGCTCGATGGCACGCCGACGAAGTCGAAGCTCGGGGCGAACGCGATGCTCGCGGTCTCGATGGCCGCGGCGCGCGCCGGCGCGGCGAGCGTGGACCTGCCGCTCTATCGCTACCTCGGAGGCCCGATGGCGCGCACGCTCCCGGTGCCGATGATGAACATCCTCAACGGCGGCGCCCACGCGACCAACACGGTGGACTTCCAGGAGTACATGATCGTGCCGGTGGGTGCGCCGACATTCAGCGAGGCGCTGCGGATGGGCACCGAGGTCTTTCACGCGCTCAAGAAGGTGCTCGTGAAGCGGAAGCTCTCGACCGGCGTGGGTGACGAGGGCGGCTTCGCCCCGGACCTGAAGAGCGACCAGGCCGCCTTGGACGTCGTGATCGAGGCGATCGAGGCGGCGGGGTATGCCCCGGGCGCGGACGTCGCGCTCGCGCTCGACTGCGCGGCCAGCGAGTTGTTCGACAGGGGGAAGTACACGTTCAAGAAGAGCAGCGGCGGCACCAAGAGCGCCGACCAGATGGTCGAGCTCTACGCGAAGTGGCTGAACAAGTATCCAATCGTCTCGATCGAGGACGGGCTGGCGGAGAGCGACTGGGACGGGTGGGGACGGTTGACCGAGGCGCTCGGCGATCGCTGCCAGCTCGTCGGCGACGACATCTTCGTGACGAACACGGCGTTTCTCGCCCGCGGGATCGAGGAAGAGGTGGCCAACGCCATCCTCGTGAAGGTGAACCAGATTGGCACGCTCACCGAAACGCTCGAGACAATCGAGATGGCGGGCCGCAATGGCTACCGTTCGATCATCTCGCACCGCTCGGGGGAAACGGAGGACACGTTCATCGCCGACCTCGCGGTGGCGACGAACGCCGGCCAGATCAAGACGGGGTCGGCGAGCCGGACGGATCGCGTGGCAAAGTACAACCAGCTGTTGCGGATCGAAGGCGAGTTGGGGGCGCACGCCGAGTACCCGGGCGGCGCACTCTACGGCCTCGACGACGAAGCCTAGGGCCGCGCGATGGCAAGGCGGGGGCGCTCGAGCGAGACGGGACGTAAGGTGCCCTTGACGACCCAACAGATCGTCGGGCGTGTGATTCTCGCGGCAATCGGCCTCAGTGTCATCGTCTTTGCCATCGAGGGCGGCGAGTACGGGACGACCGACCTGCTGCGCCAGCGCGACGCCATCGCGCACGAGAGGGCGGTCGTGGATTCCCTCGTCCGTCGGGTGGCTGAGTTGGAGGCGTACAAGGCGGCCGTGGAGTCCGACCCCCTGACGCAGGAACGGATCGCGCGCGAGGAGTTCGGGATGGTGAAGGGGTCGCGCGAAGTGCTCTACCGGTTTGCCGAGCCGGCCGACTCCATACGCCGGCGCTAGGGCGTCAAGGACCGCATCGCCGCCTTGACTGGGGCGCCGCGACGCCTATCTTTCAGCTCAATGACGCGGGGTGGAGCAGCCTGGTAGCTCGTCGGGCTCATAACCCGAAGGTCGCG